>CAVVYL010000045.1:0-685330 GCA_963752385.1 uncultured Acidimicrobiia bacterium | reverse complement strand
TGAGATGAGCGCGGGAGTGCCGCGATGATCGACCCTCGGGGTCGCTGGTCGGCGATCGGCGAGAAGCCCGATTACGCCGGCTTGCTCACGTTCGCGGGCCTGCCCTACACCGAGGACGCGGCCGACCTGGCGGGCGTCGATGTGGCGATCATCGGCGCCCCGATGGACGACCTCGTCTCGGACCGTCCCGGGACCAGCTTCGCGCCGCGCGCGATCCGCGCAGCCAGCAGCCCGCCGGGCCCGCATCTGGAGGCCGGCGTGGACGCGTTCGAGGAGCTCCGCGTGGTCGACTTCGGTGACGCCGCGGTCATGCCGGGCGACGCCCGCCGCTCGCACGCGGCGATCGAGGCGGTCGTGGGAGAGGTGCTCGCCGCCGGCTCGATGCCACTGGTCCTCGGCGGCGACCACTCGATCACCGAGCCGAGTGTGAGGGCGTGCGTCGCCAGGCACGGCCCGGTCGGCGTGGTTCATTTCGACACGCACACGGACACCGGCGAGGAGGTGTTCGGCGTGCAGTTCTCCCACGGGACGTTCATGCGCGCGCTCGTGGACGACGGGCAGGTCGACGCCCCGCGCTACGCGCAGATCGGCCTGCGCGGCTACTGGCCGGGGGACCGGGAGTTCGCGTGGCAGGCCGAGCGGGGCATCACGAGCCTGTTCATGCACGACGTCCGCGATCTCGGGATCAGGGAGGTCGTGGCGCGCGCGCTCGCGGTGGTGGGCGACGGGCCGGCCTACCTCACAGTGGACATCGACGTGCTCGACCCGGCCTTCGTTCCGGGAACCGGCACGCCCGAGCCGGGCGGCCTCACTTCCGCCGAGCTCCTGTGGGCGGTCCGCGAGCTTGCGCGGGAGCTGGAGCTGGTGGGCGCCGACCTGGTCGAGGTGATTCCTACGCAGGTGGGCACGGCCGACGCGTCGTCGCTCGTCGCCGACCGCATCGTGCGCGAGATCCTCACGGGGATCGCGCTGCGCCGGCGGGCGGCGGCGGACGCCGATGCAGAGCAGCTCAACGGCCACGCCACGTCAACCTGAGCGGGCAGCGGCGGCGAGCTGCCACAGCCAGATCGGAGCAGTCATGCACGATTTCGACGAGCGAACCGAGCAGATCGCCAAGGCCGTCTACGGCTACACCGACTGGCGGCTGCGCCTCGACCCCGTACCGCTCGACTCGGGCGCCCCGCGCGATCAGCTCGAGGAGCGCATGGCAGGGCTGCTCGGGGCGGCGGGAAACGACCCCGAGGCGGTGCTGAAGCTGTACGACGAGACCGTCTCGCGCGCGGTCATCTCCTGTGACAGCCCGCGCTTCCTCGCATTCATCCCGGCCGCCCCGACGAAGGCGTCGCTGCTGTTCGACATGGTGGTCTCCTGCGCCTCGCGTGCAGGGGATGTCGTGGCTGGAGGCGGCCGGGGCGGTGCACGCGGAGAACCAGGTGCTGCAGCTGCTGGCTGACCTGGCCGGGCTACCGGAGCCGGCCGGGGGCTGCTTCGTGTCGGGCGGCTCGGCCGGCAACCTGTCCGCCCTGGTGGTGGCCCGCGAGACGGCCAAGCGCCGAGTTGAGCGTGAGGGCGGCGACACGCCGCCCCGCTGGCGGATCGCGGCGAGCCACGAGGCGCACTCTTCGATCGACAACGCGCTGCGGATCATGGAAGTCGACCCGCTGCACGTGGACGTCGAGGACCATCGCCTCACCGGCGCCACGCTGAGGGCGGCCCTCGAGGCGGACGACGACCCGAACTCGGTCTGCGGGGTGGTCGCCACCGGGGGCACGACCAACGCCGGCATCATCGACGACCTGGCGGGCGTGGCAGAGGTGGCCCGCGAGCACGGACTCTGGTTCCACGTCGACTGCGCCTACGGGGGCGCCGGGCTGCTGGCCCCCAGCGTGCGGGCACGCTACGCGGGGATCGAGCATGCGGACTCGATCGTCATGGACCCGCACAAGTGGTGGTTCGCCCCGTTCGACTGCGCGGCGCTCCTCTATCGCGAGCCCGCCCAGGCTCGAGCGGTTCATACGCAGGACGCGTCCTACCTCGACGTGATCCACGAGCGGCCCGAGGCGTGGAACCCGAGCGACTACGCCTTCCACCTCACGCGCAGGGCCCGTGGGCTGCCGCTGTGGTTCTCGCTCGCGGTGAACGGCACCGACGCCTATCGGGACGCGATCGAGGCGGCGCTGTCCTTGACGCGCGAGACGGCCGAGCTGATCCGTTCGGCGCCGCAGCTCGAGCTCGTGCGCGAACCGGAGCTGGCCGTGGTGCTCTTCCGGCGCCACGACTGGACAGCCGCGGACTACTACGCCTGGTCCAATCGCCTGCTCGCCGAGCAGGTGGCGTTCGTGACGCCGTCGTCATGGGAGGGTGAGACGGTCGGCCGGCTCGTGTTCATGCACCCGGCGACGACGGTCGGGATGGTGCGGGAGGTTCTCGACGCGATGGGGTAGGCCCCCCGCTCACACTTCTTCCGGGGTTGGTCTCCGCCGGCCGGGCCGGGGCTGGGGAAGGGGTGTGGGAGGCGAAAGCTCGCGCTTCACCGAGCACAACGGCCGAAGATCTTCGATGCCGGCGGGTTCACCGCGGCCGGCGAGCACCACCCCTTCTCCAGCCCATACGCGAGACCGACCCTGCGCCACCACCCATGGGGAGGCGACCGCGGGAACGGGCCTTAGGAGGACGCCCCCCTCGAGCGCAGCGCCGCGAGCGAGATCATCTCGTGACACACGCTGGCGGCCAGCCATGCCGTGATCCCCGAGGGATCGTAAGGTGGCGAGACCTCGACGCAGTCGAAAGCGCGGAAGTCGATGCCGGTGAGCGCCCGGAGGTAGGCCAGCGCCTGCGCGCTGGTCGGCCCGCCGACCTCGGGCGTGCCGTCCCCGGCGCGAACGCCGGGTCGACGAAATCGATGTCGAAGGAGAGGAACGCGGGCATGTCGCCAACGCGCGCCCGCACACGCTCGCCGTACTGCTCGGGCGTGAGCTACCTGAGGCGCCTGTTAGCCTTGAACCACAAGCGTCACGTCGAGGAAGTTGCCTGCGGCGCACACAGTAAATCCGCCAAAGGCAAGGCTCACAAAGGCAGACAATCTCCAGGGAGAATTCGCGATGACATAACTGAGGAGCCTATCATTGGGTAACGGCTGCGCAAAGGGCCGAAATCGACAATCTCAAGAGGAGCAACAATGAAATACCTATCGAAAAAGAACTCCGGCTGGAGCGATAGGACGTATTGGCCCGCCAAATGGGATCAGCTCTTAGTACACACGAGGGAGATGAAGCGGCAAAACTGGAGCAATACGACAAACTGATGCGAGAAGGCCAGCAAAGATTGAAGGAAAGAATCTTTACCGAAGAGGAAATCCAGTTCATCAAGGAAATGAACGAAAATGGAATGCACAAGTTCGACAGCAATCAATTCTTCGTACACGCCACCAGCGATTCTGTTCTGGCACAAAAGTGGGCCGTCGGACGGAACCGAGGTGTCGAACAAGATAACGGAGTTAGATCCTATTGAGAGTTCGCACTGAAGGATCTCTTGGAGATGATGCTGGCGGAGTAGCAGTGTGGAGATGCTCACAGACTATCCAGTTTGGAGATACCTGGATCTTCCAAAGTTTCAGTCACTGCTTGAGACTTCCGCACTCTTTCAGCTGCCGATTGCCTTGGCGATCCCTATGAAGGCTCGCTCTTCTCATTTCGAATTTGAGGAGAGGCAGTCCAACTACAGTGCTGCTGTCAATTCGGCTTCGGCAGATTGGAACGAACGTTTTCTTCCGTTTCGCACGATGGTCAGTTCCTGGCACGCCGCAGAGCACGAATCAAAGGCGATGTGGGACCTCTATGCAGGAAAAGGAATCTGCATTCAGTCGAGTCGCCAAGCCCTCCTGCGAGAATGTCAGTCAGGCAGGACAGGAATCTTCCATCAGCCGCGGCCGGGGGAATCGCTGGCCTGCTCGTTTTTCCTGAGGACCTCTTTGTCGACAGAATTCATTACTATGACCCTCACAACGCCGCCAAAGAGGATATCCGCAGTAGTCCTGACTACTGGAAGAAGTACACCCGCAAACCGAATTGGTTCGCCTATGAACAGGAAGTGCGCGCGCTCTTCTTCTATAACGGCGAGGACCTACTTACCAGCCGATTCGAAGAAGATCCTCCATTTCACGTTTTGAGCGTCCTCAGACAGACGCCTGCCGAGCTGGTTTTGTCAGCGAAAACGCAGGTCTTCGGAACGCGATAGCAAGATTCGAAGGGCTCGGAACTTCTGCGGCGCTTTCCTTCCGGGTCAATGTTGAGCGCCTGGTTCATCGCGTGGTCCTAGCACCGCTTTCGCCGCACAGATCTAAGGAACTCATCGAAAGGCTGGTCGCTTCCTGGGGGTTCAGGATTCAGGTTGAGTACTCTGCAATAGACCCTTTGCCCAAGTTTTAGCTTAGGTTAATGTATGACCAACAAAGCCTGTAGAAAACATTTCAAGGGCTCATCCACTCGCCGGTCCAGGTTTGCCAACCCTTGCTTCCAAGCACGGATCCCAGTGGAAGGGGCAAAAGGGTGACTACCTTTGTTCGGACCGACTCCAAATCTGAGACTTTCTGGATTCCACCTCTGGATCTAGGAGACTTCGACCTTGTCTCCGAACTTTTCCACCGGATCAACCGGATCATCCCGCAGAATCAGTCAGTATTGGCGGTACCACCGAACTGCCGTGTTCGCGATGCCGTCGCGCTGATGCGAAAACACGGCTATTCGCAGCTGCCGGTGGTTGAGAATGGCGAGGTTCTCGGAATATTTTCGTTCCGCTCGTTCTCACTCGAAGCAGCAAGTCTAACTCTGGAGCAGTGGACGAACCAGAAGTGCGCCCCGGGTGACCTCCCCGTTGACGAGTTTCTGGAACAGTTCGAGTTCGCGCGGGTGACCGAGGACTTCATCCGGGTGTTTGATGCGATGGATAGGGACAACGGTATCCTGATCGGAACCCCTGAGCGCCTCGTGGGAATCCTGACCCCGATGGATTTTCTTCGATATCTCTATCAGGTCGCGAGCCCCTTCGTAATGGTGTCCGAAATCGAATTGGCGCTTCGAGCGCTGATTCGAATCGCTTTGACGGAGGAACAAATCGTGGAAGCTGCAGGGCGCTGCCTCTCGTCTCTCCATGGAGGCGAGGAGAAAGTGCCCATGGTGCTCGAAAATATGACCTTCGACAACTACCAGTCGTTGGTCGCTCACAACGAAAACTGGAGCCATTTCGAACCCGTGTTCGGCGGGACTCGAAACCGTTGCAGTGCCAAGCTGAAAGAAATAGGCGTCATTCGGAACGACTTTGTTCCATTTAGGCGGGATCACCCTGGAAGATCACGAGACATTAGCAAGCCATCGGAACTGGATCTTAAACAAGATCAAGCAGGCGGAAGCCCACCGCAAGAAGGAGATGCAGCCTTGACTCCATCCGGACAGGCACACACAAAGCTTCTGCTTCACCAGGCAGGTTTTGTGGAGAGCCTTTTTTGATCCTGGTGACAAGCGGGTGACCTTACTACGTGCGAGACCTGGGGCTCGGCAAAACCCGGCTTTGGTAGCCCTTTCAGCGCGACTGTTGGAAACATACCCGACCTCTCGGGTTCTTTTTCTTGGTCCGAATCTGTGTCGATTAAGTCCAGATTGTCGAGATGCTGCGCGAAGCTCTCGCCCCGGCCCTGCTGATGGATCGCTATCGCTTTCGGGAGATGCTTGATTCTCAGACCGAAGGGGAATTCTGGCCGAAGGGTGTGGTCGCAGTCTTGAGCTGGGATTTTGCCAGGCAACCTGATGTCTGTGACAGTCTGGCGGAAACTCATTGGGACCTCGTGATTGCCGACGACGCGCATCGAGAAGGGAGCTCGCGCCGAAGCTTTGCGTTTGGTCACAGCAAATTCGGAACGAATTGTTCTGGCAACGCTGCCGGAAATTGACTTGCCTTACCTATTTTCTCCGGAAGACAGCACTGTAGTGGACTGGCGGCGCGACCGGCTTGTCGATTTTGACGGCACGCCGCTGGCCAGCTTGCCGCGTCCAATTCTGCATGAAGTGCCCTATTCTCTGACGCCGGCCGAGTTGAGCCTCTGGTCAACGGTGGTGGATGTTGTCGAAACCCTCAAAATGGTCGCGCTGCTGCCAGGTTGGATGCCCAACCTTCTGCTTAGCGCTTCAGTCGAGTCCAGTCGCTCTGGAGGGTGTATGCGAAAACGCATGGAGTGGTCCCCAATAGACAGTGAAACTCTGTCAGAATCCTCTGAGGAGGACGTCCCTCTGATTCGACCGGAGTACCAAATGGATGACCCCACAGCCGCAAAGGCCGCCGAAATTGGCGCGGGTGCGCTTCAACAAATCGAGGATGCTGAAGTGGATTCGAAGTTGCGCACGTTCGCTCAGCTATTGAGCGATCTGACTGCGATGAAGACGCCATCTCGGCGGATCTGCGTGGTCACTGATTATCGGGCCTCCCTCTACTATTTAGCTGCCGAGATTGAAGGCCGCGCGATGACTTGCCAGCTTCTCCATGGTGATATGGGTAACGAAGACGTCACCGAACCTTAATGCCATTCTTGAACGGGGAAGGAATTCTAGTCGCGACCCGAGCTACGATGGCTGAAGGTCTCAGCCTGTCCAAAGTGACACATCTTGTCCTGTATGACATTCCTCACGACAAGATTTCGTACAGGAAGTATTGGGCAGGTTCGATCGCTTCGGCCGAACCCAACAATTGAACGTCTACGTTCTCGTACCATCCGACAGTCAGGGACTCATCTCCGGCCCCCTTCGGCTTCTTCGCGAGGTTCTGGGTGTTCCCGTTAAAGCAGAGTCCCATTAGACCAAGCCTTTTCATTGCCCGGCCGTCGCTGACACCTGGCCGTCCATGAATATGGTCCTGCAATCGCGTCCAGAGGGAAGCGTCATGGAGTATGACTTCTTCCGTCATCGACACAACTTTTCAGTTTGGGCGGCCGCTCGCGCGACACAGAGAAGGTTTACCACCGTCGGCAAGCTTCGCCATGCGCTTGAACTCTCTGGAATCGTCGAGTTTGTTCGTGACCATGTTTGTGATGCGATCGATGCCAAGCAATTCGCCACACTGCATGCCGAATGGTGCGGCAAGGTCATTACCGACCTGAAGGACTCGGGCGTAGCGAATGCGTGACTTTTGGTCGCGCTGCAAAATTAGTGGCTGTCTACCTTAAGGCAATGGTGGTCGTGGGGCAGATAGTTCAGACCACCCTGGCGCGTGTGGCCCACCCTCCCATTGATCGGATGCTTCTCCGAAATTTGGCTCGGCTGGGGGGACCCCTTCGAGACGCCAAGCTAGTCTTTAGCATGACAAACTGGACTAAGTTAAGCCGCCGGAATACGATTCCCTGATTCGACTTATCCAAAAGTCCGTGCCAAACCTCGATACCTTCTGGCGCCTCGAAGAGTACTGGACAGTTACTGACGAAGCGGATGATTGAGGGATAACCAAGGTTTCTCGGGCAGCGTTGGGTTGGGAGAACGACGTGGGGGCGGACTGCGCGGTAGTAAACATTTGATGACGATCAAGCCAATGCCGACGACCATGTTCTTCGCCGTTCCGTGCGGGGATTTCTTCTCACCTCAATCTGACATCATTCGCAAGACCTGTGAACTGGCGGGAGTCAAACACGACATTGTTGAGGACGACTCTATAACGAAGCAACTTTGGGATAAGATCACAGCGAGAATCAGTGAGGCTGATTTCTTCGTCGCCGACATTTCCTCGGGCAATGCCAACGTGATCCTGGAACTCGGCTTTGCACTCAAGGAGAAGCCGCTCCACCGGATTGCCATCTTCAAATCCCGAGGTTCTAAAGTCCTCTCCGATCTCAGCGGATTTCTACGACAGGAGTATTCCAGCATCGGCGAGTTCAGAAGTACCCTGATTCGGTGGTTGGTTCTGTCAATTCCAGGAATCAAGGTTCCTCAGGAACGAGGTCGTCGCAGATATCCTTTTAGCTTTCAAGACGACTTCATGAATCCAGACAGTTTCATCCGGCACTGGTCAATACCGGCCGGAGGCCAATACTCTTTCACTGGTGAAGGGATCAGAATCACCGACATGCATTTACCAATGCTGACCCAACACTTGGGATTGCTGGGCGACCATGAGTTTGCGTTCAGCGCGAAAATTCAAAAACGAACCATCGGCTGGGTGGTCAAGGGAACCTATGAAAACCCAAATCAGTTAGTTCCTTCCTTCTGCATCATGTTCAACATTAATGAAGAGGGTACCCTTTCGCCTCACATTTGGAACCTCAACCGGCTCCATCCCCAAAATGGCTACCACCGTCTGGAACGGCAAGAAATCGAGCTAAAGACAAAGTTCTCTGGCCGCTCGCTAGACATCAAGACCGTCGTGACTGGCGACAACATAAGAGGTTTTGATCTCCGGCAGGAAAGTATTCAAAGGCAATTTCTGCAAGTCGTTTCCGGAACTCTATGAACCGGACAACACGAAACAATCACAGGTCGGCTTTCGGTGCCACCCCCACGAAGAAGCAATCATCCGGCAAGTCTCGGTCCGTGAGATCGAGAGACCTCGATCGCGCGGACGCCGGTTGAGTAGAGCCTTTTGTTCTGTCTCCTATTATAATTCCATCCTCGGCGCAGTCGAAGGGCTCGCAAGCGGGCCAAGATAACCGGTTGCATCGAAAGGCTCCGCGATAGGTGAATTCGGCGCTGCGGTTGCGAGTCTTCGTGAGTGTATCAGCCCGACAACAGTCCCTACCTTTCCTAACCAATGTGGCACCAAAAGCGATGCTGAGAACTGACTACGAGTCAGAAGGCTTCGAGCCCGGAGGACTGGTCAAGAATGGCAGAGGCGTACTTACCACCTCTTGGGATGAATTGCTTTGGGCAGCAGTGACTGTTGGGCGTCCGAACAGACAGTATGTTTTCAGACATGGCGGCGCGTCGGTGTACGAAGCCATATTTAGGTGGTCCCTCACCCGAATGGCGTTGGAGCAAAGCGGGCCAGTTGCATATCGACTGCGCAAGACTGAAGCAGCGAGAACACTCGATCCGTCCGAAAAGGGGGCTGTCAATTATTTCCTTGGGATGACACTCTGCAAGTTGTTTTCCGCGAAGCTGCTTAATGCACCATGGCTAATGCATTTGGACGTCTTTCGCCCAGGTCTGGACGTCGTCCTTAAGGGGCGTTCTCGTCCTGATTTGGTTGGTCAGACCAATACCAAATGCTTGGATAGTGCTTGAGTCTAAGGGGCGCCTCAGCAAACCAAACGCTGATGCAAAGACCAAAACAAAGGACCAGGCGGAACGAGTTGTCAGTGTCGGGGGCGCGACACCCTCTCAATGTCGGCTGCATCACATACTTCCGCAATGACGTACTTCAGTTCTTCTGGCGGGATCAGAAGCCGTATCAGAACGACGAAGGCGAATTGAGGTAGCCTTCGATGACAACCTTTGGCGCTACTACTATCTTCCCGTTTTCGACTTCATACGGTCACGCTCGCGAGGCATTGAACAGGAGGCTCCTGAACCGTATCTTGTGACGGCTGATGAGCTCGACATCAACGTTGGGATGGCACCTTTCGTTTCTAGGCTCCTTGCCGATGAAAAGTGGGGAGACGCAAGGCGCGCCTGCATCGACCACGCAAAAGAGTTACACGAAGACGGCTATCAAGCCGATGGAATCCGCGTGGTAGCCGGACCTAGTTGGTGGCTGCCATTTGTAGAGTTTGGAACGCCCTCGACTGAGGCAGAGTGACGACTCATCGGCAGAGTCGAAGTAATGACACCACTCAAGAGTGGCTCTGTCGTGCAGTCGGAGGCTGAACGCCTTAGATCCGGTATTTTTGATGCAGCCGCCTTCCTGCACGCTAAACCACCGTTGCTCCATCGCGGCAGAGAAAAAACCATGTTGGCTGTTCACTTTTTTCGACCCTCAATACTCCTTATATATGAAGGGTGGACATTGGTGCTTCACGGTAGGTTCAGTTTCATGTCTGCTTCAGCAGTGGAGCCTGATGACAAGCACAGTCGCAATGGTGCATGATGGAGCACCACTGTCACCAAACTGATCAGTGGCAAATCGCTTATGAGAGGAAAGAACATGGACAAACGGCAACTGGCGTACTCGAAGAAGGAAGCTGCTGCCGTTACTTCACTGTCGCTACGAGGGATTGATTATCTTATTGAGAAAGGTCAATTGAGGGCCGTGAAAGTCGGGCGGCGCGTTATCATTCCAGCGCAGGAACTGGAAAAGCTGGTATTCAAAGGCGCGGGCAGCGGCTCTCTGGCCGAGAACCAGGCATCTGGCTTAAACTGGTCAAAAGTCAGGTGGAATCGGGCGGGACAGACCGGCATGCCGAGAGAGTTGAAGAAACAACGGGGCATCTTTGAAAGGCCCAAAGGGTCTGGTGTCTGGTGGATTTGTTACGCTGGCGTTGACGGCCGGATCCACCGCGAGAAGGTCGGGATGCGTCAGGCGGCCATCAACGTGTACCAGCTGCGGAAAACTCAGATCCGGCTTGGAAAATTTGCTCCGGAGGACATCAAGAACAAACATAAGGCTGTCAGCCTGGCTGAGATCATTGACGATTACATCAAGGCTAGCGAGGCGATGAAGCGTAAGTCCATTGATGACATTCGACAAAGAGCCTCGTGGTGGAAGCAGCAGTTGGGATCGAGAGCCGCCGGCACCCTCGTAAAGAGCGACATTGAAGCTGCCCGACTACAGCTTTCGAAAAGCCGCTTTCCCTCGAATGGACAAAAGCTCAAGAGTGGGGGGCGCAGCGCGGCGACCGTGAACCGTTATCTTGCCACGCTCAAAGCGACCTACATGTTGGCCCTCGAGAATGAGAAAGTGGTCAGCAATCCCTTCAGAAAGGTTAAGCTTCAGAAGGAGAACAACCGCAGGGTTCGCTACCTAACCGAAGAAGAGGAGGAAAGGCTGTTCGCGGCGCTGCCAGCCGAGTATCATCCGCTGGTTTTGATCGCGTTACATACTGGCATGCGAAAAACCGAGCAGCTAAGCCTCAAATGGCAAGATGTGGATGTCAGACAAAAGGTAATCACGGTCAAGGATTCCAAACCGGGGAAAGCGAGGCACATTCCCATGAACCAGGTAGTCGTGGATACTCTGCAGCGCCTGCCGCGTATGATCGACAATGCGCACGTGTTCTACGGAGCTTTGGAAGGAGAAAGACTGAAAGATCTTCCGAAGGGATGGGAAGATTGCTTAGAAAAGGCAGGCATCGCTGATTTCCACTGGCATGACTTGCGGCACACCTTCGCCAGCCGGTTGGTGATGCAGGGAGTTGATCTTTATACCGTCAAGGAACTGCTGGGTCACCAGAGCATTGAAATGACCCAACGGTACGCTCACCTGGCCCCGGGACACTTGCATAAGGCAGTGGAAGTTCTCGGTAAGCCGAAAACACAACTAGCACCAGAACTAGCACCGAGGAGGGAAGCTGCTGATTTCGGGAGGGCTCGTAAGTTGTTGAACGGAATGGTAGGCCTGGAGGGAATCGAACCCCCGACCAACGGTTTAGGAAACCGCTGCTCTATCCTTCTGAGCTACAGGCCCGTGATTTGGAATGAACAACTTAGAGAGAATTACGACATCCCCGCCTGCGTTCGGGCAAGCAAAGCATAGCATACTGACCGCGTTCTTCAAATTCCTTGGCGCAAGATATGCATCGCGCATTCGTTATCTTGATATCCTTGGGCACAGGACTTTGACGACTACGCACAGATCACTCCTGCCATCACTAACCTGCTTGCGAACGTGTATCGACAGTCGTGCCACGTGAAATTGTCGATATGTGCTAGATAGTTTTCCCAGTGTTTCGGCAGATCCTAGCCTTTCCGACCTCCTGGAAAAGCGAGCGGATTGTCAATGAGTGTCACCTTGGACAGCTGCCGTAATGCCTCAACTACTAGTTCGTTGGGACTGCCCTCGATTCGTCATTCTTTGACTGGCGAACAGTAATCAAACTTGGTCGAAATTAGATGTCCACAGTCCAAGTTGATCCTGGAAAGGCGAGCCTGCTCGCGATCCCAGTATCTACTCCACTGTTACGCTCTTGGCCAGATTGCGCGGTTGGTCGACATCGCAACCGCGGCGAACGGCGATGTAATAGGAAAGAAGCTGCAAAGGAACAATTTCAAGGATGGGCAACAGGAGATCGTTCGTAGGTGGGACTTCGATGTAATAATCGGACGCTTCGATCGCTTCCTTGTTAAACGGCGTGACGAGTGAGATGACAATACCATCTCGCGCTTTTACCTCTTTGATGTTGCTGAGCGTCTTCTCGTAAAGCTGAACGGACCTCGGGTTGTTGATGTTGCTCGTGGCTACGACCACGACTGGCAGCTTTTCGTCGATCAGAGCGTTCGGGCCATGCTTCATTTCTCCGGAAGGGTAACCTTCGGCGTGGATGTAGGAAATTTCCTTGAGCTTCAGCGCGCCCTCCAGCGCCACGGGGTAGTGAATGCCGCGACCCAGATAAAGAAAATTGGACGATCGGAAAAAATTCTTGGAGAGCTCCTCTAGGTACTCGACCTTGCCAAAGATCGATTCAATCTTCTGCGGGATCTTGGTGAGGTCTTCGATGTAGTTCTGAATCTGTTCCGAAGTCAACTTCTGACGAACGTCTGCCAGATACAGGGCCAGAAGATACAAGGAGGTGAGCTGTGTTGTAAAACTCTTGGTGGCGGCCACTCCGATTTCCGGCCCCGCGTGCGTGTACAGTACGCCGTCCGCCTCGCGCGTGACCATGCTGCCGACGACGTTGCAGATGGCGATGTTACGGGCTCCCTTCTCTTTGATCTCTCGTTGGGCGGCGAGAGTATCGGCTGTCTCGCCGGACTGCGTAATGACGACAGCGAGAGTATGGGGAGGAACCACCGGGTCGCGGTAGCGGTACTCCGACCCGTAATCGACTTCGACTGGAATGCGGGCCAAACCCTCGATCATGAACTTGCCCGTCAGTGCCGCATGCCAGCTGGTGCCGCAAGCGATGATCCGGACGTGATCGATGCGGCGGAACTCTTCTTCCGAGATCTTCATCTCTTCAAGCAAGACTTTTCCGGAGTCCCGCGAGACACGACCGAGTGTCGTGTCACGAACGGCGCGTGGCTGCTCGTGGATTTCCTTGAGCATGAAATGCTTGTAACCACCCTTTTCAGCCATGATCGGATCCCAGGTGATTCGCTGAGACTTCACGGCCAGGGCGTGACCCTGAAAATCGGTAATCTGGACTCCACTCGGTGTAAGAATGGCCATCTCCGAGTCGGCTAGAAACACGACATCACGGGTATGGGCAAGGATAGCGGGAATATCTGAGGCGACAAACGATTCGTCGTGCCCCAGCCCAACGACAATCGGAGGTCCGAATCGTGCGGCAACAATCTTGTAAGGATCTCTCGTCGACAGAACCACGACGGCGTAGATGCCGGTAACTTCCCGGAGAGCCTTGCGGACAGCTTCTTCCAGAGACCCGTCTAGATGTTTCTCGACCAGATGGGCGATGACTTCCGTGTCCGTCTCCGTGACGAAGGTGTGTCCCTCAGCCATCAGCGCTTTCTTAAGAAAAAGATAATTTTCAACAATTCCGTTGTGAACCACCACAGTCTGGCCGCGGCAGTCACGATGCGGATGCGCGTTTTCCTCAGTGGGCCGGCCGTGCGTGGCCCAGCGGGTATGGCCAATGCCGTAAGCACCTTCGCATGGGTTCTGGCGCAAGATCTCCTCAAGATTTCGCAATTTGCCGGAGGCGCGGCGGACGTGCAGCTGATCGCCGTTCACGACGGCGATGCCGGCTGAGTCATAACCACGATACTCGAGTCGTTTGAGGCCATCGACCAGAACAGGAACAACTGCCTTGTGTCCCAGATATCCGACAATTCCACACACTGAACCTACTCCTTACCCCGTGGTTCTCGTCTTTTCCTGGCCCAGTGTTCCTTGTTCACCTGATGTGAACGTGCGATGGCCAGAGCGTCTTCGGGGACATCCTGCTGAATGGTCGAGCCCGCTGCGATGTAAGCTCCACGGTGAACCGTGACCGGAGCGATGAGTTGCGAGTCGCTGCCCACGAACACGTTATCTTCGATGATGGTTTTGTTCTTGCTGATGCCGTCGTAGTTACACGTGATGGTGCCGGCACCAATGTTGACGTCTTCACCGACTTCCGCATCGCCCAGATAGCTCAGGTGGGCGGCCTTGGTTCGATCGCCAATCTTGGAGTTCTTGATTTCCACGAAGTTGCCGATGCGGCAGCCCTTGCCAACGACTACATGATTCCGAAGATGAGCGAATGGGCCAATTTGGCTCCCCGAGTGGATACGGCTTTCAGAGATAAGACAGGAGTCGAGCACCACGACTTGGTCGTCCACGACTGAGGCACTGATGCGGACATTCGGGTAGATCTGACAACCAGAACCGATGACACTCCCCTTTTCGAGGAAGACGTTTGGATAGAGCACTGTATCGACACCAACTTGGACGCCAGGTTCGACGTACGTGGATGCCGGATCGATTACCGTCACGCCGTCGCGCATGAGTTGTTCAAGCTTCCGGTTTCGCAGTAATCCCTCCAACTGGGAAAGCTCCAATCGGCTGTTGACGCCGCACACTTCCATCGGGTCTCTGCAGATCACTGTTCCCACGCATCTGCCTGTTGCTCTCATGAGGCCGATACAGTCGGTCAGGTAGTATTCCTGCTGCGAGTTCGTCGTGGAGAGCTGATCAATAATCTGAGCGAGCGCGGAAATCTGGAAGCAATAGATTCCGGTGTTGATCTCCCGGATCTCACGCTGCTCTGGCGTGGCGTCTTTCTCTTCAACAATGCCTTCAACGTCACCGCGACTGCTTCGCAGGACGCGCCCGTATCCTTCGGGGCGTTCGAGAACCGTGGACATCAATGTCGCGCTCGAACCTGACCGGTTGTGCGCTTCAACCAGTTCTGCCAGCATTTTAGTGGAAATCAGGGGAACGTCTCCGTACAAAATTAGAAGGTCTCCCCGATGACTTTCCCAGAACGGGCGTGCGACGAGGAGAGCGTGGCCGGTTCCCAGCTGCGGCTCCTGAACGATGAACTCAACCGGAAGATTGGAGAATGCCTTCTGAACCTGGCCAGCCTCGTGTCCGACAATCACACAGGTCGCCTGCGGGGAGAGGGGGCGAGCCGCTTCCACAACGTATTCCAGCAACGGCTTGCCTGCAAGACAATGGAGTACCTTGGGAAGACGGGACTTGAGCCGAGTCCCCTTGCCCGCGGCCAAGATCACGAGAGTCAGTTCTCTCATGGGTAGCTAGCCAACTGGATTTGAGAAGGACTCACCTGAGACTCGCGCTTCTCGGCGGACAGGAGTAATTCGAAAATGGAGCCGGCCAGTTTGAGAGGATCGTGCCGGACTTTATTATCGTCGTTGGAGAGCAGGTCCTTCAACAGCACACGTACTCCCAGACGCTTGATCATTTCGATGTCGTTTTCGATCTGAATTGAGTTCTCAGCGCGATAGTTTTGTCGCTGCGCTGCGGAGATCGGAGTCAGGTTACACAGAAAATAGTCAAACGGTAGATTACCACAGTGCTCGACGATGGCTCTGAGGTGATCCGAAGCAGCAAAGCCCGGGGTCTCGCCAGGCTGAGTCATGATGTTTCCGACATAAATACGGATCGCCGACGATGCTCGGACCGCCTGCGGGATTCCGTTGACCAGGAGATTCGGTAGCAGACTCGTGTAGAGCGAACCTGGTCCGAGCGTGATGATGTCCGCCCGTGCGATCGCCTTCAGGGTCTCCGGCAAGGGATCACAGCTTTCGGGGAAAATGTCAATCTTGCGGATGCGCACCGGAGAGCGCCCGATGAGCGACTCTCCGAACAGAGAGACTCCGTTTTCCAGTTCGCCGACGAGATGAACATCGGCCATCGTTGATGGCAAGATTCTTCCTTTGATGGCCAGGACTTCGCTGGAGAGGCGAATGGCTTCGAGGAAGTCTCCTGTCACTGCCGTGAGCGCGGTCAGAAACAGGTTGCCAAAACTATGGCCTTGCAACTCCCCGCCACTCTCGAAGCGATACTGGAAGAGCTTTGACATGAGCAGCTCATCTTCGGAAAGAGCGACCAGACACTTGCGAATGTCTCCCGGAGGTGGCATCTGGAACTCGTCACGCAGACGCCCAGAGCTGCCGCCATCATCGGTGACCGTCACAACAGCCGTGAGATCCTCGATAACCGGGGCGAACGGCAACAATGGCAAAGTCGCGCCAGACTTGCGGACAAACTGTTTGAGGCCGGAAAGCAACTGTGAGAGCCCCGTTCCTCCTCCGATGGCGACAATGTTGACGTTGTGCTGGGGCAGGTCTTTCACGAATGCCTATTCGGCGGGTTATCCAGAAACTGTAGGAGCCACTGAGCGCACCGAGGCGAGTCGCGGAGTTGACTACCGTGTGGCCGGTGTCAAGCGCTCTGGGAAAACCATGGAGATGAAACGGGCGTCTTGTTTCAAAGTATCAAAATCCGCGTCGCGCTGAGCCAGGAACCGATTTTCAGGTCTGAGCGTGATCGCTGTCTGCAAGTTGTTGAGTGCAGCCTCGACATTGCCTGTCCGGGAGTTCATGGCCGCCAGAGCGTAGATCACATAGTCACATTTCGGATTCGACTTGAGTGCCCTGCCAAAGTGGTCGACGGCCTCGTCATACTTACCTTCGTTCATCAGCGCAACCGCCAAATCGTAGTGTTCATCCAAAGTCCGCGGAGCAGGAGGCTTCCGTGCGATCTTTTGTTCGCAGAGCTTGAGGTGGATCTTGGCGCGCTCCAGAACTTCCTTGTCGTCCGCAAAGGTGCTGATGATCTTTTCAAAGGCAGCCTTGGCTTTTTCGTACTCATGAGAATACAACAACTTCATGGCCGCTTCATACTGTCTGACTGACGTGGACCTTAAGGGACTCACTTTTGGCGCACTGACACGAACAGGAACCACGTCCTTTCGTAAGCTAGCAACAGGTCTAGGAGTTGTGTGCTTTGAGGGTTTCGCGCTGGGTGTTTGGGCTCGCTTCGTGGCTGCAGGCGAAGACTGCTTGATTGTAACTTTCCTACTTAATTCAGACGAAATTTTACTCTTTGATATTGAGACAGCACTTTTTACAGATTTTTGAATGGATCGCTTTGCGCGTTTGTTTGTACGTTTTCCTGCTAACCTATTCTTCGCTGGGGATGACTTTGGCATCTGGGCCTCCTCCATCTTGCGACAGATTCAAGACTCATAAGACCAAAACCGAAAGCAACGCTGAGCTGCAAATCTCCGAACCACAACCCCAATGAGGTTCCAGGGATTATCCTGGAGGGTTGTCTGGTCCAGCGAGAACCCAATGTATAGCAGGAAACGCTGTATGCGTCAAGCTAGTGAGCGCCACCCATTGGCCAACACTTAGCCGGCCTTGGCTTCTTCGAGGCATCCACTTCCTGCTAGCATTCCAAAACTAATCTTTGGGCTAAAGTCACGAAGACCTCACGTCGATGCTAAGAACCGGTAAAGACACGTTGCAGATCAAAACCATTGTGTGTTATAAGCCGATCATTATCAATTGATACGTAATAGTTGGCAGGGCACTTATCATGAAAAGGCTGAGACGGTGATTTTCTTGGGTGGCGCCCATTTTGGCCCCTTAGTTTTTAGGGCGATGATCAGAGGTGCAAGGATCTTCTAATGACAACTCCCGATTTGATCATGTACGAGGAGGAATACCAGAGGATCAAAGCGATAATCGCCCGGCTTCGTACAGAATCCAACGCGAAGCTAGTCTTTTTGGTAGACAAGAATGGGCAGCAGATTGCTGCCCACGGGGAGCTCGAAAACTTTGATGCCACATCGCTTGCTTCTTTGACCGCGGGGAATGTCGCCGCTACCGATGGCCTCGCCAAACTGATCGGTGAAAAGGAATTCTCTATTCTTTTTCACGAGGGAGAGAGAGACAACCTCCATATCTCGATTGTCGCCCAGCGGGTCATTTTGGTGGTGATTTTCGACAACAAATCGTCTCTCGGACTCGTCAGGCTCAGAGTGAAGAAGGCTTCCCTGGAATTGACCGAGGTCTTCGAGAAGATCGTGAAAAAAATCAGCTCTGAGAAAGAAACCGGGACTCTAGAGATGGAGTCGCCGTTTGCCGAGATCACCGACGACGATATTGACAGCTTGTTTGCTGATTGATTCCAGAAGGCTTAGGTTAACCATGGGCCTCTGGAGCTCTTGAGGACAAAGCTACTTTGACATTTATCAATTACGCATCGCGCGAAATCAACTGCAAGATCGTCTATTATGGCCCGGGGCTTGGCGGCAAAACCACGAACTTGCAGTATGTCTATGATAAGACGGCACCTAACGCTAAGGGGAAAATGATCTCTCTGGCGACCGAAACCGACCGGACTCTGTTTTTCGATTTCCTTCCTCTGGAGCTGGGTAGTGTTCGTGGATTCAAGACTAGATTTCACCTATACACTGTTCCAGGGCAAGTGTTCTACGACGCCAGCCGGAAGCTGATTCTCAAGGGTGTTGATGGCATCATCTTTGTGGCTGATTCGCAACTTGAAAGAATGGATGCGAACATCGAAAGCGTGACACAATCTGGAACAGAACCTGAAATTGCAGGGCTACGATCTAATGAAGATCCCATATGCCCTGCAGTTGAATAAGCGAGATCTATCCAATGTCGTTTCGGTTGAGGATATGAAGAAGGAGTTGGTCCGAAAGGGAGAGCCGGTCTTGGAAGCAGTGGCGTCCACTGGAACCGGAGTCTTTGACACATTGAAGGCTGTGGCAAAGCAGGTCCTCATCGAATTGAAAAAGGGCTGACTCCAACCCATCTCACCGGCTCAATCTCAGGTACAGCTTCTGCGTCTTCATGACGCGCTCCCCGAACGGTCAATCATTCAATTCCTCGCCAAGAAGACCCATGAAGGCGAGTCCCAAACCGCATCGAATGCCTCGAGCCGTCCCGAATCTGCGATCTTCGGCCTCGCGCCGCAGCTCCCGATTCGTGCTTCTGCTGCTCTGGGCCGTGATCTCGGGAGCGGCTGTGTCGGGTCTTTGTCAAACCTTGGCGCCCGGTGGGGCCACGTCTGAATTTCCGCGTGTTCAAAGGATCGAGCTGCTTAACGGCTTTCGAGTTTTTGCCGTTGAGAAACAAGCGGGTCGGACGCTGCTGAACCTGTTGATTAAGTCAGGGTCGGCGGCCGACCCCCGAAGCAAGGAAGGGGTCGCTTTTTTCACGGCTTGGGGTATTCTCTCTGCCAACCAGAAAGCGTCTCCAGAGCGATGGAAAGACGAACTCGACTTCCTGGGAGCTGAGGTGCGAGTTCACGTTGATGTTGATGCCACCTTGTTTCAGGCTGAGGTACCTTCGTCGAATCTAGAGGCACTCCTTACTCATCTGGTGAATGCGGTCCTTCGTCCCGCCTTCTCCGAGCCAGGGTTGGAGCGTCTCAGGAGTGAGCATAGCCACTCAGGAAAGCCCTCTTCGGACCTCCAAGCGCTAGGTCGGGAGTACCTTCCCCAGCTTCTCTTCGAAGGAACTCCGTGCGGTCACTCGACGCAGGGAGGTGCTGAATCTGCGCAGGCGCTTCGCGTTGCCGACTTGGAGGAATTTCATCGGGCTCACTACCTGCCGAACAACGCGGCTTTGATCATTGTTGGTGGTCCGCCTGCAAGCCGACTAGGCACCTTCGTACGGGAGAAGTTTGGCAATTGGATCAAGCAGGAACTTTCGCCGCTTGAGCTAATGTCCCGCTACAGCCTCACGTCGAAAGTCATTCGTGTGATTGACCGAAAGGGTTCTGATGACGCGCTGGTGGTCTTGGGACATCCAGGGCCTTCCAGGCAGACCCTAGACTACCTGTCATTGAGAGCAATCAATGAGTTGCTGGATGGAATTGGGCCTTCTTCGCGCTTGGAAAAGTGTTTCCGTTCCCGAAACATTCGGTACCAGTCTTTACACGCAGAGTCTCAGTTTGGAAAAACCTGCGGCCAGTTTCAGATAGGGGCGCGAGTAACCCTGGATTCCCTTCAACTGGCCATCCAAGCTCTTCTGGACTGCATTGAGGGGCTGAAGAGCGAACCGATCACTGAAACGGAGCTAGAACTTGCTAAGTCCCGACTGCTAGCCTCGCACCAGGCAAGCCTGGAGTCTGTCGCCGGACTTGCGGATCATTTCACTCAGATGGAACTGCATGATTTGGCTCGGGACTTCCTGACCGCATTTCCGGTAAGAGTTGAACGGCTTTCGGGTGAGAGGATTCAGGAAGCAGCGAAGAATTATCTCAGCAGCAGCCGAATCGCTGTCGTCGTGGCTGGAGACGCAGACCGAGTGAAATCTTTGCTTGGTGTTCTTGGACCGCCCGAGCTTCTCGATACCGGCAGGCCGAGCCCGATGCCGGCGGCTACTTCGAGGTGATCTGGTATTTCTTAAGATGCCGGACTTGGAGATTCGGGTTCTTCGTCCTCAGTTCCACCTCCAACATTTTTCCAGGTTTTTGTTTGCTCGTTGAGATGTACTCGAGGCGATACTGGTTCTTCATCTGGAGACACAATCTCTCAATCGCCGTTTCAGCCTGCGAACTCGATTCAACAAATATCGCTTCCCCGCCGGAATGCCCGGCGAAGACTTTCAGCGCCGATCCCTTCACATTCAAATTCTTGAGCTTGTCGACAGTGCTTCCCAACCCATCGCCTCCTGCGATCCCGATCGCGTAGATCGGATATCCAAAACGTGAAATGTGATCGAGTGTCGCCGGACCAGCGATATCTCGTCCAGCAGAAAAGAACAGCAAGGCTCGTTTCTGGTTTCTCGCCTCGCGCAGCTTGATGAGGGCCAGATCCACGGCGAGACCCATACTCGCCTGTCCTCCGGTACCGAGATGATCCAGCGCTTCTTCCAGATAGTCTTCTGGTGAGACGTAGTCGACTACTTCTTGTGACTCATTGCTGAACGCGTTGACAAAGAGCTCATCTGGGCTTCTAAGCTGCCCTGCCAGTATGTTCAGCCAACTGAGCGCCAGACTAATGCGTTCGCCTCCCATACTTCGACTGATATCGATCAACACCCCCAGCGACAGCGGAGCTTCTGGTTCAAACTGCAAGGACGTGATTTTCTGTGGCTTATTCTCTTCGAAGACCTCGAAGTTCTCTTCTGTCAAGTCTGAAACCAGCTTGCCATGTTGGTCAAGCACAGACACGTAGAGCGAGACTCGCCTCTCCTGGCCGTCCGTGAAGATTCGGGATAGGTTCCTTCCCGGAGAGCTGTGTGCGCCCCCCAGACAAAGGATTAGAGAAAGAACCGACAACCATGGTCTTGACCAACTTCGTCGCCCGAGCCGATCCACCTGCGTGATTAGATGTGGTTTCAACCTAACCTCCTGGCGTTTCCGAGAATAGCAGAGTTTTTGGAAAGATCCAAAATAGGTCTACTCGAACGGCATTGCTGGCCACAATCGACGACACTAACCGGAGAGGGTGAGGAGTGGGGCCAGAACCGAAGCTCTGGCCCTTTGGGAAAGGACAATGATGCGGGACTCAACCCGCTACCCTGATTAAAGGTCTTGGGCATTCAGCCCTAGCACAGTTGCCTGTCATTCTAGCAAACCGGCGGCCAAACCGGGAGGCAGACCGAAGAGTTCACAAGAGAAGTCTTTTCAACGAATCAAGGATTGGCTCAAAGCCGAAGATCATGGCTGCACGTACGTCTTTGCGAAGGGATCTGACAAATTTGTCACCTGAGAAGCAATGCTCCGCGTTACGGAGGAACAGCCCCTCTGTATCTTCGTGGTTTCGGGGAAGGAGAGACCTTCAGTTCGCAGAGAGAGAACGAACTTCTGAGACACGGAGGAAAAAAGGGCAGCGAGCACTGCCCTTGCGCCAGTGAACCGATTCACTTCTTCTTGTTGACCGTACCTTTCAATTCTGCACCGGGCGTAAACTTAGCCACTCTCTTGGCAGCTATTTTGATGGGCTTGCCTGTCTGGGGATTGCGGCCCGTTCGAGCTTTGCGCGCGCCTACGGCGAAGGTGCCGAACCCGACTAGGGTAACGCGGCCACCCCTTTTCAATTCGCCCTCAATTCCAGACAGCACAGAATCGATAGCGGCGTCGGCCTGGGTCTTGTTGATGCCGGCATCCTTCGCGATCTTTTCGATCAGGTCTGCTTTGTTCACGTTGTCTTCTCCTTAGTTGTGCGATGAAGTCCTTCGGAACGCCGTCCAACAGGCGCAGGGCGGTTATACAATAGCGAAATCCGCTTGTCAATGGGTTTCCCGAAGGTTTGGGCGCGAGAACCCAGATTTTTCGGGCGTCTTCAGAGACGGGACCTTGAACTGGAAGCAGGCAAGGCATGAGGCCTTTTCTGTTGACACCCCAGTCTCAAACTCAGATAATTCCGTTCATCTAATCAAGTTTCGAAGGACTCGCAGAAGCTTGTAGCTTTTGAGTCCCGGTTTCCTTCTGCGAAGTACTTTTTGGAGGACACTATGAATGGCGGCGCTTTCCTAACCATCCTTCTCACGGTCTTATGGGGCGTGAGTCTCCTCTCGCAATCGACGCTGGCTCTTCAGACCCAGGAAACTTCGGGTCAGAAAGCAGAGCAAAAGAAGGAAGATCCAAAGGAGCCTGAGGCTGTCGATATCGAGGCTGCCGAGAAAGAGGCAGCCAAGCCCTCGCCAGAGGTAGGCTACACTAAGGAGGAATACGATGAGTTCCAGAAGGCCTTCAACCTCCCGGATCCGAAAGCCCGTGCGGGCGCATTGAGTCAGTTCATCAAGACCCACCCGAACTCGAAGCTAAACGAGCACGCCTTGGGCGCTTACTCCGCCTTGCTCAATCAACTTTACCAGCAGAAGGACATGGCGTCGCTGGCGACAGCAGCTGAGGGCTTTCTCGAATTCAAGCCAGATGATGTTGCCGCTCTGGGACTCGCGACAGAAGCCTTTTACTCCAACAAGGATTACTCCAAGGCTGTCAAGTATGGAGAGTCGTTCTACAAGGCCAAACCCAGCAAGGAAGTCGCTCAGTTGCTGGCCTTCTCTTTTGATCAACTGAAGAACGAAGCGAAGTTCGTCAACTACGCAGAAAAATGTGTTTCAGAGCTCGCACCCAAGGATGCCTTCTTTTACAACCTGAAACTTTCTCATTATTACGGCGCGCAGAAGAACATTGGGAAATCGGCAGCCTACTCTCAGAAAGTGGTGTCTGCTTATGCTGAGGGAGAAGTGCCTCCTGGCTACACTGGAGCTCAGTGGGCGCAAGAGAAGGGTCGCTCTTACGCTATCATCGGCAGGAGTGCGTACGACAGGAAGCAGTTTGGGGGAGCCGTAGCAGCGCTCAACAACAGTGTTCGTTATACACCCCAAAATGATGAAGCGTACTACTATCTGGGGATGAGCTATTGGTCAGCCAACGACACAACTAGCGCTCTAAAAAACTTGGCCAAAGCCGCTCTGCTAAACAAGCCTTATTCCAAGACCGCAAGGGCTCAGCTGGAGGCTCTGTATAAAGGGCTGAACAATGGATCGCTCGAGGGTTTGGACCGAGTGACCAGAGCTGCCAGTGCCGGAACAAATTAGCTGTTCCGGATTCCGATTCTTCAGTTTCAGCCCCCAGCAAAGACTCCCGGGATAGCCCTGTCCGCAAGCGTCAGCTCTCACTCTCCCCTCGTCCGATTGGGCTGAGAGGACCCGCAAAGGTCTGACCCATCCCACAAGGCGCTCATTCGGACTCGGCCCCAGCCTTCGATATTGAGCGACGGCGTATCGGTTGAAAGGTGCGTTTGATTCCAATACACTCAGCTCGCCGGAAGTCATCCGCGAAGGGGGCTTGAGTGGAACTGGGAATAATCGGGGTTGGCCGATTTGGCCGATTGGTAGCAGGACTGCTAAAGAATGATTTTCAGGTCAAAGTCTACGACTCGAGAAAGAGCAGCTGCCCGCAAGGTGTTAGTTGGCGGCCTCTCAACGAAGTGGCGGCCAAACCTGTTGTGCTCTTGTGTGTCCCGATCTCCGAGATCAAGAGAACCTGCCTCGCCATCAGGCCGTTTCTCAGTCCGGGTCAGCTCATTCTTGATACCTGCTCCGTGAAGGTACGCCCGCTGACAGAAATGCTTCGAACTCTCCCTGAGTTCGTGGAGATCCTCGGGACCCATCCTCTCTTCGGACCCGATAGCGTGCGTCAGGGGATTCGTGGTTTGAAGATCGTACTGTGTCCAATCCGCTGCCAGCGCGTCCTGGAGGTCAGGCGCTACCTAAAGGAGAGGGGACTCGAGGTAATCGTTTCGACGCCAGATCAACATGATCGGGAAATGGCCAAAACTCAAGCCCTGTTCCACTTTCTCGCCCGAGGAATTGCCATGAGCGGCATCCAGATTGGCCGTCTTTCCACCCCAGGTCCTGCTCAGTTTTTTAGCGATCTTGCAGACGTGCAGAGCGACTCATCTCAACTCTTTCAAGACATGCAGACGATGAATCGCTATGCGGCACCTGCACGCAGGAGGCTCATTCAAAGCCTGGTTCGGCTGGACAAAGTCTTGGCACGAAAGTGAGTCCTTTTGGCACGCCACTGTTCTGGTTTTGGTCTGTGAAGTCCCAGGCCGCAACGAGCTCTAGGCTGTTTTGATCCTGTATATCTCGGTCTGCACGGGGTCGCCGGTTACGAGGGTTTCCTGAAGGTCCAGATAGACATTTACCTCGGAGCGAACTCCGAATTCCGGCAGGTAGATTCCGGGTTCGATCGAAAAGCAAGTGTTCGTCATTAGCTGTCTCTCGTCTTTCGTTTCCAGGCTGTCCAGATTGGCCCCAGTACCGTGGTCATCTTCGCCGATGTTGTGCCCGGTGCGATGGATGAAGAAGTCCCCAAATCCACGCTCAGTGATGTACTTCCTGGCCACCACGTCAACCTCCCATCCCTGAATCGGCTTTTTCGCCGCGTAGTTGTCTCTTACGAATGCAACAGCAGTATCCCGCGCTCCCCTTACCGTTTCCCAGACCGTTTGGATTCGTTGGGGGATACTCTGTCCCAGGTAGGCCATCCAGGTGTAATCTGCGTATACGGCACCGGGCTTGTCTAGCTTCGCCCAAAGATCTACCAGCAGCAGGTCTCCCACTTTAATCTCAGTTGCATGTTCTTGAGTGGGTTCATAGTGTGGATTCCCACTATTCTGGTTCACTGCGATGATCGGCGGAGAAGCCGCGGTTAATTCATGCTGAGGAAATGCTTCCCAGATCGCCCGCTGCACACGATATTCCGTTGGGGACGCCTTGCTGCGAACAGCATCGCCAATTTCGCTTAGAGTCTTAAGTAGAATCGTCATTAGACGATTGCTTGCCTCGAGATGCATCTGAAGCTGAGCCGCGCTCCAGCGCGCTTGAAAGTATTGAACCAAATCTGCTGAGGAGACGACCTTCTTGCCAAGACCCTCGATGGCTTCCACGGTGCCGGCATCGACCCGAGATACATAGGGGATGGAGCACAAAGGCGAATACTCCATCGCAATCGTGCTATGTCCGTTCAACAAGTCTTTCAAGCCATCCATCATCTCCGTCCAGCTCTTGAAGACCCGCACTTGCGTATCTAACGATCGAAACCCTTGCCGTTCGATTTGATGGCAAAGAATCGCTGCGTCTCCCCTCCGCGGAATCCAGCAATACCAACGCCGGGTCAACAGGTTTCCTTGAACTCCTACCAGTTTCCTGGCAATGGGATTGAGGCCCTGAAAATCATACAGAAGCCACCCGTCGACGCCGGTTCGTTCCAGCTGAATCTGCACTTCGGGGATGTTAATCACCGTTTCTCCTTGTTCCGATATCTCTTATCGTTGGCTGTAGCTGGCGAACTCCGGCGTCGCCGTCAAGCCGCAAATCGCTTGACAAAGCGAAACGACAAGTTTATCTTTCAGCGGCTTCAACACTGGTAAACTATCACGGCATCTGGTGGGTTTCAACGTTATCGATTTGGGTCACAACACAGATTCTAAAATTCTAAAAACAAACGGCCCTCCCAGCTAAGAAGACTGCCTTAATAATCTGCAATAATCTGCCGGCCGGTCACGACGATGTAAATTTCAGCCAAGGAGTCTTGCGCAACATGAGTCTCGAAAGTTTTGACAGAATGTTGTTTACGAGTGAGTCTGTTTCAGAAGGCCATCCAGACAAGGTGGCGGATCAGATCTCTGATGCTATCCTGGATGCCTATTTGGCTGGAGACCCTGACTCGCGTGTTGCCTGTGAAACCTTGGTAACCACTGATTACTGTGTGGTTGCTGGAGAAGTAACTTCGAAAGCGAGAGTCGATATCGAAGACGTGGTTCGCAACACGATTAGGGGAATTGGTTACGTTGAGAGCGGAATCGGGTTTGACCACAGGAGCTGCCGGATCGATGTGAAAGTCCATCCTCAATCGCCCGATATTTCTCAAGGGGTAACCGAAGGTCAGGGTCTCTTCAAGGAACAGGGGGCTGGCGATCAGGGCCTGATGTTTGGTTATGCCTGCGAAGAGACTCTGGAGCTAATGCCCACACCTATCATCTTGGCACACAAGCTGGTCCAGCACCTTGCAGAGCTGCGAAAGAACGGCACACTTGGTTACGTCCGCCCGGACAGCAAAAGCCAGGTGACCGTGGAATACGCCAATGGAGTGCCTTCCAGAATCGACGCCGTGGTCATTTCCACACAACATCAGGAATCGGTAACGCATCAGCAGATTGAACGGGACATGATCGAGAAGGTGATCAAGCATGTCATTCCGGCCGATTTGCTCGATGGGAACACTAAGTTCTTCGTGAATCCGACCGGAAAGTTTGTTCTGGGCGGGCCCAGCGGTGACACCGGTCTCACCGGTCGCAAGATTATCGTGGACAGCTATGGTGGCTGGGCACGACACGGGGGAGGGGCATTCTCTGGGAAAGATCCATCGAAGGTCGATCGCAGTGCGGCCTACGCTGCCCGTTATGTTGCCAAAAACATCGTGGCGGCCGGGCTTGCCAGTAAGTGCGAGGTACAACTTGCCTACGCTATCGGAGTCGCTGAACCGGTATCGGTCCTGGTAGATACCTTCAGGACCGGAAAACTCAGTTCCCCCGAGCTCGTTCGGATTGTTCGCGAAGTTTTCGATCTGAGGCCGAAGGGCATCATCGAGATGCTCCGCCTGAAGCAGCCGATTTATCAGGCCACGGCGGCTTACGGGCACTTTGGGCGGCAGGCCACAACCAATGGGGCCTTCAGTTGGGAGAAAACCGACAAGGCTGACTTAGTGGCGAAGCTCGCAACCCATTCAACGGTGGGCGCCCACTGACCAGTCGGTAGAGACCGCAGTTGAGATACCGAGCTTGCGTTTCCAACCTAAGCTGTCCGGCTTTCTGATGGTTCTCTCTTGGTTCCCGCGGGTTCAGGTTCATGCCCGGGGTCGGAAGTAGCGGGCCAAGTTGTAAGCGCCAATGCCGATCAAAATTAGCGGCCACCCGTGCAGCACGAAACGCAAGGTGCCAGGCACGAACTGATTGACCAAGAAGACACACCCGGCCAGGATCGCCAAACTCCCCACCCATAGTTCTGGAAATCGGACTTTCTCAAACGGCGTGATCACCGTGATCCCCTGCAATGCTAAAGTCCGCTTCTTGGCGATGTGATAGGCTTCAAACGGCATGTAGAAGTACACTGCTGCGGTCAGAACCCCAAAAACAGGTCCGAGATCCCCTGCTTCGGGAGAGCCCGACAGCGACACCAAACTCCCGAAAATGAGCACCTGCAAGAACGCTTTGAAATAATCTCCATTACAGATTGATCCAACACCGGGGATGAAGCCCAGAAGCAAGGTCACAGCGGGCGAACAATACGGATACCCTTTTGCCGCTGGCGGAATTGGTGGCAGGGATATATCTCGCTTCGAGCTTTCCGGTTGAGGTGGCCTGCTGGCTGCTTCTGCGGCTGATTGGCGTTGAATCCTGAATTCTTCGAGACACTTTGAGCACAGCACTCGCGATTCGAAGTTAACGACACAGTCCGGACAAAGAGCCAATCCGCAGTTGGAGCAGTAAGCTGTTGCCGCAATCGCTGGATGTTGCACACATTGCATGAATCCTCCCACCTCCCACCGGACTGAACCTGCCGGTTTTGCCGGTCCTGTCCGTCATAACGAGATGGCTCCAAGAAAGGTTCAAAAAACCTTTACTGATTTTGGGAAGGGGTGTGCTTCCTCAGCAAAACTTCCAACATATTATGCTTCAACAGACAGAATCGCTGGCTCTCGTAGCCTCCGAAGAGCTGGGATACTTCGCGGGTTTGATAGCCCTTCTTGACCTCCAGCGTCCGCCCCATGGGAATGTACTCGAACTGAGATTCACTCAAAATGCGGAACTTGTGCAAAGAAACCGGACTTTGGCCTTTCTGGGTGTGGAAGAATCCCAGAACGAAACTATCGGGTTTCATCTTTGCCGAGATGCGTTGGGCGAAGGTCTTGGCAAATTTGGGTTCGAGATAGCTGAGGACGTCCCAGCAGATTAGACCATCGAAGAATTCATCTGCGTAGTGGAAGTTCTCGGCAAAAAATTTCTGGTCGTCAAAGGTCACCTTGTTCTCCACAGGCGTCGAGTACTTGGGGTTCATGTAGGCTGCCAGGAATTCTTCCATGTAGAGCTTGATCCCCAAATTGAGAAAGAAGTCAATGTTAGAGCTGACGACCGGCCCAATGTCTAGAACCACGGGGTCGAGCTTCTTATTCATCGCGCTGATAAAGTCTTTCAGGATAATGGTGGGATGAGAGGCATGGGCCACAGCCGCGGAGGGGGAGAGCGCTTGGGCTGCGATGGGACCTGGCTCGAAGGTGTTCTGCCGTTTCCAGAACTTGAACTGTTCGAGTGGGTTCTTCATGGACAGAGTTCCGAAGATCGGCTTACCACGGCAGGAAAGCGTCAGAGGAACGGTTGAAGCCGTAGCATACCATCAAGCCTTGTTCTGACAAAAGCATCGAGGTTGAGAGCTCCAGAAACGACAGGAGCCGGGTTCACACACCCTTACCCACTGGTGGAGCGAGTTCCGGCTCTCGATGTACGTAGGACGCTAGGCTAAGCTTCTCCAGCTCCAGCTAGCCCGCTTGTTTTATGACGCGACCAACAACAGATCTCCAAACTTCAGAAGTGTTGCTCGCTACTTTGCATGAACTTTTGGCAGGGACACAGGCTCAATATTTACTTTGGCAGGCTCAACACGAGGCTCAACTCGGGGCAAGATCTGCCTTCTTTTCCAGGATGCGCTGCATGTCCACACTGCCCTTGAAGTGGGCGCCGTCAGCGATACAGACGCGAGGCGACTTAATGTCCCCCATCACTGAACCTGAGGATTTGATTTCGATAATATCAGTCGCCGCGATATTTCCCACTACGCTGCCGATAATCGTTACATTCTTGGCGTTAATTTCGGCGTTGATTTTGCCGTTCGGGCCAATCACCAGATTGTGATCCTTCAGTTCGATCTTTCCTTCGACTCGCCCTTCAATTGTGAGATCCTCATCGCCCGTGAGTTCCCCTTTGATGAAGACTGATTTTCCGATGTTGATGACTTCCTCCTTGCTGGGATTGGACTTGGTTTCAAACCGTGCTTCCATTGGCTTTCTCTCCTCGAATACATTCATTGGAAACTCCTCCTTTCGTGGTGCGTAGGTTTCCCTGTCCTCTTCGGGTTTCTTGTTCTTCCACATAGACGCCTCCTGAACGCCGAAGCCAGATGGCTCTCTGCTGTTCGACAATTGATGCCTAAGCGGTCCCCCCAAAGCCAGCGCAATACCTTAGCACAGGAAATAATGAGGGCGCTAAGAATGTTCCCGCTGGTCTCGGCACAACAAGAGGGTTCCGTGAGCTTGAATGGCTCGCTTTGCTGGAGCTTCAAAGGTAGCGAGCCAATTGATGTATCGGCAAGTTTGAGCCCGAATTGAGAAATAAATCCGAAAAAAAGAGACGTTCACTCCCAGCGGGTCTCTGTAGCGTTCAGCCTGTGCGAGACGAGATCGGTGTTTGATTGTGAGTTATCCGAGAGCGCACCTATAGTTGTGCAAAATGGCGACCGTTCTAGATAATGGGGCCTGACATCTCGCAAAAATAACCAAATGATTGCGTCAAAATCGCCAGCCTCACCAGCGATTTTGCGCAGGGGAGGTCACCGACCGCCAGTACCGCCTGCTTTCAACCGTCCTCAGCGTTCTGAACGATACGCCTGATCGAGCAATTCCACTGGGTGCATGACCCTCATGTGCGTCAGGCCCCCCTCGCGTAATCCATAGGCAATCTGCATCATGCAACCGGGGTTTCCTGTGGCTAGAACATCGGTATTAGTAGTCCTGATATCGTCAATCTTCCGCTGCAAGATCCGCATGGACAACTCGTAGTTAGTGATGTTGTAGATCCCCGCACTCCCGCAGCATCGCTCGGGCGTGGCCAGTTCGACCAATTCCAGACCCGGGATGCTCCGCAGCAGGTTGCGGGGAGACTTGCTGACCTTCATGGCATGCAGGAGATGGCACGGGTCATCGTAAGCGACCCGGAGCTTGAGTCCGCCGGGCCTAACTATGTGGGGAAGTCCGTCCAAAAATGATGCAATGTCTTTCACCTTTGCGCTGAACGCCTTCGCACGGGCCGCGAATTGCGAGTCGTGCTCGAACAGCATGCCGTACTCTCTCAACTTTGCGCCACATCCCGAAGCATTCGAGATAATAGCCTCCACCTCAGCATTTTCTAAGGCCAGAATGTTCTTTCGAGCCATTTGGCGGGCTGTGTCGATGATGCCGGCATGACAATGTAGAGCTGCGCAGCAGCCCTGAGCAGCAGGAACGATCACGTCGCATCCATTCTTTTGAAGAACCCGAATAGTAGCTTGGTTGATGTCACCGAAGATCTCATTCATCACGCAGCCGGTGAGCAAGGCCACGCGATGCTTTCTCTCTCCTTCGGCGGGATGAACGGACCCCAACTCAACATGATGTCTTTTCTGACGAATGTCAGGCAGCAGTTGTTCCAGTTCACTGAGATGGCCAGGAATTAATCTCAGAACTCCCGAGGCTCGAACCAGTTTTCGCAGACCGCTGGCCTGATACAGCCGGAGCACGTCAAAGCTCAAGCGTAACAGGCGGTGCGAAGGGAAGACTCTTCCAAAAACGAAATTGCGGAAAATCCGGACCAGAAACGGTCGCCGAGCGTTGTGCTCAATAACCTCTCGGGCTTTCTCGACTAACTCTCCGTACGGCACACCCGATGGGCAAGCCGACTCGCAGCCACGGCAATCCAGGCATGCAGAGATGTGTTGCACGAAGCTCTGGGAAACGGGTATCGCGCCCCGTTGCTGAGCTCTCATGAGATAAATCCTGCCGCGCGGCGAGTCCGCTTCCTTGCCCAACTCGACGTAGGTTGGACAGGCCTGAAGACACAGGCCGCAATGGATGCACTCTGGCGTCAGTTCAGCCCGGCCGGGCATTGTCGCCGTTGAACTCTTGTGGACTGAGGTCATGGGTCCTTGACGGAGATCTCAAGCTTCTTTGAAGCCCTCGTTAAGAGGGGTGACCGCAATGTGGAATTGAGGCGGCAATTCTCCCGGGAAGTCTCAAGCGACGAATCTCTTTGGATTCAAGATGCCTTGAGGATCAAATCGGTTGCGGATCTGCTTCATCAGGATTTTATCCTTAAAGTCGTATCCCCAAACATCAATTGCTTTCTTGAGGGAAAGTGGAGCCGACTCCACGATGACCGTCCCTCGAGTGGGTCTCAGAGCGTGGCGGAGTTGACCAATCTGATCGACCAGCTGCTGGGCCGCCGAAAGTGAGTCCTCCGCACCCAAATACACTCGAATGACACCGTTTCCGGCATGAGCTTTGATCCAAACCACGGCGTTTATACGGGTCTTGAGTGACTCCAGGACTTCAACTGTCTCCACCATCCGATTTGGGAGACAATTGACCTTCAGCTTCATCATGAACGGCAGCGACTGCTCAAGCCACGGGCCGTCCTCGCGCAATAGTTGCCAAAGCAGAGTCTGCTCTGTCGAATCGCTCAGTACGATGCCTTGATCTACCAAGTCGCACCAAAGTGTCTCCAATCGTTCGACCTGCCATTGGACGGCTTTCTCGACGTCTCCAAAGCGAAGGACTAGAGCATAGCGATTCTGATTCTTGGTTAGTGAGAGCGACCGATTCACGAACTCGAGCGCAGCGGGATTCAAGAACTCGATAGCAGTGGGTACCATAGGTGACCGGATCAGTTTCGCAACCGCTGCTCCAGCTGCTGGCAGCTCTTTTAGCGTCACGATAACCGTCTTCTCGTACGGAGGCAGAGGCCTAAGTTTGAAAAAGAAATCAATCAGAATTCCCAAGGTACCGAAGGCACCGGTATACAGCTTGCACATGTCGTATCCCGTGACGTTCTTTACAACTCGGGATCCAAACTTCGTCCAGACCCCATTTGGTTGAACGAGGCCAATGCCGATCACATAATCGCGGATCGTGCCTTGAGAAAATCGTAGCGGCCCCGAGTCGTGGCAAGAAACGATGCCGCCTAAGGTCGCTGTTTCGCACGACGGCGGGTCAACGGGCAAGCAAAGCTGATCCTGAGCCAGTGTTGCTTGTAGATTGGCAAGACGACAGCCACTCTCGACTTTGACGACCAGATCCTGCGGTTCGTACTCAGGAATTTGATTGAAGTTTTCCAGTGACAGTGCGACGTCGAACTTAACTAGAGGATTCCCGAGGTGTTGCTTAGTACCCGCCCCAAAGGGGATCACCGACCAGCCGTGGGCGTTGGCTTGTTCGAGAATACTCCCAACCTCTCTGGCCGTCTTAGGCGCATAGGTTCGTTCTGGAAAGAGACCGTCCACCACGAATCTGGAACGGTCAGACTGTGAACCCAGGGATACTCCGGGGTGCAAATTGTTTGTTGAGTTTACTTCCACTGAAATTGGATTCTGCTGGTGGCAATAGCTGAGACAGTAGCTCAGCCACCTATCGCCGGGGTTTACGTTTCAACGGACCCCTCAGAACCTCACCATCTCATCAACAGCTTTGTACTTCTGGTCCGCCGCTTCGAGAAGGTTTTTTGGCATTTCCCCGCAACCCCGTCGAATCGGGAAAATCTTGCTGGGATTTGCGAGATTTTCAGGATTGAAAACCACCTTCAATTGCTGCATCACGCCCAGTTCCGCTGCTGAGAAGAACAGCGCCATGAATTCCTGTTTCTCCAAACCGATCCCGTGTTCCCCGCTCAGGGCACCGCCGACTTCGACACAACGACGCAGAATATCCCCGGCCAGCGCCAGAACTTTGTCTTTCGCATTGGGCTGGCTGGCGTCGTAAAGAATAATCGGATGCAGGTTCCCATCTCCGGCATGGAACACGTTAGCCATGCGCAAGCCGTATTGTTTCCCAAGTGCGTCGATCTCCTGAAGGATCTGCGGTAACTTGCTTCTGGGAATGACACCATCCATCGTGTAGTAGTTTGCACTGATTCTCCCGTACGCACCGAACGCATTTTTCCTGGCCGCCCAAAGCTTCTTGCGTTCGGCATCATCCTTGGCCACTCGAACTTCTCTGGCATTGTTGGCCTGGATAACTTCGACCACTCTCTCCATCTGCTGTTCGATCCCCGCGTCCAACCCGTCCACCTCAATCAGCAGCACAGCCTCTGCATCTTCTGGGATTCCGGTTGCGTAAACACCCGCTTCGATTGCGCGAATCGTGTTGCTATCGATCATTTCAAGAGCTGCCGGAACAATCCCCCGAGCGATGATCCCCGACACTGTCCTAGTGGCATCGGCGACGGAGTCGTAAACCGCGAGCAAAGTCTTCACGGCGGGAGGCATGTAAAGCAGGCGGACGATAGCCTTGGTTACGATGCCAAACGTTCCTTCGGATCCGACGAAAGGCCCCACCAGATCGTAGCCAACAAAATCGCCTGCGGCAGTTCCCAACTCGTACACCTCACCATCTGGCAGTACCACGTCGAGGGCCATAACATGGTTTGTCGTGACCCCATACTTCAAGGTATGTGGACCCCCGGAGTTCTCGGCCACATTGCCGCCGATCGTCGAGACCATCTGGCTGGAAGGGTCTGGGGCATAGTAGAAACCCTCTTTCTTCGCCGCCTGAGTCAGTTGAAGATTCACCACACCCGGCTCAACGATGGCCAGACGGTTTTCGAAGTCCAGTTGCAGGATCTTATTCATTCGGGAAAACTCCAGAATGATTCCTCCTTCCACGGCAATAGCGCCGCCACTCAGGCAGGTGCCGGCACCACGCGGCAGAAATGGGATCTTGTATTGTCGGGCGAGCCTGATGATCTTGACGACGTCGTCGGTACAGGCAGGGAAGACCACGAAATCCGGCAAACTTGGGTGCAACGTCAAGCCGTCACACTCGTAAACGATGAGCTCATCGGGAGTATGTAATACCCATTCTTTGCCGACAATGGCGACCAACTCCTGATAGACAGACTTCTGCGAAAAAGACGCTAGCACAGTGTTCATAGGCGCTTCATTATAACTCAGAGGGCCTTCCAGCCACGCCGAAATCGCATGCGGAGCCCTTCGGGAGGGCAGCCGCTTTTGCCGCGCACGCGAGGCGACGTCCTAGGGGGACGACTTGGTTTCGAGCACAAAATTCATTTCTGACGAGCGCAGGCGGCCGTGGGATACAGGCTTGGCCATTTGGAACAAACTGGCTCGCCGGTAGGTCGGAGGCCTGCGGCCCGCCAACGTGAAGCCATTTCACCAGCCGGTGGGCGGGCGAGCTACCGCAGGCTGCCGAGGGACGGAAGTGGTTCTGAGCGGAGTCCTCATTCCTGGAGCTGCGAAAAAATGTGCAGCTCCTCGATGACTCTGAGCCCTGATGGGGTCGAGGGGAAACAGAAGTTTGAACGATTTGTGAACTTGGTCGGCATCGAGTAGACTGGCCTTCGCTTTCCCCAATTCGCTTGGCTTCGGGACTAATGTTGAGCCTGAATCTTCTCGATAACGAGGTCTGGTGCTCGAACAAGTTAGTTGTGACGAAGTGTCCCCGCGAATATAATGCACCCGCCCGAGTTACTACCAAATTGCTGAGTGAACGATGCTATCAAGACGAACCTTTCTCGCTTCAGCGACCATCGCAGGCTGGATGATGGATCAATCGGAAGGCGATGCGAACATTAGTGAGGCAGCGCAAGAGGTCGATCGGTCAGGGCAGGTGAAACGGTCGCAACATCGGCCTCTTGTGATCTCCAGCGGGAATGGGATCCGTGCGGTCGAAAAAGCGATGGTCATCCTTAAGTCCGGAGGCAGCACGCTGGACGCGGTCGTCGAGGGAGTTACGATTGTTGAAGACGATCCTGAAGATCAGGGAGTCGGCTATGGGGGCTTGCCCAATGCGGAAGGCGACGTGGAATTGGATGCATCCGTGATGTATGGCCCGACCGGCGCAGCTGGCGCAGTTGGAGCTCTGAAGTTTGTTCGAAATCCTGCCAAAGTGGCTCGCCTGGTGATGGAGAGAACGAACCGTGTTTTTCTGGTGGGCGAAGGGGCCTTGCGTTTCGCCCTGGCTCACGGCTTTCAAAAAGAGAATCTCCTGACTGAAAAGTCTCGCCTAGCTTGGCTGAAATGGAAAGAAGAGCTTAGCACCAGCGACGACTGGATGGCAGCTCCAAAGCCCAAAGATATTGAGCACACCGAAAGGCCTCAAGGTACGATAAACTGCCTGGCGATCGACAGTGCCGGAGACATCTCAGGAGTAACAACCACCAGCGGCTTGGCCTTCAAGGTGCCTGGCCGGATCGGCGACTCACCGATCATTGGCGCAGGACTCTATGTGGACAACGCGGTCGGCGCGGCCGGATCGACCGGAAACGGTGAAGCCAACATTCGAGTCGTTGGGGCACACACCGTAGTGGAACTCATGCGCCAAAGCAGGAGTCCTGAGCAGGCTTGCCTGGAGGCGTTGAAGCGAGTTGTCGATCTCTATGGGGGCAGTCCTCCAAATTTGAGTTTTTACGCCTTGAACAAAAAGGGCGAGTCTGCGGCTGCCGCAATCTACAAAGGCAGCAAATACTGTCTGCATGACGGCGCGGCGGCCTACCACTTGGACGGCGCCTGGCTGATCGAGAAACCGCCAGCCTAAGGGTCTTGGTTTGGCGCCGAGGTTCTAAGCCGCCTTGGAAGCCAGAGTGTGGGAGAGTCACAGGGAACGCAGTCATTTCAGGAATCACGGCAGGAACCATGGGAACCATGATGGATAAGCGCAAAGTCATCGTCAGAAAGGTAGACGGGATTATTATCAAAGGATATGTCACTCCGGGATCCGAGCCTGTCAGACCCGAAGACGACGAAATCACGGTGACGTCGTTGACCGAGGAGATCATCAAGGTACGTAAGCACGAACTCAAAGCTTTGTTTTTTGTGCGCAAGTTTTCAGGCGACAAGGACTACGCTGAGATTAAATTTTTCGAGAGTCAGCCCAAGATTGATGGCCTCTGGGTCCGGGTGCTCTTTTTCGATGATGAAGTGATCGAAGGGATTGTTACAAATTCAATGAAGTTCTTGACTGAGGATGGGTTTTATCTGAAGCCGCCTGATCCGAATAGCAACAATCGTCTGATGTACGTTGTGAAGTCAGCGTTGAAGGAGTTCTCGGTTTTGGGGGTTCAGTACTCCAAAGGGAACATAGCTGACTACTACGAAAGGTTCCTCAGCTCTAAGAACCCTGAGATCAACTCCTCCGGCTGAGCCTATTCGGCCCAATCCAGGATTGGAACCAGCAAAGAGTCATCTTTGATAGTCCTGCAACGTTAGGACTAGCAGGCAAGCGTGTTCTCCCTGTACCACCCGGGAAGATGCCCTCCGCGAAAAAGCCACATAAAAACTACGAGGCTCTCGACAAGCAGCTTCTTTGGCATCCTTTCACCCAGATGAAGGAGTGGATGGAATCTCCTCAGCTGGTCATTGAACGAGGCCGGGGAGCGTATCTTTACGACACTCAAGGCAAAGGGTACCTGGATGGTGTCTCCTCGCTATGGGCCAATATTCACGGCCACCTGCACCCGAGATTAGTAAAGGCTATCCGCGATCAACTGAGCCTGCTGGACCACTCCACCTTTCTCGGTCTGGCGAACATCCCGGCAGTCGCGCTTGCAGAAAGGCTTCTGGAGATTACTCCGCCAAACCTGAAGCGAGTCTTCTATTCTGACAACGGGTCCACGGCTGTTGAGATTGCGCTGAAAATGTCCTTTCAGTATTGGCGACAGAAGGGCAGGACGTTCTCACGCAAACGGAAGTTTATCTCGTTTACCAAGGCCTATCATGGCGACACAATCGGATCAGTCAGTCTCAGCGGGGTCGATCTCTTCCACAAGATTTTCAAGCCGTTGCTCTTCAAATCCATCAAGGTCTTTTATCCAGACTGTTACCGTTGTCCCTTCGGAAAGCGTCCGGACCGCTGCCAGATCTATTGTTTGAAGGAGTTCGAAGCCGCCCTTAGAAAACATCATCAAGAAGTCTGTGCCGTCGTGGTGGAGCCTGCGATTCAGGGAGCGGCCGGAATGTTGACTGCACCACAGGGTTTCCTGAAACGTATCGAAACTCTTTGTCGCCAGTATCAGGTGCATCTGATCCTGGACGAAGTCGCAACCGGTTTTGGACGCACCGGAACGATGCTGGCCTGCGAACAGGAGCAGGTGCGCCCTGACTTCCTCGCGCTTGCCAAAGGACTCAGTGGTGGAACGTTGCCTTTGGCAGCGACGTTGACAACCGGTGAAATCTTCAGTGCCTTCCTGGGAGAATACGCGGATTTCAAGGCCTTCTTTCACGGGCATACCTATACTGGAAATCCCCTAGCTTGTGCTGCAGGGCTGGCGAACCTGGAGACCTTCAGGGCGGAGAAGACGCTTCAAAAGTTACAGCCCAAGATTCGCTACTTACGTGAACGGCTCAACGAATTTTGGGGGTTATGCCACGTAGGAGATATTCGCCAGGCAGGCTTCATGGTGGGAATCGAGCTGGTGAAAGACAAATCTGCCAAGACTCCGTACCCTGCGTCTCGGCGCGTTGGACACGCCGTCATTCTGGAAGCACGACGCCGCGGTGTGATCCTGCGCCCGCTCGGCAATGTGATTGTGCTGATGCCACCACTCAGCATTTCACGATCTGAATTGAAGTTTCTGCTTGATGTGACATACGAGAGCATTCGGGCGACTACTGAGAACGTGTCTTAGCTGGCGGCAAAGGCTGCGGGTCCGGCAGGAACCGCGCCCTTCCGGCCAACGCAGCAAGTCGGAATCCAGGGTGGATTCCACCTTGGTTGGAATGACGAAGCGAACGCATACCGCTGTGGGTACCGTGGCTGCTTACTGTGTATAATGGCGAAGCGTCGCGAACGAATGCGCACGTCAGCTCAGGACCCCTCCATGGCATTCAACGTCTCTGGCCTAGATTGTTTCGTGAGGAAAGCGCTAGTCCATGTTTGCATTCTCTTACTCTCCGGCAGTTTTTGTTTCCAGTTCCTAGCGGTCGACCGTCCTCCCATTGTCGGCATCGCCCATATAGCCTTTCAAGTGAGCGACCTCGGCAAGGCGCACCAGTTCTATGGTGAGCTCTTGGGCTACGAGCCCGCCTTCCGGCTGTATCAAGAAGATGGCAGTACACGGCTTGTTTACTTCAAGGTCAACGACCGCCAGTATATTGAAATCCTGCCTGGCCTGCCGCCTGGGCAGGACGATCGTCTCTCGCACATTGCTCTCGAGACGACGAACTTGGAGGGCCTAAGGACTTACTTAGCCCAAAAAGGCTTACAAGTCCCCGACACACTCAACAAAGGGCAGGACGGGAACTTGAACATGAGCGTGAAGGATCCAGACGGACATCACCTCGAGTTTGTGCAATACGTTCCAGGTTCGCTGCACATGAAGTCCAAGGGCAGCTACCTTTCTTCGAAGAGAATTTCCGACCGGATGCTTCACGTCGGCGTGACTGTAGCGGATGCGGTCGCCGCCGACCGCTTTTACAAAGATATTCTAGGCTTCTCAGAGATCTGGCGGGGTGGTGACAACGACAGTGTGACGAGTTGGATTAATATGAAGCTGCCAGAGAGTACCGATTATGTCGAGTACATGCTGGTGACGGGTAAAGTCGATCGGCAGAGACTAGGAACACTGCACCATCTGGCACTGCAGGTATCCGATATACAAAAGGCTCTTGAGACACTGCGGGAGCGCCCGTTGGGCTGGGATCCAGTTCACGTCCGCCCACCTCAGGTGGGACGAAACAACCGTTGGCAGCTCAACCTTTACGATCCCGATGGCAGTCGCAGCGAGTTGATGGAGCCTTTCACCATGAGATAGACTACCGCATTGTAAGCAACCGCGCACTCTCTCACCCATGAAATCTTTCATCTCTTTCCCATACCCTGCGTCGTTACTGCTGGGAGTGAGGGGGCAGCCAGCAAACCGCAACACTCATGTGGCACTAGTGATGTCGCTACGCATAGTTGCGGTCCTCCTCGTTGCAGTTGTTTCCCTTGTTTGCTTGGGAGCTCAGAAACAAGTACCTCTCGAGAAACATCTCAAGAATGTTCGCCAACTGACTTTTGGCGGCGAGAACGCTGAGGCCTATTTCTCTCTCGACGGGAAGAAGTTGATCTTTCAGTCGACTCGTGAGGATTGGCCATGCGATCAGATTTACAGCATGAACCTGGACGGCAGCGCGGTGCAGCGTCTCAGCACTGGCAAAGGACGAACAACCTGTGCTTACTACCTGCCCGACGGCAAGCGCTTCATTTACTCGTCGACTCATCTGGGCGGCAGTGCCTGTCCTCCCAGACCCGATCATTCGCGAGGATATGTCTGGGCCATTGACAAAAACTATGACATCTTCCTCTCCGACCAAGAGGGGAATCTTAAGCGACTGACCGAAACGCCAGGCTACGATGCCGAAGCAACAATTTCACCGGATGGCACGAAGATCGTCTTCACTTCTGTTCGGGATGGTGACCTCGAGGTCTACACCATGAACCTCGACGGCAGTGATGTTCGCCGTCTCACGCATCAGATTGGCTACGACGGCGGTGCTTTCTTCTCTCCCGATAGTCAAAAGATTGTTTATCGGGCTTCATATCCGCGTGACGAAAATTCCAAGACGCGCTATCAGGCTCTCCTGGCCGAACATCTGGTTGAACCAAGGCAGCTGGATCTTTTTGTGATGCACTCGGATGGATCGAACCCGGTTCAAGTCACGAATAATCAGGCAGCCAACTTTTGCCCTTTCTTTCACCCCAGTGGAAAGAAGATCATCTTCGCCTCGAATCTGGCGGATCCAAAAGGGCGTAATTTCGATCTCTACTTGATTGGCTTGGATGGAACTGGTCTTGAACAGATCACGTCTAACGAAACCTTCGATGGCTTTCCTATGTTCTCTCCGGACGGCAAGAAGTTGGTGTTTGCTTCGAATCGGAATGCCAAGCAGCCTGGAGAAACCAACATCTTCGTTGCTGATTGGGTGGAGTAGTTCATGGAGCCCAGACGTGAGGGCGGGCAATACGCCGCTAGGAGCCCTTGCGGTCGGGCTTCTGACGCTTCTGACTCTTTTGTCGCCTTCGAGCCTGGTCTGCCTCTTGTGACCTCACGCCAAGTCCTTCCCCTTTCCTTTTTTGACCGGCCAACGCGAACCGTTGCCCGAGAGCTTCTAGGCTGCCTGCTTGTTCGGCGACTCGACGGACTTCGTCTTTCGGGGAGGATCGTCGAAGCGGAAGCATACATCGGTGAAGAGGACCTGGCCTGTCACGCGAGAGCCGGGAAAACTTCCAGAACAGAGGTGATGTATGGTCGCTCCGGGTTAGCCTACGTCTACTTCACCTATGGTATGCATTGGATGCTGAATGTGGTTACCGAGCGAGAGGGCTTTCCTGCGGCGGTTTTGCTTCGAGCGATTCAACCTGTGGAAGGGATTGAGGTCATGCAGAGGTTCAGGGGCGGGAAAGCAGACCGGCTGCTCTGCAACGGCCCTGCTCGGCTGACGCAGGCGATGGGCATCGCCAGGGGTGAGAACGGCCTGGATTTGTGTCAGCCGGAATCCGGACTCTGGATTGAGCTTGGCGAACGCCACAATGCGAAGCAGATTGCAACATCTGTAAGGATCGGTCTCGGGCAGACGCCCGAACCCTGGCTGTCGAAGCCTTGGAGATACTTTGTCAAAGATAGTCCCTTTGTGTCGAAGTGAAATGGGGAACTTGCCAGCCCACCAGATTGACCCCAAAGCGGCGGGCCACCACTCCGCCATCTTCCACTGGCGGCGCCAATCTACGCTCACTTCTCGCCCTTAAGAGCCGCAACCAGGTAGTCGCGATTCAATCGCGCGATGAACTGTACGCTGATTTCTTTTGGGCAGACGGCTTCGCAGGAATTCGTGTTGGTACAGCTTCCAAAACCGGCGTCGTCCATCGCTTTTACCATCTTGAAAGCGCGGCGGTATCGCTCGGCCTGACCCTGCGGTAGGGTTCCCAGATGAGCATTCTTCGCAGCTACGAACAACATGGCTGAAGCATTCTTGCAAGCCGCCACGCAGGCGCCACAACCGATACAGGCCGCTGCGTCCATGGCGAGGTCGGCATCGGTCTTGGGTACCGAGATCGAGTTGGCCTCCGGCGCCTGGCCCGTCGAGACCGAGATGAACCCGCCCGCCTGAATGATGGCATCGAAAGCCGAACGATCCACAACCAGGTCTTTGATCAACGGAAAGGCACTGCAGCGCCACGGTTCGATGACAATGCGAGCGCCGTCCCGGAAGTGACGCATGTGGAGTTGGCAGACGGCGGTCCCTTTGCGCCCACCATGTGGGATCCCGTTGATAACCAGCGCACATGTCCCGCAGATCCCTTCCCGGCAGTCGGAATCAAACGCAATCGGCGCTTCTCCCCGGCTGATGAGATCCTCGTTGACCACGTCCAGCATCTCCAGGAACGACATGTCCGGACTGACGTTCCGGGCTTGGTATTGAACGAAACGGCCTGGCGTCTTCGAATTCTTCTGCCGCCAAACTTTCAAGGTGAGATTCATACAGTTAAAATTCGTAACGGCCTACTTGTAGCTCCTTTGGGTCATGCGCACTTCTTCGTAGACCAGCGGCTCCTTGTGCAACACCGGAGCCTTGTCGGGACCCTGATATTCCCAGGCCGACACAAAGGAGAAGTGCTCATCATCTCTTAGCGCCTCGCCTTCTTCGGTTTGAAACTCTTCACGGAAGTGTCCACCGCAGGACTCGCGACGAGTCAGCGCATCGAGGCAAAGCAGCTCGGCGAAGTCCATAAAGTCGGCAACGCGGCCGGCATGCTCGAGCGACTGATTGAGCTCGCTGCTTTCCCCGCGCACGTTCACGTTCTCCCAGAACTCCTGGCGGAGCGCCGGAATGTGCTGCAATGCTTCCTTTAACCCCTTCTCGTTGCGGGTCATGCCGCATTTGTCCCAGAGCAGCTTGCCCAGCTCGCGGTGGAACGACGCGACACTTCGCTTGCCTTCGATTGAGAGAAGTTTCTCGATGCGGGACTTCAATTCTTCTTCGCCCCTTTTGAATTCGGGGTGACTGGTGGGAACTTTGACCTGCTTGGTGGAGGCGAAATAGTTTCCAATCGTGTAGGGCAGGATAAAGTAGCCATCGGCGAGTCCCTGCATCAGGGCGCTGGCGCCCAGCCGGTTGGCCCCGTGATCGGAAAAGTTAGCCTCGCCAATCACAAATAGCCCGGCAATCGTGGACATCAAGTCATAATCCACCCAGAGGCCACCCATCGTGTAGTGGACTGCCGGGTAAATGCGCATCGGGACCTTATAGGCGTTTTCTCCCGTAATCCGCTCGTACATTTGGAACAGGTTGCCATAACGATCGGCGATGGTCTTCTCTCCCAGCCGCTCAATGGCGTCGGCAAAATCCAGGTAGACACCCAAACCCCCAGGACCTACACCCCGACCTTCGTCGCAAGCTTCCTTAGCGGCACGCGAGGCGATGTCGCGAGGCGCAAGGTTGCCGTAGCTGGGATACTTGCGTTCCAGAAAGTAGTCGCGCTCACTCTCCGGGATTTGATCGGGTAGCCGCGAGTCGCCTTTCTGCCTCGGTACCCAGACACGTCCGTCGTTTCGAAGCGACTCTGACATCAAAGTGAGTTTCGATTGATACTCACCGCTCACCGGAATGCAGGTGGGATGGATCTGTGTGTAGCAGGGATTGCCGAAAGCTGCACCCCGCTTGTAAGCGCGAAACGTAGCAGTCACGTTGCATCCGCGCGCATTGGTTGAAAGATAAAACACATTGCCGTAACCACCAGTTGCCAGCACAACGGCGTCGGCCGCATACGACCTGATTTGGCCATTGATGAGGTCGCGGGTGACGATGCCTTTGGCTGCGCCGTCGACGACAACCAAGTCCAGCATCTCGGTCATGGGAAACGTCTGGCATTGGCCCAGGGCGACTTGCCTCTCCAGAGCTTGATAAGCTCCGAGCAGCAACTGTTGTCCTGTCTGTCCGCGGGCATAGAAAGTTCGGGCGACCTGCGCGCCACCGAATGAGCGATTGGCCAGAAGTCCGCCGTACTCGCGAGCGAACGGGATGCCCTGGGCGACACACTGGTCAATGATGTTGACACTCACCTGACTCAGCCGGTAGACATTGGCTTCACGGGCACGAAAATCACCGCCCTTGATGGTGTCGTAGAAAAGCCGGTAAATGCTGTCGCCATCATTCTGGTAGTTTTTGGCGGCATTGATCCCTCCTTGGGCGGCGATGCTGTGAGCGCGGCGCGGAGAGTCATTGAAGCAGAAACAGGTCACGTTGTAACCCAGCTCGGCCAGCGAAGCGGCCGCCGAAGCTCCAGCCAGCCCCGAGCCGACGACGACGACATCAAATTTTCGCTTGTTCGCCGGGTTGACCAGCTTCATTTCCAAGCGGTACCGGTCCCATTTTCTCTCCAGGGGCCCTGACGGAATTTTCGATTCGAGTTTCATAGCTTATAACCGCTCAGGCTCAGCAATCGGCAGTCAGCTTCAGCTCGCATACCAACTCTAAAACTTCCGGGTCATTGGGGGCAACGAAGCTCATTATCCTGACCACCGAGCGTTGAACACTCATTGCTATTTCAGGATTCCCGCCAAGACGGCTAACGGCATCGCCGAGTTGCCCAGAAAGACGATCAGGGCGGCTGCTTTCGAAAAACGATCGATCACAACGCCAGTCGTTTTGTTCTTGAGGCCTAGCGACTGAAAAGAGCTGCCCACTCCGTGGCTAAGATGCAGGCACAGCAAGGCCATCGCGGCGATGTAGAAAGCCGAGATGCCGGGATGTGAGAAACCCAGAATCGTCATTCGATAGACGTCATGGCGGCCGAGCGAATCTGTCAACCGCAAATAGTTCGGATCAACCAGACCTACGGTGAAATGCATGAGGTGATAAATGATGAATGCCAGGATCAGCAATCCGCTCAGAAGTAGAGTTCGCGAAGCATACGTGGCTTTGTAGGCTTTAGAGTTCGCATAGGTCTCCGGTCGGGCAGCCCGGTTGCGCAGTGTCAGTTGCACGGCAGCAGTTATGTGCAGGACAACCAAAAGCAGCAGTCCCAGGCGGAGGCCCCACAGCAACACGGGCTTCGACTTAAGGAAAATGGCATAGGCGTTTACAGCGTTTGCGCCCAAAAACAGCTGGAGGTTTCCGAGCATGTGGGCGATGACAAACAGAAACAGCCCCATGCCTGTGACAGCCATGACGTACTTTTTACCAATGGTAGAATCATAGAGAGTGGAAAGCGTATTCATGCCGCCTCTATCGTTCGGTCTCGCTGGCGCGAGTTTCATCAACTCTCACCAGTTCTCAGGGGACAGGAAATAGGAGACAGGAGCTAGGATCTGCTGTGCTCTCAAGGGTTATTGTGAATCCCGGAACGGAGGACTTGAAGCCAGGACCGCTGTCCCCTGCGGCCTACGTATTCAGTCATAGTATTCCAACCCCAGATGCGTGATGAGGTCTTCCCCGCGCAGGTAGCGAAGTGTGTTCTTGAGCTTCATGAGTTGAATGAAGAGGTCGTGCTCCGGGTAAAGCTGAGGCGCACACTGCGGGCTTTTGAAATAGAACGAAAGCCACTCCTGAATGCCGTACATCCTGCTTCGTTGAGCCAGGTCGAGGAAGAGCACGAGATCCAGGCAGAGCGGGGCGGCGAGAATGCTGTCACGGCAGAGAAAGTTGACCTTGATCTGCATTGGATAGCCGAGCCAGCCGAAGATGTCGATGTTGTCCCAACCCTCCTTGTTGTCGCCGCTCGGCGGGTAGTAGTTGATGCGGACCTGATGGTGGAAACCTTTGTAAAGCTCGGGATAAAGCTGAGGCTGAAGGATGTGATCCAGCACAGAGAGTTTCGACTCCTCCTTGGTCTTGAACGACTGTGGTTCGTCCAGCACTTCACCATCGCGGTTTCCAAGGATGTTGGTGGAAAACCAGCCTTTCAACCCGATCATTCGCGACTTCAAACCGGGTGCAATTATCGTCTTCATCAGGGTCTGTCCGGTCTTGAAGTCTTTTCCGCAGATGGGCACTTTGTTCTTGTTCGCAAGTTCCACCATGGCTGGGATGTCGCAGGAAAGGTTCGGAGCGCCGTTGGCGAAGGGGATTCCGAGGGAGAGTGCAGCGTAGGCATAAATCATGCTCGGAGAAATCTTGGCGTCGTTCCTTCGCAACCCACTTTCAAAGTTCTCGAGAGACGCGTGGACCTCCCCGGGCTTCAGAAAGATTTCCGTGCTGCCGCACCAGAGCATCACCAGACGATCCAGGCCGTTGTCGGTCTTGAACTTCCGAATGTCCTCCATGAGCTGAAGTGCGTTGTCATATTTTGTTTTGCCCTTCTTCTTTCTTTTGCCGTCCAGCCGCTTCACATAGCGCCTCTCAAAGACTGCGTCCCACGGCCGGACGTTATCCAACTGCTTTTTCAGCGAGTCTAGCAGCGTCCGTTCCAAAACGCCCGACCGCAGTGCCGTTTCGTAGCAGGTTTCCCCATGGATGTCCCAACCGCCAAAGACCAGACTGCTAACGTCAGCCAGAGGCAACGAAGTCTTTGATCATGGGCACTCGCTTTTCAGTGCGTTTCCCTAAACGGATAGTCCCCATTTGGGTCAGGGAGCCGAACGGTTTGGCTCCTTGCGTTCGAATGGCTTCAACGCCAGCAATGAACGTCGTAGCGACGGCGCCCATTCCGGGAATGAGTACCCCCAGTTTTCCTTTGGAAGGGGCGATTTTCGTACCTTTCTTGATCACGTTTTCTCCAGTTATAAAGGGATAGGACTAGTCGGCTGGTGGCGAACCAAATTCACAAATCGGTCAAGTTTCTGTTTGCCTCGCATTGTTAGTGCGAGTGAGAGTGAAAGGGTGGGGAGCGACAGGACCACCTCCGCCCTAAGCCGGTTTCGGGTCGCTTGCTGCAACTGGCACTGAGCGGGTCGCCACAAAACAACCGTGAATCATGCAATGAACGAATAGGATTTGCAACTTGAAATTCAGGCGCGATTGGGAGTCGAAGACACAGGGTAACAAGGATGAGCAGAGAAATCCCGGGGACGCAGATGGGGCTGTCCAGACGAAGAAGCTTGTTTGCGGAATTGAGGGCCGGAACCTATGGAACCTCACCTGCCATCAAAATCATGGTAGGGTACACCTTTTGATCGAGCGGGTTCCATCTCCGCGCCTCTTGTGATCAAACTCTCATCCTTCCGCATGGCCGACAACAACGATTCCAATCGGCAGGTCGGCAGCAGGTTTTGACTGGGTCTTTACTTTCAGAACCCAGTGATCGAGGTCATCCTTTTCCAAGGCTGCCGCTCCCGATACGGGTGGGGGCAGAGCCATATTGATGACGGCGGGATGATTGGTTCCCGAAGCCTTGCGGCTCATGGCCACTACCTCCGCCGTGGTCAAGACGGCATCAGGGTCCTTGGTATCTTCCGAAGCTGGAACCAGCAAAACAAAATCCAGAATGGGCGCAGCCCCAAGATGATTGCCGTCCTGCAGGATTGTGCAGTAGCGCATCGTATATGTTCCGGGCTGGATTGGTTGCCCGCGATAGTCGGAACCCGGCGCGTTAAACTTCATGAGACCAACCAGCTCTCCCAAGTGCAAGGCTGGGTACTTGGCTTCGGGTGACGCGGGTTTGTTGAGGTTCGCGAGTTCCCTTCTCATCCACACTTCACACCAAACCGCACCTTGATCGCTTACGATCCTGTAACCCTGCGGCTGCAGGAGAGTCTTGAGAGTGTCGCTCACCCCGTCGGGCGCAGTCGCTACAGGTTCCAGCTTGTAAGAATCTGCCCGAGCGTTCAGGCTCCATACCAAAAGGGCTAGACCAAACATCACAACGGTGGGCTTAGGTCTCATCAGTTTCTCCTAAAAGTGCGTTGTCAGTCAGAGTAGGACGCGGTGTTCTCACCGGAAAGCGGCCGCGCTACCTTATTAGCCAACAGAGACAGGGACACCAAAAATAAACGGAAGCCGAAGCTTCCGTTTGTTGGATTTTCAAATTGTCAGATGCGAGAAATTCAAATCTACTTCAGCGAAATCGTCGCAGCGGGAGTTGAATAGGAAAAATGACCCAAAAACGCGCTCCGCTTGCCACTGAGCTTCCAGTTTACACCCAGCCCTTTACCGTGAAACTCGTCGTTGAGGGTGTAAGCGGGCATGGCGTGCTGCAGCTCTGTGAGTGGCTGATAATAGACGTCCTCGTTCCCACACAGGTGATCTTTGCCATGTAGCGATCGTGTTTCGATACCGGCGAGCGAGCCCAGCGGCCATGGAGGCCTGCCCATGCTGGTCGCCTTCGCCCAATACCATCTGGATCGGCGCGGTCTCGACTTTCACGACATTCGCCAGTAACTCCTTGGCTGCTGCCTGGGCGAACGCCTGCAGGGCTGATCGCTGTTCTGAAGTTGCTCGCTCATCAACAATCACGACCGATTTTGCTGGATACGGATTGCTATAAGGGTCGCCCAGCGTTGCGTTGGCTTTGGCCACCGCCACAACGCTGAGGCCGTCTAGTGAAACTCCATTCCAGCTTCCTTCCTTGATTTTCCAGGCGAGAATCGCTTGATCTCCGGCGAGATTGACTTCGCTGTTCGCCACACAGGTTCCGGTGTAGACATCGGCGCTGCGCGTCTCCAGGTAATCGCCACGAATCTGGCCGATGGACGCCGCCAGAACAGAACCGGCACCCATCAGAGCCAGAGAAAGGACCACTGCCAGGATTGTTAGTCTTCTCATTATCAAACCCTCCTCATAAGGAAACGTCCAAAGCCCATTAAGAGCTCCGTCACTTTTGAAACCCCTTCATTATAACCTGTCATAACCTGTCGAACACAGGTTTAAAACGGCTCTTTGAAACAGGCCCGGCCCGGTTGGCAGTTCTCGAGGTCAACCAGTTGTCCGTCGGGCCCAAGCACCCGTTGGGTCACGGCGCACCAATAACTGTCGTCATTAGACGGGGGTACCGTGGGATCCCGCTGCGACTCGTAGAACTGGCTCTTCCAGCGAACGCAGTTACAAACGTCATGACCCAGATTTTGCAATCGATGGTACATGGTTAAGCCCCTCCTTGAGCCGCTTTCAAAATAGCCCGTTTCGTGGCGACACGAGCCAGTTGAACTTTGTAGGCATTCTGACTCAACGGTTTGGCGCCACTTACGGCTGAGTTACCCGCCTCCGCGGCCGCCGTTTCATCGACAGCTTTGCCGGCCAGTGCCTTCTCGGCGTCCTGCGACCGCCAAGGCACCGGCGCCACGTGTCCCAGCACCACGCGAGAGCTCTGAACCGTTTTGCCGTTCATCTTCAAGGCGACGGCTGCGGCTGCTAGAGGCCAATCCAACGCTTCCTTCTCTCGGACCTCGTACGTCGCATTGCTAATGCCTTTGGAGGGAGGAACGATGATTTCACCTACAATCTCGTTCGGCTTGAGCACTGTCTCACGCTCTCCTGCATCTTTCGGAGTAACGAAAAATTGCTCAGCAGAAACATCCCGCCAACCCGACGGACCAAAGACCCGAATCTTGGCATCCAGGGCAATCAACGCTGGCGCCAGGCTCGACGGATTCACAAAATAAGCCGGCCCGGAATTTCCCAGGATAGCGTGGTACTGATTCTCTCCGCTAACCACCAGGTCCTTGCCACCTTCGTCTTTCGGAAAATAGCCCAGTCCGCTTCGGAAGTACCAGCAGCGAGGCCGCTGGCACAAGTCGCCACCCACTGTTCCAGCGTTGCGGATCTGCTGGCTGCGCACGCCATCAGCGGCTTGAACCAGCGCCGGATAGTCTTTCTTCACCGCAGCATTGTTCATGAGTTCGTCCAGTGTGACCAGCGAACCGATGCGCAATCCCGTTGATCCGCTGTAACGGATTCCCTGAAATTCCTTGATCTCCTTGATATTCACCACACGTTTCGGTGTGGTCAGATGATCCTTCATCAGACTGAGCAGATCCGTTCCGCCGGCCAGAATTTCGGCTTCGCCCCACTGGTTGCCCAAGAGGCTCACCGCTTGTTCCTTGGTGGTGGGAGCAGCGTATTCAAAAGCATTCATGAGGTGAGTCCTCCTTTCTTTTCCAGGGCAGCCAAGACACGACGGGGAGTAAACGGCGCTTGGTGCACTCGCACGCCGATAGCGTTGGCGATGGCATTGCCAATCGCCGCCGCGGGAGAGTTCGCAGGAGGCTCGCCCAAACCAATCACACCGCGGGCATCCTGCTCGGGATCGTCCTTCCACATGTGAACCACGAGATCACCAATATCGCCAATGCCGGCGAGCTTGTAGAACTCCATGTTAGCGTTCAGCGGCCGGCCCGTGACTTCGTCCATTACCCTTTCTTCGAACAACGAGAAACAAACGCCCATGATCATGGCGCCCAGCACCTGACTTTCAGCTAGTTTTTCGTCGATGACCAACCCACAATCCTGCACGGCCACAAACTTGTTGATCTTGGTAACCCCCGTTTCGATGTCCACGGTGACGTCGGCCATCTGAACACCGCCGACGCCGCTGTCAATCAGCTTCCCGTCCGCGGGATTGTTGCTTTGCGAAACGTTCTTCCCAGTGGCGCTGACCGGAGTTACTCCCAGTTTTGCGGTGGCTTGTTGCCAGGAGAGGTTCTTGGCAGCAGTACCCTTCACCTGAATTCTTCCACCAGTGGATTCCAGTTGTGAAGGCTCGACCCCAAGGGTTGGCGCCACTTTCGCAAACAACTGCTCTCGCGCATCCACAGCTGCCCGGCGCGTCGATGCGCTGACACCTCCCACCGTCGTGCTACCACCCGAGGCATTCGAAGGCGGATAGTCCGGCGCCCTTCCAAGGTTCACTTTGACACTCCCTAGCGGCAGGCCGAGTGTTTCCGCTGCCACCATCGCGATTATTGTGCGTGTGCCCGTTCCAAGGTCCTGGCTTCCCAGGAACACGTTGACGCTCCCGTCGGGGTCGATAGTTAGCCGGGCTTCGCTGTTATGACCGCGTCCGCCCCAGGTGTGGAACCCCAGTCCCAGACCTCTTTTGAGATAACCCGCCGTAGTATCTCCCCGAGGGTGCCACTTCTTTTTCCACTCGATCAGTTCGGCCGCTTTGAGTAGTTCCCGCCGGTAAAGGTCCGCGCGCTCTCCCGCCAGGCCGAGGTTCTTGAAGTAAAACTCAAGCGAATCGATGTTCAGCTTTGCGGCCAGATCATCCAGAGCTGCGAACGTCAACCAGCAGGCCTGAGGATGGTTCGGAGCGCGCCAGGCTCTTTGAGGCCCGGTATTGGTCGCGATGGCGGAATGCTTTTTGCGCTGGTTGGGGATGTTGATCACGTAAGGAATTGGCGCCATGCCGCCGCCGCCCGGGCCGCCAGTTGACCATGACTGCGATTCCCAGGCGACCAGCGTTCCGTCCTTCTTGGCCCCGACTTTGATGCGAGCAAAATGAGAGGGCCGCACGCCCGCCACAAAGAGTTCGGCGTCACGTTCAAGAAAGGTCTTGACCGGCTTGCCAGCGGCCTGCTTAGAAAGATGAGCCGATTCGAGGCCCCAGGAATCCGCCCCGAATTTGCTGCCAAATCCGCCTCCAATGTAATCCATCCGGATCTTCACGTTCGCGGCTGGAATCTGAAGGGGCTGAGCAAACTGTCCAATCAGACCAGTGACGTTCTGAGTGGAGGGATGCACAGTTAACTGATCGTTCTCCCATTCGACAATCTGTCCGTGCGGTTCGAGACAGCAGTGGGTAATAATTGGGATTCCGTATTCTCCCTCGATCACTGCCTCAGCTTCCTGAAACCCCTTATCCGGATCGCCTGTCTTCTGCTCGGCTGCAGGCTTCGCGCGATCACCGGCCTTGCTGAGATCGCGTTCGTTCACCAGATGAGGCAGTTTTTCGTACTTCACAACAATCTTCTTAAGAGCATCTTCGGCCGTCTGCTCGTCCACGGCGACCACGCCCACAACTTCATCGAGTGCCCATTGAATCTCACTACCCGGCCCCTTGTTCTCGCAGATCTTGACGGCTTTTACGCCAGGCAGCTTCTCGGCGGCGCTGACGTCAATGCTGACCACCTTGGCGTGTGCGTAAGGACAACGGAGGAATTTGGCGTAGAGTTGACCGGGCCGCTTCAGGTCGGACGCGTACTTGGCCTTGCCAGAGACCTTCTCAGGCGCATCAAGCCGTGCGATCCGTTTTCCAAGTAATGTGCGCTGGGATTTTTCGGGCCAATCGTATTTAGACATTGACGCGTCCTCCTTTCATCTTCCTGGCTGTTTCCAACACCGCCTGCGTGACGCCAACATAGGTGCCACAGCGGCAGAGGTTGCCTCCCAGGCCTTTCCGGACCTGCTCGATTGTCGGGTTGGGGTTCTTATCCAGGAAGGCTTTACAGGCCATTACAAAGCCAGGAGTGCAGTACCCACACTGCTGGCCGTCGTTGTCGATGAAAGCCTGTTGCAGCGCATGAAGCTTGCCAGCTGGCATCAGCCCTTCTACAGTGGTGACCTCTTTGCCCTGCGCCTCAATAGCCAGTATGGAGCAGGCGTAGACCGATTTGCCGTTGACAATCACCGTGCATGCCCCGCAAGTGCTGCGATCGCAGACGCGCTTGGCGCCAGTCAGTTCCAGCTCGTTCCGCAAGGCATCGAGTAGAGTGACGCGAGGCTCGAGGCTGAGCGATTTGCCGGCTCCCGTTAATCTTCAGTGTGATCGGCACCTTTCCTGGCCCATGCACTTGAGCTCTTGCGGAGCAGCGGCCTCCAGAACCTCGGCGCCTGCCGCAATCCCTGAGGAGATAACCGCACCAGCCCCCCTCAGAAATCCGCGACGAGAGACGGCCAAGCTGGACAGTTTTTCAGGATGATCTCGTTTTGGCATTCAGCCCTCCAGTGAGTCGAAGAAAGATCAAGTAACTTGAGTTTAAGTAAATGACACCCATGAGGCTAGCGAATCAGCCTGAATCTTGGGAAACCCCTGCTTAAGAAAGGAACAAAGCGTTTGAACCTCGGGCCGGCTCATCAGGTGATCACTTGATCGTTTGTGCGCAGAGAATAACTTCCTGTTACTTGAGGACACAATCATAGAAACTGGCTTTTCCGATTGTCAACAACAAAAGACCGGCCCATGACTCGAGGGGAGGCCGTCACGGCGTCTTTTTTACAGAAAGTTTACAAGCGGGATTCCGAGTTCTGAGCACAGAGCCTTAAGTGACGTCGAACTCGCGAAGAAGGTATTGGTAGAAGGGATCGTTGATATATTGTCGGACCCAGTTGAGGCTGTAGACGCAACTCTCAAACTGCTCCGACAGCTTTCGAAAGATGACGACTCTGGAACGAAATTCGTCCAACTCGGAAAGAATCATGTAGGAGCGTCGGCCTTGGTCCACGTAGTAGTTGAGGCTAAGGCAGCGTCTGTTGCGGCTCAGGCTCTCCGGGAACAGGCCCAGGATGAATAGCGTGAAGTCTCCTACATGCTTATAGATCTCGCCCCTGTCGATAGGGCTGGAGACCTCAAGCTTCTCGAGCATATCCACAATGTGCTCCAGCCGGCTGCCCGACTCATCGCGAAGCTTGTACAGATTCTTCGTATGAATAAACTCCACCAGAAGATCCGATAGATAGTGATGGATTTCGGCGTCCCGCAGATTCGATTGCTGCAACCCTCTCTCGGTTAGCGTGCGAAACAGCTCTCGGACCGGATGATGTGAAGGAATCTCTGTTTCTTGGACCATGCGACCTCCCGACACTCTCATCTAAGGTATCGTAGATCTCCAGAAAAAAATTATAGCAAGCCAAACAAGCCTAAGGCTGAGCAAAGGCCGCCCAGCCTGCTGCCTTAGGAATGACATTCTGAAAGGGAAGCCTTTGCAGTCCCCAATCCTACTGTGCTTCGTCTTTGGCGGGGGCTTGTCCAGGTCAGCAGGTGACTGTTTCGCAACCTGAAGCTCCTGGCGAACGGAACAGTCGATAGTCGATTCGTGGAAAGATACTGTCTTGCAGTTCCATCGAAGTTAGTGAGTCGAGCTGAACATCTCGCTGCAAAATTTGTTGATACAGGACCTGGAATCGATGGATGTGGTTTCGGAAGCGCCGCACGGCATAAGGCACCGAGGAGCCTTGGCTGATGAGGAAGGCCCAATCGCTGGCCTGAGCCAACAAGAGTTCCCGCGCAGCCTGATTGAGGGCGCGCCGAACCGCACCCTGAGCTTCCGGGAATCGGTTAGTTAGCTGGACCATCGCATCTTCGACGTGATGCTGATGCCGGTACATCCATTGAGTCCTTTCATTCAGCCAAACCTGATGATATCCACTAGCTCCCCAGGATGAGCTGGTCGGTTGCTGAGTTATCGCGTTGCGATGCCTTTCGACGGCTTCTCCCAGTGTCACGAGTTCGAATGAAGGACTGATCGCGAGCCTTCCGAATCACCTGATCGAGAAACTGGGGACCTTCAAACCACCAATGCCCGAAAAGCTCAGCGTCATAAGGGGAAACCACCACCGGCTTATGCCGAAGCGTCTCCTGGAGATACTGAATCTGCTGACAGCGATTGAAGATGAAATTCCCGGCGTGCTCCTCGGCTTTAGCTAATGCCCTTTCTCGAATGTAGATTTCGCGCTGGCCTAGATCTCCAGTTCCGGTAATGCGATGGTATTTGATGCCGAGGTTTCGCCGTATTCCATCCGGATGCAAGAAAGGCCGGATATAGTTGTACTCGGCATCAAAACCCAAGTCGCGATAAAACTCACGGTAATATGCATCTCCGGGATAGCCACCTTGCGAACTCCAGACTTGCCGCCCGGATTCCAGGTCTCTTCCAAAAACGGTCAGGCCTTGGGGTGTCTTCACCGGAGCAAATATGCCCGATGCTGGCCTCGGGTTGCCGAACAATAGACCGTGGGCATCGAGGATAGAGTATTCGAAGCCGGCCGCCTGAATGAGGGAATCGAGCTTGGGCTCGTAGCCACACTCCGCCAGCCAGAGCCCGCGCGGGCATTTTCCAAAATGGTTCTGGCAGACTTCGCGAGCGACCCACAGCTGGGCGCGCTGAGCCTCTGCTCGGGACACGAAAGGCATGAACGCATGAGTGGCCGGACACGTGATGATTTCGACGATCCCCTGCGATTGTAGTTCGCTGAAGGCCCTCAGGAGGTTCCTGCCAAAGTCGTCGAAGAGCTGCTGAGCCTTCCGGAAGGAGCTGTGGTACATCTGCGCCAACGAATGAAGCGCAGGCAGAGCAGCCGTTCGTCGAAGCTCGTGCGCACACAACTCGGTTCGGCTCTCTAGATAGCGCAGGTATCGCCCCTGAAGCAGCGAGTCGTTCATCATCTCTGCGAGCGTTGGTGAAATGGAAAGCGTGAGCCGGCAGGGTATTTGGTCGGCGAGAATCTCGCGCAGGATTGAGATCAGAGGAATGTAGCACTCAGTGATGGCTTCGAAGAGCCAATCCTCTTCAAGAAACCACTCATGCTCAGGGTGGCGGACAAAAGGCAGATGCGCGTGCAGAACGAGAGCGAGGTAGCCGACAGGCATGTCAATCGACCCACGAAGGACACGAGGTGCGTGAAACTCTGGGCCCAAATCTCTCCAAGATTCTCCACCCTAGCGATTCGTGCCCAGATATCTCTCAGCCTTTCAGCTTCAGGGCCACGACTGCCAGTGGCGGCACGGTTAGCTGCAGGGAGTAACGCCGTCCTTGCCAGGGAAAGGCCTCCGTCGGCACGCCTCCCATGTTGCCGATGTTCCGCCCTCCGTAAACCGCGGCGTCACTGTTCAGCAATTCCGCATAGAACCCTGGTTCGGGAACGCCGATCCTGTAACCTTCGCGTACAAGCGGGGTGAAGTTGTAGATGAAGACAACGAAGTCACTCGGATTCTTGGCGCGGCGCAGGAAGCTGATGATGCTGTTGTCGCTGTCGTGGAAGTCGATCCATTCGAAGCCGGTGTAGTGGAAGTCCACTTCGTACAAAGCAGGCTCGGAGCGGTAAAGCCGGTTGAGGTCTTTCACGAACCGCTGCAACTGCTGATGCGGCGGCCAATGCAGCAGGTCCCAGCGGAGGCTCGCATCGTGATTCCACTCGTCCCACTGACCAAGTTCTCCTCCCATGAACAGCAGCTTCTTTCCAGGATGTCCGTACATATAGCCATAGAGGAGGCGAAGATTGCTGAATTTGTCTTCCATATAGTACCCAGGCATCTTGTTCAGCAGCGCCCCCTTGCCATGCACGACCTCATCGTGGGAGAGAGGCAGCGTGAAGTTCTCCGTAAAGGCGTACATGAGGCCAAACGTCAGGCTGTTGTGGTGAAATTTGCGATGGATTGGATCTTTCGAGAAGTAGACGAGCATATCGTTCATCCAACCCATGTTCCACTTCAGGCTGAACCCCAGACCGCCAAGGTAGACCGGCCTCGAGACGGCAGGCCAGGCAGTTGATTCCTCGGCAATCGTCAGGACTCCGGGATGATAGTGATGGATCAGCTCGTTGAATCGCTTGATAAAGTCGATGGCCTCCAGGTTCTCGTTGCCGCCGTACTGGTTCGGGAGCCACTCCCCCTGCTGCCGTGAGTAGTCGAGGTAGATCATGGAAGCCACGGCGTCAACACGCAGCCCATCCACATGATACTTGTCAAGCCAGAAGAGGGCGTTCGACAAAAGAAAATTGCGCACTTCGTTCCGGCCGTAGTTAAAGATCAATGTTCCCCAGTCTCTGTGTTCGCCCAGTCGTGGGTCAGCATGCTCGTAAAGGTTGGTGCCGTCGAAGTATCCGAGTCCATGACTGTCTTTAGGAAAATGAGCGGGCACCCAGTCCAGCAACACGCCAATTCCAGCCTCGTGGCAGCGATCAACAAAAGTCATGAAGTCTTCCGGAGTGCCAAACCGGCTGGTGGGGGCAAAGTAGCCGATCACCTGATAGCCCCATGACCCGTCGAAAGGATGCTCCATGATGGGCAGCAACTCGATGTGGGTGTAACCCATCTCGTTCACGTAAGGGATCAAGCGGTCAGCCAGCTCTTTGTAGGTTAGATACCGGTTGTTCTCTTCAGGCACGCGCATCCAGGATCCCAGATGAACTTCGTAGATGGCCAAAGGCGCCTCCAACCAGTTCTTGTGAGGCCGAGCCTGCATCCAGTCCTGGTCGCACCACTCGTACTTGTGCTGGTCATGAACAATGGATGCGGTTCTGGGAGGGCGCTCGAAGTAAAATCCGTAGGGGTCCGCTTTCTCCGCAAGGTAGTTGTCGTAACGCGACTTGACCTCGAGTTTGTAGAGTGTCCCCTCCGTCAAACCGGGAATAAACAGTTCCCAGATACCGGTCCCTCCCCGAACTCGCATCGGATGGCGGCGCCCATCCCAGCGATTGAAATCGCCGATGACACTGACGCGGCGTGCGTTTGGAGCCCAGACTGCAAACTGCACACCCGTTACGCCGTTCAAGAGCCGCAGGTGAGCGCCCAGCTTTTCATATTTCTTGTAGTGGCTGCCTTCGCCCATCAGATGCAAGTCGAAATCTGAAAGCACAGGCGGGAAGACGTAAGGATCGATGAACTGAAAGGTTCGGCCATTATGGTCCAGGATGCGCAGTTGATAGCCAAAGGGCAGGCCACGATTCTCAAAGGAGACAGCAAAAAATCCTTCCGGGCGGATTCGATCCATCGGCACCTGCTGATCCGGCTGGTCATCAGGGATCACCCAAGCTTCTTTGGCCTCGGGCAAGAACGCGCGAACAACAAGGCTGGAACGGGTGTCTGAACTTGCTCCGTCAACAGGATGGGCGCCCAGGATATGAAACGGATCAGAGTGTTCTGAATGAATGATCTGATCGATTTCGGTGTCAACATGCGTCGTCATGGTTACCTGTTTCTCAAGACCAGGTTTCAAAGAGGACTGGCGGCTCCTATTCAACCGAGCTGGTTGGCCGAGTTCTCAATTCAAAGACTTCCCGGTCAAGAGATTGAGGAGTTCTCTCCGTGGGCGATGCGGCACTCGAGTCGGGCTCCGGCACGAGCTGCGCAGAAACCGGCTGCGGTGGCTGCCCAGGCCTGGGACTCTCGACGATTTCTGGTTCCGGGCTGATTCCCGTCGAGCGCACGAGATCTTCAAGCAACGAGCGACTCTGCTGGGATTCCTCCGTCTCATCTGACGGAGGACCTAAGGTGATCCTGGGGGTCTGAACCTCCTGCGAGGCCAGCAACCGCACCCAGCCATACTCCTCGGAATAGAGACCAAGTTCCAGCTGATAGTGCATCTCAGGCAATGTCGGAAACCACCAGTTCGAGGTGACACCCGGATCGAGAAATCGAGCCGTTTGATTGCACACGTCGATCCATTTTAGGAGAACCTGAAATCCAGCCCGATCTGCCGCGGGAAACCGTCGCAAGGTCTCTTGAATAGAAGGCTCAGTGATTTCCCAGTAGGCAAAGACTCGAAAAGGGTCTTGCACCATGAGGTGAAGTTGATCCGCACCGTAGCGTGAAGGAAGCGGCTCGCCAAAGTCAATGAACACCTCGTGAGGGAATTTCTGTCGTTCTTCAGAAATAATCTGTTCAACGAGGTCATCCTCAAAGTTCGGAGACGGCACAGGGCTCAAGGGAAGGCAACCTCTCGTCGGCAGCAGGTGAGTGGAGCGCAGGCCCGAAAGTAGCAAACCACCCTGCCAAAAGCAAGGCCTGCTGCCTTGACTGAACCGAGGCTTGCGGCTAATCTACCCCCGGCCAGCAATCCAGCCCAAGTCATTATTGTATGAGTGTCGTCGATCTCATCACCAAGAAGCGCGAAGGCAACGAGCTCTCCGAAAGCGAAATTGATTTGCTGGTAGAGGGCTATACTGCCGGCCGGATTCCCGATTATCAAATGGCCGCGCTTTGCATGGCCATTTTCTATCGTGGCATGACTGCTGAGGAGACGCGCCGCCTCACGCGCAGCATGGTACATTCAGGCGCAGTGCTTGATCTCAGCAGCCTTTCTGGAGCCAAGATCGGCAAGCACAGCACTGGTGGCGTAGGTGATAAGACGTCTCTGGTGCTGGCTCCCCTACTCGCGGCGGCCGGAGCCTACGTTCCCATGATTTCCGGCCGTGGCCTCGGGTTCAGCGGGGGCACGCCTTGACAAGCTGGAATCGATTCCGGGATTCAAGGTCAATCTGACGTTGTCGGAATTCAAATCCGTTCTGAAAAAGACCGGCTGTGCCATCATTGGACAGACTTCAGAGATCGTGCCAGCCGACCGCAAGCTGTATGCCCTGAGAGATGTCACAGGGACCGTCGAGTCCATTCCTTTGATCTGTGCCAGCATCATGAGCAAAAAACTGGCCGAAGGGCTCGACGGGCTGGTTCTGGATGTGAAAACTGGCGAAGGGGCCTTCATGACGACCTTCGAGAAGGCCTCAGACTTGGCTCGAAGCCTCGTCGACATGGGCAACGGCATGGGAACCAAGACCGTCGCTCTGATTACCGACATGAATCAACCCTTGGGGTTGGCAGTTGGAAACGCGCTCGAGGTGCGCGAGGCGATTGAAACCCTGAGAGGACAAGGCCCGGAGGATTTCACCCGTCTTTGTGAGAAGCTGGCCACCCGCATGTTGGCGCTGGTGACCAATCCACAGCAGGCTGATGGTTCCCGTTCCAGGATTGCCGACAGTTTGAACTCGGGTAAGGCGCTACAGAAACTCGCTGAGATGATCGAGGCTCAAGGAGGCAATCCAAGAGTGATCGATGATCTCTCGTTGCTCCCAAAGGCGACTCATCAAACCGTGATTGCTTCAGAAAAGAACGGATATGTCGTCAGGTTGAATGCCAAGCTAATCGGCAAAGCCTCAATGGCTCTAGGAGCAGGGCGGGAGATGGTCGATTCAAAGATCGATCTGAGCGTCGGGGTGATGTTACACAAAAAGATTGGAGATCCCGTGAAGACAGGCGAACCCCTCTGTACGGCTTTCTACAATCAGAAATCCAAGTTCCATGCCGTTCACCCATCACTGTTGAAGGCGTTCGAAGTGAAGCCTGCTCGGGTCGAGCCACCACCACTGATCAAGCAAATTGTCGAGTAGCCGGCTGTTGTAGACTGCCCCGGAATGCCGCAGCCTGCAGCCGTCTATCAAACCGCGGCAAGATGTTGAAGCGACCAAACCATCGATACCATTCTAAGGTGTTTTCGGCCGTTGATCATCTACTGGCATCCCTGAACTGCAACGGCCAACAACCGCGACTGGCGCTCATCCTTGGTTCAGGTTTCGGCGCGTTTGCTGAGTCGCTCAGCAGCCCGGTGAGAGTGCCCTACTCAACCATTCCTCACTTCCCAAAGTCATCCGTGGCCGGGCATTCGGGTAATGTGGTTTTCGGCAAGTTGGGGAAGACGCCGATTCTCTGCCTTCAAGGCAGAATTCACTACTATGAAGGGCACGACATGACCACTGTGACTTTTCCGGTTCGAGTTCTGGGACTGATGGGAATTCGGCGCTTGATTCTCACCAATGCCGCCGGAGGCATCCACGCTCGATTCAGGCCGGGGGACTTGATGCTGATCCGCGACCACATCAGTTCGTTTGTCCCGAACCCGCTCATCGGGCCCAATGAGGAGCAATTCGGGCCGCGCTTTCCAGACATGACTGAAGCTTACTCTCTCCGGCTTCGTCGAATGGCCCGGCTCTGTGCCACTCGATTGAAGTTTCAGCTGCGAGAGGGCATATATGTCAGCATGCCCGGACCCAGCTATGAATCGCCCGCCGAGATTCGCATGTTGAAGCAAGCCGGTGCGGACGCAGTCGGGATGTCTACCGTGCCGGAAGTGATCGTTGCACGTCACATGGGGCTGGAGTGCCTGGGGATTTCCAGCATAACCAACGCGGCCGCGGGGATCGCCAAGAAGCCGCTCAGACACCTAGAGGTCCTGGAAGCGGGCGAGCGGGTTAAGCCGCGCCTCTTCAAACTGCTCAGTTCGATTTGCAACGAGATCGCAAAACTGGATTAGTTGCCCGCGAAGGGCACGAACGTTTCCTCTTCTCGTATCGTACCCTTCGTGTTCTTCTGGAATTGAGTTCTATGAAGAAATCAAACCAGGGCTTGGTTGAGGTCGCCATGCAAGCCCGCGAGAAGGCCCAAGCACTCTATTCACAGTTCAAGGTCGGTTCCGCTCTGCTGGCTACCGATGGCCGGGTGTTCACTGGCTGTAATCTCGAGAGCTCCAGCTATGGGCTGACGATCTGCTCGGAGCGTGTCGCCCTTTTCAAGGCGCTCTCCGAAGGAGCTAAGGAATTCGTCCGAATTGTGGTCGTAGCCGACACGGAGGAACTCACCGCTCCCTGCGGTGCCTGCCGGCAGGTGATGTGGGATTTCTGCGGCGATATTGAGATCGTGATGGCCAACCTGAGCGGCGGGTCCAAATCAGCCCGACTCTCCCAACTATTTCCTGATCCTTTCGGAAGCCATCTCTTTTAGCCCTTGTCGGCTTGCCACACTATTTCAATCACGAAAGGAGACTAGAGTCGCCGGCAGCTGAACGGGGACCAAATACACCCTCAAAACTATGAAAGTCGAAATTAGGCAGGTTGAACAAAAGTACGATGATTTTGTCAAAGTCGAAAAGGCGACTCTGCGCTTTGAACGCTTTAACGGCGAGATGACCTCCGACGTGACACGCTACCGCTTCTTTCGCGGTGATGCCGTCGCCGTCTTGATCTTTGATTCTTCGACTCGACGTGTGCTGTTGCAGCGGCAATTTCGATACACCGCGCACGTCAAGACCGGAGAGGGCTGGTTAACCGAATGTGTCGCCGGAATGATGGAGGCAAACGAGACCGCAATCGATGTCGCCAGGCGTGAGGTCCTCGAAGAAACAGGTTTCAAGCTCAAAAAGGTGGAATTGTTGGCGCATTACTTCATCGGTCCTGGAGGAAGTTCCGATCAGGTCACTCTCTACCTAGGAGAGGTGGAAGACCCGCAGCAACCACCAGGCGTCCACGGTCTGATGGAAGAGGGGGAAGAGATCCAGGCACAGTGGGTGCCGCTCGGGGAAGCTCTGCAGCTGGTGGACCGAGGGCAAATCAACGACGCCAAGACTTTGATCGCCTTGTTGCTGCTGGACCGCCGCTTGAGAGAGGCAACGGCCGAGACACCGGAGGGCTAGAGTGGCTGCAACCCTTGACCGGATACAACAAGCAAAGTGCTTGTGTGGGTTGCGAAGTAGTAGTGACCAAGGTTCTGACTGAGGACTGGGAGCTCCATTCGAAGTTTGTCATTCAACATTGTTCAGGCCGATCTTCGGGCAGACCGGGTTCAACGTGCATCGCCCGCAGCCAGGATTGCGAGCCATGCAGACTCGGCGCCCGTGATGAATTAGCCGGTGAGCAAAGTTGATCCACTCTGCCCGTGGGATCTTCTTCATCAGGTCCTGTTCCACTTTTTCCGGCGTCTCCTCTTGCGTCAAGCCCAGGCGGCGCGACAATCGGAACACGTGGGTATCGACGACGACACCCGATGCTATCCCGTACGCGGTTCCGAGCACGACGTTCGCGGTCTTGCGAGCTACGCCTGGCAGCGTGAGAAGCTCTTCCATGGTTCTAGGGACCTGACCTTGGAAGTCTGACTGAATCCGCTGACAGGCTGCTATGATGTTCTTGGCTTTGTGCCGAAAGAATCCGGTAGAGTGAATCATCTTTTCCAGATCAGCGTGAGAAGCCTTCGCGAAATCTTCGACTGTCGGATACTTCTTGAAGAGCGCAGGGGTCACCATGTTCACCCGCACGTCCGTGCATTGGGCCGAGAGGATCGTTGCGATCAGGAGTTGAAGGGAGTTCTGATGATTCAAGGCACAGGTCGCGTCCGGGTAGTCCTTTTGCAGCCCAGCGAGGATCTTCTTCACCGGCGCTTTGGGTATTTTCAATGGGATCTCCTTCGCAAAAGTCTTGGAAGCTTCGCTGCATTATAGATCATCCAGCCGCCCGTTCCTCAGAAGACCTGCTTGAATCGCGTTGAAGCTCTGGTCTCGCTTATCGGGTTCTTCTCTACCTTTCCGATTTGGCAACTCCTGTCATTTTTAGCCGACACCTTTCAGAATGGCTCTAAAATAGAAGAGGAGTGAATTTCAAGGCGAGAGGTGAGAAACATGAGCACTAAAATCACGGAAGTCTCCCCGGAAATCTTGACCAAAGTACGGTCTGGGGCGATCTCGAATGCAAGACTGGAGGAGTATCGTGGATTCCTCCGCGAAGTGGAGTCCGAGTTCATGAATCACCGGATCATCATAGACAATCGTTACTGCCGCTGGTTTGCCAAAGGAGAAATGACTCGGCCGCAGCTGTGCCATTTCATCCAGCAATTCTCAGTGTTTTCACACTTTTTTCTGGTTGCTCAGCTCAAGAAAATGATCAATTCCAGCTCCCTCGAGGGGTACCGCGCCTCCAAAGAAATCTTGGCCAACGAGCTGGGTGTCATCTTCCGCAAGCCCGGACAAACCGCTGGGGCTGGCTCCGGTGGCCTGAGCGACGCTGAAAAGGATCTTTCCACCGACCCGGAGCTTGTCTCCACCGAAGGAACGGTGGATGGCGGGACCTTCAAGTTCAAAGCCGGACATTTCGAATGGCTTATGCGGATTGGTGAGCAGCTGGGACTGGGTTTCGCAGATCTCGGCAAGCGAAAACATGGCACGCCCTCAACCCACTTTTTCTGTGACGAGCTGGAAAGACTTTACGGCAGCGAGGATGCGAACATCGGCGAAGGGGCGAGTTTTGCAGTCGAAAACTGGGCCGCGGCAGGTTTCTGGAAACAGCTCATCCAGGGACTGAGGCGCTTTAAGGAAAGGGAGATTCCTGACCTCAAGTTGGCATTCTTTACCTGGCACGATGCGGTCGAGGATCAGCACGCCAGTCACACGCAAGATGAGTTGGCCGAGGTTTTCTTCAAAGAAGGGTTCGATCGACGGAGATTCATTTCGGGTGGGCTCGAGATGCTGGACGGTGTCGCTCGCTTCTGGGATGGACTTAATGACGACCGCAACTCCTCGGCCCAGGCGGCGTAAGCGAGGTTCCAGGTGTCCGGTGCAGGGTTTCAGGTTCTAGTTGTCACTTTCAGGCCAAGGAATTGTCTGCTCCCCATTTGGGCGAAAGGGCAGGCCTAGTGGCAGCTGGTCTGGCATGCCCTTCACCCTTTCTCGCCTTCGCTCCGCTTGTGTGATGGGGAAGTCGGATTGGTTGGGATCGTCAGACTAAGCCTATTTTCCATAACACACTGACACCCGAAACCGGACACCTCGTCTGCCTGGAACCTGAAACCTAGTGCCTGACAGCCGACACATGAATACCATGTCTCTCGTTCCACCTTACATCGAGTCGTTGCAGCCCTACGAGCCTGGAAAGCAGGCCGAAGACATTCGGAAGCAATACCGGCTGGACGAAGTGGCCAAGCTTGCTTCCAACGAAAATCCGCTCGGGCCATCGCCAATGGCTCTGGAAGCCATGAAACGGCAAATGAGCGCCATCCATCTCTACCCAAACGGCGGATTGGACCTGAGACATGTATTGGCCGAGCAGTACGACCTGAAGGTGGAAAACGTAATCGTTGGTAGTGGGTCCGAAGGGATCATTTCCAACATCATTCGGACGTTCCTTTGTGATGAAGACGAAGTGCTAACGACGGAATCTGCATTCATCGGTTTTCAACTGTTAGCCAAATCCCGCGGCGTAATGTATCGCACAGTTCCCTACCGCGATTGGCACTATGACTTGCCGGCCCTGTCGGTGGCGGTGAACGAGCACACCAAGATCATCTATCTCGCAAATCCCAACAACCCGACGGGAACCATTTTCAGCCGCCATGAGTTCGATGACTTCTATCGCCACGTGCCGGAGCGAGTACTGATCATCCTGGACGAAGCCTACTTCGAGTACGCCAAGGACAATCCACGCTATCCTGACTCCATGCACTATCGCTATGACAATGTCATCACGCTCCGGACGTTTTCCAAAGTATACGGACTCGCTGGCATCCGTATTGGCTACGGCTTTGCACACGAAGAGCTCATCAAGAATCTGTTGAAGGTCAAGCTCGCCTTCGAACCAAGCACACTGGCTCAGGCTGCGGGTATTGGAGCTCTGGCCGACAAGGAATTCTTGCATCGGTCTCTTGAGCTCAATGCCCGCGGAATTCGCTATCTCACCGAATCTCTCAGACAGTTGGGCCTGGAGCTTGTCAAGTCGGAAGCCAACTTTGTCATGGTGGTCCTGGACGGGTACGAGCAAGCGAGACAAATCAGCGAAAGGTTGCTGCAACAGGGCGTTATTGTGCGCTCGCTCCGGGCCTTCGGATTGCCGAGTTGTTTGCGAATTTCCGTCGGCAAGGACCATGAGAACGAAAAGTGTGTTGAAGCAATAAAGAAGGCTCTATCCCCATGGAAACAGTAGAGACAGCAAAAACGACGACTGAGAAGGACTTCCTGCCGCTCAATGGAACGGATCATGTTGAGTTCTGCGTCGGCAACGCCAAGCAGGCTGCGTACTACTATCGGGCGGCGTTCGGGATGAGGTTAGTAGCCTATTGCGGGCCTGAGACAGGCACGCGCCATCAGGCCTCCTACGTCCTCCAGCAGGACAAAATCCGTTTTGTTTTGACTACAGCATTGCGCCCGGACCACGCGATTGCCGCGCATACATTGAAACACGGAGACGGCGTACGGAGTATTGCGCTCTGGGTGGACGATGCTGAGGCGTCTTACCGGGAAACCACCCGGCGTGGTGCCAAAGGGGTTATGGAACCAACTTCTTTGGTGGACGAAGCCGGTGAAGTTCGACTCTCCGCTATTGGTACCTACGGAGATACTATCCATACCTTCGTCGAACGCAAGAACTACCAGGGGGTTTTCTTGCCAGGATTCAAGGCCGTCTCGGCGCCCGACGTCGTGGCCCGTCCCGTTGGCTTGAAGTATATCGACCACCTGGTCGGTAACGTGGGCTGGGGACAGATGGACTCCTGGGTGAGGTTCTACGAGCAGGTAATGGGATTCCGGCTCTACCAGCATTTCGACGACAAGGACATCAGTACGGAGTATTCAGCTCTCATGTCCAAGGTCATGGCCAACGGGAACGACCGGGTCAAGTTTCCGATCAACGAACCAGCCGAAGGACGGCGCAAGTCCCAGATTGAAGAATATCTGGACTTCTACCAGGGACCGGGTGTTCAACACATCGCCCTGGCGACCGACAACATTCTTGAGACAGTCTCCAAGCTGTGCAGTCAGGGCGTCGAGTTTCTCCGCGTCCCTAAGACCTATTACGAAGATCTGAATCGCCGCGTTGGCGAAATCGACGAACCTCTGGAGCAGCTGGCTGAGCTGGGAATCCTGGTCGATCGCGATGACGAAGGTTACATGCTGCAGATTTTCACCAAGCCAGTCGAAGATCGTCCAACGTTGTTCTTTGAAATTATCCAGCGCAAAGGTAGTCGCAGCTTCGGCAAGGGCAATTTCAAGGCCCTATTTGAGGCTATCGAGCGAGAGCAAGCGCTGAGAGGGAATCTGTAAAGTCCAAGGCTACTAGTCCGAAGTCCAACGGTTCTGAAGCACAATGAGGTGTTGGACCTCGCATCTTGGGCTTCGCAGCTTGTGCTATGGAGTTTGGACTATCCGAATGAAGCTGTGCACGTTCGAAGTTAAGACCCAGCTGGGTCGGCATCAACGCTTGGGTGCCGTGACTCCAGAAGGCATCGTTGATCTGAACTTTGCCTGCGCGTGGTCGGCCTCCCAGCTGGGCGAAGCACGGCCTCAAGCTTTGGCAGACGCTGTTCTTCCAGGCAATATGCTGCAGTTCCTGCAGAGCGGAGAGACAGGCCGATCGTATGCAATTCGAACCCTGGACGCGATTAAGCTGGCCGGGAACCAGTGCCTCTCAGGAGTGAACGAAGAAACGCTCCTCTACTCCCCCGATGAGGTCAAATTGTTGGCGCCTTTGCCGAATCCGGCTTCGTTGCGTGATTTCTTTGCTTTTGAAGACCACGTCAAAATGGGTTTTGAGAAACGGGGCGAGCCGATGCCTCAGGAGTGGTATGAGATTCCGGTCTATTACAAGGGCGGTCATCAGAACATCATTGGCACTGAGCAGGACGTGTTGTGGCCGTCGTTTACCGAGAAATTTGACTTTGAGTTGGAGTTAGCGATTGTCATCGGCAAACGAGGCAGGAATATCCCTGCGGCCGAAGCATCTGAACACATCGCTGGTTACATGGTGATGAATGATTTCAGCGCGCGGGACATTCAAAGGAAAGAGATGAAGGTTCGCCTCGGCCCTGCCAAGGGAAAAGATTGGTGCACCGCCATTGGCCCAGTTCTGGTTACGCCGGATGAGATCCCTGATCCGTATGACCTGAAGATGACCGCCCGCGTCAATGGTGAAACCTGGTCTGAAGGTAGCTCACGAACGATGTATTGGAAGTTTGAGCAGATGATTGAATTTCTTTCGAAAGACGACGCTATTATGCCGGGCGATGTCATCGGTTCCGGTACGGTTGGCACCGGCTGCGGCCTGGAACTGAATCGTTGGGTGAAACCCGGCGATGTCATCGAGCTTGAGATTGAGAAAATCGGAGTACTCCGCAACAGAGTGGTACGGCGAGAAAACTAGGTCCACTTGCTGCCGAGGAAGTTCAAAAGACGATCAATTTAGGTCCTCTTCCCTGGGGAGAGGGTGGCCCAAGGTCGGGTAAGGGGCCAGCCGCCGACGGAGTCGCGACCCTCGGCGTATGAGGTGGCTCGCCACAACTAGGTGGAATGAACCGTTGAAAGGCGGAACAGTGGAATGAGCGAACGGTGGGTGCTAACAGAGAATGATTCTGGCGTTTCGCGATTCTGAGACTTCTAACATTCCATCATTCCAGTCGTCCATTCCACGCGGCCATTTTGTGCTTGGCAAGGAGGAACGATGTATCCCTTAAAGAGAGGCAAAACCACATCGCAGGCCCACGTTGGACTTCCTGAAGGCACATTTGAAGAAGAGCACGGGCGCAAAGGATTCTACGGGAAATCGGCTCACCTGTATCACGCTCATCCGCCGACCGGATGGATTCGCTTCGAAGGGAAGCTGAGACCCCACTGCTTCGATTGCAACAAGTTGCAGCCGACCGACCAGAGTGACCCAAAAGGCGCAGCAGTCGCCTTTCTCGGGAACCAGGACATAAGGCTCTATGTCTCCCGACGTTCCGAACCGATGCCGTTCTACTACCGCAATGCGGATGGAGATGAGCTGATTTTTGTGCATCGCGGTCAGGGAACCGTGGAGACCGATTTCGGACCTCTCCAGTTTGAAAAGGGCGACTATCTCGTCATTCCCCGCGCCGTGACGTATCGCATCCTGCCTGAGACACGGGATAATTTCTTCCTGATCATTCAGTCCAAAAGCCGAGTTCGAGCAGCCGGAGAAAGGTCTCCTGGGGCAACATGCGCTTTACGATCCGGCTGCGATTGCGATTCCCGAGCCGAAGCCAAATCTGGAGGATTCACCGCGCGAATGGGAGATCCGTATCAAGGTCGATGACGAGTTTTCGTCTGTCTTCTATCCTTTCAACCCAATCGACGTGGTCGGTTGGAAAGGCGACCTGACCGTGTGGAAGCTGAGCATGAAGGATATTTGTCCGGTCATGAGTCATCGCGCTCACCTTCCCCCGAGCGCCCATACAACTTTTCAGACAAAGGGCGCCGTGATCTGCAGCTTTCTACCGAGGCCGCTCGAACAAGATCCAAAGGCAGTGAAGGTGCCGTTCTTCCATCGCAACACCGACTACGACGAATTTATCTTCTACCATGACGGCGATTTCTTCAGCAAAGACAACATTGCTCCAGGAATGGCCACACTTCATCCTCGCGGTCTTCATCACGGACCGCATCCCAAGGCCTTGGCGAATCAGGCCAAGAAGACGCACACCGACGAGTATGCGGTAATGCTGGACGGCTTGAATCCCCTTCAGATCCTGCCTGCAGGCGAATCGGTGGAGTGGAAGGAATACTGGAAGAGTTGGATGGATAGGAAGTAGCGGGCTTCGGCCGTCGAGAAAAGACGCCAAGGCCACCAAGAGGAGAATTGCGAACAGGTTACTTGCTATGGATCCTCTTTCGATCGACCAGCTCGTTCCGTAGCCAGTATCAAGATATTGTTCCTTGTGTTCTCCGCGCTTTAGCGGTTCGATTCCTTCGGTTCTGCCCCTCATCAGGTCATGATCATTAGCCCTCAAGAGCACGACTACCGTGACATCTACAAGCTGATGATCGGCGCCATCGTTCCACGGCCAATTGCCTTTGTTTCCACGCTCAGCCTTGAAGGCATCCTGAACCTGGCGCCGTTCAGCTTTTTCACTGGCGTCAGCGCCAACCCGCCGGTAGTTTGCTTCTCTCCGATGATCCGCGGCAGTGACGGAAAGAAGAAGGATACGCTGAACAACATCGAGACGACGCGCGAGTTTGTAGTCAACATCGTTTCTGAAGACTTTGCAGTTCAGATGAATATCTGCTCCACGGAATTTCCTCCGGAAGTCGATGAGTTCCAGCAATCAGGATTGACGCCGATATCCAGTGATCTGGTAAAGGCGCCTCGGGTGAAGGAATCGAAGATCAATCTGGAATGCAGACTCCTCCAAGTGGTGCACGTCAGTCCCAAGCCGCTGGGCGGCAGTCTCGTGCTCGGCGAAGTGCTCTGTTTCCACGTCGCTGATGAGTTGTGGGAAGACTACCGTATCGATCCCGACAAGCTCAAGCCTATCGGACGTATGGGCGGACCTACCTATACCCGAACGACCGACCGTTTTGATTTGGTCAGGCCCAAGGCGGGCGAAATCAAGCCGACCTAGCAGTGGGAGGGCCTGCTGCCAGCGCAGTCGCATTTTCCTTTCAGCGGCCTTCGGGCTTTGCACCGCAGGATGCCCGCACTCCCCGTGCACACCTTGATGGCATGAGGTGGCCTCGCTACGCTCAATAGCTCTAACTAACTAGGGCACACGGGAAAGGCCTCTCAGGCCTTTCTTTCCCGCAGAACAAGTCCGAGTTCTCGAACACAGATTTGAACCCCGAGCAGATCCTCGAGCTGCAGAATTCAACGTGTTAGAAAGGCACTACCGCTTTTGATCAGCCCAAGTTTCTCATTTGGGACAAAGAATCTCCCATGCGGGCCTCCTACGAAAGAACCTCGCTGGCGGCTGAAACATGTCAAAGATCTTCAACTTTATTTAGATGAGCTAGTTAGGTGAGCTAGATACCTGCGGGCAGTGCCTGGACAACCTGGGTGGAAACCCAGACGCTGAGGCTAGGTTGGAAGGAGAAGCTTGGCAGGGTTCTTGCTAAGGAGCTATCGGCTAGGACAAGACAAGCGCTGTAGATAAGGCATCAGGAGAGCCGAAATGAACATCAACCCGCTGAAAAAACTCTGGACTCACCTTCTCATTGCCTTCGATGGCAACTACAACTACACCATCGAAGGGTTCGAGAAGACTCAAAAGAAATTCGAATTACCCGGAAACCTCACCCAGCTGGATCCGTTGACCAAGCGCAAGGCGACCATTTGCAACCTTTTTGCAAACCAGAACCTTTCGATCAGGGAAATCGTGCATGTACTCGACTCGCGTCCCCAGCAAGTCATTCCAACGCTGATTGAAAACCAGCTGATCAAGGAGCGCCGACGGCAGCGCAGGGGCGCTGTTCGCTCCAACGAGAATCCCTTGGCTTTGCAGGTTCCTATGCAACCGGAAGGGGCTCCGGCCAGGCGCGAGGACCGCACGATCATCGACGGAAGCACGCCGTCACGGTGTTGGTCTCCCAGCGCGCCGAATCAAGCGGAGATGAGCGGCCGGATTGCCTGATCAGAATAGCTTCATCTGCAGGAGCTCGGCCGTTTCGCTTTCTTCGAAGATTTCGAGTTGCCCGCAGACGCCATCATACCCTGGGGAGATTCGGAAGTATCCCTCTCTCACTCTGGCTATGCCTTCTGCCACCTGCTGACCCACCAGCGTCTGCAGCTCTGTTTCACTTAGTTCCAGCAGGATCTGCCGCTCGGTCGTCCCGGCGGAAACCGCTGCGTTGTAAAGCCGATCCACCGTCTGACTTTCCCGAGCTCTTACACCGTAAGTCGCCGCAATAATCATGTGCAAGGGGATCATCTTGCGGAACGGAGGCACATTCCGGCGGCGGCTGCGGATCCACCCCCCCTCGTCGGTAATGTCCAAATCCTCAGGAGGCCGGTCGGCGATCTCCAGCATCCGCTGAAAAGAGCCGATCGTCAGCTCTTTGCGACAGGCCGGGCAACGCCGGCCTTCAAAGTGAGTTTCGATGGGCGACTTGGCAATCTGGCACTCGCGGTGGCCATTGAAAAAATGCTGGCCCAGTTCCGAGACCTGCTCGACTGTGCCCTTTACGGTTGTGCCGGGCAAGCCTTTCAGTGCCTTGCCAAGCCCGCTATACGACAGCTCACCCTCAAAGAGAGTGTACTCTCTTGCCAAACTCCGAGGTTCATGCGCATCGGAAGCGCTCAACAGTCTCCTTCCATCTAGATCGCTTACGCGCCAGCACATTCCCGGATCACTGGAGAGGCCAGTTTCGACGGCATGAATCTGGTTGCTTACACCGCCGAAGCATTCCTGAAGTGAATGAAACCCAAACTTAGAGCCATAGACCGCCGAACAGGGACTCCAGACGTGTACCGGAATCACGTACGATTCTGGGCTCGCGCTTAAGATTCGATCCACCAGCTCAGCAGCTGGCATCTGGAAGGTCGGAATAGCTTCCAGGCTGAAGTCCGTACTCGGAGCCAGCCGCTTTCGCAATCGCTCGACGTCCTCGAGATCTCGAGCTGTTAACAAAAGATGAATCTCCGCCTGCCGTTCTCCGATCGCAAAAACTGCTCTGAATTCGGCCGTTAGCACAAGGCGAATTCCCGAGCCGTTCCTCGGCCGTAGGAACCCAGAATCGTCCCAATCGAGATGCTCAGTCAACTCCTCAAACCAGCCGGGATGAGTGAAGTCGCCAGTGCCCAGCAAGTCAATACCCTTACGCTGGGCCCAGACCAGGAGATCGGACACAGACATCTGCAAAGATGACGACCCGCAGAATCGCGAATGAATGTGAAGGTCGGCGGCGAACTGTGGCACAGTTTCTCTTGGAGAGAGCACAAACTACTTCAGGGTGGCGGAATCATATCGAATTCATCCCTTTGCAAGCTACAAAAATTCGCCGTTAGATGTCGGCGACTCACAAATCCATTCGGCGATTACTCTCAAGCTGGTTTGCGCTGCCCCGAGGCCTGTTTCAACATTTGGTAGCGTTGCAGGGCTGATTGAAAATCGCCTCTGTGAACCATCCAAACCATGCTGGAGGTCGTGAACGGCTCGTCGGGGCCTAGTGTGTCCGGAGCCGGGGTTTGGAACACCATTTCCAGTTTCTGATCAGCAGCTATACTCACCTTTGCAGCCGATCCGGTGGGTTTCAGCGACAAGTCGCTGATTGCCATTCCCATTCGGCTTGTCCATAAGTCGATCAATGGAATGGCCTGGTTAGCTGTGTCATGCCCTTCATCAAAGCGAACAGTCCTTGAGTAGTGCGCATCCACCCGCTGGACAGAAGAGGAACCCGAGCCTGCCCCCGCACCGAGAAAAATCCAGAACGCGTATGGCTGTGCCTTCGGCTCCGAACGGCTGGCATCCATTCGAAAGAAGCTGCTGGCCGCGCCAGTGATCGGAATAGACAAGCGACTGTCGGTATTTCGATATGTCGCAGAAACGATCGCGATATTCGGATAGTCCCGATACAACTCGACAGCTAACTTCTTCTCGATCTCAATTCCCTGAGAGGTTTTCGCGTAGCCGATGAGGTGCAGCCGCTTTCCCAGACCGAACCGTGTCTTCAGCTCGGAGACTCCAACGTTGCGGTAATCAACTCTGAAGTCCTTGATCTCTTCTCCGCCGGCGATGAGAAAGTGGGGTGGCTTAGCTTTGGCCGCGTCAGGTGGAATATCGTTAATCGAATACAGCTTCCCGTCTTTCTGAAGAAAGACCCGGCAATACATCTCACCATCAAAGCGAAGCTGGATCTCCGAATTACGAAACCAGATTTCACCATCCTCAATAGCCGTCCAAGTGATAGGCGAATGGGATTCTTCAGAACTCTCCGGCGGGGTTTTGCTACAGCTCGTCAACCAAGTAAGGAAACAGCAGCCGAAAAGCCACCCGACGCAAGCCTTCACAGCCGACAGCCAATGGTCGGTTCTCTTACTCATCAGCAAGCAGGCAAGAATTCCAAGAAGCATTGTCGTCGACCCACGCACGAATGAACCGCGCCTAGGGTCACTCGCTGCGGCCGAAGTTCAAGAACCGCTCGAACTTGTTCGCCACCTTCCGTTCGTGGGGAGAGCGTGCGCAAAGGCCGAGTGAAGGGACAGTCGCCAACTGAGCGCAAATAGCGACTCGCTAGCGATCTTTGTCACGTGCTGCGCTGACAATTTCGTCCAGATGCTCTAAGCAGAACTGTGACCAACTCTCGAGGTGCTGCCGCAGGCCTTGCAATTCTTCGACGGTCAGGAACCGCAATGCCGTCAGGGCTGAATCCCTTTTCGAGACGTTCTGGTCGGTCAATTCACAGAGATGGACCACACCGAGATGCACTCGTCCGACAGGTGTGGAATCGTCGTTCAAAAGAGCCACGATCTTGGTTTGAAAATGACCGTCCATTCTCAACTCTTCGTGCAATTCGCGTTGAACAGCCGTGTCATAGAAATCACGCCCGACGTCGAAGAGACTCTGATCATCCGGATTGATGTGTCCTCCTACGCCTATCGATCCTTTAGTTATCAACCGCTTCTCACCTGAGGCCTTTCCGCGAACGTAATACAACCAGGAGCTACCCCTTCGAATGAGCACGTACGGAATGATCTGCTTAAATTCCTGGTCTCCCTCGGCGCTGGAACGAGGGAGAAAGCGGGTGTTCTGTTTCTCCAGGATCTGTCCAACATATTCCTCCACGTTGAAGCGGATACCGTGGAAATTGCCCAGCTGATCAAGCAGGGCGCGCGGAAACGCCAACACCAATTCTTCTGCCATCGTTTCAGGACTAGAGATCTATTCAAAGTGACAGAGTAGGCGGGAAAGCCGCGAAAGACAACAGTGAAAAGTGCCTGCTGGCCAGTGATGAGCAACGATAGCTGAACTCCCCTCTGGAGTCCGACGCCTGAAACCTGTGCTATAGTCCTGCCGGAGGCGCATAGGGTCTGGTGACTCTCCTGGTCTTCAAAACCAGTGTGCCGCAACCCTGTTGCGATAGGTGGGTTCGATTCCCATTCGCCTCCGCCGAACACTTCTTTACGGTGATCCGTTGAAAATCAGCCTACGTGCGTTACGGCTGCTAGTATCGATCGCAGGGGTTGCAGTCATCACGTTCATTGCCTCCACCGTGATTCCCGTCAATGCAACGACCGCGGGGTTCGCGTACTTGCTGTACGTGCTCCTCATCGCAAGCACATGGGGATTCCTTGAAGCCTCGATGTCTTCCCTTGCCGCAACGTTGGCCTCCAACTTCTTCTTTTTCCCACCGGTGGGCACCTTCACGGTCGCAGATCCACAGAACTGGGCTGCTCTCTTCACTTTCCTTGCGACCTCGCTGATCGGCAGTCGGCTGTCCACTGCAGCCAAACGCCGGGCTTCAGACGCCGTTGAGCGCCAGCAGGACTTAGAACGTCTTTATACGTTTGGTCGAGCGATCCTATTGATCAACAGCGGTGAACCTTTCGCGAAACAGTTGACAAAGAGGCTGGCGGAAGCTTTCGAACTCAACGCTGCAGCGCTGTACGAACCGCAATCTGGAGAGATCTACCGCGCCGGTCCGGCTGACCTCGAGGGAATCGACAATCAACTACGTGAGGCAGCTCTCCAAGGTACGGCTTTCTCTGATACAGAACGCAAGCACGTCATCACCGCGGTCCGGCTTGGCTCTAAGCCGATTGCCAGTCTCGCTCTTCAGGGGGCACGGATGGCCGATTCCCTGGTGCAAAGCATCGCCAATCTAGTTGCTATTGGTCTGGAGCGGGCCAAAGCACAAGAACTCGCACACGAAATCGAGGCGGCACGGCGAAGTGAGCGGCTTCGAACGACGCTCATCGATGCCATGGCCCACGAATTCAAGACGCCTCTAACCTCGATCCGGGCTGCGACCACGGCGTTGCTGGCCAACCCTGAGGACCAACCCTCAAATGCGGCACGAATGCTCAAGATTGCCGATGAAGAGGCAGCACGCTTGGAAGAACTCATCGACAATGCGTTGGACCTGGCGCAGCTGGAGAGCGATCGTATTGACCTTGATTTGGAAGTCTCGAACTTACGAGACGTTGTTCGAGAGGTCGTTGCCGCAGCGAAAAGCGAAATCGGAGATCGAGCCTTAGACTTCGTCTGCGACGAGCAATTGCTCCCTCTCGCCTTTGACCGGCGATTGGTGAAGCTTGCCATCAAACAGGTTCTCGACAATGCAGTGAAGTATTCGCCTTCAGGAACACCAATCGGTATTAGGGCTATCCGACTCAACGGCGCCGTGGCTATTGAGATTACGGACCATGGCAACGGCATATCGGCCCAGGAACAGGCGCGCATTTTTGAGCGATTCTATCGAAGCCCGTCCGTGCAGGAGCGTATACCTGGTTCGGGCCTTGGATTGAGTATCGCCCACCGAATCATGCAGGCACACGGTGGTGATCTGACGGTGAGAAGTCAACCTGGCGAAACGACGTTCAGTTTGGTTTTGCCGATCGAACGCAAAGGAGAGGGAAATTGAGCGCTGGCCGAATTCTTGTCATCGATGATGAACCTCAGATCCGTCGCATTATGCGCGAAACATTGACCAGCTCTGGATACGAAGTCGATGACGCGAAGAACGGCGAAGAAGGTCTTGTGAAAGTGCGCGAGTTCCGGCCGGATCTGGTTCTCCTGGACATTAACATGCCGGACATGAGCGGAGCAGCCGTCTGCAAAGCGATCCGAGTTGACTCGAATATTGCCATCATCATGCTGACAGTTCGAAAGTCCGAAGCCGACAAAGTCGCGGCGCTGGACGCTGGCGCAGACGATTTCATCACAAAGCCGTTTAGCACACCGGAACTTCTGGCTCGAATACGCGCGGCACTCCGGCGGGTGCCCCTGACCCAGGCATCCTCCGCCAGACTCCAGTTTGGCCAACTGTCGATCGACTTCGCCGCACGGACGGTGACGCGTGGGTCTACGACTTCGCACCTCACGCCAAAGGAACTCGACTTGCTACGCTATCTGACGCAGCGTGCGAATGAGGCGGTGTCGCATCGTGAGCTGCTTCAGGCCGTATGGGGACCTGATTACGGCGACCAGGTGGACTATCTTCGGGTAGTGATCAAGAACTTGCGAAAGAAGATTGAGTCGAGCCCTGAACATCCCCGATATATCAAGACCGAGCCTTGGGTCGGTTACCGCTTCAACACATTGCCTGAATCTTCATGAATTCCTCCTGTCCTTTCTATAGGAGTTCCTGTGTACTTTGCCTCCTCTGGTGAGGTCATCGTCGTCAAATAGCGCCCTGGCCGTTCCTATGCAAGTGAAGGTCCGCTAGGCTGCGCGCACTCCGAAAACCCACATCTTGGAAGGTCGCCGAATTTTTTATCGCGCTCCGCAAACTCTTCACACCTCTTGCGATGACAGCAATCGCCCATAGCACACGACACCTACCTGATGCTCTTCTATCCAGCCATCGATATCGTCTTTCTTGGGCTCAGCGAAGGTCAACTCAACAAGGCAATGCCTACCTACGTCATCGTGGGCGTCTTCATAAATTCCTCATGGTTTTTCTATGACTTCTTCAGGCCTGTCCACCTAAGCTCTGCTGGATGACGGAAAGGGATAAGTGACTTTCCAGAGATGGGCTGAAAGTGGGGGGCGACCCTACAAGCGAGGTTCAACATGTTGGATATTTTCTACGTCGTTGTGGTGATCATCTTCTTTGCGCTGATGTGGGGTTTCACAAGAGCCGCCGAGCGCCTTTAAGGAGGAGCAATGGAATACGCGATTGCAGGAATCACCGCCGTATTTCTGTTCATCTATCTGATGTATGCGTTGCTTCGGCCGGAACGTTTTTGAGGTGTCTGAAATGACTATACTCGGCATTGCGCAAATCGTGATCTTCTTCGGCCTCGTGCTCGCCATCACGAAGCCCATCGGCGTCTTTATGTTTCGCGTATTTGAAGGCGAGCGGACGTTTCTTCACCCCATCCTTCGCCCCGTTGAACGGTTGATCTATTGGCTTGGCGGAGTGCGTGAGGACGTTGAACAGTCGTGGGTACGCTATTCCGCGTCTGTGATTTCGTTTAGCACGTTCTGTTTTCTTTTCACCTATGCGTTACAGCGTCTGCAGGGCGTGCTGCCCCTCAACCCCCAACATTTTTCAACGGCAGGCGCCCCCCAGAATGCCACCCCGATGACTCCGGACCTTGCGTTCAACACGGCCGTGAGTTTCATGACCAACACAAACTGGCAGTCCTACGTGCCGGAAACCACCGTGAGCTACCTCGTGCAGATGGCCGCACTAGCCGTCCAGAACTTCGTTTCCGCCGCCGTTGGTATCGCCGTGGCTGTTGCGCTGATACGCGGATTTGCCCGGCACACGGCTAACACGATAGGAAACTTCTGGGTCGACATGACGCGTTGCACGCTCTACATTCTGCTTCCGATTTCAATCCTGGCTGCTCTGTTCTTTGTATGGCAGGGATCGATCCAAAACTTCAAACCCTATGAGACAGTGCAGACCCTTGAAGGCGCGACTCAGACGATCGGCCAGGGACCGTTAGCTTCGCAGTTGGCGATCAAGATGTTGGGAACCAATGGCGGCGGGTTCTTCAACGCCAACTCGTCTCATCCTTATGAAAATCCGACGCCACTATCAAACCTACTTCAAATGCTCTTGATCTTCTCGCTTGGAGCGGGGCTGACCTACACGTTTGGCAAGATGGTGCGAGACACGCGCCAAGGCTGGGCGATATTCGCAACGATGTCCGTGCTGTTTCTCGTTGGCGCCTTCCTCTGTTATTGGGCCGAACAGAACGGGAATCCAACGATGGCTAAGATGGGTGTTGAGCATACCTACACCGGGACTCAATCCGGCGGCAACATGGAGGGTAAAGAGGTGCGCTTCGGTAACCCGATGACAGCGCTCTTTGCAACCGTCACAACCGATGCCAGCTGCGGGGCGGTGATCGGTATGCACGATAGCTTCACCCCACTGGGCGGGCTCGTTCCCTTGTTCAACATGCAAACGGACGAAGTGATATTCGGGGGAGTCGGTGCCGGCCTCTACAGCATGTTGATCTATGTGGTCGTGGCTGTTTTCATCGGCGGTCTCATGGTCGGCCGTACCCCGGAATACGTTGGCAAAAAGATTGAGCAGAAGGAAGTCAAGATGGCGATCATTGCCATACTTGCAACTTCGCTGTGCCTGTTGGGATTCACAGCCGTCAGCTCAGTGATTCCTTTCGCCAAAGATCACTACTGGAATGGCTCCTACGGTCCGGCGACGGGAAATCTTAACAACGGCAGGCCCGCACGGTTTTTCGGAAATCCTCTATGCGTACAGCAGCGGCGCTGGTAACAACGGGAGCGCCTTTGCCGGAATCAGTGCGAATACGCCCTGGTACAACCTCACCATAGGCATAACCATGCTGGTTGCCCGGTTTCTGTTTATCATTCCAGCCCTGGCAATTGCAGGAAGTCTGGCTGCGAAGAAGCTGGTGCCTGTTACTAGCGGCACGTTGCCAACGTACGGTCCGTTGTTTGTGGTTCTGCTGGTCGGCACCATTGTCATCGTCGGCGCGCTCACGTACTTCCCGGCGCTTTCGCTGGGTCCGATTGTTGAGCATTTCCAAATGCTGAACGGGAAGGTGTATTAATATGGCAACCCTCACTGCTCCTCCTCAACAACCCAAGCCAGAAGTCAAACAGGAAGGTACGCCGCTCCTGTCCAAGGGAGTCCGGGCCCGGCCCCTTTTCGATCCCGAAATTCTCAGGCGGGCGATCCGGGAATCATTCGTGAAGCTCAACCCCCGGTTGGTTGCAAAAAATCCGGTAATGTTTGTGGTCGAAGTGGGCGCAGCTTTGACGACTGTCTTCGTGATCAAGGATGCGGTCACCGGCGTTGGTGGCCTCCTGTTCGGCATTCAAATCGCGCTATGGCTGTGGTTTACCGTGGTCTTCGCCAATTTCGCCGAAGCCATGGCGGAGGCGCGGGGGAAAGCACAAGCCGACACGTTGCGTAAGACGAAGACGGACACGATTGCGCGGAAGCTTCTTCCGGACGGCAAGACGGAAATGATCCCTGCTTCCCAGTTGCGCGCGGGCGACATCGTGTATTGCGAGGCCGGCTATCTGATCCCCGGAGACGGGGAGGTCATTGAGGGCATCGCCAGTGTCGATGAATCTGCGATTACCGGGGAAAGCGCCCCGGTGATTCGGGAATCCGGGGGGGATCGGAGTGCGGTCACGGGCGGTACGAAGGTGCTCTCGGATCACATCAAGATCCGGATTACCTCCAATCCCGGTGAAACATTTCTCGACCGCATGATCGCGCTTGTTGAGGGTGCGGTACGCCAGAAGACACCCAACGAGATCGCTCTGAACATTCTGATCGCTGGCCTCACGCTTGATTTTCCTGCTGGCTGTAGCCACACTGCCGCCCTATGCGAAATACGCAATTGCTGCCGTGGGCAGCGGTACCGCCCCGACCGTTGCCGTCCTGGTCTCTTTGCTCGTTTGCCTGATCCCCACGACAATCGGCGGCTTGCTTTCTGCCATCGGCATCGCCGGAATGGATCGAGTGATGCAACACAACGTCCTCGCCATGAGCGGAAAAGCGGTGGAGGCGGCGGGCGATGTGAACACGCTCCTTCTAGATAAGACGGGAACCATCACTCTTGGAAACCGGCAGGCAGTCGAATTCATCGCCGTCGACGGAGTCAGCGACAGCGAACTGGCTGATGCGGCGCAGTTATCAAGCCTGGCCGATGAAACACCCGAGGGCCGTTCCATCGTGATATTGGCCAAAGGGAAATATAGTCTGCGTGGCCGTGAGGTCTCCGCCCACGAATCGCACTTTATTCCATTCTCAGCGCACACGCGCATGAGTGGAGTCGACATGGACGGCAGGCGTTTGCGAAAGGGCGCCACCGACGCGATCGTGCAGTTTGTCAAAGAAACGGGCGGCAAAGTCCCTGCGTCTCTCACAGAGATATCCGATCGAATAGCACGGAACGGGGGCACACCTCTTGCCGTGGCTGATGGCTCGAGAATTCTCGGCGTGGTTCATCTCAAGGACATCGTCAAAGGGGGCATGAAACAACGTCTCGCCTCGCTGCGAGCGATGGGGATCCGTTCGGTGATGATTACCGGAGACAATCCGTTGACGGCGGCAGCTATTGCGGCGGAAGCCGGCGTCGACGATTTTCTCGCTCAGGCCACACCCAAAGAGAAACTTGAATACATCAAGAAGGAGCAGGTTGGAGGCCGGCTTGTTGCTATGACTGGGGATGGTACCAATGACGCGCCCGCTCTCGCTCAGGCCGATGTTGGCGTCGCCATGAATACCGGCACGATGGCCGCGAAGGAAGCCGGCAACATGGTGGACCTCGACAGCAATCCTACCAAGCTGATTGAGATCGTCGCGATCGGCAAACAATTGCTGATCACACGGGGCGCGCTGACCACATTCTCTATCGCCAACGATGTCGCCAAATACTTTGCGATCATCCCGGCAATGTTCATGTCGATGTATCCGGAGCTGGGAAAGCTCAACATCATGGGACTGCACTCTCCCCAGAGCGCCGTGCTCGCGGCTGTGATTTTCAATGCCTTGATTATTATCGCGCTGATTCCACTGGCACTCCGCGGCGTGCAGTACAAGCCGGTCAGCGCAGGCCAGATGTTGAGCCGCAATCTGCTGATCTACGGGCTGGGCGGAGTGATCGTGCCCTTTCCCGGCATTTGGCTAATTGACAAGATCATCGCCGCGCTCGGTCTGGCGTAAAGGAGCAAGACATGATTCAGGAACTTGGGCCCGGATTTCGTTTGACTCTGGTCTTCACCATTCTGACGGGACTCCTGTACCCGGCTGTGATGACCGGCATATCTCAGGTCATTTTTCCCAGGCAGGCGAACGGCAGCCTGGTAACCGTGAACGGAAAGGTTGTGGGTTCGAGCTCGATCGCACAGGCATTCACTCGCCCTGAGTATTTCCATCCCCGGCCTTCGTCGGCCGGCAGCGGCTACGACGGCGGATACTCTGCCGGTTCGAATCTCGGGCCGACAAGTGCGAAGCTTCTCCGCGGCACCACGAAAATGGACGATAAGAACAACGAGGTCGTTGACTTTGACGGTGTCAGCCTTCGCATTGTGCATTACTGCCTCGATAACGACATTCCTTATGAATCATCCATGCCTCTGGACCAGTTCAAAGATGCCCAGGGCAACCTTGATGACGCGAAGCTGATCAAGGCGTTCAATGATGAGAAGGCACCTTTGGTGTTCACGGCAAAAGCACCGATCCCGGCTGACGCGGTAACGGCTTCCTCCTCAGGTCTGGACCCCCAAATCAGTCCAGCGAACGCTGACGCACAAGCCGCACGAGTTGCAAAAGCGCGGGGCGCTTCGATTGATCAGGTTAAACAATTGATCGCAGAGTCTACCGAACGGGCGAGACTTAGGGTTTCTGGGAGAAGCAGGCGTGAATGTGCTGATGTTGAACATCGCGCTTGACCAACGACTCCCAGTTTCCAAATAGAGTGAGTTACCGCCTCAAGCTGGCTGCCTTTGCTCTGAGTGCCGTCCTCCTTTTGTTGGTGTCTTGGTACAGCCTTGGAGGGTTTAAACACCCTGAGGCGTCTGGAAGTTGTTGAAGCGGAGCGGGACCGGTGGCAGCGTCCTGGCGATGTCATACGGGCCTTGAATCTAGGGCCAGGCAGCACCGTGGTGGATTTGGGATGTGGTTCCGGATACTTCGCGCTCAAGCTCTCTTCTGCGGTAAATTCCGGCGGTGCGGTCTATGCAGTCGATATCCGGCGATTGCCGTTGATCTTTCTATGGGTTCGCACTCTCATGAGGCATCAGCGTAATGTCCGGACGGTGCTTGGGCAGCCGGACGATTCCCACCTTCCTACCGGCGCTGCCAATGCCGTACTCATGGCGAATACCTACCACGAACTTACCAATCCGGGTGCAATCCTGAATCAGATTTTCCAATCGCTTGTTTCCGGAGGACGATTAGTGATTGTTGATCCCATGCACACAGATCACGGAGAACTGTCCCCCGCCCTTGTCGAGCGCGAGCTACGCCGTCGCGGTTTTGATATTGTGAGCCGAGACGACCAGTTTACCGATCAACCGGTCGGAGGACCGTGGTGGCTCATCATCGCGCTCAGGCCGTAATGGGATTCCGTCTTCACGACTCCCATTCAAGGCTTGTTGAAATCGTAGAGATCGGCAAGCCAAGTGGTCGTCACCCACTGTCCCCGCATGTTCGTTGTCCCCCAAGCGACGCGTCAACATGCTCGAACTCCATCTGATGCTCGACGCGGCCCGTCCAGAAGCTGGTCCGTTGCCTCAGGCAAGAACCACACGAGGTGCTTTCAAACGTGACATCGCGTCGAAGAATTGGATAGCAGTCTGCGAGGAGTACTCGCACCTATTCCAGAGTAACAAATGAGAGGAGAATGTATGACTCAATTACTGTCAAAATGGATGTCTATTGCAATCTTACTCAGCACCCTAATTACTCCCACCGCTGTGTTTGGTCAATCGGCCAGCAATGAAGAACTTCTGGCGATCATTAAGAAATTGGAAGCTCGTATAGCAGAGCTGGAAACGAAAGCCGGAAAATCCGCCGAACCGCCCACCGCTGCCAAACCTTCCACTGAAGCTGCCGCCGAACCGAGTGTGACCGAACTGAAGAAGGAGGTCGAGGAACTCAAAAAGAAGGAGACGGAGAGTGCGCCCATCCTCGATTTCTTCAAGAAGACTCAGGTCACGGGCTACGTCGATGGATACTATGGATATAACCTCAATGAACCGGAGGATCAAAGCGTAGGCTTGCGTGGCGTTAACATCAACCACAACAGCTTTCAATTCAATGCCGCCAAGCTCAGCTTCAATCGACCCACGACCGGGCCAAACACCCTGGGCTATCGTTTGGACTTGGTTTTTGGGCCTGAAGCGGACTCCTTCTTGGTTCCCTATGAGCCGATCCAGGGCATTTCTGTCCAGCGGAACGTCTTGAACGGCTATTTGAGCTATTCCGTACCAGTCGGAAAGGGTTTGAACATTGATGTGGGGAAGTTTACGACCTTCATCGGGGCGGAAGTCTTTGACACGATCGATAACTGGAACTATCAGCAGGGTGTGTTGTTTTCCTGGGCGCAGCCTTTCTACCATACGGGAGTGCGGGCCACCTATGCCGCCACGGATAAAGTGGGCCTCGGCTTCTATCTGGTCAATGGCTGGAACAATTCGTTTGATAATAACAAGGGCAAGAGCCTGGGCTTCTCGCTCACCTGGACTCCCAATTCCAAGTTTCAACTGATTCAGAACTATTTGGGTGGACCCGAAAAGACGGGCACCAGTGAGGGTTGGCGGCATCTGTACGATGGTATCCTGACAGCTACGTTGAACAAGAACGTGGCGCTGAAGTTCAACTACGATTTTGGGATCGATCGGAATACCTTCCCGGGGCTTCCCCAACAGAACGCCAAATGGCAAGGGATCGCCAGTTCGATTCGCTTTAGCACCTCAGACGGCAAAATTGCATTGGCACCACGCTTTGAGTATCTGAACGATGCACAGGGCTTCGCCACTGCCACTGTACCCCAATCCCTGAAGACGCTCACCCTGACCAATGAGTATCGCCTCAAGCCCAACTTCAGCACCAAAATCGAATATCGTTACGACTTCTCCAACCAGAATGTCTTCAAGAAAGGGAGCACAGGCGACCCGTTGGTCAACGATCAGCATGTTTTCCTACTCGGTTTCGTCTATGCCTTCGGTTTTGGAAAAGAGTAGAGGGGTGGAGGGCTCCGGCCACAGTGCTCTCCATACATCATGAACACAGAATACCGTCGGGATCCTGAGCGGATTCTGGAAGAGATCCAACGAGAAGAGCGGCGAAAAAGGCCTGGACGTCTTAAAATCTTCCTCGGATACACTTCAGGTGTCGGCAAATCCGTGAAGATGCTCGATGAGGGGCGACGGCGACGGCGACGCGGGGAGGACGTGGTGGTAGGAGCAATCCAGGCGCAATGCACACCTGAAATTGACAAGCTTCTATCTTTACACGAAACGATCCCGACGTTAAAGGTAGCCGGAAAGGATGTCATTGACATCGATCGTATCTTGCGCCGGCGGCCGCAGGTCGTTTTGATTGATGGCTTAGCTTATGACAATCCGCCAGGGAGCCGGCATGCACATCGATGGCAGGAGATCGATGAACTTTTACAGTCGGGCATTTCGGTGACCACTTCGATCAATCTACAATACATCCAGGAAATGCAAGAAGAGGTGGCACAAATCACCGGCAAGCGGCCGGCGGAGACGGTCCCGCTTGCCTTCCTCAAGGACGCTGACGACATCGAAATCGTCGATGCGCCGGCGCAGGACGAGCAGCTGTCGCGTCTCCGCGAGATGGCCTTGCTGGTCGCCGCAGAAGTTGTGGAATCCGAACTGAGGACCTACCTCGAAGCCCACCATATCGTGGAGAACTGGGGAATCCAGGAGCGTATCCTCGTCGGTATTACGCCGAGGTCTCCGGCACGACCGATCTTGGAAAGCGGTAGACGCAACGCCGACCGTTTTCATGGCGACCTGCTTGTCACGTATGTTCGCCAGCCCGATTTATCGCCGCAGGATCAAGCCTCTCTCGACAGGAACCTTGAGATTGCTCATGAACTGGGTGCAGAAATCCACGTTCTCGACGGACATGACCAGATTCGCGCTCTCGCCGAATTCGCAATAAAGAATGGGATTACACAGATTTTCATCGGCCACAGCCAGCAACAGGGTTGGTGGCATCGCTGGCGAGACAATCCCGTGGACCGCCTGATCGATCTTGCGGAAGGGATCGACGTGCGCGTGTTTCCACAAAAGGTCACCCCGTGAGTCCTACGCACCGCCCGACACGAGGGCGACTCAAAGTCCTCTTAAGTTATGCGGCTGGAGCGGGGAAAACCTATCGAATGCTGGAAGAAGCACAGGAGTTGAAAAAACGGCGGCGTCGATGTGGTCATCGGCTATTTTGAGCCTCATGGGCGAAAAGACACGATCGCAAAAACGGAGGGTTTGGAATTCGTTGCGCGCAAAAAGATGGAATACCGCGGAAGCACGTTCGAAGAAATGGATACGGACGCCATCCTCAGGCGCGCTCCGGCCATATGTTTGGTCGATGAGTTGGCTCACACCAATGTACCCGGGTCCGAGCGAGCGAAGCGGTGGGAAGACGTTGTGATGCTACTCGACGCGGGTATTGACGTGTTGACGACGATGAACCTTCAACACCTGGAAAGCCTCAACGATCAGATTTGGCAGATTACGGGTGTCCGGGTGCGTGAGACGGTTCCAGATTGGGTGATCAAACAGGCCGACGAAGTCGTCATGGTGGATGTTACCCCCGAGGCCCTCATCAATCGGCTAAAGAGGGGTGTTGTGTATGAGCCTGAAAAGGCCGCCAAGGCGTTAGAGAATTTTTTCCGTGAACAATCACTGGCTGGATTGCGCGAATTGGCGCTACGGCAGGCGGCCCATGAAGTCGAGGTCCGACACGAGACTCCGCGATTCACCGATCGCCTTCTGATTCATATCACCAGTGAGCCGACCACCGCCATGCTTATCCGGCGCGGGAGGCGGGTAGCCGACTATCTTCGTGCGGAATGCTTCGCTGTCTACGTCTCTGAAACCGGCGACCTGAACAATTTGCCTATTCTCGAACGAGAAGCAGTTGAACGACATCTGAATTTTGCCCGGAATCTCCATATCGAAACGCGACTCCTGCAAGGACAAAATGCCGCCGTCGTTCTGGTGCATTTCGCGCGCCGCGAACGAGTCACGCAAGTCTTTCTGATGCGCCCGCATGACAAGCGCTGGAGGTTCCTGCGAAGTAGGAGTGTTCCCTCTCAGATTCTACGTCTTGCGCAGGACATGCAAATCACGGTAGTGGCCGAGCGAGGCGCGAAAGTAGGCAAGGCTTAGAACAGCATTGCGAGCCTGCACAGACGGTTCTCGCCAAGCAGGCACCCCCCCGAGTCCGCGACAGGCCTGACACGGCATTGCACTCAAGCTCCACTTTAACCTCACTGCTAACGAATTCTTTATGGACTCCCTATGACTTTCTTATGTCTTCGCTTCTATAGTGCTTCTTGCCCTCAGACGGAACCGAGCACGACATCGTCAAGTTCGGCGTTCAGAAAGAACTGGGAAGACATTGATGCTTTTCTACAGCGGCCGAGTGCTTTCCAACTGGTTTCACGGAGCCAGGTTGCCCTCCGCGCTTACGGGAATGCTCTCGTGCGCGAGCGTCAGCGCTGCGTTTCCGCTGTTGAGACGGAGAATTGGACTCTTTCTCAGGGATCTCGATTTGTTCGTCTCCTTCTGCGTCGCACGCTTCATCGTCTGGCGAAACACGCGTAAGAAATGATGACCCGATTGAAAGCAAAGGGAAAGCTCGCGGCTGGACTCCAAACCTATTCTTTTTCAGTTTTCGCCGAGTTGCACCAACGATACGGTCAGCGGTTTCGCCCTCACACCATTCGTTCTTGACCCTCTTCTTATCACAGAGACTCCAGCCGGCAGTTAGGCCATGTCCCTTGCCTTGCTTCTTCTGGCGGAACCGCGACCAACAGTCTGCAAGGCTGGCGGTTTGACGGCCTCCAGGGTTGGATTCACGCGACAAACTCGGGTGACAGGGACCAGGTCCCAGCGATCCAAGTCCCCGGATGTGTTCAAGCTTCACGCCGTGAGGTCCAAGCCTTACGAACTGTTCCTGCATTGGGTGCGTCCGCGCACTCTCATCAGGTTCCAGCAATCCTTTCTCGTGCATGATCTGCATCACTTTCAGGACCGTGGTATAACCCCGTCTCTTTTCTCTTGATTGAGCGCTTCCTGGACCTGCCGTACAGTGGCGGGTCCCAGTTGCCAGAGGACCCTCAGAATCGCCGCTCCGCATCAGTCGGTCGTGGTAGCTTCGCCCGTCTTGCTGACATGCTCATTAGCGAAATAGTTTTCTTTAATCTATCATTATCGGAGGCTGGCCAGACCGACATTGTGCTGCGGGTTGGGGTGGCGCCAGCGTAGTTTTCAGCAAGTTAGTGCTGTGCTGAGCGCGATAGTGATACACCCTCACTGTAGGTCCAGCGATGTTCAAAGTTAGATCTCATTGTGGGCTGGCTCCAATATCATCGGGCAATTGTTGACTCTCATGCGAGAGAGAAGGAGGAATCATGAAAGCTGCCGTCGTCCCCAAAATAGATAGTCAATGGGAAGTCAAAGAAGTTCCGGCACCGGAGCCGGGCCCCAATCAAGTCCTGATCAAAATTCATGCCAGTGGGTTGTGTTTCACCGATGTGCATCAGACCCGTGGGGAGATTCCTGGAGCTTTCCCACGAACCTTGGGACATGAGCCGGCAGGGGAGATCGTTGCCGTCGGCCCCGGTGTCCGCACGCGGCGTATCGGGGATCGGGTCGGCGTTCCGTGGGTCCAGGCGACCTGTGGGCGATGTGAATGGTGCCTGCGAGGAAAGGCCCTGTTCTGCTCCGAACAAATTAGCACCGGAATGCAAATGCCTGGCGGCCATGCCGAATACATGACCGCCTACGCTAACAGCACCGTTCTGTTACCTGAGGGTTTGTCCTACGAGCAGGCAGCACCGATCTTCTGCGCAGGCTACACGGTTTGGTCAGGTCTGAGAATTGCCGACCCCAAGCCACATGAGACGGTGGCAGTAGTCGGCGTTGGAGGCCTCGGTCACCTGGCAGTGCAGTATGCCAAGGCTGCGGGTTTTCAAACCATTGCCGTTTCCCGTTCGCCCGACAAAGACAAGTTAGTGCGGGACATGGGTGCCGACGCTGTGGTGCGAGACGGCAAGGGCCTCATGGCTGCGGGCGGAGCTGACGTCATCCTTGGGACCAGCAACTCGAACGACGCGATGGTGGATTGTGTTCAGGGACTTCGTCCGGACGGTCGCTTGGTGTTGATGGGTTTTGAGGCGAAACCTCTTCAGTTCTCGCCAGTCGATTTCATCACGCGGCGTATCCGCATCCTGGGCAGTAGCCAGAACCACCCAGAGTATCTCTATGAGGCTTTGGACTATGCCGCGAAAGGCAAGGTAAAAACTATTGCTGAAACCTATCGATTGGATGACATCGGCAAAGCCTACGATCGCGTAGTCACCGGACGGGTGCGTTTTCGGGCTGTGATTATTCCGTAGGCGTCGATCGCCTAGTAGATGCTGCCCGGCGGCTTTGGCAACGAACCGGATGCAAGACAGAGCGGGATCGGCCCTTCATTCATCGTTCGAATAACCGAGTTGACAGTAGGGTTATTCTTAGGTCTTCGAAGGCCCGCTCGTGGAGTCTGCGTGTGGACTAGCGCTCAGGCACCGACGTATCGGTTCCTGGACGAGAAAGAGGGCATAGCCTAGGCCGGCTCCAAAGCCGAGCCCGTAAGAAGAGCCAAACAGTATCATTCCGACCGTTCCGCTGATGGCTACATGAAAAAGACGACCCAGGAAGTAGCCAGCCGAACTTGCCAGAAACAAGACTGGAATTAGTTTGGGCAATGAATTGTTTGCTTTGAACGCAGCAGCCAGGACCAGAGCCATCAGACAACTTCCGGCAACGGAGCCCAGTAGCTCTCCCAAAGGGTTGCGGAGCGTAAGGTAGGCAATCACCCAGCCGGCTGCATAGGAGAAGAACGCCACGCCAAAGAGTAGATAAAAATGCAGCAGTCGACCCGGACCAACCACGAGCCGACTCAGTATGCCGCCAGCCAGAACTATGAAAAGGAACGTGGCCACGAGATAAGGGCCTAGCGCACCAAGATATCGATACATCCACGGTCGACCACAACCGACGATGGCAAAAACGGCGATGCTGGCCACACAGAAGCCCACACTCCCGTAGCACAGAGACTGCTTCAGAGTGGGTAACCGCGTCGCAGCCGCGGCTGAGTCAACCCTCTGTGGCAACGAATTTGAAGTCAGACCGGGCAAGTTCATTGTGTGGTGTCCTTCGAGACAAATATGCTCATTGATGCTATCCAACATTGACCCATCCTGCCAGGACCAAATACTCCTTCTCCTCCACGCTCTCACAGTCAAGACCGAACAAAGAGTGAATTGACTTAAGCAATCGAAATAGGTCCCCGGGCTGAGCACACGGCCACCCAGCCCACTCTTGTTGACTCCCCGTAAGGAATGCCATGCACCGCAGAGTTATGACTGTTGATCCAACTGTTCCCGGCTACCATGGATTGGGCCACCGAAGCCGCTCACACAAGATGTTAGAATTGTTTGCAACCAGTCGGCGGGTTGGCTATTCATCCCCGCTAGTTCGAACTCGTAAGGAGAGAAGCATGATCGTTAGTGCGCGCAATAACCTGAAGGGCAAAGTCAAAAAACTGGCTCCCGGCGCAGTCAACACTGAAGTCATAGTTGAGCTTGCAGGCGGGGCGGAAATCGTTTCCATCATCACCAAGGAATCTGCAGAGCGCTTGAAGCTGGCTCCTGGCAAACAGGTCTCTGCCGTGATCAAGGCCAGTGATGTGATGATCGCTGTTGACTAGGTTTTTTGGGTCCTCAACACCCGCATGAAGTAGAAGACTGAACCTTACCCGGAGAGGTCACCGCCGACCCTACTCGGGCGTAAGAGAGATCAGAAATGCAACTTCAGAACGAACTCAAATACCCGCGGATCCCCAGCCGTCGTGATAGTGCCGAAGGCCGTGGTTCCAAAATTTCCGTTGGGATTGCCCAACGGTGGCGTGTTGGTAACGTTGAAGGCTTCGGCGCGGAACTCCAGCCGAAAACGTTCAGTTAACGCGAATGTTTTTCCCACCATCACGTCTGCAGTCTGATAGCCAGGTCCGCGAACCGGGTTGCGAGAACTGTTACCAATGGCAAATTGCGGGGCAGTAGCAAAGGCAGCCGTATCGAAATAGCGTGCCGTCGTTCGCTGTTCTGCGGGAAGCTCCGGATCCGAGTTCCGATTTGGCCGCTGCGTCCCGAACCCGGCAAAGGAGTTGAAATTGGTCGCTTGAGTCACCACTACAGGAATTCCGGACTGTAGCCGGATGATTCCCGCCAATTGCCAATCGCCGAACAGCAGCTGTCGCCAGCCGCCGACGTCCACCCGGCGTCCTTTCCCTACAGGCAGTTCATAGACAAATCCACTCGAAAAGATGTGCGGTATGTCTCCATTGGAAAGGTCTCGCTCCAGTCTCCTATTGAAACTGTCAGCCACCGGAAAGTTGGCTACTGGGCCTGTCAGAATGGCGGCGTCGAAAACGGACGAAGCGTCGTCGATGAGTTTCGAGAAGGTGTACGCAGTAGTAAAGGTCAACCCCTGCGAGAACCGTTTCTCCACCCGACCTTGAAACGAGTGGTAGACCGAGTTACCGATGTTGTTGCGGTACAAACTGACCGTGGTAAACCGTGGATAGGGTCGAAGCAGCTGCTGGCGTGCGATCCTCGGACCTCCGATCGAAGAGGACGGTGGAATCTGGCCGAAGTAAGGATTCGGAACTAACTGGGTCAGTTGAGGCCCCAGGGCCAGCTGGTCCACGGTCAATTGGTTCAGGTTCACGTCGGGAACCCCCAATCTGGTCAGCTTGGAGCCTAAGTACCCTGCCTCCACACTCCAGTTTTGCCCGAAGGTCTGCTGCAGCATTAGATTCCACTGCTGTGCATAGCCCGAGCCGTTGTGACGATCGACACCGAAGACTCCTTGCCCGAGGCCCGAGTCAGGATTAGGTTCGGTGATCTGCACAGTCGGGCCCGAAGAAAGCACGAAGGCAGGGTTGATGTTGTCCAGAGAACGCTGTCCCGCGGTTTGAATGAAGGGGAACGACGGAGTGGTGAATGGCGTGGTAATTCCAGCCTGCTCGATCCAGGTCAAGCCGTATCCTGCGCGGATCACGAAAGAGTCCGTCAAACGGAAGGCTAGACCCACTCGAGGGCCAAAATTGTGTTTCTCAAGATCTCGTACGCTGCGTGGGTTTCCGTCTGTCCCCACGAAATCCAACTGCTGCGTGGACAGATTGAACACGGCACTTTGGTCGTCGGCCTCGGTTGAAGGAAAGTTGAGCGTGTACCGCACGCCGAGGTTCAGCGATAGCCGAGCATTGACCTTCCAATCATCCTGGACAAAGAACTCCGAAATGGCCGCTCGCGGTCTCAACTTCTGATCCTGTAAATCAATACTGAAGGAGTTGACCTGACCCAATAGAAACGAAGCGAATGCATTGCCGGTATTCGCCACCACAGAACCGGAGGGGTTCAAACGACCAGTCGATTGCTGAACAAACTGAAATAATCCGGTTGGATTCGGAGGCTGCAAGACGTTCAGCTGCTCCCACCGCAGGTCGGCACCGAACTTCAGGCTATGGCGGCCTTTCTGAGTCGAGAAGGTATCGATGAGCTGCGTGACCGACGTGGTGAATTCAGAGTTGGTGTTGGAAGAGGGACCGAGCTGTTGAAGTCCGGTAGTCTGAAAAACTGGAAAAACGTCGGCGAAGCTGCTGCTCGGGATGTTCGGGACTCCCGAGGACTCGGAAGCAGGGACCCCCAGGCGCAGTTCGTCGCGGTTAAATCCCCGGCGCGTATAGCCGAAACGTAACTGGTTGAGCGAACCTGGAGTGAGTGTCCAACTATGTTCGACCACGATGCCGTCTGCGCGGGTCAACGTGTTCCCAATCACACCGGTCGTGATGGTTCCACTGCCATCCGGTAACGGAGTGACCGGTCTGGAGTCGTCGCGCAAATAGGAGTAGCGCCCGAAGAGCCGCTGCGTTGAGCTAAGCTGATGGTCCAGCCGAACGTCGAACTGGTCCTGATACTGTTGTTCGTTTCCCGTGCGGCGATAGTTATTGGCAGTCGCTTCGCTGCTTCCAGAAAAAACATTCGGAAGTGGAAACCGGTCCAATTCCTTCAAGGCAGCCGAGTCAAATCGATCCAGCGGAATCGTGTTGTTAGGAAACTGATCGCGCCGAAAACTGCCGCCCGTCTGTTGGGTGCTTGCCGGGTCGTAGATCGGAGTCGAAAAAACGCCTTGCCGTTGCCGGCTAGTCGGAACCGTGCTTGTCCGAACCACCCCCACCAGCTGCCGTGAACCCTGATAGTCTGCATAGAAAAACGTTTTCTGCTTCTGAATCGGCCCGCCGAACACAAAGCCGTACTGGTTTCGGCGAAAGAGTGGCTTGGGGCCAGTGGTGGCAAACAGGTTTCGAGCATTCAATTTCTCGTTGCGGAAAAACTCGAACAGGGTGCCGTGGTAGTCGTTCGTGCCCGATTTCTGAGTGACCAGAATGACACCCCCGTTCGACCGCCCGTACTCGGCCGAGTAACTGTTGGTGTTGAGGCGAAACTCCTCGATGGCGTCAATGATGGGATAGAATGCCACCTGTCCCGGTTCAGGTTGCAACACTCCGATACCATCGTAGATGTACTCGCTCGTACGCGGACGGCTGCCGTTGACCCTCGGGAAGAACGAGCCCGGTGGCAGAGCGACACCGGGCGATAGGGCCAGAAGCGGGATAAAGTTCCGCCCGTCCAGGGGCAGAGTGACGACTTTTTTCTGTTCGACAACTTGGCTGACTGTGCCTGTCGTTGTTTGAAGCAGCGGGGCAGAGGCGGTCACGTCCAGCGTCTGGACGACTTCTCCCAGTTCCAGGCGGATGTCCAAAGAAATTCGGTCCGCGACCCGCAACTCGAGGCCCTCCTGCTGGTATGTCCGGAATCCTTGCTTTGTGGCCGAAATCTTGTACCTGCCAGGAGCCAATCCAAAGAAGTGGTATTCGCCTGCGTCAGTGGTTGTGGATGACTGCTTGATCTGCGTGGCCTGCTCTTCCAGCTCTACCGTGGCTTGTGGCGCCGGCAGCCCGCTGGTGTCAAGCACCAGGCCGAAAAGCTCGGCCTTGCCAGCCTGGGCTTGTGCCAAGGGAGGGATCAACACCAGGAGCGCAAGCAGCAGCGACAGGTTCAAATGCCAGCGGAGGGTCATGTGCGTTTCCTTTAAAAACGTCTGTCATTTAAATATTACTATCCGTATCATAGCAGCCGACCCCATGTCGAGAAAAACCTGCGGGCTCGGCTTCAACCTCAACTCGTTGGAAGGAAGGATTGGGGAATGAAAATTCAGAACCATCTCGCTTATTTGAGGCAGCGGCAGGGGCTTTCAGCCCGGCGGCTGGCAGAGCTTGTGGATGTCCAGCGCCAGACCATTTACGCGATGGAGGCGGGAACCTATGTGCCCAACACCCTGATTGCATTGCGGCTGGCTCAGGTGTTGCAGGCAAAGGTCGAGGACCTGTTCAGCTTGTCAGAGAGCCCTCCAGCGCTGTCCTCTACCCAGGAGATCGATCTCCTGCCTATGGGAGAAAAACTTCAGCCGGGTCAGCCGCTTCAGTTGTGTCGCGTTCAGAAGAGGGTCGTCGGAGTCCCTGCGATACCCATGCCTTCCTATCTTCCCGCTGCGGATGCTGTGTTACTCAGACCCTCCCAATTGGGCAGGAAAGCTGCCAAGGCACTGATTCAGCCCTTGTTGATGGATCAGGAATATGGCCGGCGCCTGTTGATTGCCGGGTGTGATCCCGGCATCTCAGTGCTCGGCCGACACCTGAAGCAGGCGGGCATCGAGCTGGTGATGGCCAGTTGTTCCAGCCTGAAGGCGCTTGAGCTTCTCAAGCGGAAACAGATTCACATCGCGGGATCTCATCTGCGCGACGAAGCCACCGGAGAATCCAACTTGCCGGCGGTGCGAAAGCTCTTTCCGGGAAGGAATGTCAGGGTGGTCAATTTCGCGGCCTGGGAAGAAGGGATCGTGGTGGCTCAAGGCAATCCCAAGGGAATACGGAGGGAGGAGGATCTCGCGCGCCAGGACTTGAAGCTCATGAATCGAGAAACGGGCGCGGGCAGCCGGCTCTTGCTCGACTCGACGCTACGCCGGCTCGGCTTCAAGGCATCCGATGTCAAGGGTTACGACCAGATCGCTTACGGACACATTCCCGCGGCCTGGCATGTTCACTCGGGACACGCCGACTATTGTGTCGCTACCCGTGCTGCAGCTCGAGTCTTCGGACTTGGCTTCCTACCCCTGATCAGTGAACGTTTCGATTTGGTCATCCCTAAGCAGCATGAAGGGTTGGCCGTAACTCAGATCCTTCTGGACACACTCAATCGTGCCGCCTTCCAGCGCGAGCTGGAAATGTTGGGTGGGTACGATACCAGCCAAACCGGAAAACTGCTGACATGAGCTAGCCCGTAAGTCAATCGTCGCGTAGTCCTGAGGGCCCGCGACGTAAGGCATGAACTTCGAGTGTCCAGCTAACTCATCCGGAGCCACGACCAAATCTGCCAAGTTTGCCTCGGCTACCCTGGCTCATTCTGTGAGAGCCGCGATGCAGGGCATCCAGCACGAGATCGTGGTGTTGAAAGCCGACCGCGTCGAGCCGTTGGCGGCCTCGCAGTTCCAGCCGCCATCGGGCAGCTGCTCGCCGAGCAGACGGTCGACGATGCCGCCCGACGTCCTGGCCGAAGTAGGCGCCGCTCGCCGCCACCTGCCCGTTGATGCACGGCTCGACCTCGCCCGCGAAGAAGGGATTGCCATCACTCTCCTGCGGGCCGCAACCCTTCCAGTTCACGTCGTCACGGACGAGCCCCACCGCGCGACGTGCCTGGTCGCTCGCGGGATCGAGACCCAGGTCCCGCAGCAGCATCAGGACGTGCATCGTGGAGTTCCATCCACGGTTCCACGCCGCGCCGCCCCACCGTCCCGTCGGCCCCCTGGAGGGCGAGCAGCCGGGCGCCCGCACCCTCGGTGGCGACCCGCACGCGCTCGGCCGCGACCTCCTCCGCGGGCGCACCGGTCAGGTCCCGCATCACCTGCCAGCGGATCGAAGGGTCAGAATCAAGCAGCCACTCTATAACCGATCTTTTTGGCTTCGGCGCTTGCCGTTTAGGTGAGTTCGCTGCCATCTGCTGGTCCTCCTTACTGTGGTCAAAAGCCGCTGTTGGTGGCCCAAACGATCGGGCCGATTGCGGTTCTGCCCGCAACTGGATTCGCAGTTTTGCGCTTTGCCAGCAGAGCATCGAAAATTGCGGTGGGAATATTCAACGCCACCGGTCGTGGTGAACCAGGCTGGGTTCTCGCTACCTCCAATCAACAAGCCCATCGCGAGGGAGATAGTCCCGACCAGCGACAACACAATGTCCACGACAGTACCGATGAACACTGCCTTCACCGAAACTCGAGTCATTACGTCACCTTAGAGGCGAAGCGCCGTGGGCTGCAGGAGTTGTTAGGCGGGCCGAGGGAACTCGGAGCTGCAGACTCCTAGGCAGCATTGACCTGATAGATCTGAATAAGGTTGCCGCAAGTGTCGTTGAAGACGGCCTCCGTCGTCATTCCCAGGTTCTTCGGCTCCATCGTGAACTGAACGCCCAGCTTCTTCAGCCTGGCATACTCCTGTTGAATATCGTCAACCTGGAATGCCATGAACGGTATGCCGTCTTTGACCAGAGACTCCTTGAGCGCTTTCATGGCCGGATACTTGGCGTTTGGCTCAAGAAGCAGCTCGGTGCCTTCTGGCTCCTCGGGTGAGACAAGGGTTAGCCAGCGGACGCCGTGACCGAGTGGGATGTCCCGCTTCTTCACAAAGCCCAAAACTTCGGTATAGAACTTGAGCGCCTTATCGTAATTCGATATCGACACGCTTGTCAGCCTGATCTTCATTTGAACAGCCCTTTCTCAGAGGTTGAGCGGCCTCCCGGCACCCGAGTTCACCAAGCACGCGACGGCGCTGAACGGACCAAAGCTGCAGGGCGATTCGAGAACCGGGCTTAGCCGAAGGCAGGATCGTCTTCGGGTTCACCGGCGCATGTCGACGGCTGGGTGCTTCGAAACGCGTCTAAGCGGCCCGCCAGACTGTGCGAAACTCACCGGGTAAAGGAGCAGAACAGGAGTGTGACGGCGTCCACAAACCGCACCGGATTATCTTCGCCAATGTAGTCATCAATGGCCTCCGGCAACAGGTATCGCTGATTCCGGCTCTCCCCACCGATGTAGCCCAACTTCGCGCCTCCACTCTGATTGGCTTTGGCACTCATTTTAGCTATCCTTCTCTTGCACTCAAGGAGTTTTCACACAGTCTCGGGATGAGGCTGGCGCAGGTAACAGCGAAGATTTGACCCCGCTTGGGGTGCGCAGCTTACCCAATGGAGCGCTAGACGGCGGTCAATGTGCCTTTTATGAACCGTTGGCAGCAAGTTGAGAAGTTGTGTCAGGCTGCGCTGGAGCTGGAAGAGAGCCGCCGGGCTGCCTTCCTTGAAGATGCCTGCCGCGGTGACGAAGAGCTGCGTCGAGAAGTCGAGTCTCTGCTCAGGTTTGATCGTTTCATTGAAGAGCCGGCCTTGGAGGTGGCAGCCAAGATGATCGCTCACGAAAAGCCCGAGTCACTGATTGGCCAGCAGCTTGGCTCTTACCAGATTCTTTCTCTGCTGGGAGCGGGCGGCATGGGCGTCGTCTACAGAGCGCGCGATACGCGGCTGAATCGATCGGTCGCCATCAAGGTGTTGCCAGCAGACAAGGTGAGTGACCCCGAGCGCAAGCGGCGATTCATTCAGGAAGCTCGGGCGGCCTCGGCGTTGAACCATCCCAACATCATCACCCTTCACGATATCGGGAGCGAAGAGCGGCATTGACTTCATCGTCATGGAGTATGTGGCCTTGGCAAGACCCTGGAGCAGCGAATCCCACGCAAGGGGATGCAACTCAACGAGGCGCTCAAGCTGGCCGTCCAGATGGCCGACGCGCTGGCCAAAGCCCACTCAGCCGGCATCATCCATCGGGACCTGAAACCAACCAATGTGATGGTGACCGAGGACGGTGTGGTGAAGGTTCTGGACTTTGGTCTGGCAAAACTGACTGAAGCAAAGACTGGTGAAGAGGGGACGCGCACGTTGCAGTCCCAGACAGAAACAGGGACGGCGGCATTGACCTTGCCGGGGGTGGTCTTGGGCACGGTCGGCTATATGTCACCGGAGCAGGTACGAGCGGAAGAGACCGATCACCGCTCGGACATTTTTTCGTTCGGGGCAATTCTTTACGAGATGCTGACAGGCAGGCGGGCGTTCTCAGGCACGTCAGCAGCGGAGACTATGAACGCCATCTTGAAGGAAGAGCCTGCGGCACTAGGAGGAAGCAACGGCCAGATCACGCCCGGGCTGGTGCGGATCGTCAGTCACTGCCTGGAGAAGAGACCTGACAGGCGATTTCAATCAGCAACCGATCTGAGATTCGCTCTCGAATCACTCTCGCAGCTATCAGAAGAAGGTCTCTTCTCATCGTCAACCGCGCCGCCTGCAACTCGTAGTTGGAATCGCGCGCGGTGGGCGTGGATCACGTCTGCCGTTCTCTTAGTGATCGCGTCCCTGCTGGCCGTTGGTCATTTCAGGCTCCCGCCGACTGAGAGGAAGACCACCTTCCTTTCTTTACCCCTGCCGGAGAAAACCACCGTCAAATGTTCAACGTCCAAACAGGCTCGGCCATCTCGCCTGACGGGCGGCGCCTGGCTCTAGTGGCCTTCTCTGAAGACCAGGCACACCTCTGGCTCTATTCGTTCGACTCGCCGGCTCCGCGCCTGCTGCCCGGAACGGATGGGGCCTCCTTTCCTTTTTGGTCGCCGGACAGTCAGGCCATCGGATTTTTTGCCCAGGCCAAACTCAAGAAAATTGAAGTCTCAGGCGGTCTACCCTCCACGCTCTGCAATGTGAAAGGTTTCGCTGTTGGGGGTACGTGGAATCGTGACGGGGTTATTCTTTTTGGGTCACACTCTGGATCCCTGCATCGTGTATCGCAGACCGGAGGCGTGGCTGTAGCCGTGACGACGCTCGACGAGTCGCACCAGGAATTTGCTCACCGCTTCCCCTATTTCTTATCCGACGGTCGCCATTTCGTCTATCTCGCCGATAGCCTTGAACCGGAGCATCGAGGGATTTGTATAGGAGCACTCGATGGGACGACAACTAAACGCCTGCTGCGCGCAGATTCGTCGGCCGTCTACGCCCAACCAGGTTACCTGCTATTCGTGCGCGAGCAAAGGTTGCTGGCTCAGCCTTTCGATCAGCAGCAGTTGGCAACTACTGGCGACCCGTTCGCCGTCGCCGATAAAGTGACCTATAATCCGTTCGCCAAGTACGCAGAGATGTCAGTCTCCGACAACGGCACGCTGGTGTATCGGAGCGGCAGTAGCACAGATAGCGAATTAGTCTGGTTCGACAGGGCAGGTAAAGTGCAAACGGTTGTCGGGCCTCGAGCAGGTTATATGCATATCGATCTCTCTCCCAATGGAAAGCAAGCTGTAATGGATCGAATCGATCCGCAAATAGGTGGGCTTGATGCCTGGCTCCTCGACTTGCAGCGTGACATTCCCACGCGGCTGACTTCTGGCAAGGTAGGTGCATTCAGTTCGCTGTGGGCCCCGGAAGGGACCCGCATAGTTTTCGTATCACAACGCGAAGGCAGCTATTCCCTTTATCAAATGAGAACAACCGGCAATGACCAAGAGGAGGTGCTGCTCAAGGCTGGTGCTGAGTATATGAACCCCACTGACTGGTCAAAGGATGGACGGTTTATCATCTACTCTCAATTGCGTTCGGGGACGCAACAGGGGGACTTGTGGGTGCTGCCTCTTGACGGTGAGCGGCAGCCGAGAAAGTATCTCGCTACGCCGTTCAGCGAATATTGGGGGCGGTTGTCCCCCGACGGTCGGTGGATGGCTTACGTTTCGGATGAGACGGGGAGCGATGAAGTATATGTCCAGTCCTTCCCTGAGCCTGGAAGAAGAGAGCGGGTGTCGAATGGCGGAGGCTCTCACCCTCGATGGCGAGGCGATGGGCAGGAGATCTTCTATCTCGCGCCTGACAACAGATTGATGGCCGTGGCGGTAAAGGGGGAGAACACCTTTGAGGCGAGTGCGCCCGTCGCGCTCTTCCAGACGCCGGGTTTTGATCGGCATACTACGCAGTTCCCTTATGCAGCGACGGCCGATGGTCGGCGATTTTTAGTTATCCGGCGCGTTGAAGACGCCTCGTCCACGTCACTAACGGTCGTCCTCAACTGGACAGCGGAATTGAAGCGGTGATGCCCGCGTTGTTTGGTCGTAGTTCCTTTCAAAACAGGGTCTAACAAACGCATACCAGCCGAGCGCGAGAAGCGGATTTTATGATTGCTTTGAGTGTTAGGCGCTCCCTGATGCGAGACATCGCAAACCGATTTCCTCGTCATTTCGCGCGGCCAGTGGGACCGTGACAAATCGCCAGAAGAGATACAGAGAGCCGACCCCCTTCTGCGTCTGGCATGACCGGCTCGTACGCGAGAAAGATGAAGGCCGGTCGTCGCCTTGCCAACACGCGAAGCACCTGTCACGAAGTGGCGTGACCGATGGCCACACGGGCCGTCGGCCTTCAAGGCGTGTCGCAAACTCGATGATTCTGGAGAGGTGCTCTTCTCGATGAAAGGCGGCACACGAACGGTGTGGAGGCCGCGGGATATTTTCATCGCCGTGAGCTTAGTAGTCTTCGCCTGGTAGATGCCCACACTCCACGTTGCGGTCATCGGCTGTCAGGCGCCGGAGCGGAGAGTCCTCGAATCAAGACACTCTTTGAACCGAACCAGCCTCTGCACCTGACCTCCAAGCCGGGAATGTCAGGAGCGGATTTGCTGCACCACAAATTCGTCGCAGTCCTGGCGGAGAGTTTGTGTTTGCTGGAGCGCCTGGCCAGATGGTATCGTAGGAGAGCATGAATACCTATCTTCCCAAGTCTCTAAAGTCTGCGGCGGCCCTGGTTGTGATGGCGCTCACGTGCGCCTGTCTCGCCGAGGACCTGCTGACGCTTAGTCGCTGCGCCGAGGAAAGAGGACCCGTTTTCCTTGGCGGCTCTGCTTCGGCGGTTGGCCAGTCCCAGAGCCCTGAGCAATCTCGTCCGCCGAACTCAAGCGAAGGCGACCACGATTGTCTCTGTTGTTGCCGGCATCTGGTCCCTGGGGTTGTCTTCTGTCCTGCACAGAATTGGTTGTTTTCTTTCCTGGAATCTTCGCAGAACCAGACAGCCCGCTCCGCACATCGGTTTCCACCCTATCACCCCCCTCAAGCCTAATCTCTCGGGCCAGCCGTTTCGAGGCTTCTCCCTGTAATCCGTCACTTTAGAACTCGGCAGCGCATTACCGTTCAGCGCCCATGGTTCGGCCCGGCCCGTTGTTGGTTATCGCCATCGGAGTTTGTGTCGAATTTTGTCGCACGCGACTTGAAGCTCTCAAGGAGGACCATTATGAGATGGCTTGCGCCATTGCTCTCATTGCTGATGACACCTGTCTTTTGCCTGGGACAAGGCACCACAGACGTTCCAGAGCAGTTGGAATTGAAGAACGCGTTGGAGATTGCTATTGCCAATAACCCTGGGCTAAAGGCTGCCAGAAACGAAATCGAGATTGCCAAAGCGGACAGGCTGGATGCTACGAAGAGGTTGAATCCGGCCTTCTCTGTCAATGCTGAGGACTATCGGCTTTTCAGCGGCAACCAGGGCGCTTTCTTTCAGACGCAGGAGATCACGGCCCGTCTGGACCAGGAAATCGAAACTGCTCGGAAACGCCGGTTGCGGACTCAAGTGGCGGACCTGACGCTACGGGCGCAGCAAGCGACCTACGAGAGCGCAGTTCTCGCTCTCAGCCTGGAAGTGCGCCGGGCCTACTTTCAAGGGGTTCTGGCTCAAACCAACTTGCAGGTTTCTGAGGCGATCCTGCAGGAAATAGACCGCATCGTGGAACTCAACCGAGTGCGGCTGAAGCAGGGTGACATCTCGGGAGTGGAGTTGAAGCGGGTCGAAGTAGAACGGCTGAAGTTCATAGACGACGTCTTTGCTTCGAGGTTAGCGCTCGCCAATGCCAGGAGCACACTACTCATGTTCATCGGAACACCCGTGACCACAGCCAACTTCAAATTCTCGGAAACCCTGTTGGCCGATCCTAATCAGCTGGCTGCGCAAGGAGGGATTCCGCCACTTCTGGCTTTGGAGGAACTGGAACGGCAAGCCGTGGCGAAGAGACCCGATTTGAAGGCTTCCATCCTGGAACAGCGGCGCGCGGACACAGAGACTCTTCGGCAACGGGCTATCCGATCTCCCAACATCACGGTGGGTGGCGGATACAAGCGAAACCTCAATGAGAATTCGGTGGTGTATGGAGTGACGATTCCCCTCAAGATCTTCAATCGCAATGAAGGGGGCATTGGCAGGGCCCTGGCAGAACAGGAACGGGCGGGAAATCTGGCTTGTCAGACTACGAACCAGATCCTGCTCGAGATTCGCAAGGCTTACAACGCCGTTCAGATCCATCGAGAGCGCGTGACCTATATCGAGAAAGAATCCATCAAGAAAGCCGACGAAACTCAGCAAATCGTCACAGCCTCTTATCGCTTGGGAGGAGCCGATTTGATCACTCTGCTGGATGCCGAACGGGCCTACCGTGAAACACGAAAGCTCTACAACCAGGCTCTTTATGACTACAGGATGAGCCTGTATGAACTACAGACCGCTATTGGGCTGGAAGCCGAGTTATGAAAGAAGTCATGATTGGAGGCAAAGAAAAAATGAAAAGATCTGCTCGCGCAGGACAGATGAACTCAGTGCTTCGCCCTCCCGTCTTCCTGGCTTTGCTGCTCGGAATCGCCTTGGGGATCGTTCTCTCTTTCGGCCTGTTCCGGGGGTCCAAGGCCGCGCCCGATTCTCGCAAGGCAAGTGAGAGAAAGGAACACGGGCAGGGGGCATCGCCTATCGTCGTAGTTGAAAAGGAGGCGCAGGCCAACGTCGGTCTCAAGATCGTTGAGGTCGCCATGCGACCCATGGTTACAGCGCTGCAGACCACCGGGATCGTCAGCCCCAATGAAACGCGCGTGGCCCATGTCCGGCCTCTGGCGCGAGGCTTGATTGAAAAGGTCTTCGTTCGGCTGGGTGATCGCGTGAAGGCGGGCGATTCGCTGGTCCGCTACGACAACATTGAGCTGGGTGAACTCATCAACGAATACCTCAGCTCCCTGGCTCAAGAGGAAAAAGAAAGAACCAACGTGGAGGTGAGCCAAAAGTTCCTGGACAGGTCCAAAGCATTGCTAGAGAACCAGGCCATCGCCCAAAAAGAATACGAATTGAAAGAGGCGGAATACAAGAACGCCCAGGCCGCCCTGGAACGGCAACGAGCCGATCTAGCCAAATACGAAGAAAAACTGCACCGCTTTGGTCTGTCTGACAAAGACATCGAGAGACTGCATGGCCCTGAACACCAGCAGGCCCATCGCACCGCCTCCCACAATGTCTTGCGAGCGCCCTTCGCAGGCATCATCACGAAGTACGACGTTGCCGAAGGAGAGCTGGTTGAGCCGGACCGAGAGTTGTTCACGATCACCGATATCGACACCGTTTGGGTCTTGGCAGACGTTTACGAGAAGGATATCTCGTTGATCCGCGAAGGCCAGCAGGTCGAAGTCGTGGTAGCGACTTACCCGGACAAAGTTTTCACAGGAAAAATCGCGTACGTCAGCGATCTCATCGATCCCGCCTCGCGTTCGGCAAAAGTCCGCTGCGTCGTTGAGAACAAGAGCCACGAATTGAAGCTGGACATGTTCGCGACGGTTCGCGTTCCGACCTCTCACTCCCGCCAGGTGCTGGCCATCCCAGCCAGTTCCCTTCAGAACGTTGAAGGGAAGAGCGTGGCTTTTGCACAGGTTGGTGAATCCGAGTTTGTTCCAAGGGCGCTTCAGCTTGGTGCCCAACAAGCGGGGTGGGTCGAAATTCTGTCGGGCCTCAAGCCGGGAGAAAAGATAGTGGCCGAAGGGAGCTTTTATCTGAAATCCAATTTGCAGCGCGAGCGTATCGGTGGCGAAGAACATTAGGTCTGGAGAGGATTGGGCGCCATGCATCGGATCATTGACTTTGCCTTGAAGAATCGGTTTCTGATTCTCGTCTTTACGTTCTTGCTCGTGGGTGTGGGTGTTTACTCCATGCTGCGATTGCCTGTGGATGCCGTCCCCGACGTCACCCCCAATCAAGTTCAGATCCTGACGGAAGCGCCAGGGCTGGGACCCATCGAGGTCGAGCGACTGATTACCTTTCCTGTGGAGACAGCCATGAGCGGGCTGCCTGGAATCACAGACATTCGGTCCGTTTCCCGATTCGGGCTTTCGGCGGTGTACGTTTACTTTGACGAAAGCATGGACACTTATTTCGCGCGCCGTTTGGTGCTGGAGCGATTGCCCCAAGCCCGCGAGGCTATCCCTCCCGGCTTTGGGACACCGGAGATGGGGCCCATCAGCACCGGACTGGGAGAGATCTACCAATTCGAAGTCAAGGGCCAGGGCTACTCTCTGATGGAACTGCGCAGCATTCTGGAGTGGGACATCGCCTTTAAGCTGCGCTCTGTGCCGGGAGTCGTCGAAGTCAACAGCTATGGAGGGGAGTTAAAGACCTATGAAGTTCAGTTGGATGCCAACAAACTGGTCAGCTACAAAATCCCTCTGGAAACCGTTTTCGAGGCCTTGCAACGGAACAATGCCAACTCTGGCGGCGGCTATATCCAGCGGAATCAGGAGCAGTACCTGATCCGTGGCGAAGGGCTGGTGGAAAGCATCGAAGACATCAACAACATTGTCGTCGCTGCAGAAAAAGAGGGAACGCCCATCTACATTCGCAACCTCGGCCGTGTGGCTTTCGCTCCCATGATTCGACAGGGAGCCGCAACGCGTGACGGCAAGGGGGAGGCCGTGACCGGAGTGGTCATGATGCTGATCGGAGAAAACTCCCGAGTGGTGGCGCAGCGTGTTGATGAGGAGTTGAAGGAAATCAAAAAGTCACTCCCAGCAGGCATCACGGTGGAAACCTACTATGACCGAACCGAACTAGTTCGCAGAACCATTAACACCGTCATAAAGAACCTCAGTGAAGGCGGGATTCTGGTGATTTTCGTCCTGTTGGTTCTTCTGGGAAGCATCCGCGGCGGGCTGATTGTGGCTTTGGCAATCCCGCTTTCCATGCTCTTCGCCTTTGTGCTGATGGTGCAGTTCAAACTCTCGGGGAACTTGATGAGCTTGGGGGCCATTGACTTTGGGCTCATCGTCGACGGCTCGGTGGTGATGATTGAAAACATTGTGCGGCATCTTTCGGAAGGCAAGAAGGGTGCTGGCCGTCTGCTGGAGGTGATCCGCGAGGCCGGACATGAAGTGGCTCGTCCGATCGTATTCGCTGTGGGCATCATCATCATTGTCTATCTTCCCATCCTGACCCTCGAAGGGGTTGAGGGAAAGATGTTTCGTCCCATGGCCCTGACAGTGGTCTTTGCCCTGGCGGGCGCCCTGGTGCTGTCACTGACCCTGATGCCGGTTTTAGCTTCATTCGCCTTCAAACGGGGGAAGGTGAGCGAGAAGGAGACCTGGATCATCCGCTCGGTCAAGAAGTATTACCAGCCCATGCTGCAAAGGGCCGTCGATCGACCTGTCCTTGTCACCAGTCTGGCGGCCTGTGCCTTTCTCGCCAGTCTTGTTTTCATTCCGTTCATGGGCGCAGAGTTCATCCCGAAACTTGATGAAGGAGCCATCGCCTTGCAGGCCTGGCGGCTGCCCAGCGTTTCATTGGAAGAGTCCATAAAATCCACCACACTGATTGAAAAGGTACTCAAGGAGTTTCCTGAGGCGGACACAGTGGTCTCGCGCACAGGCAGGGCCGAGATTGCCACCGATCCGATGGGTGTGGAGACCAGCGACATCTTTGTGATTCTCAAACCCCAGGAACAGTGGCGTTCAGCCAGCACGAAAGAAGGGCTGATTGCCCTGATGGATGAGAAGCTCAAGAAGAATGTTCCGGGAAATATCTTCAGCTATTCCCAGCCCATTGAGCTGCGGGTTCAGGAGCTGATCGCGGGCGTGCGCTCCGATGTCGCCGTTCAGCTTTATGGTGAGGACCTTCAGGAACTGAAAACCAAAGCAGATGAGATCGTTCAGGTCCTGTCACAAATTCCCGGGGCCTCGGATGTCAAAGCCGAGCAAATCGCCGGCCTGCCCTATTTGCGGGTTCGCATCAAGCGCGACCAGATTGCCCGTTACGGGATCAATGCGGCGCAAATCCTGGATGCGGTAGAAGTGATGGGGGGCAAGGTGGTGGGACAGGTGTTGGAAGGACAGCGCCGCTTCTTTCTTCAAGTACGTTTCGCAGAAGCGGACCGGAACGATCCTGAAGCCATTGGAAACATCAAAATAGCCGACTCGCAGGGCCGGTTAATTCCCATTTCGCAGTTGGCGGATATCTTCACCGAGGAGGGGCCAGCCCAGATCAGCCGCGAAAACATCCACCGCCGCATTGCGGTGGAAAGCAACGTTCGCGGTCGGGACTTGGCCAGCTTTGTGTCTGCGGCCCAGATAGGCATCCAAGACCGCGTCAAGCTTCCCGCTGGATACTGGATTGAATGGGGAGGCCAGTTCGAAAACCTGGAGCGGGCCGGCAAGCGTTTGGCAATCGTTGTTCCTCTGGCCCTATTTTTGATCTTTGTTCTGCTCTATTCCACGTTCAACTCGGCCAGGATCGCGGCCCTGATCTATATGAACGTTCCCCTGGCGGCCACTGGCGGCATCGTAGCTCTCTTCGTGAGAGGGATGCCCTTCAGCATTTCCGCAGGCGTAGGGTTCATCGCCTTGTTCGGGGTGGCGGTGCTCAATGGTGTAGTTTTGATCTCCTATGTAAACCAGTTGAGAGAGGAAGGCCTGGATGCCCGGCAAGCGGCTTTTGAAGGCGCGATCATTCGCCTCCGGCCCGTCTTGATGACTGCCTTGGTCGCAAGTTTGGGATTTGTCCCAATGGCCCTCGCAACCAGCGCCGGAGCCGAAGTGCAAAGGCCGCTGGCCACAGTAGTGATTGGCGGGTTGATGACTTCGACCCTGTTGACTTTGCTAGTTCTTCCTGCTGTTTACGCGTGGTTCGAAGAGAAACGGCCAGAAGCAGAAATGGGGAGGATGGAAAGCACGACGTGACGGTCAGAGTGGTTCAGAATGGTGCCATCCACATGAACCCAACCCAGAAGCCAGGCTCTCGATGCCGAGATGCTGGGCGTGGTCGTTGGTCCAGCATTGCAAGACGAGGTTGGTAGTGGACGGACTCAGACTGATAGGACATGATTCTGGCGCAGAAAATGAGAACAAAGCCCCCAGTGGGATACGCCGGTGGTTGGGACTGCTACCCAGAAATTTTGTCGCACACCAGCAGCTGTCGGGTTGCCAACACTTATTGGACTGGTATCTTTCGACACTCCTAACATCGCTTTCCGCTTTGAAAGCACGAAAGGACCGCTTGACCTTGCCCAACATCGAGGCACCAGCTGACAGGAAATGCGTTGGTATCCCAACTAGTCAAGGGCTGCCGCCCTTGATATCCCTGGTGGAACGCGCGCTCCGTCGCGCGTTGAGATAGCGTGCGCAGGAGCGCCCGCTCCACCAAAACGAGACCAAAATTCTCGTTTCACCGCACATAACGGGCTAAACCAGAATTTTTCGCCAAGAATCGAACTGATAGCAATGCCTTGGTCATTTGACAGAAGGTAATACTCGCTGATATGCGCCTATGAAAGGGAAGACCGAATCACGAGATTGGCAGGCTTGGAAGATCGTTCTCTGGCTTTGGGGAGCCTTCTTCATCGCCTACGTCACCCGGCAGTCGATCTTTTCCATCTTCCCAGTTCTCAGAGTGGCTTTGGGCTTTACAGAGGTCCAATTGGGTCTGACGGGTACGGTCTTTCTCTGGGCCTACGCCGTGGGGAATCCGATTGGGGGCTACCTGAGCGACCGTGTCTCGAGAAGGAAACTGATTGTGGCCAGCGTGCTGCTATGGAGCTTTTGCACTCTGATGATCGGGATGACGCATTCCCCCACCGCCTTACTGACTTGGCGGGGGGCCCTGGCCTTGGCGCAAGCCCTTTACATCGTGGCTGCGATCTCCCTGATCACCCAGGTCCATTCCGCGTACGATCGCTCCAAGGCGCTCTCCCTGCACGGAACAGCTCAGTTCGCAGGCATCACGTTCGGGGGCTGGTACGGAGGGTTTGTGGCTGAGACTCTGGACTGGCGATGGATGCTGTGGCTCGCAGCCGGAGCTGGCGCGCTCTATTCTCCGTTGCTGTTTGGCAGGCTGAAGGAGCCAGACCCGGCTGAGACCGGCAAGCTGAGCTCGCCCACAAGCAGTCACTCACCAGGAGTGCTCGGCATCCCCACTTATCTTTCTCTCTGCTTCAACTTCATCGCCATTAACGCCATGCTGTGGCTTATCTACGCTTGGCTGCCGGATTTCCTTCATCACAAATTCCAACTGTCTCTGGCCCGTGCTGGCTGGACGGCCACAGTTTACGTCCAGTCTGCCACCATCATCGGAATCCTGGCCGGAGCATCGCTGGCTGATCACCTCATACGAAAGACGCCCCGAGGGAGGCTTTACATTCTTCTGGCAGGCTTGGTTCTGGCCTGCCCTTTCTTCTACGGAATCGGTCAAGCAGGTTCGCTGTCGATGGTCAAACTCTCGGCGGTGGGTTATGGCTTTTTCAAAGGGGCTTTTATCGCGAACTTTTTTGCGTCGGTCATCGATATCGTGCCGGAGCGAAGTCGGGGCTTTGCGGTAGGATTCTCCAACATGCTGGGCAGCGTTTCAGGGGGCCTGGCTGCCTACCTGGTCGGACTGCTCAAAAGCCAATTCCAGCCTGAGATCCTTTTCAGCATCGCTGCCGGCCTGGGAGCCTTGGCCGCCTTGATTCTTGCCATGACTATCTGGAGAATCTTCCCACGAGACTATCTCCGTGCCCATCCCCAACTAGCCGGAACAGCGGGAACAGTACGGCTAGGCAGGTAACATCAACCCGAATGGAAAGAAAGAAACCCTGACCGGGCTCCCGTCAATCGATTCCTGGCCGTCAGGGAAGGCAGGGTATAATTGCATTAGCTCTAAGCAAGAGGGACGCATACGGCATTGAAACCGAAGCGCGGGCCAGCTGGGCTGTCTTGATTTTGAGTCCGCCTTTCAGCCCAGACGTCGACAGAAACTTCGGAAGGGCGAGAACATCCTGACCATTCACCGCTCGGGCAGGTACCGATGTCATTGCGGCAGTTTTTCAAGTTTCAGAAGCTACCCATTCCCGTGATGCGCCTGGGACTGGCGACCCGCGGAAACACGCATCTTCGCAAAGACGATATTCTTCACGCCTTTGAGCAGGGCGTGAACTACTGGAACTGGTGCGGGTGTCTGGATGGGATGAGTGAGGCGGTGGCGGAACTTGGATTGCGGCGCCAAAAGGTGGCCGTGGCGGCGCAGTTGGAGGCTCGCCATGGCGAAGGAGCAAAGCGGGAGTTGCAAGCGCTGCTGGACCGGCTCAAGAGCGACTATCTAGACGTGGTCATGCTTTACTACGTGGAAACTGCGGACGAATGGCAGGAGATCCTCAGACCGAGAGGCGCGCTAGAATTCCTGCAAGGGGCCAGAGCAGCAAGGTCTGGTGCGGATGATCGGGCTCACGACACACCAACGACCACTCGCGGCAGAGATCTTGCGGGCGCGTCTGTTGGACCTGCTGATGGTGCGCTATAACGCTGCACATCGTGGCGCCGAGACTGAGATCTTCCCTCTAGCCAGAAGATTCGAAACACCGCTTGTCACCTTCACGGCTCTGCGTTGGAAAGCCTTGTTGAAGGCTACCCGCGAGGATCCTGCTGGTTTTGTTCCGCCTCCCGCCCGGGAATGGTATCGTTTCGTCTTGTCTGATCCCGCCGTCTCGGTAGCGCTGATGGCTCCCCACAACCGAGCGGAGCTTGTCGACAACCTGAAACTGCTGAATGACTGGAGGGAACCCACCGCAGCCGAGTTCGCGGCGTTGCGAGACCACGGAGATCGTGTGCGGCGGAATGCGGGCGCGTTTCCATAACCCGAACGTATGCGCGCGACGATCAGGCCAGGGCAACAAAGCGGCAGGACAGGCTGTCCTCAGACCGCTGCCTCATTGGGAGCGGATCAACGGCCCTGAGGTCAGCGCACCCCAGCAGTTCAAGACACTCTTAACGTCACTGAATGGACTTATGTTTTCAAAGATCATCCGGCGCAGTCACATGTATCTGGCGTTATTTCTGATGCCCTGGGTGCTGATGTATGCCCTCAGCACCATGGCGATGAACCACCGGGAGTTCTTCAGAAAGGCTTACGGCGGGAAGCCGGCACAGTTCGAGAAGGAGAGTGAGCAGACATACACGGGGCTGCTGGCGGCCAATGCCACTCCAACTCAGGCCGCAGTGCAACTCTTGAGAGATTTGAATCAGGATGGGGCGTTTTCGGTTCAGGGCCGACCGGACGGAGAACGTCTGACGATCTTTCGCCAGGACCCGGTCATTCCCCGCCGCATCACGTATACTCCCAAGGACGGGAGACTTGTCATCGAACGCCAGATCTTTCAGACGCCCGCCTTCCTGGAGCGGATGCACCGGCGCCGCGGCTTCCAGCATGATTACCTTCTCGAGGACACGTGGGCTTCCTCTGTGGATCTGGTCATTATCGCGATGGTCTTTTGGGGACTATCCGGGCTCTGGATGTGGTGGGAGTTGCGTGCCACGCGCGGCTGGGGAATACTGTGCCTACTGACCGGTGCAGCGCTCTTTGGCGTCTTCTTGTTCGTGATTTGATTCTGCGATGACTTTTAATCTCCTTGTCCGCAGGACTCATATCTACCTTGCCCTATTCCTGTTGCCCTGGTTCTTGATGTACGGTGTCAGCTCATTTGTTTTCAGCCATTCCTCTTACTTCAACGAGCGTTACAAAAGGGACAATGTGCCGCAGTGGACGGTGCGCTTTGACCGTCCGTATCACATCGATATCCCGACGGGCGATGATCTGCGGCCAGCCGGCGCAAAGATCCTGGAAGATGCCGGCCTGAAGGGCGCTTTCGGCGTCTATCGACCCAATGCGGAGAAGTTGAATGTTTACTGGTTTAACTTCTGGGATGCCACCCAGTTGACTTACTTCGTCAAGGAAAACCGTCTGCTGGCCGAGGACCGTCGATTCCGTTGGGACCACATTCTCACGGGCATGCACGCGCGGGGTGGTTTTGAGCAAGACTCCTTTCTCAATGATGCCTGGGGCGTCCTAGTCGACATCGTTTGTGTCGCGATGCTGGTGTGGATTGCCACGGGGATCTACATGTGGTGGCAACTCCGCCAAACTCGACTGTGGGGGAGCTTGGCACTCGCTGGCGGAGGTGCGCTCTTCATGGCGTTCTTGGGAATGTTATGAGAACCTGTGCCGTGATCGAAGTGGAGCCACCCATCCCCAGGCCGACACAGCCACGGACAAAGAGTTAGGGAGCGGTGCAGGACCATATGGCAGACGGCAGACTTTCCAACCTGCTTCCGGAGTCCCTACTTCTCCTGTTTTGTTCGGGTGACAGTCCGAAGACGTCTGCGCACTGCTGGGCCGAATGACAACGGCTGCTTGATTCAGCGGCTCGGCCGCTTGATGTGCGGAAAGTCTGTGACTTTCCGACCACTGCACTCGATAATGGTGGGCTGTGCCCCAGCATCTGCGAGCCACAATGAACGCCGAAGGAATGCTGAACCGAAGAAAGTGTCAAGCTCCACAGGACACACGGCAGCGTGTTTGTACCGTTCAATCTGACTTCAGGAGGAAACTCATGCGCTTGAACCGACTGAACACTTTCATATCAGTCGTTCTTGTAGCTGTTGTGACCCGTGTGACCTGTACAAACGCGGCCGAACGGAAAGTGGTTAATCCTGCAGACTTCAAGCCGCATGGCCGGCCTTATAGCTCAGGCATTCAAGCGGGCGCAACCCTCTATCTTTCAGGGCAAGGCAGCCAGAAGGCCGACGGTACCTTGCCTGAACGCTTTGACGAACGGGTGCGGCAATGCCTGGAGAATGTCCGCGCTATTCTCCGAGGCGGCGGGATGGATTTTGCCAATCTGGTTTCGTTGCACATTTACTTGACCGATTTGAAGAATCTCGACGTAATGAACCAGGTCTACTGGGAGATGATTGGCTCCAACCCTCCGGCCCGCACGGTGCTGGGAGTAGCGAATCTTCCCGGCGGAAATACGATCGAAATTACAGGCGTCGCCGTGGCTGACGCGGGGAACAAGCGGGCCATCTGGCCGGTGGCATCTACGCGAGCGGCGAAGAGCGATCCTCCTGGAGTCCAGGCTGGAGAAGTCCTCTATCTCTCGGCCCAAGGTAGTGCTGCGCCCGGGACCGGCAAAGTGTCTGAGGAATACTCTGCTCAGGTCAAGCAAGCGCTCGAGAACGTAGGATCAGTGCTGGCAGCAGCTGGGATGACTCACAAGAATCTGGTCTGGGTGAACCCCTACCTTGATGACTTCAAGCGCTACGGAGAGATGAACAAAGTATACGAAACCTATTTCGAGTTTGGAAACACGCCGGGTCGAGGCACGATCCACGTCAACGCGCTGCCGGGAGGCGGCCACATTGTCTTCAGTGGCATTGCCGGCATGGATCTTTCAAAACGGAAAGCGATCAAGCCTCGTAACATGCCGCCCAGCCCGACAGCCAGTCCCGGTGTGCTGTATGGTGACACGCTTTACCTGTCAGCCAAGTCAGGCTTCATTCCGGGCCAAGATATCGTGACGCAGGATTTCGAGCTGCAGCTCAGGCAGACCCTGCGTAATCTGTTGGATGGGCTGGAGGAAGCCGACATGGACTTTTCAGAGGTGGTGTCGGCGGTGGTTTACCTCAAAGACATGAAGGATTACGACAGAATGAACAACCTCTACCGCACTTTCTTCAAACAAGATTTCCCGGCGCGAACCACCCTGCAGCAAAACTTTGATACTGCGACCAAAACGGAAGAGCAGATCTCTTTCATCGCAGTGCGACGAGAGAAGTAAATGCTGTGATAGTATTCCCGACCGAGGCTAGCGCTCCGCTAGGAGCGACATGTCTATAGCATTCCTCTATTCTTCCGCGAACCGCTCCGTTAGGAGCGGGATAGGCTGTCATTCCCTCCCAGTCACATGGCGCTCTCGCTGGAGCGCCCCTGGGCGGTCCGACGCGGGCTCTATAACCATTCGGCCCCGCTGGGGCCAAGCACGGCGCGACAGAACGCCATGTTCGAGTAACTATCACTTCAAATGGTTGATGTCGAACAGAGAGCTTCTCCGAAAAATGTCCAAACTTCAGAACAATGAGATAAGCCCACGACGAGAAAGCGCTCGTGGCTACCAGAGACGTTCCCATTCTTTGCAGGACACGAGAGGACTCCTATGAAGTGGATCTTGCTGGCAATCGTTGTCGTTTTCCCTCTCTCCGTGCTGGGTCAGGACTACTCGCGGCTTCGCGTGATTGCTTTTGGCGCGCATCCCGACGATTGTGACATCAAAGCCGGTGGGCTGGCGGCGAAGTATGTGGCGGCCGGACACAAAGTCAAGTTCGTTTCGGTTACGAACGGCGATGTCGGGCACCACGAGCAAAGCGGTGGAATTCTCGCCAAACGCCGGCGCGCTGAAGCCCTGGAAGCCGGGCGCCGGATCGGTATCGAGTATGAAGTACTCGATAATCATGACGGCGAACTGGTGCCCAGTTTGGAGGTCCGCCGTCAAGTCATTGATAGGATCCGCGAATGGCAGGCCGACATCGTCCTGTCTCCCAGACCCAACGATTACCATCCAGATCACCGGTACACTGGCGTCCTGGTTCAAGACGCGGCTTACATGGTGACCGTGCCCAACCTGGAAACCAAGACGCCAGCCTTGCGCAAAAATCCGGTTTTTCTCTACTTCTCCGACAGCTTCCAGCAGCCTCAGCCATTTCGAGCCGACATCGTAGTGTCTGTTGACGACGTGATCCAAAAGAAGATCGACATGCTGGATGCTCACGTGTCGCAGATGTATGAGTGGTTGCCCTGGCATTCTGGTGAGTTAGAGCAAGTGCCCAAGGACCCCTCGGCACGGAAGCAATGGTTGCTCTCCCAGCGTCCTAGCCGACTCATGCCGGAATGGAAAGCCGCCCTGCAGAAATGGTATGGAGCCAAGGCGGCGTCCATCCAGCATGCTGAGGCATTTGAGATTACAGAGTATGGGCGGCAACTCGACGCAGCGGAAATCCGCAAGCTGTTTCCGTTCCTTCCGTAGATCGCTCCCTTGAAAACGGAGGATAAGAAATGGACAACGTCGTAGCGCCGCAACGCGGTATGAAGAATCCCTTCAACAAGCAACGACGACAACGACCCGACCGGTTCTCACCGCGGCTCGGGACAAAACGTTGTGTCCTTGAAACCGCGAGCTTGTTCCCGCCGGTTTAGAGGATCCGCCGAAATCAAGGTTGGCAGAATTCCCAGTCTGACCAGAACGGGTCGGAACTCGTAACGCAAATTCAGCGCCGCTACCGGAGTCGGATCCAAGTCCATAGTTACCCATTGGATGTCGTGGTTCATCCGGCGTCCGATACCGGTTGCGGCGTAGTCCTCCTTCCGCTGGCGCTGTGATGTCGCGTTTCCTGCGCCGGAAGCTTCAGACCGCGAGCTTGGCGGCGCGCCAGGCGTCCTTATCTCGGTCAGCCGTCTTGGATTCGGACTGATCTTTCTCAGGAGCTGGTTGGCCTATGGCTCCCGAGTATCCATCCCATCGAGCCCTCTCACTGAAGAAGACCGCGCTAATGACGCCCAAGTTCTGGGTTTTACCGAGCCACTGGCCATACGATTTCTCTTCGGACGTGAAAAAAAACTTGCGAGCTTGTTGTTGGTTGACCTGCCAGCCCTCAATCACAATGCTTTCGTAAGGCTGCAGTACCCACTTCTTCGCCAAGAATGCCTCTGTGTTGCGCGCATCGATTGAATTCAGACCATCCACCGATAGCGCCACGGCTACACGAGTACTGAGCGGATTACTCAGTCGGATGGCATACTCCCGATCCTTCAAGGCCTCAACATAGACCTTGCCGCCATGGTGGTAGTCGGGCACTGCGGTGCCGTTGACCAGGACCTCCATTTGAAAACGGTGCCCGTCGTGCGCTTGCAAGGGGCTGCTGCGCCAGCCAGAACAGAAAGGTCATTCCAAGAATTCGTTTCAACATGGTTGTTGTCTCCTTTGAGAAGAGTTCTCCTCACCGTGTGGGGAGTCTTTCGGATCGATGGGACAGCCGGCCCCGCCATTCTCGTGCCACGCGGCTGCCTCTTGAGGACGAAGCAGCTAGTCGCTTGGCGGGAAATTCCTTGTCTCTTCAAAGACGAATAGCCGCCGGGTTCTTGCAGGGTTTCTTCAACCCTTTCCAATGTTGTTGAAACCGTTCTGGATTTGAATAGAATTACGGGAATCCAGCCTGTGGCGAGCGACCTGAGACTGAGAGACGGAAGTGGTTCTTATCCGATTTCCCTCAGCCTCTGACTTCCTCTTCCCCCTGACGGGGCGAGGGAGAACAGAAATTTGACCGAATTGTGAGCCTGGTCGCCACCATGTGGACTAGTATTCGGTGAGTGTTCTCATCTTTCGCAAGGAGGGATCACTGTGTCAGAGCGTCGTCGTTTCCTGACGAATGCGGCCATCGGTGGTATTTCGGCTTTGTCGATGCCGTTGGTTCTGCAGAAGCGCCTGAACCTGGTAACTCAGGCCAGACAAGAGAGTCCGGTGACCCCATCTCTGACGGGCGGTCATCTCCGAATTATTGACGTCAAAAGCGACGTCGTGCAAGAGCCCGCCGGAAAGCGGAGGCATTATGTTTTCTTGCGAGTCGAGACTGCAGCCGGCATTTACGGAATTGGCGAAGTGGCTACGGCTGGAGAGCACCCGACCGCCCTCCTTTCCCGGCTACCCGCAATCAAACAGGCCTTGCTCGGTAAAGATGCCTCTGCAATTGAAGCGCACTGGCTTGAGATGGAAATGAGCGCAGAGCCAGCGGGAAGGAACGTCCCCCGGCCACTCCAAGCCGCGATAAACACGGCTCTTTGGGATGTCTACGGAAAGTCCTTGAGTTCGCCCGTATACAAGTTCTCTGGCGGTCCCACGCGAACGAAAGTTCGCGTCTACGCCGAGATCGAAGCCTCCTCTGCCACGGACCTTGCTGCGACGGCAAGACAACTGATCGCAGCCGGGGTGCGTACCTTGCGGATTTCACTTCCTGAGCTGGGAACGTTAGAGGATGGTCCTCGCCGAATCCGGCCGCTAATTCGTCGGATGGAGAAACTGCGATCGGACTTGGGGGACGAGACTGACCTTATCCTCGACTGCAAAGGCCGCCTTCCCGCAAGCGATGCGGCCACGTTGGGCGCGGCTCTGGAGCCGTTGCATTTCCTCTGGCTTTCCGATCCCTGCCATTCGGTGGACCGGGGGCTCTACGCGAAACTCTCGAATGAGACGGTTACCCCTTTGGGTATCTCGGGGGCCATTCGGAATGCGACCGAAGCCATGGAATTCCTCCGACAGCATGCCATCGACGTGATCGAAACGCCGCTGGCCGAAGGCGGCGGGATCAGTGGCCTTCGGCGCATCGCCAACATGGCAGAGACGTACTACGTGGCGCTGGCTCCGGCGGCGGGAGATGGCCCAGTGGCGACAGCTGCCGGGCTACAGTTTGCTGCCACGGTTTCGAATTTCTACATACTTGGCATGCGCCTGCCTCTGGAAGAAGAGAATCGCAAAATGCGGCAGGAGCTGCATCAGTCTTCACTGGAGACAGCTAAAGAAGGATTCCTCGAGCTGCCAACAAAGGCCGGCCTGGGCATCGAATTGAACCCTGCCGCACTGGAGAAGTACCGAGCTGGCTGAGAATCAAGCCAGCGGCGCCGAAGAAGACCGTCAGACGCGGATTGGCAAGCACTGGGCTGAGTTGTGAGATCCCCTCACCCCCAACCGCTCTCCGGCGCTCTGATCTTTACCGATGAGTCGGGCGCTGGACACAGGGGGTGTGAATAAGTCCCCGGAGGGGACCAAGATGAATAGCCCCGGATGGCACTGGCGCCACCGGGGGTAAACGGTCGCAGCTAGAGCGGACCCTGAAAGGGTCGAACTCTAACAGCAGGTGAGACGATGGCCGACGGGTTCAACCCTTTCAGGGTTGGATCTGGAACTTCTGCTACCGTGGGCTTCGCTCCGCAGAGCGGCGCTTCGCCCACGGCTATTCAAATTCGCCCCCTCCGGGGACAGCAGGCTTCTCAAGATTCGTGACTCTCTGTTTCCAGAAGAAGATTTGTGGGACTGCTAAGAGCTCGCGCGCTTGCTGGAAGCCGGCTTGTTCGCTGAGTCTCAATTCTTTCAGAGCCTTCCTTATCAGCCCTGGAGGTCTGTATGAACCGAAGAAAGTTTGTCAAAGGACTCTCAGCGGCATTGGCGTCAAGGGCGATGATCGCGGGTGCTGAATCCACTCAAGCGTTCTATCTTTCAAGTTCCCAAGCCGCCGGGTCCCATCAAGATTACCGGCGTCAAAGCCATACCCGTTTCTCCGCCGCCGCCCACCGACCGTCCTTACGTTTTTGTCAAGATTGAAACCGACGCCGGCATCACTGGATTGGGCGAAGTGACGCTGGAAGGCAAAGCGGGCTCGGTCGCCGCGTGTGTTTCGGATATGAAGGATTTCCTGCTGGGACAGGATCCCACGCGCGTCGAACATTTATGGCAGTCGATGTACGTGCACTCGTTCTATCGCGGAGGCCCGGTGATTGTTTCAACCATTTCCGGAATCGATCAGGCGTTGTGGGACATTACCGGAAAGGTCTTCAACCAGCCCGTCTACAAGCTACTAGGCGGCGCCGTGCGCAGCCAGGTGCGGGGCTACCGGCATGCGGGTGGCAGGACCCTCGAGCAGTTGATTGAGAACGCACTGAAATTGAAGGCGCAGGGGGTGAACGCCTTGAAGACAGGACCGGGGCCGCGCAGCATCGAAGGCGGGCCGGCTTATGAAATGATCGAAGGACCGAAAACCATCAAGAATGTCGTCAATCGACTGGCCCGACTCCGCGAGGGCGTGGGTGAAGACATGGACATTATGGTGGATTTCCATGCCCAGACGTCACCCACTGTGGCCGCGATACTCGGAAAGGAGCTGGAGCCCCTGAAGTTGCTCTTTATCGAAGAGATTTGCCCGCCCGAAAACGCGGAAGCCATGGCCAAAGCCGCACGCAAAACAACCACGCCGATCGCCACGGGCGAGCGGCTGATCACGCACTTCGGATTTCGCGAGGTTATCGAGAAAAACATCGCCGACGTGCTGCAGCCCGATATTAACCATGCTGGCGGTATCACGGCGTTGCGGAAGATCGCCGCCATGGCGGAGGCCAACCTGATCACGCTGGCGCCGCACAACTGCACCGGTCCGCTGGGCACCGTAGCGAGTATCCACCTCGATGCAGCCATTCCGAATTTCCTGATCCAGGAGCGCTGCGGCAGCGGGACCGATCCCAACGATCCCACGGAAGTGATGCGCCGGGAGATTCTGAATGTGGATACAGCCGAAAAGATGGAAGGGAGCTACTACCCCCTTCCAACGCGGCCAGGTCTCGGCGTTGAGCTGAACGAAAAGATGCTCAGCAAGTATCCCTTTGAGGGAACCAAAATCATGGCGAGGGTTTACCACGAGGACGGTTCGGTAGCGGAATGGTAAGGGGAATCGCGAGGGCGAGTGACCCAGTGCGCTACGCCATACGGCGCGCTACATGCCGTGAAAAAGGGGTTCAGCGGGTAAGAAACCCAACGCCAAGGGCGCCAGGAAACCATTCTCGTCCGACAGTCTGTTGTCCACGAATGGCTCCGAACCACTCGCTGGATGCCGCTAGGTGGACTTTGATCCTGCGTCGACGATGTCTTTCGCTACTTCGTCGGCAGCTCCTGTCCCTAGCTCGTTGTCTTGGCGTTCTTGGCGCTCTTCGCGTTTCGCTCCTGCCGCTCACTCCCATCATCAGTGAATCGTCTTCACTTTCTTCTGCATGTAGTCCATCAGGAGATACTGGCCCAGCGTATAAGGCGTGGTGAAGTAGGCCTTGCCCCGGCAGATTTCGGTGACTTTCTTGACGAAGCTGACCAGTTCGTAATCTCGAGCCAGCATGAAGGTGTTGATCATGATGCCGGCTTTGCGGCAATTGGCCACCTCTCGGATGGTTTCGCTGACCACATGGGGATCCAGCCCGAAAGCGTTCTTGTAAATGCGACCGTTCTCCTGGGTGAGTGCAGAAGGCTTGCCATCCGTGATCATGATGATCTGCTTCATATCCTTGCGCTGCCGTCCCAGGATCCGCTGGGCCAGACGCAAACCTTCACGCGTGTTCGTATAGTAAGGTCCCACTTGCACCCGTGCCAGCTGGCTGAGGGGAACCTCCTCAGCCGAATCGTGGAAGAGCACGAGGTTCAGCGTGTCGCCCGGATATTGAGTTCGAATCAGATGCGACAGGGCCATCGCTACCTTCTTGGCAGGAGTGAACCGGTCTTCGCCATAGAGAATCATGCTGTGGCTGCAATCGAGCATCACGACCGTGGCACAGGAGCTTTGATACTCGGTTTGATGAATCATCAGGTCTTTGTAATCCACGTTGAGCGGCACGCCCAGGCCTTCGCGCTGGACCGCGCTCAACAAGGTGCCGCTGACATCAAGATTGAGGGTGTCTCCAAATTCGTATGGCTTTGAGGCGCCGCTGCTCTCAATGCCCGTTGAAAGATCGCGCGTGTCATGCCTGCCGATATGACTTTTGCCCAGAGACCCTAAAAGGTCTTTCAAGGTTTTGAATCCTAGAAAATCGAGGCTCTTGTTCGTCAGCTCGAACTTCACCTGCGCTGCTTCCAGATCCTCGAATCCTTGCCCAGGGTAGTTCACGCTGCCTTCTTCGGGAAAGGCATCCTCGGAAAAAGAGATGTAACCTTCTTCGACCAGACGTTTCACGAGTTCTCGAACCAGTTCGGCGAGCCGGGCATCCCTTTCGTCAGGTTGCAGTTGCATGAACTTTTCCAGCATCTCGTCGGAGAACACGCCCTGATTTAGAAGAGCATCCAGTATTGCGTCGTGCAGATCTTGCAGATTATGGTCTTGTCCCGTCTGAGGATAACCGTAGTAATCGTTATAAAACCCGCTCTGGAGCAAGTAATCAGATAGCTTGTTGAGCAATTCTTCCAGACTCAACGAATCCCAATCGAAGCCAACGTATTTGGAGTATTTGATCGATTTCATAAGGCCGTGATCAGTTGCGGGTGATGACTTCCGGGAAAGCCCGTCTAGCTATCCGCCGCTTCCTTGTCCTTCAATTGAACGTCTTCCGCACTCTGCCTGGTTTGTCATCGTAGATGGTTTCGGGCCGTTTCTTTTCCGAGGCGAAATAACCCTTCTCTTCGCTCCGGCTGATCTTCTGCATGGCGTGCAGGCCTTCCAGAATGAACTCGCACCCCGAAACCAGAAGGGGTACTTCTGTCTTCTTCTTGAGACCCAATGAGGCGGTCCTTTCCACCAGGCCCTGGATGTCGCGCAGTTGATTGAAAGCTTCCTGACTCGAGGTGGTGTCTGACAATTTCAGGCTGCCACCCAGGTCGAACCAGTCGACGATTTGCTGGAGGTCCACTCCAGTAAAGTAGCGGGAGAAGATCTGCTTCACCGAGCCACGGACCAGGTCCTGAGCAACGCTTTCCGCGCCTTTCAATTCACCTTCGTACTCCAGCTCGAGCTTGCCTGTCATCGACGGCAGAGCAGCATAGATGTCACAAATCCGAGGAATCACCTGCGGTTCTCTGCTCAGAATCGATCGCCGCTCAGCGTTTGAAACCACGTTCTCTAACACACTGATGGGAAGCCGCTGACTGACTCCGGAGCGCTTGTCGACCTTCTTGTCCTCGCGTGCCTGGAAAGCGACTCCTTCCACGACTTCCTTTATGTATTGAGGAATCAGCAGGCGGTCTTCTTCATGACGACGGAGCCAGGCCTCCTGCTCGGTAATGGCGATACCCTCCTCCAGCGTGGCCGGGTAGTGAGTGCGAATTTCGGAGCCAATCCTGTCTTTCAACGGTGTGACGATCTTTCCACGAGCCGTATAGTCCTCGGGATTCGCCGTGAAGACCATCACCACGTCGAGCAACAGACGGATAGGATATCCTTTGATCTGGACATCGCCCTCTTGCATGATGTTGAAGAGACCGACCTGAATCTTGCCCGCCAGGTCCGGCAGTTCGTTGATAGCGAAGATGCCGCGGTTGGAGCGAGGCAGCAGTCCATAGTGAATGGTCAGCTCATCCGACAGATTCAGGCCGCTGCGCGCCGCACGGATGGGATCGATATCGCCGATCATGTCGGCAATGGTCACATCGGGGGTCGCCAGCTTTTCCACGTAGCGGTCGGGACGGGTAAGGAATTCGATCGGCGACTCGTCGCCCTTCTCCCTGAGAGTGGAGCGGCAGAAACGACACCTCGGAGCAAAGGGGCTGTCATTGATTTCGCAGCCAGCCATCACCGGGATTTCGTCATCCAGCAGTTCTGTCAGGCTGCGCAGGATCCTCGACTTGGCCTGCCCGCGGAGTCCCAACAAGATCATATTGTGCTTCGACAAAATGGCATTGACGACTTGCGGAATCACTGAGTCTTCGTAGCCCACAATGCCCGGAAAGAGCGACTCACCACTCTGCAGCTTCCTGATTAAGTTGGCGCGCATCTCGTCTTTGACGGTACGCTGCTGCATCGGCAAGGCACTCCACTGGGTGGTTCTCAGCTCACCTAGCGTTCTGGATTTGTTCATAGTTTCTCGATAGTTGGCTCCCTGGAGTAAAAGGAGGGGCGGGCCCCCAAACTGGCCTCACCTGGCTGAGAAGAGTTCCAATCGATTCAGGAATGGCACGAAGGCGCAGGCATCAGGAGAGACGATGAGATTATAGTCATGAGATCAAGAGGGAAACAACCTGATACTTGGCAGTGGACGAAGTCCCTCAGTTACCGGAGCAGCATCGATGGAGGGATGGCCTGGGAGCACACGTTTAGCCTGAGACTTAAGTGGTTGATATCGGAAAGGCCGGAACCACGAGGCTCGTTCTTCGACTTTATGTTTCGGGGGTGAACCCCAGGACAATGTCGAAGCGTGCCCCGAGCTCGCCTGCTCGCGAGCCTTGAATGGGTGTGAACGGAATCGTTATGGACGCTCTCGCTTTGGGGTCCGTGATGCTTTTGTAAATGCCATCCTTTTCGTTTCCTGGCTCGCCTTTGATGTAACACTGGGTGGTAAATCTGTCTTGACCCTTAACCTTGACAGCAAAGTGGATGTGCGACGTGCGGCCGGGGTAGGGCACTGGTTTGACGGTTCTAAAGAGATATTCACCAGTCGAGCCGGTCAGGAACCGTCCAAATCCCTGGAAGTTCGTGTCGCGGTTCTCGCGGTTGGCACTCTTGCTGTGGAGATAAACGCCCTTGCCGTCCACCTGCCAGATTTCAACGAGGGCGCCGCGAATGGGTTCGGCATGCGCGTCGAGGATACGCCCGCTGAGATAGGTCACTTCGCCGACGGCAGGACTGAGGGTGTCATTGAGAATCAAAAGATCATTATCCGTATCGAGCGGCAGCTTATCGGGGTAGAAGGGTCCTTCGGTTTGCAGCGGGGTACGCAGAATTTCTTCGGCAAAGAGTCCGGGAACGGTGAAGACAGCAGCTCCGCAACCTAAACTGCGGAGAAAACGGCGACGGTTTTGAGTCACATCCTGTTTGTTCATGTTTGTACTCTATCCTCTTGGACGATCTTACTGGGCGATATTACCAATACTCGATAAGAACGTTCCAGAGGAAACGGAGTTACGGTGTTTTTTCACAAAGCAGGACCCAAAAACTGATCATGAAAAATAATGAGCGTAATGGGTTCGCAGATCGAGATCTGACCGCAGAGACCAAAAGCACGACTCTTTCTCTTCACGGATTGAGGCCAATCCGACGGACCAGATCTTGGAACTTCGGCTCCTCACGCAGGCTGTCCCATTCCGGGCGCACTTTAAGGAGACTGAAGGTCCTGGAGCGCTCCTCATATGCTTTCTCGAGCCACTCTAGGGCTCCTGCCTTGTCCCCCAAGCCTATATGGACCTCAGCTATGCTTTCTGAGGGTACATATTGCTTGTGTTTGAGCTCGATCAAGGTGCCCAGCACTTTCCTGGCTTCTTGTTCACGACCCGACGCTCCATAAGCAAAACCTAGTGCGCTCAAATACACGCCATCTAGTGTCTCCTGGGAAAGCTTCGCCGCCTTTTGAAACTCTTCGATCGCGGGCTCGAGCATTCCTTTGTTGAAATAGGTATCCCCAAGGGCAGCATGTGTGTAGCTGAAGTCTGGATCGATCTCAAGCGTGTCCTGCAGCAGTTCTATCGCTCGCTCGTGTTTGCCCGCCCAGGTAAAGATCAGTCCCAGCTCGGTGTTGATGTTAAGGGATAAGGGATCCAGTCGCTTTGCTTGCTCCAGCTCTGCAATGGCCTTGTCATACTGCGCAGTTGCGGCCAGATAAAAGAGACCATACCACTGGTGGCCCGGTGCGTAGCTAGGATTGAGCTCAGTGGCTCTGAGGAATTCTATTTCGGCCCCCTGCCAGTCCCAATCGTGCCGCGCTTTCACCTTGGCCAGCGCTGTGTGGGCTTCCGCCAGTTGATCGTCTATTCTCAGAGCCTCAATCGCGGCTGCTCTCGCCTTTGGATAAGCTTCCTTCGGCGGCAGGAGGGCGTAACCAGCTAGCAGGTCGTACATGTCAGCCAGCCCGGCATAAGCGGGAGCATAGTTCGGATCTTTTTCGATAGCGCGTTCGAAAAACTCGAGTGCATTCCGAAAGGCCTCTTTGTTTCTTTTCCGCATATGATAGTGGCCTTTGAGGTAGGCGTTGTATGCCTCGGGATTGACGGGCTTCCTCCTGACAAAGGGGATTCCTTGGCCAGTCACGGCGACCTTAATCTCGCCAGCAACGTCAGCTGCCACCTTGCTCTGCAAGGCTAACACGTCCTGCACGTCTCCATCATAACTCTGTGCCCACAACTGGCGATCGGTGGCCGCTTCGAAAAGCCGCACCGTGATCCGCACTCGATCACGAGAGCGCAACACGGAACCCTCGACGATAGCCTGTACGTCTAATTCCTTCGCAATCTCGTGCAGATGCTTCGGCGTTTCTTTGTACTGCATGGCTGAGGTACTTGAAATCACTCTTAAGGCGCCGATCTTGCCTAGTTGCGAGATCAAGGCATCGGTCATACCATCGACAAAGTACGTCTGCTCAGGATCGTTCGACAGATTCCCCAGGGGTAGAACCGCCAGCGATTCGATGGCAGGAAAGGAAGTTGGCTTCTGCTGGCGACCGCCTTGCCAAAAGCCTCGAGTCAGAATTAACGTGATCGTGGGGGCCAAAATTGCCACGGCCACGAGAAGTAGCGATCTGCCCGAAGGCGTTCTCAATCTCGAGGCAGATTCGCCATCAGCAGGCGGCAACGTAGAGCCACGAACGGCGGCAGCAGAACTGATCTCATTCACGGAGCCAACAAACCGGTAGCCCCGTCTGGGAACGGTCTCGATATAGCTCACTCCATTCTCACCATCGTTTAAGGCCCTTCTCAGCGTGAAGACGTGATGGGAGAGATTGGCTTCTTCCACAAAGCTGTCGGGCCAAAGCCATTTCATCAGCTCCCCCTTTTCGAGGAGGCGGCCACGGCTTTCCACTAACACCATCAAAAGGTCCAGGGTCTTGGGAGGGAGCGAGATGGTTTCGCCGTTACGGCGGAGAAGGCGCTCTTCGGCATTCAACCGAAAAGGACCGAATTCGTAATGGTGCTTTACTTCTTGGTTCATAGGTAGTTAAGAAATCATCAACAATTCGTCAAGGATTCTTCAAGAGAAAATTGAGCACCTCTAAAGGACTTGGTACTCGAACCGGGGGCACATTCTGCGCACGATGATCCAGGTGGGACGTCTGTCTTCAGCAGGAACTTGAACTCGCCAAAGATTCTAGCCAACTGGCTCACGGAGAACAAGCTGCGAGTATAGGCCGGGCATCAGCGGAGGTGATCGATGTGCTCAGGGACACCATGGCTGCGTGAAACGTGCGTCCATAGCACTAGCTTTTTGCCTGTTTTTCCTAGACCGAACCACGCTTGGCGAAGATGTTCCCTGGCAGAAAGCAATTAGAGAGGGAAAGCAACTTCGCGCGCAGGGACGCTATGCCGAAGCCCAGAAGATCCACTTGCTGGCCCTGGCGGAAGCGGAGAAGTTTGGACCTGAAGACCCTCGCCTAGCCTTGAGCCTGAACAAACTGGCCATTCTGTACCACGCCACCGGGCAGCTCAGTGAAGCCGAACCGCTCTACCGAAAGGCGTTGGCTGTTTGGGAAAAACTTCCCGAGCGTCTGCAGGTCGCTGCCGTCCTGAGCAATCTGGCGCGACTCTGTCTCGACCTGGAAAAGTACGACGAAGTCGAACAGCTTTCCAAACGCGCCCTGTCCATCTCGCAAGGCTTGGCACCCCGGCATCCAGAAGTGGCCAACAGCTTGAACAACCTGGCTGACGTCCATGTGGTTAAGGGTCGTTCTGCCCAAGCCGAGCCACTCTACCGTCAAGCCTTGACTATCTTGGAGGAAGCGTTTGGCCCCGAACATCCCGAGGTGGCCTATGGCTCTAAATCACCTAGCCATGCTCTGCTCTCGCCAGGCCCGCTATGCCGAGGCTGAGACCATGCATCGCAGAGCCATCGCCATCCTCCAGAAAGCCCGAGGGCAAAAGGATTCAATCCTTGCCAGCAGTCTCAATGATCTGGCCAATCAAGTCGCTTATCAGGGCCGCAACACCGAAGCTGAAGCTCTCTACCAGCAGGCTCAAACCATTTGGGAACGAATCCTGGGAGCCGAGCATCATAATGTCGCCTTGTGCTTGAGCAACCGGGCCCGATCTTACCGCCAGCAGGGACGGTTGGCCGATGCCGAACCCTTGTACCAGCGGGCGCTCGCCATCTGGCAGAAGACCCACGGACCGGAACACTTGAATGTCGGTAACGGCTTGAGCTACCTCGCACAGCTCTACATGGCGCAGGGCCGCTACCCGGAGGCGGAACCCCTGCTCCAGCGCGCCCTCAGCATCCAGCAAAAGAAGGTCGGAACCGAGCATCCCGACGTCGCTGCCACTCTCAATAGTCTGGCAACTCTGCGCACAGCTCAGGGCCGCTACCCGGAAGCCGAGCCCCTCTTTCGGCGGGCTCTTGCGATTAGAAAGAAGGTCTCGGGACCAGAGCACCCCTCGGTCGCTGTCCTCATGAACAACCTGGCGGAAAGCTGCCGCCTGCTAGGCCGATTGCCCGAAGCCGAAGCCTTGAATCGGCAGGTCGTCGTCATCCTGGAAAAGACTCTGGGACCCGAGCACCCGGAACTGGCCATGGCGCTGAACAATTTGGCCTCGCTGTACCAGGACCAACAGCGTTACTCCGAGGCCGAGGCACTCTATCGGCGTGCTTTGGCGATTGAGGAAAGAACGTTTGGGCCAAACCATCCCGAGAGTCGCCGTCATGGCTAACAACCTGGGAAGCCTGTACCTTTATCAAAAGAAATACGACCAGGCGGAACCCTTGCTTCTGCGGGCCCTAAACACTCGGGAAAAACTTCTCGGGCCGGAACACCCCGATGTAGCGGACGTCCTCTACAACCTGGCGAAACTCTACTTCCTCCAGCATCGTTACGCCGAAGCGGAGTCGCCTTACCGCCAAGCCCTCGCTATCCAAGAGAAAAGCCTCGGACCGAATCATCCTGATCTGGCTCAGACCTTGACCGACTACGCCTTGCTTCTGCAAAAAACCAAACGGAAATCCGAGGCCGCAGCGATGAAAACCCGCGCGCGGGAGATCCTGGCCAGAAACCCCGCCACCAGAGCGGCACACCAGACCGTGGATGTCCGTGATCTCGATCGCAACCGAAAAGCCTGGCGAGAGTGAGAACAAGGCCTCCAACCCGGGAACTAAAGCCAAGCCCACCTGACCACGCTGGAAAGCGGGAGGAAGCTCCGCACCTCGAGTTTCTATTCTACATCTGTCCCACTTTTTGCAAGGGGGACGCCGCGCTTTTCGCGGCAGGGGGTCTTCGTTCTTCGGGAGCAAGTCTCGCACTCCAAAAGGACGGTACTCAAGGGACGCCGGACGGTCTTCCGTTACTGGAAGTTCTTCACGAGCCTCAGATCACTTCGCCGCAGAATCGAGTTGCGGCAAAGGCAACCCATCTGATCACCTACCTGAAAACCCAAAACTATTTACTTAAAGACTACCTGCTCAATTCTTGTACAGCCAGGTCTAGGCTTTGTTCCGCTCGCCGATAACCTGATGCGTACAATCCCAAGCACCTCGGCTGTCTCTTCGACACGCAGCCCGCCAGTTCTTTCATATCCTCAGGATGTTGCCCTCCCCGAACACACTCACACCTCGTCTACGATTTTCTTTTTGAGTTCGGCAAGACTTGGGTAAGCTGTCTGCTCAAGCTCAGGAACGACAGAGCCATCTTGCGCATGGAGGTTTCTATCATGAAAGGAAGCGCACCGCTGCTGGCGCTGGTCGGCCTGGCCGGTTTATTGTCCCTCAACGGGTGTACAAGACAGGAGTCTGAGCGGGCAACGTCTCAGCCGTCAACCTCCGGATCCTCCACTGCAGGTGCGCAGGACAGAAGAAGATCTACTTCATCGTCAAGGCAAGCGAATCGGAGTTCTGGCAGATTGTTATTGCCGGCGCCAAGAAGAAAGCCGAGGAACTGAAGGTTCAACTGATTGCTCAGGCGCCGGTTTCAGAGTCCGATGTGTCCCGCCAGATCGCCATCCTGGAGAACGCCATCTCCTCCCGGCCGGACGCGATCGTTCTGGCTCCTACGGTTTCGGACGCGCTGGTGCCGGCGCTGGAAACGGCGGCAGAGAAGAAGATTCCTGTGATCATCATCGATAGCGGAGCCAACACCGACAAGTACGTTTCGTTTCTCGCATCCGACAATGTGAAGATTGGCCAGATGGCCGCCCAGGAGATGGCGGAAGCCTTGCAGCGAAAGACAGGCAAGCCGGAAGGGAAGATAGCCTGTCTGACGTTCATGTCCGGCGTGCATTCTCTGGAAAGCCGGAAGAAAGGATTCCTGGACACGGTAGCCGCAAACTATCCTGGCATCAAGATCGTGGCATTCCAGGACGCGCAGGGAAAGCAAGGCACGTCGTTGTCGATCGCGCAGAACTACCTCACGGCCTATCCGGACCTGAACGGCATCTTCGCCAACAACCAGCCGACGGGCGACGAGACGGTGCGTGCGCTGGACATGGCGAGCCGCAAAAACCTGGCGGTTGTTGTCGTGGACGCAGGTCCGCAGGAGGTATGGGGGCTGAGGAACGGTTACGTCGACGCGGTCATTGTCCAGAAGCCCTGGAGCATGGGTAGTCTGGGCGTGGAGTATGCGCTAAGGGCACTTCAGAACGAGAAGTTGGAAAAAGTTATCGACACCGGCGTCGTTGCCATCACGCCTGAGATGCTCAAGAGCGGAGAAGCCGAGGAGTTCCTTGACCCGGTCAAGTTTTACGCCAGGAAGTGATCACAAAGGCACTCCATGAGCACAACGGTCGCCGTTTGGCGATGCGTGACGCCCACTGGAGATTTCGCCTACAATAGCAGGCATGCAAGTCTCGAGCCGCAACACCAAGGTTGTGTTTTTCATTGCCTTGGGCATCTGCCTGGTGGTACTGGCGGTAGCGCTCAACGTTGGCTGGATTCTGTTGAATTGGCGCGAGGTCGCCATCCTGGTATTGGGCATTATCTTTTTTGGTGCCATCATTGCCGGCCTCATCCTCAACACCATTTTCCTGGTCCGCGAAATCCGCAGGAATGAGCAGCACGACAGCTTCATCAATGCCGTCACCCACGAGCTGAAGACGCCTATCGCCTCCATCCGTCTCTACCTGGAGACCCTGAAGACTCGGGAGGTGACGCCAGAGCGGCGCCGCGAATTCTATGAGATCATGCTGGCAGACAACGACCAATTGCTCCAAACAGTCCAGCAGGTATTGCGCGCCGGCAGTCTGGCCCACCGGCGTGGCTCGCCGCGCCAAGACCGCATCGACGTGCGTGACCTGCTGCGAGAATCCACGGACCTCGCGCGCGCGCGCTATCACCTGGATCAGGATTCCCTCCGCTACGAGGAAGCTGTGAACAATGGCGACCGACCCGCGGTCCTAGGCGATGTCGAGGAACTCAGGGCGGTCATCGCCAACCTGCTGGATAACGCCATAAAGTATTCGTTTCAGAACGTACGTGTTGCCGTCGAGCTGTCTTCTACCAACAACAGGAAGATTCTCGTCAAAGTGCGTGATCACGGACTTGGAATTCCCAGCGACCAGCTCAAACGCGTTTTCAGGCGTTTCTACCGCGTTCCGCGGCGGGATCTGGGCCGGGTGAGAGGGACCGGCCTCGGGCTGTTCATCGTCCGCTCCATCGTCAAACGCCACGGCGGGCGCGTGTTGGCGGAAAGTGCCGGCGAAGGACAAGGCAGTACGTTCACGATTCAACTTCCGCGAGCCTGAGCGTATGAGCACCGTGCTGATAGTCGAAGACGAGCAACATCTGGCCGATGGCCTGCGCTTCAACCTCGAAGCGGAGGGTTATCACGTGGAGATTGTTGGTGATGGAGAAACCGCGCTGCAGAGGCTCACCTCGGAGCCGCGGCGTTACGACCTCGTGGTCCTTGACGTGATGCTGCCAGATATGGACGGATTCACCGTGGCTTCCGAGCTTCGCAAAGCCGGGCACTTCGTTCCCGTGCTGATGCTGACGGCGTTGGGAAGAGCCGAGGACGTCTTGCGCGGCTTCGAGGCCGGAGCGGACGACTATTTGCCCAAACCGTTCGAGTTGGCCATTCTGATAGCACGCCTGCGGGGGTTGTTGCGCCGGCGTCGCTGGCTTCTGACCGATCAAGCCAATAACAATGCTGCTGTGGAAGGACGAGACTTCTCCAGCGCGTCAGACCAGGCCGCCAAGACGGGACGCGTTGAACGCCCTTCTGAAGGGGACCGCTTTCATTTCGATGGAAAGACGATTGACTTTGCGGCACTGGAGATCCGTGTGGGTGATCGCGTCATTCCACTGACTTTGATGGAAACCAACCTTTTGCGGCACCTCGTTCTCCACAATGGGAAGAACGTTTCGCGTAAGTCGATTCTCGAAGAAGTTTGGGGGTTGCACGAAGACACCGATACACGGGCGATTGACAACTTCATTGTCCGGCTGAGACGGTACATCGAAGCGGAACCATCCGAGCCCAAGTACTTGCTCACCGTTCGCGGCGTGGGCTATCGGTTCGTAGCAGAACCGCAAGAGTCACGCCTCGAGCTGTGAAAAAATTCGCGCCGCATAGGCAAGGGCCGTTGGGCGTTCCACCGTGCGCCCATCCCCTGCCGCTAAAGACGCAGAGTCCCTCGTTATCAAGGGGGACAAACCTCGGACTCTTCATCAGACGTGGCGCCGCCGCGCGATATGAAAACTCCTATGATGAAAGGGAAGAGACACCAATCCAAAAGGGCTGGCTCGGCCTCTTGGCACTCGTGGAAGCTCGGTGCCGCAGCGCTTGGAGTTCTGCTGGCTTTGGCAGGATTGCTTGTTTGGAAGTCCAGTCCCAAACAGCGGCCGGCCAATCTCTCTGCCGAGGGCATGGTCTGGATTCCAGGAGGTTCCTTTTGGATGGGTTCCGAACAAGGACAAAGCGACGAAAGGCCGGTTCACCGGGTAAGCGTTGATGGATTCTGGATGGACAGGACCGAAGTGACCAACCAGCAGTTTGCCAGGTTTGCTCAGGAGACGGGCTACGTGACCACAGCCGAACAGCGTCCTGACCCGAAGGACTTTCCAGCGGTTCCTCTGGAGAACTTGGTCGCGGGCGCCATTGTTTTTGCGCCGCCTCCCGGTGACGTGCCGCTGGACAATCACTATGCATGGTGGCGCTACCAGGCCGGTGCCGATTGGCGTCACCCGGGAGGACCAGGCTCCAGCGTCGAAGGGCGCGAGAAGCATCCGGTAGTCCAAGTGAGCTGGGATGACGCTGTGGGTTACTGCCAATGGGCAGGCAAACGTCTGCCTACCGAGGCGGAATGGGAATTTGCCGCTCGCGGAGGATTGGATCGCCAATCGTACGTCTGGGGCAACGAACAGGTCCCCCGCGGCAAGTGGCAAGCCAACATCTGGCAAGGGAAGTTTCCCAACGAGAATTCGTTGTCCGACGGTTTTCGGGGGACCGCGCCAGTAGGGTCATTTCAACCTAATGGTTTCGGACTCTTCGATATGGCCGGCAACGTCTGGGAGTGGTGTGCCGACTGGTATCTTCCAGACTACTATGCTCGCAGTCCCGAGAAAAATCCTCCCGGCCCGGATACCAGTTACGACCCCAATGAACCGGGAGCAAAGAAACGAGTTCAGCGCGGTGGGTCCTATCTGTGCAACGATGCCTATTGCATTGGTTATCGCCCTAGCGCACGGATGAAGACGACCCCGGACAGCGGCCTGGACCACGCAGGCTTCCGCTGCGTGCGCTGACCCCACCCGAAGTAATGCGCGCGCACTCAGTGGCACACGTTTCGGCCAGCAGAGAGGCAGTGGTGAGGGGCCTTGCTGAACCCGCGCCGCCGCCTGCGCCGGGCGGCTCTTTGGAGACTAGAAAACCTGCTGAACCGGCAGGCTGGAAAAGCTTCCCCCCATCTCCTTTCAGCAATTTATCGCTGCTACTCTCGTTGCCGGGTGGGGACTTGGCTTGGGCGAAGCGGCTCCTGCTTTAACGCACGCCTTTTACTATCTCAAGACATTTGCAGTTCTCGCGGATTGACTCTAAAATCTGCCATGTCGCCTGGATCTGATTCAGACCGGGACGGCCGTGCGTTTTCAGTTTTGATTACCGAGGACTCAGGCGAGAGTGCTCGTGTCGCAGCCTTGGGGCCTCCGGTTGACCTAACCATTCACATCCAAAGGAGCGTATCTGATGAACGCTACCAGTTCGGAAGGTTTTCGCAAAGTCACACCGTCGCAACTTCTCACGAAAAAGTCTCGCCATGAAAAGATCGTTTGTCTAACTGCCAGCGACTATCCAGTGGCCCGTCTTCTCGATGAAGCCGGGATTGATCTGGTGCTGGTGGGCGACTCTCTGGCCATGACGCGCCTGGGATATGACTCCACCTTGCCCGTCACACTCGAAGAGATGCTCGTCCATCTCAAAGCCGTCAGACGCGCCATCCGGTGGGGCCTGCTCGTGGCCGATATGCCGTTTGCTTCCTATCAGGTCAGTTCCAAAATGGCCTTGGAAAATGCACTTCGGCTCGTGAAAGAAGGCGGGGCTGAAGCCATAAAGCTGGAAGGCGGAAGGAAGTACGCCCGCTGGGTAGAGCGCCTGGTGGCGGCGGGCATCCCGGTGATGGGTCATATCGGCTTGCTTCCCCAGTCGGTCCGCGTCATGGGTGGTTACAGGGTCCAGGGCAGAACGACCAGCTCGGCGAAAGCCCTCTTAGAGGATGCCCTAAGCTTGCAGCAGGCTGGAGCCTTTGCCATAGTTCTGGAGGGTATCGTTCAGGAGGTTGCCCGAGACATTACCGAAGCGCTCGAAATTCCCACGATTGGCATTGGCGCAGGGATTCATTGTGACGGTCAGATCCTGGTGACGGAAGACCTGTTAGGGCTGGGATTCACGCGGAGGCCCAAGTTTGCGCGGCAGTACGCGAACCTCAACGAGACCATTACGGAGGCCGTGCTTGGGTTCAAGAAAGACTGCCTGGCTGAGCACTTTCCGGACGCGGAGGAATCCTATCCTCTCGATGCATCCGCACCGACCGTGACTTATGCGCATCACTAGGAGCATCGTTGATTTCAAGAAGACACGCTCGGAATGGTGGCATCAAAAACTCACTGTTGCGCTCGTGCCCACGATGGGGGCACTTCATGAGGGGCATCTCAGCCTGATTAAGAAGGCGCAGACCCTTGCCGATTGCATCGCCGTCTCGGTTTTTGTCAATCCCACCCAATTTGGTCCCAATGAGGACTTTGAACGCTACCCAAGGGCGCTGGAAGCAGACCTTCAGCTCTTGGCGAAGAACAGAGTGGACGCGGTGTTGCTGCCGGAGGTCTCGGCAATCTATCCGCCAGGATACAAGACCTTTGTCACCGTTCAGGATCTCGGAGAGAAACTATGCGGCGTCTCGCGCCCCACTCACTTCCGTGGCGTCGCCACCGTTGTCCTTAAGCTCCTTAACATTGCTCAGCCTCAGGTCGCCGTGTTTGGACAGAAAGACGCGCAGCAAACCCTCATCATCCAGCGAATGGCACGCGATCTCAACCTGGACGTCAGCATTGTGGTGTGCCCGATCGTTCGCGAGGCAGACGGCTTGGCTTTGAGCTCGCGAAATCGCTATTTGAACGCCGAAGAGCGCCAAGCGGCAACCGTCTTGTATCGATGTCTGGATTATGCCAAACAAGCAGTCGCTCTAGGAGAGAACCGGACAGCCGTCTTGCTTCAGGAAATTCGGCAGCGGATTGCTGCCGAACCCTTGGCTCGGCTGGATTATGCTGAGATTGTGGATCTCCAAGAGTTGTCGCCGGTCGAGTCGATCACCGAAGAAGTCTTGCTGGCATTGGCCGTGTTTATTGGGAAGACACGTCTGATCGATAACGTCCTCCTGAATCCCCTGGGTATCGCGTCAGAGTAGCGCTGCAGGGCTCGGCTGCTTCTCAACCGCACCTTCAAGCTGTGGAAAAATTGGAAACCGAAGCCAAGATCAGGAGCTCGAGGCTCCACGGGCAAGGACAGGACTGCGGCTCGCCAGGAGGCTCGCCCTCCCGATTTTTCACAGTTCGCGCTACAATGAATGCTTGAGTGGTTCCGGGCTTCCCACGCCCGGCTGCCGCTAAACTCGTTTGAAAGAGAACCTTATGAAAGTGATGATGCTTTACCTGATTGTGGCTGGCTGGAGTTTGCTCGCCTCATGCGGCCGAGCCAAAGCCGTGGAGTCGCCTTCTGAGCAAAGGCGACTTGAGGCTCTGCAGGCTGCGATTGCTTCAGCCAGCGGTCCGCCCATCAAGGTTTATTCCGCCCAGAAGAAAGGATTCATCATGACGAACAAAGTGACCAAAAGCGATGCTGAGTGGAAAAAGCTCCTGACGCCCAAGGAATTTTACATCACGCGACAGAAAGGGACTGAAGCCGCTTTCACGGGCGAGTACGACAAGACTCACGACAAGGGCACCTTCCAGTGTGTGTGTTGTGGGAACGACTTGTTCAGTTCGAAAACTAAATTTGACTCCGGCACCGGTTGGCCCAGTTTTTGGGACCCTATCGCAAAAGAGAATATCCGCACCGAGGTCGATAACAGCCTGTCGATGCGCAGAGTGGAAGTGGTGTGCTCTCGCTGCGACGCGCATCTGGGCCACGTCTTTGAGGATGGTCCGAAACCTACCGGCTTGCGCTATTGCATGAATTCCGCGGCCTTGAAATTGGTGAAGACAGAATAGAGCGAGAGCCTCCACATTGGGGGCGTGCCGCTGCTAGGTTCACTTGCTGCCGACGAAGTTCCAGACTCAGTCAAATTTGCATTTGTTTGAACCGCCAAGAGCGCCAAGAACGCAAAGGAGAGTCCAAACTGTCCTTTGGAATCTGAGAATCTGAAGGCGCGGATCTTACATCCTACTAATCGAGATGATGGGCGCCAGGCTGCTCAGCCATGAAGCATTCGCCTAGACTGGCCATCCTTCTGTTTATCTTTGTATCCCCTCTGGCGCAAACTGTTCCAACGTGCCTGTATGCTGGCCAATGCGCCATCCAGCTCAGAATGATCAATCACAATCGATACGTGTATAAGACCGAGCAAGAGTGTGGCTTGTTGCACTCAAGGCCCTGGGGAAATTGGGGAGTCAGCTCCAACGTCGGAGTAAAACAGGATGGGGACCAGTTTCAAGGATGGTACCCACAAGACGGCCACATTCAATGGAACAGTTGTTCGACTAGATATGTCCATCCCGACCTGGATTGTCGGAAGCTCAATTTCCCTAACTCGCCTTTACCCGGCACGACGCTTCCGTATCCACTAAACGGTTACCCATTCAGCGATTCCTATGCCTGGAACGACCTCGTAGCTCCGAATGGAGGCGATCGGTGCGTGGACCAATATTCTCCCTATGGTTACAACCAGTACGGAGAGGGAAAAATTAGCTTCACAGTTCCGGACCCAACGGATTCCAACAGCGATGGGATTCTCGATTCCGGCGGCTGCCTTGCCTTGAATGGACAAGCACTGACCATCCTGAACAATTACCTGACGGTTTACGAAATGGATCCGACGGATGCAGATGACTTGGTGCAGACCCTTTACTATCCCGACGTCTCAGTGAACTTGAATTGCACGGTCGGAACTTGCCTGGCAGTCGGCGACAACAATTATGATGGCTGGCTTGACGACATCGACAATCCAGCCAGTCCTGCCTACAAATGGCCAACTCGATACCAGGACCCGGCCGGGCTAGTCAGTCTGGCAGCCGATCCGGGAGTACCAGCGAAGAGGATGGATGCGACGATCAGGATCGGTTACGTCTTGGGTTCCTATGCTGGAGCGGGCCTCAACGAGCTAACCCTTTTTGTTCCGCTTGTCTTGTCCTCCGCAGGTGCAAACAACTCCTTCTTCACCTCGGAGCTGGTTCTGACGAATCGCGGTTTCACCGATGCCGCCGTCCAAGTGACCTACACGGCTGCCTTCGGAGGCGGCAGTGGAACAGCTTCAACCTCGCTGCCAGCCGGAAGGCAGCAGATCGTTCCAGACGCGATTGCCTACTTGAAGTCCATCGGGATCCCAATTCCCGACAGCGGTAATCGGGGCGGAACGCTGGCGGTCCGCTTCTCTTCCCCTGAGGGAGCGGTAACTGTTCGAACCACGACGGCACTGGCGGAAGGGCGTGCCGGCCTGGCTTACCCGGGGATTCCCGTCACGACTGCCTTGACCGGTACCTCGTATCTTTGCGGTCTTCGACAGACCGCGAGAGATCGCTCCAATGTGGCGATCCAGAACGCCGGATCACCCACTGATGGCGATGTCGTCCTTCGGTTGACCGTAATTTCGGGAGACCCGGAGGCGCCTCTTTCACAAACGCTCCCCGATGAGATTCTGTCGCCGGGAACTTTCAAACAGATCTCCGGAATACTCCATTCCAACGGATTGTCGCTGGCAAATGGCTATGTGCGCATTGAACGGGTCGACGGCAAGGCGCCGTACTACGCCTATGCGGTCATCAATGACGCGGTCACTTCCGATGGTTCGTTTGTTCCGGCGATTGCGGAAGATACGCTGGCTGGACGAACAGGGTTGACTCTTCCAGTCCTCGTTGAGACAGGCTCGCTGACGAGCGAACTGGTGTTGACAAACTGGTCGACACTGGCAAAGACCATTCGTTTTGCCTATGTGGCCCAAGCCATTCAAGCTGCTGACAACACCGCCAATTTCGTGATGCAGCTGCATCCAGGACAGCAAATGATCTTGCCGAATTTGGTTCAGTTGCTGAGAGATCGTGGTGTCTCGGGTATTGGCCCGGTCGGTCAGACCTACGCTGGAGCGCTATTCGCGACGATCGATGACGGAGATTTCAGTGGAGTCTCTGTGGGTGCGCGGACCACTGCCGCTGGCGGCGGGGGTTACTACGGCGTCTCTTACACGGCTGTGCCGTACGGCGCAGCCGCCAGGACGAGCGCCTGGCTGTACGGGCTGCAACAAAATGCCGAAAACCGCACTAATCTGGCTCTGATCAATACCGGTGAAACGGATGGTAAGCCTGACCTTTTCAGCATCGAGCTCTTCGACGGTGATACGGGCAAGAGGGTCAATATGGTCGAGGAAGTCCAGATCAACGCAAAAGCATGGCAGCAGTTGGATAGCATCCTCGCACGTTATGCGCCAGGGACAAGACAAGGATACGCGCGCGTGACGCGAGCAGCGGGCTCAAATCCGTTTATTGCTTACAGTATCGTCAACGACGGCGGCCGGGCCGGAGAGAGAACCGGTGACGGCGCTTTCGTATCGAGTTCTCCTTGATCCGGATAAGCCCAACACGAACTCAGGGCGGCGGTGCAGTCGGCGTTGTTGCGGAGAATTCAATTGTTACGCGTCACCACCCACCTGTTCATCACGATTCCCCGCTCCAGAGGAGCGAAAGACTCGAAAGACTTTAATACCGAGCCGACCTGTGGCATAATCGGTAGCGTCAAGACGCTACTGGTTTCCCCTACAAGAAATAACAGCAGTTGACCTGTCTCAATTCGTTGGGATGCGCCTTCTCGACAGGCGGGTGCCAGCATTATGGCCGTCAGCGCGCCCGGGGCTGCGCTGAACGCCTCGCAGGACGTGGTACAGGAGTTCCAAATCTCCACCATCAACATGGATCTCGCGACCAGCCTGACGACCAACGGCTCGATCAACATCGTAATGGTAGAGACAGAAGCCTATACAAGCGAGCTGGTCCTGACCAATACGTCTGGCAGCCAGTAAAACGTGGCCTTTTCTTTTGTGGCTGAGGGAATTCAAGCAGAAAGCACGCCAGCAAGCTGGCTTCAGCCAAAGTGGGATCAAGCTCCCGCACTCCAAAGTTCAGCGGAAATTCTCGACTTCGACGGGGATACGGGCAAGAAGGTCCAGCTCGTTGAGGACGTCTCTATCAAGGCAAGAGAATGCAAGCAATGTCCTAACCAAGGGAATTGGCACGAAGGTCGTGCCATTGACTACTCACGTAGCGGGTTGCGCTTCTAACTTCGGTGAAGTTGAAAAGGGATAAGACAAGAGATTGTCCAGCAGTGGGGCGGCGCTGGGTCGAGCCGGGCGTCGTGAGGTGTTGCACCTGTCGGAAAGTTGGGGAGGCCTGAGTCAGCGGAAACCACCGATAGGACTTCATCCCACTGACGCGTTGAAACTCTTCCGATAGGTCACCTGGCGGGCGCAGGTCGAGGGGTCCCATAGCGCTCGGGCATGCTTAGTACCACAATTTGTCGCATCATCTCATCAATTTCAGGACTCATCCTGCCCCCAGACAAGTCTGACAAAGTGTCGCGGTTGATCCAGACCGCTTCAGGCAGATACCCTTTGCACTCCATGTTCTCCTCTTCGTAGAAGGTGCTGGGAAACACGCGTCGCAGGAGCACCTTGTCCGATCCGACCGCTGGCTCCTGCTGGTACAGTGGATTGAGGGCCAACTGGTCCCCAGCATGCGGCAATTCTTCAAAAGCACCGTGATCCCGGAATACATCCTTGTGTCTTGTGGCAACCACAGAAAAGAGGGACTTCTTCGCGAGTTCATCGGGCTGAACCGAGCATGAAAGGACAGGTCCCCTGAACTGAAGGTAGCGCTCGAGGACCGCACTGTCGGCGAGTAAGCAGTGAGGCATATCCTCCACGAGTGCTCCCACTGCTTCCGGAGGAACAGTTGCACCGGAGCCTGTCGCTTGTGGGACGAGAGAATTCCGAATAGCTGTCACCAAAATTAGTCCATTGGGCTCGAGTAGGCGTTTCATTTCCCGAATCGCCGTTACTTTGTTGCGAAAACACTGGAACGCATCTGAGCAGAATACGGTAGAGAAACTAGCGTCCGGAAACGGCAGGGAAGTATCAGCGTCGCAGCAGATGAACCGACCGCCCGGTGCAATCCAGCGGCTGGCGACAAGAAGAGTAAAAAAGTTGCTGTCGAGGCCAAACACTCCCGGCGAACCGGCTCTTTGAATCAGGCTGCGCGTGATGTGTCCGAATCCACACGCCAGTTCCAGAACAGGTCTCTTCGGCCGCTGAATCAAGCTCGCAAAGGAGAGAGCCACCAAGTGGCGAGGCTGGCCAAAACGGTACGCGAAATAGTCGTAACCCTTTCTTGGATTGTGAAAGTATAGTTCGAAGAGCTGGCAGGCCGTCGTTCGGTTGCCTTGATCGTTGAGGAGTAGCCTGGCGTTTTGGCTCCAGACGCGCGCTGCACGCTCATGCAAGATGCGCCTGAACCTGGAAACTCCAATGATTGGTGGCAGGGCATTCGCCCAGGCGGGGGCCAGGGCCGGGCTCGACGGAGAAATCAGTGCCAGAAGGGCCTCGCTGGTCCGTCCCGCCCGAATCCAGCGGGCGATCTCTTCCGTCGTCTGCCTTCCGGTGCCAATGCGACCCCACTTAAGGACTGGGATGCCTTCTATCACCGGGTAGAGGCTGCAGTAGCACCTGAGTACGTCGTAGCGCCCGAGTCCCTCAGAGCTCAGATCGCCTCCACACAGAGGACATTGCAGCTTGGCACCAAACCAAGCCTCCTTCTTAGGGTGGACGCCGGTTTTCACAAGACCAACGGCCCGCTCATCATTGGAAGCGAATCCATAAGTTAGTGTCCCTCACACTACAGTAGGTTCCTGCCAGAGCCCAGCCTAGCACTACATTTTGGTCCTCGACTGATAGTATAGCTGATCCCGTTGTGATGAAGCGGGACATAGTCTCTCATCGAGCTGTAACCTGGACGTCGGAATCAAAGGCTTACTGACTGACCGCCCTTTTTCCCGAGGGCTTTCGGGTGCTTTGGGTCTTCAGGCGATGCTCTATTGTTTCGGAAACGAGCTCAATGCGCAGCAAATAAGCTCGCACTATGTATTGACTTGATCGTTAGTTGTCCTTCCCGTGAGGTGTTTGATCCCTAACCAAAAGAAAGGTTTTGCAGCGGAATCCAATAATGAGATGTGCCCCCATCTCACCCCCGTTGACGTCATGGCAGAACCTCGCGCCTCCCCATCTTCACCACTTTCATTACTCTGACTCTGAGCTTGCAGTCGTTTTGAGAAGCGGCTATTCTGGCGTCACACTTTCTTCGAATTGCTGTCACGAAGAGCTGTCGTTCGAGACACATTAGGAGCATAGGCAGCTGGGCCTGGCTAGGATTCCGGCCCAGAGGCTCATTGGATGAATCGGGATCACGCCGCACAACTGGTCAGTGCTCTGTATGAGAGCTGGTATTCCGCGGCCGTCAGGTACGCGTATCGGCTCACATCCAGTCTGGAGCTGGCCGAAGATGTGGTACAGGAATCGTTCATGCTGCTGTACCGCGAGTTGCGGCATGGCAGGGCGATTGGGAATCCTAAGGGGTGGACCCTGGTTGTCATTCGGCGGCAAATCAGCAAGCAGGTGAGGAGCTATCAGAGCTTGGACCCCCACAACCTCAGCCTCGAATTTCTCGATTCGATGCCATCGGCGATGCCGAGCTGGAAGGAGCCTGGCTTTGAACAGGACGACGTAACGAAGTCGCTTGCCGTTCTGACGCCGCGGGAACTGGAAGTGATCCTGCTGCGAATGGAAGCTCTCAAGTATCGGGAAATTGCCGGACAACTGGGTATCAGTCCCAATTCTGTGAACACATTGCTGGCGCGGGCGTTGCGAAAGCTGCAGAAAGCTGTGGCCGAAAGAGGAAGCTGCTTACCGTTGAAGCCGCAGGAGCAGGCAGAAGATGAAGCGACCTGTTCAAAACCATTGCATTGACGAACAGCTGCTCGGACACTTGGACGGCGAGTTGTCACGCCGGCTGGAATACTCGGTGGGGCGGCATCTGAAATGCTGCTGGGAGTGCCGGCGAAGGATGAACGAGCTCGAGGAGCAAATCCGCTCGGTCAGCCGGCTGTTAGGAAATGCCGAATCGATACGACTTCGCAGTCACAGGGCGCGTGAGCGGTTCGGGCTCTGGCAGTCATCGTTTGAAAAAGAGCGAGCACGAGTCCCGCGCTGAACTGCACCTTGTGTTCTTGGAACTGAATTCGTTGGTTCTCAAAAAGCCGATGGCAACGCTGTTGGAGCCGGAAGTGCGAATTGCCATGGCTTCGGTGTCGCATCAAGGCCAACCGCACGGTTGCAAGCGAAGTCTCCGCGGCTTGCCTACCACAACCAGGACTTGGCGCTGGTGAAGGATACACGGTGGGGAGAAAGCCGCTATCTTCAGTTACGCGCTGAATTCTTTAATGTCTGGAACTGGCACATCTTCAGCAGTTCTGGCGCCTGGGCGCCTTCTTCCTTCGATACCGACCTCCAGCGCCACGTTCGGCAAGTGGACGGCACCGTGACAAAGCCGAGAAACATCCAAGTAGGCGTGCGGATCACTTTCTGAGGCAGCCCATAAGACAGCCCTAACTCTATGGCTCACTGCCTCTCGACAAAAAAATCGCACTCCCCTGTAGCGAAAATTCACCGATTGTCATACAATGTCATAGCAGCCAGAAAAAAGATAAAGATCCCCGTCTCGCTTTGAGTCGCCCTTTGCGATATTGAGGGATGGCGTTTGTTGAGTGTTCCCCGTGACTCACACGTGTCGAAAGGCGCGATCTGTATGCCGCGGGTAGGGTCACCTCAACTGCCGGAAGGGATTGAATCCCACTTTGGCGCTGATCCAAGGGCGATCGACTAGTTTGCGATGTTCAGCCCAACAGTCGGGAGCACAAGGAATTGTGACAGACTCTGTGTCTGCCGGGTTCCTCGGAGGTGCAGGATCACCAGATAAAGTCGAAGGCCACTCTTGAATCAGGCAGGTCGCTTCTTCGAGTGGTCTCCAATCCTCAGTAGGTAGAGTCCAGAGCTAAGTCAAAGCCAGGAGGCCTCCAATGTCAGTAAAATACTTCAAAGTTTCGGCGTTAGTCCTAGTGCTGGCGCTTATGACGGTTGCCGGCTGGGCGCAGAGCTTGCGCGGATCACTGAGCGGGACAGTGGCTGATCCAAGCGGCGCAATGATGCCGAATGTCGGTTTGACCTTGACGAATATCGACACCGGTTTTACAGCCACCGCCACAACGGGACCCGACGGGCTATACTCGTTTCCTAACCTGCAGGCCGGCAACTATGAATTGAAGGCCACCGCCTCGGGCTTTAGGGATTTTGTCCAGCGAGGAATCTCAATTCTGGTGAACCAGTCGGCCCGTTTGGAGCTGAAACTTGAACTTGGCGCCGAGACGCAGACGGTCGAGGTATTGGCGAATGCCTCGCCGCTGGACTTTGAGACGGGTACCCGGCAGGAAGGTATCGCCCCGGAGACAATCCAGCAATTGCCGATCCTGCTTGGAGGAAAGCCTCGCTCGGCGGCGAGCTTTGCCATTCTCATGCCAGGAGTCAGTACCGGGGGGAGAAACGACGCGTTCGATTCCCGCATTAATGGTGGCTTGGCCTCCGGTGACGAAGCCATCGTAGATGGAGTGAGCATGCAACAAGGCATGATGAGCCAGACCGGAATGATCTCGATTCATGGCGACTTTCAGTACACCCCCGACATGGTGAGCGAAGTGAAGGTGCTGACTGCCAACTATGAACCTCAGTATGGGGCGACTACGTCTGCCGTGATTATTGCTAACACCAAGTCAGGGACCAACGAATTTCACGGAGGTGGATATTGGTTCCATCGGAACACGGTCCTCAATGCACGTCAGTTCGGGGCCGACACGAGACCCGTTAATCTTCAGAATAACCCTGGCGGCTATATCGGCGGCCCAGTCCGGTGGGGAGACAAGAACATCCCCGGGATTTGGTCGGATAAGCGAAAGAGTTACTTCTATGTCAATTTCGAGGCGTTTCGGATTGCCGGCGGTGCCACGCGTGAGACCATTTCTATCCCATCTCTGAAGAACCGAATCGGCGATTTCAGCGACTGGAGGGATTCTGAAACCGGGAACTTGATTCCCATTTTTGATCCGGCCACTACGCGTATTGTGAACGGTGAAGTGGTTCGTGATCAGTTCATGGGTTGCAACGGAAACACTCCGAACGTGATCTGCCCAGACAGAATTCAGAACTCGCTCGCCAAGCAGTGGTTTAGCTTCTTGCCGACACCGACAAACGACGGCGCCATAAACAACTACTTGATTCCTACCCCCATCCCAGACGTTTTGCTGGGCCGGACCAATAACTGGCTAATAAAGGGCGATCATTACGTGGGAGAGCGCGACCACTTCAGTGGGTCCATGTACTATCAAGGAGCCGCCCCTCAGTTCAACTGCCGTTTGCCCGTTCAGATCTGCGAAGAAGTGTTTACCGCGCCTCAATACTCGTTTGTCAATCGGTTCAACTGGGATCACACTTTCAGTCCCACCTTGTTAAACCATTTTGCTGGGGGTTATTTGGACAGGTTTGAGGGTTATGGCTCGATCAATGCAGAATATGCGAACGAATTACCCCAGATTGCGGGTGTGGCTAGCAACAACTACCCTTCCGTCATCACCTTCAGCGACGACTTCCAGCAATTTGGGAACGATGCAGGCATCAACACGAAGAACGTTACGAGTAGGCCCTCCTATATTGTCAACGACCTGGTCACGTGGGTCAAAGGAAGACACACTTTCAAGTTTGGCGGCGAATACCGTAATCTGGGAGAAAACAACCGTACCAACACCAACGAGTCAGGCACTTTCGATTTTGGTCGCGGCGCTACGGGTCTGCGTAACATCAACAGTGGCAGTCCGATCGCCAGCTTCCTGCTGGAGGCTGTTGACAATGCGAACGTGGATTTCCGTACGGTGAGTTCATGGTATCCACGGTCTGACGCCTGGATTTTCCATTTCGGAGACACGCTCAAGGTCACTCCGAAGCTTACGATCAACTATGGCGTGAGATGGGATATGTTTCGACCGTCGGTGGAGAAATGGGATCGAACCTCCTTCTTTGATCCCATTGGTCCGAATCCCGCTGCCGGAGGGCGGCCTGGCCGTTTGGCTTTTGCTGGAAGCGGTTATGGTGCAGCCAGCTTTGGCGATCGCCACCCTGAGGAGACGTTCCATAAAGGCTTTGCGCCTCGGCTGGGCATTGCCTATAGTTTAAGCCCGAAAACCGTCATCCGCACCGGCTACGGCCTGTTCTACGCACAAGCTTACTATCCGGGGTGGGGTGGTGGCATTAACCGCGATGGCTTCGATACCAACGCATCCTTCTCCAGCTCTCAGGGCGGACTGCAACCGGCTTTTTTGCTGAGTCAGGGCTTCCCACAAAACTTCACCCGTCCCCCATTTATCGACGGTGGCGCTCGGAATGGGCAAAACGTCAACTATCGACCCTTCGATGCGAACCGTCTTCCCTACTCCCAACAGTGGAACCTGACCATCGAGCACGAACTTCAAAACAGGCTGGTCTTGAGTTTGGCCTACGTCGCCAACAAGGGGACGCGTGTCCCTTCCAACGTAGCCCATCTCAATGCTTTAGATCCAAGACTCCTTTCGATGGGCAATCAGCTCTTTGACGAATTTCAACCGGGTCAGACGGAACTACACGGTGTGCCCATCCCCTACGCCGGCTGGCGTGAACAGATGACTGGTTGCGCCCCTTCGGTGGCCCAGGCCCTTCTGCCCTACCCGCAATTTTGTGACGATCTCAACGGCTTGAACGAAAACGCCGGTAATTCGACCTATCATTCGTTCCAGGTCAAAGCGGAAAAGCGTTTTTCCAATGGCACCTTCTTGCTTGCCTCTTACACTTTGTCCAAACTGCTGACCACATCGGACCAAACCAATCAGGGCGCTGAAGCGCTGAATTGGAGTGGAGCAAGTGGGGTCATTTCTCCCTTTGAGCGCCAGCGCAACAAGGCTCTGGCAGTGGATGATGTTCCCCAAGTGTTTTCCGTAGCCTTTGTGTACGACCTCCCCTTCGGGGCTGGGAAACGATTCGCCAGCGGCGGTGGAGTATCCAACAAGATTCTTGGTGGCTGGCAAGTGAGCGGCACCTACCGGGCGTCCTCGGGTCTGCCGTTCTTCTTCCGCTCGACCCAGTGTAACGTTCCCGAGCAGTTCAGAATCGGCGAGCAAGGATGCATTCCCGCGATCAAGCCTGGAGCGAATCCCTTCGCTCAAGACAAGGATAACTTTGACGTCAACAAGCCTCTCTTCAACAGGGATGCCTTCGAACCCATCGAGAGCTTTAACTTCTACTACGGGGTCGGGCCGCGCATTTCCAATGTGAGGGGTTTTGCCTACCAGAACACGGACTTCGCCATTTTCAAAAACATCGGAATTGGCGAGAGTGTAAGATTCCAGTTCCGGGCTGAGTTCTTCAATCTGTTCAATTGGCACATCTTCAACACCAGAGGGTCTGGCGGGTCAGACTCCCACACGGCCTTTGTCAACGACTTGGCCAGTCCGGACTTTGGGATGTGGAATGGGAATGTCTCTCCGCCACGGAACATCCAGTTCGGGGTCCGGTTGGAGTTCTAACTCCGGATGCCGAGTCGCGACCATCCGGAGGTAGCACTTCATTGCACCTCCGGATTGCCTTCCGCAAAACTTCTCCCCAGCCGTTGCCCAAGCGTTCCAGTGGCGGGAAGTGCTGCCGCCGTGCATTTCTGTGAAAGCGATCTGAGCCTAACGAAAAGGAACTCAACGATGGAAATCAAAGTGGGGACTGCTGACAACGTTCAGCCGCGATCAGAGAAGACAACTGCCGGTGCCCGGTCTGCTGACATTGGCTTGGCGTCTCAGGGCCGCCTGATGTCGCTTGATTTTTTTCGCGGCTTCACCATGTTCCTGCTGATTGGCGAAGGCACGCGTATCTATGAGTTGCTGATTGCTCCTGAGCTCAGCGGCACATTCGTTAGCGCAATCGGGACACAATTCCATCATCATCCCTGGAACGGACTGCGATTTTGGGACCTGATCCAGCCCTTCTTCATGTTCATCGTTGGTGTCGCGATGCCCTTTTCGATCGGCAAGCGCTGGGAGCAGGGCGACACTTGGGGGGCGACTTTTCGTCATGCGCTCCAGCGCTCCTTCTGGCTCCTCTTCTTCGGTTGGGCACTCTACTGCATTGGCCCCGGCAGGATCACGTTCGAGTTATGGAATGTGCTGGCTCAGCTTTCCTTCACCTATCTGGTTGCGTTTTTGATGATGAGAAAGTCGACTCCGATACAGATCGCTTTCACGTTCGGGCTGCTGTTAGTCACTGAACTGGTCTATCGGTTATGGCCAGTAGCCGGTTTCAATCAGCCCTTTGTGCCGGATCATAACTTTGGCTCTTACGTGGATCTCTTGTTGATGGGCAAGCTCTCGGGAGGTCACTGGGTAGCCTTCAATGCAGTGCCCACCACTGCACATACCATGTGGGGCGTGCTGGCCGGTCAGCTTCTCAAAAGTGAGCGGACCGCCTGGCAGAAAATCAAGATCCTCATTATCGCTGGCCTGATTGGCGTGGGGGTCGGCTATGCCCTCGATCCTGTGACGCCAATCATCAAGCGCATCTGCACCAGTTCATTTGTGATTGTCAGCGGCGGATGGTGCCTGCTGGCTCTGGCCCTTTCTTATTGGCTGGTTGATGTGAAGAAGTTTCAGAAATGGCCGAGGTTCTTTGTCTACGTTGGTATGAACTCTCTGCTTATTTATCTGTTCACCGAAACGGGGGGCGCTGAATGGCTTGACAAGATCGTGAGGCCCTTTACGACGGGAATCTTTGGTTGGACAGGAGCGCTGCCGGCATCAGTAGTCACCAGCTTCGTGGTTTGGGGTGCCTTGTGGACCATCTGTTACTGGCTGTACCAGAAAAGGATCTTTGTCAAGATTTGAGCCAGCCAACCGGAGAACACGCTGCCACTACGTCTATCACTTCAAGTGATATGAACAGCGACGAGTCGCCATTCTTTGACGAGGTTGTCACCATGGGCAAGCCGCTAATATCTGCGTTAACCCGTCGTGAGGTCCTGAAACTCGCTGGCGCCGGTCTTGTCTCAAACCTGGCAGCGCCACAACTCCGCGCGCAGTCGGGTCGCACGAAGAAAGTGATTGTCGCCGGAGCGGGCATCGGCGGGCTGTGCTGTGCTTATGAACTGAAGAAACGAGGGCACGATGTCACGGTGCTGGAAGCTGCGGGCAGAACGGGCGGCCATGTGTTTACGGTTCGCGATCATTTGATGGAGGGTCTCTACGCCGACGGCGGAGCCGAACATATCACCAAGCCGGGATATGATCGTTACTGGCAGTACGTGAAGGAATTCAACCTCACCGCGTTGCCGTATCCGCGCCGGCCCAACGTCATGAGGTTCATTGGCGGCAAGATGTACACGCCAGAGATGCTGGCGGATCGCCAAGTGCTGGCCGGATTTGAATTCAACCAGCGAGAAGTCGATTACCTCACCCGGCACCAATGGTGGGAGCTGCCGCTGCTCTACTATTCGCCCTACCTCGACAACTTTCAGGACGAATACCGCCCGTTCGATGCGAGATTGAACCACCTGGACGATATTAGCCTCACAGATCTGCTGAAGAAGGAAGGAGCCTCACCCGCAGCTATCGGCTTTATTGGTAGCAATAGCTCCGCTTTGCAGGCGCTGTGGCATGCGGCGATCCTGAAACTCCGAGGAGTCCCGCTTTGGCCTCCCCAGGTGTTTCGTTTGAAGGGCGGAAATCAGAAGATGACCGACGCCTTCGCAGAGAGGCTGGGTGAACGGGTGTATCTGGGATCTCCAGTTACCGCGATCGGTCACGGCGAAACAGGAGTGAAGGTGGAGTTCCGGCAGTTTGGCAAGACCAAAGAATTAGAAGCCGATTACCTGGTCAGTTGCATTTCTCTTGTTCAACTCCGGAAGCTGCCCGTGACACCCGACTGGCCAGAGGATAAGAAGCGGGTAATTCACGAAACACGCTACTACTCCCAGTCTCGGCCTATATTCCAATCACGTACTCGCTTTTGGGAGAGGGATGGTGTGGTTCCCAATTTGGATTTTGACGAATCGGCTCTCTCCAGCGTTTGGAATATGGCCGAAGAGGTTCCCACGCGTCGTGGGCTGCTGGTGGGATCCGCTTCAGGTAGCGCCGATCCTGACCGCGCTTTGGCCACGTTTCGCCAGTTCTATCCTGGCAAATCCGAAGACATCGAGCAGGTTCGAGTGGTCGACTGGCCCAACGATCCTTGGGCTTCAGCTTGTGAACGGGTTGCCTTCCCAGGAACATTGGCCAAGTTTTGGCCCAAGATCATCGAGCCCCACGGACGTATTCATTTTGCTGGAGCGTATGCGGACAACCTCGATTGGGGGATGGAGGCCGCTACCCGCTCTGCCAACCGCGTGGCCGAAGCGATTGATAGAGCTTAGCCCTAAGATCCTTCAACCCAACAAATCAAACACCGAGATACTTGGGGTAGGGACGTTGCGTCCTGTGGTTTGCTCCGTTACTGGAAGCTCGCCACCAGCATCAGATCGCTCCAGCCGAGAGAAAGATGGGGCCGAAGCAACCCCAAGGGTCAGTCCAAATACCCCCGCCAGAACCAGCGGAGCGCACTGGCGAAAGAGCCCTTCTTGGTCGATAGTCCCCTTCCGCACCAGCCGACAAGAGGTCCGAGTAGAGGGCGAAGCAGCTCAGGCACCCTCAGAAACAGGCAACTCCTCATTTCTGAAGGAAGCCTCCTCAACCGCCTTTTCCGAACTCCTCCGACCTCCATCTTTCCCAAGTGGGTAAACTGCAACCATTATGCGCCAATTCACGGTGCTTCCCAGTCGAGCGCGTAAATCTCCTGGCTGCCGGTGTTACGCAACAGTAGAGGGGAATCGTCTGGCGAGAGACCAAACCACATGTACCAAGTGCCAAATACCCGCTGGAGATCCTTCAGGCTTGCCATCCGCTCCACCTTTCGATTAGCGATCCCCACACTAAAGATGACGCTCTCGTTTCCCAAGTGGCTGACAAAGTAAAGGTGCTTCCCGTCTCTCGACCAACTCTTATGGAATCCGCCGACGCTGGCCAGGTCCTCCCATTTCTGGGTCGTCGAATCGAAAAGCACCAACTTGCTATCTTTCCTCGCTGCAACGTAGCGTCCGTCGGGCGACCAGACTGGAAAATAACAACCCTTGGAACCCGATAGCGTTGAAACTTGATGAGTCTTGAGATCAAGGCGCTGAATGAAATCGTCACCACTCTCAAGTAAGGGATGGCGTCCGAACACGAGTGCGTCACCGTTCGGTGACCAGCTTGGAGCAATTTCATTTCGCTCTCCGGGTATCAATTGTTGGGGAGCGCTTCCCTCGCTTGAAACCAGATAAATCTTCCAGGGTTTACCAGGCCAGGAGCCCATAAAGACAATCTGCTTTCCATCGGGCGACCAGCGCGGCAGAACAGCTCTCATCGGAGTGAAAGTGAGCTGAAGCCGCTGGCTGCCATCCACTTTCCTTCGCCACACGGTCGCTTGCGGATAAGCAACATAGGTTAGCCACTCTCCATCTCTGGAAAAGTCCAGGTGCTCGGCTGAAATCCCTGCAAGGTAGGGCACAAACTCGTCAGATTTCGCGTCATAACGCACCAGCTCGCCACGCGCCTGTACGCCAACTACGAAGAGCTTCTTGCTATCAGTGCTTGGAAGCGGAGCAAAAAAGCTCATCGGCCCTGCGGTCAGCTGCACTGGCTGGCGGTTAGGCTTGCGAAAGAGATCGCCTTTTTCCCGCATTGCCCATATGCTCGTCATGCCGTCACGCTGAGCCTGGAAGAGGAAGTATTTCCCATCGGGTGTCCAATCGCCACAGCACTCTGAAAACGGCTTGCTCCAGCCAGGAAGCAAGGGATGAAGATTGGTCCCATCGGCAGAAACTTCCCATAAGGAATCCGCACCAGTTCCGTCGTCGGACACTGAAAAGCGTAAAATGCGACCGTCGGGCGACCAGCGAACCCATCCGCCCAGGTTGGGAACACTCACCAACTTACGAGGGTCGCTTCCATCACTTCTGGCCAGGTACAAACTAGAGTGGGTGCCGACGTAAACTACCTTCTGCCCATCCGGAGACCAGGCTCCATCGAATGCTGGTAGGTCCGTCAAGCGCCGCGGTGACCCACCCAACAAGGGGAAGAACCAGAGCCTGTAGTATCGCGGATCATGGCCCACAATAACCAGAAGCTGAGACCGGTCTGGGGAGATAGCCGAGGGAAAGACACTACGAAATGGCATCATCAGAGGAACCGTCTCGCCCCCTGTGGTGGAGACCTGAACCAGGATGGAGCGGCCTGCTTCTAATTCACCGCAATAAAGGCGCGAGCCATCAGACAGCAAGGGTAATGTATATTGAGAGGGAGCAAGCTTCTGCCGACCGTCATTCGTTATCTGAACGTAGCGCAAAACCTTGGGCGGCGGCAGGGGCGCTATGACGTATGAGACCGCCAAGGCCGCTGCGCCTACCACTGCTGCCAGCGCAGCTGCCACAAGCGTGGCCCGAAGTCCAGGCTGGTTGCGCCGTTTCCCCACCAGGCTGGCCACGCCAGCGACTCCGCTTGCCATTTGAGAACAGGTCTCACTGGGGCGACCAGCGAGTGCTCTTTCAACTTGAGCATACTCGGCTTGGTTGACCGTCTCCTTATGCTCTTCGATGACGACGCCAATGCCTTCACCCTCAACATACGTTTCGTTCAGCGTCGGTAGACGGTCCTTCCCTACTTCAACCTCTAACGGCTTTGTCTTGAGAACTTTCTCCTTTCCTGATTCCCTCACTTCCACGTCGAAAATGTAGCCCCGTCGCGGGACTGTCTTAACATAGCGCTGGGAGTCGTCGCTCAGAGCCCGCCGGACTTCCATCAAACACTGCGACACCGATTCATCGCTCACGAACGAATTAGGCCACACCGCTCCGATCAGTTCTTCTTTACCAATCAGCCGGCCTCTGTTCTCGACCAGGTAGGTGAGTACCTCGAGACTCTTGTTGCGGAGTTTTACCTTGCGAGAATCGCGAAGCAGGCACCCACGACTTAGATCGAGCGTGAAATCGTCAAAGGAATAAACAGCGTGTGAAGCGTTCTGCATACCCACTTTACCTACAGGGAGCTCTGACCGGTGCGATGGATCACAGTCTATCACCGTTTTGATCGAAATTTGACGGGCTTTTGAGGGACTCTTGATAGGAGTTTCAGGACTTTCCTCCTACCGAGTGTTACTGTCGCCAACCGCTGGCAAAAGTGGTTTTCCTAGGTGCCTCTCATGCCGCCGGGCGGCACGACCACGAAAGAAAATGGAGCGATTCCCCTTTTGGGAGGGGTGCAGAGGTGAGTTGAATGTGAGGCAGAAACACCCACGCTAGAAGGGGGAGGCCCTCTGCCCCTCCCAGGAGGGATTTTCACAGGAGGAAACGATGCTTCCGTGCAAAAAAGAACTTAGGAGTTATTCGTTAGGCTTGGGCGTCTGCTTCCTCTTATCCGCATTGGGTAGTGGACTGGCCCAGGACACACTGTGGCAGGAAAAGATGGATAGAGGCCACCGCTTGCGAGAACAGGGATGTTATGAGGAGGCCGAGAAAACCTATCTGGCTGCTCTTGCTCAAGCCCAAGAGTTGGGTCCTGAAGATTCACGTCTGGCCGAGAGCCTGAACGCTTTGGCTGTAATCTACGTCAAAAAAGGTCGATACGCTGAAGCTGAGCCGCTTTTCCGGCGAGCCTTGGCCATCGCAGAGAAGGCACTCGATCCAGAGGACTTCAGGCTTGCCGATATCCTGAACAACTTCGGTGAACTTTGCCGCACCCAAGGGCCGCTACACCGAGGCCGAATCCCTGCTTCTTCAGCGTTCGCTCACCATTCGACAGAATCTGGGATCCAATCAACCCGACGTTGCTCAGAGTCTAAATAATCTGGCAACGCTCTATTACGCCCAAGGCAAGTACGCCGAAGCCGAGGCACTCTACCAGCGTTCGCTCTGCCATTAGAAAGAAGTTTCTGGGGCCGGAACATCAGGAAGTTGCCAACAGCATGAATAACTTGGGCCAACTCTCTCATCAGTTGGGTCGATTCGCAGAGGCCGAAGCATGGTTGCAGCGCGCGATATCGATCTTGGAGAAAGCTCCGGGAGCCGAACCCCTGAGCCTGGCCACGGTGCTGAATAATCTGGCGTCACTCTATCAAGATGAAGGCAGGAACTCCAAGGCTGAGCAGCTGTATGAGCGCTCCTTGATCATCCGCAACCAGCTCCTGGGAACCGACCACCCAGACGTAGGTGCGGTGCACAACAACCTCGGCACCCTGTACCAGAACGAACAAAAATACGATAAGGCCGAAAGGTCCTATCGGCAGGCTCTGGCAATCTGCGAAAAGACCTTGGGCCCTGAGCACCCAGCTGTGGCAAAGAGCCTTAGCAACCTGGCGCAGCTTTACCTGAGACTACATCGCTATGCCGTGGCCGAACCACTCTTTAGAGACGCTCTGGCTATCCGTGAAAAGAGACTCGGCCCTGATCACCCTGAAGTAGCCGTCACCTTGAAAAGCTACGCCACTCTTCTGCGAGAGACAAAACGAAAATCCGAGGCTAAAGAATTGAGCACTCGCGCCAAAGATATCTTGGACAGGAGCCAAAAGAAAGGATCGGGAAACTATACCGTCGATATCCGCGACCTTGAACGCGGCGCCAAAGGCTGGAGGACGGAAGAATGACGCCTCTCGCTCAGGAATGGGCCGAGTTGGCTAGGAAGGCTTGAATCTGGTTTTTTTCAGCCACACAATCCTCACTCGGTTCGTCTGAGAGCCTTAGGTTTCGGCTCCAGATCTCTCACATCAGCAGTGTAGCGGTCGATTTCGTCTTTAGGATTGTCAGCCAGAATCTTCTTAGCGCGTCATCATGATGGTCTCTAACCGCGCAAACCTTGCTCAACGCTGACATCTGCGGAGGCAGGCGCTCCTTATCCCTGGCGAGAGATCCGCAACAGCCCAGGATTATTGGGCGCTCAAACAAGAGAGCGATCGCCAGCACGCGAAATCTCGGAAATTATTCAACTTAACTCACCACGCCGCTGCGGTTTAGCTATTTCGTCCGCTCAATAAATCTCTCCTGTTGCTAAAACCCTCGAATTGTCATACATATGTCATAGCAGCCTGAAAATGTAAGGATTTCGAACGTCGTTTTGACGTCGCCCTTTTCGACTTCGAAATCGCTCAGGGCGCTTTGTCTCCTCGGGCAGAGCTGTGAGCACCGGCCCCGACGTTTTGGGCTGTGGTGTATCCAGTGATGGGCTGAGGGAAAGTCTAGTTAGAACTATCTATAGTCAGGAGGCTTCAGATGCTAGCAGCACCTTCGAGTCCTACAAGGCGGCGAAGAAGTTCCCAATTCAATCAAATTCTCGGAGAGCGTATTGCCCTGCCACTCGGGCGATTCGGTGGTTTGAGGTGGCTCGTTACTTTTTGCGTCCTAATTTTGGTCCTGACGCTCCTGCCTGCGTCAGGTTTGGGACAGAGTTTCAACGCTTCCATCAGTGGCACGGTAACCGATCCAACCGGTGCCTCGGTTCCCGATGTCGATCTAACATTGACGGCCGTGGCTACCGGAGCGGTGGCCAAGGCCACAACGGGGCCCGACGGCCTTTTCGCTTTCCCCAATTTGCAGCGGGGTTCTTACGAACTGAAGGCTGCGGCTAAGGGTTTCCGTGAGTTTGTGCAGAGAGGAGTTGAGCTCAGCATTAATGACTCTGTGAGGCTGGATATCAAGCTCGAGTTGGGTGCAGAAACGCAGACCGTCGAGGTGAACGCTGATGCTTCTCCCCTGAATTTTGATAACGCCGAGCTCAAGGGCGCTATCACTCCGGAATCAATCCAGGCGCTTCCCTTGCTCGTTTCTGGTGCGGTACGCTCCTCCGCGTCGTTCATTATTTTGCAGCCCGGAGTCAATACGGGAAGTACCGCTAACCCATTCAACGCCCGCGTCAATGGGGGATTGCAGTCCGGCGATGAGGCGGTGCTGGACGGTATTTCCATGCAGCAAGGCTTGCTCAACCAGAGTGGGATGGTTTCCATCTATACCGACTTTCCCGTGTCTCCTGAAAGCGTGGGCGAAGTGAGCATCTTGACATCCAACTACGAGCCGCAATACGGTTCCACCACTTCGTCGGTCATTACTGCTACCACAAAGTCGGGAAGCAGTGAGTTCCACGGTGGTGGGTATTGGTACCACCGCAACACGGTGTTGAATGCTCGACCGTTTGGCACGATTGACCGGCCAAAGGATCTGGAGCACGACTTCGGGGCTTATGTGGGTGGTCCCGCTAAGATTCCCGGGCTTTACTCGGACCGCAACAAGACATACTTCTTTGTGAATTTCGAAGGATACCGTTTTGTAGGCGGCGTCAGGAAACCCATTCTTAGCCTGCCAACGATGAAGATGCGCAACGGTGACTTCAGCGAGTGGCCCTTTCCGATCTACGATCCTGCCACTACCCGGTCCGATGGGACACGCGATCAGTTCATGGGCTGCGACGGCAGAACCCCAAACGTGATTTGTTCCAATCGAATTGCCAACTCACTAGCCAAGAGGTGGCTCCAATTCGTTCCCGAGCCAAACCGTCCAGGCCTGTTGGACAACTACGAGGTTCCGGTTCCTCTCACCGAAATCGCTTTTGCCAATTCCAATGCCTGGGACGTTCGGGTGGACCACCACTTCCGTGAGAAAGACCAGTTCAATGTGGTGGTGCGTTATCGCGGCACACACCCGTTCACCCAGTCAGACCTGCCGCCCGAAATCAGTACCATCAATTTTCGGGAGCCGAACTATAGTTTCGTAAACCGGCTCAACTGGGATCATACCTTCAGCCCCACCAAGCTGAATCACTTGGCCGTAGGTTATCTCGATCTGAATACTCGTGAGGTTAATATCAGCGATAGCTACCTAGAGGCTGTTCCTCAGATTGCCGGAGTGGCCTCCAATGAGCATCAGCCACGGATCAACTTTCTGGTTGCACCCGGTGCCGCGAACCAGTATACGCCTTATGGCGGAAACGCTGGGGGCGGAGGATTTCGCCCCACAGCGGTGATCAATGACCTATTCACCTGGGTAAAGGGAAGACACACCTTCAAGTTCGGCGGCGAGTACCGATGGGTGACGCTGAATAGCTATAGTACCGCCAATTCTTCAGGAACTTTCAACTTTATCCCTCTCACCACGGGCTTGCGAGGGGTCAATAGCGGTAACGCCATAGCCAGCTTCCTGCTGGAAGAAGTGAACAACGCTACCGCAGACTTCCGCACCAATTCTTCATGGTACCCGCGCGCGGATGTTTGGATCGCCCACTTCGGCGACACCTGGAAGGTGACACCCAAGCTCAGTCTCAGCTATGGTCTTCGTTGGGACATGTACAGTCCGTCCGTGGAAAAGTTTGACCGGACCTCATTCTTCGACTTCGGTCCCAATCCTGGTGCTGCCAACCGGCCAGGCCGCCTGGCTTTCGCCGGAACCGGCTACGGAGCTGCCAGCGCAGGAGTACGGCATCCTGAGGAAACCTGGAAGAAAGGGTTTGCTCCCCGTTTGGGGATTGCCTACCAGGTGACTCCGAAAACGGTCGTTCGGACTGGGTACGGGATCTTCTATACGCAAGCTTTCTATCCTGGCTGGGGCGGAGGAATCGTGCAAGACGGCTTCAACAAGACTCAAGGCTTCGGCAGCACGGACGGCGGCTTCACACCTGCTTTTCGCCTGAGCGATGGATTTCCACAAGACTTCCAGCGCCCTCCCTTCATTGACCCGGGCTATCTCAACGGTCAGAGCGGTCCAAACTATCGCCCGTTCGACGCCAACCGCCTCTCCTACTCCCAACAGTGGAACTTGACCATCGAACACCAGTTTGGCAACGATCTTTCCATCAGCGCAGCCTACGTCGGGAACAAGGGGACCCGCCTGGCTTCCCAAACAGCCCCTCTCAATGCTCTGGATCCACAACTTCTCTCCATGGGAGAGAGACTTTATGACCAGTTCCAGCCGGGCCAGACTGTGCTAAACGGCGTTCCCATTCCCTATCCGGGCTGGGTGGAACAAATGAGCGGTTGTGGCCCCACGGTCGCCCAGGCACTTTTGCCGTACCCTCAGTATTGCGGTGCTCTCTTGGGCTTGAACGAGAACGCTGGCAACTCTACCTACCACGCCTTCCAGCTTAAGGCTGAGAAGCGATTTTCGGACGGACTGTGGCTGCTCACCTCTTACACCCTTTCCAAGTTGCTGACCACCTCCGAGAACACGCAGCAGTCGTTTACTTGGAGTGGAGCTGTGGGAGTGATTTCTCCTTACGAACGGCAGCGCAACAAGGGGCTTTCGGTTGGTGACTCCCCGCAGGTTCTTTCGGTGGCGCTGACTTATGAGCTTCCATTTGGTCAAGGAAAGCGTTTCTTAAGTCAGGGAGGTGTCGTCGACAAACTCCTTGGAGGCTGGCAGATATCCAATGTCTTCAGAGCTTCCTCGGGCATTCCTTTCTTCTTCCGCTCCGGCCAGTGCAACGTGCCCAGCCAATTCCGAGTCGGTTGTATCCCGGCTATCAAGCCGGGAGCTGACCCGTTCGCTCAGGATAAGGGCAACTTCGAGCCCAGCCAACCGCTCTTCAACAGGGATGCTTTCGAATCTGCCGACAGTTTTAATTTTTACTACGGCAGCGGACCTCGTGTAACCGACCTAAGGGGTTTTGGTTTCTCCAATCACGACTTCAGTCTGATAAAAAACACGCGCATTGCAGAAACAGTAACCATCCAAATCCGGGCCGAGTTCTTCAATCTTTGGAACTGGCACAACTTTAACAATGTCGGCACCAACACAGCTGGCACCGGAGCCTTTAATAACGATGTCTCGAGTCCCAACTTCGGGATGTGGAACGGCAATGTCAGCTCTCCTCGAAACATTCAGGTCGGCGCAAAGATTTTCTTCTGAATGGGCCGAGAATGTTTGACTCTTCCGAGGGCGCTGTCTTCGACAGCGCCCTTTTTTTTGATCTTGCCCCGGAACTCTCATGCGGCACAATATGAAAATGCGCCTCAGAACCCGGGCTTTTCCAGGTGCTCACCAGTAGCGGGAAGGCGGTGGTGGGAGCCTGTTCTCCCAGAGGTTTTGGAGGTATTTTCCTGCGGCGTCGCGGCGATCTGCGACACATCCGATGAAGACTCAACGCCCCTTGATTTTTGTTGCTTCGTGACATCTTGTTGAGTTCTCGCCATTCTCAACCGGAGGCTGATCACCTCATCATGAATGACCTTCATCGACGAGACTTCCTAAAACTGTCAGGACTTGCTCTGACTCAAGCCTTGTCAGCAGACGGGGCTCGAGGCCAAGCCAGGCCAACCAAGAAAGTGATTGTCGCCGGCGCTGGAATCGGTGGATTGTGCTGTGGCTATGAGCTGATGAAACGAGGTCATGAAGTCATCGTGTTGGAGGCGTCGGGGCGAGCCGGAGGACATGTCCGGACCATCCGCGATCCGCTGGCCGACGGCCTTTACGCAGATGCTGGCGCTGAGCACTTCACGGTACCCGGCTATGACCTCTATCGTGGCTACGTCAAGGAGTTCGACTTGCCGACTCTTCTCTATCCGCGTCGGGACAACATCTTGCGCTTCATTGAAGGGAAGATGTACACGGAAGAGATGCTGGCTGATCCCGGTGTTCTCAAGAAGTTGGGTTTGAATCAACGAGAAATCGACTACCTGGTTCGCCATCCCTGGTGGGAACTGCCAATGCTTTACCTTGGCCCCTATCTGGATAGCTTTGAAAACGAGTATCAGCCGTTCAATGCAAAACTGAATCATTTGGATTCAATGAGAATCACCGATCTGCTCAAGAGGGATGGAGCTTCGACAGCCGCCCTGCGGGCCATCCTGGGTTCGAGTTTCTTTGAGAACACCAGTTCTGCACTCCACATTGTATGGCACGCCGCCATACTGAAGCTGCGAGGCGTTCCTTTCGTTCCGCCCAAGCTTTACCGCATCAAAGGTGGAAACCAGCTCATGACAGACACCTTTGCCGCCAGGCTGGGAGAGCGGCTTCGACTAGGCTGTCCAGTAAGCGGAATTGAGCACGGCAAGACCGGCGTCACTGTTCGTTACCTTGAGTTCGGACAGGAGAAGAAAATCGAGGGTGATTACCTGGTGTGCTGCATGTCACTGGTGATGTTGCGCCGCCTTCCCGTGAGTCCAGACTGGCCGGCAGACAGGAGCTACATCATTCGCAATATGCCCTATTTGACAGTTTCACGAGTCATCTTACAGTCACGGACCCCGTTTTGGAGCAAGGATGAGATCAGCGCCAACATTGAATTCTCAGATCTGAATCTGTATGAAACCTGGAGAACGGCCGAGGAGATCCAAACTTCCAGAGGCCTTCTGCTCGGAGGCGCAACGGCATCAACCTCGGCCGAGCAAGCATTGAAAGCCTTCCGTAAGTATTATCCAGGCAAGTCGGAGGATATTGAACAGGCCATCGTGGTGGACTGGGGTCATGATCCCTGGGCCATGGCCTGCGAGCGCATTTACTATTCACCGGGAGAACTGCCCAGGTATTGGCCAAAGGTCATCGAGCCTCACGGTCGCATTCACTTCGCCGGGGCTTATGCGGACAACCTCAGTTGGGGGCAGGAAGCGGCCACGCGTTCGGCAAACCGCGTGGCTGAGGCGATCGATCAAGCTTAGAGTGTTCCCGCAAAACGCGGCTGGCGCGGCAGGCGGCTGGCCCGGCCAAGCTGCGGTTTTCTCGAAAGGTCAGCCGGGATGAGAGAGCTGAGATCTATACGTGTGATCCAGAGTTTCGTGCGCTGGAGAAAGAGATAAACAAAAGTGGCCTGGATATGACCATTGGGAGGAAATCCGCCTGATCGCTGACGACGGGCCGACCATTCTCCCGGCGTCTCGGCAGCTCTGGGTCGAGCGAAAGGTTAGTTTTTCGGGCCGCCGACTCGAACGACGCGAATCCAGTGATCGGCGAAATCGAGATGCTTCATCAGCGACTTGCGCGGCAGGTGGCAGGTAATGCAATCGTTCTTCGAAACAGAACAATGAGACTGTTTGGGGTTTGCAGCTGCATGACAGTCGATACACTTTGAATCGTAGTCAGCCCTCGTCACTGTCGGCTGTCCATGGGGGTTGTGGCAGAGCGTGCATTTCAATTGTCCTGTTCCCTCGTTGAAGCACCGGCTCAACACCAGCCGCCGCGCCGGATAGCGAATGCTCACCGGGTCCTGGACGATTTTGTCGAACGCCTCAGCGTCAAAACTGGCGGGCGGTAAGCGGTGGCACTCGCCGCAAAAACGATACTGTTCCTCGTCTATGGCGCGGCCGGGATGCCGAATAGCCAGCGCGCCCGGTTTGCGTCCCTCCGCGACTGCCTGGAGATGACCTTGTCCAGGGCCATGGCAGCGCTCGCATTGAATGCCTGCGTGGTCCGCTGCGATCTCCTCTGGGGGACGCTCAGACTGATGCGAGACATGGCAGTTGAAACATTCCTCTCGCTTGCCGGGCTCGAACCAATCGGCCAGCGCGTCGTTCGCATCTTTGACCTTTGTCTTGGATCCTGGCGTGACGTCAAGTTGGCGAATTGACGCGTACCAGGTCACGCGCGCCTGTCCGTACTGTCCCGCTGCAGCTCGGCCGACGAAACTTATCCCCTTTCTCCCGGAGCCAAAAGCCCACAATAACTCGAGACGATCCGTCTGCCCGCCCTTCGCCGCCACCAGCTCGAAGCGATGGTCAGCAGAACGATCCAAGCGGTAGTCGACCTGATTGGCTTTGTCGGCGTACTGCATCGGCAGGACCTTGAGCAATTCGGGAATGGCGTCCAGCTTGCGCACCGAGAGGGCATGATCGCTGGTTATTTGGATCTTTCCAATATCGGCGTGGCAAGCGACACATTGCTCGCGCCCCACGAATCCCGGAGGCAACTTCCGATCGCCTGGGCGGGCGGACTCGCCGAGAAAGCCAGATCCCAGCATAGCCATGAAAGACAGGAACAACAGCCCTCGGGTTTTCATAAGGCCGCGCCTAGATTAGTTGCGAGGCGTCACCCACAGCTGATCAAAAAATCGGACCCTGAGGATGGGAAAGCCACGATGACCACACTTCCCGGTCATTCTGGGCTGGGCGCAGATTCGACGAAAACCCCCGGCCAGAAAAACACTGACCGTGGCCACCGAGCCATCCTCGGTGATGCCGCGCAGAACCGTCTTTCCAGGTTCTGCGCCTTTTCTATTCCCGGAACCCACAACTACGGTGGCAGAACCGCCACAAATGGGCATGCCTGCGCCGCAGGGCTTTACGACGGACCGTTGGTAGTTTCGCTCGAGATTTCCTGTCGCTGGCTCTCTACGTGCGAAGCACCCCGAGTTCGCTTCACAGCCTTAAGTCGCTCAAACGCGGCAAAGGCTGCCTCTGCTTTCTCACGCTGCCCAAGCCGGCGATAGATTCGTCCGAGCGCGTAGTGCGGTTCGGAATAACTGCTGTCGAGGGTAGCCGCCTTTTCCAGTTCCTGAACAGCCCGCTCCACCTCATTCTTCTTCTCGAGAATGACGCCGAGCTGATAGTGGCTTTGCGCCAGGTTGGGGTTGTTGCGCAAGGACTCATTGAGATAGCCTTGTGCCTCATCAAGACGGTCGAGCTTGGCAAGGAGTATCCCCAAGTTCAACGCGGGCCAGCCTGAGGGGGTAGCGGATTCGCGATTGATTTCCACCGCCCTTTGATAGGATCGAATGGCCTCATCAACCTGTCCCAACGCCTCCTGACAAAGCCCGAGGTTGTCGTAAGCCTTAGCGAATCTGGGATTCAGCTCAATGACCTTCCGCAGCTTGGTAATCCCCGCTTGAAATCGCTGAGCATCGTAGTCCAGGCGAGCCAACCAATACCAGTACTGTGGGTTTGCCGGATGTGTTTGGTTCAGCTCTTGCAGTTCTGGCTGAGCCCAGTCCCGCCTCTCGAGCACGATGTAAGCCATCGCCAGCGTAAAGCGACTGCGTTCATCCAGCGGCGAAAGGCCTTCAGCCTTCTTCATTGCGATTGCGGAGTTGAGGTATTTGCCGTCGAGGAAGAAGATGTTTCCCAGCAGCGTTAGCAATTGTGGCGACTTGGGGTTGGAATCAATCTCCTTCACCAGGAGCTCTTCGGCAGTGACGAAATCTTTCCTGTTCAGGGCCTGTTGAATTTGAGTTCGCAACTCATCAGGCAGTGGAACTTGTTGCAGAGAGAGCACTCCGCCTGACTGTTGGGGAACCAAGGCGCCGAGCGAGATGAGTGGCCCACTGCCAACCAACACAAACAGAATAGTTGTCCGAATCCACATGACGGGTCCAACAGTCAGCTCAGCGGCCGCGCGGGTTGGAGGAATCCAGCTTTTGTTTCAATGCCTGGGCAGCCTGACTGGCCGGCATGATCACCAGCTCCTTCTCAACAGCGCTGCGCGCCTCGGCCAGATTGCCCAGCCTGAGGTGGATCTCCGCCAGGGCCAGATGCAGTTCGGGCAGCATCGCGTCGACAGCGATGGCCTCTTGCAAGGCACGCAGCGCTAGTTCATCTTTCCCCTGGATATGATAGTTCAGGGCAAGAGATTGATAGAGGCGTGGCGAGCGCGGATTGAGTTCCTTGACGCGCTCCAGGGCCCATTCTGAAAGCTTCAGGTAAGCCCTGCCCAACTGGTAGACATATTCAGGATTGTCAGGCTGGGCTTCGGTGAGTTTTCGATACTGGTCGAGCATTCCTATCGGATTCCCTGCACGTTCGTAGGCCTTCGCCAGTTCCAAGCGCCCCAAAACCTGCTGCGGATCAAGTTTCAAGGCCTGCTCCAGCTGGCGAACCGCTTCTCCAGCCTTGCCCTGAGCCAGTAGGCTGGCACCGAGCAGAAATCGCGGCGCCGCGTAGCTCGGCTGTAGCCGCAGGGCTTCACGAAACTGGAGGATTGCTCGAGAATGGTCTCCCATCTGCTGATAGACGGCCCCGAGGTTGTTGTGAACAAACGCAACCTTCCCACCGCTGCGCAACACCTCGAGGAAAGCTGTCTCTGCCTCTTTGAGGCGGTTTCCTTTTTGGGCCTCCACTCCTTTGGCAAATAGTGGCTGAAGCGCCTCGGATAGAGATTGGCCGGCAGCATCAACGGTTGCAGCCAGCACAAGGACAGAGGCGAGGCATAGGGTTGCCAAATGCTCCTTCAACTTGCGGAGCAGACTGCTCATGGTTTCTCCTCCCCAGAGGGGGTGGAGGCTGCTGAATTAGGAATCATGGGCGGCGATCCGGACCGCCGTTCGCGACTATGCATTTCTTGAATCAGCTTCTGAGCCACTGCAAACGCCTCTTTCGCCTTGGCAGTCTGTCCCATCTGCTGGTACGCCTTGCCCAGCAGCGTATAGGCTTGACGCATCTTGGGGTCGATTTGGATTGCAGATTCGAGTTCTTTAGCGGCAGACTTGAATTGTTTTAGGCGCAGGAACGAATCCCCCAGAGCCAGTCGAGCTGCCGCCGACCTGGGATCGATCGAAAGCGCGTTCTGAAAATGTTCGACTGCCACATCGGGCTTCTGGAGGTAGAGCTGGCTGGCTCCCAGCCCGTAAGCGCTGTCGTAGTCGCGGGGGCGAATGTTGGCTGCCCGAGAGTAGTAAGCAATGGCTTCTTCGAACCTGAACTGATAGCGCTTCATGTCGCCCAGCACGTTCAGGACTTCGACAAGACTGGGATCGGCCTGCAAGGCCGCCTGATATTCTTCTTCAGCTTTGGGCAGGTTCTCCTGCACGCGGTAGGACTCGGCCAGGATCTGGTGCACTCGCGCCGAGTTTGGAGTCATCGCAAACAGTCGCTGGTGCTCCGCTTGGGAAAGCCCGGTACTGACGTGTGCGAGAAAATAGAGCGCTTCCGTGTCGTTTGGATTGATTCGTAAAGCTTGCCTGAGCGCATCGAAGGCTTGCCGGAGATTGCCCTGGGATGCCTCAGCACGAGCCAGCAACACATACGGGTCCGACGTTCCCGGCTGGACCTTCGCCAATTGCCGTGCCAGATTTGCTGCGGCGAGATAATCTCCTCGATAGTAGGCCTGAACACCTTCCGAGAGCGACTGGGCTGGCTGGGCGATAACCAGCTGAGCTGGAGTTAATAGACAAGTCAGGACTGCCAGCCAGGCGGTCTTGCTCGCCCGATTGAAAGGGCCGTCACCTCTTGCGGGGAATCCACGCACAGTCATTCTGACTCCCGTGAGAATAGAAACGTGTGGTTGCAAACCTGCTGTTTTGACAGGTTCGAGGTCTGAGAAAAAGGATGCTTCCTACCCGGGCCCACCACCCTCAGACTCCCTTTGCCCTGACCACGGGCGAAGGAGGACGGAGATTTTGGGCGATTTTGTGAACTTGGTCGTCACCAAAATCCACTAATACGGACGAACTTCAATAGTTCGCATCAGGGCCTGCTGTCTCTCAGAGCGCTTCTTCTTGATCTCTTCGAAGCGCTGGGCCTGCTGCTCCTCACGGGGATCCCTGGTACGTTGAAACAGATTCAGCAGGTTCATGTTGGCCAGATAACTGTCCGGGTCCAGTTCCAAGGCGGTGCGCAGCTCACCCTCGGCCTTGTCGTAATCGCGATTGCGAATGTAGATGAGGCCCAGTTCGGCGTGGGCTTCAGGGTTTTTCGGATTGGCTTCGAGCGAATGGCGCAGATGCTCCAGCGCCTCCGGCAGATTGTTCTCCTGCTTGGCCACACGGGCCAGAAAGTAATGGGCACCGGCGGCTGTTTCCGGACGCATCGCAGCTGCCTCAAGCTCCTTGCGGGCTGTCACGAAATCGTTGCTGTAGAAGTAAGCCACGCCAAGCGAGAAACGTCCTCGGGCGTCCCCCGGCTTCAGTGCACAGTACCGTTGGAAGTAAGGAACGGCCGCGCTGGGATCTCGGTCCTGCAGCAGCACGGCTGCGAGCGCGTAGTTGTAATACGCGTTGCTCGCCTCCAAGGTGACGGCTTCTTGCAGCGACTTGCGCGCTTCCAGGGGCAGCTCGGCGTCAACGCAAACCATTCCAAAGAAGAAATGGATGCTGGCATTCCTGGGATCCAGATCTCTCGCATGCGCCAGATAGCTCAGGGTCTGGCGATGATCCCCCTGCTTATGGGTTACTCTGGCAAGGTCCATTAACACGTCTACGAGCTTGGGGGCCTCTTTGGCTGCAGCCTCCAAGCTTCGGCGGGCGCGCTCGAACTGTTGCTGGTCCTCGTACAGCAACCCCAGTTGACGCAACACGGCAGACGAGGCCAGGTTGCGTTCGGCCAGCCCTTCCAGCAGGATCTGTCGAAGCCCAAGGGTCGATGGTTTTTCCAGAACAGGGAGAATGCCCACCACATCCGCTTCACTCAAGTCTGGACTCGCCATCAGATTGCGTCCTGCCTCAGTCGCCTGCTGCAGTTCGCCCAGCGCAGCCAGATTACCGCAGCGCAAGGCTAGCACCTGAGGTCGCTGTTGTGCTTCAACGGGCAGATGCGAAAGATGTGATTGCGATACCCGGTAGTTCCCCAGCCGCTGCGACAGAGCTGCGCTCTGGTAACGGGCCTCTGTCTGATCGGGTTGGAACTGGAGCACCTGCTCGTACGTCTCCAGCCCTCGCCGTAGCGCCTCAGGTTCCCGTGCCCCTCGTTCCTGGTAAAGCCGGCCTAGGTTCAGGTATGCGCCAGCAAAGCGTGGAGAGAGCGTGATCGCCTTCCTAAAGCTTGACTCTGCCGCAGTGTCGTTTCCCTGCTGGACCTGCACGACGCCGAGAAAGTTGTGCAGGTGGAAGTCGTTTGGAAATTTCTCCAAGGCCTGGTCGAGATGTTTGGTAGCCGAAAGGAGATCCCCTTTTTGAATGAGGCCTTGCACGAGCTGCAACTCTTCCAGGGGCGCCTGTGCGTTGGCACCCAACGGTCGGAAAACGATTGCTGGCAGCAGAAATAGGACGATCGAAGCGACATTGCCCCGAGAGAGTGTTCTCATTATCGTGAAGCAGCTTTTTGCCTGCGCTGGCCCCCCATCCTATCATTTCGCACGGGACGGGAGCAGACAGTCGCTCCCTTGAAGAGTGCCTTACCTCAATGGTTCGATCGACAGGCCGCGAATGGTGGCTTGCTCGATGGCGCTTGCATTAAAGCCGAACCGCCCATGAGTGAACGTGGCGTCTGTCCAAGCGTCCACCTGGATACCGTCGATGTAGTGGGTGATGGTGTTCCCGCGAACCGTGAGCATGATCCTGTAGTAGTCCCTGTTTCGCACCCTGAAGGATAGGGGAATCACTCCGGCGGCACCCGGGGCGTCTTCGCGCTTAAGTGAGTTCAGGTACTTGTCTTCCAAGCGGATGTACTTGACGAGAGAATTCTTCGGAATGGCTTTGGCTTTCTCCGAGGCGAGCTTAAACAGATAAAAGTTGTTCGAGTTCTGAGCGCGCAAGACCCAGCCGGCAGACTCCCTGTTGACTCTTACTTCGAACTCAACCCTGTAATTTTCCCACTGCCCGCCCTTTTTGAGGAATCCGAGGCCTTGAACCCGCAGAGCATTGACATCTTTGTCTCTGATGATCTCCCAAGTGGGCGGAGCATCCCAAAGCTCCAGACCATTGATGAACGTCTCTTTGAGGTCTTCCGGTCTGCGGGCAGCCTGTTGTTGTCGAAGTGCCTCCTCCCTGGCTTTGACCTGCCGTTGCTCTTCCTCTAGCCTAACGGCCTCAGCCTGTTTCCGCTCTTCTTCCAAGCGGTTGGCCTCCAGCAGCCTCTGTTCCCGCTCCACGCTCTCCTTCTGCGCGAGCGCTGCGGCTTCGTCCTTTTGCCTTTGCTTCTCCTCCTCGAGCTTGCGCGCGGCTTCCAGTCTCTTGAGCTCTTCTTCAGGCGACAGACCTATTGAGATCATCTGAGCATGCAGCTTTTGGTTGTCGATTCTCCATTCGCTGATAGTTTGCTCGTGCTCCAGCACCCAGTTATCCCGCTCTTCGTTGTCGACCGAGAGGTCGTCGTCGGTCTCCCGTTTGCCGTCCGGGCCGACCGATCGCAGAATGAAGGTCTTATTGGTTACATCGACCAAGTAGAGCAGGTTCTGTCCCCAGCCATCCTTGAGAGTGTCGGGGACAGTGTAAATGCGATTCAAGCTGGTCAAGGCAGGTGGCGGTCCTTTCCTAGCCTTGCTGTATCGGTCAATGGCTTCCAGGATGGCGGCCATTTTCCCCACGGTCGTTCGAACGGAGTCTTCTATAACTGGTGGCGCTGTTGGCTCAGGCCTAATGGCAGTCTCAACCGGAGTTGGTGGTGGAGTCGGTGTTTCGACGCCCGCTTTTCTGAAAAGCTCAAAAGCAATCATTGAGACGAGAATCAGGGCAACCGCGCCTGCGACGACTGCGAATTTCTTCTGTGCACTCCATGGGGTGGTTCGTTCGGGAGCAGGGTCAGCGGGATTCTTGTCGGGGTCGACGTCCTTCAGGGCTTCTTTTAGTTCTTGCAGAATTTGCTCTTCTTCCTCTTTCGCCGAGGGAGAAGGAATAAGGGCTTGCTGGGGCTCCTCGGATGGGGCTACAGGTGGACGACCTCCCGCAAGCCGACCACCACATCGGGTGCAGAAACGGTTCTCGTCCGGCTGATCAGCGCCACACTGCAGGCATTGCATATGACAGTCTCCTTTACCCGAAACCAGACTCTCAGGCCTGCAAAGTCATCCGCTGCGGAATTGCCGCTTCCTTTCTTTCGGCGTGTTGCTGGCACGCAAGGTCTGGGGAGGCAGGAACCCAGCTTCATTCCGGCCAAGCGCAACCCGTGGCGGGATCCAGGCTGGCTTCTCCCTTTCGGAGAATGACAACCAACCGAGCAACCAGGTGCTCCGGCGGCGCTCCAGCCCAGCAAGTTTTTCAAGCACACTTTTTAACATAGATCAATTATACCTGAGTTCAAACGCTTAGGAAGCCACCCCGATCACCAGCTTCAAGAATCGGCGCTTGCCGACTTTGAGCACATAAGTAGCTTCCTGAGACAGGTCGAGTTCCGCCTTGACGTTGGAAACCTTCTGATCGTTCAACATTACCGCGTCCTGCTCAATCAGGCGATTTGCTTCCGTCACCGAATTGGCCAGCCCCAGTTGAGCAATCAGTTTCGTGAGGCGAATCTTTTCGACAGATGCAGAAAGCCGCCTTTCCTCGATCTCTTCAGGCTGAAGCTTCTGCTGGAAAACTCGGTTGAATTCTTCTTCTGCCTGATCGGCTTCCTGACCAGAGTGGAAGTCCCGAATGATAAGCTTTGCCAGCTCGACTTTCGCCTCTCGTGGATGTTTCTTGCCTTCCAAGAGGCTCTGTCTCAGAAGAGCGACATCTCGCGACTTCATGTCCGTACATAACTCATAGTAGTCGTACATTCGATCATCGGGTATCGACATCACCTTCCCGAACATCTCCCTCGCAGATTCCTTGATACCAATATAGTTGTTCAAGGACTTGGACATCTTTTGCACCCCGTCCAGACCTACCAGAATCGGCATCGTCATGATGACCTGAGGCTCTTGCTGGTACTCTTTCTGAAGTTCTCGTCCAACCAGCAGATTAAACTTTTGGTCTGTGCCACCCAGCTCAACGTCCGTCCGCAGCGCGACGGAGTCATACCCCTGAACCAACGGATACAGCAGCTCGTGAATGGAAATCGGCTGGTTCTTCTGAAGGCGGTTAGCGAAATCGTCACGTTCCAGCATCCGGGCGACCGTATAGCGGGAAGCCAGGCGGATGAAGTCGTCGCTCTTCATCGCCGACATCCAGCGGCTGTTGAAGTCCAGAACGGTCCTTTCTGGATCGAGGATCTTGAAGACCTGTTGCTTGTACGTTTCAGCATTCTGCAAGACCTCTGCTCTGCTAAGCTGTTTGCGAGTGACGTTGCGTCCGCTAGGATCGCCGATCATGCCGGTGAAATCGCCAATCAGGAAAATCACGGTGTGGCCGAGATCTTGAAAGTGCTTCAGCTTTCTGAGTAGGACGGTATGACCTAAGTGCAGATCTGGCGCGGTCGGATCAAACCCTGCCTTTACCCGCAACAGCCCGCCAGTTCGGGCAGATCTCTCTAGCTTGGCTTTAAGCTCCTCCGACCGGATGACGTCCACCGCCCCTTTGGAAAGGTAGGTCAACTGCTCAGAAATAGTCAGCTCTGACGACATGGATGGACAAAGCCTTTGCAAAAAGCTTCAAATCGCAGAGAAGCGGGAGCAGGTAGGGCAAATCGTGTACCTGTCGTCGTCCCTTTCAACCCTGCATCACGACTCGCCGTCCCTCGATACGGATTTTGCCATCGATGACCAACTGAATGGCCAGCGAATAGAGGCGGTGCTCTTCCTTGAGAATTCTAGCCGATAAGGCCTCGTCAGTGTCGCTGTCCAGAACGGGAACAGGAGCCTGCAGGATAATGGGGCCGGAGTCCAATCCCTCGTCCACAAAATGCACGGTACACCCTGAGTATTTCACTCCATACTCTAGAGCCTGTCTCTGAGCATCGAGACCAGGGAATGCCGGAAGAAGAGAAGGATGAATGTTGAGAATCCGGTGACGGAAGGCCTGAATAAAGAAAGGGCTCAGCAGCCGCATGAAGCCGGCCAGGCAGACCAAGTCGACGCGCTTCTCCTGCAAAACCACGGACATCCGGCGGTCGAACTCCTCCCGGCTCAGCCCCTTTGAACTGAGAGAAAACGTCTCCAACCCGCGCTGGCTGGCCTTTTGCAAGCCCGGCGCGTTCTCGACATTACTGATCACGACAGCGATCTGTGCTTCGAGCTTGCCGCAATCAATGTGCTGTGCGATGGCTTCAAAATTCGATCCACGGCCCGAAAGCAGGATGCCGAGTCGCTTCATTATTCGTACACCACACTTCGTTTACCTGAACGAATCTCACCGATCTGGTAGACCGGTTGTCTCTGCTTCTTGAAATGCAACAGCATTTTCGCCAGGTTTCGAGGCGCAGCAATGACCACCATGCCAATGCCCATGTTAAACGTTCTCAGCATCTCGGCCTCGTCAATTCGTCCAAGTTTTTGAAGGATCCCAAAAATAGGCAGCCCCGGCCAGGTTCCGATGCGAATCACTGCGGTACAATCCGTCGGCAGAATCCTGGGAATATTTTCGGTGAGCCCCCCTCCTGTGATGTGAGCCAGGCCATTCACCCACCTTCGCTCGATGACGGGCCTCAAGACCTGGAGATAGCTCAAATGAGGCGCAAGCAACGTCTCACCGATCGGCTTCTTGAGCCCTGGAAGCCGACTCTCGGCGTGGTGACCGGGTCTCTCCAACAGGAGTTTTCTCGCTAACGAGTATCCATTGGTGTGCAAACCTGCGGAGGGCAGGCCCAGGATAACGTCACCAGGCCGGATGCGACTCCCGTTAATGATATTCCTTTTGCCCACAGCTCCTACGATGAATCCGGCCAAATCGTACTCTCCGTCCCTATAGAACCCTGGCATCTCAGCAGTTTCGCCGCCCAGCAGCGCGCAGCCTGCATCTCTACAACCAGCAGCAATTCCTTCGACGACTTTGGCGATAATCTCGGGCACGATTCGGCTGGTGGCGATATAGTCCATGAAGAACAATGGCGTGGCACCCTGTACCAGAATGTCGTTCACACAGTGTGCGACCAGATCGCGCCCGACGGTGTGATGGATGCCCGTGACGAAAGCAACTTTCAGCTTTGTGCCAACGCCATCCACGCTCGAGACGAGAACCGGTCGAGACAGCCTCTGACCGTCCAGTTGGAACAGGCCGCCAAACCCGCCGATTTCCGTCAACACGCCACGCGTAAACGTGCGTTGGGCCAGTGTCTTGATTCGTTTCTTGGCAAGGTTCGCCTTGTTGATGTCGACGCCGGCGGCGCGATAACTCGAAACTGTCTGCTGCATGGGAGGAGTAATTCTCCTGAAAGCGGCTGAGAGGCCAGGCTCCAGTCCACGAGCCACCTGAAAGGCCTGACTCTGAACGATCACATTTTCATTGTTGGTGGCGCTGTCGGGAACGTGATGAGCCGCGCCGAGGTCAACTGATCTGCACCAGCGTGCTCTCGGGAAACTCCACCGGGTATTTTCCGGTGTAGCAGGCGGAGCAGAAATGAGGATTCGTTTCGGCATCTCCGCAAGCCCGCAGCATGCCTTCGTGGCTCAGATATCCCAACGAATCAGCCTCAATGTACTTGCAGATTTCCTCAACCGAATGGCTCGAGGCAATGAGTTCGCGCTTGGTCGGCGTATCAACCCCGTAGTAACACGGCGAGATGGTGGGTGGACAACTGATCCGCATGTGCACCTGGGAAGCGCCGGCGGCTCGAACCATCTTTACGATTTTCCGGCTGGTGGTGCCGCGCACAATGGAGTCGTCAACCAGAACCACACGCTTGCCACGCAGCAGATCCTCCACCGGGTTAAGTTTGATTCGGACCCCGAAGTGGCGAATCGACTGTTTGGGCTCAATAAACGTGCGGCCTACGTAGTGGTTACGAATCAGCCCAAACTCGAACTGGATACCTGACTCCTTGGCGTATCCGAGCGCTGCAGCAACCCCCGAATCGGGAACCGGGACGACAATGTCACCGTCCGCTGGCTGCTCCCGAGCGAGGTACTTCCCCAGCTGGTAGCGGCTCTGATAAACAGAACGTCCGAAGATTTGGCTGTCGGGACGTGAGAAATAGACATGCTCGAAAATGCAGAACGTGGGCTGGAGGCGGGGGAAGATCTTCCGCGACTCAATGCCGTTTTCGGAAAAGACCAGCATTTCGCCCGGCTCCACTTCGCGTTCGAACTCGGCATCGATCAAATCAAATGCGCAGGTTTCTGAGCCAACCACCGGCGAGCCGTCCAACCAGCCGAAGCAAAGCGGCCGGAAGCCGCGTGGGTCGCGGACCACAATCATCTTTTCTTGAGTGAGGAAGACCAGTGAATACGCGCCTGTTACCTGTTGCAGGGCATCTTGAATTGCTTCTTCGATGGCAGGTTTGTCCGAGCGAGCGATCAAATGCAAGATCACTTCGCTGTCGCTGGTTGATTGAAAAATGGAACCGGCACTCTCAAGGTCCCGGCGAATCTCCTGGGCATTGACCAGGTTTCCATTGTGGCAAAGCGCCAAGCTGCCCTTACTGCAAGCGACCAGAATAGGTTGAGCGTTCTTCAGCGAACTGTCGCCAGCCGTGGAGTAGCGAGTGTGGCCGATGGCCACGTCACCCTTCAAGTTCTCCAGCCTGGACTCGGTGAAAATCTCGGCCACGTGCCCCATCCCCTTCTCCGAATGGAGCTCATGCCGGTCGGCAGACACAATCCCAGCGCTTTCTTGTCCTCGATGCTGGAGAGCATAGAGTCCGAGATAGGTGATTCGCGCGGCATCGGCATGTTTGTAGACGCCGAAAATGCCGCATTCCTCGTGAAATTTATCGATCATGTCCCATTCCCATTCTAGCCAGCCAAAAAACAGTGGCTGGAGATATCCGGTTGTTGGTAGTCGTTTCTGGTCCTCGAAATCCAAAGAGCGAGCTCGGCGACCAGGAGGACGATGATTCCACAACGAGAACAATTCTATACCGGACTCTGAAAACAACGTGCTAATGAATGTCTCCAGAGATCTTCCAAGGCAGCGACTGGTTCATCGATGAGCGTCTGATCTCCCAACTGAACTCTTAGCCGGTCTCCGCCCACGATTCCCAACTGCAAAATTTCAACTCCATGCTTCGAGGCGATCGCAGTCAGGCGTTCCAGGTTGCTCGCTTCCAACGTTAACAGAATTCGGGACTGATATTCCCCAAATAATGCGGCGGCGACGGAACCTGTGAAAGCTAATTCAACAGTAGCGCCACGGGCTGGGCCGAGGAAGTGAGAGAAGCTCATTTCTGCTAGAGCTACGGCCAATCCGCCGTCGGAGCAATCGTGTGCTGCGGCAATTACCCCGGCCTGAATGCCTTCGAGGCATGCTTTCTGAACCCGTCGTTCCTCATCCAGATTCAACGGCGGGCAAGGCAGACGGTTCGCCCAGAGCGGGTAGACACTTCTCTCTGTTGTCAGAGCCTGCTGGTACGCACTAAACGCCTCCTCCAGTGTTTGGGCGTATTCTTCAGATGGATCCATCAATCGGCCCAGCATAACAACGACATGCCCGTCCTGTGTAAACCATGAACCGGTAACTTGGGCTACCGGCTCGATGAGGCCCACCATACCAATGACGGGAGTTGGATAAATCCCTTCACCGAGAGTCTCGTTGTAGAAGCTGACATTGCCTCCGGTCACGGGCGTGTCGAACACGCGGCACGCTTCGGACATTCCGTCGATGACTTCGCTGAACTGCCACATGATTTCCGGCTTTTGAGGATTGCCAAAGTTCAGGCAGTTGGTGGCGCCGAGCGGGAGGGCTCCGGAACAAACGAGATTCCTGCAGCTCTCAGCGACCGCAATTTGGGCACCTCGCCTCGGATCTCGGTGGCAGTAGCGCCCATTGCCATCCAAACTCATTGCCAGCGCCTTGTTCGTTCCCTTGATGCGGATCACCGCGGCATCCCCGCCGGGAAACCGAACCGTATTCGTTCGCACCATATGGTCATACTGCTGGTAGACCCACTCCTTGGAAGCGAGATTAGGGGAAGAAAGGAAGTTTCTCAATACCTGCCCCAAGTCGAGTGGCAGCGCCCTTCTTGAAGGCAAGCCTTTCTGGTTGGCTCGGGTGGCGGCAATGGTCTCAAGCTTTCGGATTGGGCGCTGATAGACAGGCGCTTCATCTGTCAGCGCAGCATTGGGAATCTCGGCAACGACCACACCGTGATCTTTGATTCGGAGCAATCCATCCGCGGTTACTCGGCCAATCGTGACAGCGTCGATCTCCCACTTGCGGAAAACTTGGAAAACTTCCTCTTCTCGCCCTTTTTGAACGACAAGCAGCATGCGCTCCTGCGACTCACTCAGCATGATCTCGTATGGTGTCATGCCGGTCTCTCGCTGGGGTACGTACTGGAGATCGATCTCGATGCCGGTCCCCGCGCGGCCTCCCATTTCGCAGGTCGAACAGGTCAGTCCAGCCGCGCCCATGTCTTGGATGCCAACAATTGCGCCGGTTTTCATCGTTTCCAGACAGGCTTCCAGGAGCAGTTTCTCCAGGAACGGATCGCCCACCTGGACGTTGGGGCGCTTGCTCTCTGATTCTTCATCAAACTCGGCAGAGGCCATGGTGGCTCCATGAATGCCGTCACGGCCGGTCTTCGAGCCGACGTAAATAACCGGGTTGCCCACACCGGTGGCCTTGCCGTAGAAAATCCGGTCCTTCCTGAAAATGCCAAGCGCAAAGGCGTTTACCAAAGGGTTTGAAGAGTATGACTCCTCGAAAACGACCTCTCCGCCGACAGTCGGGACGCCGAAGCAGTTGCCATATCCGGCGATACCCGCCACGACACCTTCCATGAGGTTGCGATTCCTTGCGTTATCCAACGGTCCGAACCGCAACGAGTTCATGGCAGCAATAGGCCGCGCGCCCATCGTGAAAATGTCGCGCAGAATCCCACCCACGCCGGTGGCCGCGCCCTGATAAGGTTCGATAAAGCTCGGATGATTGTGCGATTCGATCTTGAAGGCAATCGCGTAGCCGTCGCCGATGTCAATGATGCCTGCGTTCTCGCCAGGGCCCTGCAACACCCGGGCACCCGTCGTTGGCAACCGTTTCAGGTGTATCTTGGAGCTCTTGTAACTGCAATGCTCGCTCCACATCACGCTGAAGATACCGAGTTCGGTCAGGTTCGGCTGACGACCAAGGACTTGGAGGATGCGCTGATATTCTTCCTCGGTAAGGTTATGCCGAGAAAGAATCTCAGGCGTCACTTCGAGTTCAGTAATCATCGTTCGACCTCAGTACCTGCTTGATATCGCCACTTGTGACGACGAAGGATTTCATCGTTTGGCGATGCCGGAGCATCTCCGCTGTGACACCTACCCAGCACCCACCATCGACGTCATCATTGACTCGAAAATCACTAATCCATCCTCGCTGCCCAATAGTGCTTCGCTGGCGCGCTCGGGATGGGGCATCATCCCGAGGACGTTGTGTTGCTCACTGCTAATGCCTGCGATGTTTGAGACTGAGCCGTTCGGATTGGCTGCTTCAGTGATCTGCCCGTCGGACGTGCAGTAACGAAAAATCACCTGCCGATTCTCCTCCATTTGCCGGAGAGTCGCGTCCTCCACAAAGTAATTGCCTTCCATGTGGCCGACGGGAATCCGGAGGACATCGCCCTTTTGGCTGGAAGCTGTAAACGGAGTATCCGCCGATTCCACACGAATGCAGACATGGCGGCAAACGTATTTGAGGCCTTTATTCTTTAACATGGCTCCCGGCAGCAAACCAGATTCCAGCAGAATCTGGAACCCGTTGCAGATGCCGATGACCAGTCCGCCGGAGGCCGCATGTTTCTTAACCGCTTCCATCACTGGAGAGAAGCGGGCAATTGCACCCGTGCGCAGATAATCGCCATAGGAGAATCCGCCTGGGACGACGATGGCGTCGCAGCCACCGAGGTCGCTGGACTGATGCCAGATGAACTGGACCGGCTGGCGCAGCACCTTACTCAGCATGTGGAAGGCATCATGTTCACAGTTGCTGCCCGGGAAAACGAGCACTCCGAATTTCATGTGGTCTCCTCTACAGCTCTGACTCAGGAGGTCTCCAACTCGTAGCGGAATTCCTCAATGACCGAGTTGGTCAAGACGCTCTTTGCCATTCTTTCGATTTCCTGCCGCGCTTCATCCCTGGACAGAGTGGAATCCAAGACAATTTCGAAGAACTTTCCCTGCCGCACATCTTGAACATGGCCATAGCCTAGGTTGCGCAAACTATGGTGAATGGTTTTTCCCTGAGGATCCAGCACGCTCTTCTTCAGACTGACGAACACCCTCGCTCTCATGAAGCAACAATCCTTTCGCTCAAGCTCCGTAAACACGTCTGTAGATGGAGTCCACGTGACGAAGCTGATGTTTCAAATCAAAGGTCATTTCCAATTCTGCGACGGTCATGTGCCTGGCGATATCTTCGTCTGCCAGGACGAGTGCCTTGAATTCCCCTTCGTTTGACCAAACCCGCAGCGCATTCCGCTGCACCCAGCGATAGGCTTGCTCGCGGCTGACACCCTTCTTCGTCAGATCCAACAGCAGCTGTCCTGAGAATACCAGCCCTTTCGTTAAGTTCAAGTTTTCCAGCATTCGCTGCGGATAGATCAACATCCTCTCGACGAGGCTGGTGGTCTTGCTCAGGAGATAGTCGACCAGGATCGTAGAGTCCGGCAGAATGACCCGCTCGACGGAGGAATGAGAGATGTCGCGTTCATGCCAAAGGGCGACATTCTCCAGGGCCGCCTGGAGATTCGAGCGAACCAGACGCGCCAGACCGCAGATCTGTTCGCAAGTCACGGGGTTACGCTTGTGTGGCATGGCCGAAGAGCCCTTCTGGCCTGGAGCGAAGTACTCCTCGGCCTCCCGCACTTCTGTGCGTTGCAGTCCTCGAACCTCCAACGCAATCTTCTCCAGGCTGGCCGCGAGTATGGCCAAAGCCGCCATGAATTCGGCATGCCGGTCGCGTTGAACAATCTGGGTTGAGACCGGATCAAACTGCAGCCCTAGCTTGCGACAAACGGCTTCCTCCACCTGCGGGTCGAGATGAGCAAAAGTGCCGACAGCACCAGAAATCTTGCCGACCTGAACCTGCTCGGCGGCCTGTTGCAACCGGCGCAGGTTACGACGGGCTTCGTCGTACCAAACCGTAATCTTCAGCCCCAGAGTTGTCGGCTCCGCATGGATGCCGTGCGTGCGGCCAATCATCACAGTCTGTTTGTGCTCGTAGGCTCGTCTCTTTAGAGCTTCCAGAAGGCGGTTCAGGCCGCCCAACAAAAGGCAGGAGGCTTCCTTGAGTTGCAGTGCCAGCGCCGTGTCCACAACATCGGAGGAGGTCAATCCATAGTGCACATAGCGGGATTCCGGCCCCACAAATTCGGCAACCGAAGTGGTGAAGGCGACGACGTCGTGTTTAACTTCCTTTTCGATCTCATGAATCCGGTCGACGCTGAAGTTGGCTTTGGCTTTGATGACTGTCGCCGACTGAGTAGGAATAATGCCCAGCTCAGCCAGCACTTCGCAGACAGCGATTTCGACGGCTAACCACTGGCGATAGCGATTTTCTTCCGTCCAGATGGCGCCCATTTGCGGACGGGTGTAACGAGGAATCAAGGATGTGGCCTTTCAATCAAACTACATTCCTTGCGCCAAAAGATCGAGTCGCAAAATTGATGAGCGATAACTGTCGACCAATGGGTCGAATGACTCCCCCTCGCACCAGCGTCGAGAGAGCTAAAGGCGAGGGCCATTAGGCTGAAGACGAGACCGAATCCTGAACTTCCTCGCCAGCAAGCAAAACTACACCTCAATCACTGGACTGGGGATACTTTTGCTGGCGACGAACAGGTGTTCCAAGTTGAACCCGCGGGGCTCTAAAGATTCAACGGCTGCCATGCGCGCGATAACCGGATGGTTGTTGCTCTCGCTGAGATGCGCCAGAACAATGTAACTGGCCTGACCATCAAAACCTTCACTGAAAAATTTCCCAGCCACCTCATTCGAGAGATGGCCTTCACGTCCCATGATTCGCTGTTTCAAAGGCCACGGATACGGGCCAACCTTGAGCATGTCAAGGTCGTGATTGGATTCCAACACAATCACGTCGCAGCCCCGAAGCCGCTGCGTGACCAGCTCGGTCATGTAGCCCAGGTCAGTCACGTGTCCAATCTTGATGCCTTCAGCGTCGAGAGTAAAACCCAGTGGATCAACAGCGTCGTGCGGAATTGAAAACGGCAAAATCGTCAGATCCTTCAGACAGAACGGCTGCCCGGCTGTCATGAATTCCAGACGATTGCAGCAAATCGCGGGATTGATCGCTGCAAACGTCTGCTCCCCAATGAAAACCGGGATGTCCCTTTTGGAGAGGATACCTGCGATCCCGTTTACATGGTCTGTATGCTCGTGAGAGATGATGAGAGCGTCGATGTCGTCGAGGGACTCACCGATCGCGTTGAGACGCTTCAGCGTCTGGATTGGATTGAGGCCGGCGTCCAACAGGACTCTGACCTGGTTGGTGGCGACGAAAGTGCAATTCCCGGAGCTGCTGCTGCCCAAGACTGACATCTTCACCGACACAGCTGGCCCACCTGTCTGAGTGTTGACCTGGATTTGTGGCGAAGAACCTGCGAACTCATCCTACCAGCATCTTTTCACTTGAGGACGAAGCGGGAGGGCCGAACGTTGGATCTGCGAACTCAGTTACATTCCAACCGTTCCCGAGTGATCTTGAGGCCCTCGAGATTGCCCAAAACGGTCAGGGCAATGTGACGCGAGTCAAACGAAGCCTTGGCCAATTCCTGGATCTCTTCAGCCGTCACCTCTTCGATCCGGCTGATCATTTCATCCAGTGAGAAATACTTGCCAAAATACATTTCCTGCCTGGCCAAGTTCGACATACGACTTGAAGTCGATTCCAAACTCAACATGAGACTGCCTTTCAGGTGATCTTTGGCCCGCCGCAATTCCTCTGGGTCAACCGGAGCACTTTTCAGATTGCGAAATTCTTGGACCACCATGTCGACGACACGCTCAGCCGTTTCCAGAGAGGTTCCGGCATAAACTGAAAGGCAGCCAGTATCGCGATAAGAGTTCAAAGCTGAAAAGATTGCGTAGACAAGTCCCTGCTTCTCGCGGATGTTCTGGAACAACCGCGAACTCATGCCGCCGCCCAGAATCGTGTTTAGGATGTAACAGACATAGCGGTCTTCATGAGAAAGATGATAAGAGGGCACTCCCAAGCAGATGTGGACTTGCTCGAGCTCCTTTTTGTTCCGCATGCTCACTCGGCTATGCGTGTGAGCCGGCACGTCAGTGTGACCGTTCCGGTGTGTGATGACGTTTCCGAATCTCTCATGAATCAGGTCGGCCACCCGGCTGTGATCCAGATTCCCGGCCGCTGAAACGATGATGTCATCGGGCGTATAGAACTGCCCGAAGAAATCAAGCACCCTTTCCCGGTCCAACTTGCCCACCGTCTGCTTCGTCCCAAGGATAGGCCGTCCCAATGGCTGATCTTTCCAGAAATTCTGCATAAAGATCTCATGAACCAAGTCATCTGGTGTATCTTCAACCATCTTGATCTCTTCCAGAATGACGCCCCGTTCCTTCTCCATTTCATCTGGATCGAACTTGGGGTTCAGCAGCAAGTCGGAGAGAATGTCGAAAGCAATCGGAAGGTGCTCATCGAGTACCTTGGTGCTGTAGCAGATGGTCTCCTTGGCTGTGAAGGCATCCAGATGCCCACCAATCGAGTCGACCTGGCGGGCGATTTCTTCGGCGCTTCGGTTGGAAGTGCCCTTGAAGAGAAGGTGCTCGATGAAGTGCGCAACCCCATTGATCTCCGAAGTTTCGCTCCGGGAGCCGATCTTGAGCCACACTCCCATGGAAATCGATCTCACATGGGGCATCTGTTCGGTCAGAATGGTCAACCCATTATCCAGGACTTCTTTCCTGATGTTGTTCATGAAGTGGATTTCCTGCTCTTCAGGATTTTTTGCTCGGAGTGTGGAGAGGCTCAAGCTGGCCAGAAACCGACCCATGGCAAAGTAACATATCGACCCCGTGTTTTCAACTGAAAACTCGGCGCCTGATGCGGGTCAACCTCAACATAAGTATAATTACATAAATAAGTTATACGCGGCTCAAACCGATCTGGCGGGCATCCGACCTGGTAAGCCTGTCTGATCTTGTGATTCGCATACCAACCATTGGCGTCAGCCATGCTTCCGGCTCTTAAACAGCGTTAACTCAATGGGTTGGGACTTCCTGGGAGGTAACCCCAGTGGCGTGCGTTTCAGAAGTTGATGAAGTTGATACGGTTACCCATCACGCCCTCCTGGCAAATCATTGCAAGACCGAAAATACTTCTGGTATCATTGGACTGATCGATGCTTGCGTCCAGATCCTGTTGCTAACCTATTAAAATCAAAAGGATTTGGCCTAACCAGATGGAAGTTCAGCCTAGGGAACTATTGGGTTTGAGCTCGCCGGAGCTCTGTGAGTATCTTACATCCATCGGGGAACGGTCCTTCCACGGCAGACAGATTTACCATTCGATTTATTGCCGCCATCGGTTCCGGTTCGATCAGATTACAGAACTCTCGCTACCACTCCGCCAAAAGCTTCAAGGGCTAGCCCGCATTACGCTGCCAGAACTTAGCGTTTCCCAGTTGTCTGTCGATGGCACCCGGAAGTATCTTTTCAGGCTGAGCGACGGAGAGGAGATTGAGTCGGTATTCATTCCGGAGGAGCATCGAAATACTCTTTGCATTTCCACTCAAGTCGGTTGTCCTATGGACTGCAGGTTCTGCTTGACGGCCCTGCTCGGATTCGCGCGGAATCTATCCGCGGGGGAGATTGTCGGTCAGATCGTCTATATCTTGAGTGATCCGCAGGTTAGCGAGGACCAAGTACTCCCGCAGCCTTCGAACGCCCGCACGAAGCCCACAAACATCGTCTTAATGGGAATGGGAGAGCCGTTGCTCAACCTGGAGAACGTAAGTAAGGCTTTGTCGCTCATGGTCGATCGGAAAGGCATTGCCATCCCAGCACAGCGGATCACGCTTTCAACGGTCGGGCTGGCTTCCAAGATTGAGGACCTCGCCAAGGCCACTGTTGTTCCTAATCTGGCGATCTCGTTGTCGGCGACGACTGACGAAGTTCGGAACCGGCTGATGCCGGTTAATCGAAAGTATCCGCTAGCGGAGCTGATCGGCGCCTGTTCTCGCTTCCCGCTTGGCCCACGTCAGCGAATCACTTTCGAGTATGTCCTGATCGACGCGATCAACGATAGCGACCAGGACGCGCGCCGACTAGTGAGACTACTTGCTGGGCTGCGGGCCAAAGTAAATCTCTTACCATTGAACACAGGACAAGAAAACGGGATGCGTCCATCCACGCCCGAACGGGTCAGGCGCTTTCAAGAGATTCTGGTGTCCAAAGGGCTCCCTGCCTACATCCGCCGCCCACGAGGCGCTGACATTTTTGCTGCCTGTGGACAATTGCATAGAGCCCAGAACCAGACTGCGTCGGTCCACTGAACAGTGGGCCGAAGTTGTCGTGGCGTTGGGAACTCTCAAAACCTTAACGATTCTCGACACACACCGGCGGTGTTCCTTGTTTCTCTAGAACCCCGGCCAATGGGAAGGGTGTAATCTCTCATGGACCTTGAAGAGCTCATCCGGCAGGATTTCGAGCATTTGTCCAAGACCACAGAACTCGACGTCTCAAAGGAATCGGAAGACGCGATTCTGATGCAATCCGTGGAAGGTCATGCCCACAACGGTGCAGGCATGTTCCACAAGCGGCGGTTTGTGAACATCACGATCTCCGATATCGTGACGGCATCAAGACTGGAGCCTGACAAGGTAAAGGCCTACCGACAGCAATTGATCGATGAGATTTACCACTATGCCGATCAGGCCATACACGGCAAAGCATCGTCACGTCTTCTCAACGAAGAAGGCCAGCCGTTTCTTCGCGCCAGTCGGCTCAGGAACCTGACCGTGAATCCGGTTTCGATTCTCAAGGGGCTGTACCTAGGTGGTTTGAGGGACGACAGCGAGATTCGACGGGATGTGGAAAAGGAATACAACATCAAAATTGGCGGGGGCCGCAGTCATTTCGTAGATCTTCGAATCATGAAGCATCTGAATCTCGATGGCGAGAAGCTGGCCCACGAGCCGCACGCTGAAAGCATCGAAGACTATAAGAAAGCAGGCATGATCGTTCCGCCCGAAAGGACTCAGCACCAAGAGGCAGAGTTTGTCCGTTACTTCTATATCCGCGATCGTCCTGGACCTGGACAGTCCGACGACGCTGCGATTGTCTGCGCCGGCTTGCTATTTGATCGAGACGTTGCACTTGGCCTGTTCCTGGCTGATGCGATCGATACTTTGGAGAAGTACGTACGAAAGTACTCTGACCAGGACAACGAGTTGGCCCACTGGATCGCCGACCAGTACAAGGACTTGAATATCACGATTGAAGATGTGCACCGGCTCATCTATCTCAGTACGATCCCGGAAAAAAAAGTAGATGTGGTTCCCGACAGCTCGTTGCGCTATCTGTTGTCCATCGATAAGAAGACCAAACAGACGCTCCTGGATTGCTATCTGGCTTTCATCGAAGGGAGGCCTCTTATGCCGATGGTGATCTGGAAATCGAAAATTACGACGACAGAGTTCTTTTCTTACATTAACTATCGATTCCTCAACTTTGAAGCAGCTGAGGCCCATGTCGCTTCCTTGCCTATCGCTGCCCGATTGAGCCGCCGCGTAGGCGAAATCATGGAGACGGGGGTCATGACGATCGATCAAGGTGTGTCAGTTTCCGAAGCCATCCAGAAGATGCTGGCAGGGAATAAGAACTTCCTCGTTGTAACTCAAAACGGAGGAAAAATCGCGGGCGTGGTGAAAGCGTCTGACCTGCTGCGAGTGTTCGAAGAGTAACGTGCCGCAAGGAGGTGGACCGAGCTGAACATCAGTGGGGCAGCGTCTTCCCAAACCACCGAAGAGTTTCGTTCACACATTCCATCAATGGCGGCGACGGAACGGTAAAGGGATGTCGAGTTCTGAAGGTGTGCCCTGCCGATTCAATGATGTGGAAGCGCGACAGACGCTGATCGGCACACCGCCAGAGTTGCAATCCCTCTGCCACGGGGACTCGCTTGTCCTCCCTTCCATGGAGCAGCAACACCGGGATGCATAAATACCGCATGGCTCGCAACACATCAAGCCGGTCACTGTTTCGCTCTAATGCCTCAAGCGCGCCTAGCTGTATCCTCAGAGTACTTCCGAAAGCATTAGTACCGATTTCGAGGCTGCCAGCTTGCCGCCATCGGCGCTGGCTCTCCGCGTCAAAGCGGTGAAAGGTCTGGATGGCTCCCCAGGTGACCACCGACTGAATCTGGGGCACTCGGCTGGCCATTAGAATTCCGTAGCTTCCACCCCGGCTGTGGCCGACAATGCCGAACGCATTCAACTTCAGCTTCTCCCAGTAGGGAAGGCGGCCTGCCAGGATCCAATCTAGAATGAGGTCCCAGTCTTTCAGCTCTTGAGTTGTTGAGTTGCTCGAGAAGGCCTCCAGGTCAGTAATCTCGAGAGGGTTTTCGGTCACGCCGCAAAGGGCATGGCTGAAAGACATGGCTGCGAAACCAGCGTGGCACAATCGCTGGCCGACGTAAGGCAGGAAACCCCAGTCCTTGAAACCAAGGAATCCCGGCGCCGTGATGACCAAGCGGAAAGGGCCCTTGCCTCGCGGAAGGCGCAAGGTACAGCGGAGCTCCAATGAGCCGAAATGCTTTAGGCGAAAGTCTTCTTCAATCAAGACGGTTGGCCGGACATGAACGGACGCAGGCCTGCCAACGATAGTTAGTCAAGGTTGGCTTTGCAACCGAAAACTGGAACGGAACGGGCCACAAGGGCAGGGCGGCGCAAGACCCAAGGGCACAAGGCCAATACCTTTGAAGCAAGCCCAAGACCTCGGTTTTGCTGTCTGCTTGCAGTTCTTTCAATTTTATGGTTTCCCGACTTGGCGCAATCTGAGTGCTGGGTACCCAGTGGCCAGCCTTCATGCTGTTCTCTGCATGTCTGTGACTCCGTGGCCAGGACGGGTCAAGAACCCAAAGGACCTGTCGCGTTGACACTCGATTTCGCCATCGGCTAAGATTGGCGTGGCGTTTGACAGGTCATCCTGAGGGAGAGTTCATGAAGAAAGCCGAGACTGACAGCCGGTTGATGCACCTGGAGCTGATGCCCATTGTGGAAAAGGTGCTTTCCGGGCAGCGGCTTTCCCTTGAGGAGGGTGTGGTTCTTTACACGACACCTGATCTTCATACAGTCGGCCGGTTGGCAAACTGGGTGCGTGAAAAATGGAATGGCAATGTTGGGTATTTCAATCTCAATCGTCACCTCAATCCGACCAATGTCTGTGTGGTCGATTGCAAGTTCTGCGGATTCGCTCGCAAACCCAACAAAGGCGGCTACACAATGTCGCTGGAGGAGGCCTATCATCATGCTTCTCAGGGATACAGCGAGGCTGTGACTGAATTCCATATCGTTGGGGGACTTCATCCGTATCTGCCGTTCTCATATTTCACCGAACTGTTGCGCGGTCTCAAAGAGCGCTTTCCTAAGGTTCACCTCAAGGCCTTTACGATGGTGGAGCTGGACTTCCTGGCCCGCCGGGCGAAATTGTCGGTTGAAGGGACGATTGAAGCACTGAAAGACGCGGGAATGGACAGCTGCCCCGGGGGGGGCGCCGAAATTTTTGCAGAGCGAGCCCGCGAGATCATTTGCGATCACAAAGTTTCAGCGGAACGATGGCTTGAGATTGCTCGAAAGGTGCACCAGGCTGGGCTCAAGTCAAACGCCACGATGCTCTATGGTCACGTCGAAACCGTGGAAGAGCGGGTTGATCATCTGATGCGATTGAGAAGTCTTCAGGACGAGACCGGCGGATTCCAATGCTTTATTCCCTTAGCTTTTCATCCCGCCAATACTCAACTCAGCGACCTGCCTGCTCCCAGCGCAATGCTGGATCTCAGGACCATCTCGGTGGCACGCCTGCTGCTCGATAATTTTCACCACATCAAAGCCTACTGGATCATGATCGGCGCCAAGACCGCCCAGCTTGGTTTGAACTTTGGCGCGGACGATCTCGACGGAACCGTGGTCGAGGAAAGGATTGTCCATATGGCTGGCGCGCAGACCCCGATCGGAATGACCCGCGCTGAAATCGAGCACCTTATCCGTGAAGCGGGTCGAGACCCAGTCGAAAGAGACACCCTCTACCGTCCGGTCAATCGGGCTGCCGCAGCGTGACTTCCAAACTGACTTCTGTGCCCACGATCATTCGTTCAAGAGCCGAATCTTTGGTCGCGGCTTTTGCAGAAGGATTTCGGTGAGTGGAGTTTCTGCCACAGACATTCCTTTGTAGAACTCTTCCATCTGTGACACGAACTCACGCACGTCCAAAGCGAGAAAGATGTCAGGAAGTTGGCTAAACTGCTTCAAGGCTTTCTGGAAGCAGCTTAAGGCACCTTCCAAGTTCTCATTCCCGAAGTGATAGAGCGAGACTGCGGACATGATGAGCGCTTGATAGAAGATCTTGTTCTTGCCTTTGGCACCTCCCCAAACCTCCTCCCAGACGTCGTGACATTCGTAATAGAACTCCCGGTTGAAAAGGCCCAGTCCTTCGTAGAACTCGGGCGGATGAACGTGTGAATTTGCCAAGGTTTGAGACTCCAGGAAGGTGGGGCCTGGACGCCGTTCGTCTAATGTTGCGGCATGGATGGCGACGCCAGACTCGAGCTCATCGGGTATAGTATATGTGGCGAGGAGGAAAATCTCATCAGGAGGATCGGAATCCTATGAAGTGTTCTATGAGGGCGGCCTTAGTTCTTGTCGCCACTGTCCCGTTCTTTTGTCTCCCGTTGCTAGCTCAAGACGGTAGCCGGGAAACTGAAAGAAAGATCATTGAGTACCTAAGAGCGAATCTTAAAGCAGGCGAGCCCGTACTGGTGACCAAGCTCTACAATGAGGTCTTCACTTCGGCTGAAGAGCGCAAGGTTTTGGACCGGCTTTACAACATTTTCTTTAAGGTTCCCGCTTTCGTCGCGCAGTATTACGCAAACTCGCAGAAGCCACCAACGCTACAGGAAATTGCACACCAGTTCAACTTGCCAGTGGAAGGGGAGGCGGATGTCATCCTCAAAATCATTGAATACGACCGCAGAGTTCCCAAGTTCATCACTCGCGATCCGAGTACTGGTGAGATCACCCATGTCGACATCGATAAGATCCGAACAGATCCTCGTTTCAATAAGGTGATCGAACGGAGCATTGCAGGGTGGGAAGGAAAGATAGCTCCTCCGTTTTCTGCCCAACTCCTGGACGGAAGTCACATAAAATCGACGGATCTTAAGGGCAAGACACACTTGGTGTATTTCTGGTTCACGCATTGCCCTCCGTGTGTCCAAATTACGCCGCACTTGGTTTCGCTCCAGCAGAAGTTTCAAGACAGAGACTTTACGGTTGTAGGGCTGAATGCTGACAATGTCCTGGAGCTGGATTACGCGGATTCTGAGCGAAAGGCGTACATTGAGAAGCACAAGATCAATTTCCCGGTTGGCCGTCTGACTACAGAGGTCCAGGCGGCTTACGGAGGGGTGCAGCTCTTTCCAACCTTATTTTTGGTAGACAAGGAAGGAGTAGTCCGGGCGCACTTTGTCAACTACCAGGACGAGTCCAAGCTGAGGCAAGCCATAGAAAAAGTGCTCTAGGTTCGGTTCTGCCGAGAGAATTTGCAAAGAGAAGAGAAAGGCAAAGGCCAGCGCGAGTTTGCCCTACGCAGCGTATCGTGAAGTTGGATTCAGTGCTCGGCTACATCAGGTCTGCTTGACAAAGGGATTGAAGCGTTTTTCATGGCCAATCGTTGTTGGCTGTCCGTGACCCGGGTAAACCACGGTTGCTTCGTCCAGCGCCCAGAGCTTGTCCCGAATAGACTGGAGAATATGCTCGTGCGATCCACCCCAGAGATCGGTCCTGCCGATGCTTTGGTAAAAGAGCGTGTCGCCCGCGAACAGCTTGCCGGTTCCTTCGGGCAAGTGAAGGCAGACGCTTCCAGGACTGTGACCAGGTGTGAAGAGCACTTCACCAGAAAGTCTGCCGAAACGAAGTTGATCGCCTTCACTAACGAGGTTGTCAATTTTCGTCGACTGCGGGCTGGGTACTCCAAGCCAGGCGGCTTGAATGGGGAGTTTGGCGTAGAGATCAAGGTCCTTTTCATGAAGTAGTGCCTGAGCTCCGGTTACTGCCTTTATCTTGTGAAGATCGCCCACGTGGTCAATGTGAGCATGAGTACTCAGGATATACTTCACTGAGAGTTGATGCTTATCCAGGATTGGCAGAATCAAATCGGCTTCGTCTCCCGGATCGATCAGCAAGGCTTCCCGGGTTTCTTCGCATCCCACGATGTAGCAGTTGCACTGCAGTGGCCCAACCGCAATGGATTCCAGAATCACGCGCCCTCACAGACCGGCATGATGCCATGCCGGGAAGAATGAGTCATGAACTCAGTCAGATTCTAACTCAGGCTTGCGATTTTCAGACCCAGCGTTCTGGACAGTTTCACTCGCCTGTCCCGTGCATGACGGGAGCCTCAGTACCCACTCCGCGCCGGGAAGTTCTCCAAGACCCTCTGGACCTCGTCCGGCCGGTTCGAGATAATTCCGTCTACTCCCAATCTCGACATTCTTTCAATATCGCGTTGACGATCAACCGTCCATGCAAACACCCTCCCATACTCCTTCTTGAGCCTCGACATCACCGGGCGCGTCAGACAATGGAAATCGAGGCAAACAGTGTGAAACTCCAGACCGAGACTCTTGGCTTTGGATGGATTGGCTAGCGTCCTTGAGACGACACCCAACCGCAAAGAAGGGGAGATTCTTTGGAGTCGTCGCAGGAGACTCAGGTCGAATGACGTAAGAAGTATTTCCCGTAGCTGCCCCTCAGCTTCCATCAACTGTGCCATCCTCTCGAGATTTCTTAGGGTTTTGATTTCAACCATCAAGCCAACTTGCTTCGGAATAGTCGCACATGCTTCACACAGAGTCAGCAGTTTCTGGTGCTCGTGCAGTTCGATTGACCTCAAAAACCGGGAATGGGTCTGGCGCACGATATCCCGCCGGGAGGAGATTCTACCCACGTGAGTGTCGTGAATGACGATGAATTCTGGGTCAAGCGATTCGTGGACATCAAGCTCGATCATGTCCACACCCAGCTTCACTGCTTTCTCGAACGAAGCTGCGGTGTTCTCTAGCGCATGTGCGGCTGCACCGCGATGCCCTACAACTAGAGGTCTCATGCGGTCTTTTGGCGGGCAAACCAGCTGCGGAACGGTCTGCTGGGTTTGCGGTATGCGACGGGATAAATCTTAATGATGTCGAAATTTGGGCTCAGATCGAAGTCCTTGGGTTGAACTTGAGAACAATGGTACGGAACAACCACCTTCGCCTTTTTGTCGTAGTAGTGAAGCACATCAAGCCCAACCTGCCCAAAAGCTGCTGCGAGAAGGCTCGAGCAGGTGTACCCAGCTGACCCTGACTCTCCAATATCACTCGTCGGTGGCATTGTCTCATCAAAAGGAAGGCCGACAAATTGGAGAACATTCTCCAAGTCGTAAGGCAGACCAACCTTGCTCAATACCCAGCGGATAACCGTTTCCCGCTGAGAGCGTGTTAAGTTGCGGGGACGGCAGATCCGCAGGTTGCAATTCTCGTACTTTTCAAGATTCCCCAAAATGACGCCCTTGCCCATAATTGCTTCGACTAGGTTAGGCTGATCTTCCGCAAACTCTTTGGGATAAGTAACTCCCCATCGAAACTGCTCTCCCACAAAGATTGCGCAATGACTCCAGGTGTGGGAACTGTAAATCTTGATCCAATCGCTAATTCCGTGGTCCCCATCGACGAGAAGGACATCACCTGGCAACAGCTTGCGCCTCAAGTCTCGCAAATCGTTCGGATAGTGCAAGAGATAGAACCCTTTTCGCTTGCTAACCCTTCTGACCACGAAGTTTCCGAGCCGGTTCTTGGAAGCCTTCATTATGCCTTTGTGCAGCTTCCGGACGATCCGAGAGACCATCTGGTGTTCTCCGTGAAAGGACTCAATTGACTAAGACTTCTTTCCTACCTCGTGGGTTGCCAGATTCTCTGTTCAGTGCGCAATTAAAGCCGATATAGGGGCGACGGGAGCTGCTGGAACCGCACTGGACCCCTCGCTTCCACGCGGCCGCTTCCTTCTGCTAAGCATTTAACCCTTCTGCAACAAGGACGAGACCTACTGTTAATATCCATGGAGTACTCTGTGATCACCTCATGTTTACTCCCATCCCCGCCGGCGAACTTCGGTTCGCCGGTCTTTTCCTCCTACCCACCCCTGAGGCCACCAATCTAGCCAACCAGACAATCAGTTATAATGCCATTCTGAATGGATTCAAACGGTATTGGTCTATGTCAATTCTCAAAGTGGCTAAGCTGGGAAATCCGGTACTTCGGAAGATTGCCGAACCCGTTCCGGTTGAGGAAATCAACGGGCAGGCGATTCAAGGACTCATTCACGATATGGTCGAGACAATGCGGGAGTATGGCGGAGTTGGATTGGCGGCGCCGCAAGTGCACCAGTCACTGCGTGTGATGGTTATTGAGGAGCTGCAATGGCCCAGAGCGGGGCGGAGACAATGAGGCGACGCCCCTCCAGGTGCTCATTAACCCGGAGCTGAGCATCGTTTCCGACGAGTTATACGAGGATTGGGAAGGGTGCTTGAGCATACCAGACCTGCGAGGCAAGGTATCAAGATACCTAGAGGTCAGGGTGCAAGCTTTCAACGGGCTCGGGAGGCCGCTCGATTTCAGAGCTCGGCATTTCCACGCGCGAGTGATTCAGCATGAGCATGATCATCTGATGGGCAAGGTCTTTCTCGACCGTATGCCCAGTCTTGCGTCGCTGACATACCTCCAAGAGTTCTCTCGTTACTGGCAAGCGAAGGAGGAGTGATGCTGCCTCAGGACGTTCTGGCATCAAAAAGAAGGGAGAGGAACCAGGTGATGGCTTCTCTCCCGGGCTCTAGAAAGGAAAAGGGGTGAGATCAATGAGGGTAGCGGTTGTCTCCCGTTAAACCAGCGCTCCGTTCGGCGTGAAGAAGACCTCATGCTCAAGCTCGTTGATGTACTTGTCGACCGCAATTCGCTGCTGTACCTTTTGCTCGTCATAGTCCCTGAACTTGGAGATAAGGGGGGCCGACACATACATCCAGTTTTCTGAGCCGCAACTTGAGCACGACAGACTTCCGCAAGACGAAACCAACAGGGTTCGGTTCGCGTCGCAGTTGGCGCAGAAGACGATGCGATTATCCAGTATGCGTCTAGCGTTGAGTCGCGGCGTCTTCCCAAGCTTCAGCCAGGATTTTCTTGTCATAGGTTTTTTCCTTGTCCTTTACCTCGACATTCCTCGGGTCTCGGGGACCTCCCAGATCCCCTTCTAGCTTTGGTTTCGAGAGCTTCATGAGGCCACTGTGCCATTCTAACTGCTGCCTCACGACTACTGTTTTAGCACTTGCCACACCAAACGACAGATAGCAAGTTTCCCCAAAAGGTTTGCTCCTTCTCTAAATCTCTAGGTGTCGCGAAGTTGCTCGGTTTTGAGGACACCGCAAGCTCCCGAATGCAAACATGTAACTCGCGTCAGACAAGAGGTCTCCTGCCTGCTAAGTCTCTAATAACAAGAAAGATAGTTTCGGCGTGGACTTTCGGGAAAAGACGAACCGTCATCTACAAAAATGTACGCAAGGTGGTTTAGCTAGGCAAGAAATGGCAATTCTATTCCACTCCTGGCCGGAATATTACCGAAAGGCTGTTCAAAGCCAGCCTCACAGTCTCGATTCATACAGGGGGAACTGTTTCGCCAGGGCGGTGACCCTGGCACGCACTTCGGTCTGCAGGCCCTGGTTCTGGACGTCGTCAAGGACGTCGCCAATGTACTCCCCGATCGCCGCCATCTCTGTCTCTCTCATGCCCCTGGTTGTCAACGCTGGTGTTCCCAGGCGAATCCCGCTAGTGATCATCGGCGCATTCGTGTCGTAGGGAATGGTGTTCTTGTTTACAGTGATCCCGGCCGCCTCCAATGCTTTCTCGGCCTGCTTGCCGGTAATTCCTTTGGAGAAGACGTCGACGAGCATCAGATGATTGTCAGTACCTCCGGATACAATTCGATATCCTCGATTCTTGATGGCTGCCGCCAAGACCTTTGCGTTCTTCACCACCTGTTGAATGTAGACCTTATACTCTGGCCTCAGAGCTTCCTGAAAGCAAACTGCCTTGGCCCCAATGATGTGAACCAGCGGTCCACCCTGGGTTCCCGGGAAGACCGTTTTGTCCAGGTCTTTGGCGAATCGCGCTTTGCAGAGAATCATGCCCCCGCGCGGCCCACGTAGCGTCTTGTGAGTCGTGGTTGTGACGAAGTCACAGTGGGACAAGGGGCTCGGATGCTCACCGACAGCCACTAATCCCGCAATGTGGGCAATATCAGCCATGAGCAAAGCACCCACCCTGCCGGCAATGCCGCCGATCCTCTCGAAATCGATGGTCCGCGGGTATGCGCTTGCACCGACAATGATCAGCTTCGGCTTATTTTCTATAGCCAATCTTTCGAGTTCATCGTAATCCAGTGTCTCCGTATCCTTTCGGACTCCATAGGGAACCACACGGTACATCTTCCCGGAAAAGTTGAGGGGATGGCCATGAGTGAGATGCCCGCCGTGAGAAAGGTTCATCCCTAGGATCGTGTCTCCCGGTGAAAGGACTGTCATATAGACGGCCACGTTTGCCTGCGTGCCGGAGTGCGGTTGAACGTTGACATGTTCGGCGCCGAATAGCGCTTTCGCGCGCTCAATGGCGAGCGTTTCAACAACGTCAGCAAATTCACACCCCCCGTAGTATCGCCTGCCCGGGTAGCCTTCCGCGTACTTGTTGGTGAACACGCTCCCCATGGCTTCAAGGACGGCCTCACTCACAAAGTTTTCAGAGGCGATGAGTTCAAGCTGAGAGGCCTGCCGCATTGTTTCATGAGCGATGGCTTCAAACACTTCGACATCGACATTCCGCAAACTTCTTGTGTTCGAAGTATTGACTGTGATTGGCATCAGGATTTCCTCGGCTGACCGGTTATCCACTTTGGAGATATCCGGGCGTATTGACGCGGAAGTCACCCGGGCCCCAAAAAACTGCGCCTATTCTATCGGAGAATGGCCGCGCTGACAATGAGTTTGTCCCTTTCTCAGATCCCTGTACTCCCGCACCTGGACTGGATTTCGGAGAAATCGAGCACCCAGAATTCCCTTGACGCTTCAACCAATATACAATAGCTTACCGTCGCGAGCGGCGATGCCGAGAATCGCACTGGCGGTTTGGTCCACACTCTCGCACATCCTGATCACCTTCGAAAGCAGGCAAGGAGAATCTATGCGGTGGAGTCGGATGTTCATTCCCACATTGAGAGAGGCTCCTGCCGACGCGGAGGTCGCCAGTCATATTCTGCTGTTGCGAGCTGGCTACATTCGCCAGCTGGCCGCTGGCATTTACTCCTATTTGCCATTGGCCCAGCGCGTGATGAATAAGATTGCGGCGATCATCCGGGATGAATTAGACCGAATGGGCGCTCAGGAGTTTCATTTGCCAGCGATTCATCCGGCGGAGATATGGCAAGAGAGCGGACGGTGGGAAGGCATGGGACAAAATCTGTTCCGTCTCAAGGACCGTGCCAACCGAGATATGTGCCTCGGGATGACCCATGAGGAGGTTTTCACTTCCATTGCTCGCAATGAGCTTCGATCGTACCGCGAGCTGCCTCAGGTCTGGTATCAGATTCAAGCCAAATTCCGGGATGAACCCCGGCCCAAGTCTGGCTTGCTGCGGGTGCGACAGTTCACAATGAAGGATTCGTACTCGTTTGACATCGACTGGAAAGGTCTCGATGTCAGTTATCAGAAGCATTACGACTTGTACCGCCGTATCCTCGACCGCTGTGGTTTGAAATACAAGGTGGTCGAGGCAGACAGCGGCATGATGGGTGGCCGGCAATCGCATGAATTCGTGGTCGTGACCGATGCGGGGGAGGACCAGATTGCCCACTGTGACTGTGGCTACGCAGCCAATCTCGAAAAGGCCGCATCGCGAGTCAGTGCCATCACCGACAAACCCGGACCCGACAGACCGGAACTGGTATCAACACCGAACCAGAAGACCATCGAAGAGGTCTCGCGATTCTTGAACATTGAGCCGTGGCAACAGATCAAGAGCCTTGTCTATATTACAGCGGGCCAACCCGTAGTAGCGCTGCTGCGGGGCGACCATCAGCTCAACGAAGCCAAGCTGCAGTCGGTTCTAGGAGCCGAGGTCCGTCCGGCACAGCCGGCAGAGATTCAAGACGCTTTTGGTGCCTCGGCTGGATCTCTCGGTCCAGTCGGTGCATCAAAGATCCGCATCCTCTCAGACGAGGCCCTTCGAGGAAGAAAAAACCTCATCAGTGGGGCCAATCGCGACGATTATCACCTGTCCGGAGTGGTTCCCGATCGCGATTACCAGGCCGAGTACTTCGACCTGCGTCTGATTGCATCAGGTGAACCCTGTGTCCAGTGCGGGAAGCCGCTCACTGTGCAAAGAGTTCTCGAAGTGGGCCATATCTTCAAACTCGGCACCAAGTATTCCGAAAGCCTGGGGGCACGTGTCTTGACCCAGGATGGAAAACAGGTGCCTATTGTGATGGGCAGCTACGGGATTGGTTTGGAAAGGATCCTGGCGGCAGCCATTGAAAGCTTCCACGACGGAGACGGCATCTGTTGGCCCTTGACCATCGCTCCATTTCAGTGCCTGATCTCCGTCCTGAATGCGACGGACGAAGCGCTCCTGAAGGCAGCTGAAGAGGTGTACACCCAGCTGCAGGCTGAGGGTGTCGATGTCTTAATTGATGATCGGAACGAACGTCCCGGAGTCAAGTTCAAAGACGCAGATTTGATTGGTATTCCCTATCGTGTGAACTTTGGGAGCAAGAAGTTTGCGGCCGGAAAGGTCGAGTGGGTCGAGCGCGTATCGAAGAAGTCCGAAGACATTGAGGTCGGCCAGCTCGTTTCCAAAGCTTCGACACTTCTCCGTCCGCATGTTCAAGCCTCCTAGACCCATCGAGAGGCTTACTGGCGTTCGCGACCCGAACCAAGAGTTCCTCAGCGGACGAGCGATTATCCAGGGATTTGCGATTGACCGGCATCAAGTGAAGTCTCGGCAGGTCTAAAATCACCAGAGTTGACTAGAGCGCATGAACAAGTCCGTTTCTGAAAGGAAAGTCTCCGAACGCTGGGTGAGTTACTGGCCAAAATCAGAGCAACCCCGCGAAAGGCTGATAGCGCGCGGTGCAGACGCTTTGAGCGATGCCGAACTTCTAGCCATTTTTCTCCGCGTGGGCGTCAAGGGCATGAGCGTGGTCGATCTTTCCCGAAAGCTGCTTCAGCAGTTTGGCAGTTTGCGCGGGCTCTTCAAGGCTACAGAGCAGGATCTGAGAAAAATCAAGGGCATGGGAACGGCCAAGATCGCCACCCTGCAGGCAATTGCGGCGCTCAGCGAGCGCTGCCTGGAGGAGAAGATTCATCGCGAGACATTCATCGAATCTTCCAAGGATGTTCACGAGCTGCTCTACCGCAAGTTTCGCGATCTCGACCAGGAGGTGTTTAGCGTCATCTTTCTGGACACCAAACATCGCATGCTGGGGGGGATTGAAACGCTCTTTCAGGGCACGATCAACACCGCCAGCGTCTTTCCTCGTGAGGTGGTCAAGCGTGCTTTGGATGTGGGAGCCGCTGCCATCGTGGCTGTACACAACCACCCCAGCGGCAATCCCGAACCCAGCCACGAAGACCGCCGCGTGACGGAGGATCTGAAGAACGCCTGCCAGTTAATGGAAATCAGCCTGCTGGATCACTTGATTATTGGCAACGATAGATACTTCAGTTTTGCCGATAAGCGCATGCTCTAGACCGCGACCAGCAGTCAGCTGCCCGGTCTAACCCGACGAAATCTAACCTCGGACTCATAGAACTCAAGGAAGCGAGCCCGGATGTCGTCACGCACTCCCCGAAAGGCCTCCAGAATTTCCAGCTCACTCCCTGCAGCCAGAGCCGGATCGGGGAATCCAATGTGAAGCCGCTTTTTTACCTGACCAGTGAACTGGGGGCAGGAGTGGTCCGCATCCGCGCAGACTGTGATCACAAAGTCGAAAGTCCTTTCCAGAAACGGCTCCACCGTTTTCGGCCGCCCTCTGGAGATATCAATACCGGCTTCCTTCATTGCCTGGATGGCATGCGGGTTGACATGGACAGCAGGATTCGTTCCGGCTGAATACACTTCGAGGGTCGGATCAAGATGTTTCAGGAATCCTTCGGCCATTTGGCTTCTAGCGGAGTTACCTGTGCAGAGGATCAGGATCCGCGTTCTGGTTGTCATGTCTTGCTGTCCTGGGGCTTTGTAGCTCGGACAAACGCACTCATAAACTTTCCATCAACCTGGGGCCCTATCACCTCAGCGTCCGCTCCGGCCGCTGCCAGAAAATCTTGAGCATCGGAAGCTCGGTAAATTCGCGTGGGCTCCAAACCAATATCCTCAAACCCGGCTCTGGCCAGCTTGCTGCGATACTCGGACTCCTCCAGCGCGCCGGCAACACAACCGATCCAGAGTTCCAGGTTGTGGCGGATTTCAGCCGCTACCTCTCCGCGCACCACAACGTCGGATACGGCAAACCGTCCGCCGGGTTTGAGAACTCGGTAGGCTTCAGCCAGCACTCGATCTTTATCTCCCGAAAGGTTTATCACGCAATTCGAGATAATCACATCCACCGAGTCGTTGGGCAACGGAATGTCTTCGATTTCTCCCTTGAGAAACTCGACGTTTTCAAGACCCGCCTTCCGCTGATTCTCTCGCGCCAGGGCGAGCATCTCATCGGTCATGTCAAGACCGTACGCCTTACCCGCAGGTCCCACTCGTCTCGCCGAAAGCAACACATCAATTCCTCCTCCCGAACCCAGGTCTAAAACTGTCTCGCCGGGCTTCAACTCGGCGAGCGCCGTGGGATTCCCGCAGCCTAGAGAGGCCAGCACTGCCTCGGGGGGGAGCTGCGATTTCTCCATTTCGTCATAAAGGTCCGAAGTAATCGGCTCCTTCGTGCCACAGCCCGCCGGTCCACAGCAAGAAACGCCGTCGCTGCCGACGCGCAAGGCAATCTCACCGTATTTCTCTCTGACAACTCCTTTCAGGGCAACGTCGCTCATTGATTCCTCCTAATTTCGATATTTATGGAATTAACATCCCCAACTGAGTGTCTTCCTTCGCCCGGCGCTCGCGCCTAACCACGCGTTTCGATTTCGACCAGCCGGGAATTGCGGCTGCAGCAATCCTGCCAGAGAAAGTTGAACAATTCCTTGAGAACGTCGAAATTGACCGAATAGAAGATCCACTGGGCATCCTTGCGGGAGCTGATCAGTCCATAGTGGGACAGCTTCTCCAGGTGATGGGACAGAGTTGAGTTGGCTCCACCCACCTCTTTCTGGATATCGGTCACGCAACACCCCTGCTCCCCGTATTGAATCAGCAACCGGACAATTCTGAGACGAACGTCTGAACCAAGTGCCTTCAGCATGTCTGCGAAATATGCGATTCGTTTGTCTGGCAGCCGGCCATTTTTCATAATTCTATGTTTATCGAAATATATCTCCTTGTCAAGAGTTTTTCACTCGTGAATGGTGTCCCTATCTGAGATGCACCGACCCAAGCTTCTGAACCGCGACTGCCAGCACACCCACAGTCGCGATACCGACCCCGCGAAAACGCGAACGAGCTTGACCGTGAAACACAAACAGGGATGCAGATTGACTTTTGCATCCCCGCTTTGACATTGCTTCGAGCTTCCTTCCAAACGAGCCCGCTCAACTCTAGAACACGAACCGCAGCCCAAACGGTATCACCCGGGCTCGCCTAGGGTGTTGAAGATTCTTCTGAAATCCGTGACATCCGGCAGATCGTTACAACTTTGCCACCAGCTCCTTGAATCGCACTTGCCATTTCTGAGAACATAGCGCCAGACACTTCTCGCCTGGAGGCTGTATGAACCGCTTCACTCGCCGAACGGGGGCAACGATCGGCAATGCCAGGTTTTTCAATGCTTTTCTCTCAGCAGCCCTCGTCTTCGGGTGCGCGCAGGGCGTTGCAAAATCTGCGTCAGCTTCCAAGGTAAGAAATCAGTGCTCGCTCTCTTGTGGAGTGGGCCAGGAAAGCTGTCGACCCACCAGGGCCTAAGGTAACTGACTCATGGAATACTCGTTCTGCCCGAAATGCGGTTCGGCGCTGGAAGCCCGCCTTCTGAAGCCAAACGAGCCCGCCCGGTTGGTGTGCTCCGGATGCCAGTTTGTTTTCTTTCTCGATCCGAAAGTTGCGGCTTGTACCATCATTTCCTCTGATGGAAAGATCGTGTTATTGCAGCGGGCAATCGAACCAGGCTATGGAAAATGGGTCTTCCCAGGTGGCTACGTTGATCGTGGCGAGACAGTGCCCGGCGCAGCAGTTCGCGAAGCTCGAGAGGAAGTGAACCTCGATGTCTGCCTGACTTCACTGCTGGGTGTCTATTCCTACGAGCATAGTCCTGTGATTATTATTGTCTACCTGGCAGAGGTGACGGGAGGCGAGCTCAAAGCTGCTGACGAGGCCCTCGACGTCCGGCTCTATTCGCCCGAAGAAATTCCTTGGGCTGAACTGGCCTTCCCGAGCACCCATGAGGCTCTACGTCAATATGTTCGAGAACTTGCGCAGATCGTGGCGAGATCGCCTGCCAACCAGCGCTCAACGAAGCTCCAGCATTGAAGTCGGAGGAGGCCAACCCACGCTCCACAGGTCAAAGGAACGCTATGGAAAACGATCGAAGCAACCCGGCCATCCGAGTCATTATGATGCCCAAAGACACAAATGCCCGCGGAACGATTTTTGGTGGGGTGATTCTGAGCTACATAGACCAAGCTGCCGCCATTGAGGCCCACAAACAATCGAGCAAGAAGTTCGTTACCAAAGCGATGAACGCGGTCGAGTTTGTGGCTCCTGTGCACCTGGGAGATGTCGTGAGTTTCTACACGCGCGTCATCCGCCTGGGCAGAACTTCAGTCAGCGTCAGGGTGGATGTCGAAGCGGAGCGTTCTCAGGGTCCGCAAGGAAAGCATTTTGTAAAGGTGACGGAGGCAGAAGTGGTCTGCGTTGCGGTGGACCCTCGCGGACGCCCCGTTCCTTTCCGCGACAAGAGCACTTGAACACTCGGGCCAGGCTTCCGCCACGCAATCCACTGCCTTTGTTATCTCCCAAACCTGTTGCCACCACCTGGGAACCCTCCTCCAATAGTGCGCGATTCTGACCAGAGCGTTTCGTGCACGGACGTTTGTAAGCACGGTTTCGTAACCGCCTCCGGGCAGACCATTGAAGGCCTGCCCTCCAAGTCACACTATCTTACTAAATACAAATTACTTATACGATAAAGTCGCTACGCCCGACTAGTAGTACACTACGTCGATGATCAGATTTCGCACGATAATTGAGCCAATTGGTTGATTTCTCCGTAGGGCATTCCTTCTCAGGTTTCTATAGATGACGAACTAATAAACAATTAAATAACATCAAAAACACTTCATAATAGTCAGATTCTTAGTCCGAACTACCGCCTTGCTACACTTGCTGTGAACTAGTGTCATATGGATGACCCACAGTGTCCATTTTCTGACACTTAATGCAGTGAATCAGCCAATCCCGTCACAAATTCGTAACTTCCAAGATCCCAGTTGGAGTAGCCATACCATGCTTCAAATCGATTTTCTCCAAAAAAATCAATCAGATAGATGATCCTCACGGCCTTCATCACGTTTTTTACTTCGGACATTTTTACCTGGACCCTCATTTGCATTCCGAGATGCACCCGCGAGGGAGTTAGCAACCAAGCAAGAGATTTGCAGAGTTCGAAGAGAACATCCACTTTAGAGAACAGCCAACCGCTCGTTCGTACTCAGGTCCTGAGGAGAAAAACCAAATGTTACAGACCCACAAAAGAAGTGCAGCCGCAAGTCGCGCCGAGAATACCACCCAGAAAAGAGAAGAATTGATTCTTGAGCATATCTCGCTCATCAAATACCACGCCTACCGGATCGCGACACAACTGCCTCCCAACATAGAAATTAATGACCTGATTAACGCTGGCGTGCTGGGCTTGATGGATGCAATCGAGAAGTTCGAGCCATCCCGAGGAGTGAAATTCAAGACCTACGCGGAACTTAGAATTCGTGGCGCCATGATTGATAGCCTCCGCGAGTTAGATTGGGCACCTCGGTCTCTCAGGAAAAAGAGCAAAGAACTGTCAAAAGCTTCTCAGAAATTGCAGCAGGAGCTAGGGCGGGAAGTCAGTGATCAAGAGATTTGCGAGGAGATGGGAATCGATCTCGAGGAACTCTACAAGCTAGAGGACCAGCTCACCGGCCTAAGCGTCGGAAGCTTCTACGACGCCTCGCGGAGGCACAGCGAAGATGAGGGCGACTCTGAGAGCCTTATCAACTATTATCCCGACGATATCGAGAAGGGCCCCACGCATGTCTTTGAGAAAGAAGAGTTGAAGAGTATCCTGGCCGAAGCTGTGGACGGCCTGAGCCGCAAAGAAAGGCTGGTCGTGTCGCTCTACTATTTCGAGGAGTTGACGATGAAGGAAATCGGTGCCGTGCTGCGCGTGAATGAATCGCGCGTTTCTCAGCTTCACACGAAAGCCATGATGCGGTTGAGACTAAAGCTGAGGAATTCCTCCTACCGGCCAAAATAGAACCGCCCAAGGTCAAAAACTGTCCTTTGCAAGTCGGCCTTGCCCGATTGTCGCTAGCAAGAAAGGTGCGAAGAGGGCGGAGTGTCCTCTTGCCACCAAGACACACTGACATCTGTTCGAAGTTTCTGCGAGACCGCCGGTCCCGCTTCGAGAGTATTGTCACACCCGAACTTCTCCGCTTAAAGATTGCAGCCGCACAAAACACTGGAAAGCGGAAGCACACCGAAACCCCAAACTGCTGGCGCAGCTCCAACGCAGAAGTCTTGCCTTCGGTCACACTCAGACCGTTTGAGAACCGTTAGATCGCGAATAGTCCGTCCCAGCCGACAGAAGCCAGCTCCTTTGCCCTGATGTTTCGGAGCCACGACAATCTGACGCAACATGGCTGTTTCTCAAAGAAATACCCAACGAGAGGACCTACCCGATCCAAGTGGCCGTGACTCTGATGTTTGGCGCTGCAGGTGGAATCGCCAAGGCAACCTGCTACTCGACTCCCGCACGGCCTGCCAAGGCTTCAAGGGCTCTACCATCGCCGCGACGTTCACGGTCCAGTTCAGTCGGCGCGCCCACTGCTAGCTATCATTCTTCAGCGCACAGGTTACTGAGGACGGAGCTGGTCAGGGGCAGCAGTTCCATCAGAGGTATTTGATTAACAAGAAGAGGAAGAGAAGGACGACATAGTAAAGGCCCAGGATTCCGAAGATAGCGAGGCCAACAACGGTTTCAAGGTTCCACTTGAGCCTGGGCTTTTTCATGCATCGGGTCAGTGGGCGCGGGAGACACAATCCGCCCCGCAGGCTGAAACTGTTACCAAGAACCAAAATGATAGGATTCGAAAGGCCAATTCTAGCGCGCGCTGCAGATGACTGCCAAAGACGCGAAGGAGTCGGCCCTCAGGTGCAGGAAGAGCAGCGAGAAACAAACATAATCGCCCGCTCCCGATCCGCCTGGTCAAGCTTACTTGCGCAAATCCGTCTTGGGCATATCGTTCATCAGGCTCGCTGCAATTCGACGGGACTCCAGCGCTCCGGTAACCACAAGCTTGATTCTTTCTTTGTCCTTTTCGCTGGTGAGGCTCATCTGCAAAAGCTCAGCGTAAGCAAGGATCTGGGCGATCTTGTTATTGAGTTGGTGCAAAGAATTCCTGGCCTTCTCGAAATCAAAATCCATGAGCGACCTCTCGACCTAAACTGCGTTCATCAGGTCTAACCGTTTCAGTTTCTCTATCAACGTCGTGCGATTCAGCTTCAACAAACGGGCAGCTTGTTTCTTGTTGCCGCCAGACTTTTTCAGACTCTGGAGGATAAGCTCTCGCTCCAAGCTGGACACCTCAGTGTTGAAGTTGACGCCTTCATCTGGGATGCAAATCTCCGAAATCAACAGATTGGAATGAGTTTTCTGAACCTCGCGGGGCAGATCGGAGGGCAAAACGATATTGCGGGAGCCTACCAGCGCCACAGCTCTCTCGATTGTATTCTCCAACTGCCGGATGTTCCCGGGCCAGTTATAGCTCATCAACATTTTCATCGCTTCCTGAGAGATCGTTTTCAGCTCCGCGGCAGAGCTCTGGCAATACTTCTTGGTAAAGTGCTTGGCCAACAGCGGAATGTCTTCGCGCCGGTCTCTCAGGGAGGGGAGATGAATGGGAATCACATTCAACCGGTAATAGAGGTCGCTTCGAAACTCGTTGTGGTCCACCATGTCTTTGAGGTTGGCACTGGTCGCTGCGATAATGCGCACATCCACTTTGACCGTTTCAGCGCCCCCCACGCGCTCGAATTCTCTCTCCTGCAGGACACGTAGCAGTTTCACCTGCAGCGTCTGGCTCATGTTACCGATCTCGTCGAGGAAGATCGTCCCTTTGTGAGCCTGCTCAAATCTGCCGAGCCGTGTCTGATGGGCGCCCGTAAAGGCGCCCTTTACATGGCCGAACAGCTCACTTTCTAAAAGTGTCTCCGGAATTGCCCCACAGTTGATGCTCACGATTTTCTGTTCGCGTCGCTGACTGTTAAAGTGAATGGCCTTGGCAATGAGTTCTTTCCCGGTGCCAGTCTCTCCGGTAATCAACGCGGTGCTATTGGTGCCGGAAATCGTCTCGACCAGTCGAAAAACCTCCTGCATGGGCTTACTGTTCCCGACGATGCTTTCAAAGCGGTATTTCTCTTTCAATTGTGTTTTCAGATAAGCGTTCTCTTCCTTGAGTCGCCGGCGCTCGAGCGCCTGCTTAACCACGAGGGAAATCTCCACCAATTGGAAGGGCTTGGCGATGTAATCATAGGCGCCTTTTTTCATGGCCTGCACGGCATTTTCAATGGTCCCATAGCCAGTGATGATGATCCCAATTAGTTCCGGATAGAGCCCAAGGGCTTCCTGCAGGACCGTAGTACCGTCGATTCCAGGAAGCTTCATATCGGTGATTAGGATGTCAAACGGCACAGTCTTCAGTCGATCCAGTGCTTCTTCTCCGTTGGAAGTCGCCTGAACCTCGTACCCGTCCTGATTCAGGTATGCCGCAATCGCGTTCCTGAGATCGACCTCATCGTCAACAATCAGAACCGTTTCTCTTTCTGACTTTTCCATCTTTGTTTTTTCATACCCTTGGGTTGTTTGGCTGGGGCTAGAGCTGAGCCGATCTTGCACGCTTCAGAGCTTCGTCAACTGTCTTGAGCAAGTCTTCCATCTGGCAAGGCTTTGAAAGGACCAGATCGACGCCGGATTCCTTGATCCGAACGTCGTCCAGCTGAATTCCCCAGCCGCTCAGCAGGACAATCGGAACCCGAGCACTCTTCGACCGAATCACTTTGGCAACGTCCCAACCCGACATTTCCGGCAGTCCGAGATCGGAAAAAACCAGATCATAATGACGGGCTTCGAACAATGCAATACCCTCCTGCCCTGTCGCGGCACCGTCGACTTCATAGCCGGAAGTCACGAAGATTTCTTCCAGAAAGTCGCGAATGACATCTTCATCATCAATGACGAGAATTCGAATCTTCTGTTTCTGCATGGAGAAGTCCTCGAAGAAAGGTCTTCCGCTTGCTTTCGCGGCAGGAAGTTAAAGAACGCGCGTTTGCCCCGTGCCCGAGCTCGCTCTCGATGGCGATGGTTCGGTGATGCCGAGACACCGTCAGCAAGCCCCACTCATCCCTAACCCAGTTTTTTCAGCCCCTTTGTTGAAAGGAACGGATCAAAGATTCTGCGTTTACTTCCCTTGACATACCGATGCCCGTATCGGAGATCTGATCTCCACGTAATCGCGGCTCTCTCCGACTGCCAAGATTCTGACATTACTAATAACACAGAATTAGTACAACCTACGATTAGTCTTGAAATATTATGTATGGATGTCAAATCGACAACATGACCTTGGCATCTCTGCACTTTTGCTTTGCGATATTTATCGTCTGCAGAGGCCGCCGTTCTTAGTAGAATGGTGCGATGCATGTGGAGCCAAAAGAGACCAGATCCCTGCCGCAAGGAGATCCGATGACAATTCAAGAAAAGATTCAGGAAGACATCAAGGAAGCCATGCGCCGGAAAGACTCTCTTCGCCTGGACGTGCTGCGAGGAATGAAGACCGCCATCAAAAACAAAGAGATAGAGAAGATCAAAACCTTGGCAGAAGGTGAGGTCTTTCAGGTTCTGCACACGTTGGTCAAGCAACGCAAGGACTCGATTGACCAGTTCAGCAGGGGTGGGAGAAGCGACTTGGCAGCTCGCGAAGAAGCCGAACTCAAGATCTTAGAATCCTACTTGCCGGCGGGCGTCAGCGACGACAAGATCAAGAAGGTCATAGCCGAGGTCGTTGCCGAGCTTCAAGTGACCAGTCCGAAAGACATGGGAAAAGTGATGAAGTCAGTCATGGGAAAGTTTGCTGGAGAGATTGTCGATGGCAAACAGATCAGCGACTTGGTGAGAACACAGCTGGGAGGCCAGACTAAGCCCGACGGATAACGGTACCCCGGCCGGCCAGAGCGCTTGCGACTGGATGAGCGATCCGTGCGTCAGCGAAAACAACCTCTTTAACACCTGCGCGAATTGCCTCGATCGCGCCGAGGATTTTCTTCTTCATTCGGCCTCGAGCAAAACCAACATAGTCTTCAATCTGCTCAGAGGGAATCTCCCGGATGAGCGTCGTTTCGTCCTGAAGGTCACGCAGCAGGCCGGGAACATTGGACAGGATTATCAGCTTCTCCGCCTTAAGGGCCGAAGCCAGGACGGCAGCGGCGCGATCGCCATCGACGTTAATAGCTTCGCCTTCGTAACTGATAGCGGGAGGGGTCAATACGGGAGTGAAGCCATGGTCCAGCAATAGGTGAATCAACTCCAGATTGACTCTCTCGACTTTTCCTGTGAAATCGTCTCTCAACACTTTCTTTCTGCCGTCTTCGATGATGGTGATTGCCGACTTGCGGGGTCCCTCCCAGATACGACCATCCACGCCTGATAACCCAACCGCATTGACACCGTTCTTCTGCAATCTTTCGACGATGCCCTTGTTCATTTTGCCGCAGTACACCATCTCAAAGATCTCGAGCGTCTCGCGGTCTGTATAGCGCGACTCGTAGCCCGATACTGAAGTGACCATGCGCGGCGGTTTTCCGAGCCTTTCCGAGATCACGTTCGTTTCGGCGGAACCGCCGTGGACTAAAACGGCTTTGTGCCCATCCTTAATAAGACTCGCAAAGTCGGTACAAACGGAGTCGTAGTTAATCCCCAGACTGCCACCCACCTTAACGACAATCACTGTCGCAGTCCTTTCGCATCTGACAAGAACCCAGGCCCGCAGCCTACATGTTCTTTAGCCAGTCCATGATGAGCAGCGAAGCCTCCGGGATGCCCTGCAGAATTTCAGATCCGTGGGCACCGGAATTTTCATAGATCTGGGCCCGCACTGGAAAGCCTGTCAGCTTCTCGAGCTGGCGAGCTGATTCAGCTGCAGCCGAATCGCCTTGCGTGGCGACGTAAAGAATCGAGTGAGGCTGGAAGTTCTCGATCCCTCCAGCCAGATGCTTCGCGTTTTCCACACTTCCAGACAGCGCGACCGCCGACCGGATCTCCTCGTATTTTCCGGACGCCAGAAAGGCCAGGTCGGCCCCGAGATCACAGCCAATCATCGCAATGCGACTACGATCGACGTCTTCTCGCGATTTTAGCCACTGCAAGGCCGCATCGATGTCCTGCGGGAACTGCTTGGGATCGGAAATCCACGTCCGCTCCGCGGTGATCCTGTCGCCGGACTTCCCAGCGCTGTCACCATGTCCGCGCAAATCCAGACTGAGTGCCGCAAAACCCGCCCGCAACAGATGATCCTTCACAAAGGTCTGCCAGATTCGGCTATCCTGGCCAAATCCGTGAACCAGTAGCACAGTCGGGAACTTCGTGTCCTTGCCCCCGGAGGGAGAAAACCAGCTGCCGCCCAGTTTCACCTGATCTGCTGCGCGCAGCTCCACACGAGCACCGGGTCCCTCTCTGGCTGCCGACGAACCACCAGCCCCCTGTTCGGAACCCAATTCGAAATTGAAGACATTGTCAAACCGGTTGAGAAAGGAACTTACGGCTCTCCTTTCGGAAGCAAACCCTCGATACTCGGCGTGAACTTCGTAGTCGACCTTGGGATCCAAGCCGTAGACTGAATACAGGCCGGCCTCATCGGTGACCAAAACCGTTGTCGTATTCTTGTTGACGTTTCGGATGAAGACTTTTGCCCCGGCGATTGATTTCTTGCTGGCGTCAGCCACATGCCCACGGATCGATTTCGTGGGGGGCGGCTTTTTCTCCTTGGCCGTTCCTGGCTGGACAAAAGCCATAAGAAAACAAACCCACAGCAAAAGGAACTCAATTTTCAGGAAACGATTCGCTTCCACGATCCTCCCTTGAGAAATCCTCTCGTGAGACAGTGTCGCCTTCAGCATCCGGCCGGCTCTACCGCTGGTCGGACCACCTGCCGCTAGAAGTGCGGCGTCCCCTTGCCAACAGAACAAAGCTAGGAACTGCCGTTTTTCATTCTCATCGGCGCGACAACGCGGCATCGAAAAACTGGCCCAAAAACAGACCCAGCGCCTTCAGTGGAGCGGGAACCGCGAGGAGGGTCCTCAGTTCAATAACTCAATAGCAAAGTGGTACCAGCTTCCCATCGTTTCACCTTCGGTGATGCGGCTGTGCCTCATGAGCCGCTGTTCTCCAGATGTCATTTCTTCTTAGGTTCTGGCTCCAGACTGAACATTATGTCCTGGCGCTCATCACTTTCAAAGGAAACCTTCCTCTCCGCAGGCTTGAATCCTTCCTTGCTGACGGCAACCCTAAAGGTGTGTTGCCCCGCTGGAAGCCGGACGGCGAACTCGCCGCGGGGGCTGGAAACCATGTCCCACTTCTTCTTTTTCACTTTGACAGCAGGCTCAGAGGCTAATTCCACCATTACCTTTGCGCCCGGCAAACTAAAGCCTCGCTCGTTGAAGCAAGTTCCCATAAGCAACGCAAACGGCTCAGCCTGTTTCTTCTTGTCTGCGCCTAGCGGGAGCAGAGGGAGAAAACCTAAGCTGACACTTATCGCCAGGGTAATCAAAGTGGAGCTAGATGTTAGCCGACGTCTTGCCATGACCTGCCTTCACGGACGATGATGAAACGCCTTTAGTTGATAGACTATGGCGCTGGAAGAACAATAGTGGCCACCTTACACTGGATGTAACCCGGGAAACTCAAGCCCAGCCGTCTCTTCCCACCCATACATCACGTTCATGACCTGGATGCCGTTTCCGGCTGCGCCCTTCATTAGATTGTCGAGAGCTGAAAGCACGACCAACCGGTTCTCGACGGGGTCCAACTCGAAGCCGATGTCACAATAGTTTGATCCAGTCAAGATCTTGGGCTCTGGATAGCGATAGATACCCGCTTTTTCTTTGACGATTCTAATGAACGGCTCGCGGCTGTATTCCTTGCGATAGATTCTCCAAAGATCTTTCTCTTCCAAGCGTTGCTTGAGAAGAAGGTGAGCTGTCGAAAGGATCCCTCGAACAGCATCTATGGCCGTAGCCGAGAAGTGAACCCGAGGTTTCACCCCGTTGAAGGTAAGTTCCTGCTGAATTTCAGCCGTGTGGCGGTGCCGGGTTGGCTGAAACGAACGCAGAGATCCGCTGCGCTCAGGATGGTGAGAAGCCAGACTGGCCTGATTGCCAGCAGCCGACGAGCCGACCTTCCCTTCGATGAAGACAGTTTCAGCTTCCGCCAAACCGTTCTTGAACAGTGGATACAGGCCAAGAATTGCCGTAGTGGCCAAACATCCGGCTCCCGTGACAAGTTTGGCTGTTCTGATCTCTTCTCGATGCAGCTCGGGAATTCCATAAACGGCCTGCTTGAGGTAGTCGGGATTGGTATGCTCGTGCTCGTACCACGTGGGATAGTCGGCCGCATCACGCAGGCGAAAGTCGGCAGACAAATCAATGACTCGGTCTGCCAGCTTCAGGTAATCCTGAATGCGGTTCATGGCCACGCCGTGAGGCAAACAAAGGAAAATCAAATCAGCGCTTTTTAGCTCGTCACTAGCCGCGAATTTTAGGTCCGTCCGCTTGCGTAGATTTGGATGCACCGAGTGAACATATTTGCCCGCGTTCGATTCGGAAGTAACCTGGCTCACTTCCACCTCTGGATGGCCCAGAAGCAACCTCAGTGTCTCTCCACCCGTATAACCGGACGCACCGACAATCGAAACAGAAATCATGCGTTCCTCTTCTGAAAGCGAAAACCCCTCAGAAACAGAAGAAAAGAGGGAGAGCTCTGAAAAGAATACGGATCTGCTGGGAACCCGGGTGGCTTTCCGATTCCTCGGCCAACGCCTTCATGGACAGCAACCCTCCGTACTCATCCTCGATCAAGAAGCCCACTACGACGAGAATGAGGCGGAAGGATTCTGTTCATTGTTCGATTACTTCTGCGTCACCGCCTCGAGGCTGATAACTGTCCTGCTTCGATAACGTAATCAATTATCTTAGCCGGAATATTGACGCCGGTCCTTTCGATTGAGTTCCGAAACTCCATGGTGTAGTTGACCTCGTTGACCAGCAATCCGCGCTCGGATTCAAAGAGGTCAATTGCGACAATGCCACCGCCCACAGCCTTGGCCGCGTTGACGGACAGCCGATTGAGTTCGTCGGTTACGGGGCAATTCTCCGCTCTTCCCCCGCGCGCTGTGTTGGTAATCCAATGAGACGAATACCGATAGATGGCGCAAATGGTCTCATTACCGACTACGAAGCTGCGAATGTCCCGGCCAGCCTTGGGAATATATTCCTGGATGTAGAAAATCGAATGGTGGTAGGAACCCAGCACTTCCTTGTGTTCCAGAATCGCCTCTGCCGCTTCTCTATCGTTGACTTTCGAGAGAAGCCGGCCCCACGACCCGACTGCCGGTTTCAATACCACTGGATATCCAAGCTTTTCGATCGCCCGTAGGGCCGACTCGGGAGTAAACGCCAGCATCGTTTTCGGCGAGGGTACCCTTGCCTTGATCAGTGCGCTGGTAGTAAGAAATTTGTTCCCGCAGACGTCGGCGACTTCGAAGCGATTGACTGTCTGAATCCCCCAGTCATTTAGCACTTTCAGCGCATACAGCGCCCGAGAATGGTTCACACAGCGTTCCAGCACGACATCAAAGTCCAACTGCCGTTCGTTTAGGCGCAGAACCAGTTCGCGATCATCGAGAATCTGAAAGTCCAGGCCTCGATTCCTGAGCTCCTCAAGCAGGAGCTTTTCCTCTTTTCGAATGATCGAGCACAACAAACCGATTTTCATGTGTCGCCCTAAAATGAAAAACCACAGCCTCTCTGAAACTGCCGGCTCTCAGGTTCAGAGAGAGTCTGTGGTCTGTGAATACGAAGGAAAACCTACCCAAGACCAAAGATGCCACTGGCCAAACTATTCCCCCCAGTCCTCTTCTTCCTCTGGGGCTAACTCCAGCTCGACCGGATCCGTCCCCACGACCTCTAAGTCCGCCCCGCAATCGGGACAATTGACGATCTCTCCCTTTTCCACATCCTCCAGTTCAATGTCGGCTTCGCACTCGGGACAGTACGCCACGGCAGACACCTCCTTGAAAACTCAGGTCCATCTCGAATCGAGAGCGAGGATCTATTTGAAAAAGATGATTGTAACTCTAGACGTCGATGGCACAGAAAGACGCAGGAGAAACAGGAAAGGTACTCAATCTCTCAAAACGAACGCCAGAGTATAAGTAATGGCAAAAGAAGCTGTCAAGCGCATTCTGGAAAACTAGGAAAGCCCGCAAAGGCCCGCTACTGGCGGCTCTTGGCACTCCGAGCGGCTCGAAGTCTGGCCAAGCCCAGGCGAGTTTTCAAGGGTTCCGCTCCTCTCCCAACAGCCAAAGAATACCTCAATGTTTTTCTGCGTTCGGCGGTTCTTGACTCCTCCAGCCATTGCTCGATATGAGGAAATTCCCTTCGCGTCTGAACAGTAAGCCCTCGTCGCCAGAGCCGTATCAGACGTGCAGCAGACACAGCTGGACTTTCTGTCCAGCTGGACTCATGAGCGGTCTGTGGCTCTCAATCTCGGCACTGCTGGAATTGCCGGCAGGAAAATCGGACGGATTGAGAAGCATTGGCCAGAAAGACCCGCTACGCCTCTTAGGCACTGGCATTCAGGGAATTCAAGCGCGTCTGGTAGGATTTGCTGAGAATCTGTCTCAAAAGAGGGTTCCCAATCTCGGTTTGGTCGATGCGTTCCTGCACTTCTTCCAACTCCTCCAGCGATTTGGCCTGCTGAATCACGTTCTTAAAGTAGCTCAGGTCGCCAATGGTCATAATCTCCTGGCTTTCTTCATCTTCAATTATGGCCAAGTGCGAAGAGGGCAGGATCGCCCGGATCCGCTGATAAAGCCGTTCTCGATATTCCAAGTTGCCGTCTCCAAGCTCGGGATGGAACCATTCAGCGGTGAGACCGCCAGGGAAACGTTGGATATTGAGCTCTGTGTGAGTTTGGGGATCAGCTTCAGAGATCTCGAAAACCAGCTCTTCGATATCATCGACAACATTGGCGTTTGAGTAAACCGTTAGAATCGTAACTTTCATAACCTTTCACCCAGCTGAACTCCTGCAGAGATTTTTGAATCAACAATGACGGCAGATTATAGAAAGAACAGCAGACCACTGGCAAATCTTTTTCCCCGATAGAAACTTGCTGCTTAGCAACAGTGTCACAGATCAGCTTCTCCAAATAGTCCGGCAAAACGATCAGCATCCGATCTTTTCAGGCTTCCAAAACGAAACGCGAACCCGTCACGCATCCCGTCTATCGAGGAACTGCAGTGTGGTTGCCATCTGAGTTTTCTCCCGAAAATCGTTCTCGTCGTCGTACTTATTCTCGACTCGATGCCGGGACGACGCGGAATGATTTTTCATCTTTGAGCGGTGCCGGGCGCTGCACAAGCCGCTTGCCTCAAACGCCAGAGATGATTTCATCTGCGAATGGTCGAGTTTAAAGAAAAGGGCAATGCTCTGGGTCCTGATCGAACACCCAGGCTTGAAAGCCAGCGATTTTCTCGAGACCTTCGGGAGACGCCTTACGGTTTGTCGCCCAGGTAGCCCTTCCGCGTTCTCACCTTTAGTCCAGGGACCTGAGAGCCTTTGATCTTGACTTCGATGGAGTGAAAATTGCCTCTCCCTGTCGTTGCCGTAGGTTGGTAAGTCAAAACATACTGCTCTCGCAATTCCCTGGCAATTCGCGAAAAGAAAGGCTCGAGCGGATCACCCAGCTTGGGGAAAAAGGCGCGCCCTCCGGAGAGATCGGCCAGATAGTTCAAAACCCAGACTGGGTTCAAGTTTACCTCGACCTCGGGAAGCTTGTAGTGCTTCTTGCCGCCGATAAACAGCTTGCGGTCTAGTTCGGCATACTCCCCGATTGAAAACAGCACTACATCGCTGGCCTGGATCTTGTGATCCAGGCCAGCGAACTTCGTTGAACTGTCTTCATCCTTACCATCGCTCAGGAGAATGATCACGTGCCGAGGAAGCGGTGCGGTTTCCATGAGCTCTATTGCCTTGGAAATGGCGTCGTATAAGGCTGTACCCCCATGAGGGGTCAGCGAATGCACTCCAGTCCGAATCTTCAGCAGGTCTTGGTCAAAAGGATGAACTACTTGGACCTTATCGCCAAAAGCAATGAGGCTAACGGCGTCCCGTGGGCTGATCTCGTTCAGAAATGCCAGAGCCGCCACCTTGGCTTCCACAAGTGGCGATCCCTGCATACTGCTACTCGTATCGACCAACAGAATCGCGCTGATAGGTACGTTCTCGCGTCCAAAAGATTTGATCTCCTGGTCCACCCCATCTTGGAAGACCGCGAAGTCTTCTCTGTTGAGGTCTGTCACCGGACGACCGGCAGCGTCTTCTACCGAGATATTGAGCAGGATCTCCTCGACGGCTACCGAGAGTTTGAAGGGCTCCTCCTCTCCTCCCTCAGGGAGCTTCTCCACAGTCGCGCCCGGCTTGGTGGAAGGCTGGCTCATCACACTATGGTCCCGCGTCAGCTGCACGGTGAGCTCTTTGTGAGATGGCTGCACATCTGCCAATGTCGTCTGAGTGTAGCCATATTTGGTCACGACGAGCCTGTAGAGACCATTCCTTCTCAATCCCGAGACGCGAAACCTTCCAGAAGCGTCTGTCTTTGTATCGTTCATATCCGCGGCTTGTTGGTCCAAGACGCCAACCAGGGCTCCAACCACCACCTGTCCGTCCTGATCTGTCACAACGCCAGTTATCTCGGCTTCATCTTGACCAAAAGCCCGCGGCAGACCGGCGAGTACAAGCAGGAGCACGCCGCAAAGCTGGACTCTGCCAAAGGCCACGAACTTTGTTTTGGTTTTCATCGTGTGAGCCTCACAGGACTAGTGGAATTGAGATGAGGGACAAGCGCAGGCGCATGCACGTCGACTTAGCCAGTTCCCGCAGAGAAGTCAAAAGGCGGCCTACGCTCTGAAATGCTAAGCTTGGGAGTTCCTATTCTACGTTTGCTGCTTCACCTAGTTTGTTTTCGTTTACTTGTTGAATGCAACCGGACGATTCTGCGAGGCGGGCCCGAAGCGTTGGCCCGGCCGTGGCAACGCTCCAGCCTCAAGACCGAAATTGATCCTTGCCCTGAAGGGGCAACACCGTGAGCGCTTCGTCGCGCTAATGAATCGGCTGAAACTTTGCCTCGCCTGCTAGAGCTTGATCCCCTTCCTTGTCTTCAATGACAATCTCAACACGCCGGTTTTCCTGGCGGCCTTTGGCGCTGTCGTTGGAAGCGCGCGGTTGTATCTTTCCGAATCCCTTCGTCTCCATGGTAGAAGACACCCCCGAGTGTAGCAGGTAGGCATGAACGCTTTGAGCACGGGATTCCGAGAGTTTTTGGTTATACTCATCCGAACCAATGGCGTCGGTATGCCCCTCAATACTGAGATGATAGCCTGAGGAAACCATCAGGATACCCGAGACCTTCGCCAGCACCTCGCGGGTTTCTGGACGCAAGTCAGCTTTGCCAAACTCGAAGAGGATATCAGGGAGATTCAGGATGAGGCCACGCGCCGTGCGACGAGTCTCAACCACTTTGCTCAAAGCCGCCTGCATTTTGTTAGAAGCCTCTTCAGCTTGTCTGCGGGCGGCTTCGGCCTGCAGTTGGGAGGCCAGGGCAGCCGCATCGGCTTCGGCTTTGGCCCGGCGCGCGGCTTCTGCATCGGCGGCTGCTTTGGCTGCTTCTATGGCAGCTCGGGCTGCAGCAGCTTCGCTAGCTTGGCGCGCGCTCTCTTCCATCTCCCGTTTCATTTTTTCCTGTTCGGCCAGAAGACGAGCCCGTTCTGCGTCTGATTGCGCTTCCTGAATATTCTTCTCCAGACGGGCCGCTTCCTCTGCCTTGGCTTTGCGCTCGGCGTCCAGAGCTGCTTGGAACGACCGTTCCTCGGCCAATTTCTGTGCCTCGACCGCCAGACGAACGATTTCTTTGCCCTGGATCATTTGAGTCCCAACTCCAGTACCTATTGTGACGCCACGCTCGGCTTTGAGCAGGTTCTCTTTTGCCCGGTTCAATTCCTCAGGCGCAAATCTGGCGGCACCGGCACGCTCGGCCAGCGCAACTGCCGTCCGCGCCTGCGCGATGTCTGTCCGCACCTCTTTCTTCGCTTCAGCCGACTTGGCCAGGGTCTCCTGCTCGAAATGATAGACACCCTCCGACTCACGATACTTGATTTGGGACGTTGAGACCACACCGCCCAGTTGTCGCGTGGGACGGGTATTCTCCATCACGACAAACCGGCTGGGATAGGGCGCCAGGTAATGGGGTTCCGCCGTGATGAACATGCCGAAGGTTTCAAGAGTCGTGGTGACATTCAGCTTGGAGCGATTGCCTCTTACAATGAACTCACCTGCATTCACCGTGTGTCCTTCTGGAGAAACAGTCCACAGCGCGTAGGTGTTGTAGTCGCCGCCAAACAATGATGCCGGCTTGATTTCGTCGAGCTCGACTTCAATCTCAGTGGTACCCCGCTTCCTTTCCACCTTGGCTTCACCCGTGCCGAAGGGCAACCGCTGAGTTCCTTGAAATTTCACCGCAATGTGTACTCCTTCTGGATAGGTGATGGCCAAACTCTCCCGGGTCGCGGTGATGGTTTTGATGGCTTGGACTTCTTCTGGTTTGGCTTGAGCGTCCTCAGTCTGTGCCCAGGCAGGTTGCAGGGCCAGCAACGTGAGCCCAAGGACAGAAACAGCGATTCGATTTGGGATTTTTTCCATGGAAACTCTCCTTGAACGGTGATCTATTTGTGATACGTCATCTTAGTAGGAATAACGGTACCCAGCCCCACTTCCAAAGTGGAGGTCCTGCGATTTCCTCGTCCAACCATGTGTGACAGGCTTCAACCTGACGCCTGGGCCGGACTCCAGTCCAGTCTCGGGGAGCCTGGAAATAGGACCCAACTGGCAGACAAAAACGTCGCCCAACGCTAGCGGTCTTGCGGGGGCGTCGCTGGCCAACTTCGGGAACTAGACTTGGTTCAATACCCGTGCTGGGCCAGACTTCCACGGATAAAGCTGGGTGACCGCTTCATTGACGTCGGCTCCCAAGCCCGGTGCTGTGGAAACGATTAGCTCGCCGTTTTCAATAACAACCGGCTGTTTCAGCAAAGCATCTCCCAAGGCAAATGGGTACTTGCCCGCCCGCTCTCGAGTCGAGTAGCAGGGCCATTCAATCCCTTCGCAAACGGTGGTTGCAAAACAACTGGCTAGGTGGGCTGCCGCTAAGACCTCGAGTGGACTGGTCGCACCACACAAAATAAAACGACAATTCTTGTCTGCCACATTAGTCAAAAGTCCTCTCGCTGCGTTCAATCCTCCCAGAAGCACCGTGTTGGCCTGCAGCACGTCGACGCACCCTTCTCCGGCGAGCTCGAGCCATGTTTGCGGATCAACTGTATGTTCACCGGCAGCGACGGGCAAGAGCTTCCTCTTTGCGAGCGCATGATAGGCAGCTGTGTTGTCAGGATGAAAAGGCTCGGCCAGCCAAGACTCCGGCTGGTTCGCAAGCTTGCCGAGCCAGGGGTCGAAGGCCGCAGGTGGGTAGCACGAACTGCCCATTTGCCACCAGGCCTTGGCATCAATGACCAGCCGGCGGCCTTCCGGCAAGGCTTTTCGCACCGAGCGCACGGTTGCCGCATCGGTGTCCGGCCCAAGCCCGATGCTGACCTTGTAAGTCTTGAAGCCTTGTTCCCCAATGGCACGCGCCTCCGCACAAGCTGCCTCTCCAGACAAGTAAAACCCGGCGCCGGCAATCAGCGGAAGGCGCTGCCGGACGCGTCCACCGAGAAGTTCCGACACTGGACAACCTTCGATTTTCCCCAGCACGTCCAGAAGTGCCACTTCGATCAGTCCGAATGCTTGGACCAATCCGGGAAACGATGGGCGCCTCTGGAAAACTTTCTTTCTTAGTCCGTCGACCTTGGTTGGATCGATGTTGACGACTGCTGACTTCAGGTTCCGGTTGATCAGCTGTGCCAGATTCGCGGAGGCCGGTCCGGCTGCGTACCCGCTCAGCCCCAGGTCAGTACGAACTCGGAGCAACAAGCAATCCTGCTTGTACACCGTCAGCTGACCCGCCGCAATCGTCACCTGGATAGGAGTGGATAAAGGCGACGACAACAAGTAGGCCTGCAAGTCAGTTACTTTCATGTGGCTACTAATTCAGCTATTTGCCTCAGGACGTGTAACAGGTAAGGCGGAAGTCCAGAGCGTCGCCGAGAGCCAAGTCAACCGGGCCCTGTGCTCGGGTTTCGATCCACGGGCCTGGTTAGGCTCGGATTTCAAGCCCGTCGGGATGACAGCCACGGGATCAGAACCTATGCGTCCCTTTTGTTTGCAACCTGTTGCTGGCTTTTGCCTTGAGTTGGCTTCCCGGAATCACTAATATACCCAGGCCGACCCCGACTGGAAGACCAGCAGCCAACAGACGCATGAGAAAAGAGAAACCTCCAGTCAAGAACTTCATCGCCAGAAAACATAAGCGCGTCCATTTGAAGATCCGTTTCAAAGTTCATGGCCGTGATCAGCATGGTAACCAGTTCGAGGACTATATCGAGACGATAGATATCGGTAGCAGCGGCGGCAGCTTTTCTACCAAATGGGAAGTCAAAGTCGGGTCGACGCTGAAGCTTACCGGGCCAAAAGGGTTCATTTCTCTGGTTCGCGTGGTCTGGGTGAAAGAGGATCTCAAAACCGTTCGTCGGATCGTTGGATTTCAGCTGCTCGAGCCGCGCAAAGACTGGGTCCTGCAATCCCAGAGCCGCAACGACCCGCTCGAGACGGCAAGATCCCCAAAGAAAGATTAGACGATACGGGGGTCGTTGGCACGTTCGACATGGCGGCTGATGAATCTTCTCGGGAGTCCCCTCAATGACAGCGCAACTTCTTGGCTTGCTCAATACCGACCAATTGGTCCCGCCGCTCTCGCAACCTGATTCGGGACGACTCGCCGGCGAGCTAAGCCAGATGAGTGACCTCTCCACTTATCCCCGGTCGATCGCTGCACTCGAACACTCGGTTCTCTTCCTGGGCCGTCGCGACCAAGACAAGTACCTCGGCGTTTTGTCTGCGTCCTCTTCTCTGAGCAAACATTTCGACGGAGAGCACAGAACCGTCGGTGTTGCGGGAGAGGAGCGCACCTTAAAGCTCTGTCCAACCACTCCGGCCAATGCAGCCGCCTTGAGGCGAGCCCTGCCGTTTCTCGTTGCCAGGCCACTCGGCCTGCAAAAGTCAGTAGGTTGCGGGGACCGGTTGGGGCTGGCAACCCCGGGCCATATTCGCGCCATTCGCCATTCTGACATGGCTCCCATTCTCGCTCAGCAGTCGATGCGTGAGAACGCCCGCACGGGACGGTCCCCACAGCAGGTGATGGACGAGGCGATGTGGGGTGTCTTTCAGGAGGGATGGAGAGAGGGCTACGGTGCCGATGCTGATCACTTGAAAACCCTTGCCGACGTCGATCTGTGTACAGCTGCCGGCTACACCTTCTATACGATCGATCCGGGCGACTATGTCGATAATGCCGCGAATACGGCGCCCGTGGACGTGTTGAAGGAAAAGGTGCACGGTTTGACATGGAATGAGCTGGAAACGACCTGGAAGGACTTGGAGGCAAAGTTGGGAGTCCAGCCCGTGGACTTGGGCAGTTTCAAATTGACCATCAGTACCGAGGAGCTTTTGCGAGCTGCTGCCAAATACGGCAGGGTCGTCGCCCACACCGTGAAGATGTATCGTCATCTCGCTGGCATTATGGGAGAGCGTCCGTTTGAACTGGAAATGAGTGTGGATGAAACAGAGACAGTCACTTCTCTCGCCGAACACGTTTACATTGCTCACGAATTGCGGCGTCTGGGAGTTCGATGGGTCAGCTTAGCCCCCCGTTATCTAGGCAGTTTTGAGAAGGGAGTTGACTATATCGGCGATCTGAACTCATTTGAGCGGTCCTTTACCCGTCACTTGGCCGTCTCCAAAAGGTTTGGGCCCTATAAACTCAGCCTCCACTCCGGCTCCGACAAGTTCAGTGTGTATCCCATTGCATCCCGCGTGGCCGGCTCATTGGTACATCTGAAGACGGCCGGCACCAGCTACCTGGAGGCTCTGAGAGCCATTGCTCAGCTGAACCCCAGACTCTTCCGTGAAGTCGTTGCCTTCGCTGTTGAGCGTTACTCCACCGACCGCGCCACCTACCACGTCTCAGGCGAGATTTCAAAGATGCCGTCTGTCGCGGCTTTACCCGACGACCAGTTGGCAGGGCTGCTGGACGATTTCCACGGACGCGAAGTACTGCACGTCACGTTCGGCTCGGTTCTAAACCATGCCACCTTTCGGAAGCCGTTTTTCGCGACGTTGCGCGACGGCGGGGAGGTTTATTACGGAATGCTCGAAAGGCATTTCAACAAACACCTACAGCCCTTCAGACAGCCTGCAGACACCGATGCGGTGGGTCGCTAGTCGCCGATTCGCTGTCTCCCATCTGCCGTCAGCCGAATGAGCGCGCAGCCAGCAACAGAGGACGAACATCTCAGATCCTGAATCTCTTCTTGGAAACACACCCGATGAATCTGAAAGAATTAACACGGATGTACGACTTTACGTCTCGCTCGATCGTGGTCACGGGCGCTACGGGCGTGCTCTGCGGCAAGATGGTCCAAGCACTGGTTGGCTGTGGAGCTCACGTGGCTGTTCTCACTCGAAGCGAGGAAAAAGGGCACTCTCTCCTCGCGTCGTTGCCTGGGCCTGGCCGGGCCATCGTCGTCCGGGCCGACGTTTTGAAAAAAGAGGATCTTCAAGAGGCTGCCAAGAAAGTCATCCAGGCCTTCGGCAGGGTTGATGGTCTGGTCAACGGCGCGGGTGGCAACAGCCCTCAGGCAACGACGCGGCCGGATCTGTCCTTCTTTGATTTGCCCGAAGAAGCATTGCGTTATGTCTTCGACTTGAACCTTCTGGGAGTCATCCTCCCCAGCCAAGTGTTTGGTAAGTACATGGCCAGCCAAACCGAGGGCGTCATCTTGAACGTGTCCTCGATGAGCGCGTTTACGCCCCTGACCCGCGTGGTTGGCTACTCCGCAGCTAAAGCAGGCGTCAACAACTTTACCCAGTGGCTGGCTGTTCACATGGCTCAGCAGTACTCACCGCAGTTGCGCGTCAATGCCATTGCGCCCGGCTTTTTTTTGACCGAGCAGAATCGCTTTCTGCTCACCGACAAAGACACGGGCCAGTTGACGGCTCGAGGTCAAAGCATCATGAACCACACGCCGATGGGTCGTTTTGGCCAGCCCGAGGACCTGCTGGGCGCTGCGCTGTGGCTGCTTTCGCCAGCCTCCGCTTTTGTGACTGGCATCGTTGTGCCCATCGATGGAGGCTTCTCGGCTTTCAGCGGCGTTTAAAATCTGCCCAGAAGTCCCGGAACTCTGCTTTTGGCTGCAGAGTATCCAGAGGATTGAGATTTGAAGCCAATGGTGTGGGGCGTGGAACCTCACTTCTGCGATTGGCGGATTTGGGCCCCTCTGCGCCGAACCTCGAGCTTCCTCAAACGTTGTATGTGCCGGAAGCGGTCCGGCCGCCGCGTCCTGTCCAGTTCGTGTGGAAAAACTCACCGCGCGGCTTGTCGATGCGTTCGTAAGTGTGCGCGCCAAAGTAGTCGCGCTGCGCCTGGAGCAGGTTGGCAGGAAGCCGTTCGCTGCGATACCCATCATAGAATGCCAGAGCGGTGGAAAAGGCGGGCGTAGGCACGCCGATTTCGATAGCTTGAATGAGGGCACGCCTCCACGAAGCCTGGTAGTCGTTCAGCAGCCTGTTGAAGAAATCGTCCATCAGCAGATTCGCGAGATCCCGATTCTTGTCGTAGGCCTCTTTGATTTTTCCCAGGAAGCGGCTGCGGATGATGCAGCCCCCGCGCCACATCAGAGCGATCCCTCCAAAGTTGAGGTTCCATCCCTGGTCCCTGGCTGCTTCACGCAGCAGCATATAACCTTGCGCATACGAAATAACCTTGGAACAGTACAAGGCTCGCCGCACGTCTTCGATAAACGTCTTGCGGTCGGGAGCGGCTGGGCGCCTCGGCCCGGTCAAAACCTTAGAGGCTTTGACTCGCTCCTCTTTCAGCGCCGAGAGGCAACGGCTGAAAACCGCCTCACCAATTAGCGTGACAGGAATACCTAAATCCAAGGCGCTAATGCAGGTCCATTTGCCGGTGCCCTTCTGTCCGGCTGTATCGAGAATCTTGTCGATCAGAGGCGCTCCGTCATCATCTTTCTTCGTGAAAATGTCGCTAGTGATTTCAATCAAGAAACTGTCCAGCTCGCCGCGGTTCCACTCCGCAAATGCGTCATGCAATTCGTCGGCGTCCAAGCCAAGCCCGTCTTTCAGCAACTGGTAGGCTTCACAGATCAGCTGCATGTCGCCATACTCAATGCCATTGTGAACCATCTTGACGTAGTGGCCGGCGCCATCCTCTCCCACCCAGTCGCAGCAGGGAGTGCCGTCGTCTACCTTGGCCGCAATCGCCTGGAAGATTTCCTTGACATGCGGCCAGGCTGCCGGATTCCCGCCAGGCATGATGGAGGGCCCGAAGCGGGCTCCTTCCTCGCCTCCTGATACACCTGTTCCGATGAAGAGAATTCCTTTTTCGGCTAGTGCCCTGGTGCGGCGGTTGGTATCCGGATAGTGCGAATTACCTCCGTCGATCAAGATGTCTCCTTTATCCAGGTGGGGCAGCAAACTGCCGATCATCTCATCAATCGTCGAACCGGCTTTGACCATCAACATTACTCGCCGCGGCTTTTTTAGCGCCCCGACCAGTTCCTCGATTGAATGCGTGCCGACCACCTGGGTACCTGCAGCTTCGTTGTGAATGAAATCATCTACCTTGGATACCGTTCGATTGAACACGGCAACCCGATAGCCGTGGTCGTTCATGTTCAGCACGAGGTTCTGGCCCATGACAGCCAAGCCAATCAGTCCGATGTCACAACTTTCCTTTTGCATAGGCTCTCCCTTGAAAATGGCCCCGACGGATCAAGAAAAGGTTACGAAATAGTCAGAGGGCGTTAAGTTTCGTAGAAGGTGGCACTACAATGCGACAAGAAAATCCTCTGAAAGCACAACCGTGTAGCGCAACCCTGCGCTACGTTGGCAGGTCTGCGGCTGTTCGTGCGTCTCAAGATCAAATGCTCAGGCAGACGTCCGCCTCCAGACGTCACTTGGACAAAGCTCGCATCTCTGCGAGACCGCGGTCTCCCTTTGCCAAAGGAGGCACTTTCAACGCTGGATCCGCGCCGACCCTCCCTTGGCAAAAGCCCGCACTTGCTCCACGGTCGCCATCGTTGTGTCGCCCGGGAAGGTGGTCAAAAGCGCGCCGTGAGCCCACCCCAACTTGACTGCCTCTTCTGGTGGCTCCCCGGTAAGCAGCCCGCAAAAGAGTCCGGATGCGAATCCGTCTCCACCGCCAACGCGATCGAGAACATCGAGCTCACACGTAGGAGCAACATAGGTTTGGCCATCGATCCAGGCCACCGCTCCCCAGCTGTGTCGGCTGGTCGAGTGCACTTCCCGTAGCGTTGTAGCAACGATTCTGATTTGCGGATACAGCTTGACAACCCGGTCGATCATGCCGAAAAACGCGCTGGGATCAAGCTTCGACTTAGCAGCAACTTGCGGACCGGGAATGCCCAAGCCCTTCTGCAAATCCTCCTCGTTCCCAACGAGGACATCGACATTCTTCACGATTCGCCCGATGACGTCCGCCGCGCGCCGCTGGCCGCCAAAAATGTTCCAGAGCTTCTCGCGGAAGTTCAGGTCAAAGGAGACCACCGCGCCCGCGGCCTTGGCAGCCTGCATGCCTTCGATGATGACCTCCGAGGTCGTCTCCGAAAGCGCCGCGAAGATACCCCCACTGTGGAACCAGCGCACACCGCCAGCGAAGATCACCTGCCAGTCGAAGTCGCCCGGCTTCAAACGCGCTGCCGCCTCGTTGGCGCGATTGTAGAAAACCACCGGGGCGCGTACGCCCTGTCCCCGGTCGCTATAGACGGTGGCCATATTCGGTCCCGTGACCCCGTCATGCTTGAATCGCTTGTAAAAAGGTCTAACACCCATTGCCTTGACCCGTTCGGCAATCAGATCGCCAATGGGATAGTCAACCATGGCACTGACGATGCCGGTTTGCATGCCGAAGCAATCCGCCAAATTCGCGGCAACGTTAAACTCGCCGCCACTGACGTGAATCTGGCATTCACTCGCCTTGCGGAAGGGAATAATCCCAGGATCGAGGCGGTGAACCAGGGCGCCAAGAGATACAAAATCCAGCCCGCCCTCCGGACGGATACTCAATCCATACGCCATCTGATGCTCCTCGCTAACGATAGTCGCTGTAACCCAATCGGCGGGCGAAGCAGCCGCACCCCAAGATCGGAAGCATTATAATTGGCCCTGCCATTCGCTGCATCTGCAAAAAGCATAGCTTTTGACTTCCATCTGCCTCGAGATCAGTCGCCCCATGTCAAAGCACTCTGTCGTCCTTGCAAACCGGCCTTTCTCTGAGTTTTGAGTCCGGAGTCGGCTCTGCCTCATACTTACCAATATCACCGGTGATGAGACGAGCGCCTCGCTGAAAGGTGATATATGCCCAAGCCCATTCGAACATGACGACAAACCGGTTGCGGAAACCAATCAGAAAAAAGATGTGAACGAACAGCCAGGTGAGCCAGGCGAGGAAGCCGGAAATCCGGAGCCTTCCGAAATCGGCCACAGCGTGGGCACGCCCGATGGTCGCAAGGTTGCCTTTATCCCAATAGTGGAACGGCTTGCAAGGGAGGCCTTGAAGAGTGCGCTCAACGTTCTTGGCTGCGTGGCGGCCCTGTTGAATGGCTACGGGAGAAACTCCCGGCAACGGTTTGCCAGTCTGGTGAGTAAAGTAGGCGAGATCACCAATGACGAATACCTCGGGATAACCCGGAATCGTGAGGTCCCTCTCTACCAACACACGACCCACCTTGTCGAGCGGCGTACCCAGGGACTGAGCCAGGGATGACGCCTTAACCCCCGCCGCCCACAAGACTGTTGCTGCCTGAAGTGTTTCATCGCCAACTCCAACGGTAGCTGGACCCATTGCAGTCACAGGGCAATTCTTGCGAATTTCAACTCCAAGCTTTCGCAGCGAAGCCTCAGCAGCATCTGAAAGCTCCTCCGGGAAAGAGGACAGGATGCGGGGACCGGCTTCAACGAGCAGGACCTGGGCTTCTCGTGGGTCAATGGCGCGAAAATCGCTGATCAAAACCTGCGTTGCGATCTCCGCAATGGCCCCAGCCAGCTCCACACCCGTGGGCCCTCCTCCCACGACTACAAACTTTAGGAGCTTCTGGCGCTTGGAGGCGTCGCTTTCTCGTTCGGCCTTTTCGAAGGCCAGCAGGATCCGGCGGCGAATCTCCAAGGCGTCTTCAAGGTTTTTGAGGCCCGGTGCCCAGAACTCCCACTCGTCATGCCCGAAATAGGCATGACGCGCTCCGGTCGCGAGGATCAGGTAATCATAGGCCAGCGATTCGTCCTTCAAGTGGAGGTTGCGGGCTCTCGTGTCAACCGAGACGGCCTCGCCAAGCAAGACCCTGGCGTTCTTTTGCTTTCGCAAGATGGCCCGAATAGGGTAGGCGATATCACCGGGAGAAAGCGCTGCGGTCGCCACCTGGTAAAGGAGCGGCTGAAAGAGATGGTGATTGCGTCGATCTACAAGGGTGATTTGAACGGGAGCCCGTTTTAAAGCTCGAGCCGCGTAAAGTCCTCCGAATCCTCCTCCCACGATCACAACGTGCGGTCTTCTTCCCGCGATCATGGCAGGATTGTAGCACCAAAGGGCATTTGAAGAGGCTGGGCGACTTCCTTTGCCCAATCTGAGTTTTGGGAACTCATTCCTCCAGTCCGTGTCCAAGTAAAAGTTGGGGTAAGTCTGGTACCAACGCAGCGGACTCGGTCCTCAGCTCCTTAGGGTTAGTTCCAACGGAACCAGCGCAGCGCCAACAGATATCCGGCAACGCCCCAGGCCGCCATGATGGTCATTTCTCCAGCCTGGCCTGCAAGGCTGCTTCCCTCTAGAATTACGGCGCGCAAGGAGTCATTGAGTGCCGTGAGTGGCAGCGACTGGATGAAAGGCTGGAGCATTTGAGGAAATCGCTCGGCAGAGAAGAAGACACCGGAAAGCACGTACATGGGAAGCATTACCAGGTTCATCAATCCGGAGACGGTTTCGACTTTCTGAGCGCGGCTTGCCACCAGGAGTCCGATACCGGCAAAGCTCATGCACCCGATAAAGGCCACCATGACAATGCCAGCGATGGAGCCCTGAATAATCATTCCGAAAGCAAGGCGCCCGAAGATGAGCAGCAGCACGACTTCAGTGATCATGAAAACCAGGCGGCTGGCAAACATCGCCAGCATGAAATCGGATCGACGCATCGGCGTGGCAATCATCCGCTTCAGGAGCTTCTTTGTCCTCATTTCCACAATGACGAAACCAATCCCCCACATCCCGCCGCTCATTAAGTTCATTCCGAGCAAACCGGGGATGAGGAAATCGATATAGCGGGCGCCCGGCTCAGTAATCTCTTTCTCAGTGACCAGAACCGGATCTCGGCGTCCAGCCGCCTTCTGCAACGTGGCATCGACCAGCGACCGGGCCAAAAGGCTATCTGGGCGCGTCGGATCGTAGCGATACTCGACCGGGTCGCCGGGAGACAGGACTAGAGCTAATTTCCCCAATCGCAAGGCTTGGTCGGCCTTGTCGAGCGGCACTACCTCAGCCTGGATGGTCCTGTTGGCTTTTAGCTTCTCAAGAACGGCCGGCGCTTCCCGATGTTCCAACACACCGACATAGACGGTCTCCTGGGCCTGGTTGCGAAAGGCAATGCCCAATCCGATCGCCAGAAGCAAGGGAAACCCAAAAACCCAGAAGATCACCTCCGGCTCACGGGCAAATTCACGGAAGCGACAAAGAATCAGTTCTCGCAGAGGGTGATACTCTTTCATGAGCTAACAGCGGCAACGCCTTGAGGCCACCGGTAAAGACATCTATCTGTCCCTCAAGTGTCTGCCGGTCATCGTCACGAAAACATCTTCCAGGCTAGCGTGCCGCGTAGTCAACCCCGCCAGAGCTGCGCCGGAATCCCTGAGATACTGGATCAGCGCTGGAATGGCCACATGGGGTTCCTCGACGTTCAGTGAGTAACCGGCTCCTTCCGCGCGTACAGACTTGACCGAACTCAGCTTCGAAATGCCGTCAGTCGGCAGACCATCGACGTTTTCAAGGGTAAACTCCACAACATGCTCTGCGCCGAGACTGGCAATAAGCTCCGATGGCGACCCGAGTGCAATGACGACTCCGTGATCAACTATCGCGACGCGATCACACAGGCGCTCTGCCTCATCCATGTAGTGTGTAGTGAGCAGCACCGTGCCGCCGCTCTTCTTAAATTCGCGAACGATATCCCACAGCTGACGCCGCGACTGAGGGTCAAGCCCAGTAGTCGGCTCGTCCAGAAAAAGAATCTTGGGGTCTCCGACCAGGGCGCAAGCCACGGCCAGCCGTTGTTTCTGACCCCCCGAGAGTTTTGATACCCAGGTATCGGCTTTCTCGACCAAGGCGACTTTTTCCATGACTTCGCGGGGATCCCGACCGCTTGGGTAGAAGCTCCGGAAGAGTCGCAGGATTTCCAACACCGTGAGCTTCTCTGGTAGTCGGGTCTCCTGCAGGCAAATGCCTAACAACTGGCGCAACTCCAGATCCTGCTTCCCCCATTGTCGTCCCAGGATCTCAACGACGCCCGCCGTTGGCTCCAACAGTCCCTCAAGAATCTCGATGGTAGTGGTCTTGCCCGCTCCATTGGGACCCAGCATGCCGAAGCACACGCCGACCTGAACTTCCAGGTCGAGTCCTCTCACGGCCTCCACTTTGTTGTCATAGCTCTTGTAAAGCTGGGAGCATCGAATCGCGACGGTCATTTTTAGGTGATCTTACCACAGGCCGCGATATCCATCGGATAAGAACGCGTGAGTCGAGCAATGCCAAGAGAGTGGCGCGGATTTATACCGGCGCTGTTGCGGAACCGGCAACGTCAAAGCCTGGCTTAGCGCAGTACCTCAGTTGATTGCGGAATTGTTCGAAGGAAGCACTTAGTTGGCTGGGATCGTACGCAAAGGCGATGCCAAATGCCGGGACCTATCATGACAGTATCGGCTGTGACCGTCGCAGCGGCATGCAGGTCGCCGAACCACACACTATCTTGTAAGTCGCCTTTCGATTTAGACGGGGCTTCCAATGGTTACTTGGAAGTGATCAAGGCTTGGGGGGCAGAGTCCTGCCTTTCGCCAGCGGCCAGATCCTCCGGTTTGAGGCCCTTCTTCGCAGCCTCGGACAAGACCTTCTTCTTCTCCTCTTCTGCTTTTTTCAGCTCTTCCTTAGCCCAGGCCAGGTTCTTCTCTGAGTCAGCAATCTGAAGCAGGGCCGTCTGCCGGTGAAAATCAGATTTGGCTTCAGCGAAGTTCACGCGGAATTTGTCCATCGCAGTCGCGAACTTGATTTCAGCAGCCTTGAACTTGGCCAGATCATCGTCCGCCTTCTTCAACTTGGAAACCCAAAGCGACTTCTCGGAAGGCTTTTCCGCTGCTGAGGATGAGGTTTCGGTTAACTTGCTCATCGCCGGGGCGTCAGCAGGCCCAGCGGCCATTGATTGGGCCGGCTGCGGATCGCTACCATACTTTTCAGAATACTTCTGCAGGTCGTCGTTCGTAAAGACGCGCTTCCTTGCTCTGGATTCCTGCCCAATGCTGTTACCCGGGCTCGTGGCCAGCAGAAGAGCGCTGGTAATCGAAAGTGTTCTCAACAGCTTCAAACTCATGATCTCCTCGCAGACTAGCTTCAGTAGAGTGCCCGATCCTTGAAAGTTACGACCGCCATCGGCATGTTCATAAAGGCATTGGCGATCGAGCAGGAGTTGTACTGAACCTCAATGCTACCCCCGAGGTCGCTTGTGGTATCAGCGATACCCTCACCGGCTACAATCGCGCCTCGAATGTTGACGATGTCGCCTCCTCGCCCGTGAAGTTAAATGTTCCCTTGGCTATGATGATCCCCTCGAAATAGACGCCGCCGTGAAAGGTAACATCGCCATCGACGACTAAGATACCATATCCTAAAGTGTTGTTTGACGTTAGGCTCAAATCGCCAGGGGAGTAATAGTACTTCAATTCTGGTGTGTTTGTGGGAGTACCAGGCGGCGGCACGTTAGGCGGCGTTCCCAAGTTCGCATTAGCACCTGACAGGAGACGGGAGTGCCGGAACACGAGACGTTGGTCCCTGGGCTGTTGATCGGCTGAAAAGGGCCGTTGTCCTTGAGCCAGTTGATCAGTTGAGGCACGTCATAGTTGAAAGGGCAGCCTGGACAAAGCGAAGGGGCTCCAGGTGAGGCCGGCGGCGGAGGGTCCTGTCCTACTACTGTTTGGGCAGGGTTGAGACTGTCAATGGCCCCGTGGGAGCTGACGCCGTACACCTTGTTGAGCGGATTGCATTCATCGATGCCACTGATGCTCAGGTTGCCGCTGAAATCGACATCCTGGAGCGAATTGATCGCAGCGTCTGTGTTGAGCGGCGGAGGCGTCGTGATTTCTGTGAGAATCTTTCGCTGAGCGCCCGTGTTGTCCAGAGCCATAGCCGTGACCAGATAGACTGGATTCGACTTTAGTGGGTCATGAGTCAAGGAGTTGGCCGCATCCCGCACGTATTGAGAAACGACACCAGTAGCTGTCAAAGGTCCAAAGTGAACAGGAGTTGACTGGTTATTCACCGCGTCGACATTCTGTCCCGCCAAGAGTTCAGTTTTGCGAGTGACCTTCACCCAGGCAAAGGGGATATTTGAAGTGATCGTGCTGGTTCGGTATGTCGGGGTCTGCCCAGACAGAGTCGAAGTGCTAGTCGTCAGCGTCCCATCGGAAGCCCGGACTTTGATCGTGTTGTATTCCGGATCGTAAAAGGGATTTGTGGAAGCGCTATTGGTCGGATTGATTGTGGCGTCCCTGCGGATGTAGACGACAGTTGTCGAGGCGGTAAGGTCCGAGAAAAGGGTGTCAATCCGATTCGCCCCAGCTGCCGAGGACAAGCGAAAGCGAGCTTCTTCAGTTGCAGCCTCAGCAGCATAGTAGGCGGCACGTGAGCGCTTGAAATTGTCGTTGATTAGCACCTCGGTTGATGCATTGTTCAGCAGGGACAGCCCCATTAGCGAAAGAATAAGCAGCGCGAAGATCGCTGCCAGCAGCACGACGCCTGCTTCTGTAGCCGGGCGGCTGACTTGAACGGCATGCCGAATTTGCTTCGTTGGACGGTCTCGCATATTTCTCCCATTTTGAAACTAGTTTCGAACCAGTGCGCGAGTCTGAACGGTGATGGTTCGGCGGTTACGGTTCTCTGGATCGAGGCTGGTCGTCGCCAATGTCAATACGATCTGTACAGCCTGGACAGCAGCTGGGACCGTGGTCGTGTTCCCATTCTGGTCAAAATACGTGAGATTCAGGGTAGCAACGTTCTGGGCGATCACCTGGAATGACGGTACGGCGGCAGCGGCACCAGCGGGTTTGTCCACAGCACTTCTTTCGAGATTGTTGTTATTCAGCCGGTACTCGATGACGTCAACGATGCCGTCCTCATCGATGTCTCCTTCAAACAGCAGGTCTGTTGCGCTCGTCGCTGTTCCGCTGGGTGCAATAAACCTGCGAGACACCAGGTTGCTGTTCGACTCGGTGCGGCCCAGGGTGCTGTCGTAGTAGCTGGCCTTGGGAAAGCCCACCAGCCGGATCTCTCGCTCCATCAAGTCGATACAGTTTCGCGCGGTCTGCTGGATGTCTGCGACCTCCTGCTCAAAGTCATAGCGGTTTTGGCTCCTTCCCACCACGGTGAAAACGCCCCCCATGATGAGCGAGAACACGGCCAAAACAATGAGCAGCTCAATTAGTGAGAATCCCTTTGGCTGGGTACGGCTGCATTCAGACTCTCCAAGCATGGCCGTTTCCTCTTTGCTCAGCGTGCCTTGATGTAAACCAGTTGGACCGGCGGAAGCCTCAGGTTGTTGGGCTGCCGCCGCGCAGCAACCGTAATCCGCATCAGAGTGCTAGTCGCATCTGCCCAAGCGACGTTCCAACGGACCTGATAGTTGACTGTTTGTCCGAGTTCATCCGAGTTGGCGAGCGGAACATTCTGAAAGTAGCCATTGACCGTCGGATACGGTGATCCGGTGGAGGGATCGGCGAACAAGAGCCGACCGTCTGCTTGCAGTGTGCTGCCCCCAACTGTCAAGTTGTTGAAGGGCACGGCCTTTAGAATTTCCATTCGCTGTTCAGCAAGGCTCATCGCGATGCTGTCGTTTTTCGATGAATGGTTTCGTGCCACTGCCGCACCGATCAGCGCAGCCACCGAAACTACGCCAATCAAGAGAACAAAGCTTGCGATCAGTAATTCAATGAGAGAGAAGCCGGCCTGCGAAGGCGCTTCATATTGGTCGTCACTGTTCATATGTTGAACCCAACCGTTTCGATCATCTTCCTACTTGAGCATTTAGGTATCTAAGCCTCTCGCCTCACAATCTTCGGACGCTATCGCTGCCACACTGTTCCTGTACTCGAGTACCAGGTACGGACCCTGCCCGTGGAACTCACAGTTACGGCTGCGAAGCGGTTTCGCGTATTGGCTAGGTATATAGCAAAGCCGCCAGCCGGAAAGTTGGCGGGGTTGAAGTCTGGCGTTCCGCTGGTCGAAACAGACGTCAGGGTGCCGCGAGGCGTGAACCCAACACCTGTCTTGTTACCCGTACTCAAGGTGCTCTCGCCGCTGATTCCTGCCGGCGGTGTGTCAAGATCGGCAAAGGACACGTTTGAGTCCAAGTTGAGCAGCACATCTCGCGTCCCAGCGGTGAGGTTGCCGTCGCCGTTCACGTCAATGCCAAACTGCCGTGTTGGAGACAGGATAAGGAATGAACACATGGCGTTGTTGCGCAAAGCCCGCTGCCGGGCGGACTGAATCTGGCTGGCAATCTCCTGCGTGGACGCGCTGATGCGATAGTTTTGCATGCCAGTCATTACGGAGGGTACGAGCGCCCCAGTCATTACCAGGACGACACCCATAACGAGCATCACTTCCAGTAAGGAAAAACCCAAATAAGGCTTCTGCGCGTTCTGCATGATTCGTTAACTCCCGTTGCTCATCTCGGCTGTGCAGATACGCTAGACACCGCACCCGCGAGACCATCCGCCAGAAGGGAGCAATTAGACCACCAAGTGTCTACAGGGACTACAGGGACTTTTGGCGCACTTTTGAACTTCTCTGCGCTTCTCTCTAGTCGCTTTCCACGTTGGTTGCCCCATTGGGAGCACTGGCTTGGGTGATCAAACCATAGGAGTTATGTAGGGGGACGAGGCCTGAATAGAGGAATTGTGTCGGCCTTGGTCAAACTGGAGTGATTTCCGGACGTAGATATTGCCAAACCTGAATTGTGATCAGCGGTTTCAATTCTGAGCAAGCCTCGAAGAAACGAGTATCAGACGTTCAAAAATTGCAGTCTTTGCTCATTCCGCTTCGAAAGTAAGACGATTGCGGCTGGGTTTTCTTTACGTCTGAGCTACGATCAAGGCGAACTCTCGCGAGCCAGCTCGCAATGGCTCAGCCTAGCCTGTATTTGACAGCGAGGGATTTGGTCCCAGAACTCCGTGTGAGGACACTGCCTACCGAACGGGCAAGCTGAGCCGCCCGGAGAAGTTGCCTTTTTGACTGTTCATCGCGGCGATACCGAACGCCAACGACACTTGCTGCTGTGGGCGCCGGCAAACCACGGAAGTTCGAGTCGAAAGCGATGTTGAGTATGTAAATCCTCGAGGTGAGGCTGGTACGCCCGAGAGGATTCGAACCTCTGGCCTCTTGCTCCGGAGGCAAGCGCTCTATCCAGCTGAGCTACGGGCGCATTCACAATCGCCAAACCGCCGCTGCAGTCACGCATTGGGGGCAGGGCGAACCGCAGTGTGATGTCCATGGAGTCTACCAAAACCAGAGTCCCTGTCAAACCATTCTTCGACTGTGAGGCCCGCTACACTGACGACTAGATACGGGCTCGAAGCAGGCGCAGCATGCAGATTCCGGATGCGAGGTTTGTGGCCCAGTAGCGTCACGTTCCGACATTAGAGATAGCGGGAAATTTCGTTGAGTTTGCTCGAAGTTCGTGTAGGATAAGCTCTTTCAAAGAAAGGAGGTCGGGGAAGTATTCCAAAGGACACTGTCTTTCTAATCTCCATTAGCAGCGGAGGCCAAACAGCAATGCGAATCATAAGAAAGGTGGGAATGCTCCCATTAGCGGTCATCTTGCTAGCCATGGGATCCATTATCTATGCCTTTCAGGCGAAGAATCCGAAGCTGCCCGAACCTTTTCACACCCCGTCGGCGAACAATCGCCCGCAGGTGATTTCGCGCCCGGACGGAGCGCAACTGAGTTTGCCCCAGGGATTCAGCATTGATGTCTATGCAGAGGGTTTTGAGCAGCCTCGCTTCATGGTGCAGGGGGCCGGCGGCGAGATTCTCCTCAGCGACAGCACGGATAGTGGGGCCGTGTTCCGCCTGCTGGATAGCAACAAGGATTTCAAAGTTGACGAAAAGGTGAAACTGATTGAAGGGCTGGATCGCCCCTATGGACTGGCTTTCTGGAAGGATTTTCTTTATGTGGCCGAAACCACTTCGCTCAAACGCTACAGCTACGACCCGAAGCAAATGAAGGTGAAGGGCCAAGGCGAGGAGTTGGTCTCTCTGAAGGATTTCGGCAAGGGCCACTGGACCAGGACTGTTCTGTTCGACGCGAAGGGCGAGAAGATGTACTTGTCAGTTGGCTCGGGATCGAACGTCGACGCAGGCGAGGATCCAATGCGGGCCAGCATTCTTCGATTCAACGCGGATGGGAGCGGCAAGGAGCTTTTCGCGACCGGCGTGCGCAACGTCATTGGGCTGCGCTGGTATCCGGGAACTCAGACTCTCTGGGCCGCAGTTCAAGAGCGTGACGGTCTGGGCGATGACCTGGTCCCCGACTTTTTCACGTCAATCAAGCGGAACGGTTTCTACGGCTGGCCGTATGCCTACATTGGTCCCAATGAAGATCCGCGCCGCAAAGGTGAGAAGCCAGATCTGGTGAGCAAAGACCATTGTTCCGGATGTCCAACTGGGAGCCCACGTGGCCGTTCTGGATGTGCTCTTCTACACAGGTAAGCAGTTCCCAAAAGAATACCAGGGTGGCGCCTTTCTAGCCTTCCACGGTTCCTGGAATCGATCACAACGTATCGGTTATTCTGTTGCGTTCATTCCTTTCAAGAACGCCAAACCGCTAACGGGACCAAGAGACTTTCTGAACGGGTTCATGTTGGGACCTGACAAGCGCGAAGTCTGGGGACGCCCGGTGGGTCTGCTCCAGCTTCCCGATGGTTCGCTGCTTGTTTCGGAAGATGGCGGGAATAAGATTTGGAGGATCTCGTACAAGGGATAGCAACGTTGTCAGCTGTCGTGGTCGGTTGGGCACCGGGATGTCTCACTTCGTAGCGGGATGCAAAGGGCGAGATGGCTGGCCGTTGGGGACTGACCGCCGACAACGGTCCTATGGAGCGGACAAGATTCATAAACCTTCTCCTACTGCACGGTTGCTCTCGTCTTGAGCCTGTCTCCCTGGCACTCAGTTCGCCCTCAAACTTTGGCTCCGAACGATTCCAGTCAATTCTCTCATCGCCGACACTTGGCTCTGGCTGCAATTGACTGCCAGGAGTGTCACTTCAGTGCCACGGTTTCTCAGAAGGCCTCGGACAACAACCTGCCCAAGCCTGAAACCTGCCTTTCCTGCCACGACGGCATTCATGCGATGAAGCACGAGAATCCCGGCTCGGCATATGCCTTTAGGCATATGCTCAAGACACTGCGCTTCGACCATCGACAACACCTGGCATTAGGGAACGTGGCGCCGGCACTCGCTGCGGCCGTGGACGATAAGAGTTATCTGGGATCAGCGGCTGGCGTTCGAGTGCATTTGGAAACTGAGAATGCCTGCGAAGCTTGCCATCGCGGCTTGAGGGAAAGCGATGTGGCGAGCCAGGCCCACTATCCTCAGATGGCCGATTGCCTCGTTTGCCACAGCACCATCGATCCGCCTTTCAGCTGCGAGTTGTGTCATACAAAAGAAGCCAAGATCAAGCCTGCAAGCCACACGCCGGACTACATCGACGTGCACTCGAGCAAGAACACCAAGCTCGACAAGCTTTCCTGCAAGATCTGCCACGGCACGGGATTCCGCTGCATGGGATGCCACTAGCGACCTTGCGATTGCCGATAGCGGTTTTGGGTTGAAACGCCCGCAGTTCGTCCGGGAGAGCGAACCCTTTCATCGTTACGACCCAGAGAGCCTCAGGAATTCAGCGACTCTTGCACGGATGTTCTCAGCGCACGACAGGTCGCGGATCACTGCTACCGAATCGATACCAACATGAAAGAGTATCCTGGCATTTTCCACCGTGATCCCGCCGATCGCCACCAGCGGTTTGGTGACTTGCCGACGAATCTCCCTGAGTTCGCTCAATCCAACGACAGGGTCCGGATTTTCTTTGCTGGTGGTCGCGAATACCGGCCCGATCGCAACGTAATCCGCTCCGCTCCGCTCCGCCTCCATTGCCTGGGCCAAGCTATGCGTTGAGTAACCGATAATTCGGTCAGATCCCAGTATTTTCCGGGCATCCGCAACGGGAAGATCCTGCTGCCCGAGATGGACACCATCGGCGCCAGCAAGCCAGGCAAGGTCAGCCCGGTCGTTGACAATGGCCGTCATGCCATGGCGCCTTGCCAACACGACGAAGCGCAGAGCCTCGTCGAAGAACTGCCGTGAATTGGCTTTCTTCAGGCGCAACTGGACCCACGGAAGGCCAGTCGCTGCGAACTCGGCCATCAGGAAATCGAGTGGGTGTGAACTGATCTGAGAATCAATGATGGGATAGAGCGGGGGGAGTTGCATGAAGACATTCCAGCAAAATTCGCATGAGCCATTCAACGCTAGTCATTCGTCACTTCCCTCTTGAAACCGTTTCATGAACCGGGTATCAAATCTTCCGGCCACGAAATCGCGATCATGCATGATCCGCTGGTGAAGGGGAATACTGGTTTTGATTCCCTCGATAACAAACATCTCCAGGGCGCGCTCCATCTTACGAATGGCTTCCAGCCGTGAGTTGGCATGCGCAATCAGCTTTGCGATCAGGGAGTCGTAGTAGGGCGAGATGATACATTCGGCGTGTGCCGCAGTGTCGATGCGGACACCAATGCCGCCGGGCACGTTGAACGATGTGATCTTCCCGGGTGATGGGACATGGGTGAAGGGATCTTCTGCATTAATCCGGCATTCGATAGCATGACCTCGCGGCTTGAGATGGTCTTCGAAGTGCAACCTCGCGCCGCTGGCAATCATGATCTGCAACTTGACCAGGTCCACTCCCGTCACCATTTCAGTGACCGGGTGTTCTACCTGGACACGCGTATTCATTTCCATAAAGTAGAAGTTCATCCGCTCATCTACCAGGAACTCCACCGTGCCTGCGTTGGAGTAACCGACGTTTGCCAGGGCCACTTCAACTTGGGCACCGATCTTCTCTCTCAGGGCGTCGGTAATGACGACAGACGGTGACTCTTCTAACAGCTTCTGGTGCCTCCGTTGAATGCTGCACTCGCGCTCGCCGAAATGAACCACTTTGCGATAGTTGTCTCCCATGACTTGAAACTCGATGTGGCGCGGCCTTTCGATGTACCGCTCAATGTAGACGTCTGGCACACCGAAGGCTTCGTTGGCCTCGTGCTGGGCTGTGGAAAACGCGTTGGTGAGTTCATCCCGACCATGAACAATGCGCATGCCGCGGCCGCCACCGCCCGCCGAAGCTTTAACGATGAGCGGATAGCCGATCTCGTCGGCGATGCGGGCTGCCTCCTGAAGAGAGGGGACGACGCCATTGCTACCAGGCAAGACGGGCAACCCCGCCTTTGCCATGGCCGCCAGCGCCCTAGCCTTGTCGCCCATCAGACGGATGACATTCGCCGGAGGCCCAATGAACTTGATGTGACAGGCTTCGCAAACCTCTGCGAAATAGGCATTCTCAGAAAGAAATCCGTAGCCGGGATGGATGGCGTCAGCGTTGGTGATTTCCGCGGCGCTGATCACGCTGGGAATCTTCAAATAGCTTTCGGAACTCTTGGCGGGACCGATACAAACTGCTTCATCCGCAAAGCGCACATGCAACGAGTTGCGATCAGCCTCGGAAAAAACGGCCACCGTCTTGATGCCCAGCTCTTTGCACGCACAGATAACGCGTAGGGCGATTTCGCCCCGGTTGGCTACCAGGATCTTCTTGAACATGCAATCGTCAACACTCTTCTGGAGAGGAAGGATGGCATAGTCGAATGAACCTTGGATATTTCCGGGTGCCCTATTGCACCATTCCAATCGCCCGTGGCTCAGGCCTTCTTTGCTGGCCGAATGCCAAATAATGCTTGGCCGAACTCCACCGGTTCCCGATCCTCCACGTAGATCTTAGCGACCTCGCCGCCGATTTCCGCTTCGATCTCGTTCATCAGTTTCATGGCTTCGATGATGCAAAGGACTCGTCCCGATTCAATCGTGTCGCCAGCCTTCACAAAAGGCTCCGCATCGGGATTCGGAGCTCGATAGAAAGTGCCGACGATCGGCGACCTGACTATAAATAGATTCTCCTCCTCATTCGCAACAGATGGAGCGGGTTCAGCACCCGAAACGAGAGCGGCTGGGGAGGGGGCTGCGGGCGGATATCCCGTGGGAAAAGCGTAGGTAGGGCTCGTCGGAACCGAATTCATGACGACGGCCTGCCCGTCCTTCTTGATTCTGACTTTCACGCCCGCGCGCTCGACCTCGAGATCGGTGATTCCGTGCTGCGATACCGCTTCGATCAGCTCCTTGATTTCCTTGATGTTCATGAGCTCTCCATCGTTGCTGACTGATGCTTAGAGGAGTGGTGGATTACAGAAAAAGGAAGGCTCCTGCAGAGGCTGTGACAGGGCGTAAGTATAGCCACAGGAATCACAAATTACAATTGGTTTTGGGTGGGATCCGGGCGGAGATAAGACTCAGATTGACTAACGCAGACATTCCATGGAGCAAGCAAGAGGGGAGTCAGGAAGGTCAATTTCAGGGGCATTCAACCCAGCGAGCCGGCAGCAACGATCTTTTCCAAGACCATCTTTAGGCCTCAAAATCGGGCCTGTCATGATCTGCGTTCAACTGCCTGATCTGCAGAACGCGGCGTGGCCCCCCAATCAGATGGCAAGCTCTTTCGCCAAGGCGAACCTTGCCTTCTTGAGCTCGAAGCGAGCCCGTCCCAGATTGCCGTCTCGCTTGAGCAGGATGAGGAGAAAATACTCAGGGGTAATCATGCGGATCGCAGCGATACGCTGTTCACTGGAAACAATAAGCTCTTCGAGCGGACCCAAGCCGGCATCCTCAGTGGTCGACGAAGAGGCTCGCAAGACTGCGCTGTATTCGGCGGCGAGGGATTCAATGTTGATACTGATAGCCGGAAGGCATTTCTCAACGGGAATACCGTCCATTCCCATAAGGGCTGCTCCAAGAGTGCCCTCCACTTTGTTAACAATGCTTTCGAGAAACTCCGAAAACATGACCCTCCCTGGAAGTAAGACGCTACAAGATCTTCGGCGAGAGGAAAAAGATCAATTCCTGTGTCTGTTTCGTAACCGAGCGATTCTTGAACAAGTTGCCGATCACTGGAAGGGTTCCAAACCCGGGAACCTGCCTCACGTTGATTTGCTCACTGTCGACCATCACTCCACCGATAACGACAGTTCCTCCGTTGAGTGCGAGCACAGTCGTCTTGGTCTGCTGTGTGTTGACTGTGGGAACGCCCTGGACTTGTCTGGAGAAGTCTGGCGTTGAGTTTTCCACGTCGACCTTGAGAATAATGGTGCCTTCGTCGGTGATCTGCGGTGTCACCGTCAATTTGAGTGAGAAGTCGAAGAACTGCACCGAGACCGTGTTGTTGATCGTGGTCTGGACGGGGATCTTCACGCCTTGCTGGACGAAGCCTTCGATGTTGTCTTGGGTGATGATCTTGGGCTTCGACAGGAGCTTGGCCGAACCACGCCGCTCAGCGGCGGTGATAACGGCGTCCAGCAAGAACCGGTCTGTGATTCCCGCCAAGAAAGCCATTCCACTCGTGGGAGCATTAGCACCCAGGTTCCAGAGCAAGGGCATGGCGTTCTGGGCTCCGCCTGATTGGCCCGGCGGAATCGTCACGCTGGGCGGTGGGGTTCGGCTGAACGGATTGCCCGGAACGGCACCAGCCACCGTGTTCTTCTGATAGTTGCCATAAATGGCGCCGACCTGAACCCCGACATCGCGCAGGAAGTCGCGTGTGGCTGCAATCACGCGAGCTTCGATTTCGACCTGCTTGATCTTCTTGTCCAATTGCTTGATCAGGGCATCGATAGCGGCAAATCTGCCCGGGATGTCGGAGATGATCAGCGCATTCGTCCGCGTGTCCACAATGATATCGCCGCGCGGCGAAAGCACTTTCTTCAGAACCGTACTCAGTTCCGCAGCCTTGGCATAGCTCAGGATGCGGGTCTCGGTTTGAAGCTCTGCGGACAGAACGCGCGCATCTGAGAGACGCTTTCTCTGGGCCTCTTCCGACTCCAGGGTCGGGTTGCTGGCGATGCGGAGGACATTTCCGTCCAGCTGCTTGCCCAACGAGTTGTTCCGCAGGACCACGTCGAGCGCCTGGTCCCAGGGAACATCATTCAGGAAAATCGTGAGCGAGCCTTTCACATCCGGATCCAAAACAATGTTCAACCCGCTGATCTCCCCAATCAGGCGAAAGAAATCCTTGATGTCGGCATCCTTGAGCTCCAGCGAGATAAGTTCACCGGTGTACCTTGGCGCTTGAACCACCGGCACAGCCGAAATCACTTGGCTGGTAGTTTCCTGAACAGGCGCCGGCCTCACGACCGGAGTTGGCGGAGCTGTTAGGGGTGCCGGGTCGACCGGAACAGCCAGTTCAGCGGGGCTAGATGGGACTGCCGAAGTGGGGCTGACCGGGTCTTGCGGAACAGCTACGACCTGCTTGACTGGCTCTGGTTCGGCCGTGCTGGAAGCAACACTCACTGTTGCTGGATGCTCCGGTTGAACGGGGGCAGCAGGCTCGGTAGGCAGGGGCTGCGTTTCAAGTTTCACTACCGTAGCGGATGGGCCGCCCGCACTCTCGGGCGAAGCCGCCTGGAGTCGAGCAACCTCCGTCACTGGACTTGACTCTGGGGGCGGAAGTGGTTCCACTATCTTCAGGTCATCCGCCAGCAGCTGAGTAGTAGCTTGCTTGTCTCGAGGGTCTATCTGGGCCAGACTCACTTTGCCTTCCAGAAGAGACAAGTTCCGTGGAGCAGCCAAAGGTACAGGCATCACAAAGGTCCGGGCCTCCGACGTCAGAAGACCATTCAATACTTGAGAGTCCATCGCGAGATTCGAAACCGTGATGGGGCTTGGATCCTGAGGAAATTCCACCAGCGGAGTTGACTGAGCAACATCAGGGTGGTCTAGTGCTGCAGGTTTGGTCGAGGCAGTCATTCCTGGCTTCTGGAAGCGAATAACGACACCTGCGTCGGCAGCCTCAACGGTGTAAGCTGTCTGCCGCGACAAATCGAACACGCAACGAACCAGTTTCCCTTGCTGAGAATCGCCATAGCCAAAACGAATCCGCCGGATGATGTCAGACTCGAGCTTGACGAACTGTTTCGAGACTCTGTAAATGGAGTCATCAATGTCAATGACCAAGCGGCTGGGGCTTGCTAGCTCGAAGTGCTTGAATGAAGGCCTGCTGGCAGTCGGTAAGATTAGCTCAATCTGCTGATCATCCTCCCTGAGAGCGACATCTCTCGGCTGGAAGGTGCCCTTGGGCGCCATCTCAGCCTGCTTCGGGGCCAAGGGCCGCGGTTCCGCCATTCGCCGTTCTGCTTCCGCCAAAGACGGATTCATAGCCTTGAACGTCAGCAATAGAGAATTACCTTCCGGTTTCAGGGAGTAGTGTACGGCGCCAACTAGATTGAACTCGATGCGCACCATCGGTCGTGGGCCTTCACCGATCTGGGAAACGCTAGCAAAGTCCACCTGAGCGGTTTTGAAGTCAACGAAATTCTTATCCAACTGCGGCTGAGCGCCTGGAATGTCCAGGATGAAAAGCCGTGGATTCGGATAGTACGAGGTATAGTCGAAAGCCTGGTTTGCGCGGATCGCAATCTTGGTTTGGGTGGCGTCGCTGCTGAATGACAGTTCCTGCAGGACAGCAGGAGCCGAAGGAGTGACCGGTATCTCCGCATGAAGTGACGAACTGCAAAGTCCACACCCGAGCAGCATGAGCAGAGTTAGATTGAGGACCTTGCCAAAATGTTTACTTCGCATCATTTCCTTCTCCTCGGGTCTGGTACAGTTTTTTGACCACTTGCTGAGATATTTTCTTGGCTTGGCTATCCGTCAGGATTTGGCTGAATACGACGGCGTCGCTGCGGATCTGGAGCACCCTGCCATCATAAAGCTCATCGCTGGGATGGATAAAATAGGTCTTCCCGCGATGCCCTGTTGCCACGGCCATATATTCACTTTTCGATTTCACAATGCCGACCAAGCTAATGTCCGAGACCATCTGCCCTTTCAAGCCCGGCGGACGGACGACGGGGGCAGAACCTGCCCGAATTGTGTTCACGACGTCCAAATTCCGAAAGGGATCACGCCGTCCTTTGACGTCGTATTTGTAGCTGGGAACCACCACAGCCTGGCTGGCCGCTGCTGGGACAGAGACAGCAGCTGCGGTGCTCGCTGCTGCCGCAGGCAAAGATGGGGTTTTCGATTCTTTGGGTCGCCAGGCCAGAGCTGGGGAACTCAACCACACACATCCAAGAAGAACTTGAAGCCAAAAGACAGACCGTTTCATTTCTTTGCCGAGACTTTCTGAAGAGCCAGATCGAGATTATCCTTCTCTTCGTTGTAGACAAAAGTGGTTGCCACACAAGTGGCCGAGATGGTTTGAGTGGATCGCTTCTTGTTCTCAGTAACCTTGACGTCGGAAACATTGACGATGCGGGAGAACTTGCTGATCTTATCAAAGAAGATCCCGAGACTGTGGTAGGTACCGTCGACTTCGAGATTGATCGGCCACTCGGAGAAGAAATCCTTTTGGACTACAGGCAAGGGTTGAAACCGCTTGATCTGCAAATTGGAAGCGACGGCACCCTCTTGAACCTGCCTCAGGAGCTCATCTGTCTGCTTGGCCTCGGGCAAGATAATTTTCAAAGTCGCCAGTTTCTTCAGTAGCTGCTTATTTTGCGTCATGAACTCCTGATGCTTTTGCTCAACAGCTTGGCCTCGCTGAATCTGCGCCTTCAAACCGTCCAACTGGCCTTGCTTTACGGCAACCTGCTCGCTGAGTCCTGAGACGAAGAAGTACCAGCCCATTCCAGCAAACACCAGGCCGAAGACTAAAAAGATCGCCAGCTGGGAGTACCACGGAATGTTGTTCAAGCTCTTTAGGTTAAGATTCATAGACATAAATCCCTTGCTGAAACATTCAGGAGGCCGAACTGCCTGAGACCATAGTTCCTTCAAACGTGAGAGAGAAAGTGTACTTGCTCTCGACTTCCTGGAGGTTGATCAGGTTGACATTCCTGAAATTTCCAACCCTCATCAGGTTCGTGATGAAGTCAGCAATGGCATCCGGAGACCCCATCGCCATGCCATTCACCGTGACGAGGTTATCCTTCTGCATTAGATCCTTCAGCCAGACCCCCTCCGAACGCTGCACGCAATCGCTCAAGGTATCCAGCACTCGCACCGGACCTGACTGATTCTTCTTGAGATCCTCGATCACCTGGATGCGAGTCTCCAACAGCTTCCGACGCTTCTCGAAAACCTCATTCTCCTTTAGCAGCCCTTCCTGGCGAGCCTTTTCCTTCTTGGCCAGCATGATCTGCCGGCTCAGCTCCGCGTCCTGCTTTTCGAGAGTTCCGACCCAGAAATAGACGATCCCTACCGAAATCAGGACGACCGCAACGGCCATGATTGACATCAGGCTCCGATTAGAAGCTGCGCGGATTTTTCTAGCCTTGACGGCCTTGACCTTCGTTCTGCCTAAGAGGTTGATCCTAATCATTAGTTGTCAAAACTCCTTAAGGCCAACCCAACGGCGACAACCATGCTGGGCGAGATCTCATCCAGATGATCCAAATCAATGCCTTTGCCAATGGCGATGTTTTTGAAGGGATCGAGCATTTCAACTGGCAGTCCCAATCGCGCTTGCAGCAAATCCAGAAAGCCTTCAACCTTGGCGCATCCGCCGCTGACGTAAACCCGCTGCAGCTGTTCACCTCCCGTCGTTGCCCGGAAGAAGTCAAAAGTCTTCTGGATTTCGAGCAGAAGGACCTCAGAAACGGACTGCATCAGCGAGGAAACACTCTCAGTTTGGACGCCTTCAATCAACTTCCCCTTCTTCACCTGCTCGGCTTCTTCAAAACTCAGGTTCATCTCCTTCTGCAAGGCATCGGTAAACTGGTTGCCACCAACTGACACATCACGGGTGAACAGCGGAGTCCCGCCCTTAGCCACCAGGATATTCATGATGCTGGCGCCGATGTTCAATAGGGCCACTGTGGTATTCGAAGCCGGATCGTAGTTAGTTTCAAACGCGTTCTGAACTGCGAAAGCATCGATGTCAACTACAGTGGGAATCTTTCCCGCCTGAGTAATCACATTTGTGTGATTCAGGATCTTGTCCTTTTTGACGGCCACAAGCAGGACATCTGTCGCCGATGAGGTTGCCGAGGCATTCAAAACCTGGTAGTCCAGGCTGACATCGGAAATGTCGAAAGGAATATGTTGCTCCGCCTCCCATTGGATCGACTCTTCAAGTTCTTCGTCAGTCATAGCGGGCAATGGGATTTTCTTAACAATCACCGAATGTCCGGAAACAGAAGTTGCTACGCTCTTGGTCTTGATCTTGTGGCGAGAGAGAACGTCGGAAATTGAATCAGCTACGGAGAGCGCATCCATGATTGCGCCATCCACAACCGTGTCAGAAGCCAGAGGTTCGAGTCCAGCGTGGACCAGCTCGTAGCCTTTCTTGGCCCTGCGAAGTTCAACTGCCTTGACCGAACTCGATCCAATGTCTAAGCCAACCAGTGGTTTTTGCCTGGAAAAAAGTTGCACAGTATTCTTTCCTAACTGAGAATTTCAGAATTGATGTATCGTGTGTCGAAATTCAAACTTTACCTTTTTCAGCGGCGCTATTCTTGCTCTTAAGCTCCATCCATTCATCCAAGACTGTCTTCTTAAAACGCCATCGATTTCCTAGCTTGAAAGCAGGAATGCGTTCCATGGAGACATATTTGTAAAGCGTATCGGAGGAAATCCCCAGATAGTGGGACGCTTCCTTGACATTCATCACTTCTTTGTGTTGGGCCATCAATCAATCCCCAAACATAGGTTTTGTCCTTTGATCGGCAGAGTCCCGCGGGACATTAGGGTGGCTTATGTCGATTGTCACTCCAGTCACTTCGACAGTTGGCCCGTTATTTGGGATGGGAATCCACTGGAACTAACGTGCAGCGTGGGGAAAGGAGATAGTCTTGAGGCTCCGAGGAGATTGCTGGAAGGCTAGCGATTTTGACCGAAGAGCGAGACGGCACGGCCATCAGGCGCTGAAGTGCCGCCCGCCAGCTGCCCTAGCCCGACGAGACGAGACGTCTCAACGTGGTTCCGTGGAAGGTTAGCAGCAAGCGCGCTAACTAGCTGCGCCCAGGCGACGGATAGCGACGGCGGCTTCAGAAGCAACAGCTCCGTTGGCATCGCGCAGCAGAGGTTTGAGTTGATCAATCGTGGATGAGTCCCCGATCAGTCCCAAAACATAACAGAGTCTCTCTCGAACACTCGCATTGTCGTGATTGAGATAGCGAGTCAGTTCAGGGGCCACAGGACTGCCCAACTCGGTAAGATAGGCAGTCACGTGCTCGTGATACATCCTGTCGGAAAGTCCGGTAATCAGCTTCTCAAGATACTCCTTTCGCCCGAACCGGTACAAAGCGAAACTTTGGGCCAGTTGGGCGCCAAGATCCTTCTCGTTAATAAAAGCTCGTGAAACATCGTCAACCACGGAAGGCTCACCTACTCTCGCGATGCCCTCCGCAGCGTATTGCCGGTAGGACTTCTCAGGATCCTTGAGGTGGCGTTGAAACAGTTCGAGGGAGGAAGCATCGCCAATCATGGCTATGGCCTGAAATGCCTTGAGACGCAGCTTCGTGTCCGGATTCTGATCATAGATACGCTTCAGATCAGATAGCGCCTCCTTGCTCCTGAACAAACCCAGGGTGAGAATCGTTTCATCGCGGACATCCTTGTCTGAGTCATTGAGGTAGGGGAGAAGCTGTTGATCGATGCTCGCATCACGAATCTTATACAGTGAACGCAAAATCGCGACCTTCAAGTTCGCATCACCGGTTTTCATAGCCTCGATCATCTTAGGGACCGCTGGGCGAGCGCGTAAGATGCCCAGGGCTTTGGCGGCATCGAGCCGGATCGCGGGACTGGAATCCACTAGACGTTCGGCAATGGAATCGATCACCGTGGGAGCTACTTTGACATACCCTTCGATTACGGTCGGATCGTTCCCTACCTGGTCACTAAACGGATTGACGCGCTTGTAAACCTTCTTCGCAATGCGCGTCATGGCGAATTCCGCGTCTTGGTCGGCGTAAAGATTCACCAATGCGATAATGGATTCCTCACGCACACCCACCGCTGGATCCTCTATTGTCGTCAGCAACATGGTGATGGCGTCGTGATCCTTCAGAAGGCCGAGTGACTTAACCACCTCTTCCCTCACCCCGACATCCGAGTCATGGGCCGCTGCCAAAAGTGGTTGAACTGCCTCACGATTCCTGGTCTTTCCCATTTCGGAAGCTGCTTTCTTTCGAACTTTGGGATCGGGGCTCTGAAGGTCGGTCTTGAGCTGCTCGATCGTCGGCTCCGCACCGGCTGCGTCTAGTCGATCAGCGATCGCCAATGCCATCGCGACGAGAAGACTGAGCGAAATGCGATGAACGAGAACCCCGCCTGCAAGCTTTCTGTTCACTGAGTGCCTCCTGATGCTACTACGATAACGATGGGAATCTCGACCATAAGGTCGGAAGCGGCTTGCTTCAACATGAAATCTAGCTTTAGACCGCTGAGAGAATAACAGAACTCACTAGCAGACTCCAGTGCTGCCCGTCCGCCCAAGAATTGCGACTGAGCAGCAGGATTGATAGCCCTTTCCTTGGCTCCAGGCGCACCCTGGGGCGGATTGCTTGGTGAGGCTCTCCGCGGTGGACGTTGGAAGGGCGCGGAGCGACAGCGATAGCGAAACTCACGCTGGACCTCACAATTGACTCCATCGCGATTCCAAGAGGAAACTGGCGCCGAGCACAGCCACTTCAGATATTGAAAATCTCCTGCGAACCTTTTCTCCCTTCAAACGTCTAAAGAACATCCAGGGTTCGAGAGGTTTCATGCTTCTGTGACTACTTCTTCAGCGCCGTACGTAGCCGCCGCGCCCTGTGTGAGTGTGAGGAGCCCGAATGCAGTGAAGTGAACTTGCACCGAAATGAGATTGGAACCTTTGCCTGCCCTCAATCGTAGAAGAGCCAGTCAGTAATTCAGTGGAAAGGAGACACTAGTTGATGCAGGAAGGCGTTTTGCAACCTTTCCTGACAGTCCACAAAACCATAAAACCCAGATGCAGGAGCCCAGTCGAGGCCATCATGAAAGAGGATCATCATGAAAAATCAAAGGTCAAACGGGTTCCGGGCAACTCTGTTCAGGTTCATCTTCTCCTTGACAAATCCGAGTGCCTTCAATGCACAAACTAACTCTCCGGCGCCCACAACGGAGCAGGAGGTCTCATCGGGCGAGCCGGAGGGACTATCGACACTTTCTCAGGGCAAGTCGGCGGTTCAAGATCTGATCTTGGTGCGAAGCTGGAATGCTCTAGCATTCACCTACAAATCGCAGGGCCAATACGACAAGGCAGAGACACTCTACCGCCAGGCGCTTGCACTGCACGAAAGAACTCTTGGCTCGGAACATCTGGAAGTTGCCAGCACTTTGAATAACCTTGCTTCCCTGTGTAAGGCCAAAGGCAGCTTTCAGGAAGCAATCCAACTCTACCAGCGTTCGCTGGCCATCAAGGAAAAAGCACTAGCCGATGACGATCCCAGCATCGCGATCAGCCTCAATAATCTGGCCACTCTCTACTTCTCGCAGGGGAAGTATGGAGAGGTGGAATCACTTTGTCGGCGGAGTCTCGCAATCATCGAGAAATCCAAAGGTTTGAATCACACTGATCTTGCGCCGACGCTCAATAACCTCGCCGTGCTGTATGGCACGCTTGGCCGGTTCTCCGACGCCGAGTCGCTGTACCGGCGCGCTTTGCAGATTTTGGAAATCGCTTACGGCCAAGACCACGTGAGTGTTGCACCGAGTATCGAGAATCTGGGTAACCTGCACCGGTCGCAGGGAAACTATGAAGAGGCAAAGCGCCTTTGCGTTCGGGCGCTGGCAATCAAAGAAAAGAATCTCGGATCCGATCACCCGGATGTCGCTGTCAGTGTAGGTAATGTCGCCGCACTCTCTTACCTTCAAGGGAAACTTGGGGAAGCCGAGCGGCTTTATCAGCGCGCACTCGGAATCACGGAAAGGGTCTTCGGCCCAGACAATATCAATTTAGGCACACCACTAAGCAATCTAGCCGTTCTGTACAAATCGCAGGCCAAGTACGCTGAAGCCGCCGCGCTTCTTGAACGGGTTGGGAAGATTTCTGAGAAGACATTGGGAGCGGAACATCCTGAAGTTGCCAAAGGCCTGAACAACCTGGCCTCAGTCTATCGGGCTCAAGGCCAATTTGGTCAAGCTGAAACTCTTGCGAAGAGAAGTATTGCGGTCCTCGAGAAAACTGTTGGTCCCGATCATCCTGATCTCGCGGCAAGTCTGGACAATCTTGCGGAGTGTTACGATGCCCAGGGCCGTATCGATCTGGCTGAACCTCTGGCTAATCGTTCACTCAGCATCCGGGAACGAAAGTTGTCTCCTTCCCATCCCGACCTGGCGATCAGCTATGCCAATCTCGCTGAAATCTACCGCTCCCAAGGCAAACAAATGGAAAGCGAGAATCTCCACAAGAAGGCTCTTGCGATCCAGGAAAGCGCCCTGGGACCTGAGCATCAGGCTGTCGGGCTCACTCTCTACAAACTAGGATTGCTACATGTACAACAGGGGAAACTTCAGGAGGCCGAGAACGAGTTACAGAGATCGATTCGCATCCGGGAGGTGAATCTAGGTCCTGAAAGCCGCGAAGTGGCCGTTCACTTATCGAATCTTGGCTTACTCTACAGGTTGCAAGGAAAGCATGCTCAGTCCGAGCTCTACTATGTTAGGGCGTTGGCCGCGTTGGAGAAGTTGACCGGGCCAACCAACCTGGAGGTGGTAGCCGTAGTCGAGAACCTGGGAGATCTCCGGCTGGAACAGCGGCGATATTCGGAAGCCAGGCACCTGTATCGCCGAGCTCTCGAAGTCAAACGGAAGTTGCTGCGCCCTGGGGATGTTGGGTTGGCCAGCACACTCTTGAACCTCGGCACCGTCTATTATCTGCAGGGTGATGATCGCAAGGCAGAACAGCTTTATCAGGAGACGCTGGTACTTGCGGAAGAGGCGTTGGGTCGAGACCATCCCGAGGCCGCCATTTGTCTAATGAGTCTGGCTACGGTTTACGGCGCTCGGGGAAATTACAGGAAGGCAGAACCGCTCTACCAGCAGGCGCTGGCCATCTGGGAAAAGACCTTGCCAGCTAACGATGCCAGAATAGTCTTGTGCTTGGAGAATCTGGCTGCTCTCTATGCCAGTCAGGGAAAGCACAACCAGGCAGAACTCCTCTATCAGCGTTCCCGGAAAATCGAAGCCGCACGAGCGCCGAATCCATTGGGCTCAGGCTTCACGGTACCTGTTTCTGAACTGATGAAACAAACAGGGAAGCAGCCCAGGGAGAGCGCCTTTATTCGAGTGAGATGAACTGAAGGGACAGGACGTCCGCCGGGGGTCACCGTGCAACAACCCGACTACCAAGCAGCGGGACCAACCAGGGAGCCGCTTCCTGACAATCGCCGTACTTCCCGCGGGCTTTTTTCACCTTCACCTCCTTCACCAGAGTTAGGGTCTTGCGGATTTCCAGAGAACAAGCTTTTCGAAAGTCTCGTAAGAGAGGTTGCGTGGAGCCTGCCGGTAGACTCTGACATCGATGCCTAGTCTCTGGATTTGCGAATTCAATGTCGTGGGCTTTAGGCCTAGCGTTCTGGCTGCCCGAGCCTGATTCCCATTGGCCTGAGCGAGCGCCTCGCCAATCAGTTTCCTTTCGTATTCTTCCACCACTTCAAAAAAGTTTCTAACGTCGGTAGTTGCCATCAATGCCCTCCTGATGCGTTTCTGTGGACTCGTGATCCTGTTCACACAGATTCGGTTTTTAGGCGGCGCAGCCTCGTGGCTGGGCGTCGCCTCGAGGTCTGCCAGTCCTGAGTCATTCTGCCTTCTGGCTGACCTGTTTCTCAGCGTTCCCAAACTTGTAAGCCTGCGGTTCTCCGGCGAGCCGGAGTTCGATGATTTTGGGAGCTTTGCCATCTTCCAGGCTCAGGCGGACCGAGTTCCGATCGGCTCTTTTCTCCAGTTTCTCAGTTTGAGCCGTAGCTTTTACGACCACGTTCTTCCCTTTGTAGATCATCACTTGAGCCACGTTCCCATTCTCCTCCACCTCAACGTTGTAGGTTCCGGGTTCCAAAACCACGTCGTTGAGACGTGCCTTTTCATAGACAGTCAGACTCTTCCGGCTTTTGGCCAAGGTTGAAGGAGCCAGCATCAAAGCGAAGAGAAGGCCTGCAACGGGATACACGCTAGTCAGTCTGTTTGCCATCATCATTTCCTCCACTTTCCCTAGCAGTCATGTAAAAAAAAGCCCACGTTGCATGACCGCATGCAGCGTGGGGCTCCAGGTTTCTAGACCTCCGGCCTTGCTTCGATTGTCAACGACCAATTTTGATACTCAGCCGCGCATCAATTTTGAAGCCGTTAGGACGCTTCCGTCGCAACTCCACTATTCATTCTTAATTCTGAAGTTCCTACAGGTGAACCATAGCCCGGTAGCACCATGTGGAAAACCAGAATGGGACAAGGTGCTGGAAATCGGGGACGAACTGTTGACATCACGTGACAGGAAACTTTGCAGGGCCGCCATCCAAACTATGAATGCAGTGCAATGCTTTCCGTCATCAGACTGGATTTCACTGGAGGGGATTCACGGGATGGCCAACCGCAGAAACTGCTGGGACATAACAGCGGCGAGGAGGAACGGCCAAAAATATCGAGAGCGACGGCGCTTGCCCAATTAGAGCGCCTTCCCCAGGAAATCCCGCAGCTTTTCTCGATATTTACGGCTAAGCAGGAGCTGCGTGCCGTCTTGCAACAGAACACGATATTCTCCGTGGAACCAGGGCTGAAGCTCCTTGATGCGCTCTAGACTGACGATGGTCGAGCGGTGAATGCGCAAAAATTGATCAGGGTCAAGTCGTTCTTCCATTTGATTGAGGGTCTCGCGCAGCAGATGCGCCTCTTTGCCGACATGCAGCCGCACGTAGTTCCCCTCCGCTTCAACCCAGTCAATCTCGCAAGTTTTCAAGAAGGATACGCGTCCAGCCGTCTTGATCACGAGACGGTCCGGGTGCTTCGATTTGGGCCGGCCTTTCAGCTCTTCCAGCAAGTTCAAGAGGCCCTGGTTTAAGACGCTGCCACGCTGCCTTAGAATTTGAGACTTGGCATGTTGAAGCGTACGATGAAATCGCTCCTTGTCGAAGGGCTTCAGGATATAGTCAACGGCATAGACTTCAAAGGCGCTCAGAGCATACTGGTCGTACGCCGTGACGAATACCACGAGCGGAATTCGTCCCCGGGGAAGGGCTTCCAGCACAGCAAAGCCGTCCATCTCCGGCATCTGCACATCCAGGAAAAGCAAATCGGGCGAATGCTCAAGAACCGCTTCCACTGCTTCACGACCGTTAGAGCATTCGCCGACCAGGTCGACCTCCGGATCCTTGCGCAGGATTTCCCGAACGCGAGTGCGGCCCAGGACTTCGTCATCGACGATTAGCACTTTGATGCGTGATGCTTCCGTCAGTTCCATTGAATCTCCCCAACGACCTCTTCTGTCGCGGCTCCTGCCTCTTTGAAAGGAATCTCTAAGGTTACGACCAGTCCTCGGTCCAGACCGTTGCACAGCCCGAACCAGTGATTTTTTCCGTAGAGTTGCCTCAATCGTGCCCGTGTATTTGCCAGGCCGACACCTTCGTTCAGTGCGCCGCCAGAGTCATATCCCGATGGCAGACCTGGACCATCGTCTTTAACCTGCAACTGTAGTTTGGGTCCCAGCCGCTTGGCGCGAAGCTCGATGCAGCCAGCGCCAGACCGGGGACCAATACCATGCCGGATGGCATTCTCCACGATGGGCTGCCACATTAGGTTCGGCACGAGTGCGTCCAAAGCCTCCGGATCAACGTCATAGCGCACCGTCAGCCGGTCCTGGAAACGGATCCGCTCAATATTCAAGTAGCACTTCAAGAATTCCAACTCCTTCTGCAAGGTTACTTCGTGCTGGCCGGAGTTTTCCATCGTGAGCCGCAGGAATTCTCCCAGGCGTGCGATCATGCGGTCCGCAGCATCGGGGTCCTCGTGGAGCAGCGCTGAGATTGAATGCAGCGTGTTGAAAAGAAAATGGGGGTGAAGCTGCATCTTCAGTGCCTGCAATTGCGCTTGCACAAGCTGGGCTTCCAGTTGGACCGCCCGTTTTTCACGCTCCCGATACTTGCGATAGTAGTCCAATCCCTGACACACCCCCAGGATGGCCCAATACACCAGCACGTACCAATGCAAACTCAGGTAGAGATTTCTCTGATAGACCGGACCCCACTTCAGCGAGTGTTCCCCGGCAGGGAGGATGATCAGGATGAAAAGAGAGGATACCGCCAGTGCCAGATTGGCCAGCGCCACCAGGATGCTAGCAGGGACGTGGACGCATAGACTGCCAATCCAGTGCTCTTTGTTCAGCGGAAAGCGCCGGTGCAGCCAGACAATGAGCAGACTGAATGCCGCCCAAATGTACCAGTCGGGCAGGTTGGAGAGCAGCACCTTTTCCCATGCCATCGAGCGCTCGTAAAGACGAGCGAAGATGTACTGCTGGACGCTGAAGAACAACCCGAACAGCGTCCAGACGCCAAGAAACAGGCCCCATCTTATTTGTTGATCTTTTTCAAACATGGCGGCTCCCTCTTCGTACCGCCCCTCTGGCAGAGAAAGTTGAAAGGGCTATGCTGTCGCCAGCGAGCCATCATACCGCTCAAAATCAAAAAACCCTATACTCGATCTTGAGATCAAGCGTAGGGTCTTCGGAAAAACACTGGCCCATCCTCGGAGAGACTGAGCCGAACTGAAGGCACTTTTAAGCTTCCTGCTTGAAGGTTCTAATGATCCTTGAACGCGGAATGATCTGCAGCCGCTTACACTTGCGGCATTTCAACTCAATGCCCTGCGCCACAATCTTTGCCAGCAGACTTCCACAAAGGCACCGATGTTCATGCGGCTCCTCCCTCGGCTCCCTGAACAGCACCAAAACGTCCTTTTGCATCTTACTGTTCCCTCTCACAAGGTTGGCCTCGGCTGTAGATCCACTCAGAAAACACGGAAAGACTAGGCAGGAGAGCCCGCACAGCAAACTAAGTTTGTGACGAAGAGAACAAAATGAGTGATAGAAAGGAGGAGGCGCAGGACGAAAGGCGTTTCATCGCCTACGAAAAATCGTGGGCCAGCGAAGATGTGAAGGTCCTACCAACACCGAAGGAAGTGAGAAAGGCTCATCGAAAGCCGATAGGTGCGCGAGGCTCCATGCGGGTTTCTCTTTGGTGCTGCCCCGCCCAGGTAGCAATTGAAGTGGTGTTTCTAACCTTGAGCATGATATTAAAGAGCTCTACTTGAAAAGTGCGCTGCCTTTTTCGAACTAGCTCACTCGCGACACCCAGCCGGTTTCTTGGCTGCTTGTAGGGCAGCGCACCTAGCACAAATCGATGGATGCACTAGAGATTCTGAAGCAACTTGTCGCCATCCCCAGTGTAAATCCGATGTGCGCCGATTCCGGTAAGGCGCCGGAACGAGAGATAACAGACTACATCGAAGGGCTGCTGCGTCGGGAGAGCATTGATTGTGAGCGCCAGAGCGTCGTAGACGGTCGGGAAAACCTAGTTGCCTTCATCAGCGGAAGTACTGCAGACCACAAATCGAGGTCCGGTGGCCTGCTGTTGAGCTCCCACATGGATACAGTTCCAGTGGCCAATATGACGATCCCACCGTTCGAACCAGTAGTGCGAGACGGCAAGCTTTACGGAAGAGGATCCTGTGACGCCAAAGGTCCAATGGCCGCGATGCTGGCAGCTTTTCTGAATCACGTTGGACGACCACGAAGAAGGCAACCGGTTGCGCTGCTGGCCACAGTGGACGAGGAGTTTTCATTTTCCGGCTCTCGGAAGTTCATCGCCAGAAGTTGGCCCATCGCTGCGGCCGTGGTCGGGGAACCCACGCAACTGACCAACGTCGTCGCGCACAAGGGGGTAGTTAGATGGAAGCTCGAGGTCCGTGGCATCAGCGCTCACGGGGCCACACCGGCTCTTGGCCACAGTGCAATTTACGATGGCGCACGAATAGCACTTCTGCTGGAAGAGTACGCCGACGAACTTCAGGCGCAGCAGAAACATCCTCTGCTGGGTGGACCCACCCTCAACGTGGGTCGAGTGAGCGGTGGCCAAGCGGTAAACATGGTTCCCGATCGCTGTGTTTTTGAGATAGACCGCCGACTGCTTCCTGGAGAGACCGGCCTCCAGGCGCTACGCGAGTGTGAGCAGTGGCTGCAACATCGCCTTGGGAATCGCCTGGAGTTTCGGCTGGACGATCCGTTTCTTGCGGACCCGGCGCTGGAGACTCACGAGACCGCACACGTTCTGGAGGCTGTCCGGCAAGCTGAGCAGTTCGTGCTAGGCAGCCCGTCCCCATCCCTGGGAGCGCACTACAGCACCGACGGGAGCAAGTTCGCCGCTGTGGGGATTGAAACGATTGTCTGCGGTCCCGGCGATGTAGCCCAGGCTCACACAAACGCGGAATACATCGAGATCGAGCAAATGGAACACGCCGTGCGCCTTTATGACCGTTTGCTTCAGAATTGGGGAGCAGACGGGTAAGAGCCCCGGTGCCATGATTCGGTTCGTATTGACAGCCATGCGACCTCCTATCTTCGGCATTTTCCTGCTTCTGACCATGCTGGTGACACTTGGTGTCGCCCAAGCACAGCGCCCGCAGCGTGTCGCTGTCAACCATGGGGTGCGCGATATCTTTTCACTGCCTAAAGGCAGGGTCCCGAAAACGACTGTCATTACTGGCGTCACAGTCATCGACGGGAAAGGGGGTGTGCCGCTTAAGGACGCAACCATCGTTCTCAGTGAGGGCAAGATCCATGCAGTCGGGCCGCGCCAGACGGTCACGATCCCACAGGGTGCCGACGTCGTTGAGGGGGAGGGACTAACCCTCCTGCCAGGCCTGATGGATGCCCACTTCCACTTGGACCGCGACCGCGAGCTGCCGCCGCTGTATCTCTCACATGGGGTGACCTCGGTGCGCGATCCCGGTGCCTGGATCGAAGACTATGCGCAGCTTATTCGGAAGGATGGTTTCAAGCCTCGCCTATTCCTTGCTGGGCCTCATTTGGACTATCCTCCACCCGCCTATCCCAGCGATTCGCTCATTGTTCGCGACACTACTGAAACGCGCCTGGCTGTCAATCGGTTGATTGATGGCGGCGCCACGGTGATTAAAGTCTATTTCCGTCTACCCCTCGCCCTCATCGAAACAGTAACCGAAACAGCCCACGCCCGTGGCATTCCTGTGACGGCTCATCTCGAAATTGTGGAGGCTGAAGATGCCATTCTTGCTGGAATCGACGGCCTTGAACACGTGACGTCGGTCGGTACGGCACTGCTGCCGCCGCGCGAGGCTGAGGTCTACCGCCAGTCGATTCTGGCTGACAACGAGGCCCGGCAGGAGGGCCGATACAAGGTTTGGAGCGAGATCGATCTGAATTCTCCACGGGTGGAGGCTTTGGTCGATTTGATGAAGCAAAGAAACACCACGCTTTCTCCAACACTGGCGGTTTTCGAACGACGCAGTGGGGATCGAGATGTAACGGACATGCACGTGCGCGCGTTTCGACAAATGATGCGTTTTGTTGGACTGGCTAACCGAGCCGGGGTGCGGCTCGTGGTTGGCTCGCACTCTTCTGTGCCGCACGCCGACCGCGGCTGGGCGTATCAGAGAGAAATGGAGCTTCTCGTGGAGAGTGGCCTGACGCCGATCCAAGCCATACAGGCGGCAACGATTGAGAATGCTCGCTTCTTTCGAGTCGACGATCGGATCGGAAGCCTCGAAGTTGGCAAACAAGCCGACTTGCTGTTAGTAGAAGGCGACCCGTCTCAGGACGTTTCCGCTATGCGTCGCGTAAGGCGCGTGATGATCAGCGGCGTTTGGGTGGAATGAGAATCCACAATCCAAGCTCTGAATCCAAGGTCCTGAGTCAAATGGCCGATAGCGAATGCAAATGATGTCGCAACACACTTCCACGAGCCCTCTTGGCGCTCTAACATTCATCGCGCTCGCTTTGGACTCTGGGCTTCGAACCAGACTTTTGGACCTTGGGCACTAAGGCTTCGAACTTCTTCGACATGACTTGGAAGATTCCAACTTTCATTGACGTCCTCAAGGCTCGCAGCCAAATCAGGCCATTCCTCAAGCCCACTGCCCTGCTGACCTACCCGTCTCTCGACGAACTCACGGGTTGTCATATTCTGGTGAAGCACGAAAACCATCTTCCGACCGGGGCCTTCAAGGTTCGTGGCGGGATCAACTTGATCAGCCAGCTTGGAGCAGACGAAGGAAGGCGAGGCGTCATCTCCGCCTCAACGGGAAATCACGGCCAGTCTGTAGCCTACGGTGCACGGTTGTTTGGAGTCCGCTCCATCATCTGCGTGCCTGAAAAGCCCAACCCGGCCAAACTTGAGTCAATGAAGAATCTCGGGGCCGAGATTCTCGTCGGTGGAGGCGACTTCGATGAAGCTCGCGAACGCTGCGAGCGGCTCGCCGCGAAAGAGGGGTATCGATACATCCATTCTGGAAACGAACCGTTGCTTATTGCCGGCGTGGCGACGGCGTCCCTGGAAGTCTTGGAGGAGCAGCCGGGAACTGAAGTCTTACTGGTTCCCGTCGGTGGCGGCAGTGGCGCCGCCGGAGCCTGCATCGTGGCTAAATCCGTCAACCCAGCGCTGGCTGTGATTGGCGTGCAATCCGAAGGTGCTCCAGCCGCCTATCGCTCCTGGAAAGCGCGCCAGCTGGTCGAGGACAAGATGAATACCTGGGCGGAAGGACTACAGACCCGAACTGCTTTCGAGCTGCCGCAGAAAATTCTCTGGGACAAGCTGGACGATCTTGTTCTGGTCTCCGATGAGCAGATTCGGCAAGCCACGAGACTCATGATTGAGAAGACTCGAAACCTCGTGGAAGGAGCAGCCGCAGCACCCCTGGCGGCAGCACTGAAACTGAAAGATCGCCTAGCCGGCAAGCGGGTGGTGCTGATGTGCAGTGGAGGGAATTTGAGCCTGGAGCAACTGAGGGAACTGCTGAACAGGTAGTCTATGAAGGCACCGAGTCCCTGAGAAGAAAGGACGCAGACTGACGCGGGTCCAAAGCCAAGCTGCCAGGTCTAGGCTCTGAAGAGTGATGATCCCTTGGAGCAAGCCAAGAGATCATCCACTCTCCTGAATCCTTCTCCATTCGTTGTCTTTCTCTCGCCGGCACCTTGATTGCCCGATCAGATCTGCGTTTGTCTGCGGAATCTGCGTCCCTGCTATCTCTAGTCTCCGTGCCTCTGTGGCTGCTGTAAGGGACATCAGTTCTTCGACACCACTCCATGCGGGTCGAGCACGAACTTCTTGGCGGCGCCCTTGTCGAAATCCTTGTAGCCCTTGGGCGCGGCGTCCAACTTGATCACGGTCACGTTCACAGCTTTTGCGATCTTGATCTTGTCGAACAGAATCGCGTTCATTAATTGCCGGTTGTACTTCATCACCGGGCATTGACCCGTGGTGAAGACATGAGACTTCGCCCAACCCAAGCCAATTCGAATACCCAGGTTCCCGACCTTTGCATTAGCATCAATTCCGCCCGGATCGCCCGTGACATAGAGTCCTGGAATGCCAAGAGCGCCACCGGCGCGGGTGATCTCCATAAGCGAATTGAGAACCGTGGCCGGGGCCTCGCGGGCCGCATCCTTGCCGTGCCCTCGCGCCTCAAAGCCCACGGCGTCTACAGCACAATCAACTTCGGGAACCCCGACGATCTGTTCTATCTGTTGAGCCACTGTCGCGCTCTTGGAAACATCGACGACTTCGCACCCGAAGCTCTTGGCCTGTGCCAGCCGTTCCGGGATCAGATCGCCCACAATGACGCAAGCGGCCCCTAACAAGTGACAGGCTGCTGCCGCGGCAAGGCCCACCGGACCGGCGCCGGCGACGTAGACAATCGAGCCCGGTCCAACGCCGGCCGAGACGGCACCATGGTAACCGGTGGGTAGAATGTCTGATAGGCAGGTCAGGTCACGGATTTTTTCCATGGCCTGGGCCTTGTTCGGGAACTTAAGCAGATTGAAGTCGGCGTACGGCACCATTACATACTCGGCCTGGCCTCCGACCCAGCCGCCCATGTCCACATACCCATAAGCAGCGCCTGGCCGAGCCGGATTTACACTCAGGCAGACGCCGGTCGCCCGCTCTTTGCAGTTCCGGCAGCGACCACAGGCGATGTTGAATGGCACCGAAACCAAGTCGCCTTTCTTAATGAATTCGACGTCGCGGCCAGCCTCGATGACCTCGCCCGTAATCTCATGTCCCAAAATGATTCCGGCCGGAGCGGTGGTCCGTCCGCGAACCATGTGCTGGTCGCTGCCGCAGATGTTGGTGGAAACGATCTTCAAGATGACTCCGTGATCGCACTTACGGCGTCCCAACTCTAGCTTAGGATAATCGATGCTCTGAATCTCCACTTCACCGGGTTTGACATAGGCAACACCACGATTACTAGCCATTGGATGATTCCTCCTTGAATTGTGATGAGTTTCGAAAACGGATGGTGATGGTCAGGATTTCAACTACGGCGGCTTGACACCCTTTTGGATCCTGCCGTCTCAGAGGCAGCTTGCTGCCGTCGACTTCATTGTGACCCTTGGATTTGCGCACGAGTGAGCTGTGGGCCCGTGGCTGGGGCCACTCGGTCGCAGGCAGCAAAGCGGTAGCAAGCTATCGCACTCCAAAACTACCCGAACAATTTCAACAGCGGGTTCCCCTTTACCAACTCCCGGGGCTGATTCAAATCATTCAACACTTCCATTGCCGGATCCAGGCCGAGGGCATAGTAAATCGTCGCTACCAGATCGGTCGGATGAACTGGATCTTCCAGAGGCGAGGATCCCGTATCGTCAGACTTGCCGTACAACGTGCCTCGTTTGACACCGGCGCCCGCGATCACTCCCGTGTAACAGTACGGCCAATGATCACGTCCGTCAGGCGCATTGGAGTTCCCGGAAGTGCTGACTCCCAGTCGTGGCGACCTTCCGAACTCACCGACCGCTACCAGCAGCGTGTCCTGAAACAGGCCACGCTGGTCCATGTCTTCGATCAGCGCCGAAAGTGCTTTGTCCAAAATAGGACAGTGCAGGTTCTTCAGCGGCCCGAAGTTGGCGGAATGGGTGTCCCAGGCATCCACTTCCGGGTTTCCATTCGCCACTGCCGGCCAGTTCATCTGTACAAAGCGCGTTCCGGCTTCGATCAGGCGTCGCGCCAACAGAGCGCCCTGACCGAACGTGGTGCGTCCGTAGCGATCTCTCAACGACGCTGATTCTTTCTCCAGATTGAAGGCGTCGCGTGCCTTACCAGACAGCACCAGATCGTACGCTTTCTGGTAGTGCTCATCCAATGCGAAAGAGCTGACCGACCTCTCGAGTTCCGGCATCGAATCATTAATCCCTTTGAGCAGGTAGAAACGGTCTTTCAATCGCTCCGGAGACACATCCGCGCGCAAAGTAAGATCCTCGGTCTTAATTGGCTTGTTCGTATCTTGATACAACCGGTACGGATCATAGGCTTTGCCTAGGAAACCGGCCGCACCACCTTTGCCGATAACGTTGCTTTCCTGCAGCGGACGCGGCATCTCGACAAAAGGCAACATCACTTCCTGCGGCGGTTTCATTTTAGCAATTTGACTCCCCATGTGCGGGAAGTCGCGAGGCGACGGTGGCTCCAATTGCCCGGAAGGTGAAACCTTGTCGGGCGGATACCCCGTCATCATTTGGTAAATCGCCGCCGTGTGGTTGAAAAGTCCCGCTGGCGTGTAGCTGAGAGAACGGATTAGCGTCACCTTGTCCATTTGATTCGCCAGCAATGGCATTGTCTCGCTTACCTGGATGCCGTCGACTTTGGTCTTAATCGCCTTGAACTCGCCTCGAATGTTGGAAGGCGCCTCCGGCTTAGGATCCCAGATGTCCAAGTGGCTAGGACCGCCTTGGAGGAAAAGCAGAATCACCGATTTGGCGTTGCCAAACGGTTTGCCCCTCGGCACCCCATTGCCCGTAGAGGCAAGAGCCTTCCACGAGAGGAAGTGAGGCAGGCTCAATCCAAACAGTGTCGCACCTCCCACACGCAGAAACTCGCGCCTCGTGGGACCATCACAGCATCGAACATTGGCACCGGGGATGCTTAACATATCAACCTCCAAAGAATTCCCGCTTGATGACGGGGGAGACAAGACGTGGCCTTGACGGCTTGTTTTTGAAGTGAAACGGGTCGAAACATTCCCCTCGTGGTCGCCGCCGTGACCACTCTCCCTCCTCGAAGGGGAGATTAGCGATTAAACAGGAAGGCGTTGCTGTTCAGCAGCGCCCACATCAGATCCTGTGCTTTCTCGGCACGGTTCGGATCTTTGGTCAGATAACCTAGGCCTAGTTCAGACTCCTTCGCTTGCGGCGGCCGGCCCAGCGTTGCGAGATAGAGTTCTTCGACCAACTCCTTGTCAGGCACCTTCCCAATCACCCACTTGGCAATGCGTCCTTCAGGATCGGCGATGGCATTAGCTACCGTCGAACCGTTGATCAGGTTGAGGGCTTGTGACAGACTGACGTCGCTCCGTCGTTCGCATTCGCATGCCGAATCGCGCTGGGGACGGCCAAAAAGATCAAGGAACCCCCCCATACCCACGGTAGGATCGGGAAATTGCTGGGCCTTGAAGTTTTGAGGCACATCCTTAAGCTTCAGGGTGCTTCCTGTGGCCACACTGATCGCATCAAAGAGCGACTCGGCCGGAAGCCTCCGTGGCAGGGCGTGGGAGAAATTGGCCTCGTCGTCCTGATTCCATTTATTGGTGCGATAACTGAGCTGGTAAGTCCGCGAGTTGACGATCGTGCGGATGAGGTTTTGCAAATCGAAGTTGTGGTCTGTGAGGTCTTTCGTCAACGCCGCCAGCAGGGGTTCGTTGCTTGGTGGGTTGCCTGCTCGAATGTCGTCCACCGGTTCAATGATGCCGCGCCCAAAGAAATAGCTCCAGATGCGATTGGCCACAGCTTTCGCGAAATAGGGATTATCCTTCGAAGTCAGCCAGCGCACCAGATCTTGTCGCTGGTCTTCTGCCTGTGAGATGCCTTTGGATTCTCCAAACAAATACTTCGGAGCGACAACCCGACCATCCTTCGGGTGTTTCATCTGGCGCTCTTTCTCGTCGCGCTTGAGATAGACAATCTCTTCCTGGCTATCCAGGCCCTCCTTCACACCAATTGCCGAGAAGAATGCCGCCAGCTGGTAATACTGATTCTGGGTCCATTGCTCGAACGGGTGGTCGTGGCACTGAGCGCACACCATGCGGATTCCCAGGAAGACCTGAGTTGTGGTCTCCATCGCCACTTTGGGGTCCTTGGTGATGCGGAAGAAGTTGGCTGCCGGGTTTTCGAAAGTGCTTCCCTGGGCTGTCAGCAGTTCCCGCACCCACTGGTCATAGGGCTTATTGTCCGCAATCGATCGGCGAATCCAATCTCGATATTCCCAAACGCCTTTATCGCCGACAAACTTGCGAGTGTTCTGGAAAAGATCGCCCCATTTTACTGTCCAGTGATCGACGAATTCCGGACGAGCCATCAGCTTGTCGATGCAGCGGCCACGCTTCACACGTTGCTCTGACGGGTCTGCCAGAAACGCGCGAACCTCTTCCGGAGTCGGTGGGATGCCAATCAGATCCAGAGAAACTCGGCGGAGGAACTCGGCGTCACTCGCAATTTCGGACGGCAGGATCTCCACCTTCTGTAGCTTGGCATCAATGTGGCGGTCGATGTAGTTGTGCTGCGACAACTGAGTCCAGTGAAATCCGGGTCGCCCGGCCAGCACCGTCACAGTGACCGGAGTAAACCGGCCTTCATAGCGAATGAGCAGCGCCGATTCGCCCTTCCGCAATGTATTCAGGTGGCCGTCCTGAGTAACTTCAGCGACCGTCGGCATATTGCTGCTGTAGGTTGCCTCGCGGGTCACATCGCGGATGCTGCCGTCGGCGTAGTGTGCAATCACCTGCATTTGCTGCGACATCCCCGGCTTCGGCATCAGAACCTCTCCAGGTGCAACTTCAAGTTTCTTGACCTGGGACACAGCAGGGTCACCGTAGGGACGTCCCCTGGGAAATCCACTGAAGCAAAGTCTGGTAATAGCGGGAGTCGAGCTCAATACGCACCCCGCCGCCATGTGCCACTTGCATGGTCGGCTTCGCCAAAATCAAACTGCGCGCCGGATCGACACGATTGATCCTCCTGCCGGAGACATCATGTACGAACATTTGATAATCGAAACGCGGATCGTACCCGCGCAACGACAGCTTGAACCCATTCTTCCCCTTGGCGGCGCCATGGCAAGGACCAGAAGTGCAACCCACCTTGTTGATGATGGGCATGACGTCGCGAACAAACGTGATGCCGTGCGGTTGCTCGAGTCCCCCAATCGAGACGGGCAACTCCACCTGCAACCCTCGGTCTTCGATCCTGACGCGCGCCTCACCTTCCTTGACCGGGGCAAGGAATCCGTCGGCATCGATTTGAATTTTGTCATCGAGTACAGTGAACTTGGCGCTCCGCGAAAGATCAATTTCGCCACCGCCAGCAAGCTTTCCCAGAACCAGAACCCGGCGGGAATCGTGGGCGCCGGAGAGAACCAGCTTTGAAGGCAGGATCTTGAGCTCAAGGACCTGATCCGGGTCGGTGTTCTTCGGCCTGGATACCGCGTTCTTCGATGGATCATTTAGCCGCGGTCCCGGCGCGCTGGATCGGTCGAGAGTCCGTTTTCGCGCTTTCGGCAACAACCGTGACGGAGAAAGTCATTAGTATCTAGAAAGGTTAATATCAATCTGCGGAACAGCATTGATTGGCTTCTCCTGAAAGTTTCCTCTTTGGACCTGCCGCTCGCACCCTGAGCTTGCTGGCAGGGTTGCGACCTGCTTTGCCTTCAACTTCTTACTTTAACTTTCTTACTCTAACTCTGCCGATTTCGCCGTAGTTCGATCGTGAGCCAGGGCGGGGCAGATGTCCAGCCCTTTCCCGCACCTTACTTTGATGCCGACACAGCCGAGCCGGGCATGACTATGAGTTGTGCCTTTAAGTCCAGGATCTTGAATTCTTGTTTGTCCCTTCGCTCCGGCACAGTTGCAGAGGAAGACAACCGCACTTCAAAAGTTCCCGGCCGAGCGTCCTGCCCTGCTTCAATGGCAATCCGAAAATTGTCCTGGTCAGCGGGAACAACTACCTCAGGACAAGTAACCTGATCGGGAAGATCCTCCACTTTTACTTTGACGACGGCTGGAAAGTCAGGCTCCCGTTCGACTTTGCCAATCAATTCAACTTTCCCACCTTTTTGGACCTCCACTTTTTCTGAGAGCAGTTGAAGGTCGTACCCGGGAACAACCTCAACAGTGACAGCAGGTGAGGTGATGAGGCGCTCTGATTTCCCACCGACAACCTGGGAAGCATCGATGATCAGATCAAACTTGACAGGCGGAGTGGCAAAGGTAGTAAGGATGTGGAAAGTGCCCTCCTCCATGTAATCCGTGCCTTCTGGACGGCGAAGCACGCGAAGATCCTTGATCGATGCAGGCTGGCGAGGATTCTCGACCCGAATGGGCCCGGCAACTTGCGAGCTTTTCACGAGCTTCCAGGCCAATGAATAGTCGCCGCCTTGAACGATTCGCACGTTGCGTTTTGGAAGCTCAATCTTGAGCGGGACTGGCTTCACGGTTGCCGCCGGTAGGTCGGTGCCCAGCCACGGCGCTTTGAACGACTTCTGCCGCGTGCCGCGAATGGCCTGGACCATCCCAGGGGCGCTGGCCAATTTACGAATAGGAGCGCCCGATACGGTCGACTCAGCCCACACCGCCAAAGAAAACGAGCGGATCTTGGCGTCAGGCTTGGCTGTTAACGTAAGATACCCCGGGGCAAACGCCCGTCGGTCTTCGGGAGGATTCAGCTCCGCCGGGATATTCCCTCCTTCCTGAACAACGTCCTCCGGCAGGTCCGGGATTGTCAGACGAATAGGCCCGTCATAACCACGACGGCTCACCAACACTTCCACGGCGGCCGAACCATTCAACGGAATGTTGACATACGGCGTGATGAGTTCCACGTTGAAGTCAGGCGGCTGCGGTGAAGCCGTGAGACGGTAACCAAAATTGGGACCACCTCGGCCTAGCAGGTCTTCGACTGCCACCACAAGCTCGCTGACATCGTTGGGAATCGCTAAGCTGATTCGAGGGTCCACTTCATTCCGGCTGCTTTCAAACGAGAATGGATTGGTTCCGGCTTCCTGTCCTAGTTCCGTTAATGCCAGGCGCTTGTTGGTCTGCGCATCGTAGACGGCCAGCACACCTAACAGCTTCGATGTCCCGAGGGCGGCGGCCTCGATTTCGAAAGCCCAGTGCTGCCTTGGGGTGACGTGAACCTTGTACCTGTCGACCTCTCCTGGTCTGCTGATGCGCCCGTTCATCACTGTAGAAGGTGGCAGTTCGGCAACTTCAGCTTTCGCGACGGCAGTCTTCCCGGATTCTTTCGGCCGGATCTGCCCTTTGCTTGCTGGGGCTGCGTTTGCTGCCGGAGCAGTGGCAGAACCCGCTTCGGCGGGTTCGAGCAGTTCCGGCTGATCTCCGATCCTAAAAAGGAAGGGCAAGCTGGCGCTGTCCTGCAATGAAACCGGCACAAAGCGGGAGTCCGACGCAACGGACAGGTTCGGCTTTACCCTTACCGGAGTTTGCAGACTGCCGCCCGACAGCGAGACTTCCACCGATTTGCCCCGCTGCCAACCTAACGGAAAGAGCGATTCCGCATAAGCATAGTTGCCGATCTTCAATCGATAGAAGTTCTGCTCCTGCTCGCTATACTTAGCATCGTGCACCAAAGCAAAGTAATCGCCAGCCCGCGCAAAAGTCAGCTCGACGCGAGCGTCAACACCGATTGCAGAACCATCGTTGTTGGACGCCAGATCTTTGCCTGAAGAACTGAAAATCTGCACCACTGGATCAACCGCGGAGCCGGTCCTTCTGGCATCGACCTCAAAGACCAGCCGCTCTCCCGCTTTGGCGCTGAAGCGATAGTAGTCCTGATCGGGACCGACCAGCGTGCCATTCACGGTGACCGGCAGCGTGAGCTTCTGGGCCGACGATGGCGAATCGTTATTGTTTCTTTCGCTCGGTTTCTCCAACAGCGATTCTTCTTCAACCGTCTCTGGCAACGTGCCAACGCTGAAGAGAAGAACGTTCGATATACCGCCTTCTGTCTGCAACCGTATGGGATAAAGGCCTGGGGCCGCGTCTTCCTTAAGTTGAACTAGCAGCGGGAGCTCGCTTTCACCCTTCTCCGCAGGGGCAGCCAGCCGGGAAAACGTGCCAGGAAGGTTGGTGTTGATTTCAGCGCCAGTCTGCAGATACTCACCCACCAGCGTCAGCTGGAAGGCCTTTCCTCGCTGGGCCCCGTGCGGCTTCAAAGCCTTCAACACCGGCGCCGCCGCCTCAGACCATCCTGGAAGCAAGCTAGTCACAACCCAGACGACAAGGGCGGCAAGAAGGCAACCACGGGGAACACGGGAATTACATCGAAACACGTTTGATACCATCCTTGAGCAGGACCTTGCCAAAAGTCAGTCTAAATACGGTTCAAGTTCAGCAGCTTCAGGTGCGGGGTTGAACGACCCAGACCTCAATTGCTGTGAAGGCTGCTAACCGCGGTGTGTACTTTGTCGATGAGTTCTTCAGCACGGTCTTTCAGAATCTGCATCCCCCCTGGTTCAGCAGTGGTTCTCATTTCATCGAAACAGCCGACTTTTCCAGGGGCACGGGAATGAACGACCCGACCAGCTTTCCAGTCTCTGCTTCATAAATCCGCAACATTCCGTCAAAACCGCCGGTCACGATCTGGTCACCTTTGGGATGGAACCTCACCGTGTAGATCCCGCCTTCATGGCCACTGAGAGCAGTGATCTTTTGGCCGCTTTCGGTGTCGTAAATGTTGACCTCGCCGACCGCGCCGCCGACAGCCACCCGCTGCCCGTCAGGTCGAAAAGCAACGCTCAGGATCGACCCCTCCTGTTGATCAAATTGCCGGATCAGCGTCGACTCTTCTCCAACTCTCAAAGCACGAGGCCGATACATGGCATAGAGATATGGGATTCGATCCTCCCCCCCCACGAGCACCCAGTCTTTCCTGGGGTGACGAGCGATACAGTCCAGTTCTCCCCGAAGGGTGTTCAGATTCTCCAGAAAGGAACCCGAGTCTGCGTCAGCCAATTTCACGGCTCGGTCTCTGCCAACGGACGCCAGCCGCTTGCCATCGATGGAAAAGACTGTCCCGAAGACCCAGTTGTCGTGATGAGTCATTTTGAGCAGTTCCTTGCCAGAGTCGACGGCAATCAGACGAACGGTGTTGTCAGCGCACCCGAAAGCCAGCTTCGATCCGTCGGGTGAGAAGGAAGCCCCAAAAAGCGTGTCGTTACTTAGCGTCACCGACCGCTTGAGCTGGTGCGAGGCTACATCCCAGATCTGGATCTCTCCGAAACGCGCCGGAGTCCCACCGACAGCGGCCAGCAATTTCCCGTCGGGGGAGAAGGCCAGCGACAGGATCCGGTCGGAAACCCCGACCAAACGAGCCACCAAGCCCGAACCGTCTGACTTTTGCAGCAAGACTTCACGGTAACCAGAAACCGCCAGCAGCGATCCGTCAGAGGAGTAAGCGACTGCGGTAATCAGCGGCGCGACCTGATAGACGGCCGCTTTCCCCGCCACCAGCTTCTCTCGAGCCGCTTCCGGCGTGTCGTCTGTCGCACCGCCAGCAATCCAGCGTTGGAACAAATGGATCTGTTCAGCGCTCAAGGGTTCGCCGCCGAACGGCATGCGTGGCTCCTTTTCACCTTTGAGATAGGCCACCACCAGGCTTTTCTCCGGCTGACCAGCTACGAGCGCCGGACCGCTTCGCCCGCCCGCTTTGAACGCCTCATAGCTCGTCAACAGTAGCTCGCCCTGCTTGGAAGCTGGCTGATGGCAGCCTTGACATTGGCGCTGCAAGATCGGGCGAATCTGCCGAAAGTAACTAATCACCTCCTGGTCGGCTTTGGCATCCTGCGGAGCGGCCGCCCCTGTGCCCAGGCACAGCACTCCGGCGATCCAAAAAGTCGTTCCTAAGAGTGCAGGCGCGCCCGGAAAATTTGGCCTCGACAACAAGTCCACTCCTCCTCTGCGCACGCTTTCCAAAGTCCTTGCAAAATGGTAATCGATAGGGCAAACTGATATTTTATCCAGAAAGAGAGGCCAATTCAAACAAAAGTTCACCAACGAACGCAAACATAATTGTCTTACCCACATTCAAGCCGAAGTGGGCACCGGCAAGGCCTTCTGATGCTGAATCGCGCTGAAATGCCAGGCGTCGAAGGCGACTTCGGATCGAGTTAAGCCGCAAAGCCCAACTTCAAACCAAAGCGCGCACCGCCTTTGCACCGGATAAGTGAACGCGATATGTGGGGGGGCTTCAAAGGGAACTCAGCTGGGGGAACCAGTCTCCGTTGTTTCTTTGCCGCCTAAGGGTTGCGTCAGAAACTTATTCAGTAAGTGTGTTTTGCGAAGTTCTTCGTCCGCCGAAGGACTGCCGGTAATCTTGAGCATGATTGCGAGGGCATAACGGGCCATGACGAAAGAAGGACTTAACCGAATCGCGGCTCTAAAAGCTTCGATCGCTTCGGATATCTTTCTCTGATGGGCGAGAACAATCCCCTGATTATAGGCAGCAATCGCAAAGGAAGGATCTCGGGCCAGGGCACTCTTAAAAGCGTCAAGCGCTTCGTAGAGATGCCCTTCCTTCATCAGCTTCATGCCATCCTCGTTTAACCCATTTGCCAAAGTCTTCTCGGAGCTGCTTTGCTTCAATTGCTCGACCCGTTGCAGATACAGCTTGGCCTCTTCAGTCTCACCCCTGGCTTGAAGTAGTTTGGCTAAGCCATAAAGAGCTTTGTCGAGCTTTGGGTTGAGCCGAGTGCGGCGCGATATGCGCTCTCGGCATCCTTAGTTCTATTCTGGCGCCGATACAAGGACCCTAACTCGCCGTACGCTTCAGACATTTCCGGCTTAAGACGAATCGCCGCTTCTAAATGAGCAACAGCCGCTGTGAAATTGCCTTGTCGGCGGGCTAGCTTGCCTAGTTCATAGTGAGCATGCTGATCCTGCGGATTGAGACGCAGCGCCAAGGTGAATTCCTCAGCAGCCTCAGAAAACTCACTCAGTTTGATCAGGGCTAGACCTAATCCGTAGTGGGCAGCCTGAAGTTGGGGATTCAATTCAATGGCTTTTCGGAAAGAGTGGATCGACTGCAGGTATTTTCTCGCTCCATACTGTTTCTTTCCCATAAACATGTGCAGATCCGCATTCTGTGGGGCCGACCGTATCGCCTCCTGCAGTTGACCTAACGCGCCATCGATGTCGCCACCCTGTTGGAGTAAATCACTTAAGCGGACGCGCGCCTCCACGTCACCTGGTTGCAGTTGCAATACCTCCACCAATTGTTCCATCGCTTCGCCATGTTTCTCGTCTCCCTGACCAATTAACACAAGCCCTAAGGCTAATAAGCCTCAACCAATTTCGGATTGAGCGCAACGGCTCATTCTGATTCGGACAGCTTCAGGCATCCTTGCCGCCCTGAACAAGGACAAACCCAAATGGTATTTGGCAACGGCCGTTGCACTCAGTGTCTGACCCAGCTTTCTGGTTGGCGCTAGATTCCGGTTGTGATGCCAACGATCTTTGCGACGACAGTGGATGAAACGCTGTCAGTTAAGATATCGCTTTTCCCCCTTCTGCTCGCTTCTCGGTTTGACTTAAGGTCTGAAAGATTTCAATTTCTTTCTGGGCTTCATGTGCCTTGCCTTGTTTCAGGTAGATCCTGCTCAAGAGATAATGAGGTGCGGGGTTACTTGAGTCAGTCACAGCTGACTGATTCAGCGCGCTCATGGCCTCAACCTCGTTACCCAGGTCGTGAAGATTCTTGCCGAGAAGGTAAGCGGCCTCACTGGACTTGGGATTGAGCTCGACAGCCCTTTGTAGCAGGGGCAGGCTGTCACGGCAGCGACTCTTAGCCAAAAACAACTTTCCTAACCGCAGATAAGCCGATTCATCTTTGAGGCTTTGTCGGTCGGTAAGCTCGATGGCCTCCCGATAGGATCGCATAGCGGCTTCTTCGTCACTCTGTTCCTCAAGAGCCAGACCCAGAATTACATGGGCCCGCATGAGCTTCGGATTGAGCTTCACGACCTGTCGTAACTGGCTCTCCGCCAGAGCAAAACGGCTTTCCACGAAATACAGCATCCCTAGTTGAAGATGTGACATGACATCATTCGGGGCTAGCCGAATTGCGGACTTGAGATTCGGCTCGGCGAGGTCAAGCCGGTTGAGGAGAATCGCATTGGACGCTATCAGCTTAAATACCTCGGAGTCGCTCCTGTCCAGGACAACGGCCTGGTCCAGCTTACTGATGGACTCCTGGAACTTTTTCTCCCTAAAGAAAATCTTGGCTTCGAGGAACAGCGTCTTATGATTCTCGCCCCGGGTTGCCAGCTCGTGCTTTAACTTCTCCCGGGCTTGTTGCAAGAGACCCTCGTCAATGAGTCTCTCAACGGTCGCTGTGCCTGCAACTTCACTCTTATCCGAGTGGCTCCGACTCTCTGCCTGAACTGCATGATCGACGCTGCCCACTACCTGCGCCAGAGACCAGCCAGATCCAAGAATCTGAACAAGCAATAGGACTTTGCAAAGGAGTGTGATCACAAGGTTCCGCGGCATCATGATACACCCAGACCAAATCGCCAGCCGGGAGTTGACTCAAGTATCGCAGGGGTCGTGCGGGAAAATCTAGGAATAGCTGATCGCAAGAAGGGCAGGGTTTTCAAGGGCCGCTCTGATGCTCATGGTTGCCTTCGCCTGATCCGCAAGGCGATGTCACCTTCGTACATGGGTGAGACCAAAGTTCTTTCTCCGACCGTTACAGTGAGGTTCTCGACCTTGTCGGCCCTTCCAGTCTTGGTATTCAGCCATTCAGCCTTATAGGTCCCAACAGGGAGACTCAGAATGAGCCTCGTTTCCTGGGGAACAGAGGAAAGCTCATAAGGCGGTCGCGGCTTATCCCAGGTATCGTCGTCATGGTGAAAACCTGGCTTCCCATGATGGAGATATATCGCATAGGCGTGACCCTTTTCTGCCAGCGCTCGCACCGTCACACCGGTAGGGACATTGGTCTTAAAGATCAACGAGTCCGGTTTCATGTTGACGAAATTCAAATCATCCATGAATTTTCTGAGAATCTTGAGCTGACTTCTCAACGCGGAGCTGCCTCCTCCAGCCGTGGAGGCGGGCGGGACAAAGCTTCCCCGCGGATAGTCCGTCGTGAACGAGAAGTCCAAATTATTGAACAGTGCTCCACCGGCGAGAATGAAGTCCCAGGCCTGAACGCGGTAAGTTGAATCGGCAGGACCATCAAACCCGGTTTCATTGTTTCCGATCGCTTTGTTGAGGTGCAAGTTCAAGGCCACGCTTTCGGGCGGTCGCGAATAGTGAAAATTGAAGATGGAAATGGCGGGGTGAGGATTCTCAATCTTGATCGAACCATTGGCAACGTTGCGGGCCAGCAGATGCTTGAAAGGAAACGCTGCCTCCGTTTTCACAATCGTGTCGGTGATGTGGTCCTGCCACTCCAGGGTAACACCGTCAGAGCCGTAGGGTTCATTGCAAATCTCGTAGTAGACATTGTCGAAATCCTTCAACTCGGTGACGATTTTCCGCACCATTGCTTCCTGCACAGCCAGCAGGCCGCGGCTCTTGAGGGTGTAAACTTCCGTCCGGCTGACTTCGCCAACTCGATTGATGTTGTTCTTCGCCTTAAGTGGGCTTATGTCCCACAACTTGTCCTCGTAAAAAGGGCAGAATAAGCTGATCTCCACGACCACACCCCGCTTGCCTGCCTGGGAAACAAAATCCCTTAGGCGGGCGAGATGAGTCTCGTTCCAGGATTCTAAGTCAAACTTGTTCCCACCGCCAACATATCCGGGAGTGGTGCTTCGCGACCAGATGCAACTGAAGCGAGCAAAATCTGGCGCCAGGGTGTTGCTGGCAATGTTGAAGGTGCCCTGGGCCTCAAAATAAGGACCGCCCGGGAAGATGCGCGTCAGATTGAGGTTCCTCGATTGGAGCTCGTCGAGATAAGCCCTGTAATCAAAGTCCATGTTGAGTACAGCGCCATAGTGCTCGCCGGAAGTGATCAAGACCGTGGGTTGGCCTCGAAACAGAAAATAGTGCGGGTTCTGTGGGTGTAACTTGAGGGGTTCTGCTGCGAACAAGGCACGCGAAAGCGCGACCATCATCAGAAGAAACGTCAAGCTTGATTCAATCCTCTTCGTGACCCTAATGCTGGAAACAAGTAGAGAGCTCATGGCTGGCTTGAATGCCCAAATTGACCATTATTCGCTTCTCCAGTCGTCAGCAAGGGTGAAGCCTATGTGGCGGCCTCACCCCAAAAACACCAATCCGTCAAATCAGAACTGAAAACGCAACGAGAACTGCATGATCCGTGGGGGCCGCACGGTGGTCACTTCCCCAAAACGCCCATTCACTTGTTGGCCTGCGGGGTCAAAGAAGGCGAAGTTATCTACAAACTGAAACTGCGTATGGTTGAAGGCGTTGTAAAGTTCCCAGCGGAACTGGATAAAGCGTTGTTCGATCTCTTCAGTGGGAAGTTCTTCATGAGGGTAAAGTCCCCATTGTTGATGCCTGGACCCCGGAAGACAGCCCTGGGTGCATTGCCAAAATCTCCTTGGGCTGGCCGGGCAAAGGCCGTCGTGTTGATCCATCGGTCAAAGCTCCGCTCACCCCTGGAGAGTTCTGCAGGTCCTACGACATTCACGCGGACGCCGTCTCCACCCCCGGTAATATCGGCATTGTCGGTCGTGCCAAAGCCGATGCTCTGTGGCGTACCTGTAGCAAAGGTCGTGATGCCCGAGAGGTGCCAGTTGTCCAGCACGTGCCGCGCCACCGGGTTTTGCCATTTAACGCTAGCTTTGGGCAGGTCCCAGAGGTAATTGATGGAGAGCTGATGGCTTTGGTCATATGGAAGCGGTCCGTAGAGCCAGATCCGTCGCGGCCGATAGCGGGGGAGTCCGTCTCCATCACCCGCGGTCAGACCCATAGCCTTGGACCAGGTGTAAGCTACGGCAAACTGAACTCCGCGGCCGAACCGGCGATTAAGCGAAGCCTGCAAGGCGTTGTAATTTGAGGTGCCTGAGTTCTCAGTGTAATTGATACTCCCAAAACCCGGATACGTCCGGAAGAAGTTATCGGGAAGAGCTCCTCCCGTTGTAGGGTCCTGATTGGCCGGATCGAAGCGCGCTCCGTAAGGAAGCGTGTTGAGATCTTGCGATTGCAGCAGATGTCGGGCTGTGTTGCCCACATAAGCCACATCCAGAACCGTGTTGGAGAAGAGTTCGTGTTGAATTCCGAAGTTCCAGTTGTAGACCGTCGGTGTAAGATTCTCCCTCTCAATGGAACTCACTGAACTTGGGAAGAGCACTCCCTGGGAACTCAGAAGGGTATCCATACTCCCATAAAAAATCTGAGGGGCAAACTGGATGGGAGGATTCATGGTCGTCTCCCACAGGAAACTTCCAGCAGCAGAGACCGGTTGCTTGGTAACCCCAAAAGCCCCTCGGATGGCGGTTTTGCCAGCCCCAGTGGGGTCGTAAGCAAAACCGAACCGGGGTCCGACTTGGATAGATGGATTGTCTCTGAAACCCTCCGGATAGCTGCCATCATCAAACCGTACCATCCCGTTTACAGGGTCGCCGCTGCCGGGAACAAACCCGCCAATAAACACTGCCGGATAGAGCTGACCGGTGGCTGGATCCTGAGCTACGCGATTGCCAGTAGAGTCCAAAGCAGGCTGGTAGAAGAGCGGCACATTCGCAGGGTCATAGCGATCCAGCACCCAGGAGCTGCCTCCTGCTCCACCAGAGACCTCCCAAGGCGTATACCAGCTAAAGCGTACCCCGTAGTCGAAAGTGAGCCGGCTGGTAACCTTCCATGTGTCTTGAACGAACCATTCGACGATGTCGGCCTTGCCTTTATGCAGGGAAGATCGGGTAGATTCGACATAGGAAAGGAAGTTTCCGACGAGCGCATTGGAAAACGCCCAGTTTGTATCCAGCGGGTTAAAAGGATCGCGAGAGAAATCAAAGCGACCTGATCGGCTCCCGGAGGGATGGATGCGATCACCTTCGCTGTTACTTTGGCGTTCGAAGTAAAACCCAAACTTAAAGGTGTGACTCCCGCGGTTCCAGCTGAGATTGTCGGTCAACTGGTAGCGCTGGTCGCCGCCGTCATTGCCTATTCGCCCGTCCGTAACAAGGCTCGGATTCGACTGAACCCCTCCAAAGAGGGCCTCAGGAATAAAGCCGTAAGGGTTGGCACCTGGATAGAATTGACCGAGAGTGTACCCAACGTTCTGCCGTAGGGCGGGATCGTATTCGGTGGGTGTCCGAGGGGAGCGCAATTCCTTGACACCTCGGAAGGCAAGATTTAGCTCGTTGACCACAACAGGGCTAAACGTGCGGGTCCAGGCCAGCAGCGCACTGTCCGAGGTGAACTTGTAATGGCTATGAACGAAAGGCAACAGAGAATTCGCCCAACCATTCCACTGAGTGAAGCCCCTGGTGTCCGTGTCCCAGTGCCGGAGGCGGAGGCTCAACCCTATTGTTCCTTGTCGGTAGTAGGTCTACCTTGAGCAACATCTGAAGTTTCGGTTGCTCGACAGTGTCCCGCCACTCGAAGTTGTATACGCCATTGGTGACCGCCCGGTCCAAGCTGTTCGGTTGAGGAAACACATTGAGAAGCGCCTGACCGTTCGGGTTGATCCGCTCTGGAGGAATCCGATTTCCCTGGAACCGCTGACCCGTCAGAGGGTCGATGATGGGGACAAGATTCCCGGCCACATCTAGCGTCTGCGAAAAATCCCCCTGGCGCTCGAGCTGCGTAGGTAACGTGGAGCGAAACAGGGCACTCGGGAAGCTTGACCTGCCAGTGCTCTTGCGAATAGAAAAAGAAGACCTTTTCCTTGTTGGCATTGAACTTGTCAGGGATATAGAAGGGGCCGCCAAACGTAAACCCAAAATTCGAGAAACGGTAAATAGATTTGGGCAGACCAAATTTGTTGTTAATGAAATCGTTGGCATTAAGGTTCTCATGACGCTTAAACCAATAAGCGCCCCCGTGGAAATCGCGCGTTCCCGATTTGCTGATGACATTGATTTGAGCCCCGCCGGTACGTCCGTATTCCGCTTGGTAGTTGGTTAACACGGCTTTCACTTCAGAGACGGCGTCTATGCTGACAATCTCGTTCCATAATCCCACCCAGTCAGTGTCGCCTCCGGCCTGTCCGTCCAAAGTGAGGCCATTCATCCAGGAGCGCAACCCTTGAATATTCGGCGATAAGGTTCCAAACTGCCCCCCTAGGGATTGACTCCCGGCACCCGCATCGGTCTCCACTTGTTCGCCCCATGGAAGGGATGTGATTTGATTAACCCCTGGCATGACCTTAAGGACATTCATGACGTCGCGACCGCGGGCGATCATCAGGTCAAGCTGTTGCGAGGAGAGCAGCCCGCTATGCTCCGAGCTCGACAAGTTGACAACCTCCCCTTGCCCCAGCACGTTGACCGTTTCCGTTACTTCGCCCACAGATAATTCGATATTTCCCAATGTCAGCCGTTGGTTGGCGGTCAGTACAATGCCCTGTTCCTCGACGGCCCGAAAGCCTTGCTTTTCCACCTTCGCTCTGTATATGCCCGGTTGCAGGCTGGGAAAGACAAAAACCCCGCTCTCGTTGGTATCGGCTCTCCGAGTTTCTCCCGTACCTTCGTTAACTAGGGTTACACTCGCTCCTGGTACGGCAGCAGCAGAAGCATCGAGAACCGTGCCGTTGAGTGTTGCCGTGATCGTCTGGGCCGTGACCTTCCCGCATATCAATGAAACAAACAGGAGGATGGATACTATTACCCAGCCTTGATAGGTTTTTGCGAACATAAGCACCCTCTCTCTGCTGATTGGGACTCTCAGTGGTAGTCCTGAGCGAAGTTATGTTGTCTTGAAGAACGAGCTTACAAGGTAGCCCTTACCCCAATGGGGTGTCTATGAAGATGGTAGGGTATTTTCTGTGGAAACTATCATTCTTGCACTAGACATTCGATGCGACCCACAGCTAGAGTGAGCGAGTGATGGATGTTCCAAGGTGAAGGAGGTACGCAACAGCGCTGAACTAACCATATAGGGGCAAGCCGTCTGTGTCGACGTCAAACACTTCGACTTGGCCAAGTTCGACTTCTGTGACGTAAATCTTCTTTTCACCCGGAGCACCAAACGCGACATTCGTTGGAAGCCGCCCTGCGGTTCGAATGCGATCTGCGACTCGACCATCCGCCCCTAGAACCGTTACGTCCCCCTGCCCATATACAGCAACATAAAGCTTTCCGTCTTGGCCAAAGGCCATACCGTCTGGCCCTTTGTGCCCCTCTGGAGCGTTCGGATCAATCACGTTTGCAAAATCTTCCCGAGCACCCACCGTGCCGTCAGGTTTCCATTCGTACCGATAGACCATGCCCGTCAGGCTTTCGCTCACATAGAGATTCTTGTCTGGCCCAAACGCTATACCGTTGCTAAAGCGAAGTCCAGAATCCAGCTTCCTGCATTCTCCAGAATTCCATTCCACCCGAAAAATCCGTCCGTCTATCGGAGCATCCATGTAGTCATCGCGAATCTTCCCGGCACGGACCCAGTCTTCAAACCGAATCCCCGAGTCCGTCACATACAAATCGCCATCAGGCCCAAAGCAGAGATCGTTAGGAAACAGGAAAGATTCTTCCTGGCATTTCGTCGTTATAGTTTCCAATTTGCCATCCATGGTGAGCCGTAGCAGAGATCGTGCGTGTGATTCCGCGACGCAGATAAAACCACTCCGGTGCAAGGCCAAACCGTTGGGCCGACCCGTCTTCGCGATAACCCGCTTCGTTTGACCATCCACGCTTATGTGAGTGACACAGCCCCTGCCAGGCCCCATTTCCACAACCAGCCAGCTGCTATCTGGCAGGACCACAGGTGCTTCTGGAAAACTGAGACCGGTCGCGAATATCATAGGATTAGTTGCGCGCACTGCGAGACAGCGGAGATTCTTCCAAGAGAGTGGCTGCCTGGACTGAATTTCGACATCTTTCCCCAAACCTCAGCGGTCTGGCCACCATCCAAGCCAATTACGGAACTTCTCCGTCGGTCTTTTTGATCCCCCGAGCGGTTCCTCATCCTCGTCAGACCTAAGGCGAATATCTCCGCTGTAGGTCGTCTGATCGCAGCTTTATCCTAACGTCGCCTCAGAACGTGTCCACGGAGAGCCTATTTGTCGAAAAGCGCTCGCAGATAAGCTGCAGCCTTGCGAGCCGGGCCACTTGGTTCGCCTTCTGGTGCCAGGACTACCGAACCTGATCCCCGGAACCCTTCCTCGTGTAGTAGTTGGGCAATACGTGGCCAATCGAGACGTTGCTTTTCAGGAAGAACCCCTGGCGGCCAACGGCTCGGATCGTATAGATGAATGTGACTAGCCCGCCCTCGTGCGGCGCGGATGCCGTGCTCAATCGAAGGTTCGGACATTGCGAGCTCGTACGTATCCAACATCACCGTGAATGCTGGACTGTCGATCCGGTCGACCCATGCCATAGCTTCGTCCATCGTATTGATGTAACTGGTTGACCCGGGATCGGCCGGCTCAAGCATAATGGTCGTTCCGGCCCTTTCTGCGTGCTCACCGAGTTCGCGAAATACTTCGTCGGCTATTCGATCCAGCTCTTCCCGGCTGGCGCCTGGGATTCCTTTACCTCGAGCAATCCCCAAGCCCACACGCGCGCCGAACCAGCCTGCAAAGTCCAACATCCTCTTGTAGGAAGCAATTGAGCGTTGTCGGACTTCTTTGTTCTGATGAATCAATGCCATGCCCTGTGGAAACATCCGGCCGCTGTTGACCACCGGCATTACTGCTCCTGATGCTTTCAGGCCGGTCTCCATCTGCCGAGGGTCCGGAATATTCTCAGGGTCGGGCATGAACTCAATTCCGTCATAGCCCCACTCAATGGCGCGCTGTGCCAATTCCTCTAACGTACCTGTTAGCACCTTTACTACAAAGTTCAGGGTGGCCATGTCGGGCGTCGAACTGAAAAGACAGAGCTCCATTCTCGACCTCTTGGTTATTGACTTAATTACTAACGCGCCATCACTCTCATAGATGGGGCCAGGACTCTTGACCGTCTTCGTCCGGAAACAGTAGCTACCGCGACCCTTCATAAGCTGAAGAATAAGGACGTCCTGCCAGGGCCGGCCCGCTTGGTTCTTTCGAGGAGCGAGGCTAGCGTAGACCTCAGCGCAAATGAGTGTCTATGAGAATCAGAGGGTGTTTTCTGCAGAAACTATCATTTTTGCTCCAACGATTCCGTTCGATGAAGCAGCGTTGAAAGGGGGGAATTCCCGTTTCCTATCGGATCGAGACTTGGGGTGGTCTATACCAATCTCGATCCTTTGGGTTCCTGCCTAGACGGCTTTGAGCGTCTTTCGTGGGAGGGCCGACTCAGGCAGGCTGTTGTGGAGATGTTTGTATTCTCGCGGCGTCATGTGCAGGAGCCTACGGAAGACCAGGCCAAAGTGACTCTGGTCGCAGAATCCGACCTCCTGACTGACTTCAGCAATCGTTTTGTCCGTTGAGGCCAACAAGGCTTGCGCCTTTGCAATCCGATAATGAGTGAGATATTCAAGAAATGTTTGCCCTGTTACTTGTTTGAAAAAACGCATGAAATGCGGCTCGCTGAGGTAAGCCACGGAGGCTCCATTCTTAACGGTAATCGGTTCAGTGTAGTGATGATCAATGTATTCAAACAGCGGCTCCAGGCGGGTGATGTCCCGATGCCTACGGCTGAAACTGTCTGCGATAGCAGAGTAGTCCGCATAATGCTTTACGAGTAAGGCGAGAATCATCTTCAGATAGGCTTTGACGCACAGACGACTGAACTTCGAGTCATCTCGCAACTCAGCGTAGGCACGTCTCATTAAATCAAAGATCTCGGCAGAAATGCTCTCATCAGCCGCAACCAAATGCGGAAAGGTCGAGTCTTGGATCATGAACGGCATCAAGTATTCCATATTCTCGCCGCTGACGTCATTAGCACGTATCAGATCTGGTAAGAAGTAGAGGACAGCGATCCGCACTACGGTTCGGCGAAACTCGATCATTCGATGAAAGAGCGTACTACCGATAACGACTAAATCTCCCTCCCTTAAGGTGAAGTAGCGCTCCTGAATCTGTAAGACCGCCTCTCCTGAATAGAGGAACAGCAACTCGAAGTAATCGTGACGGTTCATCCGAACATCGCGCGGCCTGTCGTGGAACATGAAACGGACGTCGATTGGAAACGACAGATCGAACGGCCAGTTGTGGATTCCCTCCGCATTGATCTGGGGCTCAATCGTCGAAACTACACTTTCCCAAGTTATCTTTTCTGTCAAAGTCACAGAGCCGGACCGCCCGGAAAGTTCGTTTGCTATTTGTACTGCCAGATTATTTTGAAAGGTAGCAATTATTTATAGCACCAGCTTCACTATAGGTCAAATTTGTAAGGAAACGAACGGACCAAAGTCGTTCACCTCTGTAGAAAGCTCTCTTGGACAAACTAGAGCTCGTCCTCGCGGAGACGTTCGTAACCCCTTCCTTAAAGAGAACCGTGATGGACAGCCCGAGGCAGCCCGCAGATCCAGGGCAGCTTGGCTTGGAGCCTCCCACCCTCTTCAGAAGACCGTTTGGGCTTCGCTCGCACCTTCTTAGCGCTCGACCTCTTTCCGGGTCCACTAAGACTCTTGTGGGACGTCCACGAAGAATGATGGTTTTTGTAGAAAACATCCTACCATTTTCATAGAAACCTGCTTGCAGTATGAGTTAGTTTGTCTTGGATTCTCCAAGTGATGGTCACACGTTCGGGGAAGATTGCCGAATTTGACGGGTTGAGGTTGAGAAACGCACAGCGCCACGAGCCCGTGCGGGAACATCGATGCAAAGAGTCCAGGGTATTTCAAAGCAAGTCTCGCTGAGCCATACCTAAGTTGGCCGATGATCTCGATTCCAAAGCGAGGGAAGCGTATGAAACTGAAACAAAAAGTAGCAATCATTACCGGCGGAGGAAGTGGAATGGGTCGCGCGGTGGCCGAACAGTTTGCGTGTAATGGAGCCCGCGTCGTTATCGCTGAGATCAACGCCGGCAGCGGAGAGGAGGTCGTGGCAACAATTCGGAAGAATGGGGGGGAGGCGATTTTCGTCCACAGCGATGTGTCCAAGACAGCGGATGTCAGAGCCATGATTGCCACAACCGTCGAATGCTACGGGGGCGTGGACGTCCTTTATAACAACGCGGCTGTCCAATTGATCGGTCAGGATGGTCGGGCCCACGAACTTCCGGAGGAAATCTGGGACCTTACGCTTTCGATCAATCTGCGTGGCCTCTGGCTTTGCTCGAAATATACGATCCCGACTATGCTGAAACGAGGTGGCGGCTCGATCATTCACGCAGCCTCACCCACAGGTCTTAAGGCATGCCCCGGTTATAGCGCTTATAGCGCTAGCAAAGGCGGAGTTATCGCGCTGACGCGCACAATGGCAGTTGACTACGCACTGGATAACATTTGCGTCAACGCCATTGTGCCAGGGGTAACTGACACTTCGCTCATCCGCGAACTGACCGGCGACGAAAAAACCCGTGCTCGCCTTATTGCAGCGACACCTTTGGGCCGGCTAGGCACGCCGAAGGACGTGACGGGCTTGGCACTTTTCCTGGCTTCAGATGAGTCCAGCTTCTGCACCGGTGGCCTCTACATGGTAGATGGCGGGCTGACTGCCGCTTAAGAACAACCCTTATCAAATCAGTCCTGGCATCGAGCTTTGCCCAGCTAACATCCCACTCGCTGTTGGGATGCGCAAATCGTCGAACACAGCCTGGAGTTGGTGACTTCGTGGAGCGACCTGGCCGTCCGGGCCACTTTTTTTGGTTGTTGAGGGTAGTCAACCATGGGACAAGCAAGGACAGATCTCTGGTTCCGCCATCTGTCAAACGGAATCCTTGGTGCAATCAGCCGAGTATTGCGTCGGCTGGGCCGGTTAGATGAGATCGGTGTGCTGGGCGCGCTCTTCGTTATTGGGCTGGCGCTTAGCCTCGCCTCTGACTCCTTCCTTCAACCGTCAAACCTGCTTCAGGTGACCCGTCAAGCTTCCTACTACGGCATTATGGCGGTCGGCATGGTATTCGTTTTGTCGATGGGCGACGTGGATCTATCAGTTGGATCGGTCCTCACGTTGGTGAATATCCTTACGGCCGTGGCGCTGCGCGAGGGTGTGCCCCTGCCACTCGCAGTCTGTATTGGCCTAGGTGCTGGTGCGCTATGCGGCTTGGTGAATGGACTACTGAGTGTCATCCTACGCATTCCCACGATCATTGTTACCTTGGGCACGCTCAGTGCCTATCGTGGCTTGGCGCTGGTAATCTCCAAGGCAACTCCAGTTAGCCAGTTCTCCAAAGACCATTCATTCTTCAGTATCGGAGGGGGTACGATCCTGGGCATACCAGCCAGTGTGGTGGTCATGGGATTGATTGGGATCGTCGGATACATGTTATTTGATCGGACACCCTTCGGCAGACGCGTCCAGGCTATCGGCAGTAACCTTCAGGCGGCCCGATTCTCTGGCATTCGCATCGCACGCTATCGGGTCATTGTGATGACGCTCATGGGGACCATCTCTGCGGTCGCGGGGATTATGGCCTTGGCATTCCTGCGGGCGGCAGACCCAAGCACTGGCCCTGGCCTTGAACTTCTAGTCATCGCCTCCGCTATCATTGGTGGAACAGCATTAAGCGGTGGATCAGGTTCGATTGCGGGTGCCTTACTGGGAGCACTGATCATCGCCGTGATCCGCAATGGATTAGTGTTAGTCGGTCTTTCGGCCTATTGGGGCATGTTCGTCACGGGGGTTGTTATTATCGTGGCGGTGGCCATTGATTATTTCATCAAGCGGCGATAACTGGAGAAGTTGGATGCAAAGAACCTGGATGCAAAGAACCTGGATGCTTCATGGGGTGCTTCTAATTTCCTCCTTGTTGGCCGCTTGCGGATCATCCACTCAAACTAGCCCGCCCGACGACGGTTCCCGAAACAAAGATATCAAAATCGGGTATGTGCTGCATGGGCTGAACGACTTCACCCAGGTGATCAAGAAAGGTGCTGAGAATGCCGGCAAGGACGTCGGCGTAGAGGTTGAAGTTACCGGCCCGGCAGGATTCGTGTCAACCGAAGCTATCGGCATGTTTGAAGGAATGGTCCAGAAGAGGAAAAGTGGCCTGGTTGTGGTGCCGCAGCCCGGTGAGATCTGGGTTGTTCCAATCAGGGAAGCAAATAATGCCAGGATTCCGGTCATGACGGCCAATGTCACTAGCCCCGGTTCGGCTGCAGCGGCCTGGTTTGGCCAGGATGAGCACCAGTCGGGGGTCATTCTGGGAACGGAACTCAAGAAAACCCTCGAGGCCCGGGGCAAGAAGAACGGCACGCTGGTTGTCGGGGTGTGCGCACCAGGAGTCTCTGTGCTGGTGGAGCGGTACAACGGCTTCAAGAAAGGTATGGAAGGCACCCGATTTACGATCACTGAACCTTTCGATGTAACTTCTGAGAACACACAGAACTACTCAGCTTGGGAGAACCTGGCTGGCGCTAACCCCGATATGGTCGGAGCTGTCGGTCTTTGCTCCCATGACATCCCCAATCTGGCCAAACTGAAGATCCGCTCCGGCGCCAATTGGCTCGTTGCGGGTTATGATCTCAATGTCGAGACGTTGGATGCCATTAAGGCTGGTGCTGCCCAGTTGACAGTGGGTCAGCACCCTTACCTGCAAGGATACCTACCCATACTCGCGCTCTTTCGGCACCTGGTCGAAGGCAAAGCACTGGTCAACGGCTGGATCAACGTGGGTACCGAGGTTATTACCCAGAACAATGTTGACGAGGTCTACCAGCGAGAAACCGATGACGCGGCGCAAACGAAGTGGTATGCCGATTACATCACCCAGAACTTCGCCGATCTTGAGGCGCTCGCCCAACCATTGCCACGGAAGTAGGTTCCAGCACAGCCACGTTGGAAGTCACTCGTTTTCGAGAAACGGTGGAACAGAGGAGGTCATGACGGAAGGCGATCTGATCCAGTTGGAGAACATCACGAAGCGTTTTGACGGCGTTACAGCGCTGGAGAATGTCAGCTTCAGCATCCGCCAAGGCGAAGTGCACGCCGTAGTTGGCGAGAATGGCGCTGGCAAATCCACCTTCATGAAGATCCTGGCCGGTGTCCATCAACCGGACGGCGGCCGGATCCTTCTCCGCGGCAAGCCTGTAACGATCGGTGACGCGCTTGACGCCCGCCGGCAGGGCATCAGCATCGTTTTTCAGGAGCTCAATTTATTCCCACACCTGACCGCTACCGCCAATGTCTTTGTCAATCGCGAATTGGTCTCCCGTCATGGCTTGCTCGATGAGCGCGCTATGACTGAGGCTACCCATCGGGTATTCGACGCCATGGGCATCCAGGTTAGCCCACATGCCAAGATCGGCGAGCTGTCAGTCGGCGACAAGCAGCTGGTCGAGATCGCACGGACGCTCCAGCAGCAATCGAGCATTATCCTGATGGACGAGCCGAATTCGGCGCTGACCGGGCGCGAGTCTGAGAGGCTGTTCGAAATTATCCGCCGATTGCGCGATCAAGGCATCACCATTGTCTACGTTTCTCATCGCATGGAGGAGGTCATCGCCATTGCCGACCGAATCACTGTCCTTCGTGACGGACGCTACCAGGGTACTTGGGTTACTGCTGACACAACCATCTCTCAGATCGTCGTGGCCATGACCGGGCGGCGGTCGCTGGAAACTTTGCCCAAACGAACACCAGTTAGTTCTGCTCCAGTTGTCCTTGACGTCCGCGACCTCCGGACAGGGGCCAACACCGGTCCTATCAGTTTTCGTCTTCGTACAGGTGAAATCCTTGGCTTGGTGGGGTTAGAGGGATCTGGCGTGGAGGATATCTTCCATGGCCTATTCGGAGTTGAGCAGTTGACCAGTGGCGAAATCATTTACGATGGTCAGCGGCAAGAGATTCGCTCACCGGTTGATGCCGCACGGCTAGGGTGGGGATTCATTCCCGCCAGCCGTCGTGAACAGGGGCTGATGATGAATTGGTCGATCCGCCGCAACACCACCCTGGTCATCCTTGACCGACTAGATCAACAGGCTGGGGTTGATTGATGAACTCACTGATCGGCGCACCACCGGATGTTACGTGCGGCGGCTGAACATCGCCACCAATAGCATCGACAAAAGGGTGATTCAACTGAGCGGCGGTAATCAGCAAAAGGTAGTCCTCGCCAAATGGTTGGCCACGCAGCCAAAAGTGCTGATCCTGAACGATCCGACTCGAGGCATAGACGTTGGTGCTAAGCGGGAAGTCTATCAACTCTGCGATCAGCTTGCTCAACAAGGGTTGGCCATCTTATTCGCTTCCTCTGAAGTAGAGGAGACGCTTGGCTTGTGCGATCGCATTCTGGTGTTGCATAAAGGCCAAATCCTTCGCGAGTTCCAGCGCGGTCAGACGACAAAAACAGAAATCATCCACTGGATGTCGGGAAGAACAAACTGAGGGAATAGCTGTCAGCTTTGAGCTTTCAAGAAAAGCACAGCATCTTCCCATCCTGTCGGTGTCGTGAACGATTGGGTCTGCTCGTTGGGGAAATTGCCGATGACGACCTCATTTCCGGTTTTCGGATTGATCCACACGGCCCGGACACTCTTACCGGCAGTGATCTTGTTCATGTTGAGCGCGACGGTCGTAGGGCTGGAGAGATAGGCGACTACGGCTTCGCCGCCGGTCGAGCGCATGCCGGCGCTTAAGTTGTTGCCGCCGCCAGCCCCGCTGGAGAAAATCGATTGATCGGGCACGAGTTTCCACCATTCTATCGAACTAAAGAAGTTCTTGAGAACCGTCAGGCTTGCAGCGCCAGGAGAGTGTAGGGCCTTTTTCCAGTCCTGTGTCGCCTCCCTCTCGAAAGTCCCCAAGTTCCACTATAGTGTTCCCAAAAGTGTGATAGCCGCCTGCCAAGTAGGACCAATAGGCTTGTTTTCGGATCACCAATGCATTGATCGGCTTTGTGGGATATTGTGGTCCGTTTTCGTAGGCGCCCTCTCCCAGACCGCACGGTTTCAGCGGGACCAGATCGTAGTCTGCGTGCACCATTGGGTATATTTGTTCGTACTGGCTCCAGGTCTGAAGCATGTTGAAGTCAAGCCAGGGCGCCGTATGGAACCACTGGGATGAAGAGCTACCCCCACTGATGTGATAGGTCATGAGGGTCTTGCTGTAATCTTCGGAACCTGACACGCCCTCGGTAATGCCCTTGGCAAGGAGGTTCCAAGCTGTTTGTTTCGAGTCAGTGTTTGGGACATTGTCACCGCCAAGGATCCAGATGAGGTTGGATTTGGCGCGATAGCGTGTACCTAAGAATTTGCCATAGGCATGGGCATTCGTTGGATTTAAATACTTGTAACCCTCCTCCCGATAGCTGATGAACATAGGCAACAAGCCAATCACCAAGCCATTAGCCTCGGCGGTGCTGATGACATAATCCACATGATCCCAGTAGTCGTATTCCGTCGGATTGTCCGGATTGCTGTTGGGACTGAGCTTCGGTCGAGCCGTGTCCCCGTCGGTGAAGGCTAGATCTCCATAAGCGTTCGGGCGAGTGGCGCCACCGCCCACCCTTTCCTCTGCCATCACGGCGGCAGCTTGGATTACCGTAAAACCTTGCTTGGCGCGAGTCTGCAGGTAAAGCTCGACGTCTTCACGACGTGTCCTGTGGCAGAGGAGCCAAGCTGTGTCCCCCAACCAGAAGAACGGCTTTCCCTTGGGATCGAGTAGGTATCGACCTGCCGGCTCAACCTTGAAAACCTCTGCTTGCTGTTGCGGGTATGCTCCCACACAGACGGTCATTGCAATTAATGCGATTAGTGCGGCTGCGATGAAACTGGTTCCTCTAGCCTGTGCTTTTCTCGTTGATCGTGGTCACTATCGGTTCCTCCTCCTCTGGCGCGTTATGATTTGCCGAGGTTGTCCACTGAAAGGACCTCACCCTATTGAATTCCAAGTACCCAGCCGACAGAAATTGCTCGTGATTCGGGAGAGCCGCCCTCGCTTCGTTTGCTTCATTGTCAAACTCACTGATTGTTTTGAAGAAACCTTTTGTTTGAAGGGACTATGTTGCCTGAAACCGAGAGAATAGCCCTCGCTTGGAATGGGTTTCTATGAGAATGGTAGGATATTTTCTGTGAGAACTAGCATTCTTGGCAACGACGTCTATGGATGTGGCCTAAACGACAGATCCAAACAGCCTTCACGACCGTATGATCATTCCCGCATGATGCTCCAAAATCGTCGTCAGCCTCCGGTTACAGGCGGAACGAAAATCGGCGAACAGCACACCAAGCAAGCCGTAGCGCTCCAGCGAGGGGCGCAGCCGCCGCTTTTGCTTGCGTTGCTGGCTTCCTCTGCTCCCAGAAGAGACATCCGCTTACGCCGCTCGGCCGTCGTGATCCGCTGTGGTGGCGAGCGAACTCCATTCTCGTCCTTTCAGGGAGATTCTGATGCAAAGCCGCCGCGTGCTTCTGTCTCTAGTCGCAGCCTGTCGCTATTGCAAAGTGCCCGCTCCTTCGCCGGCTGAGCCGGTTTACGTTGTCTCAATTGCTGAGCGCAAGATTGCGCGTATCATCAAGACAGCTAAGGGCGCGGGTCCTGATCCCGTGCAGGAAGTCTTGCTTGAGATCCGCTGAGACATCGCCAACTCCATAGCGCCGACAGAAGTTAGACGCTGCCAATCTGGTCTCTGCTATCTGAGGAAAACTGGCTTGGGGTCAACTCGGCGGGTTTACTCAGCCCGTCGGAATCGCACACGCGGAGAGCCCCGACTTCGCTGGCACAAGGACTGACGTGACTAGACCTATCTGGCGGGCTCGCGCCACCCAGTAGATGCCGAGAGCCACCAAGGCTACTCCGACAAGCAGTGTGGCCGAGGTGGCCTCTCCCAGAATCCAGGCGCTGAGTACGACACCAAACAAAGGAGTAGTGAACTGAAAGGCGGTCACTTTGCTGGCGGCGAAGCGCTGTATCAGGTGGGTCCATCCGGTAAAGCAAAAGGCGCCGACGGCCACTCCCTGGTAAAGAACGCTTGCCACGACCGTCCAACTGAGTTGGTTCGTTGACGCGGTTTCGAGAAGCGCGCTGGCCAGGAAGAATAGTGGCACTCCGTAGATCATCTGCCAAACCACGACTTGAAAGGGAGTCAATCGATGAACCAGGAACTTAGAGTAGACGTGCAGAACTCCCAGAACAAACCCGCTGACTAAGACAATCGTGTCACCCAGCCACGCACTTTTGGCCGGCAGTCCGCCCGTTTCCAGGAAGGTTACACAAACGCCCGCGAGGGCGCCAATGAGTCCGCCGAGCTTTTGCCAGCTCAAGCGATCATTGGGGATAAAGAAATGGGCCAGCAGAGCGACGAATACAGGATTCGTGTTCAGCAGTACCACCGTATGATTGCTGGACGTCCACTGGGCGCCGAGATTCAGCAGTCCAATCTGCAGCGCAAACAGAACGGAAAACCCCATCAAGCTCGCATGCATCCGGCGCGGAATCCGCCAGTCAATCTGATTCACCCAGCACCAAAACAGAATGCAGGCGAGTGCGATGAGAAACCGCCATCCAGCAATCGCGAACGGCGCCATGCCTCTCAGTGAAAGCTTGAGCGCGGGTGCCAGCCCGCTCCAAAGGAAGCAGAGCAACAAAGCAAAAGCGACTCCCTGACGCCCCATGTCGTCTTGACGAAACTCTGATTGTTGCGCTGTGAGAACGGAAGAGTTGTGCAAAGAGGCGGATTGAAGCTGGGACCCAGCCTGGCATCCCATGCAGGATCTACAGCGACACGCCCAGCAGGCCGCGAGTCAACTGAAAGTCATTGTTCCCTTGAAGAAGCACTTTGGGTGTGTACCGGCGTGAAGCCAACTCGAGCACTCGCTGCAGGATGGTGTCGCTCCACTGTGCTGGATTCCCTTCCAACAGCAGATCGAGGTCGTCCGAATACGATTCCTGAACTGAGGGTTCGGCAGAAACTTGCAACAGCGGCACCAGCGGATGCCCTTGCACGGGCTGTTCACCCACGTGGGCGAGAAAAATTTCGACACCGGTGGCGCCCAGACCCGTCAATGTTTCGACCCAATGGTCCGTGGGAGTTTCCATGATGTGAAACCCTGCCGTCCTCGCCTTTTGCCCGTAGGCCAGCGATGGTTCCAAAGAATGGGTTCCGAGCGTCAAATGCAAGTAAGCTTCAGAGGAAAGGAGCGGGGAATTGTGAGGTACAACGACCGTTCCGCCGGCGCCCACCACGGCCTGGGTCACTTTCGCCAGGTTCATGGCAACTGCAGCGGAGAAAGGCCCCACCGCCAGAAGTCCCAGGCGAAGGCTCTCGAGCCCGGCCTTCTCAATCACGGGCGGCGGCTTGCGATCAACTACACCTTGAAACCAATCCTCGATTTTTTGCACCACTTTTTCGATGCCGCCGTCCAGTTGCACGCTGGCCCAGCCGTAGTTGGAGAGGTCGACCCCATGCCGTTCCGCCTGGTGCCGCATGTAGTCGTTATGCATCTTCTCGCAGCCATGCTCCAACAGGAGCGCGAATCGCACCAGCGGGTGACTGAGATAGCCAAGCATCGTGCGGGAATACATCTCCTCAGTCATTCCTCCGTTGTGGCCGCAACCCTCGGTGTGAGGCAGCGAAACAAAACGGGAAACCTGTTGTCCCCTTCCGAGGCCCTTCTGGTTAAGGCGGTCGGCACTCATGCGAGCAATCTGGCTTGAACAAAGACTGGTAGGTAACACAAGCGCCAGCTGGTCAGTGACCGTCCGGCCGTCAAACCGCAAGGCTTCAAAGCGGAGCGCACTGGCGGGGTGATTCACCTGAACAGGCAGACTCCTGCCGGGCGGCAACGGCGCGCTGAGCAGGCTCTCCACGCGACTGGCGTCTGTCTGCCGCCAGTCCCTCCAGATGGAAACTTGGGCATGCCCAGCCTGTTCCCCGCGGCTGCGCTCCCCCGAGGCGACTCGCAGCGTAAGCTCAAACATTTCCTGAGTGAGCTGCTCCATCGGCGTTCCATCAAAATAGGCTCCAGCATTGACGTCCATCTCCCGGGATAGCAGCTGGAATCGCCGCGTGGTATTCATGATCTTCAGTGTGGGGACGAACGGGAAATTGGTGATGGAGCCATTGCCCGTGGTAAAGAAAATCATGTTGGCGCCGGCGGCTACCTGCCCTGCTACACTCTCCAGATCGTTGCCCGGACTGTCCATAAAATAAAAGCCTGGCTGCAACATGCGCTCACCGTATTCGATGACGTAGTCCAGTCGAACATCCGGGTGCAGCTTGTTGGCCGCGCCAATCGACTTGAGAACGATGTTATACAGGCCGCGTAGTTTGTTGCCTCCGGAGGGATTTCCCTCGGCAGAGGCGCCATGCCAACTGGCACGTTCCTTGAAACGCTCGACTGTCGCCAGAAAGCGACGGGCGGTGTCGAGGTCTCGAACGTTCTTCAAAACATAAGACTCGGCGCCGATCAGCTCGTCGGTCTCGGCCAGGTTAGCAATCCCGCCGTACTGAACGACCTCCTTGGCAACGCAAGAAAGCAGCGGATTGCTGGAGATCCCTGAAAAGGCATCCGAGCCGCCGCACTGCAAACCAATCTTCAGATGAGCCGCTGGCACTTCGGTACGGGTCGCCCGATTTACGGTCTCGAGCCATCCCTTCACGATCGACTCACCCTGCTCCAAGTTGGTTTGGAACCCCCCCTTCAGAGTCAAAAAATGATGGAGCACATCGGCCAGCGGATATTTCTGCCGCTCGAGGTACTGGCGGAGCAGCGCATTGGTCACGGGTTCCGTGCCGTAGTCAACCGCCAAGACCGCGCCAACATTCGGATTCAGCATAAACCCAGCCAAGGTTTGAAGCAGCAGGTCGAAGTTATTCGGCCGCTGGTTGCCTCCACCTTCCGTATGTGCCGCCGCCACGATCCCGTCGACGTTGGGATAAGCGCTGGCCAACCCTTTCAGGCGCGATTCGAGCTGTTTCACATAGCTCGCCGTTCGCGAAGTAGTCCCAAGCAAGACGATATAGTTGCGCGTTCCCACCCCACGTGTACTTTCGCGCTGATACCCCAGAAAACTGCGGCTTGCGAGCATGCAAGGGGACTTGCGTCCCAGGCCGGAAGCGGGTTTCGTCGAATCGATATGGCTCAATGTGATCTTCGAAGTTGGGCTGCGAAGGAAGCTCGAAGTCAATCGAGCGATCGCGCAGGGCCGCTAGAATCTGCGCGTTACAGGCATAATTGCCCGGAGCGATGTCTCGGATGGCAATGCCGAACGGCAGTCCCCACGACAACAACTCCTTGCCGGCCGGAATGGCCCGGATCGCGAAGCGATGGCCCTCGAGCACCGTAAAGTCGAGCTCAAACTCCGCGCCATCATGGGAAATCCGCGTTCCGCGCTCCAGTCGCCGCGTGGCAATGGCCAGATTGTCTCCGGGACCGGGGATTCTGGCGACGTCATTCAAATAAGAAGAAGGTGTCATAGCAAAAGGTTCGCCTCCGATCCCGCCACACCAGCATTTGCGCTCGCTACCTGTCTCTGTCACGTTGTGGTGTGAAAACGCTTGGAAGTGGACTCAGAGGAGTTCGGCTATCAAGCACTCGCGGACAACAGGCATGCTTGATCTTAGCAAAAGCAAGACTGGAAAGGTAGAGGCGATAGCGGTGATGCTCATAGATCGCGCGAGGCGCGGCGGCGGAGTAGTCCTCTCCGCCTTCGCAACGTTATGTCCTGAATTCCCAAGTTGAACACTTGCGATTCCGCGCCAACCAATGTGGGTAGGCTTTCCAGCCTGCCGGTGCGCCGGACTTGCCAGTCCGGCTTTGGGGGACTGGCAAGTCGCCCAACCCGAATTTGCTTGTGTCGGGCGCGCTGTAGTGCGGCCTACTTTGGCGCCTCCTTCTTAAGTTTGAAAGTCATGCGGAGGTTTGGAAAACCGGTGCTGTTCGTGCTGATTGCCATCGCGGTCATTTCACCACGAGCGCCGCTGAAAGCACCCATGCCACCGATCACGGCGTGAACAGCCGCAGGCAGACCGGCCAGGCCGTCGCTCACCAGCTTCCCGCCGTTGTCGAACTGGTGGTAGTGCGTGCCGACACCAAGCTGTTTGAACAAATCGACCACCCCAGGCTTTCCTCTCCGCGCTTGGACCCACAGTGGAGGTGTCTCCACCGGCGGGACGCCGCAGCACTCCTCGAGCCCACTCCCCAAGCTGACTCCGCCATCGTATCCGAATGTCGCGCGGTAGGTCCAGGTGCCGATACTGCCCGGGTCGTCCGGACTGTTGGACGCTGTGCCGGTGGGAAGAGTCCCGGCGGGATAGATCGGGCCGAAGACCACGAAGGTGTCGCCTCGCCCGGCTTCCTCATAAGTGATCCCGCGATTGAAACGCAGGGTGCGCCCATCCATCGCTATATCCACAGTGAAACGTCTCTCGGTGTTGGCCTGCACCGCGGTTTGCATCCCGACCCGGGGCAGAAAGCCCGGCACAATGCTTGCTAGACCTAAAACGACCAGACCTAAAGTAAGTAGTGAAAGTATTGTCCTTTTCATGGTTCCTCCGGATCTAGTGTGGCTATTCGTAGAAAGGGTCAACTGTGACCACCTGGGCCTGTTCGCCACACATTTCGGAACATGCCCAGACCTGAGACCGCTACGCCCGCCCGCGACAAAGACACGAGTTGTCTCTTGCCACCAGAGCTGAGTGCGAATTCGCCTTTTGCTCCTATACGCGAGAACTTCACGGCAAACCTCTAATGCACGGCAAAGAATTTTTTGTTGCGTACCGGGCAGCGTCAAAGTTCGCTGCCCTCGTGACAGTGACTGAACAGTGCGGAGGCCAAGTCCATGGTCCAGCATCAGCAAAGCCTTCTGCAGGCCTCCGACCTCTTGAGCCAGAGCTAGGCACCTAGTCCCCTCAGCGCACCAGGGCTGAGCGCCACCAGGTCTGCGGTTTGAAAACGAACGAGCGCGACCCTGCTGCCATTCGGAGCTCCTCAAGAAAGAAAAGCCGCAGACCTGCACACCGCCCGGTCTGTGCTACAAAAGCTTATGGCTCACTTTTCGAAGATGATTCGACTGTTCGAGGGTAGCGCCGACTTTGAACATCCAGCATTGGGGTTGCCCAGGGCGAGTGCTATAATGGCGCCCATTTGCGGCGCGATCCAGCATAGGAATCGATAAGATGAAGGACGCTTCCCCCAAGGAAGTAACCCAACTGCTCGTCGCATGGGGCAATGGGGACCCGCACGCCCTCCAGGAGTTGATGCCACTGGTGTACCGGGAACTGCGCCGGCTCGCACACGGCCACCTTCGCCGTGAGCGTCCGGACCACACGCTGCAAACCACGGCCCTGGTTCACGAAGCTTACCTTCGACTCGTCGATCAGCAAGAAGCCAACTGGAAGAACCGCGCCCAATTCTTTGCAGTGGCTGCCCAGATGATGCGCCGTATCCTAGTGGACTACGCGCGGGCACGCCAATATGCCAAACGCGGCGGCGGCGCCCAGCCGGTAGAACTGGATGAGGCCATGGTGGTGTCCAGTGACCGGGCGGCGGAAGTGGTTGCGCTGGATGAGGCTTTGCTGAGACTGGCCGAACTCGACTCACGCAAGAGCCGGCTGGTGGAGTTGCGTTTCTTTGGTGGTCTGAGCATCGAAGAGACGGCCGAGATCCTGGGCGTTTCGCCCGGAACCGTGATGCGCGACTGGACACTGGCCAAGGCCTGGCTGCAACGTGAGATGACCCATGAAGGGGAGCCGTGAAAGTTCAATGCGTGGTGGGGAACGGTCGCTGTACCGTTCCCTGTCGCGATTACGAAACCGTTAGGGATGAGTGCGTTGCTCGCAACGAGGAACGCCGCGGCGAGCGTTGCCTACAGCGAATCCGACGATTTCTGCACCGCTCCAGGAGGTCCGGATGCAGGCTGAGCGCTGGCAACAAGTCGAAAAGCTGTTTCACGCAGCTCTCGAACAGGCTTCACACAAGCGAGTCGCTTACTTGCGCGAAACCTCCAGCGGCGACCTGGAACTGCAGCGTGAGGTCGAATCATTGCTGGCTGCCCACGAAGCGAGCGGCAGCCTGGAGACGGCAGCCTGTGAGCTTGCGGCAGAGTGGTTGGAAGGACAGCGATTTCTGGTCGGTCAGACCTTGGGACACTTCGAAATCCTTTCGCATCTGGGTTCGGGAGGCATGGGTGATGTTTACCTGGCGGAAGACAACAGGCTGCACCGTAAGGTCGCGCTCAAGCTGCTGCCTGGACAGGTCACCGCTGATACCGAACGGCTGCGGCGCTTCGAACGGGAAGCCCAGGTCGCCTCAGCGCTGAATCATCCAAATATTCTCACGATTCACGAGATCGGCGAGACCAACGGGACGCACTTCATCGCCACCGAGTTCATCGAAGGCGAGACGCTGAGAGAGCGCATGACGGGTGCGCCGATGCCGATCGGCGAAGTGTTCCATGTCGCCGAACAGGTGGCTTCGGCGCTGGCCGCAGCCCATGAGGCGGGGATCATCCATCGTGACATCAAGCCCGACAACATCATGCTGCGTCGTGAGGGCATCGTCAAAGTCTTGGACTTCGGATTGGCAAAGCTGAGCAGGCAACCACCCACTGACAGGGAAGCACCGACGCGCGTGACGGTCAAGACGACCACAGACGTGGTGATGGGGACGGTGCCGTATATGAGTCCGGAGCAGGCGCTCGGGCGCGAGATGGATCACCGTTCAGACCTGTTCAGCCTGGGCGTGTTGCTTTATGAGATGGCGACCGGAGTATCGCCCTTCGCCGGAGCCAATTCAAGTGAGACGCTGGATCGGATTCTGCACGCTGCAGCCGGAAGCCATCAGCCGCTTCAATCCCGAGGCGCCGGGCGAGCTGGAGCGCATCGTGGGCAAGTGCCTGGAGAAGGACCGTGAGCGGCGCTACAGCTCAGCGCGAGAACTGCTGGCTGACCTCAAAAATCCCAGGCGAGATATTGAGGTTGGGGCATCCGCTACCGTGGCAGAGATCCAGGAGAGGCGGCGAAGGCTACTCAGCGTCTCGTCGCTGGCTCGCCATTTCGGCCCTGGTGATGATGGTGGTGGCAGCGCTCAGCTACCTGTTACTGTTCCGAGGCGCGCCCACCGCAGTCTCCCCTGAGATCAAGTCGCTGGCGGTGCTGCCGTTCAAATCGCTCAACCAGGAAACAAAGGAGGACTACCTGGGGCTGGGCATTGCTACCGACATCATCACAAAGATCAGCCAGAGTGGCGAGCTGACGGTGCGCCCGACCAGCGCGGTGCGCAAATATGTCAAGCAGGAAATTGACGCGCTCGCCGCGGCCCGCGAGCTGAAGGTGGATGCGGTGCTCGACAGCACGTACTTGCATGTGGGCGACCAGCTGCGGGTGACCGTGAATTGCTCAGAGTCGAGGATGGCGCGTCGTTATGGGCCGAGCAAGTTTGATGAGCGCTTCACCGACATCTTCGCCATCCAGGACAAAGTATCGCAGCAGGTGGCTCAACGTCTGCGGCTCAGGCTCAGCCCAGCGCAGCAGGCGCGGCTCACCAAACGCTATACCTCGAACCCGGAAGCCTACAACTATTACGCGAAGGCCATGTATCACTCCGGTAATATCTGGTCCCGATCCTAGAACTCGGCCAGAGTCCGACCTGGCGGTTGACCTCTTCAAGAAAGCGATTGAGCTGGATCCGAACTATGCGCTGGCCCATGCTCAACTTGGGTATGCTTATGCCCGGATAGCTGTGTTTCAGGAAGATAGTCCCGCTCTGATCGAACAGGCCAAACAGGAACTTGGCATCGCGGAAAGGCTCGATCCGCAACTGGCTGAGGTTCACGTGGCGCGTTATTTCATTGAGTTTAGCCAGTACGAAGGGTGGCAGGTTGAGACCGCGATTCGCGAGTTGCGTTTGGCGCAACAGCTTGATCCTAACGCGGGCCACTTAGGACTGGCAGACCTCTACCACCACATCGGCCTGGAAGAGCAGGCGGTCGAAGAGTTTGAGATCGCCCTGAAGGTAGACCCGAATAGCGACCGGATCAAAAACGCTTATGTCGAGCGACTATTTCGAATCAGCCAGACCCGATGAAGGTTTAGAGGCAAACAAAAGACTATTTAATCGCGGCCCTGACTTGCAGATACTACCTGGAAAAGAGAATGGTGAAGGAGGCCGCACCGCTGGTCGAGCAGGAGTATCAAAAGGATCCTAGCTCTCCATAGAAGTTTGGAAATCAGGTATTGTTGCTGGCTTTGCAGGGGAAACACCAGGAGGCTCAAGCGGCGGTCCCTTCGATTCTGAAAAGGGAGCGAAGATACCGTGGATATCATCACGGCACTTACAACCTCGCCCGCATCTACGCGCTGGGGGGCAAGAGCGAAGAAGCCCTGAAGTGGCTGCGCGTGACGGTCAAAGAAGGCTTCCCCTGCTACCCGCTCTTTGCGCGCGACTCGTTGCTGGATCGGATCCGCAAAGAGCCAGCTTTCATTCAGTTCATGGCCGAGATGAAGGCGCGCTGGGAAGGCTACCAGCGCGAGTTCGGATGAGGTTATGGCCAAACCGTTGCAGAAGAAATCTAGCCAAGCCCAAGAAAGTCTCGTGCGTAGAATCACTCGTTGGCACAGGCGATTGGGGAACCAGCCTTCCTACAACAAACAAGCTGTTGGCAGCAAATGCCGTGGCGGCGAGCAAGGCACTGGCACAGCCCTCCGGGTGCGACGGTTAGATACGATCCTCATACGTCCTTCGTTTGACACCCTGGGACTACCTTGTACATTTTCAATTGGCCTCTAAGCCCTACTTCGCCTTTGGCCCCTCCCAGTGCTGAGAAGCCTCCCAGACCTGCTCCGGGGAGACGACCAAAGAGCGAACATTTCTGGTTGATACCTGATCCCTCCATTCTCCGCTATACCCCACACATCGCTATAGACAAACCCAGGTATTATGCGCAGCATCTATTTCCCCGAAGGGGATATCTGATCCAGCCCAGGGTGCGCGAGGTGACGGCAGTCACCCGCGCTACCATAGGGAAATGACAGGTTGTGGTTGGTTCCCTGAAGGGGACCAACAAATCCATTCGGTGCGAATGGCTTTTTTCTTACAAGGAACACACGGTAGCGCGCAGCACGCTGGCTGATGCCAAGGAAAGCAGCGACTGGCGCATCTCTGGGCTGGGTGGAGCACTTCTTCATTGACCCCCGAAAGCTTCGGGTGCCAGCCCAATCCGCTGCATCATAGCGTCGATCTTCGCCGACAGGGCGTCCTGACCGGGGACCTTGGAAATTCTCCTTACTTTATAGGTCCAAAGATTCAACGGGTCCTGTGACATGCCCCACATCTCGCTCCGACTCAGGACGACGATGCTGTCCGTACGCATGGTTCCGGCGCCGGTAACGAAAGTGAGAGTGCCCGTGCAGTCTGAATTCACCGTCACGGATCCACTGTACGGGATGTTAGGGAGGAACCTGAATTCAGCCACGGTGGCGTCGAATTTACCGCTCAGGTTGCCGTTACTGTCGATGTTCATGGTCCCGATGGCGGTGATGTCCCCGCCCGGGAAGATCTTCTGCTGTCCCACATCGGTAGCGAACATCCAGGCGCCGGCGATGGACCGGACCGAGCATGGAGGAGTTGCCAGTGCCGGCATCGCCAAGCCGAAAAGCAGCACGGCTCCGGTTAGCTGTGTGAACATTCCCAAAGTCCTGGTTTTTGTCATGACGATTTCTCCTGTTGAACAAGGTTGACGATGTGCCGCGGGCAAGCCTTCAGCCCGGCCGAAAGACCGCCTGTCTCGGGTGTGACTGATATCTGCGATTCTCATAGATCCTCCTTTTTGTCGCCGTTTGGATTGGGGGCCGTCACTGGCCCTCTATGTGTTAAGGCGTCATATGCCAATAAAAACTGTCAGAATTCCGGGTCGGATAGAATTTCAAGGAAATGGAAAGGCCAAAGCTCTGATTAATTGTTATCATGAGTATCCGTCCACCTAAATTGGTCGCCGCCAAGGGCCGGCAGTCAGCTTGCTGATAGGTAACGGCGGCATAGGCGGAGTTCTCGCTGGGCGTCACTCGGGGCAGAGTTTTGCAGATTCCCCGGCTTGTTCTCCTCTTATGAGCCTTGGGAGAGAGGAGCGTTTCCATGCCCATTCCGGAGGCAAAGACGTTACACAATTGCTCCGGGCCTGGAGTCGAGGCGAGAGAGATGCGCTCGACCGTCTCATGCCACAGGTGTACGGTGAACTCCATCGTCTCGCCCACCATTACATGGCCCAGGAACGGCAGGGGAACCTGCTGCAGACTACGGCCCTCATCAACGAAGCCTACCTCCGCTTAGTCAATACCCGGGAAGCTCATCCTCGGGACCGGACCCACTTCTATGCGCTCTCGGCCCAAATGATGCGGCGGATCCTGGTCGATCACGCCCGCTCCCGCCGCCGGCAAAAACGAGGCGGAGAGGAAGAACCTCTCCCCCTGGAAGAATCCTGCACATTGGCAGTTGAGCCCAACACCAACCTGGTGGTCCTGGATGAAGCCTTGACAGCCTTGGCGACTTTTGATGGACGAAAGTGCCAGGTGGTGGAGTTACGTTTCTTTGGGGGTCTGTCGGTGGAAGAGACGGCGGAAGCGCTGGAGATTTCTCCAGAAACAGTTCACCGGGATTGGGAACTGGCCAAGGTGTGGCTGTACCGGAAAATGAAAAGGAAGTGATCCGTTGTTCGTGCCTGGAGTCCAGGATGAGCTGATGGCGCGATCTGAAGCAAGACATTTCGAGCAGGCTCTACGTCCGAACAATTGTGTAGATGTCAGTCACTCGTCACTAATAAAAGACGCAGTCAACAGCTATCCAAATGGGCCTCAGGTAGGGCGGATGGTCCCTCATCCGCCGCGGTCAATGCGGAGCATTGACCCTACCCTTTTGTCAATGATGTGAGGGGTTCGTATTAGTCACTGCTTTTCGTAGGATCACTGATGGACAGGTGGAAAGAAATTGAGCGGCTGTATTTCGAGGCCCTGGGCCGTGCGCCGGAGGAGCGGGAGGGGTTTCTCCAGACGGCTTGCGAAGAGGATGAGACTTTATTCAAAGAAGTCTCTTCGCTGCTGAACACTCTACCTGAAGTGGGAGATTTCCTGGAAAAACCAGTGCTGAATGAGGCAACTGAGCGCGTGTCTGAAAGCCAGGCCGCAAGGTTGTCCGGACTGCCGCCGGGATCTTCCCAGGTTCCGGGATTGGTGGAACAAGGCGGGATGGGGGATGCGACCGAAGCACGCGACCTACGCCTGGAGCGCACCGGGGTACTGAAAACCCTGCAACGTGCCCCCTGGTGGATGGTCGTTGTTGCGGGGTCGTATATCGCGACGTATGCGCTCATTTTCTACCTGGTGATTTGGGGACCGGCACAGCTGAAGGGAATCGTCGCGACATTTGAAGACGAAGCCATGGTCATACGTTCGTTGGCCGTGGACTCGGAAGCAGCGAAAGGCGGACTGGGTGCTGGCGATCGCGTGCTGTCGATAGACGGCCGCCCGATGCGCGGACCGGGTGATTGGACAGCGGCGACTGGCAACTGGGAGGCAGGGCGACCGCACCGCTGGTTGGTGTCCAGAGGCGCTGATCGCGTCAGTCTCGAGGTTGTTCCATTGCACCCGACCGTTCGAGGCCGGCTGGGAGAAGGTTACGACCGATATTTGATTCACTTGCTTAGTGGATTCCTTCTCGGCCTCTTAGTCGCGTGGAAACGGCCGGCTGATCCTGTTGCGAGATGCGGGGCGTGGTTCCTCATGACAGCCTCCCTCGCTTTCGGTCTCCCGCAGGGATGGGCCGCGCCCTGGAGGGAACTTCCGACCGTGGTACAGCTGCCGTTGTGGATACCGCAAATAAGCCGGTTTGTGCTCGAAGGCATCTTCCTCTCATTCTTTGTCGTTTTCCCGCGCCGTTTGTTCACGGCGCGATGGCCGTGGTTTGTCATATGGGTGCCCGTGCTGGCAACACTTCCCTGGCGCATTGCAGCGTTTGACGCGGTCATACGTCCAGGCCAGGGCGCTTCTGTACCCGCCTGGATTCTTCAGGCTGGCTTTGCGCGAACCATTGTTTATCTCTTTGCCGCAGTCGTTATTCTCATTGTGAGCTATCGCCGGCTCCCTGACCTCAACTCAAGACGCCGCGTTCGCGTTCTGATGTTGGGGACGGCCGTGAGCGCGACATCCACGATAGTGATGGTCTGGTTGGACAGTTTCCACGGCCGTGGCGTGAACTTTTACCGTGTTCTCTTGCTCACAGTCGTGCCTCTGGGCAGTGCTTGCTTTTTCAGTTTGGCTTACGCGATTCTGCGTCACCGCGTGCTCGACATCCAGGTGATCATCCGTCAAGGACTGCAGTACGCGTTTGCGCGCGGCGCGGTGTTGGCGGTGGTGCCGGCGCTGGGAATCCTTCTCGTTTTCGACCTGGCATTGAACAGGCAAGAACCTCTAGCGTCGATCTTACAGGCTCGGGGGTGGGTTTATGCCGCGCTGGGTGGCTTGGTGCTGGCTGCTTATTGGCGACGAAAACCGTGGTTAGAAGCTCTCGACCGACGATTCTTCCGGGAGCGTTACAACGCCCAGCGCCTGCTTCGGGATGTGGTCGAGGAAATCCGGGAAGCCAAGGACCTCCATCGCGTGTCGCCGCGCGTCGTAGCCCGGATTGAGAGCGCTCTGCATCCGGAGTTCGTTTCGCTGATGGTCCGTGAGCCCGGTATGCCGTCATACGAATCCTGGGCTTCGGCTCCTACAGGCCAAACGCCCCCGCCGCTGGCAGCGGATAGCAAGATCGTCGCGATGGCACGCGTCCTCGGAAAGCCCCTGGAAGTGCTGTGGCAGATTCGGGTTGGCTGGAGCAGCCTCTGCCGCATGCGGAGAGGGATTTCTTCCGCCGGGCACGGATTGATCTGCTGGTGCCCATCGCCATCCCACCCGGACACATGGAGGCCCTCTTGGTCCTCGGTATCAAGCGCTCGGAGGAGCCGTATACACGGGAGGACCAGGAGTTGCTCGAAGCCATCGCGGCCAGCTTAGGTTTGCTCTTCGAGCATCCGACCCCACGGCCCGCCAGAGTGCCTCAAATTTTCGAGGAGTGCCCCCAGTGCGGCGCCTGCTATGATGCGGGCGCCGGACGATGCACACGCGAAGGAGCCGCCTTGACGTCCATTCGCCGGCCGCGCCTGCTGCGAGGACGTTATCTGTTGGAACGGCGGCTGGAACGGGGCGGCATGGGCGTGGTGTACCAGGCTGCAGACGGCCGGCTCAAGCGCACTGTTGCCTTGAAGTTCCTGCCTGAGGAGCTTTCCCAGGACCGCCAAGTGTTACAACGATTCCAGCGCGAAGCCCAGACTGCTTCGGCACTCAACCATCCCAACATTTGCACCATTTACGACATCGACGAGCACGAAGACCAGCCATTCATTGCGATGGAACTGCTGCAGGGCCAGACATTCAAGCGGCGGATTGATGGAAAGCCCCTCGAAATGCGGCTGCTGTTAGATCTGGCTATCCAGGTAACCGACGGCCTGGAAGCCGCCCATTCCAAGGACATCATTCACAGAGACATCAAGCCCGCCAACATCTTCCTGACCCAACGCGGCCAAGCCAAGATCCTGGACTTCGGCTTAGCCAAGTTGACCCAGCTACCGCGACACCTGGCGGATGCTGTCAAGTGTTTCCACGGGGTCGACTGTCACTGCGGAGGACCTCACAGGCCTCGGAGTGGTGGTGGGAACGCTGGCGTACATGTCCCCGGAACAGGTGACGGGCGTGGATCTGGATGTACGAACGGATCTCTTTTCTTTCGGCACAGTACTTTATGAGATGGCCACCGGAACGCAGCCGTTCGCAGGCAACACCTCGGCTGAGGTCATCCATGCCATTCTCAACCAGACGCCAACCTCCCCAGGTGCGCCTGAACCCGGATTGCCCGGTCGAATTGGAACGAATTATCAACAAGCTTCTGGAAAAAAGAAGGGAGCTGCGCTACCAAGTGGCCTCTGAAGTCGGCTCCGATCTGGACCGCCTGAGGGGGGCAGGAGCGAAGAGGCCGTGAAATGGCTGCGCGTGACGGCCAAAGAAGGCTTTCCCTGCTACCCACTCTTTGCGCGCGATTCGAGGCTCGATTGGATCCGCAAAGAGCCGGCTTTCATTCAGTTCATGGCCGAGATGAAGGCGCGCTGGGAAAGTTACCGGCGCGAGTTCGGATGAGGTTATGGTGCGATGGTTTCCGTGGTGGCACATACATCGCGTTTGTTGTGATGGGTGCGGAATGGTCCAGGTCGGGCACCAGGGATCCAGGGCCTCCGAGACAGTGACCGAAAACTTGCTTGTGTGACTGAATGACAGTCAACCTTAGATTGCTCGTGCTATGGACTCTGCCATTTCAAGGGTCTTGTGATTCCCACCCATGTCGTAAGTTTTCACCTGACCTTGCTTGATAACGCGGGCCACGGCATTCTCAACTCGGGCGGCCTTCTCGCTTTCTCCCAGCCAATCCAGCATCATCTTGGCTGCCAGAATCGTCGCGATGGGGTTGACTTTGAACTGACCGGCATACTTGGGGGCCGAGCCATGGGCGGGCTCGAAAACTCCAAGCTGTTCTCCGATGTTGCCCGAGCAACCGAATCCCAGCCCGCCCACCATCTGGGCACAGAGATCAGAAATGATGTCTCCATAAAGGTTGGGTGCCAAGAGAACATCATAGTTGAACGGATTTCTTAGTAGCCACATGACCAGGGCATCGACGTTGGCTTCATCAAATGGAATCTCCGGAAATCCCTTGCCAACCTCCTTCGCGACTTCCAGAAACAACCCGTCGGTTGCGCGGACCACGTTGGCTTTGTGAACGATTGTCACCTTCTTCCGCCCAAACCTGCGCGCAAATTCGAATGCCCTCCGGATGATTCTCTCCGAACCCTTGCGCGTGTTGATTTTGCAAGAGACAGCATACTGGTCGCCAGGCAACTGCTGAAAAGCGCCGAAGGGCCCGGAGATCCTGGCGAGTAGCGCCGCCAACTCAGACGGCACCGGACTGAATTCGACGCCGCAGTACAAATCCTCGGTGTTCTCGCGGAATACCACAAGGTCAATTCCTTCCCTGTAGTTGAGAGCATTGCCAGGGTATGCCTTGCACGGTCGTAGGCAGATATACAGATCAAACAGTTGCCGCATGCGCACGATGGGGGAACGATAGACCAGCCCCTGGCCCCGCAGTTCCGGGGCCAACTCAGCTTCAGCAGCCCTGGCGGGCTTGGAGGTGATGGCTCCGAACATCGCGGCATCTGTGGCCTTTAGTAAATCAATAGTCCGCTGCGGGAAGGCATCCCCTTCGCTGCACCAGAAGTTCCAGCCAATGTCGCCAGGTAAATATTCCGCATCAAGACCGACAGAATCCAAGACAATACGGGCTGCCTGCAATACTTCGTCCCCAATCCCGTCGCCCGGCAACCAGGCAATTCTGAATTTGCGCATGCAAGGTCCTCAAGAATGTTCAAAGTGGCTAAATGCCATCTGCAGTGCAGACCTTTTCGGCTTCTCCAGCCTATCGTCCGCAGGATTGTAGCGGCTCCGTCGGCAACTGTCCCCTCAGCCGGCCATCGTCCACCTCTCCCGACAAACAGGTAGGCGCATTATTTAGACCGATTCTTGAACTTCGTCGGAAGCAAAAGCGAACTAAAGACGTCCTGCTTCCGGTGATCAGAATTAGGCGAACTAAACTTGGTTTTGGGGTTTCCTGGCCGGGGTGAAGACGTTGGTATACTCCCCGCTTTCCTCAGCTTAGTTGACACGGGCAAACATTTCCAGGCTTCTCAGCACGGCATCGCGACGTGTAGAATTCGAAACTGGTTGATGCCACATGACGACAAAACAGCCCAGATCGCACCTGGCCTATTCCGCTTGCTTCTGCTCTTTGCCGTTTCTGTATTCTGGAAGCTGATTTTCAACAGACGAATACTCAATCCTGACCTATCCAGACTGCGCATTTCAAACCTATCCCTGGTCGCAGTATATCGCTGGAGTCTTACATCAAGGCAGCTTTCCTTTCTGGGACGATTACTCCGACGCCGGCAGGTCGTTCATTGGAGAAGCTCAGACGGGAGTCTTTTATCCCGTCAACCTCTTGATGGGCTTCCTGCCTCTGAACGCCAGGGGGCTCGTTCCAGTCCTGGTCATTGAAGGCTTCACCATTCTCCACTGCTTTCTCGCCTCATTGTTAATGTATGCCCTGGCCACTCATCTGGGACTGTCCCGATTCAGCGCCTGTGTCGCTGGGATCGTTTTTGCCTATGGCGGGTCAATCGGCTTGCGAGCTTCAGCCCAAATGAGTCTGCTCTACTCTTCAGTTTGGGTGCCAGCTATCTTTCTTTTTTATTCGAAATCTCTGCAGACGAAACAGCGGAGCCGACAGATCCTCTTTGCCAACGTGGCGGGCCTTTGCCTGGCCCTAACTCTTTTGGCGGCGCACCATCAGCCATTCATTTACTCTGCGTTGGCGCTGCTCTGCGTAACTTTGGTCGTTTGGTTGTCGAGGCTATGGTCAGCCCAGCACCTCTTGGTGACTGTCTTGTCATTACTCGGCTTCGCTGTAGCCTACTCCTCATTACAACTTCTTCCTTCGCTCGAGTATTCCAAACTTGCCTATCGTTGGGTGGGCAATGCCAACCCGACACTCGGCAGCGACCGCCTTCCTTACAGTGTGGTTGGCACAGATAACTCATTCCCGCCTCATGCCGTTTTCATGATGATCTTTCCCTATATCTCAAGTGTCGGTGTCGAGAATCACCCTTACATCGGAATTCTGCCCCTGGTCTTGGTGGCCCTTGCCGTGGGACTCGTTAAGAAGCATCGGGCAGTCTGGCTGGCGTTTTTTTTGGCACTTCTCTTCTTCACTTTGTCTTTAGGACGTTACTCTCCTTTGCACGGCCTGTTTTACGCGCTGATACCGGGATTCGACAAGGGGCGTGAGGCAAGTCGTCTGCTCTTATTAGCCCACTTCGCCTTGAGTGTCCTCGCTGGCTTCGGCTGTCAGGCCTTTCTCAGCCCGATCACCAAGAAGGAACGCAAATGGAAGCACCGTTTCGTTTGGACCTTGTGCGGCTTGTCCCTCCTCATAAGTCTTCTGGTTTTTGCAGGTTACTTTTACCGCACCCTAGTGCTCTATCAAGCGACCGACTATGGAGTTCCCGTTTTTGCATGTCTCCTTCTCATCGCAAGCTCGGTAATTGCACTCATCCGAGTCTATTCCTGGACCAGAATGGTGCCGCTTAGAGTTGCCATTCTGGCGCTTCTTCTCTTCGATTTTCACTTTTTTCTAAGCCCCCACATCAGATTGAAGAAAGACTTTGATCGAAAGGGAAACAATGAGCCGAAGCAGTATTACTTTCATGATGAGCTCATCGACTTCTTGAAATCTCAAACAGGAACATTCCGAGTCGACTTCCGTGAAGGATTCCGGCCTGGGAACCACGGAGAGGTTTATAAGCTCGAAACGATCAATTGGCACGGAGCTACCAGGCTAAAGCAGTTCCATGACCTTCTGAACCATCATTACCCACCTGGCAACGTTATCGCCGATCTCATGAATGTTCGTTTCGTTGTTAACCGGAATGAGCTCAAGTTGCCAAAGGTTTTTTCGAACAAGAATGGAATTGTTCACGAGAACCCTGGCTGGTTACCGCGAGCCTGGTTAGTCGATGAGGCCATTCAAAAGCAAAACTTCGAGCGAGATTCTGCCCTTGTTGCAACATCCATCATTCGACCCGCGAGCTGTGGCTTATTTCGAAGGGTCGGGCAAGTTCTTCAATGCGTCGTCACATCCAGATCGAACCTCTCCGCAGAGGCCGCTCGATAACGGGTCACTATCAACTGATGAGGTCATCTTTTCCAGGAGAAGTCCGAACCGGTTTGCTGTAGCGGTGAGGACTGCGAGACCTTGCTTTCTCGTGGTAAGCCATAATTGGTATCCGGGGTGGAAAGCCGAAGTTAACGGAAAGCCGCGTGCACTACACCGTGTGAATGGCGCCCTGATGGGAGTGTTCGTCGACCCGGGATCTTCCCAGATTGAGTTTCGATATCTTCCAACTCACTTTTACCTGGGAATGAGTCTGACCCTTCTTTCGGTGCTCTCGATGGTTGCGGCGTACTGGTCTTCAACCAGAAAGAACCCACGCTGAGGATAGGTGGGGACCCGACGCGGGGCGCTTAGGTGCTATTCTCAATGTGTGAAAATCGTGGTATTCGGCGTCTTGAGGGGCCTCAGCGCTATCGTGTATGGATAACATCCTAAGAACACTCACCCCTTCTCAAATCGCAATTGACCTGGGTTGCGGCGGAGGTAGTTTCCACTATGCCTCCTATCAATGCAGAATCATTGGAATCGATATTTACATAGACCCAAAAAGTGCTTACAGGGATGCTCAGCGGGTCCAGTATGTTCGGTCTCGGGCTACCGAGATTCCACTAGCAGATCGGTCTGTAGATGCCGTCATCTGCAACCACACTTTCGAACACTTTTCGGACTACAAGATGGTGCTCAGGGATATCGATAGAGTGCTCAAGGATCCCGGCGCTCTCTACATTGCCATACCCAATGGCTACGGGTTTGTCGATGCCCTGTATCGATGGATCTTTAGTGGTGGCGGCCACATCAATCGGTTTAGCTTTGACCGGATTGTCGAGGACGTTCATAACAACACCACACTTCGGCTGGCACAATCGGTCTGGCTATTCGGTAGTTTCATTTATCTCAAAGAAGCCAGCTCCTGAGCTGAAACAACATTTTCCAAAGTCTGCACACTTCCTGTTCCACGTTCCCGCTTGGTTGAGGAGAGTAGCTATTCATTCTCTCAATGCGGTGACAAGACTGCTAGACAAGTTGCTTGGTTCGAACTTCAGTCAGTACGGATGGGCGTTTGTTTTCACTCGCGGTCAGATGGCATTCGATCGCCTACCATCTTATTTCAATGTCTGTTGGAGTTGCGGTTCGGGGAATGACGCCCGACAGCTAAGGGGATCTGGCCAAGTGATTCTTACCAAGGTGGGTTTGCGCGTATACTATTGCGCGAATTGCCACGCCCGGAATATATTCTTCAAACCTTTAGAAGGCTTGGACTGAGAGATCACGCCCACGAAGGTCGCGAAGAACAGGTTTGTCAGAGTTGATTCTAACAACAGACCGCTCCTCGACAACTCACATTCGTAGACTCTGGAGTTTGTGGGCGGCAAGTCTCTTGCTATTAGTGGCTCTTGCTTTTTACTTGCCGCTCCTGAGAGGATTCCCGCCAGCTCGACACCAAGCCTATGAATTTTTCTTTGGCGTTCTGCTCCTTAGAGCACTGGCACATCTGCTGCTTCTGCTGGTCTCTTCGATCCGCACCCGGTTTGAATTTCTCCCCTCTCCTCAAACCTCTTCTTTGCCTGGAGGAACTCGCTTTCAGATCGATATCTCCGTCCTGGATCGTGGACAAAGACCGGGAAGATGCCAAGTGGTTTCAAGTGATGGGTCTGGATCAAGTCTATTGGGATGATCAGTATCTCATCGCTTCTCAGAGTTCTGTTGCCGTGTACAAGATGAGACCATTGGCAGAAGTACTGAAAACCTTCGACGCAAAATCAAAGGTAGGGACGGATTTGCTCGCTGATGGTGGTTTTGAGAGTGGGCGGTCTGGTCTACGAAGGCAGTGGATGAGCCTTGGCGCAGTCGATCTAGGCGAATCGAATTCGGAGGCAAAGAACGGTACCAGATACCTGGCTCTTGGTTCCGACTCGAAGGCTTATCGCCTGGTTCCATTACCTGCGGGTGTCAGAAGGCTTGAAGCCTCAGTTTGGGGTAGAACGGCTGACCGCTGATAAGCCGTCACACCTTCGCTTGGAGGTTAGTTGGCTGGATAACTCGGAAAAGCCTTTCTCGGGAACTACTGAGTATGCGCGGCTGGCGCCTGAGTGGCAACAACTGAGGTTAATGACCGAGGTTCCGAAGCACGCTTCTATGGCTTACCTGCTAGTGGGAAACGAAGGCGAACTTGATACTAGGATCTTTATTGATGAGGTCCATCTTTGCCCCATTGAGTAATCCGGTAAACAGTGGGGCTCGAGGCTCGACCCAGAGGAACCGCCTATCCAATCGCCAGCTTAGTTCATTTGTGTGATGCTCACGAGGCAGGAGTCTCGAGAGGACTCCTGTCTCGAAGTCAGTTTTGGAAACTCTTAGAGACCTCCCTTCTCGTGCACTACTTTCCGACGTTCGGCCAGCGGACGCAGAACTCAGGCGTGAGATGCTTCTATGTTTTCGTGCTTGCGGACTCTTGTTTGACCATCGCCGCAGTCATGTGCGTGGGCTTGATTACACCTCTTTCGAGGTGATCCTCATCCATGGAATGGATCCTGTCAATGAAGTCCAGGTCAGCCTGGTTGGCGGGATCGAAATTGTGGCCGAACGAGCGCTCGACGAAAGCATCTATCAGGTTGCCATACCCGACAAAGAGCTCGAAATGAAACTTCTTGATCAGCAGAGGCAAGATGTCCTGAGCGCGGATTCCTCCAAATCCCTCCTTCGAACAATCCCAGTTGTCGAATTCCCTTTCAAGCCGCTTCAGTTGATGGTTGTACTTGTACTTCTCTGGAAGGTCGCTCCAGATCCGACTAGAATCTCAAGGGCCTCCGGCCAGCGCATAGCCGTTGCGGCCATCCGGTCATCCGACAGAAAGAAGCCATCAGGCAGGCACCGTAGGCCTTGTCGAACACCATCTCCAGCTCAACAAAATGGTGCAGCGCCTGGTTGGCCATGATGATTTGCTATTTTTGACTTGGCCGCCAGGAGTTGATGTCTGCCTGAGTGAAAGAGATGGCGTCGGCGATTTGCCTCTGTCGCGCCAGACTGCGGCCGCGATCCAGCATGTGTGGGTTGATGTCGAGACACTCAAGAACAAAGTTCCGGGTTCCTGCGGCCCACAAGCCCTCGATAATTTCGATTTCCGTGTCGCAATTGCCTGAACCGATGCTGACGAAACAGAAACGTTTCTCGCTTATGCTCTTGGCATGCCTGCGACATGTACAACCGGTAAAAATCCTTTGGGTTGCTAAACCCGAACTGCCGGTACTTGCGGACCAGGTACTTGTTGGACCAGTAATGAAAAATCTGCGGCAAGTCGTGAGCGTTTTCAACCGCACGGTAGTTTTCCACTTCCCGGGCCAACTTCTCCTGATAGATCCGATCTCGATTCCTGAGCCAACGGCGGGCGGTTTTCAACATTTGGCCAACTGAAGGCATTTGCGCCATAGTGAGTAGGAACAACTCGTCAGAGACTTCGCGCCTAGAGCTGAACTACCCGAGCAAACCGGATGCTTGGACAGCGGCGGATGTGCTCGAGCAAGTCATCCGAAATTTGGCTGTCCACATTGACAACACCAACCGCATGGTGGTTCTCACCGCGGCCCAAAGCGAAATTGGCGATATTAATCTGGTTGTTTCCGAGGAGTGTTCCAATCTGCCCGATCACGCCGGGTGTGTCATTGTTGCGAATGAACAGAATTGAACCGTGTAGTGGGGCTTCAATGTCAATCCCGTCCACAGACACCAGGCGAGTATTGTCTTGGGAAAGGATGGTCCCTTCAATCCATTCTTCACGTACATCCGTTTTCACCCGGACAGAAATCAGGTTCGAATAGCTTCGAACCCGATTGCTGCGCGACTCGATCAAGAGGATGCCTCGTTCATCCAGATGCTTTCGAGCGTTGATGAGATTGACGCCATCGCCGAGAATTGGCTCGAGCACGCCCATGATGATCGAGCTGGCAATCAGGTGCGTGTTGATGTCCACCGTTTCGCCGTAGTAGCGGATGCCGACTTCGTTGAGCCGCCCGTCGCAGATCTGCGAAATGAAGGACCCAAGGTTCTCCCCCAGCCGCAAGAACGGCCCGATCCTTTTATACTCCTCGAATGACACAGAGGGGAAGTTCACAGCGTTGCGAATGATCCCATCTTTCAGAAACCCGCGCACTTGTTCCGCAATTTCCACCCCCACGATTTCCTGGGCCTCGGCGGTGGAAGCGGCAATGTGAGGTGTGACAATGACCTTGGGATGCCGGAGCAACGGATTGCCAGCTGGCGGTGGCTCTTCACTTAAGACGTCGAGAGCCGCGGCGGCTACCTTGCCACTATCCAGGGCTGCTGCCAGATCGAATTCATTAATGAGTTCACCCCGGGCCGTGTTGATGATTCTGACACCCGTCTTCATCTTGGCGATAGTCTGCGTACTGATCAGGTGACGCGTCGCATCTATTAAAGGAACATGCAGCGTAATCAGATCGGAACCGGCAAACAGCTCATCTAACGACACCAGCTTCACATTGAAATCCTGGGCTAAACGTTCGGAAACATAAGGGTCGTAAACCAGCAAGTTCATCTGGAAGGCCCTGGCTCGCTTGGCCACTTCCATGCCGATCTTGCCAAATCCTACAACGCCGAGGGTCTTGTCTTTCAGTTCAACTCCAGTCAAGTCTTTTTTATCCCATTTACCCTCTTTGGTAGAAACGCTGGCTTGAGGCACCGCCCGAGCCATCGCCAGCATCAATCCCATGGTGAGTTCGGCCACGCTTATACTGTTGCCACCCGGGGCATTCATCACCACGATCCCTTTGTTGGTGGCGGCTTCCAGGTTGATGTTATCAACGCCGGTCCCGGCGCGGCCGATCACCTTCAGGCGCTTGGCCGCCTCGATGACTTCGGCCGTGACCTTGGTGTTGCTTCGAACCAGCAGTCCGTCGTACTGGCTGATGACCTCGATCAATTGAGCCGGCGTCAGGCTGGTCTTTACATCAACCCGCCACGCTGGTTCTTGCTGCAGGAGTTCAATGCCCTGCTGTGATAGTTTTTCGCTGATAAGAATTTTCACGATGGAATGCTTGCATAAGCGGGTTAGCAGACATCATGTCAGGCTTGCTTCTCCAGATAGACCTGCTGCGCCGCCGTCACTCCGGTTCCGAGTTCGACCGGTACATTCAGCTGCTTCAGGATGATTTCTAGACATGCAATAAGCGCAACCGTGTCAGTGAAGTCGTAGTAACCAAGGTGAGCCACGCGGAACAGCTTGTCTTTCATCTCGCCCTGTCCATTCGCGAGGGTAGCCCCAAAGTTCTTCTTGAATTCCTTGATGATTGTCCCGGAGTCCATTCCGTCGGGAGCGCAAATGGCAGTGAGGGCGTCACTCGGCGAACTTGCGGCAAAAAGTTTCAGTCCCAGCGCCTGGGCGGCGGCGCGAGTGGCTGAGGCCAACAGACCGGCATTGGCGATTAGGTTGTCTCGTCCCATCGACCTGATGTACTTGATGGCTTCTCGCGCCGCCACGATCAGGGTAATGGCCGGCGTGTACGAGGATTCGCCCTTGGCATTGTTTTTTCGTTCCTTCTGATAGTCGAAGTAGAACTTGCTCGACTTGGCGTTTTCGATCAACCCCCAGGCTTTCTGGCTGACACTGGCAAACGCAAGTCCGGGGGGCAACATGAGGGCTTTCTGGGAGCCGCCAATCACCACGTCCAGATGCCATTCATCCACCGGCATCTCCATTACGCCAAGGCCGGTGATGGCGTCCACAACCAACGCGGTCTTCGAGTGCTGGTGCACAATCTCGCCGAGGGCCTTAACATCATGCTTTGCACCAGTTGAACTCTCAGAATACTGGACAAAGACCGCCCGGGTATCGGGATGCTTCTCCAACTCGACTGCAACCTGCTTGGCCTCGACCGCCTGGCCGTAGGGAATAGAGATGACATTCGTGTTGGCGCCAAAGGCCTTGCACAAGGCAGCCCAGCGTTCGCCAAACTTTCCCGCGCTAATGACGAGTGCTTTGTCTCCTGGGCTTAGCAGATTCACCACAGCCCCTTCCATAGCGCCACTGCCTGACGAGGTGAAACACAGAACGTCGCTCTGAGTGTTGTAGATGTAGCGAAGCCCCTCCAGCACTTCCGTAAAAATATTCCGAAACGCATCAGTTCGGTGGTGCACGATAGGTTGCGCCATCGCCGCCTGGACAGCCGGTAACAATTGCGTCGGTCCCGGGGTAAATAACCGCTCCTTAAACATCTGGCTCGCCTCGTTGGCTTATGAGATCAAACTCGTGCTCGGGCCGACAGTGAACGTAGTCAGCCTCGTTCAAAAAAAAGACACTATAGCACAACTCCTCAAGCTTCGGGTGATATTGCAGGGGCAACTTGTCAGCCGGCCACAGCCCCACTTGGTGAGGTCCGTAGCGGATCGAGACCCATTCGTCCACAACAACCGTGTTGTCCTGGTTAACCAGGCGCTCATGTTGCAGACTCAACACCCAGTCCAGGTCCCTCCGACGACAGGGCACAAACGCAGTGCCGGGTTGACTGGCCGGCACGGCAAACTGGCGGTTGAACTCGGCGATGTAGCCTCGGCGTAGGAACTGATTGGCGCCGGTCAGGGTCTGGATCTGAGCGCGTCGCAGTTCCTGCGGCAGCCGTCCCTGCCAGGTGCGGTAGTTGCGTTCCATCCTTCCCCGCGCTTGCGGCGAATAGGCCGGGATGAGCCGAATGCCTAACTGTTTCAGGGCACGACCGACTTGGGTCAAGCGCTCGGAGTCGACTCCGCCACCGGCCCGAGACGTGACCCAGAAGTGGCTGGCTCGGTCGCTGTAAAGGCTGCAGCACAGCCGTGCCGCTCGATGACTTCTCGCAGGGCCGCCATCACGGTGCGCGTCGATTCTTCTTCTACCAGCTGAGCGTAGTAGATCTGACTGGTCGCGTCGTCCAGCACGGTCAGCAGCTCGTACCAACGTTCATCTTGAAACCATTGGTGCCGACTGGCGTCGATATGCAGCATCATTCCCGGCAGAGGCCGTCGCGGGCGTCGTTGTCGATGCGCCTTTCGAATCTTAGCTTTCTGCTACCAACCCCGCTCCCTGCAAGGCCGCTTTCACCCAGCTGTAACTGAGCCCGATCCCGTGCTCCGACACTAGCTTCTGATGAAAATGCCGCACGTTGTGATCCGCATACTCCTGTCGATACAGCCGTAACACCTTCTCCACTGTCTCTAGCGGCACCCGCTTGGGGCTCGGCTTGCCCTTCCGCCGATCATAGAGCCCATCGTAGCCATGCTGCTGGTAACGCCACCGCCAGCGCCGCATCGTCCGCCCGCTGACGCCCACAATCTCGGCTGCCTGCCACCACTGTAACTTCCCTGCTATTGCTCGTAGGATTACCTCTTGGACCTTCATCATCCGCTCCACGGCCGCTTCCGAATAGTGCTTCATGCTGACCTCCTGTCATCAGCATGAGCCTTCTTCAACGGTCTGCCCCATAAGCGATGAATGCAGGAGAGGACGTTATCGCCGGCAGAAATGCTAGCGTTCCGTCTCCGTTGAAGAGATAAGGTGGCGAGTAAATTTCGGCATCTTTATGACCGCTGCACGGATTGAAATTCCCACCAGGCAGGGAGATTGGCTCGTTATAAGCGCTCGCTAGACCGCCACCAGCAGAAAGAACTGGTCCGTCCACTAATAAGACCGCTCCCGACTGACAAAGCCGCCCTACGTGCGTTGATGCCAAGAGAGACCGTTGGCCGGTCTCTATATTCGTTCTCTCTATCAAAGTGCCGGCGTCAGGATCGCAGACTTCCGCCTTCTAAACCTTACCTGTGAAACCGTTATCATGGGTGGACGATCCGCCAGTGACAAGGACTTTTCCATCGGGGAACAGTGGAGCGTTTAGACAGCGACTGCCCTTACTTATGGAGCTCACCCATTTCCACGATGGTGAGACGGCACTTAAGTCTATTACTTCGGCGGTGTAACGGGTGGGGATTTGTCGGTAGAGTTCCACCCCCGGCCAATGATCATTACCTTACCGTTGTCATACATCACAATGAGCCAAATGCGGGAGCATTCGCATAGTAATTATGATTGCCGACTACTGTCCAGCGACCCATTACAGTATCTAGGTACCGCGTTTAATTACAGCCGGGATCAACACCCACTTCATTGCACGCAGGGCTGTTCCATATGCTGGGTCCGAGAAAAACACCTCACCCGCCCTCTAAGCTGAGCGCTCGGACAAGCCTATTGTAGACGCCAGGGGCAGATCCTATCCAGATCCAGGCAGGAACAAAGATCCCCCTCATGCCCCTGTTTCTTAGTGGTTATGGTTTTTGCGGCTGACTCGCTAAGATTAGCAGGGCATCCGACTTACCGCGCCACTTTTCGATGAGATTGATCAAATAGAACGCAGGCGCGATTAGATATGCCTGCCACACGGGGATTGTATTGTCCATCACCAGGCGATCAATGACTGTGCGGTTCGGCACTTCTTCCATATATCGACAAGCAACGATGTGGAATCCATGATTTCTCAGAAACAATTCCAGTGTCGTGCGGTTGAAGTAGACCGTGTGTGGAAACTCGTATTCTGATTGCCAGAGGCGTCTAACGATGCCCGACATGAGCGAGCCCGCAATCTTTAAGAGATGATGCGCAACAACAAAATATGCTCCGTCTGTGGACGGAACTTTGATGATCCACATTCCACCAGGCCTCAGCTTGCGACGGATCATGTTGGCGAAATCAGGAAGCACCCTTACCGGAATATGTTCCAGAACATCCATCATGGACACGATGTCGGCGCTCTGGTCCGGGCATGTTTCATCGGTCATCAAACCGTGACGCACAAGGCCGTCTCCGATGCGAGACCTGGCCTGTTCAAAGGCTTGCTTATCCGGTTCTACTCCAAATGCTCGATAGCCATGGCGCTGAGCCTCCAGCAGCAAATAACCGAAACTGCACCCGACGTCCAACCAGTCCCTCACGTTTGTCTTATGTTCTCTAACAAACGAGATAACTTCCTGTGCCTGGCTTAGTCTGAGCTTGCTGACGGCCTCATGATATGCCCCCTCGTTGACTCTTGCGAATTCAGCTTGCGTAGGCCCGGTGCGGTGAACATAGCTGACCAGCAAACCGCAGCCCAAACAACTTTTGACAGAGACTTCCGGAAGCAGACACTTTTCTGTAAATTCCTGGCTGCAACAGGCTGGACAACTCAGCTCTCGTTCCGACGCAGCCTCAGGTGCAGATTGTTTAATTTGAGCACTCAACGACTGTTACTCTCCTCTCAATGACGTGGAAAAATCGGGTGTTCGGACGTCGCGAGCATGGTTCGGGTGTAGTTTGATGGTCTTGGCTCCAAATTGGACGTCGTACATGAGAGCGTTCAGAAGAAGTTGAAACCCCATCAGAAATGGAAGCACGGCCAGCATTACAGTGCCGGTCGCTCGAGGGACACCAGTAATGGCTGACTCGATCCATTCGTACGCTCCGAACAACAGGCCTCCGGTTGCCAGCATGAGACCAAGCACTAGATACAGAGACCCCAAGTTCACGTCAGAGACAAAATACTGAAACAGGACTCTCTTCAGACACAGCTTGAAGAGTTTTGGCGGGAATTCCACAATAGCCTTCGGAATCGAGAGAGAACTTACCTCATTTCCGTAGATGGCAGGCATCTCCATCTCCGCGATTCTCGCTTTCTTCATGCCCAGCATGCAGAGGATGTGGCCTTCAAAAAAGTATCGCTCCGATAGGTCCTGCCATGCTATTTGACGTAACATGGATGCTCTGAAGGCAAAATACCCATTGGTCGGGTCAATCACATTCCAGTAGCCGGAACTGAATTTCAACAGCAGAGACAAGACGGAGTTGCCCAGCAACCGCATCTTCGGTATGGTCTTTAGCAGTTTGGTGTCGATGAACCTGTTCCCCTTGACAAATTCGAGAGACGGGTCAGCGTCGAATACAGCAGCGATGGAAGAGATGTACTTCGTATCCATCTGATTATCTGCATCGAGCTTGACGATGATATCGGCTCCGATCTCAAGGGCTCTGGCGAATCCTGTCTTGGTCGCTCCACCCACTCCCTTATTGATGACGTGTGTAATGACAATGACTGACGGCTGATCCTTATACTGCTCCTCCACAACCTCACTCGACCGTTCTGGGCAAGCATCGTCCACGACAACCACTACATCAACAGACTTCAGCGCACCATCCACAACCGTACAAATCGTTGAGCGTGCTTTGTACGTTGGGATTATGCAGCAAATCATCGGGAGTCTCCTCGCCTTGCCCTAAGATAAATGGCCGTATAGCCCTCCGGCGATTCCATCAGAACGAAACCGTTCTCTTGCAGTCGTCTCTTCAAGATTCCGTACTTTTCTTGAGGTATTCTCATATCGCTGAGATTTACCAGGACTGCGCCAACTCTGAACCTATCCAGGTAAGAACCGAGATCTCCGTTTTCCATACTGCTGATTAGGTCTCTATACCTTCCCGGACCGAACCAATCTCCCATGCTGACTAGTTTGTTTCGTCTGAAGTAGAACGCAAGGTTTTCAAAGCCAAGCGTCAAGACCCGCATATCTTCTCTGTGTTCAGCCTTCAATGTCGTCACGATCAATTGGGTCGAGGCGTAGCCAGGAAGATTCTCGCGGAGAAACTGTTTCCGATTCTGCAGCCTCTCCGCTAGGAAGTGATACTTGGTCTGTACCATGTCGGCGAAAAATATTTGCGAGGTGGTGGGACTTGGAGTAAGCATGAATAGAGGCAGAGCGACCGCCGTGGCTTGGCTTGGAATTCTGACAACTCGCCTGCCCTGAAATTTGGAATCGACATAGGCCGCGAGCCCGTTAACACAGGCGCCTATATAGCAGACGTAAGCGGGAAAAAGGTGAAGGAAATAGCGGCCAAGTGATGAAGTGCCGATCCAGATCACGATCAAGTAAACAAGAGCTACATTCAGATAAATGAACCCATGGCCCACAGCCTGCCGAAATTTCGGGATTACCAATAGCAAAAGCGACACGACGGGTAAATACAAGAGCATAATTATTAGAGTGATGCCGTCTTCACGAAACTTTAAGGACAGCGGATCCAGAAACAGCATGACAGGAAGTGAAGCGATTGAGGTAACATCCTTGGGGGTCTCCAAGTCCAACATCATCGTCTGGTAATCCTGGAGAGAAAAGATCGGATCCCGTCCCTTGAGCAGTATGTTAATGGTCGGAGAGAGGGGGTCTCCCGTTGCGATCATATTTCGAATGTACCAGGGCCCACTCAGTATCAGGAGCAACAGGGACATCATGAGGGTCGCCCTAAGCTCTGTACGCCTTCTGAGATAGAGGACAAAGAGTGTTACGACGAACAACGGCAGCAATAGTACCTGAGTAATCTTCATCCCAACGCCGAACGCAGCAACCAGGATAAAACTGGCTTCGTAATGACTGGCTCTACTGCTGAGAGCGAGATAAACGCAAAGAATAGGAACCAGAACAAAGAGCCCTATCGGAATATCAACATAGGCGACGTTCAGGAATCTCAAAAACACGGGAGAAAGGGCGAGCGATAACACGAGCAGAAAATTTCTCAGCGATAGCAAATACTTCCCTCTGCTACCCACATCCGTGGCTGGCACTGGCCTTTCAGCCAGAAACGCGTATATGCCCAAACATGTGAGCAGCCCGCACAACCAGGTCAGGAAGTGACACAGGAGTTCAAGGTTCAGGATAAACATTGCAGCATTGATCAGTAAGAAATTGTTCGTGTAGTACGGGAATCTCAAGAACTCATCAACATAGATCTTTTCCGCATTAGTGAAGTCCACGGCGTAGGCTAGGTGGTAAGAAATGCTGTCCCACAGCGTCGGAGGAAGTACAGCCGGAACGGCAAGCACCAAGAAAAGAGTGTAAAGGATCAGGGCGGGAATCGTTGCTGCTTTGCCCAGACGTTGGAATCTTCCTCTCCAGAATGAGTATCCAAACACTTTCTCTTGTCTGCCGAACCAGAAAAGCAGTCCCTGCAGGACCAGGCAGAGAACCAACCCATACATGTTCAGAAGACCCGCAGTGCCCAAAAAGAAGAGAATGAATCCTGTGATTGAAATGCCGGTAACAGTCGTAATCACCAGATCGAGCAGGGGTGGCCTGTCGTCAGCAGCCATGGAGGTACCATCAGGGGAGCGGGGATGATCTGGGGTCCAGGCGAGGCTTCCTACGAGATAAAAGTAAAGCCAAAAGAGATGGATGCAGGCAATCCCTATCAGGTAACGGGTTAAGACAAACACGTTTGTGAAAAACGAAGCGCTTCCGCATCCGGGGCTGTCAAGCCGCAGGATGCTTTGCGTTGTTTCCCGGTCTGTTCACGGCAGCTGGCGTCCCTTCTCGAGACAAGATTGACAAAAAAAGGATCAAAAGGACGACGGCGGTGCTCTGACGCCTGCAACATCGGCTCCTTGGCTTCATTCAACTTTTGCGGGCACTGGGTACTCAGCGTTGGCCCAACTGCCCGGCGCTGATCGCGAACTGTCTGCCGGACTCAACAGATCCGCAATGAGCGCGCCTTCCATTACGCCGCTTGCCCGGTAGCTCCCCAAGGATACACAAAGACTTATCAGTCCGCGGTGGCTCAGTGGGCTGGGCCGCTGCCAGTTGGACCGCCGGTGACCATTGCGTCAGTAACGCTCCTTGGATATGATACTTGCTTCCCTGGCTGCCTATGGAACTGGACCGCTCTCTTGTCGATAGTACACGCCTTCAACGTCGTTTGAAAACCGACACTATAGCACAACTCGGAAAGTCCTCGAGGCTCCGAGAATGCTTCCGCGGAGCTTCCACTTGGGGGTCCACTGTTCACCTTGCCTCCCATCTTCAGAGACGCTAAACTGAAAATCCAAGCGGAATTCGTACACCGGGGTGGGGCGTGCCAGCCATTACTGCTCAGAAAGAACCGATTCGGAAATACGTCGCACTCTATGAATCTGGCGAGCTGCAGCAGCGAGTGGAGCGAGCACTGGCCAGTCTGGAACGTTGCCACGTTTGTCCCTGGGACTGTGACATCAATCGACTTCAGGATGAAAGGAAGGTTTGCCGGACGGGCCGCTACGCCCGTGTGGCCAGCCACTTCCCTCACTTCGGTGAAGAAGACTGTCTCCGTGGTTGGAACGGCAGTGGCACGATCTTCTTTGCCTGGTGCAACCTGCGTTGCGTGTTTTGCCAGAACTACGACATCAGCCAGAATGAGGCGGGGGTCGAAGTGAAACCCGAACGGCTGGCACAGATAATGCTCGAACTCCAGGAAAGGGGTTGCCACAACATCAACTGGGTCACACCTGAGCACGTCGTTCCCCAAATTCTGGAAGCTTTGCCCGTTGCCATCAGCCGGGGTCTGCGCCTGCCCATCGTTTACAATACGAGTTCGTTTGATTCTCTCGAGAGCCTTCGCCTCATGGAGGGCATTGTTGATATCTACATGCCAGACTTTAAGTACTGGAGCGAGGAGCGAGCTAAGCAATACCTCAAGTCCCCGCGTTACCCGGTGGCTGCTCGAGCAGCTATTATGGAGATGCACCGTCAGGTTGGCGAGTTAACTTTCGATGAGCGCGGCTTGGCTCGTCGCGGCCTTCTGGTCCGCCACCTGGTCATGCCCGGCACCATTGAAGAGAGCCGCAACATCTTCCAATTCCTGGCTAACGAGGTCTCCCCCCAGACCTACGTCAACATCATGGACCAGTACTACCCCGCTGGAAAAGTCAACCCAATCAAGTACTCAGAGATCAACCGCCACATCACCCGCCAGGAGCTTTCACTAGCGTACCAGTCGGCCGGCGAAGCCGGCCTCCATAGGCTCGACACTCGATGGTCAAGGCAGGCTGGGTCTTGACAACGGACTGGCCGACCGCCAATCGTGTCTTCATCGAGTGGCCGCCCCCAGCCCAGTTGAAGCCCAGCCCGATGAGGCCTTGAGCGGTCGCTGTGCAGTCTGGAGCATGCAAGGAAACTTGCAAGACCTCGTCGCAGAACGGAGAAAGGCGGCTTGTCTGGAAGCACGGTAGGCAGCGCGAGTTGCCTTCCGGGAGACGACCCGTCTCGGTAAGTTTGAAATCTTGTCCCCAAGTTCAGCTAAAATGTGCACATGATGGGATTGAGACCATACGTCGCGCTGCAACTGCTACTCAGCATAGTTCTGCTCTTGCTGCAGGCCGCTTGTTCCGGACAATCAAAGAGGGAAATCGAAAGGCCCCGCGAGCCGGCTCCCCCTCCTAAGCCAGTGACAGCACGGTTCGCTCTTCAGCGCATATATCTTCAGGCAAGAGGTTGGGCTGCAGATGCACAGCCCTTGCGGATCTCCGACATCAGTTTGAAAGAGGTTGCCAACGAGGCAGGCAAAGCTGCCGCTTGGAGGGCCACCTTTGTTTCAGCTCAACTGGGGAAGGCTCGCAGCTATTCCTATTCTGTAGTCGAATCGCCGGGAAACGTGTACGAGGGGGTGCTGCCGGGACGCGAGGAGTCGTGGTCGGGCTCAAGCGGACAGGCCCGCCCCTTCCTCCACCAGATGTTGAAGGTGGACTCCGACGCAGCCTATGCTACTGCCGCTAACGAAAGCAAGCCTTACCTGAAAAAGAATCCGAACGCGCCTGTACACTTTCTGCTGGAGTACACGCCGCGCTTTCCAAATCCCGCCTGGCGAGTCTTTTGGGGCGAGACCCTTGGATCCAGCGATCACTCCGTCTTCGTTGACTGCAGCACCGGAAGATATCTCCAGACGCTTCACTGATGTGAAGTCTTCGTGCTGCGGAATTTCAGCAAGAGAGCTGAAACTGTCCTGATTCGAAAACCGATTGCAGCGCGTACTTGGACGAGGAATGACTGCGGGCCTTACCGTACGCGGAAGCCCGCTTGAGGGAGCCCTGCTCACCTTGCAAGCTAACCGCAGGAAGACGACGTCGTCATTCCACCTTCGCAAACACCCGGATTCTGGTGGGCAACTGAGCAAAGTTCGCGATCTGGTCACCAGAACGCAGCGTCCTGCCGGGAAACAGATAGAGTGTGCTGGAGGACAAGTATACATTTTCCAGATCTTCACCGATGCCGCTGCGTGTCTGAGGTTTCGAGATCTCACGATACGCCACCAGGACCTTGGTGCCCTCAGGAACGTCCGCGACCTGAGAGATCGAGCTACCCTGCAGCACGCGGCCGTCAGGAAAGATGTAGAACGTCAGCGATGAATTGTAGAGGGCATTGGCGATCTTCCACGCCGACTGAGTCAAGCCGGTTTCGGGAACCACGACTTCGGCAAGCAGCGGGGTAACCACCTTTTGGGCCACCCCCACGTCCACCTGAGTTCCGGGAGGAATGTCCGACCAGTCATAGACTTGATTCCCTGGAACGGATCGCCCGTCTGGGAAACGATAAATCGTGGTTGGTGCCTTGTACTGAGAGCCGGCGATTTGCCAGGCCGTGCGAGTCCGGGTGATTCGATTCAGGTCGCCTCCCGTCTTGGCTTCCAAGGCGGGTTCCTCTTCTTCCTCCTCGGTGTCTTCAGTTGGCACAGTTTGCCCGCCCGCTCGCGCCAACGTCAGACCTGGACTGATACGACCAGCAACGACATCAAGGTCTTCGGGAGAGTCGCCCGTCAGACCGGCTTTGAGACGATCGAAGTTGTCAGAACCTGGGTCTAGCTTTCTTCCGCGCAGCCTGGCTTGGTGATAATGGTTGGGAGCTGAATAGGCTACGCGGTAATGTTCCAAGACATCCTGGTCCTCGATTCCATACCGCTTTTGGAGAATTTGGAGCAAACTTCCGAGAGCCCGGTACTGCGCGCCGGAAAACGGGACGTTATGATAGCCTTCCAACTCAATTCCCAGCGAATAGTCGCTGAGACCCTCCAGTCCTCTCCACATGCTCACTCCGGCATGGTTCGCCCAATACTTGGGGTCTAAGATGCGATAGACCGTCCCATTCTTGGCAATCAGGTAATGAGCATGCCCTCCCCGCGTGACATAGCGTCCCCCCCATACTTTACCTCGCGACAACGTTCTGAGGGCGCTGGGCAGACGGCTTTCGGTGGAATGAATAATAATGAAGCGAGTCTCGCGGCGAATCTGTTTCTGAAATCTCGGACTCAGTTTCCGCTGGTAATCCACGATCTTGAAGGCGAGCGCCTCAGAGGAAACGTTCAGAAAGAACAAGAAGACCGAAGCGCGAGCGGTTTGGCGGATCAAATCTTCAAGCATCTTGAAGCGATTGAGGGCGTGACCATGAGCCAAGATAACCCACAAACTCCCAGTTTATCATCTACAAGTCTTTCTCAGATGGCAAGTTATTTCGCCTGGTTAGACGCAAGACGGACGACGAAAGTCATCGAAGTGTCGTTCGCAGTTTGGTGATCATCTCGCTGGCACGGTCTGAAATCGATTTCTCAGCAACTGAAGGATTTCCTGCCGGCGCACTACGCCGAGCAAACGGCCGTCTTCCAGGACGGGCACGTAGCGAATACCCTCGCGATCCATGGTCTCGATAACTCTCAGCAAATCTTGCTGCGGACTCACCCAACGGAGTGCCGACAGCGGCGTCATGACTCTTTCTACTGTAGCTGTAGACCACTGCTCCGGAGCAACCGTGCCCAGCTGGTCCCTGCTGATCAACCCCTTGAGGTTGCCGCATTCCAACACCAGAAAGCAAGACGTGGCGGAGTCCGTTGATAGTCTTTCGTTCACGATGGCCAGGTTGGAGCTAGCTTCGACTCTCGGACAGTCGGAAATCATGACATCAGCCGCATTGAGGCCGGCGAGGGACTCGCGAAAGACGACCTGCCGCTCATTGTCCCGCGATGCGGCCCACAGAAACCATCCTATGAAAAAAGTCCAGAGTCCGTACAGAAAATGACTCGCCAACAGCAGCGCTAAGCCACCAACAAAGAACACAGCCGCAGTGCCCTTGCCCGCTACCGAGGCCCAGCGTGTGGCTCGAGAAAAGTTGCCAGAAATTCCCCACAGGACGGATCGCAGAATTCTTCCGCCATCCAGAGGGAATCCCGGAATCAGGTTGAAGAGTGCCAAGAGCAAATTGATCTGCATCAGCCACTCCGCCAGTGCACCCATAGTCTCCCAGGACACCCGGCTTGCAAACCAGAGCAGTCCAAAGGCTGCCGACAACCCCAGACTGGCTGCAGGCCCTGCTGCCGATACCAAAAATTCCACCCCGGGATGGTGAACCTCTTTTCCGATTTGCGAGATGCCGCCCAGGATAAACAAGGTGACCGATCGAACCGGCAACCCGGCAATCTTGGCCACCAGACTATGAGCCAGCTCGTGGAAAATAATCGATGCGAAAAACAGAAGACAAGTGAGAATCCCGACGGACCAAGTATGGAAGGAACTCCAGTGCGGGTAGTCCTTCGAAAACTCGGTGGCCAGCGCCAGCGTCATCAACGCGAAGACCATTAACCAAGCGGGATCGATCTGGAAAGTAATTCCCAGCAGCTTGAACAACTGAATCTTCGACCCCGGTATCCACGAGCCAGATCTCACCGACCTCTCCTCACCCTTAGAATGTCATTCTCGCCTCGGATCCAGGCGATGTCAAACCGACCGGCCCGCTGGTACGGTGTGCAACCATATGAAAGCGCAACCTGCTTGGGTCACTTGCTGCGACCGATCTTCAAGAACCGGTCAGAATTCATCCGCCGTCTCGCGTTTGTGGGACGAGGGTGGCCGAGGGACAGCGACCCCAAACGACGGCGCGTGCGGCCGCTGTCGCCGAGGAGGCCTGGTGAGGTACGTGTCAAGGGAGCCATGGCTGAAGTGGCTCTTGCCAGAGCCCCTCACCCCTCGGACTCTCCCCTGACGAGGCACCGAAGGACAGAATTGGACCGATTTGTGAACTGGTCGCCCCAACGTGGACTAGCTGGAAAGCGGCGACGTCTCCAGGGGCTTCAAGGTAGGTGAGGTGGCCATGTCACGCTTGAAATGCAGGTCACGTTGCGGGTAGGGGATCTGAATACCGTGCTCCTTGAACTTCTCAAAAATGGCGAAGTTGAGCTGGCTGATCAAAACACCGCGCCGATGCAGCAATCGCGAACTCCAGACGCGGAGCTCAAACTTAAGAGCGCTTTCGCCGAACTCCTTGAAAACCACACGCGACGGCGGGTCTTCGAGCACGTTCTCGTTTTCTTTAGCAACTTCGAGCAACAGCCTCTCCACTGTTCTTACATCCGAACTGTAAGCGACCCCGACTGGTACTCTAAAGCGGACCTTCGAGTCCCCGTGGCTCCAGTTAATGACATTCGACGAAATGAAACTGGAATTGGGAATGATGATGGCAATGTTGTCGTTCGTCCTTACGGTAGTGCTGCGGGCGGCAATATGAACCACGTCGCCATTCACATCGCCCACCTCGATGCGATCACCAATTTTGATCGGCCTTTCAAACAGGATGATGATGCCGCTGATGAAGTTGTTCGTGACGTTCTGCAGACCAAAACCGACGCCGACACCTACAGCACCGGCGATAAAGGTGAGCGCGCTGAGGTCAATGCCCACGGTGGGCAGTCCCACCATGAAACCGATCACGAGCACGAAGTACTGTGTGAAGGTGGCCACGGCATGCTGAATACCGAGGTCCAGCGGCGTCTTGCTGAGAATCTGCTTCAATAGGACCCGGCGTGCCATCCCCGCCAACAAGAGAATGGCGCCGATGAAAACGACAACTTGAAAGAGGGTGAAAACCGAAATCTCAGAGGTCCCCATTTTGACAAATGGAGTAAAAATGATGTCTCTCACTTCGCGAAAGACGAGTCCTCCCAAGGCCACGATGCGGCCTGCGATCCCGCGAGTTTCTGGTATCGATTGCAGGATACCGATCGCCGCCAGGCTCCACAGGACCGCACTGAGAATTCCAAACACCCACTGCAGAACGGTCCGCATGAGTTGAGCAAGCGGTTGATCCTTGGCGATCCGGCCTTTGATTCTCCTTCGCGTCAACACGAGAAGAAACTGAACAGCCAGAGCCAGGAAACCCATCAAGACAAGCATCCACAGGGAATCGCGGTTCGACATACTCATGGCCTCTCCCAAAAAGTCGTCCTACGAAGCCAACAGAGCCAAGCCAGGAGGCTTGCTAGCTTTCGCAGAAAGGTCTTGTCTCCCGTGCGCACGATGCATCCAAGCTATTAAGAAAGCCATGTTACCTGGCAGGTTCGGGGGAGTCAACCGAAGGAACGTGGAAGAACAGAGATGCGCAAAGTCGGAGAGCCGCTTCAAGCAAGGCACGTCACCTGCTAAGGGGCAAAGATCGCCGCTGACCTCGGCAGTTGTGCTGGAATGCCCGCGCGCCGGAGACGGCAACCGCTTCGCGAACACTGTCCCCGTTTCGATCGGGGAGTCCGACGCAATCCGGGAGCAAGAAGACGAGAGTCTGTCACAAATTGAGACTGCCGCTCGCTAATTTCGCCGAACTCTTGCTAAACTTCCTGAAGAAAGGCGCGCTTGTCGACAGAAGGGAGGCCCCAAAACTCGGCATGAAGCAACGCAAATCCGTTGCGGTGGTTTTGTTCCAACTAGGTGGGCCCGATTCGCTTGAGGCAATTGAGCCCTTTTTGCTGAATCTCTTCCGTGACCCCGACATTATCGAGTTTCCCTTCTCAAGAATCGCTCGCGAGCCTCTCGCCAGGCTGATCTCGACAACCCGCGCCAAAAGGGTCCGCGATCATTACGCTGAGATCGGAGGGAAGTCTCCGATCCTGGAGTTCACTCAACGGCAAGCACAAGCGCTGGAGATGCAATTACGCCAGTCCTGCGATGCCCGTGTTGTTGTTGCGATGCGCTACTGGCACCCTTTGACGCAGGAAGCCTTGCGCGCGGCAGAAGCCTTTTCTCCTGACGAACTCGTCCTGCTGCCGCTCTATCCGCAGTATTCTCGGACGACAACCGGGAGTAGCCTGAACGAGTGGAATCGTCAAGTGCAGTCCTCGCCGCTCAAGAACCTGCCCGCCAAAATCGTCCGCGAGTTCTATTCAGACGACCGGTATCTGGATGCTTTAGTCGAAAGAATCAATACGAGCCTCGCGAGGTTTCCGGAATGGGAAGAAGTCCATCTCGTCTTCAGCGCGCACAGTGTTCCGATCAGCGTCATTGAACGGGGCGATCCCTATCAAAGGCAGATTGAGCAGACCGTCGATCTCCTGCTCGAACGAGGTCATTGGCGACTTCCGCATACACTGTGTTATCAGAGCAAGGTCGGAGCAAGTAAATGGCTGCAGCCCTCACTTCATCAAACGCTCCAGAAGCTGGGAATTCGCCAAACCCGGAACGTGCTGGTTGTGCCGATCGCGTTTGTGTCTGACCACGTGGAGACCCTGAGTGAAATTGACATTGAGGCCCGTGCGGAAGCTGCTGGACACGGCATCAATCGGTTCGAGATGATGCCTGGTCTCAACGATTCTCCGGCGTTTATTAACGCTCTTGCCGGACTCGTGCTCGACCACAATTCCATGGAATCGGAATGATAACTCAGGTGATTAACTCCACATGTTGTTAGCTTGACGGTATAGCGTGCCGGTGCTACATTCACCCAGCGCTTTGATGAGCTGAATCATTCCGCCGCTCCGAGTAGGGCCTAGAAAAACACCGAAGACGTGCCACAGATTTTCCATCGCAGCACCAACACATTTTCAAAACTTAGCATTTTCGGCGCCGTTTTTGTCATTGCCGGGTTGCTCATCGTGGTGATGGCAATCAACCGTTCAGGCTACGTGACTCAAGCAGGTGTGACGCGCGAACAGCCGGTGCCGTTCAGTCACCAGCACCACGTGGCGGCGATGGGGATCGACTGCCGCTATTGCCACACAACAGTCGAAAATTCCGCGGTGGCTAATATTCCGCCGACCAAGACTTGCATGAACTGTCACTCCCAGATCTGGTCTGCCAGTCCGACTTTGGAACCAGTTCGGGCCAGTTTCCGAACGGATCAATCGATCCGTTGGACGAAAGTTCACGACCTGCCAGATTTCGCCTATTTCAACCACAGCATTCACGTGAACAAAGGTATTGGATGCAGCACGTGTCACGGACGCGTGGATCACATGCCGTTAGTCTGGCAGCACGCCTCATTGCAGATGGAGTGGTGTTTGGATTGCCACCGGCACCCTGAGCGATATGTTCGTCCTCTCGATCAAGTCTTCAATATGGAATATGAACCTCCAGCAAACCAACTGATTTTAGGCAAACGTCTGATCCAAGAATACAAGATCCAAAGTCTAACCAGCTGTTCCACCTGCCACCGATGACCACCGGAAACGGGCAACTCGATCTTGCCTTTCTGCGGGCCAAGCTCACCGATCGTCGCGGCCAGCTCTATTGGCGCAGCCTGGAGGAATTGGCCGCGACCGATGGCTTTCAGGAATTCCTCTATCGCGAATTCCCGCAGCAGTCAGATCGGTGGACGGACCCCATAGGGCGGCGCCGTTTCCTCCACTTGATGGGTGCATCTCTGGCGCTGGCCGGGCTTGCTGGATGTACGAAGCAGCCAGCCGAGCCCATCATGCCTTATGTCACCGCGCCGGAAGGAATCATTCCCGGCAAGCCTCTATTCTTCGCCACGGCCGCTCTGTTGAGCGGTTTGGCGGAAGGGGTATTGGTTGAGAACCACATGGGAAGGCCCACTAAAGTGGAGGGCAATCCGGAACACCCCGCGAGCTTGGGGGCGACGGACGTGTTTGCTCAAGCTTCTATCCTGACTCTCTACGATCCCGATCGTTCTCAAACCATCACGCAATTTGGTGAAATCCGTTCCTGGAGCGCGTTTCTGAGCGAAATGCGAGAAGCGGTGCAGCGGTTCAAGCAGAACAAGGGCAGCGGTCTCCGAATTCTCACCGAAACGGTCACCTCGCCAACCCTGGCCAGTCAACTACAGAAGTTGCTGAGCGACTACCCATCGGCCAAATGGCATCAATACGAACCTGTGGGGCGCGACCCAGCGAGGGCTGGGGCCCGTCTAGCGTTCGGAACTGACGTGGCCACTCGCTACCACCTTGAGAAAGCCGATGTCGTGCTGTCCCTCGATGCCGACTTCTTATCCACCGGGCCCGGCAAGCTGCGCTATGTACGGGATTTTACAACACGTCGAAAGGTCCACCAGAGTCAGAGAGAAATGAACCGGCTGTACGTGCTCGAAAGCACGCCAAGCAATACTGGGGCGATGGCCGATCATCGTCTGCCGCTGAAGGCTTCTGAGGTTGAGGGATTTGCGCTCGCCCTGGCTGCTGAGCTGGGGATTGCCTGGAGAATCGAGAAACCAGCCAACCTGACGGGCTCAACATGGGTTGGCCCCTTGGCGCGGGACCTCAAGCGCCATCCGGGCGCAACCATTGTGATCCCGGGCGAGCACCAGCCACCGCTCGTCCATGCTCTGGCTCACGCCATGAATCACACCTTGGGCAATGTGGGCAGCACAGTGATCTACACTGAGCCGGTGGAAGCGAATCCTGTCGATCAGCTCGAGTCGCTCCGCGAACTGGAGCGTGACATGCAGTCGGGTTCCGTCGAGACCCTCCTCATTCTCGGGGGGAATCCTGTCTTTGCGGCTCCGGTCGATATCCCTTTTGCCGACGCGCTCGCGAAAGTCAAGCAGCGTGTCTACCTGGGTCTCTACAACGATGAGACGTCGGAGTTGTGTCACTGGCACATCCCGCAAGCTCACTTTCTTGAATCCTGGGCTGATGCTCGGGCCTATGACGGCACGGTAACCATCCTGCAGCCCTTGATCGCGCCGCTGTATGATGGCAAGACCGCTCATGAATTGATGGCCGCTTTCACGGACCAGCCGGAGCAATCGAGCTACGAGTGCATTCGGCAGTATTGGAACTCTCAATTTGCCAGCACTCCGGTCATGGTGCCAGGCGCGAGGGCCAGTGCTGCGGTTTCCCAAAGGGCATCTGGTGACTTTGAAGAGTTCTGGCGAAAGTCACTTCATGATGGCTTCGTTGCAAACTCGGCTCTGCCGGCGAAACCCGTGGTGCTCGCTGCCCAACCCGCGATGCTGCAAACGGGTCGCCACCGCGCCCGGACTCGAGCTGATCTTTCGGCCGGATCCGCACGTTTACGACGGACAGTTCGCCAACAATGGCTGGCTGCAGGAGCTGCCGAAGCCGCACACGCGCCTCACCTGGGACAACGCGGCGCTGATCAGCCCGGCCACCGCACAGCGGATGGGCTTGACCAACGAAGAACTTGTGGAATTGAGATTCCAAGGCCGCCGTGTTCAAGCCCCAGCCTGGATTCTTCCCGGTCATCCCGACGACTCAGTGACAATTCATCTGGGCTATGGCCGGAGACGTACGGGCCGCGTTGGCATGGGTGCCGGGTTCAATGCGTATGCGGTTCGACCCTCTGGAGCGGCTTGGTTTGGTTCCGGCTTGGAGCTCAGCAAGACTGGACGCCGCTCTCGCTTGGCCTGCACTCAGCATCATCACAGCATGGAGGGACGGCAACCGGTTCGGGCCGGAACTCTCGAGGATTATCGCCAGGATCCCGATTTCGTGCGTGAAATGGGAGAAGAGCCGCCCAAGGATCTCTCTCTTTATCCTGAGCGCAAGTACAAGGGAAACGCCTGGGGCATGGTGATTGATCTCAGCTCGTGCACAGGCTGCAATGCCTGCACAATTGCGTGTCAGGCCGAAAACAACATTGCTGTCGTCGGCAGGGAACAGGTCATAATCGGCAGGGAGATGCACTGGATTCGAGTCGACCGCTATTACGCCGGTGGGCTGGAGAATCCTGCTACTTATCATCAGCCGATTCCGTGCATGCAATGTGAGAATGCCCCCTGTGAAGTAGTCTGCCCCGTCAACGCTACGGCCCACAGCGAGGAAGGCTTGAACGACATGGTCTACAATCGCTGTGTGGGAACACGATACTGTGCGAACAATTGTCCTTACAAGGTTCGCCGCTTCAACTTCCTCCTCTATTCCGACTGGGAGACGCCCAGCCTGAAGCTGGGCCGGAACCCCGATGTCACTGTCCGATCGCGCGGAGTCATGGAAAAATGTACTTACTGCGTGCAGCGGATCAATGCGGTGAAGATTGACGCGGAAAGGGAGGGTCGTGAAATTCGTGATGGCGAGATTGCCACGGCTTGCGAGGCGGTTTGTCCGGCTGAAGCGATTACTTTCGGTAACATCAACGACCCCAACAGCCGCGTAGCAAAGCTCAAAGCCAACAAGCTCAACTACGGTCTGCTGTCGGAACTGCAGACGCGCCCGCGAACTACATATCTCGCCGCACTGAAGAATCCCAATCCAGAAATGAAGACGAGTTAGGCGTTCATGGAGACGAACCAACCTTCGAAAACTCTCACTCTCGAAGCCGATGCGGCGCCGATCATAGAGCCGGGCCACACGTTTGGTTCGGTCACCGACAAGATCAGCTCGGTCGTGCTGGCCCGCAAGACGCCTCGTGGCTGGTATGTTGGCTTCGGTATCGGTTTCGTTCTGGTGATCGTGCTGGTCCAGACTTTGGCGAACCTCCTCTTTGTCGGAACTGGAACCTGGGGCGTCACGAACCCTGTGGGTTGGGGATTCGACATCATCAATTTCGTCTGGTGGATCGGGATCGGGCACGCTGGCACATTGATCTCGGCCATTTTGCTTCTGCTTCGTCAGGAATGGCGGACCTCCATCAACCGGTTTGCAGAAGCAATGACCCTATTTGCCGTGGCTTGTGCCGCCATGTATCCGCTCTTTCACACCGGAAGGCCGTGGCTGGCCATCTACTGGCTGTTTCCCTATCCCAACACCATGGGGATCTGGCCTCAGTTTCGCAGCCCACTCATTTGGGACGTTTTTGCCGTTTCCACTTACGGAACGGTCTCATTGCTTTTCTGGTTTGTCGGGCTCATTCCAGATCTAGCGACGCTGCGAGACCGGACCCGGAAGCGCATTCCCCGCTTCCTTTATGGCATGTTGGCCATGGGTTGGCGCGGGTCGGCCCGGCACTGGAATCGCTACGAGACGGCCTACCTGCTCCTGGCCGGCCTGTCCACACCATTGGTACTTTCAGTTCACACGATCGTGAGCTTGGACTTCGCGGTCGGCATCATCCCCGGTTGGCACGCCACAATCTTTCCACCGTACTTCGTGGCCGGCGCCATCTATGCCGGGTTTGCCATGGTGCTGATTCTGGCAATTCCCATCCGGGCTTTCTATGGGTTGGAAGACTTCATCACCATGCGGCATCTCGAGAACATGGCCAAGATCATCCTGGTTACCGGATTGATCGTGGCGTACGGCTATATGATGGAAGCCTTCTTCGGCTGGTACAGTGCCAACCCTTACGAGAGCTACATGATCCTGAATCGAATGAAAGGGCCTTACGCCTGGATGTATTGGGCCCTGCTGTTTTGTAACGCCGTAGCACCGCATGTCTTCTGGTTCAAGCGCATGCGCACGAGTATTACCGCGTTGTTCACGGTTTCGGTGATTGTCAGCATCGGAATGTGGTTCGAACGCTTCATTATCGTTGTCACGAGTCTGCATCGCGATTTCCTGCCCTCGTCGTGGGGCATGTATTACCCGACCAAGTGGGACTTTGGCATGTTCCTGGGAACGATTGGACTCTTCGTCAGCTTGCTGTTCCTGTTCCTGCGCTTTCTGCCCATGATCTCGATCTTCGAAATGCGTACCATTCTGCCGCAGGCAGAAGTGAAGGAAGCGGGTAGTCCCCACTAAAAACTTCTGAGCGTGCCCCACATCCTTCGCCGGACCGGGGTAGGGGGAGTCTGGGAGCAGCATTTCAGCTCCCGCAGGCCAAAGAAAGGTAGCCCAAGGCAAGGGAACGGAGTGACCGCCGCTGTAGATCAGGGCTCAGACAAGGGGAAGTACAACTCAACATCATGAAACCCCGCACACCGATTTATGGATTGATTGCGGAATTCGATAATCCGACCGATTTGGTCGCTGCGGCGCGGCGTGTTCATGACTACGGCTACAGAAATATCGACGCCTACTCGCCCTTTCCCATTCACGAACTGGATGAAGCGATGGGGATCCGTAACCGTCTGCCGCTCTTGGTGCTCGGCGGAGGTGTTGCTGGGTGCATTGGTGGTTACTTGCTCCAGTATTGGACTGCGGTTATCGACTATCCGATTCACATCGGCGGTCGTCCTCTGCATAGCTGGCCATCATTCATTCCCGTGACCTTTGAGACAACCGTCCTCGTGGCCGCACTGACGGCTGTTCTAGGAATGCTGGCACTGAATGGGTTGCCGATGCCGTATCATCCAATTTTCAATGTCCCAAGGTTTGCTCTGGCGAGCCGGGACCGGTTTTTTGTTTGCATTGAAGCCACGGACCCTCAGTTTGACCGCGACGCAACCTGGCGTTTTCTGGAAACTCTGAAGCCCAGGAGTATTTCCGAAGTTCCGCACTGATCGATGAGCTTGGCAATTCTTAACGACACTACCTTGAAGCTGTTGAACCGGCAAATTGGCGAATCGGCGAATCGGCGGGAAAATCCACGTTTCCTGGTTTCTCCGGTTATCCGTTTCACTTGCCTTGCTCTCACTACGTTGATAGCCACAATGGGCTGCCGGCAGGATATGCACGACCAGCCTAAGTACGAAGCTTTTGAAGCGAGCACGTTTTTCCAGGATGGGCGAGCCTCGCGACCGCTCGTTCACGGCACGGTGGCCCGTGGCGAATTGAGAGGGGATACGCACTTTTACGAAGGCAAGATAGGCGGCAAGCCGGCAGAGACCTTCCCGTTCCGCGTCACCCTGCAAGTGCTTCAGCGAGGTCAGGAACGCTACAACATCTACTGCACGCCCTGCCATGACAGGATCGGCAATGGTGAAGGGATGATCGTGCGCCGCGGCTTCCGTCGGCCGCCTTCCTATCACCTCGACCGCCTGCGTCAAGCGCCGCCCGGATATTTCTACGACGTCATTACTAACGGATTTGGTGCCATGCAAGATTACTCAGCACAGATTCCGGTCCGCGATCGCTGGGCTATCGTGGCCTATGTTCGCGCCTTGCAGCTTAGCCAGAACGCTGCGCTAAGTGATGTGCCTGAAGCAGAGCGCCAGTCTCTTGCGCGCGGGAGCAAAGCAATGATTGAAGACGCTAGCCTCGACCTGCCCGAGTTGCAACGGTGGCAGCGACGCACTTTTGCCGTGGGCTGCGGTTCTCTGGCTTTGTGCGGTCTTGGCGCCTTAGCCAATCCGGACCAGTTCTTTCGCTCCTACCTTTTTGCCTATGCCTATTGGTCCGGTATTGCGATTGGTTCGCTTGCAATCATCATGTTGCACCATCTGTCCGGCGGCGCCTGGGGAATGATGATCCGGCGCCTGCTCGAGGGAGCGACTCGAACTTTGCCAGCCCTGGCCATTCTGTTTCTGCCCGTGGCCTTCGGCGTGGGACATCTTTACGAATGGGCGCAGCCGCAGCAGGTCCAGGCAGACAAGGTTTTGCAGCATAAGTCGCCGTATCTCAATGTCCCTTTCTTTCTTCTTCGCTCGGCCTTCTACTTCGTGGTCTGGACCGCCCTGGCTCACTTTCTGAACAAATGGTCGCGCCAGCAGGACGAAACCGGCGACCCTGGGCTAGCAGGGCGTATGGAGACGCTGAGTGGGCCTGGCTTGGTCTTTTTCGGCGCCACCGTGACGTTTGCTTCGTTTGACTGGGTGATGTCGCTCGAACCGCACTGGTTTTCGACCATCTTTGGCTTGACATTCATCGTCGGACAGGTCCTGACCGCGTTTCCGTTCGCTGTCGCTCTGGCGATTATCCTGTCAAGCCGGAGGCCCCTGTCCGAAGCGATTTCGGCGGTACACTTTCACGATCTGGGTAAGCTAACGCTGGCATTTGTCATGCTTTGGGCGTATCTCTCATTCTCGCAGTTTCTGATCGTTTGGTCTGCCAACCTACCAGAAGAGACGCCTTACTACGTGAAACGACTTGCCGGAGGCTGGCAGTTCTTTCAACTGGCGCTGATCCTGCTTCATTTCGCCCTGCCTTTCCTTCTGTTGCTTTCGCGTTCACTGAAGCGCAGCGGTGACAAGCTACTCAAGGTTGTGACGTTGATTCTGGTCATGCGTTTCGTCGACTTGTACCTGCAGATCAGTCCGACCGGCCATCATGCCGGCCTGCATCCCCACTGGATGGACCTGGCGGCGCCCGTCGGCATTGGCGGCGTTTGGCTTGGCCTCTTTCTCCGCCAACTAGTCGCCAGGCCAGTACTTCCGGTTCGCGACCCCCACTTTGCGGAGGCCTTGGAAAGTGGACACTAAGCATTCTCATGGGCAAGAGAGTCCTTCTGGCGAACTGCACCACGAAGTTCGTGATGTTCATGTTCGCCCGATCGCAGTGATTGGAGTTGGGCTCTTCGCCTTGGTTTTGGTTTCGATCGGCTTGATGTGGGGGCTCTTCGAGGTTCTCGAAAAGCACGAGGAGGCCGTGGACTCCAAGCCGACGGGAATTATGGCTGAAAGGCCGAAGGAACCTCCGCAGCCGCGACTGGAAACCAGTCCGGTGCCGGTCCTGAAGCAGGTCCTGGCCAACGAGAATGCCTTGCTGAGCAGTTACGGTTGGATCAACGAAAAGACGGGAACGGTTCGCATCCCTGTTCAACGGGCGATGGAGCTACTCGCCCAGCGCGGGCTTCCGGCACGGCCTGAGGGCGGTCAGTAGTCGGCTGGCAGCGGGCGGAGGGTGGATAACCATGCGGATTTGGAAGAGAAACGGGGAGACGGGACCCAGGGAACGGGATGAGCGGCGAAACGAGAAGAAACCGAAATAGAGGAGAGTTGAACGGGAAAGCCAGTGGGGCGAATTGTTGTCGCACGAATACGTTAACCCTGGAGGATGTGGAAAGTGCTGGGGTTCTTCTGGGAGTCCATGCTTCCAGCGGGTTCTTCCCGCGGCGGCTTCATCAGCCGTTTCGTTCAATTGCCAAGACCGTGCACGCTGGGAGCGTGCGCTCACAGGTGAGGTAGGTCGAAATGAACCGGGCTGTCACAATGAAGTCCTTGACGAAGCGACGCATTCCTCGCCGCCTCGCCGTCTTGCTGTTTCTGCGTTGCGCCGTAATAGCGGCTCTGGCCTTCACCGCGCTCTCAGGGATTGCCTTGTCGCAGTCTCAGCTTCCTGAACCAGTACGGAATGTGGGCATCGATCAGCGGCTCAACGAGCAGCTACCGCTTGATATCGAACTTCGCGACGAAAGTGGCCGGCTCGTGAAACTCGAGGAGTATTTCGGCAGCCGGCCAGTGATTCTCTCGCTCGTTTATCACGAGTGTCCCATGCTTTGCAGCGAAGTCTTGAACGGACTTCTCAGCAGCCTGAGAGTTCTGAAGTTTGACCTCGGCCGAGAATTCGATGTCCTGACAGTGAGTTTCAATCCCAGAGAAGACTCGGCTTTGGCCAAATCGGTCAAGGAGTCTTATCTGAAGCGGTACAAACGTTCAGGTGCCGAGGCAGGCTGGCATTTTCTCACTGGAGATCAGGCTTCCATCGACCGACTTACCAGAGCCGTGGGGTTCCGCTACACCTACGATTCTCAGAAGAACCTATACGCCCATGCCAGTGGCATCATGGTGCTGACACCGCAAGGCCGGGTGTCGCGTTACTTCTATGGGATTGAATTTGCGCCGAAAGACCTGCGCTTGGGATTGGTCGAAGCGTCACAGAACAAGATTGGTTCTGTTGTCGATCAAGTCTTGCTGTTTTGCTATCACTACGATCCGATCACCGGGAAGTATGGCTTCGTCATCATGACAGCGGCTCGCGTTTTGGGAATGGCGTTTGTGATTGGGTTGGGAACGTTCATTGCCGTGATGCTGCGCCGCGAAGGGGTTCAGGAGGATCGAGGGTAGAGGATAGAAGATCGAGGAGCGCATGGCTGTAATCAAGAGTTTTCGTGACCTGGAGGTATACCGATTAGGCCTCGAGGAGTCGAGAAAGATATTCTTACTGACGAAGTCTTTTCCGATTGAAGAAAAGTACTCATTGACAGATCAGATCAGGCGATCGTCCCGAGCCGTGAATGCGATGATTGCCGAAAGTTGGGCTCGGCGTCGATACATCAATGCTTTTGTGAACAAGCTAAGCGAGGCCTTGGGCGAAGCAATGGAAACGCAGGCTTGGTTGGATCATGCATTAGCTTGTGGCTATGTTGATCGAACGCAGTGCCAGTCTCTGGATTCAACGTGGCAACACATCGGAGCGATGCTAAACAGAATGATTGAGAGATCAGCAGACTTCTGCAAGTCGACCCAGAGGTAAAGCGCAATCCTCGATCGACTGAGCTGGCAAAAAGGTCATGACCTGAACCGAGGATTTCGAAGCGAGGAGGTGAGATAGCACCTTTGATCCTCTATCTTCGATCCTCGATGCTCTATCCTCGGGCAGTCTAAGAGTCCCACAAAAGACCATGTTCTCCGGATTTCCCCTATTCCCGGATCGGGCGTCTACGATGGCTGGTGAGGTCGACGCCCTGTATTTCTTCCTCATCGCCATCACGCTTTTCTTTTCGGTGTTGATCGCCGGGCTGATTGTGTACTTTGCTATCCGCTATCGCCGCCGCTCTGAGGTGGAATTGCCAGAACCGATTACGGGATCGACCAAACTCGAGGCCCTTTGGACTGTCATTCCTTTCCTCATCGTGATGATTATCTTCGGCTGGGGCGCCAAGATTTTTTTCACACTCTCCCGATCTCCGTCCGATGCCATGCCTATCTACGTCACCGGAAAACAGTGGATGTGGAAGCTGCAGCATCTCGAAGGTCAACGCGAGATCAATGAGCTGCACGTACCCGTAGGCCGGGCCGTCAACTTGGTCATGTCGTCGGAAGATGTGATTCACAGCTTCTATGTTCCCGCCTTTCGTGTCAAGGCCGACGTCTTGCCCGGCCGCTATACCCATCTCTGGTTCAAAGCGACGCAACCCGGAGAGTACCACCTCTTTTGCGCTGAGTATTGCGGCACCAAGCACTCTGGAATGATCGGTAGGGTCGTTGTGATGGAGCCAGCGGATTTTCAGGCCTGGCTCAGTGGCGGCCCTCCCGCAGAATCAATGACTGCGAGGGGGCAAAGGCTGTTTCAGAGCCTGGCTTGTCACACGTGCCACAAGGCCGACGGGACAGGGCGTGGGCCAGTTCTTAACGGGATCTTTGGTAAGCCGGTCGCTCTACAAACGGGGCAGACTGCGATTGCAGACGATAATTACCTTCGAGAATCCATCTTAAACCCCGCCGCGAAGGTTGTAGCCGGCTATCAACCGGTCATGCCGGTTTTTCAGGGGCTGATCAACGAAGACGGCCTTTCGCAGATTCTTGCCTACATCAAGTCTTTGGGACCACAACCGGAGGTCCGGCCGGATGCTATCGTCCAGCCAACTGCGCCGGCCGTCACCGAACAGCAGAGTCGAAACCCATGAGCACTTTTCTTGCGCCCACCGTCCCGGTCGAAACGCACGAGCATTACTTGAACAACGATTATGGCATCCGGTCCTGGCTGCTCACCCGCGACCACAAGCGTATTGCCGCTGCTCTATCTGGCCACAATTACGCTCTTCTTCTTTTTGGGCGGGTTTTTTGCGGTGTTGATTCGCCTGGAGCTGCTAACCCCCCAAGGCGACATGGTCCAGTCAGAGACTTACAACAAGCTGTTCACGATGCACGGGGTCATCATGATTTTCTTTTTCCTGATCCCGTCGATTCCAGCCACTTTGGGTAACTTTCTGGTCCCACTCATGGTGGGCGCCAAGGATCTGGCTTTCCCGCGCATTAATCTGCTGAGTTGGTACATCTATGTCGTCGGTGGGCTGTTCACGCTAGCAGCGGTCTTGATGGGAGGCGTGGACACTGGCTGGACCTTCTACACGCCTTACAGCACGACCTATTCCAATGGATATGTGATTGCGACGGGCGTGGGGGCTTTCATCACGGGTTTCTCCTCGATTCTTACCGGTCTCAACTTCATTGTGACCATCCACAAGATGAGAGCCCCTGGGCTTACCTGGTTCCGCCTGTCACTCTTCATCTGGGCCCACTATGCTACCAGCATCATTATGATTCTGGGAACTCCAGTGATAGCGATTACCCTCGTGCTGCTCGCTTTGGAAAGGGCGTTCCATATTGGAATCTTCGATCCGGCCTTAGGTGGTGATCCCGTCCTGTTCCAGCACCTGTTCTGGTTTTACTCGCACCCCGCCGTGTACATCATGGTTCTGCCCGGGATGGGAGTGATCAGCGAACTCATCTCCTGTTTTGCGCGGAAATACATTTTCGGTTATCACTTCGTGGCGTTTTCAAGCCTCGGCATTGCTGTGTTGGGATTTCTAGTTTGGGGACACCATCTGTTTGTCAGCGGTCAGTCAGTTTATGCGGGCTTGATCTTTTCGATCCTCAGTTTTTTGGTTGCCATTCCTTCAGCCATCAAGGTGTTCAACTGGACGGCGACGCTTTACAAAGGCTCCATCTCGTATCAGTCTCCCATGCTCTATGCCTTTGGGTTTGTGGGATTGTTCACGATAGGCGGATTGACCGGCTTGTTTCTCGCGTCGATTGGTTTGGATGTTCACGTTCACGACACTTACTTTGTCGTGGCTCACTTTCACTACATCATGGTGGGTGGAACGCTCATGGCGTACCTGGGGGGAATGCATTTCTGGTGGCCAAAAATGACCGGGCGGATGTTTCCGGAAGGCTGGGCGAAGTTCTCAGCTCTGGTTGTCTTTGTCGGGTTTAACCTGACATTCCTCCCGCAATTCGTTCTAGGGTACCTGGGTATGCCCAGACGCTACCACGCCTACCCGGAAGAGTTTCAGGTACTCAATGTGATGTCTTCAGCGGGCGCTTCCATTCTCGGAGTGGGATATGTCATACCGATGATCTATTTTATTTGGTCGCTGAAGTACGGCGCTTTAGCCTCGCCGAATCCCTGGGGTGCGACCGGACTGGAATGGCGTACACCTTCACCTCCTCCGCCCGAGAACTTCAAGGAAATTCCGGTTGTGAACGAAGGTCCGTACGAGTACTCGATCAGGGAGATAAAGGTTGTCTGACACGAACTTGGCAGCTCATCCCAGCACCCTTGCTCATCACTTCGATACCGTCGAGCAGCAACGGGAATCTGCTTCGCTTGGCATGTGGGTCTTTCTGGGCCAGGAGGTGATGTTTTTCGGCGGGTTGTTCTTGGCTTACTTGGTTTACCGAGCTTCCTATCCCGGTGTCTTTGCCGAAGCCAGCCATCATCTGGATGTGGTCCTGGGCGGAGTGAACACGGCCATCCTGATTGCCAGCAGCTTGACAATGGCCTTGGCAGTGTACGGAGCCCAAACTGGCAAGCGGAGCATGCTAATCTTCTTCCTGGTGGCGACCATGATCTTGGGACTGGCTTTCCTGGGGATCAAAGCGGTCGAGTACCACCACAAGTACGAAGATAAACTGATCCCGGGACTGGGGTTTTCTTATCCGGGACCTCATGGCCGCCAGGCACAACTCTTCTTTGGCCTTTATTTCGCCATGACCGGCATGCACGCGTTGCATATGGTCATCGGCATTGCTCTGTTAATCTGGCTGATCAACGACGCCCGCAAAGGCCGGTTTACGCCGCAATACCATTCGCACATCGAAAATTTCGGTCTTTACTGGCACTTTGTGGATATCGTCTGGATTTTTCTATTTCCGCTGCTCTACCTGATTGGCCTGCATTAGATTCTAGCTGAAGGGAGCCGCGGTTGCCCGAAGGGAATCTCCGCAGTTTTCTCTGGCCGCTCCAGAGACTGTCTGCTCGGCCGGAGCGTTGATTGGAAGCTGACCTATGTCCGTGCACGTCGTTCCTGTAAGAATCTACTTCGCGGTGTTTGGCTCGCTCATGGTCTTAACGGCAATTACAGTCGCCGTGGCCTACCTCGATCTCGGTCCGCTGAATACCATCGTTGCGCTGGTCATCGCCGTATCGAAGGCCACCCTAGTCATCCTTTACTTCATGCACGTTCGCTATAGTCCAAGCCTGACCAAACTCGTCGTCGCAGGGTCTTTTCTCTGGTTGCTATTCTTGCTTGGAATTACGATGACTGATTACCTGTCGAGGGACTGGTTGCCAATAGCAGGAAGATGAGCCTTGGTCGACAGCTTTCAGCTACAGCAGTCAGCTGAAGATCACCATTGGTAGCCACAGTGGTGAAGCCAGACGTGGGCTTAGCTTAGGTGCGCAAACAGGGCTCACCATGGAACCGCATGGGTCCTGGGAACGTACGCTCTTCAGCGTGCTCGAAGTTTGGAGGTTGCCCAATAGCCTTCATAAGGGAATCGCGCTGTGGTTAGGATTCTCCCTTACGGTTGAGCTTCAGCTGCTGCCGGAGGAAGCCAGGCCCTTTCACACAGGATGCGCGCTCAAGCCGGTTGATCGAGAAGAACTAAGGAAGCGCCTATGGCTCACAGGCATCTGAAAAACAAACCGCTCGTTGAGGCTCAGGCCGAAATCCAGTGGACGCTGCAGGAACAACATCCTCAGGGCATCAAGACGGACCCCTATTACAAGATGGCGCTGGGGCGCTTCTACGAGCGCGTGATGAGCGACTACCCAGAGCATGAAACCTTGCCTGCGGCCAAGTTTCCCGAGACGATGGTGTACCATACGGCCCAGCACCTGTTCCGCGTGGGTCGTGGGAAATGGCCGGCCATCCAGATTGGACCGGGCATTCTGTCGATCCATGAGCGGGATGAATATCAATGGATCGATTTCGCGCGACGCGCTGAGGACGCCCTCAAAAAGCTGTTCAACGCTTACCCTAAAGGAGCCGAATTGAGAATAGAAGCGCTGCGGCTGCACTACATCGACGCCGTGAACGTGGACCTCTCCCGCGAAAACGCGCTTCAGTTTTTGAAAGACAAGTTCAAGACAACGATCGAACTTCCCAACACGCTCTTCCTCGATGGCCACGTCAGCGCCAAGCCAAGAAGCTTTTCCTGGCAAGCCACTTTTGAAGAGGACCAGCCCCGCGGCACAATCACGATCCGTTTCTCCACCGGTCAGCGAAACTCGCTGCCCGCCCTTCTCTGGGAGACCATCGTGGAATCCACCGGCAAAGACCTGCCCGCCTTGCCAGGATCTTACGGGCCGTGGCTAGCGGAAGCCCACACTCTAACCGAAGACTGGTTCTTCAAATTCATTGATGGCGATCTGGAGAAGGAATTCGCAGGCGAGTAACACTGTCCAGGTTAGGCTCGGCCCAATCCGCTACTTCTCCGCCGGGAATCCTTCGACCAGAACTCCCACCAGAAACAGCAGACAGATCGTCGAGTTGTAAGAGAGGTGAATGACGAAACTCGGAAATAAGGAGTCTGTCCTGGCTCGGACAGTGGAAAGGGTGAAGCCAACAACGGTAATTAGAACTATCGCCGGCCAGCTGCCCCATAATTGACTAACGTGGATCCCGGAAAACAGCAGGGCGGTGGCTACGACGGCAGTGATTCGCCCCAAGCGGCGTTCTACCACCGGGTAGAGGAAACCCCGAAAAATGACTTCTTCTACAAAGGGCGCCACCAGCACTCCCAGAGCCGAGAAGAGAAAGGCAGCCAGCGGAACTTTCAAAAGTTTCTCGATCGGCGGCTCAGTGGGACTGGGAAACAGGGTCGAGGCAGCCATAACAGCCAGGGCTAGCATGACTCCGACTGGCAGGTAGGTCGTGGGCCGGATTTTCTCTCGGGCCGCCCACTTGATGGATTCAAAGAAGGGTGCGTTGTACTTCAGCGTCACGGTGAAATAGATAAACAGCAAGATTAGAAAATCGAGCACCGCCTGGAAAAAGATGAAGTAAATACCTTCATGGGAAGGCTGCAGCAGGAAACGGACAGCTGGGAGTTTCACCTGCACCACATGCCTGACGGCATCTCCGATGGCCGCCAGCATGATTGCCGCGAAAGCGGTGAAGCAGAGCAGAAACAGCACGTCCCAGCCTGTCCACACGGGAAACCGGCGTGCCGGTGGCCGAGTTCCCAGAGATTCCAGGTCTTCGAGGGGCGGTGGGACTGGGAAATGCTCAGTCATTTATGCGTCAGTCTCAATCAAAGCCGCGGCCAGCAGGGGGATCATCAGCTCATGGTGACCGGTCAGAGCAATACCCTGACCGGAAGTACGAGTGGGGCGGCAGACCACATTCTGGTGGGGTCGATAATGCTGGAGAAAGTCGAAGTTCACGGTAGTAAACTGTCCCAACGGGTGTCCGAGGTTTCTCACCAGGCTAACGGCCTTTAGAAACACTTCCGGCAGGATCACGGCGGAGCCGCAGTTCAGATAGACACCTCCGTCGTTCAAGTCACGAACAATCGCCGTAAACAGACGAAAGTCGTGGAGGCTCCCCTTTCCCAGAAGGCTCCCGTCAGATCCCGGATGAGTGTGAATGGTATCGGTCCCGATCGCGACGTGAATCGTGACAGGGATTCTTTGCTGATAGGCGTGGCCCAGCAGAGTGAGTTTCCTGTGTGGGAACCGTGCGACGTTCTGTTCCACGTAGCTGCCAAAGGCTTCTCCGAGGCCCAGTCCCTGCACTGCGACTGGCTGAATCGCTTCGTTCATCCATTGCGCCGTTTCGTGGCTCATGCCGAAATCGCCCGTTTCCAGCTCGCTTTCGACATCTTCCGAAGTTGACCCGGCAATCCCAACTTCCAGGTCGTGAATGGCTCCGGCGCCATTCAAGGCCAGTGCGGTAACAAACCCACGCTCCATCAGATCAATCAATACCGGATTCAGGCCGCACTTGATGACGTGCGCGCCCAGTCCCCAAAGGAGAGCTTTCTTTTTCGAGCGGGCCACACGCATCGCCTCCACGACACGGCGGAAGTCGTTTCCAGCCAGGATTCGAGGAAGGTGGTCCACGAATCCAGCGATTCCGCTTCCCTTCCTGTATACCCGAGCAAAGTTGTTGATCGTTACCTTCGTCGCTCTTTCCTGGATCGACCGTGTTCGAATTCTCGAGTTGTCGATTGGCTGATACGAGTAGCGGCTCATTTGCTAGGCATTATGGAAGTGACCTCTCGATGATTGCAACTGCATTTTCAGAAGGGCGCTCAGGCAAGACCACCATGGAGTGCGCGACAAATCTCAGGGTTTGCCCCAATGAGTACTGGTTGGGACACTGAAACGCGAAGACGCCCGATGAGTGCGAAGGAAGGAAAACAAAGATCGATTTGCGCCTCGCCCCCATCGGCACTTGACATTGATCGTTGACGGTTTCATGATTCGCTCAAGTTCGAACGCCGAACACTGTAGGGAACGCCCGCCGTAGCGTTCCCGTTGCAGCGAAGCCACTCGGTTGAAATGGCTTCTGACCTCCACCAGGAACGGGCACAGCGGCCGTTCCCTACGCAGCCGGAACTCCTTCGCAGCTTTAAGGGGCACGCCGCGTTGTTTTGCGGCAGGGGGTCGACCCCCGACATGAAACGAGACCAAAATTCTCGTTTTTGGGTTGAACGGTTGAATACAGATCCTATAAAGGAGCGATCTATGAGAAAAACAATCGTCGGTACGAGCCTTGCCGTCCTCGTAATCCTGGCCTTGGGTGTCACGAGTCTGGCAGAAAAGAAGGTGACTCTGACTGGATATCTAATAGACCAGATGTGCGGCGGCGCAATGAAAGATGTTGCCAAGGCTGCGGAACACACTAAAGAGTGCTCTCTGATGGACCACTGTGCTTCCAGCGGCTATGGGATTTTTGCCGGCGGAAAGTACGTGAAATTTGACGCCGAAGGCAGCAAGAAAGCCAAGGCCTTAGTTGAAAAGTCGAGCAAGGATAAAGGGCTTGAGGTAGTTGCCGAAGGCACTCAGGACGGCGACACCTTGACGCTGACGAGCTTGATGGAGAAGTGAAAAGTTAAGGTACAAGCATTTTGGTGCCAGAAGATAGGTGCTGCCGCCTTTTCCTCTTCTTGGGCTGTCAGAGTCCCTTTTTCATTGGTCTTGAGAGTCCGCTTTCAGACGGGATAGAACGCCGTCTCTCGGCTGAAGCCCGGACTACAAGCGAAGTCTGCCCCTTGGTCTGCAAGTTTCCAATCTAATCAGGCTCTGAGCTTTCAGACGAGTTGCTGATGCCCCCGGGGTGGCACCACCAAGAATGAAATTCCCAGAATTTGTCCTCCTTGCCAAGGGGGACGCCGCGGTTTTTGTGGCAGGGGGTCCCTCTCACGCTGGACCCACCCCGGCGCCGCACGCTACCCCGCCCAGGAGGGGATTTTCAGGAGGAGGAATACTCATGCAACCAGAACGCGATATGTCCCGGCGAGTCTTCCTAAAGCAGGCCGGCAAGGGTTTGGTGGCGGCCCAGTTTTCTTCTGCGCTCGTCATGCCCTCGCTGGCTCAGGAAATTCCCGCGCCCCCCGGCAAGAAACTGGGATGGGCCATCGTGGGACTGGGGCGGCTGGCGATGAACCAGATCCTGCCGGCGTTTGCCAAGTGCGAACGGTCGAGAGTGGTCGCCTTGGTCAGCGGGAGCCCGGAAAAGGCACGGAATCTGGCTCTGCGCTATGGAGTCGAGGCCAAGAACATTTACAACTATCAGAACTACGATACGCTGCGAAACAATCCCGAGGTCGATATCATCTACATCGTTCTCCCCAACGGCATGCACGCCGAGTACACCATCCGCGGCGCGCAGGCCGGCAAGCACATCCTGACGGAAAAGCCCATGGCTAACTCCCCCAAAGACTGTCAGGAAATGATCGAGGCCTGCCGGAAGGCCAATCGCAAATTGATGGTAGCTTACCGCCTTCGTTATGAGCCTTACACGCAAGCGCTCATCAAGATCGCCAGGGACCAGGAGCTGGGACCGCTGAAAGTTGTCCTGGCGGATGCGGGCTTCAACATCGGCGACCCCAACCAGTGGCGTCTGAACAAGGCCATGGCCGGTGGCGGATCGCTGATGGACATTGGAATTTACGCCTTGCAGGCAGCGCGCTACATCTCCGGCGAGGAACCCATCGAGGTCAACGCCATGGAGACCACCAACCGGTCTGACCCGCGTTTCAAGGAAGTGGAAGCGACGATCAACTTCCAGCTCCGCTTCCGGAGCGGCGTGTTGGCCAACTGCACCTCCAGTTACGATGCGTCCCTGAATCGTTTCCGCGGAGTCACTGCCAGCGGCTGGTTCGAGTTAGAGCCCGGTTTGAGCTACACGGGCCTGCGCATGCGCGTGCGGCGCGGGGATGCCCTGGAGGAGAGAGACTATCCGCAGCGAGATCATTTCGCTGCCGAGATGGACCATTTTTCCCAGTGCATTATGGAAAACCGCGATCCCCTGACTCCCGGTGAGGAAGGTCTGCGCGACCTGCAGCTCATGACAGCCATCTACGAAGCCGCCAAAGCGGGGAAAACGATCAAGTTGACGTGAAGCTGGAGCGGTGACCGGTCCTTCTTCACTCGATTCACGCCGAAGCTTCAAGGGTAATCCCGTATTCCCGAAAGAGGTCCTTCAGCCGCGCCTGGACTTGCTCTGGTTGCAAGCCTGTTTCGGTCAACAGGGCCGCGTAGTTTCCGATGGCTGCGCGCAGGTGCGGGTGTTCGTGGCCGGTGTTGCGGGTAAAGTCTAAAAAGATCGCAAGGTGCCGTCTGCTCAAGGGCTCGGCCTCGGCCAGGCGGTTGGTGGCCTGCAGCAACTGGGCCAGGTTGTTGAGGTCTCTGGCGACGTTGGGATGGTCCTGGCCGAAACTCTGCTCGTCAATGGCCAGCGCCCGCCGCATCAAGGGCTCGGCCTCGGCCAGCCGGTTGGTGTCCTGCAGCAACTGGGCCAGGTTGTTGAGGTCGCATGGCGACGTTGGGATGGTCCTGGCCGAAACTCTGCTCGTCAATGGCCAGCGCCCGCCGCATCAAGGGCTCGGCCTTGGCCAGCCGGTTGGTGTCCTGCAGCAACTGGGCCAGGTTGTTGAGGTCGGATGGCGACGTTGGGATGGTCCTGCCGAAACTCTGCTCGTCAATGGCCAGCGCCCGCCGCATCAAGGGCTCGGCCTCGGCCAGCCGGTTGGTGTCCTTCAGCAACGCGGCCAGGTTGTTGAGGTCTCTGGCGACGTTGGGATGGTCCTGGCCGAAACTCTGCTCGTCAATGGCCAGCGCCCGCCGCATCAAGGGCTCGGCCTCGGCCAGCCGGTTGGTGTCCTGCAGCAACTGGGCCAGGTTGTTGAGGTCGCTGGCGACGTTGGGATGGTCCTGGCCGAAACTCTGCTCGTCAATGGCCAGCGCCCGCCGCATCAAGGGCTCGGCCTCCTTGTGAAGGGCTTTCGCATGGAGCAAAACGCCAAGCTCGTTCATGAGCCCTGCCGTTGGATGAGTGATTCCGGCTTGATCTGCTTCAACCACGGCATACGCTACGTGCGGGCGCAAAAGATTCCAGCGCGACCAGGTCCGGACGTCGGTGGGATCTCCGGGTCGCGCTGCATCCAGCAGCCGGAGAGAAAGCGCAACCCATGCTTTCCTCTGACTTGCGGGCACGCGAGTGCGGAGGATCTCCTGCACCACCCGGTGGGCCGTAATGGTTTCTTGTTCAGTGTCCCACTTCAGCATGCTGTAGTTGGACAGCGTGGCGACAGCCTCGGAAAGCTGGCCGGGCTCGCTGCCGCCAGCCGCCGCTTCTGGCTGAAGGAGCGTGATGGCATCACGCCAAACCTGCTCAGCCGCCTCCCCTTCCATCGCAAAGAGTGGGATCGGGTCGGGCGCCAAGTGAGCGAACAGGTATAGCAAGGCGATCTCCGAAGCACCGAGCTGAGCCAGCGTGGTTTCCCAGGTGACGGCGAGGCTGCGCGGATATTTCATCAACTGCGGGTTATGCCAGGTTTGCACCGAGGGCAGGTGGGCTATCCAGTCGCGCAAGTAGTCTGCCAGGGCGATGCGCCGATAGGCGATGTAAGCGCCAGCCTGTTCCAAAGCCAGCGCCAGGCCACCCAGTTTGCGGGCCAACTCAGCCGCGTCCGCTTCGTCGCTGGCACGCCTCTTGCGGGTGCGCTCGGTTCGTTCCAACAGAAAGCGGGCCGCCTCGTCAGGATCGAGCACGTCCAACTCCAGCGGCTCAACACTGCCGCTCCACTGGGAGATTCGGCTGGTCATCAACACGTGCCCCCCACGCAGGCGGGCTAGCAAGTCTTCCGCTGCCGCGGCGGCTTCAGCCGTGTCCACGTTGTCCAGGATGAGCAACCATCCAGGGTGCTGGTCCAGCCAGCGAAGCGCCGCCGCCATGCGAGCTTCTTCCTCAGGCAGTTGGTTTTCGGGCAAATTCAGCACCAGAGGCCCGGCCAGCGCGGCAAGGTTCCGGCGAAGATTCGACTCCGAATCGGCCACCACGAACAACAGAGCGCTGTAGTCCTGCTCATGCTGCCAGGCATACTCCACTGCCAGACGTGTCTTGCCCACACCACCCAGGCCATGCAGCGCCTTGCCTACAATGGCCGTGGCATGAGCGCCCGGAGCGCTCAGTAAACTCTGGCGAAGCTGGGAAAGAACCCTCTCGCGGCCTTTGAAGAGGTTGCCCAGGGAAGGATAAGGAAGGTTCTGTGGCGGCGGCTTCCGCTCTCCAAGACGGAAGCCATCGCGCAGCACCAGAGCGCGCAGTTCATGGAGGGAGCCAAAGGGGTTGCGATCCTTGCCGCTGCGGCAAATCTCGGCGATGAATTCCTGCTGGAGTGCAGCGGCCTCCTCGGGCTGGGAGACTGGATTCGAGGCCAGAAAGTTGGCGGAAGCAAAATAGACGAAAGTCTCTTTTGCTGCCTGGCGTCCGCCGTCCAGCCGTTCCCCCTGGGCAAAGAAGTATTCCCATTGGGTGTAAGAGCGACGAGGCTTGCCAGCCGGAAGTGCCCCAGGTTCCGGCTCCCAACCATAGGCGTCCCCGACCAGCGCGATCACGCGGTCGCAGTCTGCAATGTACTTCTCAAGCTTCTCCGCCAGCGTTCCTCCGTGCTGCTGAAAGTCTTCCTGCACCGCGACCTCGGCGCCGACAGCGCGAAGGTCGCTGGCCAGCACGTCACGACAGGCTTTGAATTGCGCGGAAACTGCGGAGAGAAAGATTCTCATCACGTTGAGCCGCAGGCAATGGACCGGAGAAATCGACGCAAGAGTATCCTGCCCAGCCAGCCCTTGACAACGACGTTTCTTATCTTGGTCGGCTCCTTACGAAATCCAGAAGTGGGGAGAGCTCTGAGAATTGACCTGAAGCTGAATCTTTTAGTCCGGACGGTCAACCCGACCTCGATTCGCCCCATGGAGTTCATGAAGTGCAATCCTCTGAAGCGCAGGGTCACGTAGGCAATGACCACCCCCACTCCCATCAGGGAAAACGCGAAGCCAAATGAAGCAAGGTGAGGCGAAGAAAGATAGTCAAGGCTGGCGACAGAGCCGAGCCAAGCAGCGCAGCAGCCAAGAAGCAACCAAACTGGATGTGGTCTAATGTTTAATGTCGAGACTTGACACTTTCCTCCCCCTTCCTCCCTCTGTCTCCCTCTTTCCCCGTGCGTTTAGAAGAATCTCGTTTTATGGAATCCGGCTAATCGTCGATCACAGCTGAAATTCCTTGCCGGGCAAAAAAATTGGCGATCTTGTTCGCGATTCTGTGCCGATCCGCTTCCGTAATCTTCTCGTCTTGGTAGGGAGGAAGCCACCTCTTTATTGTCGTAGGATAGATCCTCTTACCCGACTTACCTACTGCCATATCAATTTGAAGAACGAGGCTTCGCTCACCTTCCACATACTTGTACTCATCCCGCCCTATTCTTATTAACTCAGACGTATCATCTATCCGCGTTTCGCGTCCAATGCCGAGCCATATCAAAAATCGCCAGACCTTTGACACCATAGTCCCGATCACCTTACCAAGAATTGTGGTCCCGACCGCCTTCAAACCCGATTGGCCAGTCGCCTACTGCCGCAAAGGTGAACTCGTTCGCATTACCTCGGCAGGATCCCCCTACCAAGGAAATTGAGGATTGGGCTTTCGACAACTGGCCATATTGGCCCGCCAGATGGCCTAAGAAAGACCTGCACTGTGCCCTTAGCGTTGAGGGCGAAGAACGCCGAGGCCACACCCCAGACGGCCTCCGGCAGCGCTGCATGAGCATCAATCGCGGCCAGGATTTTCCCTCCGGTCGTGTCGGACAGAATCTTCCCAGCTCCCTTACCTAGCTGGGCGGCTTCCAGTGCGCCTCTGCCGTTATAGAAGACGCTGCTTGCTCCGGCATTGAACGCGCTGCCTGGAAGTGCCACGAGTACCCCAGAGATGACCGGCCCACTGGCCAGCAGTGTACGATCCCGAGCATGAGTCTACGATGTTTCCCCAGCTCCGGTGAAGAGACATGCTCAAACTCGGCAAGCCAAACAGTTTGCCCAATCCAAAACCAGAGGTGACAGTATCTGTAAAGCCGTTTGAGAAGTCAGAAACACCGCCCAGGATGTCCCAGATGTCTCGACCTGTAGGGTCAACGAAGTTGACCGGATCATTGACCACATACCCGTAGAGATTCGGATCGCCCCCTTCGAAGCCAATCGGGTCCTTGGCCATCCATCTGCCAGTCTGCAGGTCGTAGTCTCTGGCGCCGAAGCGAATAAGTTGGGTCTGAGAGTCATACAGGCCTCCGGCGAATCCAAATGGCTGGAAGTTCGGAGTTGGTGTCTTGCAGGACGTTGCCGAATTCGTCGTAGTCGAGGCGTTGGGCGATCGAGCCATCGCGTGCTGTTGATGACCAGACGCGGGCTGCCGAGGTGATCGCTGATAATGCGGTAGCTGACGCCGTTCTTCATCATGTAGTCAGGCACGTTCGATCGGCTCCCGTAGACGAACGTGCTGACGATTTGGTTGCTGCCGTCGAGTTCGGCGATGGGATTCAGCTGGTTGGCGTAAAGCCAGCCTTGCACGAGGACGCCGTTGACTTTCTTGCCGACTCTGCGGTTCTGAGCATCGATGACGTAATCGATCTGGGTGCCGTCGGGCAGCGAGACGTGGCGCAGGTTGCCAAGGACGTCGTACTGATAGGTGGTCGCCTGCGACCCGTTGGTTTTGGACTGCAATTCGCCGTTGGCGGTGTAGGTGAACAAATGCGGAGTTCCTACTCCCGATTCCGCAGTCAGAAGCCGGTCCTGAGCGTCATAGGTGTAAGTGGTCAAGGGTTCGGGATTCGTGGCGCGTTGGGCACTCAGTCTGTTGCCGTTGGCGTCGTAGGCGTAAGCCGAGAAGAGCGCCCCGTTCCTGGTGATCGTCTCCAGCCGGCCTGCCGGATCGTAGCTGTAGACATAGTTGTCGGTCACGCCTTGGATGGTTTCGGTCTTGGTGGTGATACGGCCGAGTTGGTCGCGGGTAAAGGTGGTCGAGTAAACCGGGTGTACCCGCTGACCGAGGCCGAGTAACTGGTCGGTTCACCGAAGCTATTGTAGCCCCAGCCGTCAGTGACGCATGCCCAGCGTGGTCCCCGTCAGCAGGCCATTCTGCAAGTTGCGCCCCAGAGTCAGGCTTCCGGCGCTCGTCAGCAGACTATCGTTGTCATAGCCAAAGTTCACGATATGGCTGCCGTTGATGCTTCGCGAGGTGATGCGGAAGTTATTGTCGTAGTTGCGGCTGACGGAGCCATTCACGGTGCCGCTCCAAGTCGTACTCTTCGGCAACGAACCGTCATAGGTGTAGTTGAGCGAGCTGCCAGTTGAGTCGGTGATGCTGGTCACGTTTCCTGTCGTCGTGCTGTAGCCGTAAGTCAGCTGGCGTCCTGGCAGATTGAGGGCGCTGAGCCTTCCAGCGCTGTCATAGTCGAAGGCCATCGTTTGGCCATCCGGCCGGGTGAGCAGCGTGGGCTTGCGCTCGGTATCGTAGCTGTAGGTGGTAACCCGGGTCCCGGTGTGGGGAGCCAGGGGTGGGTCGTACTCCTTCATTAGACCCACCTCGGTATAGTCAAAGCCATGCTGTGGCTTGCCCGGCGGGGTGAGTGAAACCAGGTTGCCGCTTGCGTCGTAATTGAAACTGATCACACGATTGCCCGGCAGCGTCTGCTCCATAACACGTCCAGCGAGGTCGTATTGGAAGCGAACAACGCGGCTCAACGGATCGATCACTGTCTGCAGATAGCCTTCGTTATTGTAGGCAAAAGTTGTGGTGCGCTCTTCGGCGCCGTTCCCCTGTTGGATCGTTTCCAGCCGGCCCCGGCTGTCATAGCTGAAGCGTACCGGATGCAGAAAGGCGAACTGCGACTGCAGCAGCCGGCCCAAGTGATCTACCGCACTGGTGCTCTGCCGTCCCACCGGCGTGGTGTTGGTGAACCTGCGAGTCGAAGCTGTGTAGGTGCTGCTGTAAGTACGTCCGTTGATCGTCACCGTATCGGTCTGGGTGGTCAGGTTGAGAGGGTTGGAAGCCTCCGACAGATTGGCGGTACGCCCGCTGCTGACGGTAGCGCTCAGCCCGCCGGGTGTGGTCGCGACCAGGCTGCTCGCAAGCGGCGCCTGCATGCCCCAGCGCGGGTCGGGTCCCTGGACGAGGCTGGAAGTGCTCCCACTTGGCGCCGTCGTACTTTCCGTGCCATGGATGCTGAAGGTCCGGACCAAGCGTGTCCCGTCGGGGAAGGTGTTCAGGCGTCGCCAGCTGCCCGCAGGCAATGATTCCACCAGGTAACTGGTGGTGTTGCTCAGGGACGTGCTGAGATTGATCTGGTACTGCCCTGGGCTTTCGTTACGGCTCAAGCTCAGGAATCCTCCGCTAGGGTCAGCATCTTGCGTGAGCCGCCCATCCGCGTCGTACTGAAACTGGTAGACGTGCTGGCGGGCATCGGTCATCGTCGCCAGCAGGCCCTCCGAATGGTAGCTGAAGCTGACGGACTCGTTGGCGGGATTGGTCACGGCACTCAAATACCCGTTGCCGTCAACCGCCAGGCTGGTGGTCTGGCCGAAAGGCCCGACAATAGCCTGAGGCGCCAGGCCGCTGCTCTGCAAAGTGGTGACGTTGTTGGCGCCGTCAGTGATGGAGATGAGTTGTCCGGTCGTATCGTAGTCAAATTGATAATGCAGCCCACTGGTGAGGGCGTCGATTGTCCGCAGGTGCCTGCCGGTAACGTCAAAGACATAGACCTCGCTGCCGTCCAGGGACGATATCAGGTTCTCCCCAGGATGCAGCTCGGGCATGGAGACACGGACGCGCCGCACGCGGCCCGTGTGGCTCAGGTAGAGGTCCCCGCCCGGAGCGAGGGTGAGTCCGTCTATCCGGTAGGCTACCGCGCGAGCCGGCGAGCTGCCATCGTTGATCCCCAGCAGTATTCCGAAGCCGTGGTCCCGGTACATCTGGAAGGGAACTACCGACTGGCGGCCGCCGTCCGGCAGCAGCCGGGACACCCCGGCAAACTCCCGGGAGCCAAAGATGGTAAATCCAACATTGAATTCAGCAAAATACAACGACCCATCTGATGCCGCCGCCATGGCCTCCACAATGTTAGTGGTGGCCACAGTGCTGATAATGCCGCCGGGGGTGATGCGCCGGATGTGGAAGCTGCCGGAGGCGGCCGGATTGAAGTCAGTAAAGTAGAGCGTGCCGTCTGGGTTCACGGTGGGCAACGCCGGGTTGTTGACCCGAGCCGAAAGTGCCGGTCCGTTGTCGCCGCTGTAGGCCGCCACGCCGTCGCCAGCCAGAGTCTCGATGGTACCCCCAGGGCTGACCTTGCGAAGGCGGGAGCCACCGGCAATATAGAGCGTGCCGTCAGGCGCCAGCGCCAGACCGGCAGAGACGTTGATGTGTGCCTGGGTGGCTGGCCCCCCATCGCCGCTGTAGCCGGGCGAAACTCCTGCGCCGGCCACCACGGTGAGCGTGCCGTTCGGATTCAGGCGACGCACCTGGCTGGAACTGGCGATATAGAGGCGACTCAGCTCATCGACTGCCAGTCCACGGATCTCGCCGTTGAAGCCAGGCACACGGCTGAGCCGCCCGTCAGGGGCCAGCCGGGCCAGCAGGTTGCCGTCGCTAGCGAAGACACTGCCGTCAGCTGCGGCGGCCAGGTACTTAGGATTGAAACTGGCAGTGGGTCCAGGGACGCCTCCGGGCACGCTGGACCAGCCCTCATTCTGACCGCCTCCGGCCACTGTGGAGATGACTTCGGCCACCGCCTGGATGCCTCGCCGCTGGCCGTTGCCCTCCAGCAGCATACGCGACACGGGATCGTAAACATGATGATGGCTTAGCCGCCAACCACCGAGCCCCAAGGACTTGGCGTCGAACAGACCCAGATTGACTTCATAGTCTTGCCAGGCAAGGATGGGGGCTCGGACCTCGATCACCGTCGCCACCGCCCGCACCGCTGACGCCCTGTATGCGGAAACCCGTGGGCAGAGCGAAACGGTAGCTGCCGGAGTATTCGGGGCGATAGACGTAGCCGATATGGACCTGAGCCTTCTGGGTGCCGTTCAGCGGGCGGCCGTATGCATCGCGTCCATTCCATTCGAAGCTGTGGCGCAGATTCGGCACAGGAGCAAACTCCCAGCGGAGTTCTTGACCGGCGATGTTGACCACCAGACGAACTTGCTGCAACCCCTCCGGCAATGTGGCGCCGGTCAGCGGAATATCCAACTGACGGGCCACGCGGCGGCCTGCCACCTGATCGCTGCGATAGTGGAGAGCAAAGGGAGTGCCGACGATCGGGAGGGCTTCTCCCAGCACTTGGTTCTGGCATTCAACGATCGAACCTGTTTGGCAGTCGGGCCTCTCCTGTTGTTGATCCTTCGCCTGTCCCTCGGGTTGATTGGGGACCTGGCCCGGCGAAATGGGAAAGCCGAAGTTGAAGTCCCAGGCCGTGAAATGATCCACCGGAACCCGCCAGAGGCTTTGGCCCGGTTGGTAGAGGCTGGCCAACTGCTGGCGTTCGGCCCCGGTGATGCCGCGCGCCGCATAGGCCTCGGGTGTGGCGGGCTGTCCGTTGCCATCCAGATCCAGAATGGCTTGGCCGTCGACAATCGATAGAATGTGCATCACCAGTCCGTTGTCCGACGGGACCCACGCACCCTGCCTTCGGTCATAGTAGCCAGCGGGCACTATCTGGCCAGGTTTCACCCTCAGGAAGTTCTCCAGGTAGTGAACCACCGGTTGGCTGAACTGGACCGACACCGCCCCGGCCGCCAAAGCTTCATCCACACTATGCTCGATGGCATAGGTATACGCCGATTGTGGCGGCAAATCTCCCGGCATGGCGGCCGTGCCGTTCTCGCCGACGGTGTATTCGGTGGCGCGCACTTGCAAGCTGGAAAGGGCCTGGGTGGATCCATTCGGCAGGATCATGGTCGCCGTGGTTCCACCCGGGAACAGCAGGGTGGCCTGGCGACTCCGTCATTGTCAGTCACCACGCTGCCGCGGGCCACCTGCATCGGCGCGCTCGAGTTCATTTGGATAGTGGTAACCTGGGCATCGAGGGGAATCATTACCACTTCCGGCAGCCAGGCGTAATCTTGCCAGGGAGCCTTGATCTGGCGCTGCACTGGCAGCAGTCCGGCTTTCTCGTAGTTGATGGTTACCACGCCACCGCCATTGACTGCCAGGTCAAATGCGCCGTCGGCGCGGTCAGCGTCTGGCCAAACTCTGGATGGTTGAGAACGCTGATGGCTACCCCAGAAACGGGATTACCGCCGCGCGCGCTGACCTTCCCTCGCAACACCGCCACCCGGAGAGGCTGAATTGTTCCCGGCACCACACCTGTCTGGATCGGATTGCTGCCCGTGTAGAGAAATTCCGTCGCAGCAAACACCGTTGTGGGCACGGTGCGGTCCAGCGGTGGCGCGACCGTCACAGGGTCCGGCGGCAGTGGCGGGCCTGCCGGATTAACCGTCACGCTCACTTGATCGCTGCTGGTCAAGACTGAATCACTGGCCGTCAGCCGTAGCACGTAGATGCCGGCAGCACTGAACGAGCCGGTCGTAGCCTCAGCCTCCGGATTGGAGAACGTCACCGCTCCGGGACCACTCACCATGGACCATGCCACCGTCAGATTGCTGCCTGCAGGCAGTCCGTCATCGCTCGCCGCACCGGCCAAGCTTGCCGTCGCCGGCAGGGTGGTCGCATGATCCGCCCCCGCGCTGACCTGTGGCGGCTCGTTGGCTGGCATTACCGTGACACTAATGTCATCGCTGCTGGTCAATACCGAGTCGCTGGCGGTCAGTCGCAGAACGTAGGTGCCGGCCGTCGCAAATGTGGCGGTTGTGCTTGGTGCATTGACGGTGGCGAAGGTCACGATGCCCGGACCACTGATGACGCTCCAAGTGGAAGTCACGGAGGCGCCAGTCGGTAAGCCGTCGTCGCTAACCACGCCGGTCAGATTGATAGTATTAGTGGGAAGGGTGAGGGATTGGTCAAGCCCGGCGCCGACTTGCGGAGCCTGGTTGGTTGACGGCTGCTGGTTGACTACCACGGTCAAGTCGTCGGTCGCACTCAGTTCTGAATCACTGGCTGCGAGCCGCAGCACATAAGTGCCGGGCAGACTGAAATTCACGCTCGTCGTGGTGCTGTTCGGTAGCGCAAAGGTCGCTGTCCCCGGGCCGCTCACTTGACTCCACACGTATGCCAGTGCACTGCCGGAGGGCAGGCCGTCATCGCTGGCCATGCCATTCAGACTCGCCAGATCAGGCAGGGCGATCGTCTGATCGGGGCCAGCACTGACTTGCGGGGCCTCGTTGGAAGCTTGAACGGTTAAGACGATTTCGGGCGGGTGCAGGCTTTCCCGCGAACCGTATTCCACCTGGCCTGCCTGTCCTTCGTTGTCCTTGCGGATGATCCAACCGTAGTTGGGCACGCTGCCAGCCAGGACTTGCGCAACATCAGCGGTGACATCCCATTCCGCCCAACCCGTCTGGTTGTTTTGATGAAGCAGGGTGCTGGCCGCTGTGGCCAAGAACGGCCACTGGCTGCTGCTGGCCATCTTCCAACCCGTACTGCAATCGGCCTGACTGTCAAACCGATTGGCGTCGTCCGCGCAATTCCAGGTGGCTCCTTGCTCGCTCCAGGCTTGAGTCATCCGGTGAACGTTCACAGCCCGTCCGCTCGATCCCCAGTTGTTGGCATTCGCGACAATGTAAAGTCGCAGTTTGGCCGTCTGCAAAGTCCCGCTGCCCACCCTCTGCAACAGGGCCTGCCGATCAAACTGGACCAGCACTCTGTTGTTGCCGGACCCCTGTACTTGCAACCGCATGCGGTTGCCCTGGTTCTGATTCGGCGCCCCGGAGCGCACCTCCGTATCCGTGATGGCGCTCAATCCTGGACCGGCCGGGGGCGCGGCTTCCCCCAACTCGATCACCAGTTGGGGCGCGTGCGTGTTCTCGCGAGAAGCATACTCGACCTGCCCGGCCGCTCCTTCCTCATCCTTGCGCACCACCCAGCCGTAGTTGGCCGCTTCGTGGGAGAGGAATTGCTCCACGTCGCCGCCCACTTCCCACTCGACCCAGCCTGTCTGGTTGTTCTGATGCAGGACGACCTCAGTGGGAGCGATCAGAAACGGAGGTAGACTGCTGCCTCCCATCGCCCAGCTCCAGACACAGTCCGCGCTGTTGTTGCTGGGATCCGTATCCTCCTGGCAATTCCACGTGGCTCCCCCCTCGGTCCAGGCTTGCGTTAGGCGATGCACGTTCACTTCTCGCCCCTCAGTCCCCCAGTTATTGGCGTTGCTGGTAATGTAGAGCCGCAGCTTGGCCGAACGAATCCTGGCGCTGCCCACCGCCTGCTCGAGCGCCTGCTGGTCGAACTGCACCAGCACGCGGTTGTCGCCGCTTTGCTGGAGCCGCAACAGCAGTTCAACCCCCTGATTGGCATTGGGCGTCCCTTGCCGGAGACAAGTATCCCCACTGGCGGTAAGGGTGACCAAAGAGGTCTGCGGTAGACTGCTCCGGGTCGTCACAACGAGCAGCAGCATTCCCAGCAGCCCGACCAGCGCTGAGGCCAGGCGGGACTCCCGCCCAGTCTTGATACGCCTTGGGGATGGTCCTGGAGGGCTTACAGGATGAACTGCAGATGCAACCTCCCGATATTCTCTCCTCATTGAATCAACCTCTCGTCATTGATTTTATGGGCTATTACAAGCGCACAAATCCAGAGGCCTGGCTCACGTTTAGCTCCCTGGGAAGACGTAAGCGGACAGCACCACCGGAATGTGCGCCTGCAGCTAACCCGGTCGTAGGCGGAAATCCTCTACGGACCAGGAGTGCGGCCGAGACAGCGATAAATTGTTAAGCTGAGAAGATGAAGAAACTGAGCCAAGCTCTCAAAACACCCAGCCCGGCCCTGTTTGTAGACGAGCAAGATTTTACTCAGATTGTTCTTTTTGTGTCAACGAGAAAATTCTCATTCAATTGCGCCAATAAAGGCAGACTCGCGCCTACGGCTTGGCGCGACACTCGCTCAAACCGTCATCGTCGCGCCAAAGGTCTTGAACCACCAGAGCTTGCTCTTCAAAGCTGGGACCCTGTCACGATAACCTCGTCGTTGCCAGCCACGTCCGGTAGCTTGACTTCACCAAAACCCGTCTCTATAGTGAGGGCCTGAGTCATGGCCAACCCTTCGGATGATCCACTCAAACAACTGAGTTCACGTCTCGATCAGCTGGAACGCCTCATCCAGTCTCAAATTCAACGGATTCATGCTCTGGAGGTGCGCCTAGGGGCGACATCTACTGCCATGCCCGAGGGTCCGCCACTCGCAACGGAACGGGCTGGTATCGAGCAGATCGGTGAGCCCGCGGCCGCGGCATCGATAGAGTCCCCGATTGCTGTTGAACCCCTGGCCGAGTCCGTCGAGACGGCATCCTCGAGTCCTGAGCTCAAAGAGAGAGTCTATCCGGGAAGCCTGGAATCGCAGATTGGCGCCAATCTGCTGAACAAAGTTGGCATGATTGCCATCATTCTGGGGATGGCGTTTTTTCTGAAGTATGCCATCGAGAACCGTTGGATCGGCGAAACTGGGCGAGTAATGGTTGGGATTCTCACCGGCCTGGGATTTCTGGCCTGGGGCGAGCGATTGCAGCGAAAGTCTTATCGTGGCTATGCCATCACCGTCCTGGGTGGCGGAATTGCCATTCTGTATTTCTCCATCTTTGCGGCTTTCAGCTTTTACCGGCTCCTACCCCAGATTCCGGCCTTGCTCCTGATGGTGTTGATCACCACGGCCACAGTCGTCATGTCCTTGCGCTACGATTCAAGGACCATAGCCGTCTTTGCGACTGTGGGCGGTTTTCTTACTCCGGCGCTACTGAGCACGGGCAGGGACAATCAGATAGGGCTCTTCACCTACATTGCATTGCTTGACTTGGGTGTTCTGGCGCTGGCCTATTACAAGAACTGGAGAGGGCTGAATCTGCTGGCCTTTGTTTTCACTCAGCTGATGTTCATCGCCTGGAGCCTGAGCTTTTACAGCCCCGCCAAACTGTGGCGAACAGAATTCTTCCTCACACTTTTCTTTCTTCTGTTTGCTCTAATGTCGGTTCTTTACAACGTTGCCCATCGACAGAAGACCAGCTTTCGCGATCTCTTTCTGATCTCAACGAACGGAGCCGCCTACTTCCTCTGGACTTACGGGTTAATGGAAGCGCAGTACTTCGATTATCTAGGCTTCTACGCGGTCTTGATGGCCGCTTTCTTTGTGGGCGCCGCTTCCTTCGTGCATCGACAAGCGCCACTGGACAGCTACCTATTCCTGGTTTTGCTGGGGTTGGGCATGACCTGCGTGACGTTGGCTATTCCAATTCAACTGAAGCAGAACTGGATCACGATTGGCTGGGCAGTGGAAGCGCTGGTATTGAGTTGGGTGGGCTTCCGGATGGAGAGTGGGAAGACTCGCCAAGCCGCGCTGCTAATTGCAGCACTGGTGGTTTTCCGCCTGCTGGCATTCGACAGCCCGTTCACACCCGCGCTGGCACAGGACTTCACGTTTCTGTTCAACCGGCGCGCTTTCACTTTCCTGATCAGCGTTCTCGCCATGTTTGTCATGGCTTACCTTTATGCGCGAAACCGCGGGAAACTGCAGAGCCTGGAACGGCGGCTCATCGCTGGGTTAGTGGTCGCGGCGAACCTGCTCATCCTCTTTTTCCTCACGACCGAGATTGCCAACTCTTTTGAAGTGAGCTACTACAGGGCCAGCGAACATGGGGCGCGACGCGACATTAGAAGCCGCATGCAACTGGCTATTTCTGCGTTGTGGGGCTTGTACTCCATTGTGTTAGTGACCATCGGCATCGTTCGCAAGTTTCAACCTATTCGTCTGTTGGCCATTGTCCTGTTCGGAGTGACCATCCTCAAGGTCTTCCTGGTGGACCTGCGGGAGATGGAAAAGGTCTACCGCATCATCGCCTCCATTGGGCTGGGAGTGGTCCTGCTGGCAGTCTCGATGATGTATCAAAAGTATCGGGCCCAGATCAGCGATTTCGTGCTGAAGTAGGCCGGGAAAAACTGAGACCGCTTGTACCATGGCGCGCGAACTCCGCCAAGTGAGACTCCCTTTGTCTTCCCCCCTTGCCACAGCAGGAACTTCTTTTGCGAGGAAGCCTCGCCGTGTGCTTCTGCGTTGTCAGGAGGCGTAGGTCTCGTGCTACATCGCTGCTATGGATCGCCACTCTTTTACTCCACGTCAACATCATCAGCGCCGATTTCAGAAGATCAGACTGGCAGTTCTCGAAGGGCATCGAGGCAGGCACAGCTCAAGCCAACGATTACATTCGAGTCTCACTCGACGGCCAGACGTTCCATCGCTCGCTGAGATCTCTGGCTGATCTGCGAATCGTCGATGATAAGGGGAGCGAAGTTCCTTATGCCTTGTATGAGGAACGGGAGAAGACGACCGAAGAGCAGTTCCGCCCGAAGGTGTTTGACCAGGCCGTGCTTCCCGGAAAATACTCAACCCTGACACTGGATCTCGAAAGGGAGATTGCGAACAACACCCTGACCCTGAAGATCAAGAGTCAGAATTTCAAACGGCGTGTGGAGATTGCCGGCAGCCAGGATGGCAAGCAGTGGTTTGTTCTGAAGAACGATGCCTATATCTTCGATTTCAGCGGCGAGCAAAAGGTTCAGGTCACGACCGTCAAGTATCCCGAGCACAGGTATCGTTATCTTCGAGTCAGGGTATGGAATGAAAAGGAATCGCCGTTGGAAATCGAGGGAGCCAGCTTGTCGCTGGTGACCACGACAACCCCGCGGCGTATCATTCACCCGAGTACCCTCCTTTCGCGAGCGGAAGACTCTAAGCTCAAGGCCAGCGTCGCTCTGCTGGACCTGAGTTACGAGAAACTTCCCTCCGATTTCCTGACGATCGAGACTCCGGAACAGAATTTCTCGCGACGCGCGGAAATCCTGGGAAGCAACGACCAGAAAACCTGGCAAAGCCTGCTGCAGTCAGACCTCTATCGCTTTCGCACCGCCAAATACTCCGTCGAGAAGAAGACGCTACATTTTCCGGAAGCCCGCCATCGCTACTTGAAGGTGATTGTTTACAACCAGGACGACCCGCCTCTAAAGTTGGAGGCATTTGAGGTTCAGGGTATTGAAAAAGATCTCATCTTCCAATTCCAACCCGGTCGTCAAAACTCCCTCTACTACGGCAACCCCAACGCACAAGCTCCAAAGTATGATATCGAACGAGTGAAGAGTTACCTCAGCCTGGATTCTCTTCCAACGGCTCGACTGGGCAGCGAAAGTGAGAATCGAGACTATCGGCCCATCGGTCCCAAGCGTCCGTGGACTGAGACCCAGCCGATCCTGTTCTGGGCTGTCTTGATCCTTCTGGTTACCGGCTTGGGAAGCTATATTCTGCGACTAATGACCAAGATGAAGACAGCCTCATGAGCGAATTTGGCAAAATCGAGCGAGTTCAGGTTGCCGCACTGGATGCAATCCTGGGGGTACCCTTCAAGGTGTTAGATGATGGCTTCATCCGGGTGATCGACTACCTGGGAGCGGACGAATCGATTGTCCAGGCGGCGCGGGTTTCGTACGGCAAAGGAACCAAGAAAGTGCACGAGGATCGCGGGCTGATCCGCTATCTCATGCGCCATCGGCACACGACACCTTTCGAGATGTGCGATATCAAATTCCATGTCCGGGTGCCGATGGACTGCTGGCGGCAATGGATCCGTCATCGCACAGCCAGCGTCAACGAATACTCCACACGTTACTCCGAAGCCATCGACGCGGCGCAAGCCACTTCGGAAACTGAGTGGCGGGAACAGGCCGTCGGGAACCGACAGGGGAGCCAGGGATTCGTTGATCCGGAAAGAGGTTCGCAGCTCTCGCGCATGGAGGCCGAACTTCAAGCAATGAGTCGCAGACTGTACGAAGAGCGGCTGCGGGCCGGTGTTGCCCGCGAGCAGGCCCGCAAGGATCTACCGCTGTCGACCTACACCGAAGCGTACTGGAAAATCAACCTTCACAACCTGCTTCACTTTCTGGAACTACGAATGGATGAGCATGCGCAGTTGGAGATTCGGAGTTACGCGAACGTCATCGGCTACGAGATTGTCAGTAAGTGGTGCCCGCTTGCGTGGGAAGCTTTTCTGGATTACCAGTTCCATTCCCTGCATCTGTCGAAGCAGGAACAGGCGATCGTGCAGGCGTTAACGGCTGGCAGAATTGACGAGGCGATGAAGCTAGCAACAGAGCTTGGGTTGGTTTCCTACGGCACCGATGGTTTGAAAGGGAACCGAGAGCGCGCCGAACTGGAGGAGAAGCTGAAGCAGTTTAGCCTACCGATCCCGTGGTTCCAGCAGCCCAAAGGCTGACCCGTTCGTCTGGTCTGAGGAACAGGATCGTCGCTTGATAATCGTTTCCTGTTTCCACGAAAAATGAAAAAGGCGTGGAAAACTTCCACGCCTCATTGTCTTCCGCATGTCTGAAACTGGGCTGGCTGGCTACTGCGCAAACTTGCGAACAACGTCTGTCACCATGAGCTTTATCTGTTCGGCCTTGAGCTGGGCCTCGAAAGCCGGCATCGGCTTCTTTCCCTTAGTAATGGCCTCGATCATTTGCTCATCCGTCCTGCTCGCCTGCCATTCCTTATTTGTAAAGTCGGGAGTCTTCATGGCAGCATAACCTGTTCCGTCGGCCTTGTGGCACATGACACATTTTTTCTTGTAGATTTCACCAATGTCGGCTTTCTCCTCCTCTTGGGCGATAACCAACCCGGACAGCAAGCCAAACCCCAAAACCGCGATAGTTCCGCTCCGACGAAAGTTCATATGCTTAACCTCAATCGATCCTGATTTGAACTGGCACCAACACCGAATAACCGCCTGGGACACCGATCTTGACGCAGATTCCCATAACGTAACGGGCCAGAAACTGAGAAATTATAGCGGAAATCAGGGAAACTGCAACGGAGATCTTAGTCCGATCAGTTCGACAGTCCGGTCCTACGGATTGAGGCTCAGAGCAGGGTAACACGGCACAGGGATCGAGGATAGAGGATGCCGAAAGCCGTTCACGGATTTGGATCCTCAATCCTCGACGTTGGGGTCGCACACCTGGCAGGCTACAACAGGCTAGAAGATGAACTTGGCACTGTACTGAAGTTGCCGCGGGTCGAAAGCGCCGACGGGACGTCCAGCTTGGGTAAAGGAGTTATCCGCTTCGCGGATGTTGACTCGATTAAAGAGGTTGAAGACATCCAGGCTGAACTCAAGCCGCTGCTTTTCGCCCAGCGTGATACGACGGGTGAGGCGGAAGTCCACGGAAGCAAAGTTGCTCGTACGATATACATTCCTTCCCAGATTGCCGACTGACCCGAGCGGAGGCTGAATGAGTCCTACTTTCCCGTCGGGCGAGGGAAATGATCCGCTAGTTCCGATGGGAACCACACTAGGGCGCGCAGTAGCGCTGCTATTCACGAGCGTGCTGTCGTTGAGCGTGAGCAGGTTGTAGGGGCGGCCAGAGGAAACCTCAATTGTGGGAGAAAGGGTCCAGTCGCGCAGCACAGCGCTGCTTTTCCACGGGGAGTCGAAGACGCCGCTCACGACCAGGCGGTGCCTTTGGTCGAAGTTGGAATTGCTTCGATCAAGTCGCGGGTTACTGGCGTCCTGAGGCTCCTGAAGCGTCTGAAGGTCGGTGGAATCGTCAATGGCGTGCGACCAGGTCCAGGAAGCGAGAAGCTGATAGCTCTGGCTGAATCGCTTTCGCAATGCCAGTGTCACTGCGTGATACACCGAGGCCCCGGAAGATTCGTACTGCTTCACGTTGAAGAAGGGGATCACTGCGTTGCCTGGGGCATGCGGCAAGCCGAAGGCCTGGACCAGCCCATCCATCACTGGTTTCGACAAAGCCCCCTGTGAGATCGAATTGGCCCAAGTGTAATTGGGACCGGTAGCCCTGAACTGGTTAAAGAGAAGTTGGCCAAGCGGCGCCAGGGAACTCTGGGAATTCCCACCGAGTGCATCCCACAGTCCAGCGAGCGGGCCGCCTGCGCCGGCATAAGCCGGGTTGGCACAGCCATTCGTATCCACGCCAGGAAGATTGCGACAAACAGCCGTGGCCCGGGCATAAGCTGCGATTCGGCTGAAGTCGCCTTGGTTGATGTTGCGAGGGCGCAACAGATGGAGTCCATGGGTGTAAGTGTAATCGGCGGAGAACGAGACTTTCTCGTCGAATTGGCGCTCTATGCCGAAGGTGCCTTGCTGAGTGTAGTCGTACTGGAAGTCACCGGCTACCGGTAGTGTCTGAGAGAGAATTGGGCTCAAAGCGAGTGCTGTGTTCTGGTCCTGGAAGGCAGGCGCCAGCACGTTATATCGCTGCTGACTTCCCATATAGCCGATGGCTGGATTGGCCACAACGGCTCCCAGCGCAGTGAAGGCCTGCCCTTGAAACAAGTCGTCGGCGCCGACAGCCCCGGGCGCAACAAGATATGGCGACTGGGTCCCGTCGACAACATCGGAGAGAAATATGACCCCGGTCATAGGGTGTCCGTAGAACAGTCCATAGGAACCGCGAACAACCGTCTTGCCGTCTTTGAAGGGATCCCAGGCAAAGCCCAATCGCGGCGCCCAGTTGTTCTTATCTCGCGGAATCCCCTGCACTACACCCAAAAGATTCTCGCCGGCTTCCGAGAGCGAAGAGCTCGGTGAAACCAAAGGCGTGAACTCCACGTCGTAGCGAACTCCGTAGTTCAAAGAGAGATAGTTTGTCAGCTTCCACGAGTCCTGCACAAACCCACCGAGAGCGGTGTTCTTGTAGGGACTGGTGACTCGATCAAAGCCTCCGAACTGCTGGACAAAGGACTCCGGAAACCCCAGACCATAGGCTTGAGCTGCACTGAACGCGGGTGCCCCGCTAGCCCTCCAGGCTGCGGTGAGGGCCGGGGTAACGACAACCGAGAGGAGTGGATAATCCACGGCTAACGCGGCGGGGAAATAATAAACGCCTCCTTGGTTCAGAGGGAAGACGGCGTCAACGGGAAGGTGATTGAAATCAACGCCCATTTTGAAGGTATGTGAACCGCGAATGTGTGTCAGGTTCTCCGTGAGCTGCCAGCGCTTCTCTGAACGATAAAGCGGCGCGAAAGGCTCCATCCCGATGGAAGCGACGCCTGGAATTTCTACCGCAACATTATCGGAGTTCGTGGTCAGTCCGACACCGCGGCGCGCAAACTGAAACCGAAACTCGCTCAGCCAGCTTGGACCCAGGTTGCTGGCCAGCTGGGAAACTACGGCGAAGTCACGTGTAGAGCTGTTGGTCGTTCTCGAAAAACCATTCAAGGCGGTAAGCTGATTCTGCCCGTTGCTTGGGAGGCCAGTCAGATCCGAAGGCGTTGCGCTGATTCGGACGAAGGCATTGTGATTCGAATTGATCTGGTGATCGAAACGCACCGAGTAAAAGTAGGTTTCTTCGGTCGTCTTGTAGTTTCCAACCTCCGAGCTCAACGCACGAAAGGAGGCGGGAAGAGGATTCGGTATCAAACCGAAAGTGGTTGGCCCACCTTGCGTGTTTCCGAGGATCGCAACCCGGGCCGCACTGGTGGCGATGGTCGCATAGGGAGCAGCAAGCGTTGCTGGCGCGGATCTAACGTAGTTTTCCTGCTGGGGCGTGAGCATCAGCGAACCGGGACCGAAAGGATTGGGCACCGTCTTCAGCCCGTAATCGTTGCGCCCAACCTGCGAGAAGTAGATCGAGTTCCGAAGATTGGTCTCAAATGATCCAAAGACAAATGTTTTGTCCTTCCGGATGGGTCCTCCGAAGGTGAACCCCGCCTGAGTGCGAGTGTCTCCGGGATCAGGTTCGCCAGCAAAAGCGTTGGTGGCTGAACCGTGCCGGCTGCGAAGATAACCGAACAGGTTGCCATGCCAGTTGTTGGTTCCCTGCTTGGAAACAATGTTGATCGTTGCACTCGAGGCACGGCCATACTCGGGGGCATAGCCGCTCTTGATGATCTGAAATTCCTGAACCGCTTCCTGAGACAGCGTGCCCCGCACGCCATTGATGGTATTGTCGATGGCATCAGCGCCATCGATGCTCACCATGTTGGCGCGGGCTCGCTGGCCGCCGATGTTGAGTCCGCTGGTTGGCGCCGGCCCCAAAACCGGCTGGTTATCGCGCGTGGTGGCGGAATCCAGCAGCGTGAAATTAATGTAGCTGCGGCCATTTGTCGCAAGACTCTCAATGGCTCGCTGGTCGACAGTGGTGGCAATCGAGCTGCGAGTAGTCTCGACCACTCCGGCGTCGGCCGTGATCACAAGTGCTTCGGTCACGGCGCTGATTTCCAATTTGAACGGCAGTTGAGCTTGCTGTCCGATCGTCAAGGCGACGTTTTCAACAACCGCCGGCCGGAAGTTTGCCGCTTCAATACTGACGCGGTAACGCCCCGGCGGCAGAGCTAGGAAGACATAGTCGCCGTTTTCCCGGCTGACAGTCTCCCGAGTCAAACCTGTTTGAAGGTTTTCGATTTTGATCTTGGCATAGGGCACTACTGCGCCAGCTGGATCAGTAACGCTTCCCTGCAGATCGGCCGTGTTGATTTGAGCATAGGCCGTTCCTGCAAGGCACAAGATGATCAAGCTCCACAGCAAGACTCGCGGGACACAGATAGAGACACTCTTCTCGGTCATTCCAATTCTCCTTGTCAGGAAAGAAAGCAGGTTTAGGAACTTTGGATAAAGGGTAGCTTCATTCTCAAAACAAAGTTACAACCGTCTTATCGGCAACTTTCTGATAGACCTTATACTTAAGTCTAATCAATCCTTGGTGGTCCATCCGTATGGGACGCCGCCGGGAGCCGATTCTATTCCAAGCGAACACTCTGTCATGACGACATCCGTCGTACCGAGGCAAAGTCGCAAGACCGGGCCTGGTGCTGCTTTCTTGCTGGGCCACGCCATTCCAGCACTGCCCGTGCCAGCGTCAGATATTGCGGGCACGCACGGGGACTACGACCAGGTCACTGCTGCCGTTCAAGCTGGTTGGGCCTCAGCCAAGCGACGACCGTTCCACACTCAATCCGTTCTTAGACTCCTGTCCAGAAAAGCCTAATTTCAAAATCGACACCGGCCGAAACGGCAAGTAAATCGGTTGTCTAAATTCTTCACTCTGGAACACTCGAAGCCCGGGGTTAGCGTGACCTATGAAATCCAGCGTAATGGTTGTTGACGACGACCCGAGCGTAGTTCGAATGCTCGAAATGGGATTGGCTAACGACTATCGCGTAGTGCCGATATATCAGCCCGGCCAGGCACTCGCTGTGTTGGCAGCAGACGACATTGACGTGATCGTTACCGACATCAGGATGCCTGAGATATCAGGTTTTGAGATCTTGCGTTCAGCCAAAGACGCCAACCAGCTTGTAGAAGTGATTCTGCTGACAGGCAAGCTACCCGACAAAGCCAGGCCAGCAGTCGCGGCTCTCCACAAGGGAGCTCACGACTATCTGCTAAAGCCTGTGAGAATCCGAGAATTGAAAAATGCAATTCGCCAGGCTCTGTCGAAGCAGCGCCAGCACATGGAAGACAAGCGGAAGTTGCAGCAGTTGATCCGCCGAGCCAACACTGACTATCTCACCGGCTTAAGCAACCGGCATCACTTTCAGTCTCAGCTCAAACTGGAGTTCGATCGTAGCGATCGCTACGAACGAAGCCTGAGTTGCATCATTCTAGACATCGACGATTTCAAGAGGATCAATGATGATTACGGACACTGTGCCGGTGATTTGGTTTTGCAGCGTCTGGGCGAGCTGATCCTCGTACATTTTCGCTCCAGCGATCTCAAGTGCCGCTACGGGGGAGAGGAATTTGTTTTGGTCCTGCCGGAAGCGGATGAAGAAAGGGCGGCAATGGTGGCCGAGAAGTTGAGGAGATTGGTAGCCAAGCAATCATTTGACTTTGCACAGCCAGCTCTTCAAATCACCACTAGTATCGGAATTGCGACGTGCTGGAGGGGAAATTTTGCGTCGGCGGAGAATCTCATCCACGCCGCTGACCTGGCACTGCTACAGGCGAAGCGGGAAGGCAGAAATTGCGTGAGGGCCTACGCTGAAGATCCATTTCAGGGCCAGCCTGGACCAGCCAACGCCACCGATCTGGCTCCGCCGAACGTGAACCTCGAGGAATCAACCGGCTTCTTGTGGAATGAAGGTTAGGCCCGCGTTACCGGCGCCACACATCTACCGACCTTTACCTGTGCCGGTCGAATCAGGAGCTCTTGAAGAAGATATCCCTTGCTTACTACTTCAACGACGTGCTGGTCCTGCTCTTCATTCTCGACGTCGACAACACCGATCGCTTCGGCGATCTCTGGATTAAACGGCTTGCCAATCACATCCAGCTCCTTCACGCCCAATTCTGACAAAGTCGCGACGAACTGGTTTCGAATCAGCTGAACACCTTCGAGCAGATTCTGGAAAGTCCCGGTCTCGCTGGCTGCTAGTAGCGCCCGCTCCAAGTTTTCCAGGATATCCACAAACTTCTTCACAACTTCCGATTTTGCCTGGCCCAGGCGCCGGTTGTACTCGTTCTGGATGCGCTCTTTCGCTTTCTGGGTCTCGGCCGCCGATTCAGCCTTGAGTTCGCGGTATGAGGCGAGGACGTCTTCCAGTTTCCTTTGGGATTCGGAAAGCTTCCGCTCCAACTCCTCGACAAAGGTGGGCTTAAAGGAATACTCGCTTGAGACTTTCTGTTCTTGTGTTTCAGGTTGCATCCAAGATCGCTTGTCTGTAACTCGGATGGGGTCGTCCTTTTTAATGATCCTAACCGGGACAGTTTGTCCCTGGGTGGAGTTCTGCGCTTGGTTGGCCTTTTGTCTATCGTCGGTTTCTGTCATGCGTCTTGTCCTCAGGTCTTCAGAGTCGTCGACATCATACGATGATAGAAGCTCAAAACTCAAACTGTCGTCTTATATGCGACTCTAGTCCGTACGGTGGGGAAAAAAGAGATTGGAGGCTGCAACTCCAATCTCTGCATATGCGTCTCAGCCCCACAAACCTCAGGGGCTTGGCACCGGTGGGCCGCACTCGCGGACGTTCCGCGACTACGAGGCCTCCTTGGGACATTAGACGCTGGCCTTCTGTGAGACTTTCGGATCGCCCGCAGCGAGCTGTTTGATCTCAATCCTTCGTGGCAATTGGGCCTGTCCCGCCGGAATTGTAATTTCCAACACCCCGCTATTGAAAGTGGCACTGACCTTGTCGACGTCTACCCCTTCGGGGAGATTGAACGATCGCTCGAACCGCCCGTAACGGAACTCCTGAATGAACCACTTCTCATCTTTGAGCTCAGCCGGCGCAGCTCGCTCGCCCCTTACTACGACTTGGCCATCTGCGATGGTCAGGTCCACGTTCTTCGGATCAACCCCGGGAATAGCCAACCGATAGACTAGGTTGCCATCCTTGTTGTAGCACTCAGCCTCAGGATTGAAACCCGTCAGTTTGCCAGTAAATGCAGGTAACGAACGATCAAAGGGACCCCAAGTCCTTTCAAAAAAGTTGTCCAGCTCGCGATGCACAGGAAAAAGACCGTCAAAGAGATTTCTGGAAAGAGACAACATGATTGTTTACCTCACTAAGAGTGGAATTGATTTGAAATTCAGCGGTGATGCTGAAGCCAGCTTCTTGCGCCGGCACTAGAAATAATACGCGCTTCGCAACTTGTCAAAGTCGAGCCCCTATCAATTCACCATCTGTTTGGACTTTGCAGGGCATCTCGCCTCGGGCGCCGTCGGCATCAGCGATCACGGGGGTACCTGGCAGATCTCCGTTAGTTGGGTCGCTGTCCAAACGAGCTGAAAATAGTGATGATGTCATCACTGCGCAAGCTCACTTAGTTTTGACAAGCCTTTAGGTGACTGAGACTTTGATCTGCTTAGGCTTAATTTCTTCCCGCTTCGGCATCACGATCTTCAGAACGCCGTCCTTATAGTCGGCGTGAATCTTCTCCTGGTCGATTGTGTTCGGTAGGGTGAAGGACCGCGCAAAACTTCCGTAAGCTCTCTCGATGCGGTGAAAGTTTTCTCGTTTCGTATCCTTTTCAAACTTGCGCTCGCCACGCAACACCAAGGTGTTGTTTTCGATCTGAATGTCAATGTCCTTCTGATTGATTTCTGGCAACTCAGCCTTCACGATCACTTCGTTCTCCGTCTCATAGATGTCAACTGCCGGGCTCCAGATGGCGGTACCCAGCGCTTCCTCCCCTGGCCGGAGACCTCGAACGGAGTCATCGAACAATCGGTTCATGCGATCCTGCAGCGTCAGCAAATCCTTGATCGGTTCCCATTTAGTGATAGTCATGATCACAACGCCTCCTTTGTTGAACTCAGTACGCCGGTATAATAAAATTTGAGTTTATCACTGTCAAAGAGCCCTCCAGTTTTTTCAATCTAAACTCCGAACCACAAGCGAGTGAGAACCTGACCCAACTACTTCGTCATGGGCGCGATGGCTACCGGCCTGCCACCGCCCGCGCCGGAGCTCCATCTCACTTCTGAGTAGACCCGCGCCCGATTGAAAAATCAGCTGCCAGAGTGAGGGTTGCATTTCACAAAGATCTCCGTGTTTCTGGAGTTGGTGGCTTTTGTTTGCACGGCGGCTCAGTAATGTTATTGAAACGATTGCACGGGTAGTGCTAGCTTCTTCTGGCTGATCAGGTCAAACGAATACCACCGATGACTTATCCGACTGGAAGAGTAAACCGTTGTGCAAGAATTGTCTTCCGTCACCCGTCAGTCCCCGACCCACTCGGCCCCTCTCAGTTGACGGGAGCGAGTTGGAGCACACTCGTGAGGTGTTAAACTTTGGACCTTGGACTTTGGACTGAGTAACGAGCTTACCCTAATGAAATCCATATCCTCCTATCAACTCTGCGGTGGCGGGCTAGCTACCCTCATGGTGATTTGCCTGCTGTACTGGTTCATCACCCTTAAACCCTCTTCGGTCGAATCAGGCTTCCGGATGCCTGAGGGGTTTGAAGTCGAACGCGTCGCGGCTTCGCCTCTGACGGATCGCCCGATGATCGCGGACTTCGATGAAGAAGGCCGGCTGTATGTGGCTGATTCGTCAGGTTCTAACGAAAAAGCTGACAAGCAGCTCGAAGAAAAATCGCATCGAGTCGTACGTCTTGAAGACACTGACGGCGATGGACGGTTCGACACGAGCACTGTATTTGCCGATAACATGATGCTTCCCGAAGGAGCCATGTGGTACGACGGGTCACTCTACGTGGCCGCGCCGCCCAGCATCTGGAGGCTCACCGACACCAACGGGGATGGCATTGCTGACCTGCGGGAAGAATGGTTTCAGGGAAAGACCCTCACCGGTTGCGCCAACGATCTGCATGGGCCCTACTTGGGTCTCGACGGATGGATTTATTGGACGAAGGGCGCGTTTGCATCCCAGAGCTACGATCGTCCTGGCAAACCGCCGTTGGTTACGCGCGCGGCTCACATTTTTCGCCGCCGGCCGGGCGACTCTGTTGTCGAAGCGGTCTTGACCGGAGGCATGGACAATCCCATTGAGGTCGTCTTCACACCTCAAGGCGAGCGCCTTCTCACCTCCACGTTTCTGCATCAGCCCGAAGTCGGCCGGCGGGATGGCCTGATCCACGCGATCTATGGCGGGGTTTATGGAAAGGTACATAACGTTACTGACGATCACAAGAAGACCGGTGACTTTATGCCCGTCTTGACCGATCTCGGCCCAGCAGTCCCATGCGGTCTGGCGCTTTACGCCTCGCAAGTGTTCGGTCAAACATACCAAGGCAACCTGTTCGCTTGTCTTTTCAACCTGCACAAGGTGACACGCCATGTGCTCGAGCCCAGCGGTGCCACCTTTCAAATCCGAGACATAGACTTTCTGGTCTCTAGCAATCCGGATTTCCACCCGACCGACGTGCTCGAGGATGCTGATGGGAGCTTGCTCGTCGTGGACACGGGCGCCTGGTACAAGATCTGTTGCCCGACGTCACAGCTCGCTAAACCGGATTTGCTTGGCGCCATCTACCGCGTTAGACGCAAGGATGCGCCGAAAATTGAAGACCCGCGCGGCCTGAAACTCAGCTGGAGGGCCATGAAGCCTGCCGACCTTGTGAAACTTCTCGACGACTCTCGTCCGGCGGTCCGCAGCCGGGCAATTCAGCAGCTGGCTAAGCAAGGCAACTCAGCCCAACCTGCGCTTACTAAGGCACTGGAGACATCGGGATCGAATGAAGCGCGCCGTAATGCGATTTGGGCACTCACACGCATTGCGAGTCCCGAAGCCCGTTCCTCCGTGCGGCTGGCACTGGCAGACAAAGACGTCGCTGTCCTCCAGGCGGCGACTCATTCCGTCAGTGCTTGGCGTGATCGGGAAGCCTTGGAGCCGTTGCTTGTCTTGTTGAAGCAGAGCCCGCCACCGCTCCAGCGCACGATAGCCGAAGCTCTGGGACGCATCGGCGACAAAAGCGCAGTGGCACCGCTTCTAGCTGCCACAGCAGCGTCACACGACCGTGTCCTGGAGCATTCTCTAACTTACGCCCTGATTGAGATTGGCGATCGTGTCGGAACCACAGCTGGGCTGCAGGCGGTCTCTTCCTACACCAAACGGGCCGCGCTAATCGCCCTGGACCAGATGGATAGTGGTGGGTTAGAACCGGAGACGGTCAGTGCTCTCCTTGCTTCTACCGACGGAATATTGAGGCAAACAGCGAGTTGGATCGTCAGCCACCACCCTGAATGGGGAGGCACTTTGGCTGGGTTCTTTCGTCAACGCTTGGCTGACAAGAGTCTTGGAGCGCCGGACCGGCGTGAATTGCAGCAACAGCTGACTCGGTTCGCCGGCCATGAAGCCATTCAGGAGGTGCTGGCGAGTACTCTGCGCGGACCAGCCTCCAAAGAGGCGCGCCTCACAGCGTTGCAGGCCATCGCCAAATCTGCCTTGAAAGAAATGCCTCCGACATGGGCCACCGGGCTGGCAGACACTCTGGCTGCTTCAGATTCGGAGCTTCGTCGTGAAGCGGTTTCCGCAGCCCGTGCCGTGCCAATACCCAAATCTGGATTCGTCGATTTGAACTCTGCTCTAATGCGCTTGGCTCGCGATGCTCAGTCACCGAGCGAGGTTCGTCTCGAAGCGATGGCTGCAATTCCTGGAGGGCTGACCGCGGTTGAGCCGGAACTCTTCGACTTGTTGCGTGCCAGCGTCGAGCCTGCTCAACCCGTAACAGTTCGCGGCAACGCTGCTGCCGTGCTGGCCAAGGCAAAGCTGACACTCCCGCAGCTGTCAAGCCTCATCGATTCCGTGAGCACCGCCGGGCCTTTGGAACTCAACACACTGCTGGGTGCTTTTGCAAACACGGGTGACGAAAGTCTCGGGCACGATCTTGTCAGAGCGCTCAGGGAATCGAAGGGATTGCTCAGTCTGCGGTCGGACGTCTTGCAACAAAGCCTGTCGAAGTTCCCGATGAGCGTGCGACGAGAAAGTGAACGGTTGCTGGCCTCCCTGGACGTTGACCCGTCCAAGCAGAGAGCGCATCTCGACCGGCTGCTGACCGAGCTTAAGAGTGGCGACATCCGCCGCGGTCAAGCCGTCTTCAACAGCACGAAGGCCGCCTGTTCGGCCTGCCACACGATTGGTTATCTGGGAGGCAAGTCGGGACCTGACCTGACCAGGATTGGTCAAATCCGAAACGAGCGTGATCTTCTGGAGTCCCTCATCTACCCCAGTGCCAGCTTTGTTCGCAGTTACGAGCCGGTTGTGGTCGTGACACAATCGGGTGATGTTCACAATGGCGTGGTACGGGAGGATGCAAGCAGCGAGATCGTGCTCAACACCGGGCCGCGCACCGAAGTACGCGTCACCAAGGCTGAGATCAAAGAGATGCGCCCCGGCACGGTCTCTGTGATGCCAGCCGGTCTCGAGCAACAGTTCAGTCGTGGAGAGCTGGCCGATTTGCTGGCATTCCTGAAGGGAACAAGGTGGGGGGCTCAGTGAAAGGGTTGATGAGGGTCAGACCTATTCTTACTGACAGGCAGCGATATCAGCGGCACAGCTCACAAAGAGACAATCTCTCCCGAACACTGCCCGTCTTGCAGACGTAATAGACCGACAGACCTAGGCAACGAAAATCTTTTCGGCCCGGCGCTACCGGGGTTGAAGTACAAGATGGTCCCCTGCTTCCACAGAAGTGGTCTGTGGCTGTGACCGAAAACGACAACATGCGGCTGCAATCGCTCAATCTTCCGACTAAGCGGCAAGTCTAAATGTTGCGGATTTCCCAGGATGTGAAGCATGAAGATCCGGATGCCGTAGAGGTCCATGGTTCTTTCGGGCTCGAGACCGGGAGGCACATTCCCTTCGTCGATATTACCGTACACGGCTGTGACTGGAGCAAGAGTCTCGAGTTGCCTGAGGACTTGCAGCTTGCCGATATCACCCGCATGGAGGATATGGTCGACTGCGCGGAAGACCGTCAACAGCTTCAAATCGAAGAGGCCGTGAGTATCGGAAATAATCCCGATAGTCTTCTCTGTCACTGCAGTTCACCTCTGAGAATCGCCGTCCCGTACTCGTCCTTGATCCAAAGCGCTGCCGCCACTCTCATCCATGGTGACGCCGCCCAAGGCGTGGGGAGATCCGTTAATTTGGGCAGTTCGCGCCTCCAGCCTGTGTTATACTTTCGCCACCTAGGCGGAAAGCTGGCAGTTTACGGCCTCTCAGTTGGCTGTGGCCCATAGGTCCTACCTGTGCCGTGCTAGCCAGGTAGTTCTGACCCGACCCATGAAAACAGAAAGGGTCTCTGAGTTCACCATCAATCGGCTGTCTATCTATCTACGTTGTCTCAACCTTCTGGCTGCGTCGGGAGTAACCACTACGTCGTCACAGGCGCTTGCTGAGCAGTTTCAACTGAACTCCGCCCAGATCCGCAAGGATCTGACCTACTTCGGTGAATTCGGAGTTCGTGGCGTCGGTTACAGCGTCGCCGAACTCCGGAAGCATCTGAGCAAGATTCTGGGACTCGAGACATTCCATCGGATCGGCATCGTTGGCGCCGGAAATCTGGGAATGGCTCTCGCCAACTATCGCGGTTTTGATCCGAATCATTTCCAGGTTGCTGCTCTTTTCGACCGTGATCTTTCTCGGGTCGGAGAAACTTCTCGGAGCGGCGTTTTTGTCTATCACATCAAAGACCTCAAACCCCTCGTGGCTCGCGAGAACATCAGCATCGGCGTCATTTGTGTGCCTGCCGACAACGCTCAGGAGGTTGCAGATCTGTTCACTGACGCTGGAATTACCGCCATCCTCAATTTCGCGCCGGTTCGGTTGACCACCGAACCCGGAGTGAAACTGAAGACGATGGACCTGGCGATCTCTTTCGAAAGCCTTTCTTACTTCATCGCGAAACCTACCTATCAGGAAGCCGCAAAGTTTTTGAGAACAGAAATTAGAGACAAGACCAACCCTGACTAGCCGGGTTGGTTGCTCTGGGTGCCCTGTCCGTGAGCGAACACCTCGTCAGAGTCTGGTTTCTCACTCCTTTCGCTGGCCCGGAGCAAGAACACGAGCCCCACAGTCCCTGCTCCATTTTTTGCTCTTCCTGATTCTAAATAGGAGTACAATGGGATCCTCGTTCAAACCCATAGTGTGATGCTTCTTTTGTGCGGTGCGGCCGCAGGTTCGTGTTATCAAGGTTTCAATTCAAGGCAACCCGGGAATTTGCTGAAAGGGGATGAACCTATGTTCGACCAAATCGACAGGCATGAGGCGCTAGGGAAGAAGTCGCTAAAAGAAAAGATCGTCGAGGCTGCTATCATCCTGGCTGTGGTGGGCGTGATGATCGGAATCATGCTCTATGCACTTGAAATGGCCTAGTTATCGAACTCAGGTGCAGGCTGGGTTTCCAAGCTGAAGCCACAACTCAACTCACTCACTGAAAGAATAGCACAGCCATCAGACACGGGCGGTGAGCGGGCTCTAGCCTTCGCGGTTTACGGTAGGTAGGGTGCCTTGGGGCAGGGCTCGAGGTCAAAGTTTTGAGCTCGGATTCGAGTGAAGAGGGAGATGCTGTCTATCTTCCTCTTTTTTTTGCGATGATTCGGGCTAACCCTTCGGGCTGCCCGGCGCTTCTGGTTTGCGTCGCACAACTCTGTGCTGAATGCTGAGAGGAAGCAACAAGGTGAAGTTACCTGTCGTTGCCGTTATTGGCCGGCCAAACGTCGGCAAATCCACCCTCTTCAATCGAATCTGCGGAAAGCGCAGAGCTCTTGTTGGCAACGAGCCCGGAATGACCCGCGACCGAATCGTCGAAATTGCCGAGTGGCGCGGCCATCTGTTCGAACTCATCGATACGGGTGGCATCGATCCCGGAGATGATTCGTTAATCCCGCGGCATATCTTCAATCAGGCCAAGACCGCCATTCAGAAGGCTAACGCGCTGCTCTTGGTGGTTGACTGCCGAGCGGGCGTGACTCCCCTGGATCAGGAACTCGCCAAGCTCCTCATCAAGTGTTCGAAGCCCGTGTTTGTAGTCGTCAACAAGTGCGACGGTCCGAAACAGTGGGACGAGGCGCAAACGTTTTACGAACTCGGCCTCGAGCGCGTGTTTCCAGTTTCAGCCGAGCATGGCGTGAATGTGGGCGACCTCTTGGACGAGGTGGTCCGGATTCTCCCTCAGGAACGCAGCGAGACGCCACCGCGCGAGCGCGAAATCAAGGTAGCGATTGTCGGAAAGCCGAACGTTGGCAAGTCCACACTTCTCAATAAGATCGTCGGGGAAAACCGATCGATTGTCTCGCCGATCCCCGGTACGACGCGCGACGTCGTGGACTCTCTAGTCGTGCGTAATGGGAAAACCTATCGTATTCTAGATACCGCCGGAATTAGAAAGAAAAGCCACGCAGTTTTCATGGCCGAGAAGCTAAGCGTCATCATGGCGCGCAAGAGTCTGGAGCGTTGCGATGTCGCTCTGATAATGATCGACGCCACCGAGCGGGCGTCCTCGCTTGACGCCACCATCGCCGGTTATGCACACGAGGCGGGAGCCTCAGTCATTCTGGTCGTCAATAAGTGGGACAAGATTGCCAAAGATTCCTTCACAATGCGGGAATATGAAGATCAAATTCGCGCCAAGATTCGTTATTTGGAATACGCGCCGCTGATTTTCATTTCTGCCGAGACCGGACAAAGGCTGCCGACGTTGTTTTCCCTCATCGACAGGGTGGCGGAGGCACGTCGTTACCGGGTGAGCACGGGAGAGTTGAATTCGTTCTTACAGAAAGTCGCCCTTAACAAAGCATCGATTCCGTCTAACAAACAAGTCAAGGTACACTACATGACGCAGGTCGCGGTGGCGCCACCGACATTCGCTTTGTTCACGAACAGGCAAAGCAAGATACACTTCTCGCTGGAACGCTATCTGGTGAATCAGATTCGCCTGCGCTTCGGCTTCCAGGGAACGCCCATCATCATCAAGCAGAAACTGGGAAATAGGAACTGACATCCCAGAGCTGGTTCGAGGGTCATTCTAACCTGAATGACCAAGATCATGGATCACGTCGAAATTCCCAACAAGCTCTTTTTCCGCATTGGAGAGGTCTGCAGGCTACTAAACCTTGAGGCCTACGTCCTCCGTTTCTGGGAGACCGAGTTTCCAATGCTTTCCCCCACTAAAGGGGCCAACGGGCGCAGGATGTACCGTAAGAAAGACGTGGAGATGGTTTTGACGATCAAGCATCTGCTCTATGACCGAGGTTTTACTATCGCCGGAGCCAAGAAGGTTCTAACAAGCCGCAAGCGGGAGGATGCCGAGCCTAGCTTCGTTCCGCCCAAGACCGCCATCTGATAAGGCTGCAAAGCAACAGTCACTTCACTCCCCGCCGCCTGAAAAGCTCGATCAGGTAAGGGCTGAGCTGCGGAACATCTTGACAATCTTAAGTCGGAGGTGCTAGCCTCCGGCGGTGCGTCGGGACGTAGCGCAGCCTGGTAGCGCACACGCTTGGGGTGCGTGGGGTCGGAGGTTCAAATCCTCTCGTCCCGACCATTAAACCTCCTGGAACTGACCTTTGGCCGAAATTCTTCTCACCAACGACGACGGCATTCACTCCTCGGGCATCCTCGCCTTGGCTGAATCTCTATCCCGGCTCGGGCGGGTAACCATTGTGGCTCCTGACCGGGAAGTCAGCGCCAGCAGTCAGTCGTTAACTCTCAACCGGCCCATCCGTTACGAAGAGATGGCCCCTGGAAAGTACGCGGTCGATGGAACGCCCACCGATTGCGTGATTCTGGGCTGTCCATTACCTGTTGCCAGTCAGGCCCGACTTGGTCATCTCAGGAATCAATCGCGGACCCAACCTCGGCAGGGACATTAGCTATTCGGGGACGGTGGCGGGTGCCGTTGAAGCTGCCAACCACGACATACCCGCGTTTGCCATCTCTCTGGCAGCGCGCAAGGATTTTCGCTTCGAACAATCCGCTCAGTTCGCTGCAATGCTCGCCGAGAAAATGTTGGCGGAATCGCTCAGCGCAGATACGGTCCTCAACGTGAACGTACCGGAGACCGCAATTCGAGGTGTTCGCATCACTGTCCAGGGACGCCGCAACATTCGCGACCTCGTGGTGGAGAACTGTGATCCGCGAGGACGCAAGTACTTTTGGTTTGACCAAGACCTGACCCAACCAAACAAGGACGAGCACCCTGCAGCTGACTTTGTGGCTGTCCAAGAAGGGTACATTTCTATCACGCCTCTCCGGCTCGATCGGACCAGCTACGATGCGGCTGAGTCAATCTCCCACTGGCCGGAGACTCTCTTCAAAGCAGTATCTGTTTGAACCCTGTCGGGGCGTGGCTCAGCCTGGCTAGAGCGCCTGGTTCGGGACCAGGAGGTCGGAGGTTCAAATCCTCTCGCCCCGACCAATCCTTTCAACACGTTCCAACTTTGCAAGACCTCTCGAAACACAGCTTTGTACTGTGGTTTGTACTGTAGCCCGGTTCAAATCCCCTCAATTCACCCTTGCTGACTGTAGGTTCGATAGCGTGAGTGACGGCGATTCCGGCAGGGTCATTTCCAGAGCCTCTAGCGCCTGTCGTTTCGCCTTAGTCGAATGTGGGAGTAGTGCTCCAGCATTTCCTTGCTGACGTGCCCAGCGATCCCCATGATCGTCATGTCAGAAAGGCCAGCCTCGCAGAGTTCTGTTATCGCTTGGTGCCTCAGATCGTGGAAGCTTAGCCCCTTGAGTCCTGCCTTCGTCGTCAGATGCCGCCATGCTGTCCGCCAACCCTTCATGGGCTTGGTGGCGTCAATCACGCCACACTCACAGGCAGGGAACACAAAGTGATCAGGTTCGGTAACTCCCAGCAGTCGGCTCTAGTGAGCAGTTCGCTGAGAGCAGCAACCGCGTCCCTGTTTAACGGAATGACCCTCGCTCCCGCATCAGTCTTGGTACTGTCCCGTCGAATCGTCAGAGTCCTTTCAAATAGGTCAACATCCTTCCGGCGAAGCCCTTTTAGCTCACAGGCGCGCATCGTCGTACTCAAGGCCAGAGTTGCCGCACACTTGGCAATCATCCAATCCGGACGGGACGCAGCCAAGGTAAGCAGCTTCGCTTTCTCCTCAGGCGTCATCACCCTTGCTGGTTTGGTCTGCTTCGGGAGCATTTCCACATCTTCAGCGATTCGCTTCCATTGACGATGCTTCTTGAGGATCTGTCGCAGCAACGCAACTTCAAGATTAACGGTCTTGTTCGCAAGACCCTTAGCCTTTCTCTCAGTCTGATACTTCAGAATCAATGCAGCCGTGATGCGTTTCAAGGGAATGTCACCAAAGGCTTCTTTCAAAGGCTTGCTACGCTCAAACTCTGTGACATGCGTCTTAGGTGCCTTGAATAGCTTCCGTTCCTCAAGGTACACATCTGTAGCCGCCTCGAACGTCTGACGCGCCACTTTGCCCACACTACCCAGCTTCCCTTCGGCAATCTCGTTCAGCTTCTCCTTGTGCCGCTTCAGAGCTTCCTGCCAATTACGAGTCCCTAGGGTCATCCGGTATTCTTCGCCGTTGATGAAATCATGCATCCAGTACCACTTTGCACGCTTTTAAACGCCCATGTAACAATCTCCTTCTGTTAGGTTTTTTTCGCCTTGAGCCTTGCCCGCCGCGCCCGTTGGTAGAGCGTGTTCGGCTTCACCTGATTGTCCGGCAAGCGCGGTCTTCCGCTGTGCTTGGCTGCTTTCCCTGCTGCGCTCAGTTGCTGCTTCACCTTCTTAGCCCCATAGCGCTTCAGCCGGGCCTGCCAGCTCCGCTTGCCCAATTCCCTGGCTGCCTGTTGAATTCGCCGTGGCGTTGTCTTGGACTTGTTCATGCCGTATTTTAAATTCAACCGATAGAATATGTCAATAACAAATCTGACTGCCGGTTCACTGGAACACTGCACTGGCCGAGTTGGTTTGCAGAATTGGCGAGAGGGACACCAGGAAGGCAACCGAGGCTAGAAAGAAAGGTTAAGGCTGCCGCGTAGAAGTTCCGGCCTGCTCGATCCTACGTTCCAGAATCGACTTTCTCGACCTCTGACGTGCCTAAAGTCAAATAGATTTCCATAATTCAGCAAGTTTCTACCAGAATTTGTTAACCCATTCGTATTACTCCCTCCGCTAATTTCAGCAACTTACAATTTGGTAACTGGCATGCTTGCGAGTTACCGGCAGAATCCAGAACCAACGCCCGCACCAGAGCCACCACCATCGGCACCAGCACGGCCACCAGAACCTCCACAGCCAGCACAACCGCCAACAGTTACACTGCCCCACCGGCCAGCCCGGAGATAATCAGAAAGGAGCAGTTCAAGCGAAGAAGGCTTTCAGGAAGGGAGGTTTATGGTCTGCTCTTCCTGACGTCAGGGGTGGTGGGTTGGCTGGTACTTAGAAGGAAGCTGAGGAGATTCTGGGCGGAATCGTGTATGCGCCATGTAAGTAGTGGCTGCAAAGAGACACTGGGTCAACACAGCGACAGCTAAGCGTCAACATCCGCGTTGAGTACTCAGCTACGGGAGAGCGATTCGCGCTGGAGGTGGGAACAGATGAGCCGGGTTCTTTTGATCGGGTCTATCATTCTCGTGGTCGGTTCAACCGGTCTTTTTGTTTCGAGGCGCATCCTTGAGCTACCCGCCACCATACTATTCTGGACGAAGGTGAGCCTGCGGCTAAGCGGGGCAGCCGGAACTCTCACGGCTCTTGGCTTTCGCAGATGTCTCGGCAAAAAACGTGCCGCCGCAGTTGTAGTGAATCTTACGCTCTTTGTAGCGACCACGGCCTTCTCGCTAGTAATCAGTGAATTTGCCTTACGTCTCATCTTCAGGAATATCACCACTACCGCTGATAACAAAAGCTACTTTGCCAACCGATGGCGGCAACGGAGTGTTTCTCTCAACACATGGGGTTTTCGCGAACGCCAATTTGAATTGATCAAGCCCGATCACATCTATCGTATAGCCGTGATCGGAGATTCGTTCACATTCGGCCATGGAATCGCTGAAGAGGATAGATTCACAAATCTGCTAGAGGCCTCCCTAAACCAGCGGACATGTGGGTTTCGGTACGAAGTTCTCAACTTTGGAAAACCCGGTGCCGAGACGATCGATCATCTTGTGATTCTTAAGGATACTGTTCTGAAGGCACGTCCAGATTTCGTCCTGCTACAGTGGTATGTCAACGACCTTGAAGGTCACGATAAGACGGCCCAGCCAAAATGTATCCCTCTTGTGCCCTCATCAACCGTTCATCGCATTATGTATCGGTCATCAGCGCTTTACTATTTGGCTAGCCGAGAATGGAATTCAATCCAGAAGACGTTTGGGCTGTCCGGTAGATACGAGAACTACATGCTCCAGCGTTTTGGCGATCCGCAGAGCCCTGAGTCTCGACAGCCTCTTCAGCTTCTGAAAGATTTTGTTGAGCTCTGCAAACTGGAAGAAACGCCCGTCGGTTTGGTCCTATTTCCGGATGCGGGTCCCTATTTGGAAACAGCTTATCCTTTTGATTCTCTCTATGACCGGGTGTTCGAATTCAGCAGGCAGGAGGACATCATCTGCTTAGATCTTCGTTCGGCGTTTCATTCGCGCGCCGATTACAGGAAACTCTGGGTAAACCAGTTTGATCACCATCCGAGCTCATTCGCAAATCGCCTAGCAGCAGAACTGCTTATGGTCACCTTTGGGCAAGTCTGGCTTTCCTCAGACGGAGAGCTCGAACGGACCACCCACTTACCATAGCATCTGCACTCTACAAGGGCGCTTGGGCTTTATAAGGACGACGTCGGATAGATACGGTTTCCAGGAGCATGACCCGGTTGGAGAGCGTGAGGAGGTTCAAAAATACGAAGACCTATTGTTAAAGGCACAAAAGGAACTGAAGTTAGCTAATGAAGCTATAGCTCGTGAAAACTGGCAGAAAGAATCAGGGGCTTCAGCGGGGCCGGGTCGCCGCGTCGATGCCATGAAGCCTGATCTTTGGAATCGGCGCTCGGGTCGCTCTCCAGCGTTGCCCTATCCTCCGCTCCGGTGACTTGATTTTCGTCTTGGGAGATGGCTTGATGTACCAGATGTCAATTCAACTCGGGACTGACATTTCCACTGGTACAGATTTCCGGGGCTGGTCAGTTTTTTTCGACAGATCGGGAATTTCCTCATGTGAAGAATGAAGCCGAAAAGCGAATGAAGTAATAGCACTCATCACAACCATCTCCCCTCCATCCTCTATTATGCCGAAGACTGAAGTCGCCATAAGTTGCTGAAATAAAATGTCGACCATATCGATTATCACGCCAAACGATACCAGTAAAGCTATCATGATGAATAGAGACTTTGAGATTCTCTTGTCAGAAAAATCACTAACATGATGCATTGCTGCAATGAATAAGAACAATAAGGTACCGAAGAAAGACGACACCATAAGTTCGCCGAAATCTTGGCCCCGCAGACCAAATCCCGAATGAATGTCGAACCGGCTAACGATGAGACCACCTAACCTTTCATGAATCTGTAAAGAATCGTCCACTAGAAGGTACAGAAATAAGAGCGACCAGGCTAAGTAGAGAAAGTTAGCTCTCCTTATTGCCAACACGATCAGGAGCACCACAATCCAAAACTCTTTGAGGTACTGAAATACTTCTGCATATCCCCAATCTCTCTGAATTGAGAAGAGAGGACCCAAAAAAAATCTGGTATGGACATGGAGCAAATGAACAAGAATGAATCCAGAGTCAGCAAGAATTAGTAAGATCAGGAATCTTTTGGAATCCTTTTCTATATTGAGTGATGTCACAGCACTCCTCCTTGACCACGCGCTCGGAGTCCAATCGCTTGTTCCATGGGCCGCCCTCTGCTGTTCCTATCGGCCAAAACCGGACATTCCTTACCCATGCCAGAGGCCGAGAAATCGATTCCGGAACAAGAGCGGTCCTTGTTCCCCATCAGGGTTTCTTCAGCCACAGCTCTTGACGCCTTTTCGGGAGTAGTTGTACCCTCCGAACCCGCAGCCCACCTGTTGTCGATTTCTTTTGTTGACCTCGCCTTCTATGGCTCCACTTCACTCCGAGATCGAACGCGAACTTCAGAAGGAAATTGAAGGGGAAGTGCGCTTCGACCCTTACTCGAAGATCCTGTACAGCACGGATGCCAGCATCTATCAGATCGAGCCAATCGGGGTAGTCATTCCCAAACACAAGCACGATGTCGCCACCACCGTGAAGCTGGCTGCCAAGCATGGATTGCCCATCCTGCCGCGTGGCGGGGGGACAAGCCTTTCTGGCCAGACGGTCGGTCATGCGATCCATCTAGACTTTTCCAAGTTCATGAACCAGATCCTGGAATTCAACGGTGAGGAAGGTTGGGTGCGGGTGCAACCTGGCGTGGTTCAGGATGAACTCAATGCCTATCTTCGCCCGAAGGGATTCCTGCTTGGGCCCGACACCGCCAGCAGCAGCCGCGCCACGCTGGGCGGCATGATGGGCAATAACTCAGCCGGCGCACGTTCCATCCTCTATGGGAAGACGATCGACCACGTGCTGGAGATGACCGTGGTCCTCAGTGACGGAGAAGAAGCCGTTTTCGGTCCGCTGGATTCGAAGCAGTTGGCCGGCAAGATACAGGGAGAGCGTCTGGAGAATCGCCTGTATCGAGAGATTCGCGCTCTTGCCGAACAGCATCGGAACGAGATCCTCGAACGTTACCCCAAGCTAATGCGGCGCGTCAGCGGTTACAACCTGGATGAGTTTGTCAAGGATCAGCCGTTCCATCTGGGTCGGCTCGTGGTTGGTTCAGAGGGCACGCTGGCCGTGGTCACAGAAGCCAAGGTGAAGATCATGCCGCGACCCAAGGTGACGGCTCTCGACGTGGTTCACTTCAGTTCTCTGGTGGCTGCTGTAGAAGCGTCACAAGAGATCCTGGCTTTTCGACCCGCTGCGATGGAGTTGATGGACAAGATGATTCTGGACCTGGGGCGTCACTCGCTTGCCTGCGCTCACCTCATGGACTTCGTGCAGGGGGACCCCGGAGCACTGATGATTGTGGAGTTTTACGGGGACAGCCGAGCCGAACTGGAATCGCGACTCGACGCCATGGAGGTTCAGTTGCGCCGCCAGCGACTGGGTTACGCTGTCACGCGCGCGCTTGAGCCCGAGCGGCAGCAGCGAGTCTGGAAATTTCGCAAAGGGTCGCAAGGGATTACTGATGAGTGTGCTGGGCGACAAGAAGCCGATTGCCTTTGTCGAGGACCCCGCGGTCCCGGTTGAAAACCTGCCGGAATTCCTGCGACGGTTTCAAAAGCTGCTGGCTGGCTATGACACCGTCGGCGGGCTATTACGGTCACGCCTCTGTGGGATGCATCCACATCCGTCCGTTGATTGACCTCAAGCAAGCTTCGGAAGTTGAGAAGATGCGACAAATCAGCGAGGAAGTTTGCTCGCTGGTGATGGAGTTCAAGGGTTCGATGAGCGGTGAGCATGGAGATGGACTGGCGCGCAGCTATCATAACGAGCGACTCTTCGGGCCGACGCTCTACAAAGCCTTTCAAAATGTGAAAGCCATCTTTGATCCTCGCAACCTGCTGAACCCGGGAAAGGTGGTCAACGCCCCAGCCATGACGGAAAACTTGCGTTACGGGGTTGCTTATCGAGCCGCCCAAATCCATACGCATTACGATTTCACGCGCGAAGGGGGATTTGCCCGGGCCGTAGAAATGTGCAGCGGCATGGGGATCTGCCGCAAGACCCTGGAAGGCACCATGTGTCCTTCTTACATGGCCACACGGGATGAGGAACATTCCACGCGAGGCCGCGCCAATGCCTTGCGTGCGGCGCTTTCAGGTCATTTGCCCTTGGAGGAGCTGACTTCGAAGCGGATGTATGACGTGCTCGATCTTTGCCTGGAATGCAAAGGCTGCAAAGGCGAGTGCCCTGCCAACGTGGACATGGCAAAGATCAAGTATGAGTTTCTGGCCCACTACTACGAGAAACACGGCGTGCCATTGCGTTCGCGTCTCGTTCGCTCGTATTGAAACTCTCAATCGCTGGGGCAGCCGATTGGCACCGGTGTCCAACTGGGTCATGCAGAACACCCTAACAAGGCAACTATTCCAGCGTGCTTTTGGAATTGCTTCCGCCCGCAGCTTTCCTCCGTTTGCACGTCCCACTCTGGTCAATTGGTATGCACGACGCCGCGCCACGCTGATGTTCAGAATGGTCCAAAGGTGATCCTCTTCAACGATTGCTTCATGACCTATAACTATCCGCAAGTGGGCCGGGCGCCGTGGAGTTGCTGGAGCGTGCCGGGTTCGAAGTGCTGTTGGTCGATAAGGCGTGCTGCGGACGCCCTATGATCTCCAAGGGATTCGTCGAAGAGGCACGCCGCTGCGCAGCCAAGAACGTTGAAGCTCTGAAAGACTACGCGGCTCAAGGGATCGCCATCGTGGGCTGCGAACCCAGTTGCCTGCTGACTTTGCGCGACGAGTATCTGGATCTCATCCAAGGCGAGGCAGTGAAAAGTGTGTCCCAGCAGTCGCTGATGATCGAGGAGTTTCTCGTGCGAGCCAGCCAGCAAGGCCAATGGAAACTCAAGCCTCGAACGGCGGGAAGAAAGCTCTTACTTCACGGCCACTGCCATCAGAAGGCGCATATCGGAACGGCGCCGTTGGTTCATTGTCTGCAAGAGCTGGGTGGATTCGAGGTGACTGAAGTCGATTCTGGCTGCTGTGGCATGGCGGGCTCGTTCGGCTTTGAGGCGGAGCATTATGGGCTCTCGCAGGAGATAGGCAAGCGACGCTTGTTTCCCGCAGTGAAGGCCGCTCCAATAGAAACGCAGATTGTAGCCGCTGGAGTCTCGTGCCGCCAGCAGATCGAACACGGCACGGGACGAACAGCTCGACATCCAGTTGAAGTGCTAGCGGAGGCTTGCCAGGATGCTCTGTGATTGGGCGGGACTCCATCGTCTCAGGTCTCCAGCAGACACAGTAAAAACTGCAGAGTCACACCCACTGTGGTCTGGCGATTTATTGGCCGCCCTTAGAATTCCAGCTTCAGCGCGAACTGGATCATTCGGTTCGCATAAGAAGTGGCCGTTGAGCCAAAGTTCAACGGGTTCCTCGTGTGGGTGATCCTACCAAATGAAGGGTCACTCATGCTTCGCACCGGTAATGCAAAGTGCGGTGTGTTGGTCAGGTTGAACAACTCCATCCGGAACTGCAATCGAACCCTCTCATGAATTGGGAAGAGCTTGATCAGGCCCAGGTCAAAATTCGTGTAGCTCGGGCCGCGCAAAATATTTCTCCCAGCGTTGCCTGGCAGAAGGTTTCCGTTGGCGTCGCGGTTTTCCACAAAGGCGGTTGTGTCGAACCATCCATCCACACTCTGCTGCGAACTTGGGAGGTTCGGGTCCCGAATCACGTTGGGACGAGCGTCGCCTCCTGGTATCGAAGACCCTACCACAACAGTACCAGGCACGCCGGAACTGGCCACAAAGATTCCGGTTGTTTGCCAATTCCCCAATAGGGCGTTCACAACTGGGTGACCGCTGGCGAGGAAGCGCCGGCCCCTCCCGAACGGCAGGCTCCACACGTAACTGAAGGCCAGCCGATGGGGCACATCCCAATCTGAAACTCCCCGATTCTGGCTGGGATCGAAAATGTTTTGCACCCCGCCGGTGACACCAGAACCGAGGAGGGAGGAGCTAACGTTATCGATTGACTTTGACCACGTGTAGGAAGTCAGGAAGAACAGCTCTTCCCCAAACCGTCTCTCCAGCTTGAACTGACCAGAGTGATAGGCCATGTTGCCTACATTGGAAACCGTGTGGATGGGTCCGAGCTCGGGAACAGGTGGAGGAGTACCCCCCAAACCGGGCTGATTGTAATTGAAACTAAAGGGCAGCTTGTGAGCTTGCGATCCCACGTAGGCCGCTTCGAACAGCATTTTGGAGGGGAGTTCGCGCTGCACGGCCAAGCTATACTGCTCCGAGTAACCCGCTCGAAAGCGTCGGTCAATGTTGAAGATTTCGTAACCAGTGGGAAACGGCCCAGGGTCGGCAAATGGTGGCGGGGTCTGGAAAAAGAACCAGGTTGAACCGCCTCCATAGAAGTTATCCAGCGTGTACTGGCGATAGAATGGGGGATTGAATTTGATGTCATCGCGCTTGGCCACAGCCGGATCATAGAAAACGCCGAAACCCGCTCGTACTGTTGTCTTTGAGTTCACCTTGTACGCTAACCCCACGCGCGGAGCCCAGTTGTTCTGGTCGGGCTCAACGATGTAACGCGACACCCCCTCCTGTCCTGCCAGCAACAATTTCTCTTGTTCCATGTCAAACAGGGATATCTCGTTAGTTGGGCTGAAAAACGGGGTCCCATACTCGTAGCGAACGCCCAGGTTGAGCGTCAATTTGTCGCTGACCTTCCAGTCGTCCTGCAGGAATACGCTGTACTGGCGGTCCTTCAGAAGTGCGCTGCTAAAGCGGCGGCCGTGGTAGCTGAACCAGGGATACCCCAAGAGCAGATCGGCCAGCTCATGCCCGCCTACAAAGGCTCCGGATTGGGATGACTGAACACCATAGAAATAGAAAGCGCCCGCAGGGAACAGGGCATAATAGTTATTTTCATCACGCGTACGATATTCTCCTCCGACTTTCAGCGTATGCTTGCCGACCGTCCAAGTTACATTGTCATTCAGCTGGATGCTCGTTTCCCTGAAGTACAGCGGCTTAAAGTCATCCTCACCGAGAGTGTTATAGGCGTTGAGATAAATCGCCGGGAGCCCTGAGAAGAGAGGGTCGGTGTTGACCCCCTTCAGCCCGAAGGTTTCAGCCAAGTTCATCCCGTAGGCGTGAGAGAGAACGTCCAAACGATAACGATGGAAGCCCACACGCGCTTCATTAACCAGCTTGGGGTTAAAAACATGCACCTCGGAAATGACCATGTTGTTATTCCGGTCGCGGTGTGTGCCTCCTTGAGGGATTCCCCTCCCCTCATTGCCGTATCCAGCTCCAACCCCAGGTGACGGCCCGTCGTTGGCGCGCGACAAGGGACCGGCGTCATTTAGGAAGTTGTCACTCCAACGATAGCGCACGAACAAGTTATCCTTGGATGATAAGGTACGATCCACCCGCACTCCTGCTTCATGCTGCTGAACGCTGCGACGCTGCTGGACAAAGTAGTTGCCCAGAGGATAATCATCCGGGAGATTCGGCAAGGCCGCGGCGTTGAGCAGATAGTGACCAAATGAATCGAACTGATTCCTCGGGATAATGTTTAGTCCCTGGGGGTTGCCGGGCGTGGCTCGACTCGGGTCTCTGAACTGGGAGGCGCCCCCCGGCGACTTGCGGGTCGTAGATGCCGATCCCGTTTGAAAGCAGAGTGGAAAAGTCGCCCTCCCGAAAGGGGACCTCGGGCACTCGGGTAAATCCTTCATTGATCTTGCGAAGCTGGTAACCTTGATAGTCAATGAAGAAAAACGTCTTGTCGTTTTGGAGGGGGCCGCCAAAGGTCCCCCCAAACTGATTCAGCCTCAAAGGCGCCTTCTGGGGGTTCACCGGATTTCGGAAGAAGTTAGCCGCATTCAAGGCGTCATTGCGCAGGAACTCAAACAAGCTTCCGTGAAATTCATTGGTCCCGGCCTTGGACTGAATCGAGATCACCCCCCCAGCAGTATGGCCATATTCCGCCGAAAAGGCCGAGGTCAAAACCTTAAACTCGCCAACAGCGTCGATATTCGGGCGCAGGTCTACGTCCGATTCACGGATCGATGACATCTCAATGCCATCCAGGGTCACCGAATTCGATTCCGGCCGCATGCCGTTGATGGAAAAGGTCACATTGGTGGTTGCCCCTCCCTGGTCAGTGGAAGTGTCTTGCACTCCGTTGCTGAGCAGCAACAGAGAGAAGAAGTCTCTCCCGTTGAGAGGGAGTCCTTTGATTTCTTTTTCCTGAACAATCTGGTTGATATCGTGTTGGTCCGTTTGCAGCAGCGTTGTCCCAACTCCCGTCACTTCCATCGTTTCGCTGACCTCGCCGATGGCCAACACGAAATTGGAGCGTAGCCTCTGATCAACCACCAGTTGAAAAGGCCCACTCACCCCTGTTTTGAAGCCAGCCATCTCTGCTTTCACCTGATATTTCCCCAGCGGCATGTTGATCAGGGTGTAGTTGCCGGCTTCGTCAGTTACTGCGGTACGACTAAAGCTCGTGTCGAGCTGGGTTGCCGTTACTCTCGCACCCACGATGACAGCTCCACTCGGATCTGACACAGTCCCTAAGATTGTTCCCGTGGTGAACTGAGCCTTGGCAGTAGCGGGAAACAACAAGATCGAAGCTAGAAATAAGCCGTGCAGGAAAGAATTCCGGCCGGCTACTTCCAGTCTGCTCACGCTAATCATCGTCTGATTTCCTCCTCATTGTTCTCGATGGACTGGTAAAGGATTCTCGCTACTTCAATCCGTCCGCGTCAGAGATGCAAGTCCCGCTTCGCAGCTCTGTGAGATCGGTGCAGTCCTGGTTAGGGGTCTTCGCGTCGAACCACCACGCTGACCGCCAGCTCCGCGCGGGAGTTCAGAATTGTTTGTAATCCCCAGGTCCCAGACTGTGTTGTTTGTGTTCGTGGTGTACGACGAATTTCAGGCAATTTAGCCGGTCGTCGAGTACTGGTTCAAGCCAACTACTGGCCCAAGCCAGTGGGAATTACACGCAAAAAGCCCCCCACGCACCCGAATCCTCTTGCTGCGGTTGCGCTGGACGAATCAAACCGGGCGGGATCCGGAACCAGTGGCTCAGGCCAGCGGTCGGTGCGATACCCACAAACTTTGTCGCAGCCCTTGTGTTGGACTTAGCTTGCCCTACACATCCTTTCACACTACAATCTACAAAAACAATGTTACCGGAGTTAGCGGAACCGTTAAGGATGTCCTGTCATGCTACCAGTGGCTACATCGTCTTACCGTTGCAGGAAATAACCTGGATCGGAATTCAGCTGCTTTCTGGTGATGGCAATCCAATTTAGACCAAGAGGCAGCTGTTACCAGCCTAGTGTAAGGCGATAACCCTTCCGACCTCTTCTTTGAAACTGAAGTATAATCCTTGCTGCCACAGAGATAACGTCCACTAACCCCTGCGATAACCGTTAACTGCAGAATCTAGGGAACCCCTCGTGAACTCGATCTCGCTCTACGAGAAGCGCGAAGAACTGAGACGGCTTCTGCAGAGCAAACACTTTGCGAAAGCCAAAAAGAAGAGTCGCTTCTTAGAGTTCGTCTGCGAACAAGCCTTTCTCGGTACCGCCGAAAAGCTCAACGAATACTTGATAGGAGTAGAAATCTACGAACGAGGCGGCGCCTTCAATCCTCAGGACGACCCAATCGTCCGCGTTCAAGCGCACGAAATCCGCCGGGCGTTAAAGAAATATTACGAAGAGGAAGGCCGGGACAGCAGATTGAGGGTCGACCTGCCCCCGGGACATTACGTGCCTGTTTTCAGTAAGATCGACTCTCAAGAGGCCTCTGGACCGGTTCCGAGCGACGCGCAGCGAGCTTCTTTGCCACCATCAGGGTGGAGCGCCCTCTGGCGTAATGCTCTGCTCCTGGGTTTAGCGTTGGCCTGTGGAATCCTCAGTTTACTTTTGCTCCGCGAGAGGGTTCTGAACCGCCACTCAGGTTCGATCCGAGGGTCCAGTCCAGGGATTCCCGAGAGCATGCAATGGTTTTGGAAGCCTTTTCTGCCTCCTGCTGGGCCGCCCTTGATCGTGATCCCGAACCATCCCTTGCTGCGGGCGGCGCACGAGGGAGACACTCCGGAAACCCTGTCCCACAGTCATCTGATTCCCAAGGAAAAACTGCCGGAGTTTCGTGACACGATGCACTTCCGCGAGCTCAAAGGTTTCTTCTTTGTGCCCGCGACCACAGATTTCACGGCCATCGGTGAAGCTCTTGGACTCGCCAATTTCTTTGAGCTGTTTGGCAGTGCCGGACAGAAATTTCGCCTAAAGGCGTCGAGGTTGGTCGACTTTGAAGAAGTGAAAAGGGGCAATGCAATCTTGCTGGGCGGCAATCAATCGTGGAGTGGAAGGATCTTTATTTACCCCGAGGGTTTCCGGTTCCAGGGTGGGGTGATTTCTAACAAGCAGCCACGCTCAGGAGAGCGACCCCTCTATAAACCTGAGTTCGATCCGGTTACCAATCACCTGACTCGTGACTATGCTCTGGTGTTGATGCTGCCGAACGAAAAGAAAGAGGAACGGATCTTGCTCATTTACGGCATTTACACCCAAGGCTCTCAGGCTGCCATCGAGTACGTCACCAACCCCGGGCGCTTAGAAGAACTCCACCAAGCGCTTCTGGAGCTGTTACCCGCTAAGGCATCTCCCCCCAAATTTTTCCAGGTCCTGCTGGAGACCACCGTCGAAAACTTTGTCCCAGGCAAGACCTCGTTTATCAGTGCGCGCATCATCCCCGATTGACTAACAACATGGGTTCGGATTGGAGACTGCCGGCAAGCGCTGCGACCTTTATGCCACCACAAAACTTCGCAAGAGTTCGTCGAGCTGATGCGTCGAAAGCGGCCCGGCATCAGCGAGGCGCTTGATTTCCTGAGTAATCTCTCTAAGTTGAGTGTCGCCAAAGTGCAGGCCTAGCTCCTTAGCCCGATTCTGAATGGCATTCTTGCCGGTAAGCCGATGGCCGATCGAAATCGTCCGCTGCAGGCCAAAATCAGCAGGATTGATGATTTCGTAGGCGCCCGGGTTCAGCATGACGGCTTTGGTATGCATGCCGGCTTTGTGGGTGAAACTGGTTTCACCGGTGATGTAGTTGTTGAAAGGAATCTGAATGCCCACGATGTCAGCGACCATCTTGTCGAGATCGTAGAGCATTTCAAGCTTGTATTTCTTCACCAGTTCTCGGTTGTAGGAATAGAGCCGAGCGATAAAGCCCCCAAGCGGTGTAATGCCATTGCGTTCGCCGATGCCGAGAATGCTGGTATCAATGTGCGTGGCTCCAGCTTCCAATGCCGTGAAACTGTTGGCAATAGCGCAGCCGCTGTCATTGTGACCGTGGAATTCGATGCCCGCCTTGATGTGGTGGCGCAGCTCGGAAACCAAGGCGTACAACTGGCGCGGCGTGGCGACGCCAACCGTGTCGGCCAGTCCGACACGGTCGACTTTCATGGCATCGACGGCCTGATAGACGCGCAACAGGTCGGCTTCTTCGCTGCGAAACGTGTCTTCGCTGGAAAAGCGAACTTCCCGGCCGGACTTCTTGATGAATTCGATGACTTCCCGCGCACTCTCAATAATCTGGTCGATGTTCTTGCCGTGACTAAACTCTCGTAGGTAAGACGACGTGCCAAACAAGATGTCGACACCATGCGCCCCAGTTGCTACAGCCTTCCGTGCGTCGTCCATGTGACAGCGAGTATGAGTGAGAATTTTGGTTCTCAGACCCAGGCTGGCGATCGTCTTGCAGTCTTCAAAGGATTGAGGCGAAGCCGCTGGCGAAGTTAACTCGATGTATTCAATCCCGAATTCATCGAGCGCCCTGGCGATGCGAACCTTCTGCTCGGTGGTGTAGTGAGCGCGGGCAAACTGCTCACCTTCGCGCAAAGTGGAATCGATGATGGAAAACTCTTTAATGGACATAGGTCCTTAGTATCCTTGGTCAAGATTCACGATGCCTTCACTCAAGCCGCTCTCAGCAGCTACAGTGCAGTTAACGCACAAAAAAAATCGGTGAGAGCGCTGCCCCTCACCGATTTCTGGAAGAATAAGTTCAGCAATGAATCCAAATCGGTCAGATAGCGCTCCACCCTGCTTTTCACAAGGTGACAGTTGAAGAGATCTTCTCTCAGCAACCAACCTTACCGAAGGCCGGCTTCGTAAGATTTCGGCGACCGCCCCTTCTCTTCGAGATTTTCGACTCCGGCCGTCTCCCTCGAAGGACTCTTGGCAGATCGCGCCTCTATCCAAAAAACGCTTCTACTATAGGTCAAGAGTCCGTGAAATGCCAGCGAAGACTGTTAGCTTAGTTACGCGTGGACAAGACTGATGTGCACGGGATGCAAAATTGAGGTGAGCACCAGCAGGGTTTCGTGATTCGGAGCTGGCCTGAGTGATCTCCACGTGGCCGCCGTCGGGCGCATTATCCGTCCAGGGCCAGGGAGAGGCAGCTGCTCTTTATCTTTTCGGCTCTCTTACAAACATGAAGATGAGCAAAGTGGAAACGACGGTTAGCCCAGAGGCGAACAAGCCGACGGTCTGGTATCCTTCAGCCTGATAGAAGTACGACGCCATCAGGGTTGAGATCGCGATTCCGATGCTCGAGAGGGCATTGCGTAGCGCTAGAAAGGTGCCGCGCTCGCGAGCATCAACCAGTTCAGTGGTGAGAGCTAGGAGCGGAGCCATGCGAAAGGCAATTGCAAATCCAGCCACTCCCATCACGGCAAACAACGCTCTGTTCCAATGGAGTCCGGGGATGACTGCCAGGCAACCTGCCAGCAGTAGCCCGCTCAAGATCAGCAAGGGACGTTTGGCCCACCTGTCCGCAACGACTCCCGATAACGGGGCTCCCACCAGCGAAGAAAGTCCGCAAAGCAGGAAAACAAGACCGACCTGCTGTATGGACACTTTGAGATGCAGGTTCAAATGGCTCCCCAGGAAGGTGATGAACGCCACAATGGCTCCAGACGAAAGCATCGATGCGAGAAGTATCGAGAAAGTCTCGCGCCGCCGCAGAATCAGAGAGACCACTTTTCGGATGCGAGTCAGGCTAAGCCGCTCCTGAGATTCCCACAGGTCACGCTTCAGTCCTGTGCCTTCAATCATGATCTTTCGGGCCCACAAGCCGCATAGCAGCGCAGCGGCAGAGTTGATAAGAAAAATCGGACGCCAACCCCACCTTCCGGCGACGGTTGTCGCGAGCGGGATACCGAGGATCGCGGCGGCAAAATAAGCCGTGGAAAGCATCCCCATCGCCCGGCCGCGCCTCTGATAGGAAAAGTAGTCGGCCGCGTATGAGGTGGTTGAAGTCACGATAGCGCCCGTAGCCATTCCGGAAAGGAATCGAACTACGTAAAATGCCGCCAATGTGCCGCTGAACCATGTCGCCATGGCGACTGCCGAAAAGAGGAGAAGCCCGAGCGTGACAAACGGCTTGCGTCCCCAGTGATCAGAGAGATACCCGAACATCAGGGAGAATGCGGCCGATGCCAGCGAGTACACCGGAACTGCGCGTCCAACAGCAGCGGGCAGAGCTCCGAAATCCCCAGCTAGAAGAGGAAGGAGCGGCGGGATTATTTGATAGTCCACTTCGCCAAGAAGTCCAATGACAAAGAGTAGCGCCAGAGTCTGGGTCTCGCTTCGAGCCGTATTTCCCGTTTGACGGACGTTTTCCCATTGGCTAAACTTTGGGTTTGGCTTGGAGGGAGTTTTCTCGCCGTCAGCCGATATGAAAGGGTTGCTCAAGACTGTTCCTGGTTTTGCCGTTTGGTTTTGCTTGGCGTTTGCTTCCCCGGTTGCACCTTCCCAGTCGAATTATTTGCAGGAATCCGAGGCAAAGGCCAAGGAAATTTTGTCAAAGGCCATTCAGGCGCTGGGAGGGGAAGCTTACCTTAAGCTGCAAGACGTCCATCGCACGGGACGGTTCTATCAGTTTCGGAAGGACGATCTGCAGGGAACCGGACACTTTCACGCTTACGAAAAGTTCCCGTCGAAATCACGCTTTGAGCTGGGCAAGAAGGGAGAGATCATCAACATCAACGATGGTGACAAAGGCTGGAAGATCGAATACAAGGTCGTGAAAGATCAGTCCCCCGAGGAAATTGAGAATTTCAAGATCGGGCTGAAGCACAATCTGGACCATACCTTGAGGTACCGTCTGGACGAGCCGGGCATGAGGTTGAGATACTTGGGTAAGACGCGCAGCAACTTGGACGAATTGGAAGGGGTGCAGTTGATTGACAAGGATAACGACCGGATGAAAATCTTCGTAAACGCCGCCACCTTCCTGCCTGCCCGCATGGAGTTCCGGTCTCCCGCTTTCGGAAAACGAGGACCAACCGACGACGAGCGCCACTACTACAACTATCACACCGTGGAAGGCGTTCAGGTCCCGTATAGCACGGTACGCTTTGCCAATGGTTACAAAGCATCCGAGTTCCAGGTCGAGTCCGTCAAAGTTAATTTGGCCCTCCCTGACGCTTTCTTCACTCCCAATTTTAAGAAATAATATCGAGCTGGTTTCTTATGGAGAATCGATGATTCGGAGTACGACCGTTATTTGTGTACGCAAGGACGGCAAGGTCGCCATGGCTGGGGATGGCCAGGTAACGCTGGGAGAGACAGTCATTAAGCAGGGAGCAAAGAAAATCAGGCGCCTCTATAATGGTCAGGTTATCGCCGGGTTCGCCGGTTCGACCGCTGACGCCTTTGCACTATTCTCTCGATTTGAGAGCAAGTTGGAGGAGTTCCGGGGGAACTTGTCGCGCGCGGCTGTCGAATTGGCGAAGGAGTGGCGGACCGATCGAGCTCTGCGGCACTTGCAGGCACTTCTAGTCGTTGCCAATAAAGAGAGCACCTTCCTTTTGAGTGGGAATGGCGATCTGATCGAGCCGGACGACGGTATTGCCTCCATTGGGTCTGGAGGCCCGCTCGCCCTGGCTGCCGCAAAGGCACTACTCAAGCATTCTAGTCTCTCGGCACGGGAGATTGTGGAGGAAGCACTGGGCATCGTTGGTAATATCTGTATTTTTACAAACCTTTCGATTTCGGTGGAAGAATTGTAGACCGATATGTGTCTCCGAGGCGCAACCCGCAAGAAAAGCCTCAGAATCATCAGCCGCGCCTCTCGGTCGCGGCTGGACTCGATTCTTGATCTGCGATCATAAGGAAGTGAAGCTGATGGGAAGTCAAAAAAGAGGAGATATGGTGATTTATCTACCTGGGACGGTCGAAGACGAAGGTATTCCGCTGGATGAACTGACGCCCAGACAGATTGTTGCTGAACTGGATAAGCACGTCGTTGGTCAAACGGCTGCCAAACGGGCCGTAGCAATTGCCCTTCGGAATCGCATTCGCAGGCAGAAGCTGCCAACCGAAATGGCCGACGAGGTTATGCCGAAAAACATCATCATGATCGGCTCGACTGGCGTGGGCAAGACTGAGATTGCCCGCCGGCTTTCAAAGCTGGCCAACTCACCGTTTCTCAAGGTCGAGGCCTCAAAATTTACTGAAGTCGGCTATGTCGGACGTGACGTGGAATCGATGATTCGTGACTTGGTAGAAATCTCGATCGACATGGTACGGGAAGAGAAGCTTGAAGACATCGCCGACAAGGCCGAACAGAACACCGAGGAGCGCATTTTGGATCTTCTCTTGCCGCCGAGCCCGGCATCCAACAGGGGCTCTAGTTCTCCCGAAGAGACTGAAAAGGCAAACGAGACCTTTCAAAAAACCCGGGAAAAGCTGCGCCAGCAGCTGCGTGAAGGAAAACTAGACGAACGTTCAGTCGAAGTAGACGTACGCGAGCGAAGTTTTCCCGCCTTCGAGATCGTTTCGAGTCAGGGTGTCGAAGAGATGGACATCAACGTCAAGGACATCTTGCCAGGCCTGTTCGGTCAAAAGACCAAGAGGCGGAAAATGAAAATCTCTGAGGCGATCGACTACCTGGTGCAGGAAGAAGAGCAAAAGCTCATTGACATGGACCAGGTGGCACGAATAGCCGTGGAGCGCGTGGAGCAGAATGGGATCATTTTTCTGGATGAGATTGACAAGATTGCCGGACGTGAGAGCGGGCATGGGCCCGACGTCAGCCGCGAAGGGGTGCAGCGCGACATTTTACCGATCGTGGAAGGCACGACGGTGAATACTCGCTACGGGATGATTCGCACCGACCATATTCTCTTCATCGCTGCCGGTGCTTTCCATGTCAGCAAACCCTCTGACTTGATTCCGGAACTCCAAGGCCGGTTCCCCATCCGGGTCGAGTTGGAGCCACTAACGATTGATGATTTTGTCCGCATCCTCAAGGAACCGAAGAACGCACTGATCAAGCAATACATCGGTCTGATGGAAACGGAAGGCATCAAACTTTCGTTCCAGGACGATGCCGTCCTGGAAGTTTCTAAGTTTGCAGCGCTGGTCAATGAACGAACCGAGAACATAGGAGCCCGGAGACTCCATACCATCATGGAGCGACTGCTCGACGAGATCTCTTTCGAGGGGCCTGACCTGAAAGAGAAGACCGTGGTCATCGATGCGGCCTACGTCCAACGGATGCTGGCCTCCATCGTTCAAGATCAGGATTTGAGCCGGTACATTCTCTAGGCTTCTTCCTTCGAAAAAAGTGCACACACTTCAATCAAACTCGGGCTGCCGAAACGCTTTGATGAAGCCCGGAGCCCCAAGCGCGCGTCACAGTCTCAGCGGTCTGAGATCGTTCTACAGGAATGGATTTTCAGGTCTGGCAATCCTCGAGGTAAGGTCACTGGCTCTGATTGCGACTCTGTGATTCCAGCTATCAATGTTTCTGTCACGTTCCGGCTCTCATTTCGCTGCTGTTCCTAACCGGGTGCGGAAACGTGGGAGACCCACTTCCGCCATTAATCCAAATTCCAGAGGCCGTTTCTGATCTGCAAGCTGTGCAGCTTGGCAGGTCCGCCAGGCTGAGTTGGACGTTGCCAAAGCTGAACACAGACGGCTCCGCGGCGACCACTCTGTCGATGATCGAAATCTATCGAATAGCCTCGAGCTCTGCTGGCCCTGTTGTCTTGGCCCCCACACAGTTCGGAGAGTCCGCGGAGGTTTGGAGGCGTATTCCCAAAGATGACTTCGCCAAATTCCAGGAAGGCGAGAAACTGGTGGTGACTGACACGTTTGCCGAATTTCCTTCCTTGCCGGTTCGAGAACAGTTTCACTACGCCATCAGGGCGGTGAACCATAAGAAACAGGATGCCGGCTTGTCGAACTTCGCTTCCGTCCAAGTTCTGGCAGTACCTCGCCCTCCGGAAAACCTGCGGCCCACGCTCGCGGAGCGATCCATCGCCTTGAGTTGGGATACCCCGACACTGAACATCGACGGCTCGCCCGTCATCACGCGCCCCCAATTCAACGTCTATCGGAGTCTTGATCCTCGCTTCGCTTCGGCATTGCGTCTTAATGAAAGTCCTGTATCGGAGAGCAGCTTCACAGATGAATCGATCGAGTTGGGCAAGACCTATTACTACCGGGTCCGGTCGCTCGGCAACACGCAAGCCAATCCTGTTGAAAGTGATGACTCGAAGGCGATCGAAGTAACCAATCTCGACGCCTATGCTCCGAGGGCGCCAACCGAGGTGACGGCTGTGAGCAACGGCCCGGTCATCAGCTTGGTCTGGCTGCCAAATACCGAGCCGGACTTGGCGGGTTACTGGGTGTACCGATCCGGGACCGACCGAAAGTTCGAGCGTCTTGGCGAACGGTTGCTCACCACCGCCTCGACCATCGACAAATCGGTCGAGAAAGGCCAAACTTACCTCTATCGCATCCAGGCTGTCGACCTCAAGGGGAACGCCAGCGGGTTGTCCGCTGAGGTCAGCGAGACCGTGGAATAGTGAGCCAGTTCAAAAGTTAGTCAGTTCACTTGGCGGCGACCCAGCTTACAAATCAGCCAAATTTCTGTTCTCCTCCCGCGTTGCCCGCTGGAGGTGTGAAAAAATTTGGGTAACTCGTAGGGAACTGCCGCTGCGTGGTTCCTCACTATTAATAAGAGCCGAAGGCGTTGCCTATGAATCGGTCGGGCGGGGAGCAGGGAATCTCACGACGGACGTTCCCTACAAGAAATCCGCAACCTTTTCAGCTCCCTTTGGCAAAGGACAATCTATTTTTCAAGGGAGTCGCATAGTCGTCGCACGGCTCGATCACCCACGAGATCTCTCCCTCCACACAATTCCCGGAGGGCAGGGGAGCAAGCTGACCTTGTGTGATGGTCGACAGCTTCAGGAGTGAAAACACGAATGCACAAAGATGACAGACGTCAACAAGGAAGCCGTTCTCTGCAACGGCTTGATGAGATGAACCGTCTGGCCGAGTCTGGGGGCGGTGCCGAGCGATTAGCCAAGCAGCGAGCCACGGGAAAGATGACTGCTCGCGAGCGGATAGAATTCCTGCTCGACGACGGGACCTTCGAGGAGCTGGACAAGTTCGTCACCCATCGCTGCCAGGATTTTAGGATGCAGGAGCAGCAGCTCCTGGGAGATGGAGTTGTCTCGGGTTACGGCCGAATCGACGGTCGCCTTGTTTATGTCTTTGCCCAGGACTTCACAGTGTTTGGCGGCTCCCTTTCTGAAACGAATGCAGCGAAGATTTGCAAGCTGATGGATTTGGCTATGAGAATGGGCGCCCCCCTCATCGGTCTGAACGATTCCGGAGGCGCACGCATTCAGGAGGGTGTAGTTTCGCTGGCCGGCTACGCAGATATCTTTCTGCGAAACACGCTGGCGTCCGGCGTAATCCCCCAGATCTCGGCCATCATGGGACCCTGTGCCGGTGGCGCAGTCTATTCACCGGCGATCACTGATTTCGTGGTTATGGTGAAGAAGAGCAGCTACATGTTCATCACCGGTCCCGACGTTATCAAGACCGTGACCCATGAGGAGGTCAGCAAGGAGGAATTGGGCGGAGCCATGACCCATAATCGCCAAAGCGGCGTGGCCCACTTTGCAGTCAACGATGACCGGGAGTGTCTGAGTCTGATTCGGAAGTTATTCTCCTTCTTGCCGTCCAACAGTCTGGAATCGCCGCCGCAGCGAGAAACTCAAGATGCCAGCGATCGGGTCGACCTCGCTCTGGACGATCTGGTTCCGGTTGAGGCAAACAAGCCATATGACATCAAGCTGATCATCACGAGCGTAGTGGATGAAGGCGACTTTCTGGAAGTCCAGCCACACTTTGCTGAAAACATTGTCGTGGGATTCGCTCGGCTAGCCGGACGCGCGGTCGGCCTCGTAGCGAACCAGCCCGCAAGCCTGGCCGGGTGCCTGGACATTGATGCTTCGGTTAAGGCTGCCCGCTTTGTGCGCTTCTGTGACGCCTTCAACATTCCGCTTATTACTTTTGAAGATGTGCCTGGGTTCCTTCCTGGCACTTCGCAAGAATTTGGCGGCATTATCCGGCATGGAGCGAAACTGCTCTATGCGTTCGCTGAAGCTACGGTCCCGAAGATCACTGTGATCACGAGAAAGTCATACGGTGGGGCCTACTGTGTCATGGCTTCTAAGCAAATCCGCACAGACATGAACTTCGCCTATCCTACCGCTGAGATCGCTGTCATGGGACCCGAGAGTGCAGTGAATATCGTTTATCGCAAGGAGCTGGCTGAAGCCAAGAACCCTGAAGAAGAAAAGCGTCGGCGCGTTGGAGAGTTTAAAGAGCGCTTCGCCAATCCGTATCTCGCGGCCGAACGAGGCTACATTGACGAAGTGATTGCCCCGCGCGATACGCGACGGAAGCTGATCACTGCACTGGCTATGCTTGACACCAAGCGGGATTCCAATCCGCCCAAGAAACACGGAAACATCCCTCTGTGAGGAGGAAGCACCCTCGAATGAGCGCGAATTTGTGTTTCAAAAGGAGTTCAGTGCGGTGCCACCAAGAGACGCGCCGAACTGTCATTCTGACTATTCCAGTTTCAATCGTGGCCAATCGACCATGATGGCTCTTCGTTCTTTATCCGCGTGCATTCGCGGTCATTCGTGCCTAATTTCTGTTTGTCTTCTTTTCACGTTCTTGTGCAGCGTGATTTCGTCAGGTGAACTCTCGACTCGTAGTTTCAATCCGAAGGAAATCGAGATTCTCACGGACCCTGATCTGGACATCGTCTATCACACGCTCGCTCATTTTTCTTTGCCGGGAGACCCATCAAACCTGCACTCCGAGGAATACCTCCATCATATCCGGCAAGCGAAACGAGACCTGGAAGTCGGTCAGACCAAGCTGGACCAAGCCGTGGCGCAGTTGGAACCGGTATACCGTCAGCGACCGCGCCTGCGCTTCCTGAATCTGGCGCGGTTCATGGCGGATGACTATGCTTCCTTTAAGCAGGCGCTGGCGATGATTGATTTCAACTTCCGCAACGAAACTGTCGACTCACGCGAAACCTACGAGCAACGGAAGTCTCGAGATTCCCTCGCTCCTCTGTTGTTTGGGAATACCCGGCGCCTGATTCCGCTCTTCCGTAACCGTTTTCCCGACCCGGCAGAACATGAGTTTGTGAAGCAGTTTGCCGAATGCATGGATGACGAGCGGGATCGTTTCTATAGGCACTATCGCGAAGCCCGCACTGAAGTGGATCAGTTAGGTCACGAGCGATTTCAACTGTTTTGGAAAGCGGAAGGCGCGAAGATTCTCTGGCCCTGGGCACTCCGGTCAGGAGTTAACGTCTTTAACATCTACCTTTGTCCAGTGATGAGGCGGAATGGCCGTGGCGTACCGGTGAACCAGGAGCAAAGAGTTCTGTTCAACGTCGTTGCGCCACTGCCAGAATCCAAGGAGGAGGCCCTCCAGTCGTTCTTTGTTGTCTTGCACGAAACGACGCACCGCTTAACGGATAGTCTTGTGGATTCGGCACCCGGAGTGCCAGAGCCCGAAAGGGCGACGGCCCGGGAGAACGCCGCCTTCTATGCAGACCATGTTTTCCTTAAGGTGCACCATCCCCGGCATCACGTATCGTACATGAACTTCTTTATGAATCTGGAAGGCTCGAAGTTGACTGCGGATGAGCTCGAAAGCGAGTTTCTGAAGAGCTATCCTTTGGCGGCATCTCTAAGGACTTCCATCGACCAACTGGTCAAGAACTTCCCCTCGTCGTAGCGAGCAACCTGAGACTGCCGATGGACGGAAGTGGTTCTTGTCCGAGCTCCTCGCGCTCCGACTCCCTCTTCCCTGACGGTGACGAGGGAGCGCTGAAAGTTGACTGATTTTTGAACTTGGTTGCCACCAGTGGACTAGAATGCCGCACAAAGTGCTCATTGCGAACCGCGGAGAAATAGCCGTTCGAGTGATTCGCGCAGCGCGCGAACTAGGGTTGGCTACGGTTGCAGTCTATTCGGAGTGCGATCGTCCCGCGCTGCACGTCCGGATGGCTGATGAAGCCTTTTTCTTGGGACCGTCTCCTTCGGCTGAGAGTTATCTCAACATCGACAAGATCCTTGCGATTGCCCAAACCAGCCGCGTTGACGCTATTCATCCTGGTTACGGCTTTCTTTCGGAGAATCCGGAGTTTGCGAGGAGATGCACCTCAACGGGCATCGGCTTTGTTGGCCCAGGCACCAAAGCCATGGAACAGATGGGCGACAAAATCGCAGCCCGTAAGACCGCCACTGCCGCGAACGTTCCGGTGATCCCCGGGACTGAGACGTCTGTCAAGAGTGTTCACGAGGCGGCAGAGTTTGCCATCCAGAGCGGCCTTCCCGTCATGGTCAAGGCAGCTGCCGGGGGCGGTGGGAAAGGCATGCGTCTTGTTGAACAGTTAGACCAGCTTGCCGCGGCTATACGCGATGCTCGGGCGGAAGCTCAGGCTGCCTTTGGGGACTCGTCCGTTTATCTGGAAAAGGTTATCCGACAGCCTCGGCACATTGAGTTTCAGATTCTGGCGGACCGCCACGGCAACGTTGTTCATCTCGGCGAGCGCGAGTGTTCGATTCAGCGGCGTCATCAGAAGGTGATGGAGGAATCTCCATCACCCTTCCTGACAGACACATTGCGCCACCAGATGGGCGAGGCTGCAGTCAAGATCGCGAGAGCCTGTGGCTATGAGAATGCCGGTACAATGGAATTTCTGGTTGACAGCCAAGGAAACTACTACTTCCTGGAGATGAACGCTCGCTTGCAAGTGGAGCACCCCGTGACCGAAATGGTCACGGGAATTGATCTCGTAAAGGAGCAGTTCCGAATCGCTTCAGGAGAGAAACTCGGCATTCGCCAGGAAGACATCCGTTGGACTGGCCATGCCTTGGAATGCCGAGTTTATGCTGAAGATCCCGACAACAACTTCTTCCCGTCGCCAGGCAAAATCACCTACCTGAGAGTCCCTTCAGGTCCAGGTGTTCGAGACGAGAGCGGCATCTATGAAGGCTGGACCGTACCGGTGTTTTATGATCCGCTGCTGTCGAAGCTCGTAACCTGGGGAAGAAACCGCGCCGAAGCAATCAACCGAATGCAACGAGCTCTCGGCGAATATCAGATTTCGGGCATCAAAACTAATCTTTCTTTCTTTCGCTCGATTATCGCTCATGAGAAGTTTTCGGCTGGAGAACTGGCGACTGACTTTATCGACAAGCATTTCTTGCAAACGAATGGAAGGCCTGATTCCCCAGCCCTTCACGAAGTGGCGGTCCTTGCGGCAGTGATACACGCCAGTCAAGGTTTGACTCGACCTGCGGCAGCCGTGACTCAAGAAAGTGCTTGGAAACGCGATGGCCGCTTGGATAGCTTGAGGAGGTAGGGTGTGAAGCGAGAAGCATGGTCTTGTTTCCAAGTCCCATCGCTAGCCAAGCAAGGCGTGGGCTCGGAAAAAACAGTGGCTCGCAAGGAACGCTCATCGTGACCCGCGGTTAAGACATTGATCGCCGCGCAGATCTGAAAGGATGCTTTCACGTTGGGCAAGCCGGGAGCTTTGATTCTCGTTTGGGTGGCGCTGGCGCCCCTGCCAACGCTCCACCTGTAACTCTGGATGACATCCCCTGACGAGTGACCATGCCAACAAGGTTTCTTTTCGAGGTTCTTGTCAACCACCAGTGGGTGCCAGTGTTGTTGGGGCGCTCCGGCAGGCAGGTTGTGGTTGAGCTGCCAGGACGACACGTAACTGTCGATGTTGTGGAACTATCGGAGGCTACCTACTCTCTCCTGATCGACGGCCGATCCTACGACGTCACAGTTGGCGTTGCCGAAAAGGAGTATCAGGTATCTGTTAACGGGTCACAGTTCGACGTTTGTCTCCGTGACCCCAGAAAGTTTCGGAAGCAAACGGCCTCAGGCAGCGACTCTGCCGGTCCAATGCCTGTCGCGGCGCCCATGCCGGGGAAAATCGTGAAGCTTCTCGTGCGGGAAGGTGAGACAGTCAGTCGAAGGTCAAGGGGTGATTGTCATCGAAGCCATGAAAATGCAAAACGAGTTGAAAGCTCCCAGGGCAGGGACGGTGGAAGAGATTCGCGTCACCGAGAATCAAGCGGTCAACGCCGGCGAGAGCTTGCTGGTCGTAAGGTAAAGGTGAGCGATACGCCGCAGAGAAATGCAGTCAAGGCGTGATCTGCATCAAGCCGTCCATGTATGGACGGAGCACTTCCGGAATGATGACGCTGCCGTCGGCTTGCTGGTAATTTTCGAGGATAGCGACCCAGGTACGGCCAGCGGCTAGCCCTGACCCATTCAACGTGTGGACGAACTCTACCTTGGCTTTCGGGTCAGGACGGAAGCGAATGTTGGCACGACGAGCCTGAAAATCCTCAAAGTTGCTGCAGGAAGAAATCTCTCGAAACGCGTTTTGGCCCGGCAGCCAGACTTCCAAGTCATAAGTCTTAGCTGAGGAGAACCCGAGATCGCCCGTGCACAACGCTACGACGCGGTAATATAAGCCCAGCCGCTTGAGAATCTCTTCTGCGTCGCTGGGTCAGCATTTCCAGTTCGTCGTAGGAATTCTCGGGCCGTGTGAACTTTACCAACTCCACCTTGTTGAATTGGTGCTGCCGGATTAGCCCGCGGGTGTCTTTGCCATAGGACCCTGCCTCGCTTCGGAAGCACGGTGTGTAGGCCGTCACATAGATGGGCAACTGCGCGCCGTCCAGGATCTCGTCTGCATAAATGTTCGTCACTGGCACCTCGGCCGTTGGAATCAGCCAGTAATCGGTTCCTTCCACCTTGAACAGATCCCCGGCAAACTTAGGCAACTGGCCCGTGCCCTGCATGCTGCTGGAGTTGACCATCAGCGGCGGGATCACTTCCTGATAGCGGTGCTCTCGCGTGTGAACATCCAGCATGAAGTTAATCAAGGCGCGTTCAAGCTGGGCGCCGACACCCCTGTACAGGCTGAAGCGCGCACCCGCGATCTTGGCAGCACGGTCGAAATCAAGGATGCCCAGTTGCGTACCCAGCTCCCAATGGGCCTTGGGCTCAAAGTCGAAACCAGGTTTTTGGCCAACCACGCGAATTTCCGCATTGGCTGAGGCATCGCTTCCGACAGGGACGGTGCTGTGAGGCAGATTTGGAATGGTCAGTTGCAGCGCACGCAACGTTTGGTCACACTCCTTCAGCTGCTCGTCTACCTCCTTGATGTCGGGTCGAAACGTCTTTCATCTCGGCAATCTTGGCTGAAGCGTCGTGCCCCAGCTTTTTTGAGAGCCGCGATTTCGTCACTCGTCGTGTTACGCAGGTACTTGAGTTTCTCCGACTCGAGAATCAAACGCCGGCGCTCGGAATCCAGTCGTTCAAATTCATCGAGTGCGACGGTGGTCCCGCGTTCCTGCATCTTTTGGCGGACTAGAGGGAGGTTTTTTCGAATAAAGGAAAGATCGAGCATGAAGTCCTCACGCGTAGATCCCGCGCTCGCGAACAGTGAACGCTACCCGGTCGATTGCCAACATGTAAGCTGCGATACGCATGTTCACGCCATGCCGGTCCGCATAAGCAGCAACCGTGTCAAAGCTGTTGACCATGATTTCTTCCAGACGCTCATTGACAGTCTTCAGGTTCCAGAAATAGCCCTGCCGGTCCTGCACCCATTCAAAGTAAGAAACCGTTACACCGCCGGCGTTGGCCAGAATGTCAGGAATAATAAAGACCTTCTTTGCGAACAAGATCTCATCGGCTTGGGCAGTAGTGGGACCATTTGCGCCTTCACAGATAATTCTCGCCTTAATGCGGTCGGCGTTCTCGTGCGTGATCTGATTCTCGATGGCTGCCGGCAGCAGGATATCGCACGGCTGCTCGAGAAGCTCCTCGCCGGAAATGGGCTCCGCATCCGGGAATCCCACGACTGTCTTCGCTTCATGAACATGTGCCGCCAGCCTCGTGATGTTGATTCCGAGGTTGTTGATGATACCGCCATGTACGTCGGAGACCCCGATGATGCTGTATCCCGCACCGTAAAGAATGTGGGCTGCCATAGATCCCACGTTGCCGAAGCCTTGGATGATGACACGCGTGTTCTCGCGTTTCATGCCAAAACGGGAAATTGCGCGGTCGCAGACAATCTTGCATCCTCGGCCCGTCGCCTCGCGCCTGCCGACCGAACCGCCCAGATCCAGCGGCTTTCCAGTGACGATGGCCGTGACCGTGTGGCGGACGTGCATCGAGTACGTGTCCATGATCCACGCCATCACTCTTTCGTCAGTGTTGACGTCTGGCGCCGGAACATCACGGTCTGGACCCAGGATGTCAATCAGCGAGGCTGTATACCGCCGGGTGATTCTCTCCAGTTCGCCATTGGACAGTTGCTTAGGATCGCAGATAATGCCGCCTTTGGCACCTCCGAAGGGCAGATTCACCACAGCGCACTTCCAGGTCATCCAGGCAGCTAAGGCGCGCACTTCGTCCAGGGTGACGTCGGGAGCGTAGCGAATGCCCCCCTTGGCTGGGCCGCGCGCGAAGCTGTGCTGAACCCGGTAGCCTTTGAAGACTTTCAACTTGCCGTCGTCCATCTGAATAGGAAGGGCTACACCAATCTCCCGGTCAGGGGTGAGCAACACCTGATAAAGACCGTCGTCGAGTTTCAACTTTTCCGCTGCAATGTTGAAGCGCTGGACCATCTCATCGAAAGGGTTGAGCTCTGCTTTAGGTCCGCGCCGTACCATAGAAGTCTCCTTGGGCTGAACGCCCTCTTTTGACAGCGGGCGAGTAAGTATAGAAGAGCATGGAAAAGGGAATCAAGGGACAGCGTCGGTTGCAGATTTCGGTCCGGCATGTCTGCGATTTCCATTAACATAAGGGCGCAGGCAGAGACACTGGAACGCAGGCAACTATGAGATCATGAACTCAACAGGCTCGACATTCAACCTAGGACTTATTCAAATGTCCTGTACAACCGACGTGGAAGCGAATTTGCATAAAGCCCTCTCGCGCATTGAAGAAGCTGCGACACGCGGTGCTCAAGTAATCTGTCTGCAGGAGCTGTTCCGGTCTCAGTACTTCTGCCAAAAGAGAAGATCCGAAATTGTTCGACCTAGCGGAGTCCATTCCCGGACCCAGCACGAACGCCCTGTCGGCAGCCGCCAGGAAGCATCAAGTTGTCATCGTGGGTTCGTTATTCGAGCGGCGGGACGCCGGTGTCTATCACAATACTGCTGTCATTCTGGATGCTGACGGTACCTTGCTCGGCACTTATCGCAAAATGCATATCCCTGATGATCCGCTCTACTACGAGAAATACTTCTTCACTCCCGGCGATCAGGGTTATCGCACTTTTGATACTCGCTACGGACGCATCGGCGCACTGGTCTGCTGGGACCAGTGGTATCCAGAAGGAGCCCGGCTGACAGCGCTACAGGGAGCCAAGGTGCTGTTCTATCCGACCGCGATAGGCTGGCATCCCTCGGAAAGGCTCAGTACGGCATCTCCCAGCGTGACGCTTGGCGGACAATTCAGCGGGCTCACGCCATCGCCAACGGAGTCTATGTGGCTGCTGTAAACCGCGTGGGACACGAAGGCCCATCGGACGGAGGACTTCAATTCTGGGGCAGTTCGTTCGTGTCGGATCCGTTCGGTGTCATCCTCAGCGAGGCTTCTGAGGACCGGGAGGAGATCCTGATCGTCGAGTGCGATCTCACCCATTTGGAGAGCGTCCGGCGCCACTGGCCGTTCCTGCGGGACCGTCGCATTGACAGCTACGGCGACATTGTCCGCCGGCTGGTCGACCGCTAGCTGCGATCCACAGCAAAACAAGAAGCGAACCACTAAGAGCGCCAAGAAGTCGCTGAAGAAACTCATTAGGGTTGATGCTGCCGAAGATCGAAGATAAAAGCTCGCAGTAGTCAACCGCCAGAATAGCAGCACTACTGTTTCATCCTCTATCCTGGTTGCCTCTCGATTCTCGGTGCTTCGCCCGGTTCGCCTGCGATCTCACGTTCCGCCGCCTCGCTGGAAGGAATTCTCCGGATGCCTCAGGCTGACACGCCCGCGGGTTTTCGCATGCCTGCCGAATGGGAACCGCATCATGCCACCTGGATCGCCTGGCCGCATAACAAAGAGGATTGGCCCGGCAAGTTTTCACCGATTCCCTGGGTCTACGTCGAGATTGTGCGTCACTTGCATCGCGCCGAGCGCGTCTGCATCTTGACTCAGCACCGCGCCGCTCACAATCGTATCCAGAGAATGCTGCGGCGAGCCGGGGTCAACCTCGACCAGATCGATTTCTTTTCGTTCCCGACCGACCGAGTCTGGACGCGTGACTTTGGACCGATCTTTGTGAAGAGGGCATCCGGCAACCGCTCCGAGATCGCTGTCACGAACTGGAAATTCAATGCCTGGGCCAAATATCCGAACTGGCACAAGGACAACGCGATCCCAGCGCAAAGTCGCTCAAGCCTTGAAGTTGCAGCGGTGGGAACCTTGGCTTGTTCGAGGAAAGCGGCGCCAGCGAGTTGTCCTCGAGGGGGAAGCATTGATGTTAACGGCAAAGGCACGCTGCTGACCACAGAGGAATGCTTGCTGAGTCCTATCCAGCAGCGAAATCCGGGCTTGGGCAGGGAAGATCATGGAAAGAGTGTTTGGAGATTACTTGGGTATTCGCAGGGTAGTTTGGCTAAGGAATGGCATTGCCGGAGACGACACCCACGGCCACGTGGACGATCTGGCGCGCTTTGTGAATCCCACGACCGTTGTGATCGCTCAGGAAAGCAATCCGGCAGACGTGAACTTTCTGCCATTGCAGGAGAACTTCCAGCTCCTCAAGTCAATGCGTGACCAGGATGGGAATCCGCTGACCATCGCTCCACTTCCGATGCCGAAGCCCCTCATCTTCGACGGCCAGCGGCTTCCGGCGAGCTATGCGAATTTCTACATCGGAAACGAAGTCGTGCTGGTCCCCACGTTCAACGACCCTCACGATCGAGAGGCCCTGACGACTCTGGCACACCTGTTTCCGGACCGCCAAGTGGTCGGCATCCACAGCGTGGATCTCGTCTGGGGCCTGGGGACTCTCCACTGTCTTACTCAGCAGCAGCCGCGATGATCCCAACTTCAGCAGCGTCGGCCGATCTGGCAAATGGGCGCGCTACTGACGCAGAGCTTCGATCAGTGTCACTCGGGAGGCCCGGCGGGCCGGGAGCGCTCCCCCGAAAATTCCCACGATTCCGGCAAAGATCATCCCCTGCAGGAGAATCCTCGGTGTGATGCGGAAGTTGAAAAGGACTTCGCTGAAAGTGACAAAGTTAGCCGTCCCGGTCGAAATGCCGTGCAACGGCAAGGCCAGCAGGCAACCCAGCAGACCACCACACAGGGCCAGCAGGATCGATTCGACCATGAATGACGAAAGAATGCTGCTGCGTGAGAATCCCAGCACGCGCAACGTACCCACTTCCTTAGTCCGCGACATCACTGTCGCATACATCATGTTCATGGCAGCAAAGCAAGATCCGACCCCCATGACGAGAGCGATGAACGTTCCCAGCCCCTTGATCCCAATCGACGACACCGTCTGGTCGCGGAAATACTTCTGTTGTGAAACGGCCTGCAGGTGAATCCGGCGGTCTCCAGCCACTCGTTGGACAATGGCCTGGGCTGCCGCCGCGTCCGAGGCTTCCAGTAACAGGGACGTGTAAATAGGCCGATCCCAATCCTGTGCCACGTCTTCCACGTCAGTAAAAACCTCGGACTCATGGGCTGTGCCGCCAGCACTAAAGAGGCCCACGACCTTCCAGCTGCTGCGGGACATGGAGACGGTATCACCCAGCCGCATGTTTTGAAATCGCCTGGACATGGATTCGCTCACCACAATTTCCCGGAGCCCTCGCCGAAACCAATTCCCCTGCACTAGCGTCATCTCTGGACGGAGTTTCAAGCCCGCCGGCGTTGTGCCGCGCACCACGACGTTGGAAGACTCTCCTGTGACCCGAGGATGATTGATCACCACGAGGAGCTCCCCACTGGCCAGAGGTTCACCAGTCTTGTCGGTGCGAATGCCGGGCAGAAGTTTGATTGTACCCAGCAAGTCACGGTTGAAATAGCTGTTGGTTTCATTTAGAGCGCCGTCGCGAATGACAATCAGGTGATTAGGATGTCCCGTCTCGACAAACGTGGCATCCAGGCCGTTCACCAGGGCCTGCATCGTGATGAAGATGGCAACTGTCAGTCCGATGCCAAGAGCGGTCATGAGGGTTCCCACGCGACGCACCCATAGGCTGCCCACGTTGTATTTGAGAGGAATTCTCATGATGAAAGCAAGAACAACGGCTCACTTTGACCTGAACCCATGATGCGCTGGCGGCGCCCCAATAGACCTACGCCACGCGGCGCAGTGCTTCGACGGCCGGAAAGCGAGAGGCGCGCCAGGCTGGAACGCCAGCCGCCAGCAAACCCACAACGCACCCGATGCCCAAGCAGAGCAGCAGTATCTTCGGGTTAACGTCCAGACGGAGTAGGAAACCGCTGGTGAGCGTCGCCAAGTCCAGCCGCGAGTAGATGGTGCGCGCGCCCAGAGAGCCCAGCAGAGTTCCGACCAGCGCAAGAAGCATCGATTCTGCCAACAGCAAAGCCAGGATGCGATTGCTGTGAAATCCAAGCGCCTTCATCACGCCGATCTCTCGCACTCGTTCTCGAATAGACATCGCCATGGTGTTGGCGGCCACCAGGACGATCGCGAAAATGATGGCCGAGCAGATGCTAGTGATCAGGAATTGGACATTACCCAGCATTGAGGCAAATCCCAGGATGAAAGCCCTCTCGGTCTCGGTCTTGGTCGGCACTGGGGCATTTTGGAACAGTGCATCGACGCGTTCTGCGATCTTCGGGACCTCGTCTGACGAACGCGCCCGGATCGTATAGGTTCCAGTGAACCCAGCGTTGTTGAGGCCTTCGTTGAAGTATTCCCAGTGAAAGAACAAGGTCGTCCCGAGGTCTGAACCACCTTCGTAGATGCCGCGCACCGTCAGTTCAGGGTCAAACTGGAAGAGAGCGCCTTTGAGATGAATCCGATCCCCCAGCTTCCAGCCAAAGCGCTTGGCCAGACTCTTGCCCACAATGCAGCCAGTACGGTCCTTGAGAAACGCCTGCTTCTGGTCCTCGGGGATGATCATGTCCGCATTAACTTCGAAGAACTGGTCTGTATCAGCGGAAAACTGGGCAAAGAAGTTGGAAGGATCCTTATAGACTCCACCGAACCACATCGAGCCCATCACCGCTTGCACGCCCTCCACCTTGGCAATTTTCTGCCGGTAGGCAATCGGAAGAGAGTTAAACAAGGACACTTTGTGTCGAGTGATTAAACGGAGCGCAGACTCGGGAGTCTCAATCGGGTTCTGCAATTCGTTGAGCAGCGTCAGCAGCGTGGCCACCAGAAACAGCGAAACAGCGATGCTACTGACGGTAAGCAGCGTTCGCCGATGGTTTCGCCACACGTTCTTGTAGAGCAGCGCGAAGTATTTCATCAAACTTGATGTGGCTGAGGTCCAGGAATCGAGCAGTGGTTTCGATTCCCTTCTAATACGAGAAATAGAAAGCAAATCCTAGCTCGATGGCTGGGCCGCTTCTATCCTCAAGATTACATCGTTACACAGACGTTTGTTCCAACTCAATCTGAATATCCGGGCTCATCCACGGCCTTCGATCCGCCTGGCAACAGACTGGAAAGAATTCGATTATAAACGCCTCGCACTCGCCCGGTGATGTCCAGGTAGACGTTCTCAAAGTCAACTGCGATTCGTGAGTCACCAGTGGTCGAGTAACCCGCGAGCCGAGCGACCCTACCGAGATTTTTGGCGTTTCTGGATACCGAAGCGGTGCCGTACGGCGAAGCAATCCTCAAGCGGTTTTCCAGGAACCGCAGAAACTCGTAACCGAGGTAAAGAATCTCAAAGTCTGAGCGCGACACCAACCCGCGTTTCTGCAGCTGCGTCAGGGCGGCAACCGTGTTGGGCACCCGGAGTTCAGCTGTTTGCCTTCCGTGCTTCATTTGGAGCAACTGGACGGCAAATTCGATGTCGATCAATGCGCCACAGCCGGCCTTGATGTGGAATTGGTAACTTTCACTTTCCTTACCCAGTTCAGATTCCATCCGCCGCCGAATGTGAGCGATTTCCTGAATCGTCGTTGTGCTCAGTTCGCTTTCATAGACAAAGCTTCCCAGCAACTCTTCCAGATGGACACAGTTGGCAGCGCTCCCCTGAATGAAACGATGTCGAACCATGGCCAGCCGCTCCCAAGGTTGGGCCCGGGTTTGAAGATACTCTTTGAGCTTGTGAATTGCGGCCACCAGGCTGCCCTTCTTGCCTTCTGGCCGCAACCGGGTGTCAATCTTGTAGATCGTGCCTTCACCTCGAGAGATGCTGAGAATCTCGTCTATGGTTTCCGCCAGCAACGAGGCCCGGGATTGAACGTCGTTAGCCAGCTCCTCCTCGCCAACCGAGTAAAAATAGATCACGTCTAAGTCTGACTTGTAGCTCAGGTCGCTCCCACCCAGTTTCCCGAGGGCCAGCATGACGAAGTGCTCCTCAGCCCAGTGAGCAAAGGCTGCGCCCTCCTTTTCTTCCAGGCGCAGACAGGCTAACTCGAAAGCGGCAACCAGACTGGCTTCTGCCAGTACCGCAAGCTGAGCTCCCACTGAGGGGCGGTCGGCGATATCCAGGATATCCCGAACTTGGATTAAGAACATTTCTTCCTGGTGAAGCTCTCTCAAAGCAGCTCTTTGCGCCTCGAACGTACCGGCCTTCTGGAAGGCACACCGGAACTGGCTGAGATAAGTATCCTGGGTTTTCACGTGTTCCAGATGCTCATCGCGCAGAACAGAATCCAGCAACTCCGGTTTGCGGCAGAGCAAGTCAGCCAGGAACTGGCTGGAAGACAAGACCCGGATGAGCCGGTACAAGGCGGATGGCGATTCGTTGAGAATCGTGTAGAGTGTGTCGCGTGCTCCCAGAGCTGACGCAAACCGTTCAAAGTAACCGAGCCCGGTGTCAGGGTCGGGACTGAGCCGGAGCGCGTGCAGAAGCGACGGCATCAGGTTAGCCAGCAAGTTCCTCATCTTCGAAGGCGAATGCGCAAAAGAAGGGGCATCCCTCAGGAGCACGACCTGGTGCAGCGCGGTTCTCAAGTCGTCGAAGCCCGGCTTGGCGAGAATTTCCAGCGCTTCGGCTTCGCTCAGATTCTTGTTGAGGATGAGCGCCGCTTCACGCATCTGCTCGCCTACGCTGCCGTCCCGCCGGAAGGAGATCAGGTTTTGAAAATGCTGCTGGACCACGGTACGGTGCATCTGGAACGCGGCCAGGAATTGGTCCACGGTTGCCACTTGGGTCTTGGCTTTGAATCCCATGCGCCGCGCACACTTGTAGAGCTCCTCCGGGTCCGTGGGGAGTTCGTGGGTCTGGAAGTGATACACCATCTGCAGCTTATGTTCGAGATCGCGCAGAAACACGTAGGCCCCCAGCAACTCCCGATGCTCCTCCGGCTCCAGAAATCCCAGCTTCCACAGTTTCTCTAAAGCCTGAACCGTGCTTCTCTCCTGTAACTCCGGGTGACTGCCTCCATAGATGAGCTGCAACGCCTGAACAAAGAACTCGACTTCACGGATGCCTCCAGCCCCCAGCTTGACATGGTGTGCCGAGCCTTTCCGTGAAGAGAGCTTGGCTTCAATGCGGGTCTTAATTTCCTGAATCTCTTCCAGCGCGGCGAAATCGAGAAATTTACGATAGACAAAAGGCCGGAACGTCTCACAGAACTGCTGACCGAGTTCCAGCGATCCTCCAGCTGGCCTGGCTTTGATGAGTGCCAGCCGCTCAAACGTCTCCCCCCAGGAGGCATAGTAGTTCCTGCAGGCTGAAAGTGAACTGGCAACCGGCCCAGCACTGCCTTCCGGACGCAGGCGCAAATCCACGCGATAGAAATATCCTTCTTCGGTGAGTCTCGAGAGTTCGTGAGTGATCGACTGGGCTAGCTTGGCAAAGAACTCGCAGTTCGCGATGGAAGTCGTAAGGGGCAAGACTGATTCCGTAGTACCCTGTTCGCCATCATAAACGTAGACCAGATCAATGTCAGAGCTGTAGTTCAGCTCACGTGCCCCCAGCTTACCCATGGCCAGGATGGTGAACCGCGCGTCGCGCCGGTGTCCCAGGTCATCCTCGTATCGCGGTATCCCATGCTTTTCAAGCAGCGCGCTATAGCAGACCTCGTAGACCGACTCGACGATGGCATCCGCCAGATTCGCCAACTCCGTTGTGGTTCCCATGACATCCGTGAGTTTCAGAATGTCACGCGAGCCTATGCGCAACAGCTCGCGGCGCTTGAAGCGTGCCAGCGCGTGGAGCTTCTGGTTGCCGTCCTCGAATTTTCTTGTCGCCTGCCGGGCTTCCTGCCAATAAAGTTCAGCAGACTTGATCCACGGGGTTCCGATCTGATCGAGAAGCCAATAAAAGGACTCAGGGTTGCGAATGAGAATTTCGGCACTGAAGGGAGAGGTCCCGCAAATGAGGATGAGCGCTTCCAGAGCCTCCGGGGTTGCTGCCAGGAAGCCCAGAAAATTGGCGCGGTGGGTGACATTGCTGAACAGGCGTTCGAAGTGATTGAGAGCAGCGTCAGGGTCGGGAGACTGACGGGCGGCTTCCAGAAGCCCTTTCACCATGCGCGCCAGAATATGCCGTATGGGAAGCTCTTCAGCGACAAGTTGCAGGTTGCGGTCTGCGGCTTCAGGATCCTTGAAGCCGTAGCGTCTCAAGAATTGATTAATCTTTTCGGTGCTGAGTTCGGGTGCTAAGAGAAGGTCTTCGGGTTTCATTCGGAGCGATGTGAGAGTCGGATGGCGTCCAACGCATGGTAACCTCAGTTGGCGACGCTCCTAACAACCTTGCGAGGCAGACCCTAAAATATCACAGCCCTACAGGTCCTCGTCAAAGTTCCAGACGCAGATTGCCGCAATCCCCTTTGCGCGACAGAGGGACTGGCTGGGCATTGTCGCCTGTCTTGACTTCCCTCTTTGATGTGCTAGTATTTGGCGGGTTTTCCATCCGAATGACTACTTGTCGCGGCGTTCTATCGAAAGCCGCACCTGCTTTGTCTGGCGTTTCCCGTCCCAAACCAACATGAACATTCGTGAGAAAGGCTCAGATCATGACCGCAACCGAGATGGAGCGAGCCCTGAACCGTTTGGCGCATGAGATCGTCGAACGCCATCGCGGCACCAAGAATTTGGCGCTGATCGGAATTCGCCGGCGTGGTGTCCCTTTGGCCGAGCGACTGGCCAAAACAATTCTGGATTTCGAAAAGGTGCGGATTCCGGTCGGATATCTCGACATCAACCTGTACCGGGACGATCTCTCGACCGTATCGATGCAGCCCGTCATTCAGAGTACCGAAATTCATTTTCCCATCGCCAACATTTCGATAGTTCTGGTGGACGATGTCTTATACACCGGCCGCACGGTGCGGGCCGCTATGGATGCGCTGCTCGACTATGGGCGTCCCAAGACCATCCAGCTTTGTGTCCTGATCGATCGCGGCCACCGTGAGTTGCCGATCGAAGCCAACTATGTCGGGAAGTTCGTGCAGACCACAGATAACGAGATTATCGAAGTCAAACTGACGGAAATCGATCAGCAAGAATGTGTCATGCTTGTCGAGAAGCTGGAATGAGATCCGGTCGCCAGCGACTCAAGTTTGAGGGTTGCCGTCCAACGACACCTTGCATCGACAATCCTTCCACGACAGAGGGGTTTCTGTGCCTCCAAAGATCAAACACCTCCTGGGCATTCAGGATCTCTCTGTTGAACAGATTCGACTCATTTTGGAAACCGCCGAGTCGTTCCGCGAGATCTCCACTCGACCGATCAAGAAAGTTCCTACCTTACGCGGCAAGACGATCATCAACTTGTTCTTCGAGGCCTCGACTCGCACGCGAACATCTTTTGAAATCGCCGCCAAACGACTCAGTGCTGATGCAATTAACATATCTGCTTCGACCAGCAGCGTCGTGAAGGGCGAGACGCTTCACGACACGGCGCAGAATCTGCAGGCGATGGCCCCTGATGTGATCGTCATCCGGCACTCTTGCTCCGGAACGCCTCACCAGTTAGCGCGCATCTGCAGCGCAGCCGTCGTGAATGCCGGAGACGGCGCCCATGAACATCCTACCCAGGCTCTGCTCGACGGGTTTACAATTCTGGATCACAAGGAAACATTGCAGGGCTTGAAGGTGGCCATTATCGGCGACATTGCGCATAGCCGCGTGGCCCGCTCCGATTGCCTGTTGCTCGGAAAAATGGGCGCGCATGTCACAGTCTGCGGACCACCTACGCTGATTCCGCCCCACTTTGACAAGACCCTCCGCCTGGTCGGGCAGACCAATGCGTCTGTCGCTCAGGAAAGTCTGCGAGTCACATACGACATGAATGAAGCTCTCGAGGATGCAGATGTCGTCATGATGCTCCGTATCCAGCTGGAAAGGCAAAGCGAAGCGTTCTTTCCATCAATCCGTGAGTATTTCCGTCTTTATGGACTCAGCGCGGAGCGAATGAAGGCAGCCAAGCCGGACGCCATCATCATGCACCCAGGGCCGATCAACAGGGGTGTCGAGATTGCTTCGGATGTCGCCGATGGGCCCTATTCGGTTATTCTCGACCAGGTAACCAGCGGCGTGGCCGTGCGCATGGCCGTCCTGTTCTTGCTGACTCGGGGAAAAGACGAGTCTGATTGAGAAGCCGCAGGCCCTGAGCTGCCAGGACTGCGCTACAGTTGTGTCCACCGGAGATCACTCCATTGAGTTCACTCTTAATCAAGAATGGCAGAATCATTGACCCGGCATCAAGTCTCGACCAGGTGGGCGATCTGTTGATTGAAGACGGTCAGGTAAGTCGCATTGGGCGGGGAATCCAAGCGCCAGGCCTGGAAACGATCGATGCCACCGGCTTGATCGTGGCGCCAGGGCTTATCGATATTCACGTTCACCTCCGTGAACCTGGCCGTGAAGACGAAGAAACGATTGAAACGGGATCCCAGGCTGCGGCTGCCGGGGGTTTCACGGCAATCTGCTGTATGCCGAACACCGACCCAATTAACGACAGCCCCACCGTCACAACGTACGTCGTGAAGGAAGCTGAAAAGCGGGCAGTGACACGAGTTTTCCCGATCGGTGCCATTACCCTGGGCAGTGCCGGCGAAAAGTTGGCGGAAATTGGAGAGATGGTCGAGGCAGGAGCTGTCGGCATCAGCGACGATGGCAAGCCGGTCATGGATGGCCAGCTGATGCGAAGGGCGATGGAATACTCGCTACCCTTCAAGATTCCAGTGATTGAACACTGCGAAGACCTGAATCTTGCGGCTCACGGGTCGATGAACGAGGGTTATTACTCGACCATTCTGGGCTTGAAAGGCATTAGCCGGACTGCCGAAGATACGATGGCCTCACGGGACATCATCCTGGCAGAGCTCACCGGCGCCCACATCCATATCGCACATCTCTCGACACGAGGTGCCCTCGATCTAGTCCGTGCCGCGAAACACAGGCGAATCCACGTCACCTGCGAGGTGACACCGCATCACTTTACCCTGACCGACGCGGCCTGTTGCGACTACGACACTAACACCAAGATGAACCCGCCACTACGTACCGATGACGATGTCCAAGCCTTGCTCGAGGGAGTTGCCGACGGAACGATCGATTGTATTGCCACCGACCACGCTCCACACAACCTCAATGAAAAGATGCTGGAGTTTGATCACGCTCCCTTCGGGATCACCGGCCTCGAAACCGCTCTCGGTCTGGCGCTGACGCGGCTCTATCACACTGGCAAAATTGATTTAAAACGGCTCGTGGAGCTGTTCACCGTCAATCCTGCCCGGATCATCAACAGACCACTGGGGACTTTGCGCGTGGGGACGGCAGGCGATGTCACTTTGTTCAGCCTCGATTCCCAATGGGTTTACGACGTAAATCAGACGAAATCCAGAAGCCGGAATTGTCCCTTTCATGGCATGAATCTCAAAGGCCGCGTGGCGGGGACAATTGTGGCGGGGAGAATCGTTTATAGGAATGACGTCCTTCTGCCTGTGGGTTAAGGCGCAAGATTCAAGGCGGATGTTGACTTACAGTTGACCTTCGTTCTGACTTTCCTCTCGCTTTCGCTTCGGGCTCCCTTGGCCTTTTTGCACGGCCACTTCAAAGCGTCTTTTACTCTTCCGCCCTATCCTTGACCTCTAACTCACGGGAAGAGCCCGCGGACGTTGGTCGCGTCCGCAACACGGCCGACCGCCTGAACGTAAGCGGCCACCCGCATGCTCAGCTTTCGCTTCTGAGAAACCTCAAAAACTTCTTTGAAGCTACGGACCATAATCTTCTCAAGCTGGTTGTTAACTTCAGCCTCGCTCCAGAACAGTCCTTGAAGGTCCTGCACCCACTCGAAATAGGAGACAATGACGCCGCCGGCGTTGCAGAGAATGTCGGGGATCAGGAAGCAGTCTTTCTTCAGCAAAACTTCATCTGCGACTGGAGTCACCGCGCCGTTGGCCGCTTCGGCTACGATAGAAGCCCTCACTTTCGAGGCATTTTCTGCGGAGATCTGGTTTTCCAAAGCCGCCGGAACAAGGATGTCGCACTTCAATTCGAGCAACCCCTCGTTAGGAATCGCATCGGCGCCAGGCAAGCCTTTGAGCTGGCCGGTCATCCGTTTCTGGGCCAGTGCCGCTTCGACGTCGACGCCCTTCAAGTTGACCACGCCGCCGTCGGAGTCGCTGAGTCCAATAATCTTGGCGCCATCTTCATGGAGGAGCCAAGCCGTAGTGGTGCCGACGCTGCCGAAGCCCTGAACGACAACGCGGGCATCCTTCAAGTGCAGATTTCTCACTTTGCACGCCTCGCGGATGGCGTACCAGCAGCCTCGCGCTGTCGCTTCTTCGCGACCGCGGGAGCCGCCCAGAGCCACCGGTTTTCCCGTGACAACGCCCAACATCGAATGCCCAACAGTCATCGAGTAAGTATCCATGATCCATGCCATGGTTTGTGAGTCAGTGTTAATGTCGGGCGCAGGAATGTCGCGGTCTGGACCAATCATCACCAGGATCTCCGACGCGTACCGCCGCGTCAGCCGTTCCAGTTCGCTCTGCGACATCGTCTTGGGATCGCAGACGACACCGCCCTTGCCACCGCCGTACGGGATATTGACCGTGGCGCACTTCCAGGTCATCAGGGACGCCAGCGCTTTCATCTGGTCCAGCGTGACGTTCGGGTGATAGCGAATACCCCCTTTGGCGGGACCGCGCGCGATGTTGTGCTGCACGCGGAAACCTTCGAAGACTTTGATCGTCCCATCATCCATTCGGACCGGTAAAGACACAATGAGCTGCCTCTTCATGTGCGTCATGACATCGCGCAAGTCTCTGGGGAGCTTCAGAGCGTCAGCCGCCAGCTCAAAGCGAGTGCGGGTCATTTCAAACAGACTCTGAGTTTCCTTGACCATGGGGTCTCCGTTACGCGTGGAAATCGGTTAACCAGAAGGCATCGTGCGGGCCGCAAACCGGAGAGACGCCGCGGGAAGTCAAGAGGCTGCGTTGGGGTGGAGCGCATCGCATTGGTGTCAACTACGCCTCTTCCAAAGCCCTGTCCCGGTGCATTCTGCGCGACTCCATATCTTTTTGGCAGCTGGTGTCGTGCTCTTGGCAGCCAGCGACTTCATACCCCCGAGCCTCTGGCTCGGGGTGAGGGCGAACCCGAAATTCGATTGATTTGTGAACTTTTCCGGCACGAAGTGGGACTAGCGACCTTTCTTGTACTTCGCCAGGCACTCCTGAGAACAGAAATACTTCGTCTCGCCGCTGAAAGTTGCTTGAATCGAGGTGGCCACGTCAACAAACGTGCCGCAAACAGGGTCCTTTTCCATCTTGCCGACACCGCGCCCGCCCTCGCGAGGCCCCATGCCCGTCGAGCCAAAGCTCGAGCGGGTGCCTCCCTGCAACAGGCCGCTAAGAATGGAGCGCAAAAAGTAGAACACAATGAGAATAAGAATGAGGGGAATTAGCAGCCGCATTAGAAGATCCGTTGCCGCGGGTTGGAAGCCGACTGCGGCGCTTGCACCGAACAGGGGTTCAGGACGACCTCGAGATTCACGATGGGGTGGTTGCTGGGATCAGAGCTCATCAGGTGAACCAAAGTGATCTGCGCTCCGAGAGGGTAACCCATGAAGGCCTCCAAGAACCAGACAGATTGACGCGATCCAGATTGTATTTCCTTTCAATGTCAACCGCCTTGTTGCAGGACGTTTGGAAGAAATCCCTGCAACCGCGAAAAAAGTCTAGCAACCGGTTTTCTGGGGTGTCAAGGGAGAAAGCCCGGAGGTTGCAAACGCCGTGGAATACTTGAGACCCGAAAAACTCAGGCGCCCTTTGTCGGGCCTCTTTCCTATTAGTTCACCGAGTGCACACTAAGAGTAAGCTTGGCTTCCCGTCTTCGTCAGCACAAAGGAGATTTCCAGGTGGGAAAACACGAAGATCTAAGCCTGCCCTTTCCCGAACTGGTACTAAGGTTGATGCTTGGATCGGCGGGAACCGTCGCCACGAGTTTTGCCGCTACCCATCCCAACCCACAGTGGTGGTAGCGAACCCTGGCGTACCGGATACCAAATCGACACGGCCGGAATTACGGATCACCATGTTAGACAGCAGACCACTTTTCGCTTGTGGTCGTGGGAGCTCGATTCATTTTCTGACCAGCGTCATCCCGGTATTGAAATGGGAAATGTGGCACAGACCAGTAGTAGGCAATCGGAACCTGCGGTGATTTCATTGCAGACTGTCGCTGAGAGTGGCGAACCCGCTGGATAATGTCCATCGCGAACGAGCAACCTCGTCAGCGCCGCTTTTTGACATTCCTTTCTAGGCTAAGATATCATCCGCTGTCTCCTGAGAGGAGTTCCTCCCGCCGCCGTGCGGCAGGACAGAAGACAAAATATCGTCGTCGTTCCGGTTGGCGGTGTCGCCTTCTGGTCGAGCACGAGCAGAGGGACGACGAGAACGATTATCGGGGAGATCCGCTACGTATGGCTTGGTTCAAGAAAGACAAGACCCCCATCGTTCCGATTGGAGATCGCACCGTACGAACGGAAGGGCTGTGGACAAAGTGCGACGAATGCAAACAAATCATCTGGAAGAAGGACTTGGAGTCCAACCTGAACGTCTGTCCTCACTGCCATTTCCATTTCAAGATCTCGGCCCGCGAGCGCCTCAAGCAATTGTATGACGGTGGGGTGTTCAAAGAATTCGATCAGCGCCTGGAATCGAACGATCCGCTCCATTTCGTCGACAAGAAGCCCTATGTAAGGCGCTTGCAAGAGACGCATGCGGCTACAGGGCTGAGAGACGCTTTGATTTCTTCTGAGGGTAAGCTCGATGGGAAACCGATCCTGATCTGTGCGATGGATCCCTCCTTCATCAGCGGGTCCATGGGCTCCGTGGTCGGGGAGATGATCACGCGAGCAATCGAGCGAGCCCTCGAGAAAGGATATCCGCTAGTGATTATCTCGTGCTCGGGTGGAGCGCGAATGCAGGAGGGTGCATTGAGTCTGATGCAGATGGCGAAAATCAGCTCCGCACTCGCCCGCCTGGATGAAGCCCGCGTGCCTTACATCTCTGTGTTGACAGATCCGACAACGGGCGGGGTAACCGCGAGTTTCGCGATGCTCGGTGACCTCAACATTGCAGAACCCGGTGCCCTCATTGGCTTTGCTGGCCCGAGAGTGATCGAGCAGACAATCCGGCAGAAGCTGCCTGACGGTTTTCAACGCAGCGAGTTCCTGCTTGCGCACGGGATGCTGGACTCCATTGTTCATCGAAAGGACTTGAGAGACTACCTGATCAGAGCCTTGAATTTTTTCGGTCATTAGTCTGAGTTCACCCACCGGTTTGTCCTTCGGCTAAACTGCGTGGGTTTTGTTTTCTGCTATGCATTATGCGGAAGCAGTCCGGTATTTGTATTCGCTGGGGAACGAAGTTCTGACGGCAAAATTGGGACTGCAGAACATCGCAACGCTACTTCAATTTCTGGGTGATCCTCAAAGACAGTTCAAGTCGGTTCTGATTGCCGGTACGAATGGCAAAGGTTCGGTCGCAGCCTTCATCGAATCGGTCTTGCGAACGGCCGGCCTGAAGACGGGCCTTTATACTTCTCCACATTTGATCCAAATCGAAGAGCGCATCCAGATCAATGGCACAATGATCTGTGCGGAAGATTTCGCTCACCTGACCGAAGTGGTGAAGGATGCTGTTGCTGTCTTGCTGAAGTCTTCGCGGCGCGATTCTGCGGCACCATCCCTTGATCGTCATCCAACGTATTTTGAAATGGTCACCGCGATTGCCTTCAAGTATTTTGCGGAGCAAGATATTGATCTCGCCGTGTTGGAGGTGGGGCTCGGTGGCCGATTGGATGCCACGAACGTAGTCGATCCGCGAGTGGCTGCCATTACGAATGTTGACTATGACCATGAGAGATATCTCGGTAGTCGTCTGCAGGAAATCGCATTCGAAAAGGCGGGCATCATCAAACCCCATTCTTGCTCGAGTGGGAGCCCACTTTGGGTAGTCTGTGGCAGCGATCATCCAGTCGTCAGAACCGTTGTTGAAAGCCAGTGTGAACGGGCAGGCGCTCGTCTGGTCCATGCCCTTGATAGTGTGTTTCACGCCGAACCGGATGCAGTGGGGAGATTCAGTCTGCAACTCTCGGCGCTCGGACAGCGTCTCGAGGTCCGAATTCCCCTCCCTGGAGAACATCAAGTGCGTAATGCCGTTACGGCGATTCGCGCACTCGAAGCGCTGCATACGGCGGGAATTCCGGTCGATCCCCAAAGTCTGAAGGAAGGGATTGAAGCAACGCACTGGCCTGGAAGGCTGGAGATTGTTGAGTGTGAACCGGCAATTATTTTGGATGGCGCCCACAATGCTGCGGGTGCGGAGTGCGTGAGACAGTATTGTGAGCGATTCTTAAAAGGGCGACGGGTGTCTATAATTTTTGCAACACTTCAGGACAAGGCAATTGTCGAGATGGGGCTGAAGCTGTTTCCTTTGTCGGAAGAGATCGTTCTCACCAGTCTGCAATCGGAGCGGGGAGCCGATCCTTTTGCGATAGCTGAGTTACTACCAAAATTTCGCTCCCGTTACCAGTTCGCCCGCACAACTGAAGAGGCATTGCTACTGGCCAGACAGACGGTTGGTCGCGACGGAGTGATTCTGGTGGTTGGATCGTTGTTTCTGGTAGGAGAGGTTCAACGCACCTTGCGATCCGTCGCAGCTATGCAATAGCTGCAGCAAGCACTTTGTTGCGCTTTTGGGAGGCAAACTTGGCAAAGAAGCCGCTGATTGGAGTTCCGTGTCGCATGGATGCCGGAAAAGATCAGTTTTATCTGAGAAAACATTACAGTGAAGCACTGTTTCACGCCGGGGCCACTCCGGTTCTGCTACCCCTGATTGCTGAGAAAGCATACGCGCGCGAGCTCGTAAAGGGAGTCGAGGGCATTCTCATTTCCGGCAGCAACAGTGACGTGGACCCTCACCGGTATGGACAGGAGCCTCACCCAAAGATCGGCTCCATAGTTAGTCGGCGTGATGAAACTGACCTATTCCTGCTAGACGAAGTATTTCGAAGCGGCAGGCCGCTCCTTGGAATCTGCTTTGGTATCCAAATCCTTAACGTGTATCTGGGAGGCACGCTCTGGCAGGATGTCGAGTCTCAAGTGAAAGAGGCAGTAAAGCACGAGCAGACTGCGACGGAAGACTATCGGTCGCACACCATCCATATCAAGCCGAGGTCGTTGCTTTACGAGCTGGCACAGGAGAAGGAAACGCGTGTCAACAGCTTTCACCACCAGGCTATTCAAAAGGTAGCGCCCACGCTGATCCCAGTAGCCACAGCACCCGACGGAGTCGTGGAAGCAGTAGAAATGCGGGAAAAACGACAGTTTGTCCTGGGGGTCCAGTGGCATCCCGAGATCGGATGGGAGACAGACGAACTTTCTCAAAAGATTTTTTTCTCTTTTGTGACGGCTGCGCGAAACGGGGCGGCCTAGCTTTCCAGGGAACTCTAAGTCGCTGTCAGTTTGTGTCAGCAATCGTCTCTTTGGCTTGAGGCTGTGAGAAGATTCGGTTGTGACCGCGACAGTCGCCACTCGCTGAGGCGCCCCGTACCGATCCGCAACTCATTACAGTATGGCCGACTGTAAGGGGCGGTCCCAGCGGTGAAGGCGGCGCAGCTTGATCCAAGGCGCTCAGAAGTATGAAGCCACTCGAAAAGAAAGACAAACTCGCCATCTTTTCTCTTTCTGTTGGTCACTTCATCAATGACGCTTACTCCAACTTCCTAGGCCCATTACTCCCCCTCCTGGTTGCAAAACTGGATATCTCGATTGCTCAGGCAGGTTGGCTGGCAGCTATTCTGGTCTTTTCATCCTCATTCACCCAACCGTTGTATGGTTACGTCTCCGACCGTTATTTGAAGAGGCTGTTCGCCGTATTCAGCCCTTTGGTGACTGCCGTTTTCATGTCCTGTCTGGGTCTGGCCTCGAACTACTGGACCCTAGCGCTTCTGCTGACCTGCGGCGGCGTCGGTATCGCTTCGTTTCACCCACAAAGTGCAGCCATGACGGCCATAGCCAGCCGGCACCGCAAGGGACTCGGAATGTCGATTTTCGTCAGCTCCGGGACCATCGGATTCTCGCTGGGACCGATGCTCATCACTTACGTCGTAGCCAACTTTGGCCTTGAACGTTCCTATTTCGTGATGCTGCCAGGGCTGGTGGCTTTCGCCTTACTCTATTTCCTAGTACCTTCAACTGACCACTCGTCGAAAGTCGCAACGCGGTCGAGCCTATGGGAGTGCCTGCAGTCGGTCTGGCACCCGGTTCTTCTTCTGTACCTCCTTGTGGTGATCCGCTCGGCCGTTCAGATGTGCTTTGTGAGTTACCTGCCGCTTTATTTCTCTCAGAAGGGCTTCACACCCATCCTTGCCGGAAAGGTTACGACGCTCTTCCTGTTCTGCGGCGCTCTTGGAGGCTTCAGTGGCGGAGCTTTGGCAGATCGTTTTGGTGGGAGGAATGTCATATCGATTTCCATGCTCCTTTCTTCACCCTTCATTATGGCCTTCTTGTTGAACGAAGGCGTCGGTTCTTACGTCTTGCTAGCGCTGGGGGGAGCGACGCTGCTCTCCACGGTTCCGGTGAACGTCGTCATGGCGCAGAATCTCGTTCCTCAGAGCGCCAGTGTGATCTCCGCCTTGATGATGGGTTTCGCCTGGGGAATGGGCGGGATGTTTGTACCGCTGATCGGGAAGATCGCAGATGTCGCCGGACTGGGGAAGGCCTTGATGGTGGTGGCGATCCTACCGCTAGTCGGATTCGTGATTTCGCTGATGCTGCCGAAGGAAGAAGCCGCCCGCGACGTGGTTGCGAGACCAGTGGCCAGTGAAGACTAGACCCTTCTGAGAGCCCGAGGAGTATTTTGTTCCAACTTAAGATGAGGGGTCCCGGTTTCAAGTGCCAAGGCCGGCGAATCCAAGAGGTTCGGCTGACTAAATGGCGTAATCGGTATATTCCAGCAACGGAGGAGCTTTGGTTGCCTCGAGGAGCATTCCTGCGCCGACGGTTGCGTGGGTGGCTTCATCGATCACAATGAATCCGCCGAGGCGCCGGTTACGGTAGTATTCATCGTAAATGAGGGGAGTGGCTGTTCGCACGGAGACCCTTCCGATCTCATTCAATGCCAGGGTTGATGCTCTTTCCTCTTCAAGACTGTCAATATTTACGCGGTAGTTTAGATCCGTGATGATTCCCTTCGTGGAGTTGGTGGTGTGTTTGATGGTGTACCTCCTTCCGAGCTGCAGAGGAGCTTGGTGCATCCAGCACAACATCGCTTCTACTTCCTTGCCAACGTTAGGCAGATTGCCTGCTGGAACAATCATGTCGCCTCGACCGATGTCGATTTCGTCCTCCAAGAGAAGGGACACAGACATCGATGCGTGAGCCATTCTCAAAGGCTGATCGATCACCAAAATATCTTTGATCGTTGACGTCCTGCTGGAGGGCAAGACGATCACTTGGTCTCCGACCCTGAAGACACCACTGGCAATCTGTCCCGCATAAGCGCGGAAATCCAGACAATCTTCCCCATGCGGGCGAATGATCCACTGAACCGGGAACCGGGCGTCCTGAAGATTCCGGTCGCTGGCGATGTGCACGCCTTCCAAGAACGACAGGAGGGGTTCCCCCTGGTACCAGGGCATATTGGTGGAACGGTCGACAACGTTGTCGCCACGCAGACCGCTCATTGGGATGAAGTTGATGTGTTTGATCCTGAGGCGGGTGGAAAAGATGGTAAAGTCCTGTCGGATCCTTTCGTAGACCTCCTGGGAGAAGTCTACCAGATCCATTTTGTTCACGCAGATCACCAGGTGGGGAATGCCAAGCAAGGATGCAATGTAGCTGTGTCTTCGGGTTTGTTCGATGATTCCCTTACGGGCATCGACCAAAATCAAGGCTAGGCTGGCCGTGGAAGCCCCAGTAACCATGTTCCGTGTGTACTCGATGTGTCCTGGGGTGTCGGCTACGATGAAGCGCCGCCTGGGCGTGGCAAAGTATCGATAAGCAACGTCGATGGTGATACCTTGCTCGCGCTCTGCTCGGAGTCCGTCAGTGAGGTTCGCCAAGTTCACAGAAGGCTCACCGCGCAGCCGGCGAGCTTTTTCCAAGGCCTGGAGCTGATCCTCGAAGACAAGCTTCGAATCATGTAGCAAGCGCCCGATCAACGTGCTCTTCCCATCATCCACGCTCCCGCAAGTTGAGAAGCGAAGCAGTTCAATTGATTCGGTAGTCTTTCTGGCCGCTCCCAACACTAGAAATAACCCTCGCGTTTTCGATCTTCCATGGCCGTTTCCGAACCACGGTCATCCGCACGCGCCCCCCGCTCGGTAACCCGAGTAGCCGCGATTTCGCTAACGATTTCGCGAATGCTCAAGGCATGGGATTCGAGAGCTGCCGTCGAGACAATGTCCCCAACAGTCCGGAAGCGAACCCACTTCTTCACGACCGGTTCCCCTCGTCTCGGAGGAAGCAATTCCGACCTGCTCATCCAGAGCCCGTCCCGCAAGAACACCTCTCTCTCGTGAGCAAAGTAAATCGCCGGAATGTCGAGCCTCTCTCTTTCGATGTACTGCCATACATCCAGTTCTGTCCAGTTCGAAAGCGGAAAAACGCGAATGTGTTGACCGCGGGCGATTTTGGTATTGTAGAGGTTCCAAAGCTCTGGCCGCTGGTTCCGCGGATCCCATTGGCCAAATTCGTCCCTGAACGAAAAAACGCGTTCCTTCGCTCTCGATTTTTCCTCGTCGCGACGGGCACCTCCAAAGGCCGCATCGAATTTGAATTCCTCGATGGCACGCAAGAGCGTAGGGATCTGCAGCCAGTTGCGGCTCTTGTCGTTTCCTTGGGGTTCAGCCGCAATGCCTGCATTAATGGCATCTTGAACGGTTCGAACGATGAGTCGTTCACCAAGCTGAGCTGCCCGCCGGTCGCGGAATTCGATGACCTCGGGAAAATTATGCCCCGTGTCGATATGCAGGAGTGGAAAAGGAAATCGGGCTGGACGAAAGGCCCTTTCCGCTAGGCGCAGCATGCAGATGGAGTCTTTACCGCCCGAAAACAGCATGACCGGGCGCTCAAATTCAGCCGCAACCTCTCGCATGATATGGATGGCTTCCGCTTCCAACACATCCAAGTGTGACAGGAAATAGCTATCCATTTACACCTGAGGATCCAGCAGGATTGTCTCCGCCGGGTCAACGCATTCAGACAGAAAGAGGCTTGTACCGGCCGTCATTCAGCTCTCACCAGCCTTCCGTCTTTCAAATGCAGACCGCACTCTTTCTGCCCGGGATGCTCCCACCACCAGCGGCCCGCGCGCACGTCCTGTCCAGGAGCCACAGCACGGGTGCAACAGGAACAGCCAATACTGGGGAATCCCTCGTCGTGGAGGGGGTTATAGGGGATTCGGTTCTGTCTGATGAAATCCCAGACACTCGGCTCGGCCCAGTTCCAGAGGGGATTGATCTTCACGATCGCGTTTTGGTCATCCCACTCGACGACCCGGACTTGCTGACGGGTCGCCGCCTGCTCTCGCCGAAGCCCGCAAATCCATGCGTCGGCACCAGTGAGAGCTCGCCGTAACGGATGGATCTTGCGAACTGCACAGCACAGCTTCCGGTTTTCGACACTTGCGTAGAAGAGATTGATTCCATGCTCTTTCACCATGGATTCGACCTCAGAAGAATCTGGCAGGAAAATCTCGATCTTCAGGTTGTAACGGGCTTCCGTGCTTGCGATGAGTTTGTACGTCTCTGGGAACAGACGCCCTGTGTCCAGGGTGAATGTCCGAATTTCAGGGTGGACCTGCGCTAGGAAATGGGTAATCACCTGATCCTCGGCTCCCAACGAGGAGGCGAATGCCAATCGCTCGCGAAATGTGTCACTGCCCCATTGAATCACCTGATCTGGAGCCTTCGGCTCCAGGTGAGCTTCCCATTCTGGAATCAGGTCGCGATGGGGAAAACTCCCCGTTTTGTCCATAAATAAGTTCAAGTCGTCGTTGGCCTACGCAGTGATTGAGGAAAAACATGACTAAACAAATAAGCTTAGTCAATATATTTTCTTTCTCTTAACTAGTCAAGCGAGATCCGAGCGAATCGAAATGAACCTAGTCCGAGTTTCCCGTTGACTATCAAGAGCCTGGCAAGTATATTGACTATCTTGATTTTCTTAGTCATGTTATGACTTTCTCATGAAGCTCTCGACAAAAGGTGAATACGGGCTGCTGGCTGTAATTGATTTGGCCCTCCATTCAGGACGCGGTCCAGTACAGAGTTTTCAGATTGCGGAGCGCCAGAATATTCCGAAGCAGTACCTGGACCAGCTGTTGCTGGTGCTAAAGAAATCTGGCCTCATTGAAAGCTCGCGAGGCAGGCAGGGTGGCTATCAGTTGGCCCGTCCAGCGCAAAACATCACATTGTTTGATATTGTAGCGGCATTAGAAGGTCCAATCGAAAACGTGAATTTTCTGGGCAAGACCCCTCAAAGTCGTACTGCCATGCAGGCACTGCTGAAAGACATCTGGAGCGATCTGATCTCGCACACCGCAGACATCCTCCAAAAGAGAACGTTGGAAGAATTCTGCGATCGGCACAGAAGAATGCAAGAGCAGCCGATGTATCACATTTAGGAGCCTGTTGCATGGCAAACATCGCAAACAATGTCTTGGAGCTAATGGGAAAGACCCCTCTGGTTCGCTTGAACAGAGTAACTGACGGCGCCGTCGCCACTATTCTTGCGAAGCTGGAGTCGCACAATCCAGCCGGAAGCGTTAAGGATCGCATTGGCATTAGCATGATCAATGAGGCGGAGAAGAGTGGAGTGATTGACAAAGAGACTGTCATCATTGAACCGACGAGTGGCAACACGGGCATTGCCCTCGCTTTCGTCTGCGCCGTAAAAGGCTATCGGCTGATTCTGACCATGCCCGACACCATGAGCATGGAAAGAAGAACATTGCTGCGGGCGTTCGGAGCGGAACTGGTCCTCACACCGGGGGCTGAAGGTATGCGAGGCGCCATTGCGACCGCGGAAGAGCTGGCCGCCAAGACTCGGAACTCCTGGATCCCGCAACAATTCAGGAATCCGGCGAATCCCAAGATTCACCGTGAAACAACGGCAGAAGAAATCTGGCGGGATACGGATGGGCAGGTGGACTGTTTTGTTGTCGGCGTGGGCACCGGCGGCACAATTACGGGCGTCGGTGAGATCATCAAGGCCAGGAAGCCGTCGTTCCGTGTTGTAGCCGTTGAACCGACCGACTCTCCAGTGCTATCTGGGGGCAACCCTGGTCCCCATAAGATTCAGGGAATTGGTGCCGGGTTCATCCCCGAGATCCTCAACCCCGGAGTGATTGATGAAATTATTCAGGTAACCAATGAGCAAGCCATTCAGACGGCGCGGCGCTTGATCCGTGAGGAGGGTTTGTTAGTGGGCATTTCTTCTGGTGCAGCAACCTATGCGGCATTGCAGGTAGCGCGTCGCCCGGAAAACAAAGGCAAGATGATTGTGACAGTGCTCCCCAGCACTGGCGAAAGATATCTGAGTACATCCTTGTTTGCAGACTTGAATTCCCAGCCGGTGCTCTGAGGGTGATTTCCTGCTGTTCGGTCCATGCGGCCTCCCCGGGTGCTATTGCGAAGTAGCGGAAGATCCATACCATTGTCTCCAGAGATCGACGATGCGTCTTGTGCGGCGGTCGACTCGTGAGTGTCCGGGCCTGCCAGGACGGGTAGCCGAGGTCTATGAGGTCAACGATTCAAGGTGTCTTTGCCGTCCCTAAGCTTTCTCTCCGGAATGTGTCCAAGAACTTCCATACGAAGACGGGAAAGTTCAATGCCATTCAGGACCTTAATCTCGAAGTGAAGGCGGGAGAGTTTATCTGCATTGTCGGGCCCTCTGGTTGTGGAAAGAGCACGGTGCTAAATATCATTGCCGGCCTGGAAAGACCCGATGAAGGAGTGGCGTCGTTGAACGGCAAGCCGATCAGAGGCCCAGGCAGGGATCGGCTGGTCATTTTCCAGGAACTTGCTCTTTTCCCGTGGCTCACAGCGATCAAGAACGTCGAATTCGGGCTGCGAATGGCCGGCGTCGAAAAGCGGGAGCGGGAAGAACGGGCCATGCATTTCTTAAAGATGGTCCACCTCACCCGATTCCGGCACTCCTACATTCACGAACTTTCAGGTGGAATGAAGCAGCGCGTCGCCTTAGCGCGAGCTTTGGCGATCGATCCAGAAATTCTGCTGATGGACGAGCCGTTTGCGGCGCTCGACGCTCAGACTAGGGACATCTTGCACGAAGAACTACAGGAGATTTGGACCGCCACCAGGAAGACCATCATTTTTGTTACGCACAATGTCCGGGAGGCAGCTTGCCTGGGAGATCGAGTCCTCGTGTTCTCAACCCACCCAGGCCGGATCAAAAAAGAGTTTCAAATCGAATACCTTCGCCCGCGACACCTTGAGGATCCCAATCTAATCGTCTACGCCAAAACGATCCTGGCAGAGCTAAAAGTTGAAGTGGAGAAAGTGGCCCAGGAGGAACTCGACTATGATTGGAGGACTGGTCAGAAAAGGCCTGTTTTACATCCTGGTGATCATCATTTGGGAAGTGGCATCTGAGTTGAGTCTTTGGCCCAGCTTCCTCCTTCCGTCGCCAGCTGAAGTTTTGCAGACACTGGTTGAAGGGTTCTCCGACAAGACTTTTGTTTTTGGAATCGTTGCCAGCCTCAGGCGTATTCTAATTGGCTATTTCATCTCTGTGTTCGCAGGTGTCCTGCTGGGGTTGGCGATCGGTCGAAGCCGGTTCTTGAAGGAAACAGTTGGCTCGCTGATTCTAGGACTACAGACTTTGCCTAGCGTCTGTTGGCTCCCGCTGGCTCTGCTTTGGTTTGGACTGAACGACTCAGCCATAATTTTTGTGGTGATCATGGGAGCGCTGCTTTCAATCACGATCGCCACTGAGACGGGCATCCGAAACGTGCCTCCGTTGCTGCTGAGAGCGGGCAGGAACATGGGCGCCAGCGGAGCCCAGCTCCTTCTCGAGGTTGCTATCCCGGCTGCCTTACCTTCAATCATTTCTGGCATGAAGCAGGGCTGGTCGTTCGCCTGGAGATCCCTAATGGCCGGCGAACTTCTGTATGGAAGCGTGGGGCTAGGAAATCTATTGATGGTGGGGAGAGAACTGAATGAAATGAGTCAAGTGCTGGCGGTGATGCTGATCATCGTTCTGATTGGTCTTTGCATAGACCATCTCGTCTTCGCCATTCTCGAGGGAGAAATGCGACGCCGCTGGGGCCTGGAGACGGGTTGACGCGAGACAACTGGAAGGGGGAACAGTCAACACAGCCGTAGCTGGCCGCGATTCTCAAGGAGGCTCACCTACTTTTTTGACGCGCCCGCAGGTCTCGAATCTCGAGGAAGAGACCGATGAGCATCCAGAGTCCAACAAGAAGAGTCACCCAGAACTTGGTTGAACTGTCAGCCGCCGGTAAATTCACAAGATAGACAGCCATGACTCCCAAGGTAACCAAGGAAGCGGAAAAAGCTGCCAACATCCCGACGGCACTCAATAACCTTCCTGCTGAACCCAGAGCTAGCTTTATTGACTGCCAGCGATCTCCCGCCAGAAACCTTCCAGTCATGAGTCCAAGTAAGAAGCCTGGAACCGAAACTAGATAGAACGTCGCGAAATCGATATTCATGTCAAGAGCCGCTGAGGCCCTCCTTCCATTGGAGTCGAATGAACCGAAGACGAGATGCTAACCGATGAGATCCGGTGAATATATAGGAAAGCTTTCGCCTTGAAGAGCCTCATCGCACGGAACTTGTGATCCTGCTGGACAAATGCTCATGGTGTGGATGCTCGAGTGTACGCACCCGACAGGTCTCAGAGTTTCTTTTCCTCGTTCCACGCAAAAGCGTTGATCTCCCACTGGCCGTTGGAGTAAGAAAGCAACCAGATTCCTTGACCCACCCATCCTTTGAAGCCCTCCTGTTCGTACTGATCAGAAGTCTTCGCATACTGAGCCCTGACGAAGGCACAACGCTGCAGAATAGTAATATCTGGATTCGTCAGATTGAAGGCGACACTTTTCCCAGCACGAAATACTGCGTGATATCGAATGACAGCCTTTTCCAGGTTGTAGCTTTCTCCTGTCGTGGCGTCGACTTCGACGTAAGTGCTCGCACAGTCTCTGAGTAGAAGTAAGGGATCGTGCAAGCTGTAGGCCTCTCTTTGGCGTTGCAGGATGACTTCAATTGCCTGGCGCTCATCTTGGGGACTCTTGGGAATGCTGCGGGAGCTTTGCTCAAGAGAAGAGCCTTTCTTCCCCAAATAGAAGCCAACTCCGCCTCCAACCAACAGAACGGCAAGAATATACAGGTACGGTTTCATGGATGGATCGCCTAAAACCTAAAACATGGATTGTGGCCCAACTCCCGAAGGACGAATTGCATGTAGTCTTAAGCCGGGTGAAACCCAGTAATCCAGGGGCCAAAGCTCTCCAATGCCCAGTGCGTTGTGTCTTGCGAAAACTCAAGGGGGCTGATGGGACGATTTGTGCTCGTCTCGCCGCACATTGGCATCTGCAATTCCTGTGGGAACAACGACATGAGGTCGTCAGCAGGACTTGAGAAGCAGAAAACTCCCTCCGAACTCTCAACCTTTTGAACTGTTCTCGCTCGCATGATGTCTACTAGTCATTGGTTTGAGCGGAGAATAGACAAAGCGGAAAAGACGTTCCACTTTTTGTCCCTGCCTATGAAAAATTTTACCCCTTCCATAGCTGCGCAACACTTCCCTGAAGACCAGTCGATCTGCGATCGGCCCTAAGGTACTGATTTCTTTACATGATTGCAAGCTGGCTTCAGAGTTCAAACATGGTTCTCATGGAAAGAAAACTGCTGCTAAGCAAGAAGCCGGAAAATGCGGTTCCGCTGGGCGAGTTCTCGGAGATTCTCTCTCCAACCTTCCCGGATTGCAACACCTCAGGTAAAGTTCAAATGTTATCTGAAGACAGGCGTGAATACTACCGGTTACCCATCCGTGTCCCGATCTTCATAAAGGGCACCGACAACAGGGGCAGAGAGTTTCTTGAGCTGACCCATACGGTCAATGTGAGCGCAAGCGGGGCCTGCTTCGTTACAAAGCAGGAGCTGCAAGTGTCTGGCGAATTGATGGTGTCAATTCCAGCACCGGTATCGACCGACTACGGATCTCTGGAAGACTACGACTTCAAGTTTCCGGCAAAAGTGGTGCGACTGGAAAACGGCCTGATCAATCCAAGCAGGAGGGTCTCTGTCCGGTTCGCTAAACTGCTGTACGAAAGAGTGCAATGAAAAACTCTGGAAATCTGGGTTCATGACGGACTGACCGATCCTTGCCCCAAAGCCAACAACGAGCACTGAAATTTAGCTCGGTGCGGCTAGATCTCGCTCCGAAGGGGTAGAGCCCCTTTCATCCTGTTCCCCACATCGTTCCCCAGTCGTGGTTTCCCGTCTCAGGCGCGGCAAGTGCTCTGAATCCCTGTCAGCCTCCACAATGTGGTAGCGGCCTTCCAAGAAAGGAGAGGCCGGTTCCCTTACTGGAAAGAGGGAAAGAAATTGCCACTCGAATCTTTCCCGTACTCGGCCCAAAGTGAATGCTATGTCCCGTTGGATCAGCAAGCTGCATGACGGTTAGCAGGACAATAGTTCTGAGACCTTTGGGTATTCTTTTGCTTGATATTCCCGAATGGGTTAGATTCTTCGAGGCACCATCGTGGGGGCCTTTGCTTGGGGGTGGGTTATGGAGACGATCGCTTCCGCACTAGGTACAACTTCCGAGACGGATTGCAGTCCCGTTGATAATCACTTTGATCGGTTCTGCCTCATCTTCGGCCGCAGCGAGAAGATGAGAGAGGTTCAGAAGATCATCGATCAGGTTGCAAACACGGACATTACGGTTTTAGTTCGTGGTGAAAGTGGCACTGGCAAGGAATTGGTCGCGCGTGAGATCTGTGCGCGCTCTTCAAGGCGAAACAAGCCGTTCATCAAAGTGAATTGTGCTGCCATTCCTTCGGAGCTCTTGGAGAGTGAACTCTTCGGTTTTGAAAAGGGATCCTTTACTGGGGCTATCTCGCGAAAGCCAGGCAAATTTGAGTTCGCAAATAACGGCACTATCTTCCTCGACGAAATCAGTGAAATGCATCCGTCTCTACAGGCGAAATTACTACACGTCCTTCAAGATAATGAGTTTAGCCGATTGGGCGGAGACGAAGGTGTTTCTGTGGATGTCAGGGTGATCACGGCGACGAACCGTCATATTGAGAAGGAATTGCAGAACGGGAATTTCCGGGAAGATCTCTATTACAGGATCAATGTAGTTAGCATCCACCTTCCTCCTCTACGTGAAAGACGGCAGGACATCCCGGAGCTCTCCGAATACTTCTTACGCAAATATTCCCTCGTGTTCGACAAGGAACCCTTGCCACTTTCGAGGACTACCATGAACTTCTTTCTTTCTTATGAATGGCCCGGAAACGTAAGAGAGCTCGAGAATGTGGTCAAGAAGATTGTCGTCCTGGAGAATCAGGAATTCGCCTTGAGCGATCTCGGTATGACTCATGGGCTGACACCAGATAGGACAACCTCAGAATCGACCGTGACCGCGAGGATTTCTCTAAAGAGAGTTGGCAAGCTGGCTGCCCAGGAGGCTGAGAAACAATTGATTCTCGGGACGCTTCTGGAAACTCGATGGAATCGGAAAAAGGCGGCGCAACTGTTAGACATTAGCTACAAAGCCCTTCTCTATAAGATCAAGCAAAGCGGTCTGAGCAAGAAGCGGATCCCGCTCCAGTAAGAATCGGGCGGACGAAATCGTTACTTCCTGAGGCTAATGACGAGAAAAAGCGCTCTTTTGAACAAAGAGATTTTTCACAGTTTGCTCGAACTCGAGGTCAAGAGAAGTTTGAGGTACCAGAATTTCCTTTCACTTCTTTTGATGGAAGCGACCCCCAACCCCTCGAAGGGTGACGGCGATGAGCAGACCTCCTTCACTGACCGAATGGTTTCTCTCGTCAGTACACAGATAAGGGACACAGACCTGATTGGAACGGCGAGAGAAAACACGATTACGGTGGTCTTGCTCCATTCCGATAGGCATAGTGCTGCGAGGGTCGCAAATCGGTTGAATTCATTGGTCTTGAGCTACCTGGGACCAGAAGAAAGTTCTCAGGATTACCTGAATTTCGGGATGGCGTGTGTCCCGACTCACGCGACCGATTCTGGGAGTCTTGTCAATGTGGCTTTTGAAATGCTTGAGAAGGCGAAGGCCCGGAGTCGTTCTAGAGTTGGATTGGAGTCGGTCCAGTAGAATCAAGGACTTCGCCGGGATCGGGCTGTTACCTTGGAGTCAGCAGATGAAAGCGATGTGGCAAACTTTCTTCATCAGGATCATCGAAATTTCCAAGCAAAACCTCGGGCTGGTCGTACTCTCTGCCGCCATAGGAACTGTGCTTGGCTTGGTTTATGCAGCCACCCGACCGGTCGCCTACGTTTCTGAAATTGAGATCGAGCTGAATACTCGAACGCTGGATGCACTACCGTCCGGTGCCGAAGTGCTTCTCAAAGTTCGACAGAGGCTGACTTCGCCTGACCTCTCCCGGATCGCCTCGGAATGTGATGTTTACCCCGATTGGCGATCCAACAGGCTGGCTGAAGAGGTGGCCTCGCGAATGAAGCAGGACATCTTGATCAAATCGCCCAAACTGAACCTCTTTCGTGTCGGTTTCAGAGCCGCTGACGCTGAGCTAGCTCAGAGAGTGGCAAGCCAGATTGCTTTCCTATATGAACCCAGCTCCCGGAAAGTATCCGAAGAAGTTCTCACCAAACTCAAGCAGGCCGAAACCGAGTTGTCGAAGCAAGAAGAAAAGCTACGTGACTTCAATACTCGATTTCTGGGATCACAGTTGCAGCGACAGACACAAGACCTGGTATCCCTGAATCGCTTGATCCTGCAGCTTCGCTCGAATATCGACTTGTTAGGCGGTCTTGAGAAGGAGAGAGCCTCCCAAGTGCGACTTTTGGCAGAAGCCAATCGCCACCACCGAGAGAGCGATCCCCAGATTGAGGTGATCGGGCAGTCCAAGGCGACCACCCCGACTCGGGAGAAATTCGAGGCTCGAGGCCCGGGGACAAAGCTCCAGTCGCAGCCAATGCCAGAATCGAGTGACAAGCAGACCCACCTCGACAGCCTCGGTGCAGAGGGTTCGGCTCTGTCACAGACGGAGATCAAAGAGCAGCTTGACAGACTTACCAAACAGATCGAACGAAGCACGAAGGAGCATGACAGGATTCGAAAGGAGATGTCATTCTACCAAACAAGGATGAACTCAGCGCCGCAGATCAAGCAAATGCACGAAGCAGTGCTCAATGCCTATGACACCGCCAAGCAGAATTACCAGAGTCTTCTGACCAAGAAGGGCGAGGTCGAACTGAACACGAGGCAGACTGACAATCCGTTCATCGTAGTAAAGCCTGCGAGTTTCCCGGAGGAACCGTTCGGACGGAGCACCGCGGGACTCGCATTCTTGGGGTGCTTTCTGGGTGCTTGTGTTGGCTTGGGTTTGTCAGTCCTTCGGAACACCGAAACTCAAGCTTACCTGAACGAAGAGGAGTTAATACACCAAACGGGGCTTCCGGTGCTGGCTTCCATTTCCCGGATTGCCCCCGAAGATCTTAGCGTCGACCTGACAGCAAACGAGCGCTGACGGAATATCGTCACCGTAGTAGAAAATACACTGACCTATGTACGAGCTCTTCTACAAACTCCAGGAGAAGCCCTTCAATCTTACTCCTGACCCTCGATACATCTATTTCACTGAGAAGCATTGCGAAGCCCTGGCCAATTTAGTCTACGGCATTCGGGAACGAAAGGGATTCATTGTGCTGTCCGGCGAAGTGGGTACTGGAAAGACCACGCTTGTCAATGCCCTCCTTGACACGCTGGAAAGGACAGGCATTCTTTCTGCCTTCATTTTCAACCCGCTACTCTCCAGCATCGAATTTTTCGAGTACCTGCTGGCCGATCTCAATCTCAAATGCGACACCCGCTCGAAGAGCCAGTGCCTGATTAAGCTGAATTCACTCCTTCTGGAAAGGTACCGGACAGGGCAGATCACGGTGCTTATTGTCGATGAGGCACAGAACCTCAGCACCGAAATTCTCGAAGAGGTTCGACTCCTTACCAATCTTGAAACAGCCACTGAAAAGCTCTTGCAGATCGTGCTGGTTGGTCAACCGGAGCTAAGTTTGAAACTGAATTCGCCCGAGTTGCGCCAGTTGAAGCAAAGAGTCAGCCTTAGGTGCACATTAGAGCCACTAGCCCTGTTCGAGACAAAGGAATACATCAGAACTCGCTTGGAGATAGCTGGGCTTCCCGACCAGCAAGTTTTTCCCGATTCGGCTATCTCAGAGATCTACCGTTTCTCTGGGGGAATTCCGCGGTTGATCAATTCGATCTGCGATAATGCCCTACTGGCTGGCTACGCTTGCGACGCGAAGATCATTGGTGCAGAAATTATCCATGAAGTAGCTCACGACTTAGAGCTGGGAGACGGCAACCGCAGCCTCTCCCGAAGAGCTCAAGTCACAAGACAGATCCCGTTAGCCGTGAATCTCCCCGCGGAGGAAGTGGGTGAGAAAACGTCGGTGGATTCAGCCGCCAGGTCGACTCAAAGGGACGGGGAGTCCTTTGACCTTTTCGTGCGATTTGTCGATAAATTGAGAGATCCAAACAGATGACCGAGGGGTCGACATGAGCAGAATCCACCAAGCCATGCGGCGCGCAGAGCGAGAGCGACAGGACACTTCGAGTCGCCAGGGGGTCGTCACACAGAGAATTGCGAACCTACCTGGTCAGGAGGTGACTCCTGCCTCTCCTCCCCAACTCTTTCAGCCGGATGAAAAGACTTCGCGGGATCCGGAGCTTCTGCGTTTTCGGGAGAGAACGGTTTCTCTGGACGGCAAGCTGATCGCTCTGTCGAACCGCGAGACTCAGTCTGGCAATGAATATCTCGCGCTAGGGGACCGGCTTCACCAGCTTCGGGCGGAAGCCGAATTGAGCACAATTCTGATTACCAGCGCCGCCAAAGGCGAAGGAAAGTCACTAACGGCTGCCAACCTATGCCTGTCTCTGTGTCAACATGCCGAGCGCGGCATTCTGTTGGTTGATGCGAATTTGAGGGATCCATCGTTGCACCGACTCTTCGGGTTGGACCAAGCTCCAGGTCTCTCCGATTTGCTTCGAAAGAATTTGCTTCCCAGGGAAGTGATACTAAGGACGAATATCGCTAACTTTTGTATCGCGGCCGCCGGAACCGGGAGTGATAGTCCCCAGGAACTCTTGAATACACGGCGCATGCACGAGTTTCTGGCTTTCGTGCGCAGGCAATTCGAGTGGGTCTTTCTTGATTCTCCTGCGCTGGTTCCCGACCCTGATGCCGATCTTCTTTCATCCATGGTCGAAGGCGTCCTGTTGGTCGTTAACACGTCGCAAACCTCTGCCAATTTGATTCGCCACGGTTTCGATGTGCTGCGAGGTAAGAATGTCCTGGGAATCGTCCGCAACGACGCCCCGGGGGCCGAGGGAAGAAGTCGCGAGACGACCCTGTCGGCTGCCGAAGGATTTTGGAGCGGGATCAAGCGTTTGGTAGCTCACCCAAGTGGTATTGAGGCTCGGGGTCTTGATCGTCACGAAGGTCACGACTAATTCAGAACCGATTTTGTTTTCGCGAAAGGAAGTCAGCGGGTATGCACGTCACCGTAGTCGGCACTGGGTATGTTGGTTTGGTTTCAGGAGCCGGTTTTGCAGATTTGGGGCTCAGCGTGACTTGTGTTGATTGTGATGGGGAAAAGATAGATGAGTTGTCCGGCGGCCATATCCCTATTTACGAGATAGGGCTGGAAGAGATCGTCCGAAGGAACGTCAAAAACAACCGTCTTTCCTTCTCGACAAACCTCAAATCGGCTGTGGAGCGTTCCTTAGTCGTCTTTGTGGCGGTGGGCTCACCCGAAGGACCGAATGGGGAACCAGACCTGAGTCAAGTAGAAGCCGTGGCCAACTCCTTAGCCGACTACATCGACGACTACAAGGTAGTGGTGGTCAAAAGCACTGTTCCAGTGGGCACTTGCCGATGGATCAAGCGCTTGATTGAGGAGAAACAGAAACTAAGAGTCAAATTCGACGTGGTGTCGAATCCGGAGTTTCTACGAGAAGGTTCTGCGATCGAGGACTTCATGCGTCCCAACCGCGTGGTGATTGGGGCGGAAAGCGAGCAGGCTGCAGCCATCGTCAAGGATATTTATCGACCTTTGTACCTAATCGAGACGCCCTTTATCGTCACAAACCTGGAGACGTCTGAGCTAATCAAATACGCCTCGAATGCTTTCCTTGCCACCAAAATTTCCTTTATCAACGAAATGGCTAACCTTTGCGAAAAGATTGGAGCTGACATACACGATGTCGCACGCGGCATGGGCTTGGATAAGCGCATCGGCCCAAAGTTCTTGCACCCAGGACCAGGTTATGGAGGCTCATGCTTTCCCAAAGACGTATTGGCTCTGGCGAAAATGGGACCGAAATTCGGAACCCGGCTTCGAATCGTCGAAGCGGTAGACGAGGTTAACCGTCTGCAGCGCGTTCGAGTGGTACAGAAAATTGAAGGTGTCCTGAAGAGTTTGGAGGACAAACTGATTGGTGTTTGGGGGCTTTCGTTCAAGCCAAACACCGACGATATCCGCGAGTCTCCGGCTATCCTGATATGCAAGGGATTGACTCAGAGCCAAGCTAGAATTCAAGTGTATGACCCCGCTGCGATCCCAACGGCGCAGAAAGTGCTGAATGGCCAGGATGTGCGCTACTGCAAAGATGCCTACGGCGCTGCTTCTGGCGCTGATGCGCTAGTGATTGCCACGGAATGGAACGAGTTTCGAAACATCGATCTCGAAAGAGTCAGGTCTTTGATGAAGTCACCTATCGTCTTTGACCTGAGGAACATCCTTAGTCCGGAAAAGGTTCAATCTCTGGGCTTCCAGTATTTTGGAACAGGACGTTGATCTACATGACGGTTTTGGTCGAAACAACTTGCGACGTGCCCATGGTCTCGGCGCCGACCAGCTGTGATGCTCAGGTGCTCGCTTGGTACGCCGTCTACACACGAAGCAGGCAAGAGAACGTCGTAAAGAATCAATTGGACGGAAAAGAGGTTGAGAACTTCTTGCCGCTTTACGAGAGAGTGAGTCATTGGAAGGACCGGAAGAAACGGATTAAGTTCCCTCTCTTTCCTGGCTATCTGTTTGTAAGGATAGATCCGCGTGAGCGCTTGCAGGTTCTAAAGACGGTAGGTGTGGTTTGTCTGGTTGGAAACAATGGCCTTCCGCTTCCCATACCAGAGGAGCAGATCCTGAGCGTTCAGATGCTTCTCGAGAATCGGCTGAAGTTTGATCCACACCCGTACTTAATCGTCGGAAAGAGAGTCCGGATTATTGATGGACCGCTGACTGGCATGGAAGGGATACTGTCTCGAAAGAAGAACAGGTCCTGTCTGATTGTCTCGGTGGACATGATTCAGAGATCGGTGTCGGTCGAACTGGAAAGCTGGAAGGTTGAGGCGATCTAGGCCTCTCTATCAATTAAAGTCAGCTTAATCAGTTACTTATTGGCAAATCGAGCCTGTAACTGAGGGGGCGGAGCTGTAGGTACAACCGAATGGCTCCGAACGAAAATGATTAAAGAAGTCCTTTCGATAGCGTCAATGTTCTGCCTTTTGTTGTCTCCGAATTCGGCCACTCCTCAGGAGGTTCCGGCGACGAAGCCTCCCCAGGATCAGTTTCCTGCCTACGTATTGGGGCCAGCCGACGTTATCACCCTGCACGCCATAGATGTTGAGGAGATTTCTAACAAACCAATCTGGATTGACACGGATGGTTTCATCAATCTGCCATTAGTCGGCAGACTTAAGGTAGCCGGGATGACTACTCAGGAAGCTGAGTCACTGCTCAATGATCGGCTGAGGACGTACGTCAAGGATCCGCACGTCGTTGTTGCAGTCACTGATTTCCGCAGCCAACCCGTGTCCGTCCTGGGGATGGTCGGCAATCCAGGGGTTCACCAACTACAAGGGCGGAAGACGCTGCTGGAGATCCTCTCCCTGGCCGGGGGAATGAAGCCTGAGGCCGGTCCAACTGCCAGGATCACCAGGCGAATCGAGTATGGAGAAATCCCACTTCAGGGAGCGACTGTTGATGGTTCTGGACAATTTAGTACCGCTCAGGTTCATCTTAAATCAATTGCGGACGGGCTAAGTCCTAACGAGAACATCCTCATTCGGCCTCACGACGTGATTTCAGTTCCCAAGGGTGAGATCGTGTACGTCATCGGGGAAGTCAAGAAAGCAGGTGGATTCGTTCTCAGCGACAGGAAAAAAACTACGGTCATGGAAGTGCTAGCCATGGCTGAAGGAATGGGTCAAGATGCTAAAAAACAGGCAGAGATCCTGCGTCTGGTTTCAGAGCGGGAGGAACGTAGCAGAATTGTTGTGAATTTGGATAAGATTCTTTCTGGCAAGGAGACCGATATTGCTATGCAGGCGGAAGATATTCTCGTCATTTCTACCAGCATGACCAAGGCAGCCATGAGGAAGATTGCAGGAACCGCCGGCACAATCGCCATAAGGGCGGCCATTTACGGCCTTTACTAAGATCGGTATCTCCATTGCATGCGTTGCGATTCTTGATTTTCAAAATCCAAGAGCATTTGAGGAGCCTGGATGGATAGGGATAAAGAGGAACGTCACCTAACCAGAGTCAAACACGAGATCACTGGATACGCTGAAGATTCTCCACGCCAGTATCCGGTTCCTTACGCGACTCGCGCTGACTACGAACTTGCGGACGACGGTGGATCCGTCGACATCCGAAAGTATTTTGAGCTGTTTCAGAAGCATTGGAAGCTGATAGCGGTTTGCGTTGTTCTCGGCGTTGTGTTGGCAGCCGCTGTGGACAACAAGCAGGACGCCGGTATATCGCGCCCGCACGTCAGTTGAGATAGTTGGGTCCAGCGATCGCCTCAACGGCCATAGCCCCGATCGTACCAGCAACTCCGACAGTCAGACCCAAGCCAAAGTTCTGGAGAGTCTCTCCCTTCGAAGACGGGTCCTTCGCAAGCTTCAACCAGCGGGAAAAGAACCAAATCCTGGCCCCGTCGATGAGTCAGCCAAGGTCCCTTCGACGAATGCCGAGAGGCCGGTCACTTCCAAACCGCCGGCCAGAGTTTCGATCTGGCCAACGGTAAGAGCTCTGTTTCTGCCTAGTAAGCCAGTCCTGCCGTTAGAAATGGCCGCCCAAACACTTACGGTTACCCCAGGGAAAAATAGTCTCATCATAGAAATCACCTGTGAATCCACGGACAATGAACTTGCTGCTCAATTCGTCAACACCCTTGTGAGTGAGTACCTGGAACAGCGAATGGAAGATCGGTGGGATGTGTATAACACGACGGGGCAGTGGCTCACACGTGCGCAAGAAGATCTGAAAGCCAAATTGGAGGCCTCAGAACAGAGACTACAGGAATACGCCAGATCATCGGGCCTGATGTTTACGGGAGAGAACCAGAATGTGGCTGAGGAGAAGCTCAAACAACTGCAGCAAGAGTTATCCGGAGCTGAGGCCGATCGCATCCAGAAGGAAGCCAAGTACAAGCTTACTAATTCCAGTTCTCCCGAGTCGCTGCCTGAAGTTCTGGACAGTGGTCCCTTAACTCAGTATCAGGTCCGGCTTGCCGAACTGCGTCGCCAGCTGGCTGAGTTGACTTCCTCGTTAACACCGGCCCACCCGAAGGTGTTGCGAGTGCAGGCCCAGATCTCGGAGCTTGAGTCGACGCTGACCAGCGAACGTCGAAACGTTGTGAGGCGCCTCAAGAATGAGTACCAGTCAGCACAGGAGCGAGAACGGATGCTGGCCAGGAACTACGCTTCTCAAACACAGGTCGTTTCCGGGCAGGCCGAGAAGACCATCCAGTATAATCTCCTTAAGAAGGACGTCGAAACCAACCGCCAGCTTTACCAGACTGCGTTACAACGAGGTAAAGAGGCGAGTATTGACTCCGCGTTACGTTCAAGTAACCTGCGCGTCGTCGACCGTGCCCGACCAAGTCTATTTCCCTCAAGCCCCATGGTTCTCCTCAATCTCGCCCTGGGGCTGGTCGGGGGCTGCTTCGTAGGCATTGGTTTGGTTCTTTTGAGGGAGCACCTGAACCAAAGTGTTCGCATGCCTGGAGAGACCTCCGCTTACTTGAATGTCCCGGAATTGGGTGTGATCCCATCCTCTAAGGTGGATGTTAAATTCGATGCCCGATCTCTTTCTAAACGGTTTCAGAACTTGATTGCGGCTTCAGTAGGCAGCGCAAAAGGTCCTAATGGCCGATCGCAGAGCGTGGAATTGGTAACGTGGAACCAGAAGCCATCGATACTCGCGGAATCATTTCGAGCGGCTCTAACATCGATCCTGTTTTCGAATCAGGAGGGAATCGGACCGGGGATCATAGCAGTGACAAGTTCCATGCCCTCGGAAGGGAAGACTACAGTGATCTGTAACTTGGGGATTGCGTTGGCTGAGATCAATCGCAGAGTGGTGATTGTAGATGCCGACATGAGAAAGCCTCAGCTCCATCGGATTCTTGCGGTAGCGAACACCTGGGGACTCAGCGATATGTTGCGGGAACATACGCCTATCGACGATTATCCGAAAGAAACGCTCGTCAGAAAGACCGGCATCCCTAATCTCAATTTGCTTGTGAGCGGACCGGGCGCAGTCAGCGTTGCCAGTCTGCTTCACTCGGATCGCATGCCTCACCTGCTGGAACGGCTCAGAACGGAGTTTGACGTAGTTCTTATCGATTCTCCCCCTATGCTTCAGCTGGCAGATGCCCGGGTGGTCGGCCGCCTTTCCGATGGGGTAATCCTTGTGATTAGGGCGGGCAAAACCTCTCAAGATTCCGCCGCTGCGGCAGTCCACCGGTTTACTGAGGATGGCACCCGTGTTCTGGGCACTATCCTGAACGATTGGAATCCCAAGAACGCTGCTCCTGGCCAAAGCCACAAGTATGGTCATATGTACTACTACTCATCTAAGTGATCGGCTGTTTCGCTGTTCACTCGAAACGGGGCCGTCCAGAACCCCCGATGTGCAGTCGACGATGACTGCGCCGTTCGATCTGGCGTGCTAAAGGAGCATTCATCTTGAAAGCAGTGATTCTGGCAGGAGGGTTGGGATCGCGTCTCTCTGAGGAAACTGCGCTACGGCCCAAGCCCATGGTCGAAATCGGTGGCCGCCCGATCCTTTGGCATATCATGAACATTTGTTCGGCACATGGAATCAATGAATTCCTCATAGCCCTGGGCTACAAGGGCGAGATCGTCAAAGAATACTTCCTCAATTTCTACGCCATCAACAACGACATCTCGATTGACCTGGCTACAGGGAAGACCACGATCCATGACGGCAATCAGCCGAGCTGGAAGATTCACCTCGTCGATACTGGGCTTCAAACTCAAACCGGAGGGCGGCTGAAGCGGCTCCGGACATGGTTGGACCCGGGGGAAGCGTTCCTGTTTACGTATGGGGACGGTGTCACAGACCTCGACATTCGATCGCTTGTCCGATTTCACGAATCACACGGACGATTGGCCACAGTCACCATTGTGCGGTCTCCCGAACGATTCGGTCGCATTCATCTGGATGGTGATCGAGTGGTGAACTTCTACGAGAAGCCTGAAATCAGCGACGGATGGATTAACGGCGGTTACTTCGTTCTTAGTCCCAAGGCCATCGATTACGTGGATGGTGACGACACGATCTGGGAGAGAGACCCAGTCCAAAGTCTTGCTAACGATGGCGAGCTGATGGCTTTCCAGCATAGCGGTTTTTGGTCCTGTATGGACACGCTGAAGGAAAAGAATTATCTCGAGCAGCATTGGCATTCAGGGCGGGCCCCGTGGAAGATTTGGCAGCCTGTTCACGAGACGGTGCGTTAGAACGGATACGGAAAAACGAGTCGCGGTATCGAAAGATTCTATGAAGATTCTGCTGACAGGAAGCGAAGGCTATATCGGGGCTGTCCTGGCCCCCGTGCTGCTGGACCGAGGCCATGAGGTCATCGGAATCGACACCGGGTTCTATCGCGAAGGCTGGTTGTACAATAACGGCATTCGAAGGAGCCCTGCGTGTATCCACCAAGACGTCAGGCATGTCTCAGCCGAGGCCCTGGTTGGCTTTGATGCAGTTGTCCATCTTGCAGAACTCTCGAATGACCCTCTGGGCCAGCTTCACGAAGCCGCGACTTATGAGATCAACCACCTAGGCAGTGTAGCGCTAGCCAGGAACTGCAAAGCCGCAGGTGTTCCCCGGTTCGTCTACACATCCTCCTGTAGCGTTTACGGGGTCGGCTCGGAAGAATTCAGGACGGAAGAGTCGGAAACGTCCCCGCAAACATCTTACGCCAGGTGTAAACTGCTGGTGGAGCGCGACGTTTCAAGCCTGGCGGACGGCGGTTTCTCTCCAACCTTCCTCCGTAACGCCACGGCCTTTGGACCATCACCGAGAATGCGGTTTGATGTTGTGCTGAATAACCTTGCGGGTCTGGCCTGGACCACCCGTGAAATCAAGATGACCAGCGACGGGACTCCATGGCGGCCGCTGGTACATGTTCTCGACATCTGTGAGGCGGTAGCCTGCACACTCGAAGCATCAAGGGAGGTCGTGCACAACCAGATTCTTAATGTCGGTGACACGCAACAGAACTACCGCGTTAGACAGATCGCTGAAATTGTGTCGCGTGCCTTTCCAGGCTGCGAACTCACCATGGGTTCCGGCGGTGGCGATAATCGAAGCTATCGGGTCTCATTTGAAAAGATCAAAAGCGTGCTTCCGAAATTTAGATGCGAAAGGGATGCAGCTAGCGGGGCACGTCAGTTCAGAGACCTGTTTGAGAGAATCGGCTTGACGCAGGAGACTTTTTCCTTCCGACCTTTTACCCGCCTCAAACAAATCGACCATCTCGTTCGTACTGGACAGCTAGACCAGTCACTGTTCTGGAGATAGAGCCCGTTTGAGTCTCCACTCGCCCACGAATAATACGCGAACGGCCTCCCCCCAGTGTCGTTTCTGCAGAACTCCGTTAAGGCACATTTTTGCAGATCTCGGGATGTTGCCACTGGCTAACAGCTACCTAACGGCTGACGAACTGAACAAAGTCGAATCGTTCTACCCGCTCCGCGTGCGTGTCTGCGACGAATGTTTCTTAGTTCAGGCAGAGGACTTTGAGAGCCCAGAGGCCATCTTCACTGACTACGCCTATCTGTCGTCCTATTCAGATAGTTGGCTGCAACATGCCCGTTCCTATGTTGAGAGGGTGCTGGAGCGTTTTCACCTTTCAAGCCGCAGTCAAGTGGTCGAAGTGGCCAGTAATGATGGTTACCTTCTCCAATACTTCGTCGCCAAAGGCATTCCAGTGCTTGGGATTGAGCCAGCATCCAACGTGGCGGAAGTTGCCATCAGAAAGGGCATCCCGACACGCAACAGTTTTTTTGGTCAGGAGACGGCCAAACAGCTGATCGCGGAAGGCTTCCGCGCCGACTTGCTGGTGGGGAACAACGTCCTTGCGCATGTTCCCAAAACCAATGACTTTGTGAAGGGACTGAAGTTGCTGTTGAAGCCGGAGGGAGTGATAACCATGGAGTTCCCCCACTTGCTTCGATTGATGGCCGAGGGCCAGTTCGACACGATTTACCACGAGCACTTCTCGTACTTTTCCTTTCTCACGGTCGAAAAGATCTTCAAACAACAGGAGCTGAGGATCTTCGATGTTGAAGAACTTCCAACTCATGGGGGATCGCTAAGGATCTACGCTTGCCATGCTTCAGACGATTCTAAGCAGGTTGCACAGGCAGTTCCGTGGCTGGTCGAGAAGGAAAGCGCATTCGGAATTCACCGGGCCGACACTTACCTCTCTTTCGCTGAACGAATCAAAGAAACAAAGCGCAGTCTGCTGGAGTTTCTGATCCGAATCAAAAAGGAAGGAAAGTCCGTTGTCGGTTATGGAGCTCCGGCCAAAGGCAATACCCTCTTAAACTATTGTGGGATTCGCACCGACTTTGTCGACTACACCGTCGACCGCAATCCAAGCAAACAGGGTCGTTTTCTTCCCGGTACCCATATTCCCATCTACCATCCCGATAAGATTCGGGAAACGAAACCAGACTTTCTCTTGGTTCTGCCCTGGAACCTGATTGTCGAGATCAAACAACAGATGTCACACATACGCGAGTGGGGTGGTCAGTTTGTCACTCCGATCCCCGAAGTGACCGTTTTCTGATGATCTTTGCAGCGACTGTGTTGCCAGGTGTCTATGTCGTCGAACTGCAGAAGCTGGAAGATGATCGTGGCTTCTTCGCTCGTTCATTCTGTCAACGGGAATTCGAGGTTCAAGGGCTGAACTCAAAATCCGTCCAATGCAATATCTCTTTTAACAAGGCAAGGGGAACATTGCGCGGGATGCACTATCAGGCTTTACCCCATCGTGAGGCGAAGACGGTTAGGTGTACCCAAGGTGCGATCTATGACGTGGTGGTCGATATTCGCCCAGGGTCGCCAACATTCAGGCAATGGATCGCTGTGGAACTGACGTCGGGGAACCGCAGGATGCTTCACATCCCTGAAGGGCTGGCCCATGGCTTTCAAACTCTGACTGACAATGTGGAGGTGTTTTATCAGATGTCGGAGTTTCACGCTCCAGAAGCGGCTTGCGGATTCCCGTATGACGATCCTGCCTTTGCGGTCGACTGGCCCTTGGCAGTAAGCAATATCTCACCGCGGGATCTAGCCTGGCCCCCATTTGAATTCGTGCAGCCTTCGACGAATAAGCCGAAATAGGTTCCTACGTACAGTCTGTTGGCGGTCTAGGCAACTTAGGTCACTTCAGTGACACGAAAATCTGACCAAAAAGCAGCCAGGTAAGACTCGGAGTCCAAGGGATTGACTCACGCTGAGTATGAGAAAGGAAGCGGCCAGGCAGGCGTGGGAGAAGAGATGCATCGACTCATCTCGGCTCTTTATCCCATTTGCCGCAGTATCACCGGAAACGGCCTCCGCCACAGCCTTCACCTTCTTCAGACGTATGTCCCTGTCAAGTTACATGAAATTCCCAGTGGGACGGATGTGTTCGATTGGACCGTGCCGAAAGAATGGAATATCCGCGATGCCTATATTAAAGACTCACAGGAAAACCGAGTAGTGGACTTTGGCAGGTCGAACCTCCATGTGGTGAACTACAGCATTCCCGTGAAGGCCAGACTGTCCTTGTCTGAGTTGAAGGAGCATCTTTTCACGCTGCCGGATCACCCCGGCTGGATTCCCTATCGAACATCTTACTACAAAGAAACCTGGGGGTTCTGCTTGAGTCACACGCAGTTGCAGCAGCTGCAAGAAGGGACATACGAGGTCTGTATCGACTCAACACTCGAAAACGGACATATGACGTATGGGGATGTATTTGTTGCTGGTAAGAGAGCGGACGAAATTCTGATTTCCTGTCATATCTGTCATCCCTCTCTGTGCAACGACAATCTCTCTGGAGTGGCGGTAGCTGCGTTTCTGGCGAGGACGCTTCAGGAAATGGACTTGAACTACTCCTATCGATTTCTCTTCATACCTGGGACCATCGGGTCAATCGCGTGGCTATGTCTCAACGAAGAGCAGGTCAGCAGAGTCAAGCATGGATTGGTCCTTGCTGGAGTGGGGGATGCGGGAAACCTCACATATAAGAGAAGCCGACGCGGCACTGCCGAGATCGATCGAGCTGTGGCTCATGTTCTGAAACACTCGGGGTGCACATTTGATATTGTTGACTTTTCCCCGTACGGCTACGACGAGAGGCAGTATTGTTCCCCAGGCTTTGATTTGCCTGTTGGTTGCCTGATGAGGACCCCTTTTGGCCGCTACGCCGAGTACCATACGTCTGCGGACAATGAAGATTTCGTTTTGCCAACTTCCTTGGCCGACTCGTTTGCCAAATGTCTTTCGGTCATTTTCACTTTGGAGAACAACCTTACCTATAGAAACCAGAACCCGAAGTGTGAGCCACGTCTCGGAAAACGAGGTTTGTATCGATCCAGCGGTGGCAGCCGGCTCAGTGAAACAGGCGAACTCCCCATGCTCTGGGTTCTGAATCTCTCCGATGGCAATCACAGCCTCCTCGAGATTGCGGAGCGAGCAGATCTTCCTTTTGAGGCAGTGAAAGCTGCTGCTGATTTGCTTCAGGAGCACAGCCTGTTGCGAATCAAAAGCGAGCCAACCCTTTCATGAGAGGCGAGTCTTTCGATAACAGTCTTCAGATCCGACAAAGCTTGGAAACACAAACCATGCCAAATGATGAAGCCTGGAGTTCGCTGTCCCGCGAGCAGGCGCGCTGGATATACCGTCATTTGAACCTTATTCGACAGTTTGAAGAGAAACTAAAATGGCTCGTCGAGACTGGGGTCCCCGTGGGCGCAGTACACTACTATATCGGTCAAGAAGCGGTGGCGGTCGGCGTTTGTGCGGCGCTGGAGGCTCACGACCTTATAGCCTCAAATCACCGCGGGCACGGCCATTGCCTCGCGAAGGGTGTCGATGCCAGCCGAATGATGGCTGAACTGTACGGGAAGGTTACCGGAACCAACCGCGCGAAGGGCGGGTCCATGCACATTACCGACGTGAGGGTAGGCATGTTAGGCGTCAATCCCATTGTGGGCATGGGTGCAGCTCACGCGGTCGGAGCAGCTCTTTCAGCAAAGGTTCGAAACAGCGATCAAGTCGTGGCTACGTTCTTTGGAGAAGGCGCCGCGGGGATCGGCGTGCTTCATGAAGCTATGAATCTGGCTGCCGTATGGACGCTACCAGTAGTTTTCGTCTGTGAGAATAATGGCTATGCCCAGGCAACGCCAGTCGAATACGCCATTCCTGTGAAGAACATCGCCGATCGCGCAGCCGGGTATAACATGCCGGGGACTGTAGTTGATGGTCAGGATGTTGTCGATGTCCTGCAAGCAGCCAAAGTCGCCGTGAAGAGAGCGAGAGAACGGCAGGGCCCAAGTTTCATTGAATGCAAAACCTATCGCTATTATGGACACCACCAAGGCGACAATCCCCATCGCTATCGGACAGTCGAGGAAGAGGAAACTGCCCGCAGCCGCGATTGCATCCAGCGTTTCCGCAAACAGGTCATTGAACGATCCCTGCTTGAGCCCGAGGAGTTGGAAGCGCTCGAGGCGGAGAATAGCCGAGTGGTTGACCAAGCCGTGTCTTTCGCCGATGCGAGTCCTGTGCCCGACTTAAAGGAACTCTACACAGATGTTTACGTGCCATCCCCATAACGAGACCGCCTTGGCTGAAACCAGTCGAGCCTTAACCTTTAGCCAGGCCATCAATGAAGCGATTCGCCTGGAGATGCGGCGCGACTCTTCGATTATCGTCCTGGGAGAGGATGTCGCTGGCGCAGCGGGTCGCGCTCATCTCGGCCTCATCGACGCTTGGGGTGGGCCCCTTCGTGCCACGCGAGGCTTGATCACTGAATTTGGCCCGACTCGAATCATCGACACGCCTATCGCGGAAATGGGATTTGTGGGAGCGGCAGTGGGTGCTGCCATGACCGGTCTCCGACCGATCGTGGAAGTAATGTTTGTCGATCTGATTGGTTGTTGCTATGACCAAATCATCAATCAAGCAGCTAAAATGCATTACATGATGGGAGGACAGCTGGAACTGCCGCTCGTGATCCGTACGGCCTATGGCACGTATGGATTTGAAGGGCGTACTTACGGCGGAGGAGCCGCAGCCCAGCATTCGCAGACTTTGTATGCGGTCCTCGCGCACATTCCAGGACTCAAAGTCGTGGTTCCTAGTACCGCTTATAACGCCAAGGGCTTGATGATCGCGGCCATCCGGGACAACGGACCGGTCGTCGTTATGGAACACAAGTTCCTGGGTACATCGGCCAAAGGTCCTGTCCCTCAAGAGTCCTATGTCATGCCGATCGGCAAAGCCGAAGTCGTTCGTCAGGGCCGGGATGTCACTCTGTGCGGCATCGGCCGAATGACTCATGTTTGCCTGGAGGCGGCTGGCGACCTCGCGCAGGAAGACATCAATGCCGAGGTAGTGGATGTGCTCACCCTGTCGCCATTGGATGAATCGACGATTCTCGAGTCAGTCAAGCGAACGCGGCGTTTGGTCGTGGTGGACGAGGATACACCGACGGCCTCGATGGCGCGAGACATCGCCGCTCGCGTGGCCGACAAGGGATTTGATTGGCTGGATGCTCCCATCAAAACGCTCAACGCACCCAACACGCCGGTTCCGTTTGCGGCCGTGCTGGAAGCCCACTATGTCCCGCGTGCCCATCAGGTGGTCGCGGCCGTCCGTGAAATGCTCGGTTAGGAATCTTAAGCAGTGGCCTTTCCAATCGTCATGCCCAGTTTGGGAATGTACACGGCCGAGGGGACTTTAGTCGCCTGGCTGCGTCCCGCTGGCAGCCCTGTGCGTGCGGGTGACCCCATCGCGGAAATCAACACTGAGAAAGCTACCCACGAACTGGTTGCACCACAGGACGGCATCTTGCATCCAGTCGCTGCTGCCGGAACAAATCTGCAGGTCGAGGCTCTCATTGGTTATGTTCTGGCCAAGGGCGAATCGGCTCCGCCACCCTCACTGGAAAGCCCCGCTTCTACGGAGACAATTCACGTTGCCCGAGGTCCGACCTCGGAGGCGCCTGCTCATCCGCTCTCGGCAATCCCGCGTGAGGTGCGTGCCACGCCCGTGGCGCGACGTTTGGCCGCGGAGCACAGGATCGATCTAGCGGGCATTCAAGGCAGCGGACCAGGTGGGCGAATCGTCGAAGCAGATGTCGTGGCTGCGATCTCACGGTCTAAGGAGCTGTTGTCAGCGCCTGATTCTCCGATCGCTCGTGTGCGCGAGCGCCTGCCGTTGAGCCCAATGCGGCGGGCGATTGCCGAACGGCTGAAAAAAAGCGCTGCAGCCGCTGTCTCACTGACTTTGACCCGTGAAGTCCGTGCAGATGCTTTGGTCACCGCGCGCAAGCGCCTCGCTGAAATGATTGGAGCTACTCCCTCTTTCGATGCGCTGTTTGTCAAGCTGCTAGCCGTCGCCTTGAGAGAACATCCGGAACTGAACGTAGCGCTCGAGGACGAGACACTTGTGTACTTTGAAGATGTGCATATCGGTTTCGCAGTGGCTGTTCCCGCTGGAGTGGTGGTTCCAGTCATACGTCATGCCGACTCGGGATCGCTTCGCGGGATACATTCCTCGATTGTTGACTTGAGCAAACGCGCTCTTCAAGGTGCGCTGCGGAGTGAGGATATCCAAGGAGGAACCGCGACCCTGACGAATCTCGGAGGCCACGGGATCGATGCCTTTACTCCCGTTCTCAACCCGCCGCAAGCTACCATCCTGGGAATTGGAAGGATCGTCGAGCGGGCCTGCGTCGACAAAGGCATTTTGGTTCCGGCGCACACGTGTGTTCTGAGCCTGACGTTTGACCATCGCGTGGCTGACGGGGTTCCAGCGGCTCAGTTACTCGATTCGATCGCCAGAAGACTGGGCGATGCAGATTATCTCGCCTCGTTAGCTGCCTTGTGAGTCGTTGCGGCCGAGCGACAAGTTTCCAGATCTCCTCGAATCTACCAATAGGATGACCGAGTCTAATCCAATGAGGGCTATTGCAGTAACCGACATCGCTCTGCGAATCCGGCGGCATTGCGTGAGAATGACACACCGGGCGAATTCCTCCCACATCGGTTCCTCACTTTCAACTGCCGACATTCTCGCGGTTCTCTACGGAAGGATTCTCCAGTTGAATCCAGGTGAGCCTAGCTGGCCGGAGCGCGACCGCTTTATTCTGAGCAAAGGACATGGATGTGCTGCCCTCTACGCTATTCTGGCTGAGTGCGGCTTCTTCCCGATGGATTGGCTGGAGACGTACTATCAGAACGGATCGTTACTAGCAGGACACGCCACTCATAAGAATGTGCCCGGTGTCGAGGTCTCAACTGGTTCTTTGGGGCATGGTCTGCCCATCGCCACAGGAATGGCGTTGGCAGCCAAGAGAGATGGCAAGCGACATCGTATCTTCTGCCTTCTGAGCGATGGCGAATGTGATGAGGGTTCAACCTGGGAACCTGCACTGTTCGCGCCTCATCACAAGCTAGATAATCTTGTCGTCATCATCGACTACAACAAAATCCAGAGCTTCGGTCGAGTCAAAGATGTTATCAATTTGGATCCACTGGGAGAGAAGTGGCACGCTTTCGGCTGGGCGGTACGGGAGATAGATGGACATGATCTTAACGCGATCGAGAAAGCGTTGAACGCCGTTCCGTTCGAAACCGACCGACCATCCTGCGTCGTTGCACACACGATTAAGGGAAAGGGTATCAGCTTCATGGAGGACAAACTGCTCTGGCACTATCGGTCCCCACGGGACCAGGAACTCGATCTCGCTCTGGCGGAGTTGGGACAACAGGAATGAGAAACGCCTTCGTACAGACGCTCTTTGAGCTGGCAAGGCAGGATCCTCGCATAGTGCTGATTACGGGTGACCTGGGGTTTAGTGTCATTGAACCCTTTATGGAACAGCTCCCGCTTCAGTTCGTCAATGCAGGCGTGGCCGAGCAGAACATGACCGGGATGGCTGTGGGAATGGCGCTGAGTGGCAAGGTAGTTTTCACTTACTCGATTGCCAACTTCCCGACGCTGAGGTGCCTCGAGCATATTCGAAACGACGTGTGCTACCACAATGCCAGTGTGAGAATCGTCGCTATTGGAGGCGGGTTTGCCTACGGATCAATGGGCGTCACTCACCATGCCACAGAAGATTTGGCCGTCATGAGAGCCCTTCCTGGATTAATGGTTGTGGCACCAGGAGATCCTGTCGAGACGCGGTTGGCAACTCGCGCTTTGGTTTCTCATTCCGGCCCTTGTTACTTAAGACTGGGGAAAGCTGGAGAGCCACAGGTTCACGAGGGTGAAATTGACTTCCGGCTTGGCAAGGCTATTCAGCTCATCGAAGGTCACGACCTGACGTTAATCTCTACCGGGGGAATGCTGCGAACCACAGTCAACGCAGCCAAACATCTGCGATCAAACGGCATTGAAGCCCGCGTCCTAAGTATGCACACGCTCAAGCCATTGGACCAGGAGGCTGTTCTGGCCGCAGCCTCTGAAACCGGTGCCATTATAACCATTGAAGAACACAGTATCATCGGAGGTCTGGGCAGCGCGGTGGCCGAAGTGCTCGCTGAATCCAGTCAAGAAAGAGTTCCGTTCAAACGAGTTGGGATCCCGCCCGTCTTCTCGCCGTACATCGGGAGTCAGGAGTATCTTCAGGCACAGCACGGGTTGACAGAAGAAGGCATTTCAAGTTCTGTTGCCGACCTGCTGGCCAAGAAGACAAAAGCTGAAATTCTCACGGACCATGCGTAACGCTCCAACTGGATTAACGCCAACGATTTGGTGGGGGTGGCTCCGGCGCCACGACAGGGAACTAGCCTATGCCCTCTTCCCGGCAGCAAAGTAACCCCTTGTCGCGAACTGATTGAGCTTAGGTTCAACCTCCTCAAGATCTAGGAGAGTATGTCAAGCACAATAACAAAGCGTCTCAAACGGTTCGTTGACAGACTGGCTCAAACTGATGCGCGTGCCACCGCGAAATCTCAGAGACAATTCGATTGGTCGATCGGAATCTATCGTCGGAGAATCTCCGTTTGATCTTCTCTCCCCTGCGGGTGTCATCAATCCCGTCATTACCCGCGCGTCCGTGTCCGACGTCGTAGCCAGTTTTGTCGCAGACCCGTTCATGATCAGAGTGGATCGTCAGTGGTACATGTTCTTTGAGGTCCTGATACGAGCATCAGGGAACGGAGCCATAGGGTTGGCTGTCAGCCCCGATGGTATAGAGTGGGAATATCGGCAGATCGTTCTGGCCGAGCCATTTCATCTTTCCTATCCATACGTCTTTGAGTGGAGAAACGAGTATTACTTGATTCCCGAGACGGCAGGTTCCATCCGCCTGTACAAGGCTTCCGAGTTCCCGATGAAGTGGTCGCTCGTTACTACTCTCTTTAGTGCAAATGGTCATAGATATGTCGATGCTTCCATATTCCGGTTCCAGGAAAAGTGGTGGCTGTTTACAGAAACCAATCCTGCCCTTAAAGCCGACACCCTCCGCCTCTACTATGCCGACGACTTGATGGGTCCTTGGCTGGAGCACCCGAAGAGTCCCGTCATCGAGGGGAATGCTCATGTCGCCAGACCTGCGGGTCGAGTTTTGGTACTGAATGACAAAATCATCAGATTCGCGCAGGATTGTTATCCTCAATACGGATACCAAGTTCGAGCCTTTGAGATCAGCGGGCTAAGCACAACGACTTACGAAGAACGGGAAGTTCAAGACAAGCCCATTCTAACGGCAAGTGGTTCCGGCTGGAACGCAGATGGGATGCACCATGTCGATCCATGCCTCACTGACGACAGAGGGTGGGTGGCCGCTGTTGACGGCTGGTGCTGGCTGGATCCCTAACTCTAAAGGTCTGGTGTCGATGGGAGGCATGCTCAGCAAGTCACTCAAGAACGTGGGAAGCTGTATCAGAAACAGCAAATTCTTTCTCATGGCGAGTCGGGTGAGAGGGGCCCTGGCAGAAGTCGACAGGCTCGATCTAAGATTTGCATCCCTGAAGCCCGAAAACCATTCCAAGGGAAATGTACTTCTCTCCTTCATCAACGACCCGTTCTTCCTGAAACCTGGCCAGTCACCCTCGATCGCACATCATCATGATTGGGAATCTCTTCAAATGGCCAAAACTCTTCTAGAGCTGGGCTATTGTGTAGATGTGATTAACTACAATAACACCAAGTTTGTGCCCACGAAGGAATACGCGATCTTGATTGATGCCAGGTGGAACCTTGAAAGACTTGGACCACTTCTGAATAAGGATTGCTTAAAGATCATGCACATCGATACGGCTCACTGGGTCTTCCATAACACTGCTCTGTTGCGCCGGCATCTGGAGTTTCAACAGAGAAAAAAGGTCACCCCACACCTTCGCAGATTACAGCACCCAAATCTGGCTATCCAGTACGCTGACTGTGCGACTATGAAGGGAAACGAATTCACTCTCGGCACCTTTAGTTTTGCAGATAAACCTATCTATCCGATACCGACTGCAGCCCCGGTCCTGTATCCTTGGCCGGAAAGAAAAGACTTCGAAAAGTGTCGAAAGCGGTTCTTGTGGTTTGGCAGCGGCGGGCTGATACACAAAGGTCTAGACCTGGTTCTAGATGCCTTTACAGACATGCCGCAATACCATTTGACCGTCTGTGGTCCGATCGCTGAGGAAAAGGACTTCGTTCAGGTATATCAAAAAGAACTGTACGAGACCGGCAACATTGATACCATCGGGTGGGTTGACGTGGGCAGCCCCAAGTTTGCGGAAATCACAAATAGATGTGCTGGGTTGATTTATCCCTCCTGCTCAGAAGGACGCGCCGGCTCGGTGGTGATCGCCATGCACGCGGGACTAATCCCTATTGTCAGTTACGAGTCCGGGGTGGATGTTGATGACTTTGGATATACTTTGGAGGACTGCTCGATTGAGAAAATAAAAGAGTGCATTTGCATGGTCGCCGAACTCCCGGCAGCGGAGCTTAAGGGGAGAGCCAAACGTGCGTGGGAATCTGCGAGAGCCACTCACACTAAGGAGAAGTTCGCCGAGGAATATCGAAGGGGTATCAGCAAATTCATTGCTGCCCATCGGAACAATACGATCAAGAGCTCCAAAGCTCCCAAAACGGTGTCCTGCGAAATTGAAAGGGGCGTGTTTCCTCTTGATGTCGAATATAAGGAGACGCAATGAATGAAATTTCAGTCCGTGCCGAAGGTCTGAGCAAGCTCTACCATATCGGCGAGAAGCAGGTCAAGTACAAGACCTTGCGCGATACCCTGTCTCAAGCCGCAGCGGCACCGTTTCGCAGGGTAGGGGCGCTGTTGCGAGGCCGGTCCTCAAGAGCTGCGCACCTGAACGAAACCATCTGGGCGCTAAAAGGGGTCTCCTTCGAAATCCGGCGCGGTGAACTCGTCGGTATCATCGGCCGCAACGGGGCTGGTAAGAGTACCCTTCTCAAAATCCTCTCGCGGATCACCCAGCCGACGGAAGGCTTTGCAGAAATTCATGGCCGGGTGGGTTGCCTGTTGGAGGTCGGCACGGGTTTCCACGCAGAGCTAACCGGAAGGGAGAACGTTTATCTGAACGGCGCCATTTTGGGCATGAGGCGGGTGGAAATTGAGAGTAAATTTGACGAAATCGTATCGTTTGCCGAAGTGGAGAAATTCATTGATACGCCAGTAAAGCATTACTCCAGCGGCATGTACCTGCGTTTGGCCTTTGCCGTGGCCGCGCACCTGGAGCCGGAGATTCTGATTGTTGACGAAGTGCTCGCGGTTGGCGACGCGAGCTTTCAAAGGAAGTGCCTAAATAAGATGCAGAACGTTGGAGAGCATGGACGGACGGTACTGTTTGTCTCCCACAACATGGCGACTATTACCCGCCTGTGTGAGCGAGTGATTCTGCTGAACGACGGCAACGTGCTGAGGGACGGCCGGCCAAACGAAGTTGTCAGCGCCTATCTCAACTGGGGACGTGACACGACAGCTGCACGAGAATGGCCCGATCCAGCGAAGGCGCCGAAAGGTGAGGTTGCTCGTCTACGTGCCGTGAGGGTCCGGACGGAAGACGGTCAGATTGCAGACGCCGTGGACATCCGGCGCCCGGTCGGCATTGAGATGGAGTTTGAAGTACTCAAGTCAGGCTACGTCTTATCGCCCAATTATTCCTTCTTCAACGAGAAAGGCATACACTCTTTTTCAGCTGCGGACCTTGACCCCGCCTGGCGGAGCCAACGCCGTCCTGCGGGATCCTACCTGAGCACTGCCTGGATTCCTGGTAATCTCCTGTCCGAGGGCACGCTGTTCGTTGAGGCGTCTCTTCACACCCTGGATCCGTGCGTTAAGCAATGGTCTGAGCGTGACGTTGTTGCTTTTCAGGTGGTTGACAGCCTGGACGGCGATTCGGCGCGTGGCGATTGGGTTGACAACTGGGGAGGCGTGGTGAGACCACTCTTGAAGTGGACTACAGAGTTCAGTCCGAACGGAAGCAAAATGCCACAAGGCAAGTAGTTCCCTGCACGTGCTTTGTTCCTGCGCCGATGAGATTCTCCCAACGGGCCACGTCAGAGTGCTGTGACATGACTGGAACCTTGCCGTGAATTCTGGACACGGGCCGCAAACAAACCGACCTCACGCTTTCTATTGAGACCCTTCCTATCGGAGCCGGCAGCTGATTTCGACGAACATACGGCAAAACGAGCGTGCCGCCAGCACTCAGTAGAAAAAGACACTCGGACTCTTTCGAGTCCGGGTCGAGTTCCTCTTTAGTTCCTGGCGATACTTGGCTATTGACCTGGGCTGCGCGTGTGGCGCAATGTCAACCACGCTGCACCGACTGAGAAGGGTAACTTTCTTGCGCTCTCTTTTGCGATATCTCCGGAGCTCTCGCCAGTCTGCCAGATGGATTCTGCAAGGCGCAGGCGCGATCAAGGCAAGAGTCCGATCAATGATCGGTGTTCAGCCCATTAGCCAACACGGCGGCTTCGATCGCGGTCTGCCCGCCCACCGCTATTACGTGCAACAGTTTCTCCAGGAGTTTTCAGACTGCATACACGGACACTGCTTGGAATTTCATGAGAACCGCTATACTTCCCGCTATGGTGGAAGCAGGGTTGCGAAAATAGATATCCTCAGCAAAGAGGATGACAATCCTCGGGCCACTATCGTGGCAGACTTAACAAAGGCGCCTGATATCCCAAGTAATTTGTTTGATTGCATCATTTGTACTCATACCTTGCACATGATATTTGAAGTGGACAAGGCAGTATCGGAACTGTACCGTATCTTAAAGCCACGAGGAGTTCTCCTGGTTGCTGTCCCGACTATAGGCAGGGCTTACCTGGAATGCCATGAGAAGTGGCGCTTCACTCCCGAAGGCTTACAGCTATTGCTGGCAAGGGTCTTTGGGGATGAGAATGTCATCGTGCGAGCTTATGGCAATTCGCTGACAGCAGCCGGCACCTTGCGAGGTTTGGTAGCTCATGAGTTTACAAGGGAAGAACTGAATTACCACGATCTACGGTTTACTATGGAGACGTGCGCTAAAGGCAACGAAGCAGAGTTCGCTAAACTAACTAGTCAAGGGCTGTCGCCCTTAATATTCCTGGGCGCTTCGCAAGTTATGGGTTGCGAGAAGAAGTCAGCGCCAGGAGTGAGCACAGGCTTGATGTGCCTTTGTAGCGCAGACCCATACTCCCATGGTCTGCGGGTTTTTTCCTGAGTCTCTGACGGGTTACCTTCAAAGCCTAAGATCCGCACACAACTCGAGTCTTCGCTAACGATGGCACTTTATGGTCGCAAACGATTTGGTAGGAGTGATTCCGGCGGCAGGGCTGGCAACGCGTCTTTCTCCCCTTCCCTGTAGCAAGGAACTCTATCCGCTCGGTTTGAGTGATGCTTCTGGACGCGATCCTGTTCGGCCTAAGGCTGCAGGTCACTACCTGCTCGAGAAGATGAGATTGGGTGGGGTCACCAAGGCCTACGTGGTCTTGAGGAAGCAAAAATGGGATATCCCAGCATACTGGGGCGATGGCTCAGGACTCGGTATGAATCTTGCTTATCTGGTATTGGACACATCCCCTGGGGTACCTTTTACCATCGACCACGCCTATCCCTTTGTACAACATGCAACCATAGCCTTTGGGTTTCCAGACATTCTTTTCGATTCCCAGGATGCGTTTTTGCAGTTGATCGCCAGCCATCATTCGAGTAACGCTGAAGTAACATTGGGCCTGTTTCCCGTCCATCGCCCCGAGAACGTCGATATGGTGGATATAGACAGCCGTGGAAAGGTTCGGCAAATCGTGATTCAACCTTCTGCCACGCCACTGCGCCACAGCTGGGCAATTGCAGTTTGGACGCCGGTTTTCACCCAGTTCCTTCATGAGAACGTAGCTTCTTTGCGAGAACGAGCTGAGGCTCGGCCGGAAGTGTCGGTTGGCCAGGTTTTTCAGTTAGCTCTTGAAGCAGGGCTTAATGTCAACTCCGCGATTGTTTCACACTCCCCTTATGTTGATATTGGAACCCCTGAGGGACTGATAAGCGCTATGCGCCTTGCCATGAGTAGCGAGCGGCTCTCATTTGGCCAAGCCTTCCTCAGATTGTAGTGGCGTTCTATGAGCGCCCAGCCGCATGCAGTCGGCGGTCAGCGAGCGCCGCGTTTGGCCATCACAGGCCGCCACTACAACAATTTCTTAACAACATCCTGACAGGTAGGACTTGAGAGGCCCTGAGCGGTTAGAACTTGATCGAACTGTGAACGCCAAGAAGGAACAAACTTCGTGCCGCGACAACCATTGAATGACTCGAGAGTCTTGATCACAGGGGCCAGTGGGTTTCTTGGTTCCCACTTGAGTGCACGACTCGCCCACATGGGTGTTAGCGTCGACGCTGTCTCTCGGATATCGAGGAACGATCCTTCAAATTATCGCTGGTGGACCGGCGACCTTAGCGACATAGCGTTCGCCCGTTTTGTCTGTCAGGAGGTGCAGCCGCAAGTCATTTTTCATTTCTCCGGTCTGTCCTCTGCCGGCGCCAGTTTGGACTTAGTTTTGCCTACCTATCACACCTTGCTGACGAGTACTGTGAATATTCTGACAGCCAGCCAGGAACTGGGAGTGTGTCGTCGCATTGTACTGGTTGCTTCTCTCACCGAGCCCCTTGCAACCGAACCGAATTCGATTCCCAGCTCACCTTATGCTGCGGCCAAATGGGCTTGCGGAGCCTATGGGCGAATGTTTCACGCTCTCTTTCAGTTACCCGTTGTCTTCGTTCGTCCCTTCATGACCTACGGACCGAGACAACAGGCGGGCAAGCTGATTCCCTACGTGACCGCCTCCTTGTTGAGTGGCGAGCCTCCCAAGCTTTCGAGCGGAACCTGGAAGGCCGACTGGATATACATTGACGACGTCGTCGAGGGTCTCGTGTCCGCTTCGCATGTGGCAAGTATCGAAGGAAGCACAGTCGATCTGGGGTCTGGCGTTTTAACGCCGATTCGAGAGGTCGTGGGTCAACTGGTCGAGATCATAGATTCAAAAACTCAGCCAGTGTTCGGAGCTCTGCCTGATAGGCCGATGGAGCCCTTGAGGACTGCGGATATCGCAACATCCTTTCAAAAACTGGGGTGGCGGCCCAAGGTTTCGCTGAGGGAAGGGCTGCAGCGCACAGTGGATTGGCATAAGAGAATTCTTGCAGAAGCAGGTATAGACTCTACCGGGGAGAGAATACAAAATGTCAGGTGAAGGTTCCGTACCGCTACTTCGCATCGAGGCGTCAACCGGCTGGGTGTCACTCGGGCTCCGCGAGTTATGGCAGTATCGCGAATTACTTTCCTTTCTGGTTTGGCGAGACCTCAAGGTCCGCTACAAGCAGACCGCGTTGGGTGTCGCCTGGGCCATCATTCAGCCGCTCCTGAGCATGGTGATTTTCAGTCTTTTTTTCGGGCGGCTTGCCAAGATGCCCTCAGACAACATTCCATATCCACTTTTCAGCTATACGGGATTGGTTGTTTGGGCTTACTTTTCCCATGCGCTCACACAATCGTCAACTAGTTTGGTTGGAAGCGCCAATTTGATCAAGAAGATTTACTTTCCGCGTTTGGCCATCCCGGTCTCGGCGGTACTCTCCGGCGTAGTTGACTTTGGACTGGCCTTTTTAGTCTTGCTGGGCATGATGTTCTACTACGGGATACTTCCAACATGGAACTCAGTGTGGTTACCTCTATTCCTATTGCTGGGCATTGTAACTGCCTTAGGGGTAGGAGTGTGGCTTTCAGCCATCAATGTCCAGTATCGCGACGTGCCTCATACCCTACCATTCATCACCCAGTTCTGGATGTTTGCGACTCCAATTGTTTATCCGAGCAGCCTTTTGCCGGAGCCTTGGCGCGCCGTGTATGGAATTAATCCCATGGCTGGAGTGGTTGAGGGATTTCGGTGGGCGCTATTGGGCACAAACACTGCTCCTGGTCCTATCATTCTGGTCTCTGCGGCAGCTGCCGTGGCCCTCCTGGTGAGTGGTGCCCTTTACTTTCGACGAATGGAAAGGAGCTTTGCCGACGTCATTTGAAGGGCATAGCCGCCATGAGTCATCGTGCCATTCCCGCTGCGTAAGAGGTGATCCGCCATGGCCTCGCTGTTAGGACGAATCACCCGAAGAATCAGCAGCGAATTGGCTGCCTCGCTTGGGGTCTGGATTCGCCGGGTCGATGGCACTATCGCAAAGAAAACCCTGCCGCAGTTTGCTAACAACCCCAGGAACCTGACGATCGAACTCCCAAGGCGAATCAGTGAATCCGAAGTTGATTGTTGATTGGTGACGATGTCTGGTTCGGCCCAAATTCGTTTCTTAGTGCTGTTATAGAGTGCCCTGCGATTGCCATGCAGCCTGCAGCCTCACGAGATGAAGCCTGAATGGTTTCAGCCAACGATTCGGATCGGGCATCGTGTCTCTTGCGCAGGTAGGCTTGTTCTCCGAGCCGTTCATGAAGTTGTTATCGAAGACGACGTTCTCATTGCTTCCAATGTGACCATTCTCGACCATCAACCCGGGTATCGCAACGTGGATGAGCCTTACAAGTCTCAATCTCCCTGGCGAGTTGCGCCCGTATTGATCAAACAAGGAAGCTGGATTGGGCAAAACGTGGTCATCATGTCCGGCGTAACAATCGGCGAGTTTTCCATAATCGGAGCTAACAGTGTAGTACCCCGAAACCTTCCTGACCGCTGCATTGCTGTAGGAGCCCCAGCGAGAGTAATCAAGCGGTCGGATACTGGATCTGAATCCTGGGTGGCGGATTGCGAGGGAAGACCGACCTAAGTGGAGAAACAAATTCGCTCTATCCTTGCCGAACGTTGTTTTGTCGCTCAGGGCAATGACTATGAGTTCGAGACACGAGTTCTTTGGAAACAAGGTATCTCCCGCTTCAGTACGAGGAGTGGACTTGGAGCAGAGAATTCGGAATGCATTAGCGGGCATGATCAGGAAGACAGGGGGACTTGGCGAAGCAGCACTTCATAGTGCAGTTGATAGGGAATTGTCGCGCAAGGTCGCCAAGTGGGCACTGAACTATCTGGCAAAGGAGGGAGTGAAAATTGAGTCTGCTCGAGTCTTGGATTTGGGGGCAGGTCTTGGCTCTCTTTCCCTGGAAACTGCTCTCAGAGGGGCTCGCGTCGTAGCCGTCGAGCCAGGGGAAGAGTTTCGAGAGATTGTCTTTGATCGCCTTCGGCCGACGGCTAACGGAACTGTGGTGGGGGCAATCGCTGAGCAGCTTCCGTTTCCCGGCAGAGCTTTCGATGTCGTCATCAGCCTGCAAGTCTTGGAGCATGTGCAAGATCCAGCCAGTATGCTGAAGGAGGTCTTCCGTGTCTTGAAGCCAGATGGCCTCTTCTACCTGACCTGTGAGAACTACCTGAGCTTTTGGGAACCGCATTATCAAGTGGCTTGGCTGCCGTTGCTTCCCAAATCCATCGGCTCAATGTATCTGAGGCTTAGGGGGAGGCCCTCAGAGTTTCTTCAAACATCAATCACCTATACGACCCTCCCTTCGGTATTGCGCATGATTCGACGGTGCGGATTTATCTCAGTTAAAGAACAAAGAGTCTCGTCGTTGATGCAATCGCCAAATCGGATTAGAACCCCTTGGAAGAGAGAATTGCTTGTCGCAGCGCACCGTTTCGTCCCGTTGGCTTTAGTTGGTCGTGCGTATCTCGGGCTGCAGCGACTGACCAAAATGTTTCGCCCAGGTATCCTCGAACTCCTTCAGAAGCCTGGCCCTAGGTCGGGTTCGCAGAAAGACAAGTGGTTTCAAGAGCAGCGAAGCATCCGGTGAGCCGCAACTCTGGATGCCAACATCAGGCTCAGGGCTAACTGCTTTTGAGGCCATCCTAATGACAGTGAGAGGTGAATGCGTCCATGACCTCGCTCCTGGGACGAATCACCCGAAGAATCAGCAGCGAATTGGCTACCTCGCTTGGGGTCTGGATTCGCCGGGTCGATGGCACTATCGCAAAGAGAACTCTGCCGCAGTTCGCCAACAAGCCCAGGAACCTGACGATCGAACTCCCAAGGCGAATCAGCGAATGCCGAAGTCGATCTTTATTGGCGACGACGTCTGGTTCGGCCCGAATTCATTTTTAAGTGCTGTCATGGAATACCCTGGCCTTGCCATACTGCCTGGAGAAAGGCGGATCCCAACTCGAAAGTTCACGCCGCGGATCTGCATCGGCCATCGAGTCACTTGCACAGGCAGCTTGCTGATTGGGGCGGTTCAAGATGTGATGATCGAAGATGATGTCCTCATTGCTTCCAACGTCACCATTCTCGACCATCAGCACGGCTACCAGAATGCTTCCGAACCATATAAGTATCAGCCGTTAGGGCGCATTGCGCCCGTGCTCATTCGGAGAGGCACCTGGATCGGACAGAATGTGGTGATCCTCTCGGGCGTCACGATCGGCGAGCTGGCAATCATTGGAGCCAATAGCGTGGTAACACACAGTATTCCTGACCGTTGTATCGCCGTTGGTGCACCAGCAAAAGTGACGAAACGCTGGGACGAACAGACTCAAAACTGGATCAGTTCCCGTGATGGATGAGGGCAGCCCTTTCTCAATCCGCCCGAGACGGCACCTTCGCCGGCGACCCATCGGCTACACTCCGATACCTTAGGACTTGCCAACCCAGTTTGTGGAAGGCCCTCGCTTCAGGCCACGTCAACTCAGTGCACGGTCGGCAGTGACACATTCGCTGTGAAGTTGGGAACTGTTAGTGACGGGACTATGAGGGACTCTCGGTGAAGCTTGGGGTTGCTCTTGGATTTCTAAAGCCGATTGTGCATCGGGGCACATCGCGCCACTGCCCTGTGTGCCAAAGCTCGGTCAGACGGTTTCTTCCGTTTGGCGTCAAACCCCGTCCGGACGCCCGTTGTCCCCTGTGCGGCTCTCTTGAACGTCATCGGTTGCTCTGGCTGTTCCTTCAGCAACACACCGATCTGTTTGATGGATCGGCCAGGCGGATGCTCCACTTTGCTCCAGAAATGGAGAAATGGTTCAAGAGAATACCGGGCCTTGAATACCTGAGCGCTGATCTGGTCGAAGGACGCGCGATGCTCAGAATGGACATTGCGGATATTCGCTATCCTGATAACTCCTTCGATGTCGTCCTGTGCAGCCATGTGCTGGAGCATGTGCCCGATGACCGGAAAGCAATGCTGGAGATAGCCCGTGTGTTGAAGCCAGGGGGCTGGGCGGTCATCATCGTACCCATCAGGGCGGATCCCACCTTTGAAGATCCATCTGTTTCCGATCCTGCGGAACGCGAACGCCTCTTTGGGCAGCGCGACCACGTGCGGATCTATGGCCAGGACTTTGAAGAGCGCTTGAAGGAGACTGGCCTTCGCGTCTGGAACGTCCGGGCGACTCAAGTCGCAAGCCCCAGTGAAGTCGTTCTATTCGGCCTTAAGGACGATGAGATTTTTGTAGGAACGAAAGAGAAGATGACCTCCCCATGAACGATGACCGCGACCGGCGACGATTTCAACCCAGAATATCTATCTCTGAGCCGACTTTCAGCAGAGCCCTAGACTCAGGCGGATCGCTGATTGACCTTTGAGCCGTTCGCTCCGGCCCGGCAATCTATAAGGTGACCTGAATTCATGTGTGGTATCTGTGGATGTCTGAACTTTGAGGGCCTCTCGCAACAGGAGACAGCGGCGACCACTCGCATGATTCAGCAGATGGTGCGCCGCGGACCGGACGACGAGGGTTTCTGGAGCGACGGAAAACACTGCCAGTTGGGATTTCCGGCGGCTCTCCATTCTTGACCTGTCCCCGGCCGGCCATCAGCCGATGCTCACCCCTGACGGACGCTATGCTCTCATTTACAATGGCGAAGTGTACAACTACGACGTGCTGCGCCAAGAGTTGCAGAAGGAGAACCTTGTCTTCCGTTCCACCGGCGATACTGAAGTTATTCTTCACCTTCTGGCAAAGTATGGGAGAGAGGGCCTGTGCCGCCTGAACGGTATGTTTGCGCTGGCATTTTATGATGCTCTGACTCGACGGCTCCTCCTTGCCAGAGATCATGCTGGCATCAAACCTCTCTACTACTTGCTGGCCACGAAAGGGCTAGTGTTTGCGTCACAGTACGACCAGCTTCTGGGTCACCCTTGGGCTAGGGGGTTGCAGGTCGACGAAGAGGCGATGGGCTTGTACTTGCGGCTTGGATACATCCCTGCTCCACGTGCCCTGCTCAAGCAGAGTCACATGCTGGAACCTGGTTCCTGGCTCGAAATCGAGGCTGCGGGCCGGGTGCGTCAAGGAAGATTCTTCGAGTTTCCCGTGAGCGCCCAGGCAGTCTTGAAAGGCGAGGCAGCAGTGGAGGCTGTCAATGAAGCCGTTACGCGAGCCGTACGGCGCCATCTGGTGAGCGATGTTCCTCTGGGCACATTCCTGTCTGGAGGGGTCGATTCGCCGTTGGTGGCCGCCAAGATGAAGCAGGCCGGTCAGGGGCCTGTGCATGCCTTTACTTTGGGAACACGAGGGGACGCACTGGATGAATCTCCGGACGCTCTGGCCTATGCCAGGGAGATCGGAGTCCAGCACACCATTCACCAAGTGACACCCGGTGACGCGCTCGGGATGCTGGATGATGTCATCGCGTCATGTGGGGAACCCTTTGCCGATTATTCCATTTTTCCAACGATGTTGATCTCTCGTCTGGCGCGACAGCAGGTAACCGTCATGTTGTCGGGAGACGGCGGTGATGAGCTCTTCTGGGGCTACCCGAGCCGCTTTGGTACAGTTCTGCATGGTTCTCATCAGTTCGCACAGCCGTACTGGCTTCGGGTCCTGCGCGCTATGGCAGAGCGGCCCTTCCACCTGAAGAACGGACATACCGCTCTGCCGTATCGCACGATAGGAGACTGGTACCGCCGGATGCATACTCGTATTCCGGAAGGTTGCCTTGCAGCGCTGTTTCCACAGGCCCCCGCCTGGCCGCCTGATTTCACTTTGTTTCACTGGAACGCGACCGAAAACGATTCGACGGCCCAGTGGATGCGGTGGAACGAGTTTGTTAGTCACCTCACGATGGTCCTCCTGAAGGTGGACCGCGCCAGCATGCATCATTCCCTGGAGGTGAGGGTCCCCTTGTTAGACCGGGAGGTAATCGCGGTGGCTTCCTCTGTCGACTGGCAAAGCTGCCTCGACGTGGAACGGAAGGTCGGTAAAATTCTGCTCCGGAAGATTCTAAGCCGTCATGTGGGCCACCAGAGCGTGGTTAAGAGAGGTTTTGAGGTTCCGATGGATGCATGGCTTCGTGGCCCGCTCAAAAGTATCTTCTCTGATGCCTTGCTGAAGCGGAAGGACCTGGTAGGCCTGCCGCTGAACCCAAGGCGGCTCGAGCAGATCTTCCGTCAGCACCTGTCCGGGCGGTCGAATCATGGCCGTGCCCTGTGGACGCTCTTGAGCCTGGCATTGTGGGAGCAAAAGCATTTCAAGGCGGCTTGATCGTCGTCCAGCGTGAAAGAACTCCTGAAGCTCGAGTTTCTTTCTACGTTTTTTTGTCCCTCTTTTGCAAGGGGGACGCCGCGTTTTTAGCGGCAGGGGGTCTACTTTCTTCGTAGCACCACCCCCCTGTAGTCCGTAGAGTCATCAGCTGAAGTCGATACTGGAATTTCTTCACACTTCGCTTGTTGATTGGATCGAAATTCTGATGAAATCTACTCCTCTCGTCACCATTGCTATTCCAACGTACAACCGAGCTAGCGGATATTTGCCTCAGGCACTGCAATGCGCCCTGCGCCAGACTTATCAGAACCTGGAGATCTTTATCTCGGACAACTGCTCGACAGACAAGACGCCGGCCCTCGTTTCCAGCATCAGTGACCCCCGTATCCGTTACTTCAGGCATCCGAAAAACATTGGGGGCAACAACAATTTCAACTTTTGTATTCAGGAGGCGAAAGGGAAGTACCTTCTGTTGCTGCACGATGACGACATGATTGATCCCGATTTTGTGGAAACTTGTATCAAGGCCGCAGAGGGCGCTGGGGAACCCGGGCTTATCCGTACCGGTACGCGAGTCATTGACGGCCATGGCAGGGTGCTAGGTCAAGCCGTCAACCGCGTGGGCACGTTGCCGCTGGACGAGTTCTTCCTGGGTTGGTTTGCCGGCAAGACCGCCTTGTACGTTTGCAGTACGCTGTTTGATACCGAGAAGCTGAGATCCGTTGGCGGGCTTCGATCCAGGCACAATCTGTTTGAGGACGTGATGGCGGAGGTCAAACTGGCTGCCCGATATGGTCGAGTCGATGTCTCCGAAATCAAGGCTACCTTCCGGCTGCACGAGGGAGAAAATAGTTTTGCTTTTGGGTTGAAACCCTGGTGCGAAGACTCGTTGCTGCTGCTGGATCTCATGTGCGAACTGGCCCCCGAGAGTCAAGCCGTGATTCGTGAAAAGGGAATGAGATTCTTTGCCAGAGGGAACTATTACCGAGCCAGTGCCGTCAAGTCGCGATGGAAGCGTCTCGGAGCCTATTTGACGGTCTGGCGAATGTATGGTTACCGGCAACTTCCTTCTTTTCGCTTCCTCCTTCGCCGGACGATCCCGTATCGGGTCCTGCGCCAGCTCAAAGGGATGCTGCGACCCGCTTGACTTTGCCCCTTCCCCGCTGCAAAGCATCACCGGAACGCGACGTTGGTAGGCGAGGGCATCCGGGGGTTGCCCGACACGATCCGCCAGCGGTCGGGAGTCGACGACCATTAGCGGTCGGGCAGATTGTAATCTCTTTTCTTGGCGCTCTTGGCATTTCGATCCTCTGCGTTCGGACTCACCACCAGCTTCGCAATCTAGAAGCTGAAGTCGTCGGGCGCGCACCCGAACAACCACTAACCTCCACACAGTGAGAGTCGCCTTCATCGTTAACCAGTTCCCGCTGCTTTCCGAGACTTTCATCCTGAATCAGATCACGGGTCTTATCAACAGGGGATGTGAAGTTGACATCTACGCTCATAGAATCGGAAACGAGCCCAGGGTTCACCCGGATGTCCATACGATACAACCTTCTCCGCAGTACCTATTGCCTGACTTGGGCAGGTCCGAATTCGCTAATTCGCAAAATTACTGATCAGCGCACGATACTTCTCCGCCAGTTTCAAGAGGAACCCCAGAGTCGCGCTCAAGTCGATAAACGCCTTTAAGTTCGGAAGGGCCGCTGCCTCGCCAGCCTGGCTCTACCGGACCCAGCTTTTTCTGAACAACGGTCCTTATGACATCGTTCACTGCCAGTTCGGACCTAACGGAAACCTGGGTCTGCAGCTGAGGGAGGCCGGTGCCCTCTCGGGGAGATTGGTTGCCCAGTTTCGAGGCTACGACATTTCCTCTTATGTCCAGCTTGAGGGGCCGGGCCGTTTACGACCGGCTCTTTCGAAAGGCGGACCTCATCCTTTGTGTGAGCGAAAGCATTAGGGCCAAGCTTCTGGAGCTAGGCTGTCAGGAACAGAAGATCCGCGTTCATCACTCGGGCGTGGATACCAGGCAATTTGCCCTTCCGAAGCGGCAGCCTGCAGGAGACGGCAAAGTGAAACTCTTGACCATCGCCCGGCTGGTGGAGAAAAAAGGAGTGCGATACGGCATCCAGGCAGTCGCGGATGCGGCCAAGACCCACCCTTGCATCGAGTACAGGATTGTTGGGGATGGTCTGCTGAGAGGGGAACTCCAGAACTCATCGAAGAATTGGGCGCCGGCTCCCGAATCCAGTTGCTGGGCTGGAAGCGACAGGATGAGGTTGTGCGGCTCTTTGAGGAGTCAGACATCCTCCTGGCCCCGAGTGTCACAGGTGGGAATGGCGACGAAGAGGGAATTCCCAATGTCCTGATGGAAGCGCTGGCTCGTGGACTGCCAGTGCTGAGCACCTACCACGGAGGGATTCCTGAACTCATTCAGGACGGCAAGTCGGGATTTCTCGTTCCTGAAAGAGATGTCAAGGCTCTCGCCGAGAAACTCAGAGTTCTGATCGACAATCGGGACCTCTGGCCGGCGATGGGAGAGGCCGGACGAAGACTTTGTAGAGGAACACTTCAATATCGACAAGCTCAACGATCGGCTGCTCAGAATCTACAAGAGCCTCCAGAACCAAGCAGCCGTTCCCTGGGAATGCATCGAGCCTGCCTAATGAGAAGCCGACCGCTTACTCGTCCGAGAAGTGGTAGAAGACGCGACTCTTGCATTTCTGATCCCCTCGCCCGCTCGGGAAAGGATCGGAGAAGCTGTGAAAAAATCGGAGGGCGAGCCTCCTGGCGAGCCGTCGCCCTTGATTCTTGAGTTTCTACATTTGTCAGTGGGTTTCCACTCTACATTTGTCCTCCTTTTTCAAGGGGGACGCCGCGTTTGTTGCGGCAGGGGGTCTTCTTTGTGTTCGTAGCACACCCGCCAAGGTGGCCCATGGCAAGCGAAGCGCCGCCCTGGGTTTGATTCGAAAACCGAGCGATTCAGCTCATAATCAGGCAAAGAACTGAACTTCTATGCCGACAGTTAGCGTCATCATTCCTACGCACAATCGTGCCAACTATTTGCCGGTGGCGATTTCCAGCGTTCTCAATCAGTCCTTTCAGGATTTCGAAATTCTGGTTGTGGATGATGGGTCTACCGATTCGACGGCTGCAGTCGTCGCCGGATTCAGCGACCAAAGAATAAAGTATATCCGTCACGAAACGAGCAAGGGCGGGTCGGCCGCCAGAAACACTGGGATACGGAACTCAAATTGCCCGTTCATAGCGTTCCTGGACGATGATGATGAGTGGCTACCCAGTAAGCTGCAATTGCTGATCGACCTTCTCAAATCAAGTCCTACGGAAGTAGGAGTGGCCTATTCAGGGTATTGGATTGTGGACAGAAGGAGTGGAAAAATCTGTGGAAAAAAGACGCCTGAGAAGCGCGGCGATCTGTCGCAGGAATTGCTGGCCAGGCAATTGCATCGGTGGGACGTCCGCCGTTGTCGCCAGAAGGGAATGCTTTGAGAGAGTAGGGTTGTTCGACGAGAACTTGCCCAGCTTTCAGGACTACGATCTCTGGATTCGCATTTCGAAGGAATTTCAGTTTGAATTCATTCCAGATCCCCTCTCCAATTATTACGTCCACGAAAACAAGATCTGGACCGATTTAAGCGCCTTAAGCAGAGGGATGGAGATCTTCCTAAAGAAGCACGGAAACTCGACGTCGCTGAGAAAGTATATGGGTTATCGATACTTGGCTCTGGGAGTCAAGCACTGCGAGAACAACCACACCAGAGATGCACGTGGAGCATTCCTCAAAGCGATTAGCCTCTATCCATTTGAGGTGAGACACTACTTCAATCTGGCGCTCTCTCTTCTGGGAGCCGAAGCATTCAAGAGAATAAAGGGGGCCAAAAAGAAGGTGGCTGCCTCTTTCAACTACTTGGTGAAAGGAGTGGACCGCTGATGCCAAAGGTCAGTGTCGTCGTTCTGACTCATAATCGACGCCGACTGCTTCGTCGGGCCATTTCCAGCATTCTCAATCAGACCTTTCAGGATTTCGAGATCGTATTGGTAGATGATGCCTCGACGGACAACACTCCAGAGGTTGTCAGGAGTTTTGGGGACGCTAGAATCAAGTACATTCGCCACGAAGTGAATAAGGGAGAGGCAGGATCCAGGAATACCGGGGTGACCAGCTCCTCGGGAGACTACATCGCCTTTTTGGATGATGATGACGAATGGCTGCCCGAAAAGCTCGAGCAGCAAGTACGTCTGCTGGATTCCAGCCCATCGCAGGTAGGGGCTGTGTATACGGGCTTTCTGAAGATCGATCGATCACCAAGAAGCCAGTGGGGCAATGGATACCGAGGAAACGCGGAGACATTTTCGCCGAAATGCGCAGCCAGAACTGGGTCGGAACACCGTCCACGGTGATACTGCGAAGGAAGTGCTTTGAGAGAGTGGGTTTATTCGACGAAGCAATAGCTTTTGGAACAGATTACGATATGTGGATTCGGATCTCTAAGGAGTTCCATTTTGAATATGTCCAGGAGCCGCTGATTAACTATTCCGTGCATGAGAATAAGATGTCTAAGCGCTCTGATCTGCGAATCAAGGGGATCGAGGCACTACTCGAAAAACATGGATCATACTTTGCGTCAGACAGCAGGAACTATAGTCGCCGGTACTCTGCGCTTGGAGTTCTCTACCATCACCAAGGCGACGCCCAAAAAGCCAGGAAAGCTCTATTGAAGGCGGTCAGTTTGTGTCCTCTCCGGTTATCCAACTATGTCAACCTTTTTCTTTCGCTTGTGACGAGCAACAACCTTCAGAATGACTAGGTTGAACAGAAGGCGTGACGTTTCACTAGAAGCACAAGTGCATAAGTCCTTTTCACTACAGCCATAGGAGGAAGCAGAGAATGGGATTGTACTCTCTTCTTAGGTCGTCGAGATGGAAGCTCATCGGCTATCCTGCGGATCAATGCAAGCGACTCCTTAATGCCTCAGAGAACTGGTCAAGAGACGAGTTGCTCGATTATCGTAACGAAAAACTGAGAAGACTAATCTCACATTGTTATCAAAACGTACCGTATTACCGAAGCCTCATGCTGGATCAGCACTTGACGCCCCAAGATATAAAAGTAGAGAGAGACCTCGCAAAACTTCCTATCTTGACTAAGAACGCAATCCGCATGCACAGTACTGAGCTGATTGCGGAGAATATTTCGATGTCCAATATGACTTGCTCCAAAACCGGCGGAACAACTGGGGAGCCGATATGGATATACAAGAACAAAGAATGTGGGGTTTGGGGAGGCATGTGTTTTGAGCGAGGGCTCGGATGGGGAGGGCTTGAGGTCGACGAGCGGAGAATAAGCTTGTTCGGAGGCTCTCTAGGCTTAGGCAAAGCAGGTCTCGCCACTCGACTTGGAAATGCATTGCGGCGAGATTTGTTTTTGCCCGCATTCGAGCTTCGAGCAGACACGGCTACGACTTACTTCGAAAAGATCCGCCAATCGAAAGCTCGTTTCATTCGTGGCTATGCCTCATCGATCTATAGGTTGGCCGTTCTGGCTGGGGAAATGAATCAGAAAATCCATTTCGAGGCTGCTTTTCCGACCGCTGAATTGATGCTCCCGGAATGGGAAGCAGTTATTCGTAAAGCTTTTGACTGCGCCGTCCTGCCTTACTATGGTTCTGGTGAAGTAAACTCCCTGGGCTATTCGCACCCTGCAGTTGGGACCTACCTTGTACCGGAAGAGCATGCTCTTATCGAGATTCTGCGTCCCGATAAGTCGGCTCATTTGTCTGGTGAGGGTCAGTTCCTGATTACTGATCTCGATAACTATGCAATGCCTATTATTCGTTATGCTAATGGAGATGCCGGAAGATCCGTGACCATGGAGAATGGGCCTCCCTTTCGCGCGTATTGAGAGACTAGATGGCCGGTATAACAGCCTGCTTATGACAGACAAGGGGGATCTCATTTCTGGAGTAATCGGGACCCATATTTTTCGGAATTTTTCAACCGTCCGGAGTTATCAAGTCATCCAAGAAGAGCCTCTGAGAGTCGTCATTAAGATCGTACCGAAGAGCGACTTCAGTGAGAAGGATGGGAGCCTAATCACGCATCTCTTTTCTACCCACTTAGGCGACAAGACAAAAGTAACCATAGAGCGAGTCGCCGATATTCCCGTGCCTCCTTCAGGTAAGTCTGTCTTCGTCATAAACCGCTGTCTCTAGTTCCACCAGGCAAAGAAGTTGCCTATTACTTCCGATGAGATGGGTTGACTGGAGGGGATCATCGTTCATGGGGCGTACATTGCTTGGTCGGAACACTTGCGGGCTGATTCACTCCGACAGCTGAGACCGGGGGTCTACAACGTATGGCAGCGGGAGATCGATGATACCAAAGGCTGTCGGAAAGTACTACTATCTTCCTGCCGGCAAAATTCCACATCGCCTAGGGCCTTTAGACGACGCAGGCATACCGTTGTTCGATCTTCGTCACTTAAGATTGAACGGCCCGCCCGTCTATCACCCCCTTGTAATCATGCAGTACGCTCTTAGTCAGCACAGTCTAGGAATTGACGGGAATTCGCAGGCGGAAGAGATTTTTATGCGTTGCGCTCGATGGCTCGAAGATAACGCAGTCCAGGAAGCTCAAAAGCGATTTCTTGTCTGGCCCTTTAATTTTTCGCTCAGGACCCCACCAGTTTCTGCGCCGTGGATTTCCGGCATGGCGCAAGGGAAGGCATTATCTGTCTTTGCACGCTCCTTTCGAAGAACAAGGTCTTCCCGGACGGCAGATGTGGCACACGAAGCTGCACGAAGCTTCCTGTATACCGTCAGAGAAGGGGGTGTCGTCACCAGAGTCTCCAACGGCACTTGCTTCATCGAGGAGTATGCCTACCCGCCTGCCATACATGTCCTCAACGGGTGCCTCTGTGCCTTGGTCGGGCTGCTCGAACATCTCCGCGTCTTTCCCGACTCGAAGATTCAGTCAGTTTTCGAAGCATGCGTCGAGGGGGTTGCAACATTTGCTTCCTGCATTCGATACCGGTTACTGGTCCCGTTACTCCCTTGGGGTCCGATGGCATTTGGCTACAGTCCATTATCACAAGGTCCATATTCGGCAACTTAGATATCTCGGAAACCTCCTGGATTGCCAGACATTTTCGAGTCGTGCGGATAGGTGGGAGGAATACGAAAGGTCGAAGTTCAATCGATTGCGGCACCGTATCCTTGAGTCTCTGCAAATAAATGCCAATAGGGCCATGACCATTGTGCCCCTGAACTTCTTGAAGTACCGGAACGCTGACAAGCCACAAGTTAAATTAGTCATATCCAGAGAGTCGTAGCCTCGACCTTCTCAGTCGGGCTCACGTTTTCGGAATCTCTGAACCGCACGAAGGAAGAAAGTGACGAGAGTGATCATCGGGCCGTCTCACGCACTTGGAAGGGAAATGAGCAAAACGATAGAAAGAGTGCCTGATATCACTTGCCTCCACCACTTGGGAGGTAGAAGTCAGTCATGAACAGCTGCCTCTAATCTGGCTAGCAATTGAGAGAGCTGCTCGACCAATTCCATGCGACTAAAGATAGTTTTCTCTGGAGACATCATGCTGGGGGCCGAGGTTGCTGCGAAGATGGGAACAGCAACTGTGGCCGACTGGCTTAGTGGTGTATCCGAAGCTTGGTCGGGAGCCGACTTGCTGATTGGCAATCTCGAGTGTCCATGCGTGAAAGAGTCCAAACCAGTCAGCGGTCCCTTACCCGAGATCATCTTTCATGCTTCGGCCGATAGGCTGGCCGAGCTGGCACGTGCAGGCTTCCTGGCGGTGACACTTGCCAACAACCACGTTTTGAACTGCGGTCCGCTTGGCTTGGTGGAAACTATAGAGAACCTCGATCGCGTGGGGATTCGCCATGCCGGTGCAGGTAGGAATCTCGCTGAGGCGCTTCGGCCAGCATACATGCCTCTAAAGGGCCTCACTGCTTCCCTGGTGAGCTTCTGCTACGGCCCTCCTGCCGGACGTTCTACTCCAGGCGCGGCGCCTTGTGAGCCTAAGCTAATGCTGAGGGCTCTGACTGAAGCGCGGGCAAACTCTGATCTTGTCATTGCGGCCCTCCATGATGGACTGGAATACACGGACGTGCCCCCGTCCAAAACAAGAGCGCGGTTTCGCTTCTTAGCTGAGAATGGAGCGGATATCGTCGTCGGCCATCATCCCCACGTACTGCAGGGCCTGGAATGGCGCGATGAAGTGCCAATTGCTTACAGCCTCGGCGATCTCCTGTTCCATAACTCCCTTGAACACGTTGCCAAGCGCAACTTCTCAAGGATGGGAATGGGGCGTTATGCGCCGGAGGAAGTGCAGAGAGACCCCCACAAATTCACCCGCGGGGCACTGCTGACGATGCAGATTTCGGAAGGGGGAAAATCAATCCTTTGGCATCCGTTTCGGCAAGATGCGAACCTGCGGCCACAGTTGTCTTTCGGAGATACCAGAACCGAGGATCTTGCTCGACTAGATGAGTTGAGCTTGGCCCTTTTGAACCCTCAAGACCGGCGACATGCCCTGGCAGATCGCATAGTTAGTTTGGTACTTGAGGAGAGCCGCAACAACCTTGGAATAAAAGACGTGCTCGCTCTCGCGCGACGACCAAAATGGCGTCATCTGTCTCGCGGTTTAGAGTGGCTCCGTGGACGACTCAAAAGAGCAGTAAGAGAGCTATGATTCGTTTGAACTCAGCTTCAAGAAGAGCCCAGAACGCCCTGGCGTTAAATCCTAAGCTGCCGGCGAACCCCTCCAAAGTAGTCGCTCGAGCGGGCCTGTCTCTTGCTATCATTCGGTATTCTTACTATGCGTTTATATTCTCGATTCCATTCGAATCGACAGGTTTTGCGGATAACTACCTAAGTGTCTCAAAGATACCCGGGCTTCTTTTCGGACTAACTGCCTTTCTCAGGTCACGAGTGTGCTTTCGTCGCCCGCCACAGGCCTTTTGGTACTTCTTCGGGTATCTGAGTGTAGTCATGATGATGACCCCTTTCCAAGAGTCCCAATTCACTTTTGCGATTGTTTCGCGACTCCTCACCCTGACCCAGTTGTTGCTGCTTTTCTGGATCTCTTACAACGTAATGGCTGACGAGCGCGTTGTGAAGGGAACTCTCTTGACTCTGATTCTCTCGGCCACCCTACTGGCTATCCTGATGATCTTGGGGCTGGAAGACTCACCCTATGGAGAGCGGGACACGGCATTAGGGTGGAATCCAAACGCCCTGGCTACCATACTATCTTTGGGATTGCTTGGTATTGTGGGCTTGGCGTTTGGTCGACGAACTCGCGAGTTCAAGGTCCTCTTACTCATGACCCTCTGTTCCGGAGTCCTGGCCATGCAAATCGTTAGGACAGGGTCTCGGGGTGCCGTAGTTGCCCTCATCGTGGGTTTGCTGGCCTTCCCGTTGAAGAAGACGAAACGTTTGTCGTCAAAGATTCAGCTGGTGCTCATTGGAGTTCTTGCTATTAGCTTCCTGGCTTGGACTTCCTACCGGTCAGAGTCAGTGCGGGAACGCTGGGAACGTACCCTCGCTACCGGCGATACGGCCGGCCGGGATAGCATCTTTTCTGAAGCGTGGGGCATGTTCCTGGAGAAACCCCTGTTTGGCTGGGGCCCCGTAACTCACTACTATGAGCTCGGGTCCCGGCTCGGCCTCCTCTTCAGAGATACGCATAATCTGTATCTCTGGGTTCTGATAGAGACGGGGATGTTTGGAGCCTTTCCTTTTTTTATTGGCCTCTGGCTCTGCTTGCGGGCAGCCTGGAAGGCGCGGGATGGCCTTCAAGGGGTATTGCCCCTCTCGATGCTACTGTGTCTGCTCATCAACAACATGAAGGGGACGTTTCTAAGCAGCAAGTTGTTCTGGATTGTGCTAGCGTATGCTCTTGCCAGCGCCTATCATGCTACCTACAAAGGCCGACACATGACCCTCCCGCGAGGAAATCAACGATTCGGAAGGCCCATCATTCTGACCCGGCAGAGCCGGAACCAAGAAGGGCATCTGGCCACTGAGGCGCAGAGGCGCGGAGAACGCAAACAGGAACAGGGCGCAGATTTCGCAGATAAACGCAGATAAGTGCCACTCGAAAATGGTCGAGACTGAGACGGTCTCGGGGACTTGATTCGGTCGACGGGCAACGACTAGGAACCGACAGCCTAAACGACTTGGGTATCGTATCCATGCACGTCTTGTTTGTTGCAATAAGTTTCCCTTCGCCTGAAAATCCCTATCGCTCTCCTTTCATACGTGAACAGGTGCGTCTATTGTGCGAACGCACACAGATAGAACGTGTAACGGTTCTTTCCCCGACGACTTCTGTGCCCCCATTGATGCGACATTTCCGCCGCGTCGCCGACAAAGCGTCATTACCGGACCGTTATCAGATGGTTGAAGGTCGTTGCGAAGTGCTCTTTCCCAGATACTTTAAGCTGCCAGGGAGTCTGTTGCAGCGTTGGACAGTCGCCCAATGGTGCCGTATCGTCGATCAGACGGTCGCCCATTTTAGCCGGACCCATCCCGTTTCTATCGTCCATGCAAACTCCGGGAGTGTCAGTGCCTGGGCCGGAATTTGTGCAGCCCGGCGACACCACATCCCTTGCGTAGTGACTTATCAGGGTTCTGAGGTGCACCAGACCTTGGCCCACCGTCGTAAGGGATGGCAGCTCTGTCGCGATTCTTACCGGCACGCCGACCTGAATCTGCCTGTCAGTCGCTCGCTAGAGAGCATTTTGAGGTGTCATGCCCAGCCCAAAGGCCGCTGCGAGGTTCTCCTTCGGGGTGTGGACCAGACCCGGTTCTTTCCGCCTCCTGAACCCACGTCGATTCCACGCGTGATCTTCGTCGGCCACGTTCAGAAAGCCAAAGGCGCCTTCGATCTCCTATCGGCTTGGGTAAAGGTACGGCACGCCTGTCCAGATGCTTTGCTCAGCATGGTTGGTCCAGATCGTACCAACGGGCTTCTCCTACGGGAAGCTCATGCTCTGGGGATCGGCAGCTCCATTAAGCTGACAGGTCCCTTGCCGCCTCCTATGGTTGCGGACCTGATGCGCCAGTCCCGGCTCTTCTGCCTGCCCAGTCATGGAGAGGGCACACCAAATTGCGTGATGGAAGCTTTGTCGTGTGGCCTCCCGGTTGTGGCGACTCGTGTGGGTGGAATCCCTGACATTGTCGAGCACGAGCACGGTGGCCTTCTGGTTGACAAAGGAGACATCGAAAGCCTGGCTGACGCGCTGGTGACACTCCTTCGCGATCCCGGTCGATGTGCCCGCATGGGACAGACGGCACACGCCTTCGCAGGCCAACATCTTAACGCCCGGAAAACAGTAGATCGCCTCCTGGAACTCTACAGTGAGCTGATAGCAGCGTATTCTGACAGACAGATAGTAGCTTAGCGTTAAGCTTATCAAGGTGGAGAAAAAAGCCGTGCAGCTCCCCTTGACGGCGTGAGGATAGCCGCGTCTTCGAGATTGCAGGCCATGGAAAAAAGGGTCCAAAGGATCGATCGGGATGCAGATCTTTGATCGGGAGTTCAGCCTGGCTGCTGCGCAAGCAATTTGGGAGTCTCTCTCGAGTGATTCTTGTTAGAGCCTGAAGATTTGGGTAAAGATTTTACTGTATTTTCCCGTTAGCGTCTCTGACAGATCAGATCCGAGTCTAGCTGGATGGAGCGGCCAGCAATCACTGGAGCCTAAAGGGGGTTCATCAGGCTTTCGGAGATGTCAGTCCAAGAGGAGCTATCATGAATTGTTTATTGCTGCAATCTTACTTCACTGACCCCAGTTCTAGCACACGGTGCCACTTACTATGTCGCCACGACAGGTAGAGACAGCAATACCTGTGCCCAGGCGAAGTCGGCCTCGACTCCGAAGTTGACGATCAAGGCCGGCCTAGCTTGCCTGTCCGGCGGGGACACTCTCATCATCAAAGCCGGGACTTACGGCGAGAGTATTACTAATACGATTCCTTCTGGACTCAATAACAGTAGCCGCACCACTGTACAGGCTGCTTCCGGCGAAACGGTCATTCTTAACGGGAGTTCAGGGAATGGGGTTTTGGAGATTTATAGTCGGAGTTTTATTACGATTGATGGAATTGTGTTCGATGCATCGAATATTTCCGGTCATGCAGCGTATATCGGAAGAGCCCATCGTCACACATCCTGCGAGTACTTTCATTACGATGCAGAATTGCACTGTTAGGAACAATCCTAATTTCTCTGGCATTCTCGCTGGGCGTCATCAGGAAGAGGTCAGTTGCAATTTTAGTTTTATCAATACCAATAGTCATGGACACGGCTTTAATTCGCCCACTGGATCCGCATCACGGGATATATGTTGTCGGGAGGGATATTACGGTAGATGGCGGAAGCTATTATAGCAATTCTGGCCATGGTGTTCATGTGTTTAAAGGGGACGCAAGCCACCGCGACCAATAATGCTTTGATCAAGAATATCCGGGCTTATGGGAATGGCTCTTACGGGATTGGCTTATACAGTGGATCGAACCTGATGGCTTACAACAATCTGGTTTATGGAAACGGGATTTCAGCTGGTTCTGGGGGCATCGCTGTTAGGTATGGTGCAACAGATGTAAAAATCTATAACAACACAATTTATAATAATGTAGGACGTGGCATATCTATCACTCAGTAGGCGCCACTATAATAAATAATATCGTCTATCAAAATGGTCGACGCATAAGTGACACAGGTACTTCTCCACCTCGTCTTATGTCAAACAATCTAACAATCGACCCAGGTTTTTTAACGCCGCTGCCGCGGATTTCGCCCTCTCAGCGAATAGTCCTGCTATTGAGGCAGGGATAACGATTGAAGAAGTCACTCGTGATTTTCTTGGGACTCTCAGGCCTAAGGAGCTAATTGCGATGTCGGAGCATTCGAGTACGCCGCACTCCGCCGACTAATCTCCGCGTGGTAAACGGCCACTGATTGCTCTCACCGGTTTTCTCTCCGTCGGACTGAGTCCAGCACCGCTGGTTGAGAAATCAAGGACCATCTCGAACTGCAGAGCAGTGGGCTTGGCGGTGGCTGCAAGCTATTCTTTTGGCCTTCGTATATTTTGAGCGATACTGGTGCAAGCTAGGACAGTACGAACCGCCGCCACTCGTTTAAGACCCGCGCCAAGCAAAATAGCGTTTGCCGTAGATCAAGTCAGAGGAGCAACGTTGTGGAGTCTCCCTTTGCAGCGATTCGATTGCGAACCGATGCCGCCAAGCGCTACAAGTGGTACCACCTCGATGATCTGGAAGCTCCTTCGGGTTGCAGAGAAATCCTTTTGAAGACTCAAGGGCCATGACCTCCCGCCAGAGGCCCTTCCCTAAAAGCCAAAAACAAATCTGAGAAGGTGGCAGCCTGATCTGAGTTTACACACTTATCGACAAGACCCCCCGAATCAGGAATACGAGGGTTAACTGGGCTTGTTCGTTCCGCATGCGTAGGCACGAATCTATGGAAAGGGTTTTTAGAGATACTGCATTACCTCCTCCTTACTCGTTCGTTTCTTTCCCTGTAACCTGTTCCTCGATTCAGAGTCACTACTGTCCTAACGTTCTATCGAGCACATCATCGAAGTCATTTGAAAGTAGTGGGAATCTTCAGCTGGCAATTTTTTCGATTTCAATTGTTTCCGCTTCGGGTGATGCGATTCTTATGGACCATGGAGCTTGCCGCCATTTTTGATTATTAAGCATTTTAGGCACGGAGCTGGCCAATTCGGCATCCAGGGTGTCATTCGGAGCAGCCATGAGTTGGTTTGCGACCTCACGCCCCTCGTGACAGCTTGGTCGCTCCCGCACCTTCGAATCCAGTTGCGATCAGCGAGAATCACGATTCCACAGAGGTTTTTCTCGGGCTGCTTGCGAGACTCCAGGACTGACTTGTTTGAACTACCCGCGACCACTTGCGTAACGTTAGGACAGTGGTGATTTAGATCACAAAATGAAGTAACCCTCCAGCTACGATGAACCGTTGCATTCAGTGACCAAGTGATGACTAAGCTTACCGCTGCTAACCAGATACTGAGACGTCCCTGGCCACTCTGGTCGCCAATCATCACAGTGGCGTTCTACATGCTCCTGGGGGTGATTGCGATCCGCTACGCCGGTCAGCACGCTGATGCCATTCTAGCGGCACTACAGGTGTGTTTCGTCATTCCCGCCCTCGGCCTCTTCATATGGTCGCATCGGAATGAAAGCGCAGTGATCGCAAATGCATCTTTTACACCTTCGCTGATTACGGTTGTGGGTACGTTTCTCGCGTTCTCTCTGTTTACTACCCTCCGAATGCACAAGGGAGAATCCTCCGACGAGAGTGCCTACCTTTTTCAGGCGAAGGCGCTGGCCAGTGGTACCCTCAGTGCTGAAGCGCCTCCTATTCACAAGTCTATGGTTCCAGACTATACACGAACATTTTGGTTCCAAGGCCACCTCATTCATGACGGGAAATGGTTTGGCAAATATCCGCCGGGGTGGCCCTTGCTTCTGGCGTTAGGTTTTGCGACTGGCCTTGCCCCAATCGTGAATCCAGTTATCGCAGCGTGTCTACTTTGGCTGACGTACAGAATTGGCTATGAGAGCTTTGGAAAGCCGGAGGCTACACTGGGTACTTTTATACTGGCAATGAGCCCTTTTTTTGTGTACAACTCGACGGGATTCCTTTCACATCCATCGTGTGCTGTAGCGATTGCAGGAGCTACTTTGTGCTTTCTACGTGCGCATTCCCGACGACATGGAGTATTCTGGTATACAGTCGCATTTGTTCTCATTGCTTGCGGATTCCTGATTCGACCTTACACAGCGCTCTGTGCCGGAGCAGTTCTTGCGGTCGGCTTATTCGTTCGATTACGCCCACTGAAAGCCATTGCGATACTCTGCTATGGTAGCGCAATTCTTGGCGCGGCGGCAGGAGTCTACTTCCTGTACAATAACTGGACCACGGGTAAGGCCATGCTCACAGGCCATGAGCTATACAACATTCAGAATCCTGGCAGACCTGCGGAAATGAACTTTAGTCCTAAAGTCGCTATGGATGAACCTTACGACGGTCACGCGATGGTCTGCGCAGGAGATGGCGGTTTACTCCTTCCCCTTCGTTTGGCTGAGTGCAATCGCAGCAACGCTGCTCGAATGTCGTTTGCGCCGTGTCGTTGTGTTTTTGGCGTGCATGGCTGCCGTCCCGATGCTCGCACACCTCGCTAAGCCTGCTCCTTCTCATTCGTTTTTCGGAGAGCGCTACTTCTATGAGGCATACGTCTTCTTATGTGTCCTAGGAGCGCGTGGGTTTCGATTGCTCGCGACCGCGTCTGCACGTATCAGCACACGCCATGCACAACTTTCTAATGGCGCTAGCAGTTCTGATCGTCTTTCCCTTCTTGCGATTTGTCAGTTGCGCACGCGGTGGCCGCAACCGTACTCAGCGATGGAACGAGCAACTGCGTCACTGAGCGATGCAGTCGTGTATATGGCACCTTCTCCTGGATTTTGGCCAGAAAACCTCAATGCAAACGCGGCCGAGTGGCGGAACGCATCCCTGTTTTATCTTCCGGATCCGGGAGTTGAGAGAAGGCCGGCTGTTGCTGCATCCTTAGAGAAGGGTAATTGGGTGGTCGTGTGTTACGATGCTCGGCGGAATTCGGCACGAATTTGTGCAGCAGGCAGGTGATAGGCTTAGTCCTGGCCAAACAGTTGTGATTAGGTCCAACTGGGAGACCTCGAAGGACACGAATATCTTCCTTGCAATCTTTACTCTTTGAGTTTCAAAGCTCATTGGAAGATCTCAAGGTGAGTGAATGAAAATCAGCATTTTCGGTTTGGGCTACGTTGGCTGCGTCACATCGGCCTGCCTGGCTGATGCAGGCCATGATGTGATCGGAGTCGACGTCAACCCGCACAAGGTCGATTTCATCAATGCCGGAGAAAGCCCAATTATTGAACCCGGCTTAAAGGAGCTTATTGCAAAAGACTCACGGCCGGACAAGACTTCGCGCAACAACGGATTACGAGAGCGCGATTCTGGAAACGGATCTTTCTCTGATCTGCGTGGGCACTCCGTCGCTTCCCACCGGCGGCATCAATTTGGACACTCTCAATCTAGTCATTCATCAAATCGGCGAGGTCCTGAAACACAAGCCCAGAGTCCATCATATTGTGGTGCGCAGCACGATCTTGCCGGGAACTCTCCGCAATGAAGTCTGCCCCGCCCTCGAAAAGAGCTCGGCCAAGAAGTGCGGCCGGGATCTCATGGTTTCATTCAATCCTGAATTTCTCCGTGAGGGAAGTGCTATCCAGGATTTCATGAATCCTCCCTTCCTAATTGTGGGCACTGAACACGACGGCGCTCTTATTACGCTTCAGAAGATGTATAGTTTTCTGGCCGTTCCTATTATCAAAGTCGATCCTTCCGTGGCTGAGATGGTCAAGTATGCCTGCAATCTGTTCCACGGGCTAAAGATCACCTTTGCCAATGAAATCGGAGCTATCTGCAACCATGCCAGAATCGATGCTCTCAAAGTCATGGAGTTGCTCTGTCAAGACACCGACCTGAATATCTCACGCAAGTATCTCAAACCCGGCTTCGCTTTTGGAGGGTCGTGCCTGCCCAAGGACCTTCAGGCCATCCTTCACTACTGCCGGCAGAGCGATATCGAGATTCCCCTCATAAAGGCCATCGGGCTTAGCAATCAAACGCAGGTCGATCGCTGCGTGGACATGGTCCTCGAGACACGGCAAAGAAACGTCGCCGTCCTCGGCTTGAGCTTTAAAGCCGGCACGGACGACTTGCGCGAAAGTCCGGCCGTCAAAGTCGTGAAGAGGCTTATCGGGGAGGGTTTGAATGTCGCAATTTATGATCGAAACATCACGACTGCAAAGCTGATTGGGGCTAACAAGCAGTACATTGAGGACAAACTGCCGCACGTCTCGGCCCTTCTCAAAGACGACCTTAGGAAAACCATCGATGAGAGTTCTTTGATCGTTGTCACGCACGCGACCGACGAGTTCTTACGCATACGATCGTACGTTAACGGCAGTCACAAGGTGATTGATCTGCCGGGCTTGTTCCATGACGATCCTGAGATGAAGGAGCGACTGATTCCCTTTAATTAGAGAGCGGCGAGCGACCTCATGCAGCAGAGAGGCGGGAGTGGCTCGTATCAACGTCCCTCACCCTCTGTTCTCCCTCGCCCCGCTGCGGGGCGAGGGAGAACAGGCGCTTTGGGCGCAGCAAGCTGCGCCTGAGGAGAATTGCCCGGTGCAAAGCGGCAGCAAGCTAAGCAAGCTACCGCACTCCAAACTCCCCTTGTAACTAACGCATTACATCTGCTGCCAAATTTTGTCAAACTCTGTCAAATACGTCTTGACAAATCGGTGGCGGGTAGGCTAAAAATTCGCGTTTCTGCTTTCGCCCCATCTGCCGGAAATCCGCAGGGTTTGAAAGGACTTCCAAGCTCCCGGTGGGGGGCAGTTCAGTAATTAAGGAGCCATCATGAATCGTTTACTACTTGCAATCTTAGTCTTAATGACCCCGGTTCTGGGGGAGGGTGCCACTTATTATGTTGCCAAAACTGGCAGTGACAGCAACGCCTGTACGGGAGCGCAATCTGCCTCGACTCCAAAGTTGACGATCAAAGCCGGCCTGGCGTGTCTGAAAGGCGGAGATACACTCATCATCAAAGCCGGCACGTACACGGAGGGCATCCCGTACTATACGATCCCCTCTGGCATAAGTAACAGCAGCCATACGACTATTCGGGCGGCCACAGCAAAAACGGTCATTCTCAACGGGGTTGCCCATGGCTCTGGAGTGATGTTCGTTCACAGCCGCAGTTTTATCACTTTTGACGGAATCATTTTTGATGGTGCCAATGTTCCTGGTCACGTAGTCTACCTCGGAAGGGCCAGCACTTCGAAACCGGCGAGCACTTTTATTAGGATGCAAAATTGCGTCGTGAGGAACGGTCGCTACAATTCTGGGATTCTTGCCGGCCAGAACCAGACAACCGGCGTCAGTTGCAAACTCAGCTTTATCAACACTGACGTCTACGGGAATGGCACCGACAATCTGGATCATGGGATCTATATTACATGCCGGGATGTCACCGTGGATGGCGGAAGTTACTATAACAATAAGGGACACGGTATTCATGCCTTTACCCAGTCCCAAACCAGCACGACTAACAACCTCTTGATCAAGAATATTCGGGCCTATGGAAATGGCTCTTACGGGATTGGCTTGTACAGCGGGTCAAACCTGATGGCTTACAACAATCTGATTTATGGAAACGCGATTTCAACAGGTTCTGGGGGCATAGCTGTCAGATATGGCGCAACAGGTGCAAAGATTTACAACAACACAGTTTATAACAATGGAGGAGTTGGAATCAGGGTGACAGAAAACCCGGCTACGATAAAAAACAATATCATATACCAAAATAGGTCGACTCCTATAAGCGACACGGCTTCTCCGCCCTCGGCTGTCTCAAATAATCTAACCACAAATCCATCTTTTGTTAACGCTGCTGCTTCTAATTTTTCTCTCTCAGGCTCTAGTCCTGCAATTAATAAGGGGTTGGTGGTCAGCGTAGTTACGCATGATTTTGTTGGAACTCTCCGACCTCAAGGGACTACCCACGATATCGGAGCCTACGAATACAAAGGCTCAACGCTTTCTTCCCCGACTAGTCTCACCATCGTTGGCGACTGATTGCCGGAACCAGGAAACAGGTTCTGCCCTCTCGTTGGCCCACAGAGGCCTACTTGCCTGTTAACCATCCCAGAGATCCGAACACTATTCTCTGTGTTAGCGGTGGCATCTCTAATGGACCAGTTCTCTAAGGGAGACCAGAGACCTTGCGCTCCATCCTGACTCTGTGAAAATCTGTTCCTCAATTCAGGGTATAGAAATGAAGTAAACTTTCCAGCTTCGATGGCAGCAAGCGCTAGGGACGCGTCTCACTGGTCGAGAGTGGTCAAGTATGGACCAAGGCCTTTGAGTTTAGCTCACGGATGCCCCCGCAAGCTTTTCCCCTCAAGCAACCTTGACGCGAGAAGACAGCCCAATGCTTGTTGAGTTTTGTAGAGAACAGATTCTACTTTCCTAAAAGTAGAACGCATATGATTTCAAATGGCGCGAAGGAAATATGAAAATTTGTCACGTATGCAACGTACATACTGTCGACGATGGTCGGGTTTTTCACCGGGCATGCGTGGGGCTGGCGAAGGCAGGCTATGATGTTCATTTGTTTGCTGTCGGTCAAGGAGAAGAGCCGTATTCCGCAAAAGGAGTTACGATTCACCCTTTGCCTGCATGTCGGGACCGAAAGCAGCGATTTGCCCGCCGCTCTCTCGTAGCCCGAATGGCAGCAGGACTCATGCCTGATCTCCTCCATGTTCATGAGCCAGAGCTTCTCGGACCCGTCATCGCTTGTGCCGAATCACGACCAGTGGTCTATGATGTCCACGAATCGTATCTAGACGTCTTGAAAGAACGTCAATGGATTCCAGATTGGTTGAGACCCTTTGTAAGACTCGGCTGGGACAGGTGGGAGACTCGGCTGCTACGACAGTGCGCTGGAGTTGTCGTCGTGTCTGAAAGAATTGCACAGCGATATCGCCGACTTCACTGCAAGGTCGAGGTCGTTTCGAATTACCCTGATTTGTCGGAACTTACCGATCTTCCTGCCGTAAAGCGGAATGGGAACACGTGTGTTTATGTCGGTGGGCTCAGCGCTGACCGAGGCTTGTCTCAAGTTTTTGTGGCTCTCTCTCTACTCAACAAGCGGAGTTTGCCCGTACGTCTGGCGTTAGCAGGCCCTCCTGAATCGAACGAGTATCTCCATTCACTTTGGGAGGAAGCCAAATCGCTTGGCATCCAAGAATTGATCGAATACTATGGGGTGCTTTCGAGACATGATGCAGTCTTACTTCAACATAGATCCAGCATAGGATTGGTACCATATCTTCCCGTTGCGAACAGCATGAAATCAATGCCGAACAAGCTGGTTGAGTGTATGGCCCTGGGGTTACCGGTCGTCTTTTCTGATTTCCCTAACTATTGTGAGGTTGCAGGTGTAAGCGGAGCTGGATTTCCTATCGATCCAACCAGGCCGGGAGAGATCGCAGACGCCATCGAGCGGCTCATCTCTAATCATGAACTTGCACTGAGTATGGGTGAAGCTGGAATGCGTGCTGTCCGCGAAAGATTCAATTGGGAAATCGAGCGAGCCAAGCTCCTCGGTTTGTATCACCAGATTCTGGGTTAGTGATCTGCATTGAAACGAATCTGACTACATACCTGAGCCTTAGTAAACGATGCGAACCGAGATGGATCGCCACCGGTTGAATGAGCTTGCTGCGGCATGTTCTGATTCCGCTCACGCCGCTCCCTCAGGTCTCTCTCGCTCACCAAACCTGTCAATTCATCCGTTAAACTCTGACAACAATACAAAGGTGCCTGAGTTGTTTCTGATTGTTCAGTCACAGTGAAGTGAGTTGTCTGGTTTGCCGACGTCCGTTCAGAATCTTCGATGAGTCTGGCACGAATTGGCCGCGTCGCTAGAAGCCTGTTGACCTTGAACCGGGATCGCGAATTTGCGGTATTGAAACGGTTCTTGACTCTAAGGCCTAGTGACCGGGTACTCGACATAGGAAGCGGCGACGGCTTCTGGACGGTCCGTTTTGCCTCACATTGCGGTGAGATCGTTGGACTGGATCCCGACCCGGAATTGCAGCATCTCGCCCGAATATTCCACAGTCGATTCAATCTCAGATACGTAAGGGGGATGGCAGAATCGCTGCCATTTCCCGACGGAAGCTTCGACAAGATCACTAGCGTCAGCTGCCTGGAGCATTTTGCTGACCCGCTAAAGGGTTTGCGCGAGATGGCTCGAGTGCTGAAGTCAGCGGGCCGACTGGCGTTGTCCGTAGATTCTTTGCTTCCAGAAAACTCTCCCGCGGCTTTCCGTGAATGGCACAAACGGCGCTATTTTGTCACAGAGTATTTCACCCAGCAGCAATTAGCTGAAAATGATGACGAGCGCAGGATTGCGGTGTGAGCCTGAGCGCACGGTCGATCTCTTCCGGTCCAAGGTTGGCCAGGTCTTCACGGCACGTGTTTGTTCGGCACAGCCGACTAATGTTGCCATTCTTCCCGCATTCTATACTGTGCCGCCAGGCTGGGTGACTGGTCTGCTTCGAACTGGCCACGGCCAAGTCATCATCGTCCACGGCAACACGCCAGTCTTCGTATTTTCAGCATAGAATTGGGGCGAGCCTTAAAACAGACACCCTCTGCGGTGTCCGCTTGCCAAGACTTGCCAAAGGACGGAAACGGGAGAACTGTCCGCGGCCACAGTCTTGGGGCGTCTCGGGAGTTGCTCAGTTTTTGCGATTCGCCAGGCTTTTTTCGCTTCCCGCAGTTAGAGTGGTGGCAGTATGCGAGCACTCGTCAAAAAGACGGGAGGAAGACTACGGTGCCAGTTGTCGTCTGGGTACTCGGTTACGTCGGGACGGTTTCAGCTGCTGTTTTTTTTTCGTCACCACATCCGGAACGGGGCGGCCGATATCGGCCTGGGGTTGGTGTCGGGGCAGGGCCATCACGTGGCTGTCGTTCGGAGCACGATGTCTCTGAGAACCGTTCGTCAGCAGGTGATACCCTATTCTGGAAGAGCACTCCGAAACAAACTGAACGTGACTTTGGTGTGGCTGTCAATTCAGAGTTCATGCGAGAGGGAGAACGCAATCGCGGACTTGCACGAAGCCACTTATACCATTATTGCGAGCCGGACAGCCGATCTGGCGATTCGTGTCGAGGCCTTCTATTAGAATGTCAACGCTCCAGTGCATCGCATATGGTTGGAAGAGGCGGAGATTATCAAGCTGTGCAACAATGCCTTTCACACGCTCAAGATCGGGCTTGGCAATGACATTGGCCGTCTCTGCGATCAGTCAGCACAGTCACAAGGTGACGCGGATGGTCTGTGCCGACAAAAAGTTGAATATCTCCCCGCAGCCTACCTGAAGCCCGGGTTCGCTTTCCGCAGGCTCGTGCTTGCCTGCGCTCCGTGCTGTTCCAGGCCACCGCGTAGGCATAGGCGCTTCTCCGTCCTGGAAGCGGTTCTAACCAGCATTCGTTTGCAGATAGAAGCACTACGCATCAAGCTCAATGTGAATTCAAGACCAACAAAATCGGCGTGCTGGGCCTGAGCTTCAAGCCGGCGACCGACGAGCTTCGGGAAAGCCCGGTGATCTCGCTGATTCGTGACCTCTACCAGGACGGGAGCAGACTCGACAGTCTACGATCCAGATGCGGAACTCCAAACGCATGTTGGGAAGCGACCGGGAGTACCTGGAACGGCAGCTACCTCAGACAGAGGGAATTCTTTGCACTTCGATTGAAGAGGCGTTGAAAGGGCGTGAAGTCGTTGTGTTGAACAAAAAAGGGAGGGAGTTTGTTGAAGCCTTAGGGCGACTGACCAGCAACGCTGCTGTTCTGGATCTGGTGCGATTGAAGGAAGAGAGAACAGTGGCTGGATCCTTCAGGTACACGGGGATCTGCTGGTGACACACTGGTTGATTCTCACGCAATACTATACGCCTGAAATCGGAGCTCCTCAGATCAGGCTGAGAACCTTAGCTGGCAAGCTCAAGCTTCATGGCATCGAGGTTGAACTGCTGACCGCAATGCCGAACTATCCGACTGGGAAGATCTTTCCCGGGTACTCGGGAAAGCTGAGGATGACTGAGTTCATCGACGGAATTCGGGTCAGGCGCACTTGGATCTATGCTGGCACCGGACGATCTGCTCTGGTCCGCTTAGCCAACTATTTCAGCTTCACGTTAAGCGCACTGTTCGCAGCACTGACGGGTCCACGTCCGGATGTTTTGTTTGTCGAGTTCCCAACCTTTGTCGCTGGGGATAGTGGCAATTCTGATGAAGTACTTACGAGGCGTACCCTACGTCTATAACGTACCGGACCTCCAAGTGGAAGTTGCCAAGGAGCTGGGTTTCATGCGGAACAACTGGCTCTTGCGTTTAGCCCTGGCGCTCGAGAACTTCTTCCTCCGTGAGTCGTGGAAAGTTTCCACAGTGACTCACAAGTTCATCGAACATTTTCAACTCAGGGGATTGCCACGGAAAAAGATCACGTACCTTCCCAATGGGGCCGACACGGAGTTTTCTTTCACCCAGACCCCCAAGTCAAAAATTACTGAACCAGTGGCAACTGAGTGGTCAAAAGGTGTTTGCCTACGTCGGGACACATGCTTATTACCATGGCTTGGGAGTCTTGATTGAGGCAGCGCGCCTCCTACACGACCACCCAGAGATTTGTTTCTTGCTGATTGGGGATGGGCCGGAACGCCCCAGGCTGAGGCAGCGTTGTAGGGAGCTGGAACTGACCAATGTGATCTTTGGTGAGTCTGCCTACGATGAGATGGACCAGTTGTACTCGATTATCTATTCCTCGATTGCGACGTTACGTAATATAGATGTGGCCAAGGGAATGCGCCTTTCTAAGGTGTTCCCATCCCTCAGCTGTGGTGTGCCTGTGATCTACTCGGGGGTTGGTGAAGCCGCCGACCTCATTGAGCTAAACCAGTGCGGCCTGGTTGTCGAGACCCGAGAATCCGCAAGAACTTGCAAACGCTATATTGAACCTGGCAGCTGATCCGGTCAAAAGGAGCTCTATGGGCCAAGCCGGAAGAAACCTCGTGACGGGCGAATACGATTGGGGCCGGATAGTGGAGAGATGGCTGAACGAGCTGGGAGTTGACGGTTACCAGTCCGCAGCACGGACCTGACGCCACGAACAACGAGTCGGGGTACACTAGCGTCCTTACCTGGAAAACCGAAAAGCAGAAGCACTGGGAACACTGTCACGGAGAATGGCGCGCGAATTTTCTCTGCAGGGGCCAGATAAATTCTACTGTCAAACGCCTAGATGACTCCGTGGCTTCGTGTCTCTTGTGGTCAGGACAGTTGCACTCCGCCAGCCTTTGGCTCAAAAGAGTTTGCGCCTCGGTCTGCGCCCAAGGGAATCCGAGGAACTCTTGATTCGTGAGCGATACGCTCGCCGCCCGAAGTCTGCGGACGAACGGCTTCACTTCAGCAAAGAAAATGTTCTCGGAGGTGGCTACTGCGAACCGGTCATTCAAAAAAAGGGATGGAGGTGGCATGCCATGGTGAGGGTGCCGCTGCTTGATTTGAAGGTTCAATACACCGCGCTACGTACGGAGATCCGTGAGGCAATTGACCGGGTTTGCGATTCCCAGCATTTCATTCTCGGGCCTGAAGTGACCGCGCTGGAACAAGAAGTGGCCGCCTTCTGCGAGACACGCTACGCAATCGGTGTCTCTTCCGGAACCGATGCACTCTTAGTCTCGTTGATGGCGATTGGCGTCGGGACCGGCAGCGAAGTGATCACGACGCCATATTCGTTCTTTGCCACTGCTGGAGCCATTGCACGTCTGGGAGCCCGGCCTGTTTTGGTGGACATCGATCCGCTGACTTTCAACATTGATTCCAAAGCCGTCGAATCAAGGATAACAGAGCGGACCAAAGCTATTATTCCGGTGCATCTCTTTGGCCGTGTCGCCGACATGGATCCCATTGTGACCTAGCACAAAGACACGGGGTCCTTTGTGATTGAGGATGCTGCCCAAGCTATCGGTGCACGCGATGGGCAAGGACGGCTAGCCGGCAGCGTCGGCCATTTTGGCTGCTTCTCGTTTTTTCCCAGCAAAAACCTGGGTGCCTTTGGGGACGGCGGCATGGTAGTCACTAACAGCAAGGAACTAGCCGAGACAGTCCGGATTCTCCGTGTGCATGGAGGTAAGCCCAAATACTACCACCGCTTGCTTGGAGGTAACTTCCGCCTCGACGCCATCCAGGCGGCAGTGCTTCGTGTCAAGCTGAAGTACTTGGCTGAATGGACGGGAGCCCGTCGCAAGAATGCAGCTCATTACAGAGCTTTGTTTCAGGCCGAGGGCCTCGGGAGTTGCGTGCAGCTGCCTGATGACTCGCCGGGCCATATTTATAACCAGTTTGTGCCCCGATTTCGAAATCGCGATGGTCTGCAGGCGTTCCTTCGCGAGCAAGGTGTAGAGACTGAAATCTATTATCCAGTGCCACTGCATCTTCAGGAGTGCTTCCGTTTTCTTGGTTATCGTTCAAATGATTTTCCACTGGCAGAAGCGGCTGCCCGCGATTCCCTCGCTCTGCCTATCTACCCAGAGCTGACCGACGAACAGCAACGTTACGTCGTTCAAGCCATAGCGGCTTTCTACAGAGCTTAACTTTAACCTCAGAGCCCTCCGCTGTAAAATCACTTCGTATAGACCGTTATGCGCGGTGAAAAGAGAATTTTGCTCTCGTTTTTTTGGCGGATCGATTGTTGTGAAACGTAATCATGTATGTTTTCCTCCTCGCTAAGGGACTGGAAAGCTCAAGCGGCCTTGATTCCTACAGCTTCGACCAGTTGGTCGAGAGCCGCGACAACACGCTGGTACAGCCGATCGAGCTGGGCAAGTCGTTCCGCAGGCAGTGCTCGATCTCCGTCAAAAGGCGCCAGCAATCCTGCCGTCAGCGGAGCGTAGATCTTTTCAAACAGCTTCAGGTAAACCAAGCAGAGGCGGTATCCCACCGCAGGCAATCGATAACGGTGGGAGTGAGGCAGTTTCTCCACCAAGCCCTTGGCGCGGAGCTTCCACAGGTCGTAGCGGAGTGAACTGAGTTTGTACTGCGATGGGGTTAGCCCGAGGGCCTCTTGCACCTGGGAATAGATCTCAGGGGTCGCAAAAGTATTGTTGGCCGCAATGTGCGCAAAGCGCACCAAGGCGTGCATAACAGCGAGCTGGCGCGGGTGATCCAGTTTCAGCCCCGGGATGCGCTTCCCATTGGGTAATACCGTCGGCTGACTGAGTTGGCGCAATTGGCCACGGTCCACAAAGGTCTCCAGGATGTCTTGCTGCACGTCCTGGTAGCGGTTGGTGATGGCTTGCATCTTCTGCCGCAGTTGGGGCAGCTGCTCCACCGCTTTGCGCACGCCGTAGTCGGTGACATCGTTGGTGGCAGCCTCGGTCCGCAACAGCAGATGGTCGCGAACATATTGCTTGAGGAAGCCGTGTTTGTAGTGGCTTCGCTCAACAGGGTTGGGCAGGTCCAAGTCTTCAATGACGGTCTGCAACTGGCCGCGATAGCGCGGAGTGATTTTACGGCCGAAGATGACGGTGAGCTTGTTGGGCTGGCCCAGGGTCCGATTCGCATCCAGGAGCCGTTCTCCCAACTGGTCCAGAGCGGCCCGCCGCCGGAAAACCAGATTGTCACAGTATTCGACTTGGGAGAAGAACAAGCGATGTTGGCAGCCGGCCTGTTTACGTTCTTTCTCGGTGAAGAACGGCGTCAGATAGGTCAGCCACTTCTGTCCGCATTGGACTAGGTCACGAGCTGTCAGCGAGTCAGCCAGTTCTTGCAGGGCCTGGGGATCGCTACAGCTGAGGAACGCATTGCCGCACTGGCGGAAGCGGATGCCCTGTTCATGCAGGCGCAGAGCCAACCAGTGATGCTGATTTAAACAGAGTCGGGCTGAGAAAGGAAAGTACGGACAAACCCGCACGAACATCCGGCCCCAGCGAGCATCCTGGAGGTAGAAGTTGTATTGCTCGACCCAGCGCTGTTTCAGCTCCAAGTGCCAACGGTTATCGCTGCCGACGCTGGTCAGGATGCGAGCCGTTTCCCGAGCTTTCAAGGTCACCACAATCTGATCGGGTTGGGCGCGGCGAAAGAAGGGGGCGACAAAGTCATCCCGACGGCTGTCGGGAGCAGCGACGATGGGCGCTTTCCATTGCTGGGAGCGCTGGAGCACCCATTGATGGTACTGGGTGGAAATCTGGCGCAGCAGGTCTCGGCTGACTGGATAGAGCCTGCGATAGCTGTTGAAGAAACCGACGACTCGCTCGGGCTGCTGAAAGGGTTGGATCAGCCCATTGAGCAGTAGGCGATCAAAGCAACGATATTGCATCCGGATGTTATCCTGATGGTGCTGGTAAAAGGCGTTCATGGCATCCTCCAGTGGGTTGAGATACCTGGAAGCATATGTCAGGAATGCCTTTGCCAGCATCCTCTTGTCGGGATTGAGCCCATGGCCAAAGAACGAGAGGCGGCGAGGACCTTTCAGGATCTGATTGTTTGGCGCAAAGCCCATGAGTTTGTGCTCGCGGTCTATCGACTCACAGAAAGCTTTCCTCAACGAGAGCTCTACGGGTTGTCGCACCAGCTGCGGCGCGCCGCCGTCTCGATTCCAGCCAACATTGCCGAAGGGTTTCGCAAACGCGGCCCGGCCGATAAGACCCGCTTCATGAATATGGCTGAGGGATCCATCGAAGAATGCCGCTACTACCTGATTTTGGCGCACGACCTGGGCTACGGAGAAACTCAAAACCTCTTGCAACTGCTGGAAGAAGTCAGTCGCCTGCTGAATGCCTACAGCAAAGCCATTCTGACTCCTGGCTCCTGACTTCTGACTTCCGTATCCCGCAGGGATATCAAGGGCGACAGCCCTTGACTAGTTAGGCTACGAGGCAAGACAGGACATGGACCCTCCATTCTCTGGATGCGTCCAGCTCGAGGAGGCCCGGATTCGCTCTGCCTATGCGAAACGGCAAGGCGGCGACGTCCGCTACTCGTGGTTCAGTCCCGGCCACCTGTTCATGATTCAGGAACGCGAACGTCGGGTGTTGGCGCTATTAGAGGGACATGGTTATTCGCCTCTTGAAGGCAAAAAAATCCTGGAAGTCGGCTGCGGAACAGGTTATTGGCTTCGCGAGTTTATCAAGTGGGGAGCTCGTCCCGAAGATCTCACGGGAGTCGAGCTGCTTTCTGACCGTGTTACCAACGCTGAAAGACTGTGCCCCCAGACAGTAACAATACAGTGCGGGAGTGCAACAGAACTCGGATGTTCTGATGGGGTCTTTGATCTGGTGCTTCAGTCCACGGTCTTCACCTCGGTCCTGGATAGCCGGGTGAAACAACGGATAGCCTCTGAGATGCTGCGGGTAGTCAAGAAAGAGGGCCTGATTCTCTGGTATGACTTTCTCGTCAGCAATCCCAGGAATCCGGATGTTCGAGGTTTGAAGAAACGAGAAATCCACCAGCTCTTTCCTGATTGTCGCATCGAACTCCAGCGGATTACCCTGGCGCCTCCGCTGGTCCGTTTCGTCGCTCCCTATTCCTGGACGGCGTGTTACCTGCTGGGGAAAATCCCCTTCCTCTGTACGCACTATTTGGGAGTGATCAGAAAGTCGAAGCAGCTCAGGTGATTGTCCAACCACCGGCTTGCGTTCCTTCGTATCTTGCTTCCCCGAGGGTCAAACCTGGTAGGGATAGATCAATGGCTGTTCTGACCTCCATCCGAAACGCAGACGAAAGTGATTCTCAGCTTCTTTCAGTGGTCACGCTGACCAATTTGTGGGAGTAATCTCGCCAATGTCATCCAATAGAGACATTCAGATCGGAGGAGCACCGCACCCCAGTACTAGGCTATCTATTAGTATCTTAAGAGACGGCAAACTATTTGGAAGGTATATCGGTCTTTACCACGTTTGGTACGCGGGCATGCGGATTGGAAGCGCAGCAGCTCTGTCGAGGAGACCGATCTGAGAGAATCTGTGAGTCACCCTTATGATTTCCCTCCCGCTCTACTCATCAGCCATGACCGAGGAACGGCTGAGGCAAGTGATCTCGGTCGAAAAACGAAATTGTGTGGGTGACGCGAAGAGACAGGTTGGTGGCGGTTATGGCCGAGGTGTGATGACTCTCCCATGAAAGCTTTGATCTATTATCATCGCAGATCAGTTGTTGTCATGGGCCACGTTTGCATGATCGTACTGGCTTTGGCGGGGGCTTTCTTTCTACGCTTCGATCTGGTGATCCCTCCTTCTGAGATCTCCACCTTCCAGCGAGGCCTGTGGGTTGCGATCCCAACAAAGATGCTGATGTTTCTGCTGACCGGGAATGCACCGAGGCTGTTGGCGATTCGTGGGCATTCTGGACCTTGTACAGGTTCTGGGCGGCAATCTGCTGGCTTCGGTTGGATTTGTGGCAGCAGGTCTTGTTTTGATGGGCCCGAGTTTTCCCCGGTCGGTCTATGCCATCGACTTCTTTCTTTGCTTCCTCCTCACAGGGGGAATCCGCTTTGCCGTTCGAGTCTACAAAGAGGTTCTGGTGAGTGCGCTCTCGCACCAACCTGGCAAAGGAATCCTCATTTACGGCGCTGGCGCTGCGGGCAGAATTTTGCTTCGCGAGATTCAGGGCAATCCGTCACTAGGCTACCAGGTCGTCGGATTCTTGGATGACGATCCGCAGCTAAAAGGCAGGGTGCTCATGGGTGTCCCGGTGCTGGGCAGCGGGCGTGACGCTTCCTTGGTCGTCGATCAACGCAGGCTGCATTCGCCGAGAATTGATGAAGTGATCATCGCAATGCCTTCAGCTACGGGACGGCAGATGGGAGACGCTTTGGCCAATTGCCGCGCAGCGGGTGTTTCCTGCAAGACGATTCCTGGCATCAGCGAGCTGTTGAGTGGCAGCGTTTTGAGCGCGCAGATCCGCAATATCAAACTGGAGGACCTGTTGGGGCGGGAGCAGGTAAAGCTGGAGGGATCCAGCATACGGGCCAGTATCGCCGGCCGGGTGATTCTGGTGACCGGAGCCGCCGGTTCCATCGGCTCGGAACTCTGCCGTCAGATTGCTTCTCATGAACCAGGGCGGCTGGTCGTTGTGGACCAGGCCGAGAGCGAGCTATTCAAGATCGATCTTGAACTTCGTTCCAAACATGCTTCGCTGCGAGTGGCGGCGGAGATCGCCGATATTCGCGATTTCCAGCGCATTGACGAAGTCATCCTCAAGCATCGGGTCCATTCCATTTTCCATGCTGCTGCTTACAAGCATGTGCCTTTGATGGAAGCGCATCTCCTGGAGGCTGTAAAGAACAACGTCATTGGGACTTGGAATCTCGTCCGAGCCGCTCACCGCCATCGAGTTTCAAGTTTTCTGATGATTTCATCCGACAAGGCTGTCAATCCCACAAACATCATGGGGACGACCAAACGCGTCGCCGAACTCATCGTTTCTTCCCTGGGCTCCAGCAGTTCCGGGCGGGGACCCTCGATTCGACTCTGTTCGGTTCGGCAATGTATTGGGAAGCAATGGCAGCGTGGTTCCCCTGTTCCAGGAACAGATTGCCGCAGGCGGTCCAGTTACAGTGACACATCCCGACGTCCGCCGTTATTTCATGAGTGTTCAGGAGGCGGTTCAGCTCGTGCTGCAGGCTTCAACCATGGGGACAGGGTCTGACATCTTTGTGCTCGACATGGGCGAACCGGTTCGCATTCTCGATCTGGCGCAGACTATGATCCGTCTTGCTGGGTTTGCTCCCCACGAGGATATTGAAATTCGCTTTACGGGCTTGCGGCCCGGCGAAAAGCTGTTTGAAGAGCTCAACATCGAAGGCGAGAACATCCTGCCTACTTACCACGACAAGATCAAGATCTTCCGAGGACCTCGTATCAAACGTGAGTTTATGGCGGCCTGGATTCTTGAGCTCGAAAACGCTCTTGCTTTACGGAATGAGCACGGGGTCCTGCAGCTCCTTAAGAAAATCGTGCCGGAGTATCAGCCTCAGGGAGCCTGCAGCACTGAGATAAACAGTGCAAGCAGCGGTGGGAGCGAACTGAAACACTCTATTCCCCAAGTGAAATGCCAAACCTCCTCTTGCCTTCCAATATAACCCGCGGTTTCAAGAAGCTAAGTTCATTCTGACAGGAGCGAATCGCCGCGGCTTTCGCTGTGCCTCCAGCCTACAGCAGTCAGTCGCAGCGCGACAGACAACGCTCCACTCTGCAACCCTCCTGAAACCTCCGCCTTGGCTCGTTTATGGGCATTAACGTGCAGAATTCGAACCCACTGATTCTGCCACGGGGGATTAGGCTGAGCCACAAAGAACTCGAAAGACCTGGTCGGCAAGCGAGTTCACCAATCGGTCAAAGTCGAGGACGATTTGGGGAGAAACTAGGCAATGCTCATTTTAGGGATCTCCGCGTACTATCACGATAGTGCTGCCTGTCTCATTCGCGACGGGGAGATTGTTGCCGCAGCTCAAGAGGAGCGTTTCACTCGCAAAAAGCACGATTCCGGCTTTCCTGGTCATGCGGTTCGGTACTGCCTGCGGCAAGGCGGCATTGGGCTGCATGATCTGACGTACATCGTCTTCTACGACAAACCCTTGCTGAAGTATGAGCGGTTGCTGGAGACCTACCTGTCGTTTGCCCCACGAGGGATCGCGTCCTTTATCGCGGCCATGCCGGTGTGGATCAAAGAGAAGATGTTTCTGAAGGATGTGCTCAGGAAAGAACTTATGGCGCTGGCCGGTGATGCTGAAAAGACCTTACCGCCGATCCTTTTTACTGAGCATCATGAATCCCACGCGGCCTCTGCCTTCTATCCTTCTCCGTTTGACCGGGCCGCGATTCTCTGCATGGATGGGGTCGGGGAATGGGCCACCACTTCGGCCTGGAGTGGCGAGGGCAATCAGATAACTCCTCTCTGGGAGATTTCCTTTCCGCATTCCCTCGGGCTGTTGTACTCCGCCTTCACCTATTACACCGGCTTCAAAGTCAACTCGGGCGAGTACAAAGTGATGGGCCTGGCTCCCTATGGCCAGCCCAAGTACGTAAAGGCAATCTACGATCACCTCCTCGACCTCAAGCCCGATGGGACCTTCCGTTTGAATATCGACTATTTCAACTACTGCATCGGGCTGACCATGACCAATGGGAAGTTCGACTCGCTGTTTGATGGGCCTCCACGAAAGCCGGAATCGCCTCTGACCCAGCGGGAAATGGATCTGGCTCGTTCAATTCAAGACGTAACCGAAGAGGTGATGCTGCGCCTGGCTCGCAGCCTGCATCGCGAAACCGGGCAGCCCAACCTTTGCCTGGCAGGGGGTGTGGCATTGAACTGCGTGGGTAACGGAAGGATTCTACGCGAAGGTCCGTTTGAGCGGCTATGGATCCAGCCGGCAGCCGGCGATGCCGGAGGGGCCGTGGGCGCAGCTTTGGCGGCGTGGTATGGCTACCAAAAACAAGCTCGAACCGTGCAGGAAGGCGACGCGATGCATGGGGCCTTCCTGGGACCTTCCTTCAGCAATGAGGAGATTGAAGTGTTTCTCCGGAAAATTGATGCTCCCTATGAGCGATTCAGCGACGAGGCTCTCTTCAAGCGAGTGGCCGAGGAACTCGCTGGAGAGAAGGTCGTCGGTTGGCTGCAGGGCCGCATGGAGTTTGGCCCGCGAGCCCTGGGGGGACGCAGTATCATCGGGGATGCCCGCAGCTCCAAGATGCAATCGGTGATGAACTTGAAGATCAAGTACCGTGAGTCGTTCCGGCCGTTTGCCCCATCGGTCCTCAGAGAACGAGTAGCGGACTACTTCGAGCTGAATGTCGACAGCCCCTACATGCTTCTGGTAGCCCCGGTCGTGGAGCAGCGTCGCACTGCCATGACCGGCGAACAACAGGCTTTGTGGGGTATTGACTTGCTCAATGTGCCCCGCTCCGACATTCCGGCTATTACTCACGTGGACTATTCGGCCCGCATCCAGACCGTGCACGAGGAGACAAGTCCCCGATACTATCGGTTGCTGAAGGCGTTTGAAGCGAAAACCGGCTGCGGGGTCATTGTTAACACATCTTTCAACGTGCGAGGCGAACCCATCGTCTGTACGCCCGAGGATGCCTATCGCTGCTTTATGAGAACGGAAATGGATGTGTTGGTCATGGAAAACTGTGTGCTGTACAAGCCGGCTCAAAAGCCGCTGGCGGGGGATGTGGATTGGAGGAAGGAATTCGCGCTGGATTAGGTAGTCAGGAGCGACGCCATCTCTCCGTAAGTCCTCTTTGAAAAAGGGGGAATCTGAACTTTCTGGTTGTCTTAGTGGCTGGCGCTTGCGATAGTGAAACAAAGGCGGCCTGAGGGGCCGTTGAAAACGAGCGGCCAGGAGCAGGCAAGGATGCCTGCGCTCCCAGGGTCAGCCACGTTTGATGAGAATCTGCGGCTTTGTCCCCCTTTTGCAACCCTTTTGCAAGGGGGACGCTGCGTTTTGTGCGGCAGGGGGTCTGGATGTGCGGGAAAGACCTCCCCTTGATCCCCTCCTCGACAAGACTTGACAAGGAGGGGAAATCATTCTCAAAGGAGAATTTCGATTGGTGGACAAGGCAAGTCGCAGCGAACTGCGTAAGTTTGGTTTCATCGTGGGCGGGATATTTGCCCTGATCTCGCTGTGGCCCTTTTTGGTTCATCGTGGAGGGCTTCGGCTCTGGGCTCTGGTTCTGGCCTGTCTGTTGATTGCTCCTGCCGTCGTATTTCCCAATATTCTGGCGCCAGCTCATGGTGGCTGGATGAGACTTGGGCATGTCCTGGGGTGGGTCAACACACGAATCATCATGGCAGTCATCTTCTTTTTCGTGGTCACCCCCATGGGTTGGATCATGCGGCTTATGCGTAAAGATCCAATGCTACGCCGATTTGAGCCGAACGCAGAAACCTATCGTGTGAAAAAGGGATTTCGTCCCGCGACCCATATGAATAAACAATATTGAGAACCTTTTCTTGTCAAGGGAGGTCCAAATGACTGATTTCGTGGTGGAACTTTGGGGATTTATGAAAGAACGAAAGAAATTCTGGCTGTTGCCCATCATTGTTTGCCTTCTTTTGCTGGGCAGCCTGATCGTTTTCACTTCAGGTTCTGCAGTCGCGCCCTTCATCTACACGTTGTTTTAGCCGTGAAGCTCGCCGCCGCCGTGCTCCATCCGTTCTCGACTGAGCGGCAGAGACCATACCCCAAAAGCGCGCCCAGATTGCCACGACAAGGAACTGGCATGGGCGGGATTGCAGGACATCTTGTGCTGTCCCTTACGGGCAAGGATTATTGTTTTTGTTCCGAAACGCTAGCTTCGTCCCGGCAAGCTCGTGGGTAAAACGGTGGATCGGGCGATGTATGAAAAATGATGAGTTCTCAATGTATGTTTAATCGCCTGATTCTTCAGGATGGATCCGTATTTGAGGGTGAGGCCTTCGGTTTTCCTGGACCTGTCGCGGGAGAAGTGGTTTTCAACACCGGTATGGTGGGTTATCCCGAAGCATTTACGGATCCTTCGTACAGGGGCCAGATCCTGGTTCTGACCTATCCGCTGGTAGGCAACTATGGAGTCGCCGCCAGCGGACCTGACTTCAGGCTAAACGGCTCTTTCGAGTCGAAGTCGAGTGCAAATTGCCGGACTGGTCGTGTCTGAGATCTCCGGTGCCTATCATCATTGGAACGCGAGCCAGAGTCTGGTGGAGTGGCTGAAGGATCAACAAGTGCCGGCTCTAGCCGGCGTCGACACGCGAGCCCTGACGAAACATCTTCGGCAGTGTGGAAGCACGCTGGGCATGATCACCACGGAGAACGGAAAGGGAGATTTCTACGACCCGAACCATGACAATCTGGTAGGCCAAGTCAGTGTCCAAATGCCCATCACTCATTCCCGAGGCCGGAAACGCGCGATTGTCGTCGATTGCGGCTGCAAGAGCAGCATCATCCGAAAGCTGCTGGATCGTGACATTACTGTGACGCAGGTTCCATGGGACTACGACTTCCTAGGAGAGGATTTCGACGGTATCGTCATTTCGAACGGCCCCGGAGATCCCAAGATGTGCGCACAAACCATCGCGAATGTCAGGCGGGCCATGGAGCGGGAGTATCCGGTTTTCGGCATCTGCCTTGGGAACCAGATTCTAGCGTTGGCGGCTGGTGGCGATACGTACAAACTCAAATATGGCCATCGCGGGCAAAACCAGCCCTGCATCGAGGTCGGGACGAGGCGTTGTTACATCACATCGCAGAATCACGGCTACGCCGTGGACGTCCGGACTCTTCCTTCGGGTTGGGAGCCATGGTTCAGCAACGCCAACGATGATACCAACGAAGGTATCCGCCACTGCTCCAAGCCGTTCAGAGGAGTGCAGTTCCATCCGGAAGCGGCCCCAGGCCCAGTCGACACCGACTTTCTCTTTGATGAGTTCCAACGAACCTTGTGATTTCGTTCGATCCCAGCACGCCAGAGCTGGAAAGGAACCACAGCGCAGCCTTTGCCCGTAACAAACGGGTCACAGAGGCACGGAGGCGCAGAGAACTTTTGGGCGCAGATGACACGGATGGATGTCATCTGTAGTCCTGCCTTTCAATGACCTCGGTTTTCGCGATTGAGACCAGGGATTATGGATCAGAAACCTAAGAAAGTTTTGCTGTTGGGAAGTGGCGCGCTGAAGATTGGGGAAGCGGGCGAGTTCGACTATTCCGGCAGCCAGGCGATTAAGGCGCTCAAGGAAGAAGGCATCGCGACTGTGTTGGTCAATCCGAACATCGCCACCATTCAGACTTCAGACTACCTTGCCGATCAGGTCTATTTTCTTCCCGTCACAGCCGACTTCGTAGAGAGGGTGATTCAAAAGGAAAAGCCGGACGGCATCCTGCTCGGGTTCGGCGGCCAAACCGCCCTCAACTGTGGCCTGGAGCTGGAGCGGACCTGTGTGCTGAGGAGTTGCGGTGTGTCAGTGCTGGGAACACCCATTCAAGCCATCCGGGAGACTGAGGATCGGGACTTATTCGTTCGGAAGCTGGCCGAGATCGGAGTCAAGACCCCGAGGAGCGCGGCTGTCCACTCGGTTGCGGATGCCGTCCGAACGGCCCGCGACATCGGCTATCCGGTGATGCTGCGTGTGGCCTACGCCCTGGGTGGCCTGGGCTCTGGCCTGTGCATTGACGAAGAGGCTGTGCGGGAACGCGCGACGAAAGCCCTGGTGCATAGTCCTCAGGTGCTCATCGAGGAGTTCCTTACAGGGTGGAAGGAGGTGGAGTACGAGGTTGTCCGCGACCGCTTCGACAACTGTATCACCGTCTGCAACATGGAGAATGTCGATCCCATGGGGATCCACACGGGCGAGAGCATTGTCGTCGCCCCCAGCCAGACGCTGACCAATCAGGAGTATCACCTCCTTCGCCAGGTTGCTATCAAGGTCGTTCGACATCTGGGAATTGTCGGCGAATGCAACATCCAGTATGCGTTGGATCCGCAATCGGAGGACTATCGGGTCATTGAAGTCAACGCCCGTTTGTCGCGGAGTTCCGCTCTGGCTTCCAAAGCGACCGGATATCCTTTGGCCCTGGTCGCTGCCAAGCTCGCGTTAGGTTCCAGCCTAGCCGACTTGCGGAATTCGATCACCGGCGTCACCACCGCTTGCTTCGAGCCTGCGCTGGATTATGTGGTGGTCAAGATTCCGCGCTGGGACCTCCAGAAGTTTCGGCTCGTCTCGACTCGCATTGGTTCGGGTATGAAGTCCGTTGGGGAAGTGATGGCCATTGGCCGGAAGTTTGAGGAGGCCCTGCAAAAGGCGTTGCGCATGCTCGACATCGGCGTGTTGGGGCTGGTCGGCAACCCCGACCTGGGCTTTTCGAATCTTAGACAAAGAGCTCAGTGAGCCGACCTATCAGCGCATCTTCGCGATACCTCAAGCACTGAAAGAGGGGTATTCCGTCGATCGGATTCATGAGCTTTCCAAGATCGACCAATGGTTTCTGCACAAAATCTCCAACCTCGTTCGGATTGAGGAGGAATCTAAGGCGCAGCCGGGACAACGTTTGCAGAGACCTTCTGTGGCAAGCCAAGCGAAGCGGATTCTCTGACCAGCAGATTGGTCGCCTGACAGAACAACCGGAATCTCAAGTCCGGCGACAGCGGGAAGCCCTGGGAATCGTTCCTGTCGTCAAGCAGATTGATACTCTGGCGGCTGAGTACCCCGCTCAGACTAATTACCTCTATCTTACCTACAACGGACGGGAAGACGATGTTGGCGGCTGTGAAGAAGAGGCTGGTCTTGGTTCTTGGTTCAGGCGCCTATCGCATTGGCAGTTCTGTGGAGTTTGACTGGTGTGGAGTGAACGCCGTGCAGACTCTGCGGCGCCTGGGCTACCGAACCGTCGTCATCAACTACAATCCCGAAACGGTCAGCACGGATTACAACGAAAGTGACAGGCTGTATTTCGATGAGCTCAGTGTGGAAACCATTTGGGAAATCTACAAGAAAGAAAGGCCCGACCGGCCTTCTCGTTTCCATGGGCGGCCAGACTCCCAATAATCTTGCCCTTCCGCTGCATCAGTTGGGTATGAGAGTTCTCGGCACTTCTCCTGAAAGCATCGATACGGCCGAGGATCGGCACAAGTTCTCTCAACTCCTGGACCGGCTCGGAATTGAGCAGCCAGAGTGGAAAGAGTTGAGCAGCGTTGAAGAAGCCAAGGCGTTTGCCCAACGGGTCGGCTACCCGGTGCTGGTCCGTCCCTCCTACGTGTTGAGCGGCGCCGCCATGAGCGTGGCCACCAGCGACATCGAGTTGGTCAAGTTCCTCAAGAAGGCGGCAGAGGTTTCGCAGCAGTATCCGGTGGTTGTGAGTAAGTTTCTGGAGAACGCCAAAGAACTGGAAATGGACGCAGTCGCGTGCCGCGGCGAACTGATTGCGTCTGCCATATCTGAGCATGTCGAGAATGCCGGTGTTCACTCCGGAGATGCAACCTTAGTGCTACCCCCCCAGAGGACCTATTTGAGACGATGCGGCGAATCAAGAGAGTCACCGCAAGAATCGCTGCCGCCCTCGAGATCCACGGCCCTTTCAACATTCAATTCATTGCCAAGGACAACGAGGTTAAGGTGATCGAGTGTAACCTGAGAGCCTCGCGAAGCTTTCCTTTTGTGTCGAAGATCCTCAAAGTGAACTTTATTGACCTAGCCACTCGGGTTATCATGGGAGAGGTCGGTACGTCGATACAATGGGTCACTGCTCGATGTCGATTACGTCGGTGTCAAAGCGCCACAATTTTCATTCATGCGGCTCGACGGCGCCGATCCTACCCTGGGAGTCGAAATGGCTTCGACGGGCGAGGTTGGGTGCCTGGGAGATGATTTCGAGGAAGCCTTTCTTAAAGCTCTGCTGTCGGTGGGGTATCGACTTCCCGTTCGAAGTATTTTGTTGTCGACCGGACCCATCGAGGACAAGGCTTCGTTTCTGGAGAGTGCGCAGATTTTAGGAAGACTGGGAATCAGTCTTTTTGCAACGCAAGGGACAGCAGACTTTTTGCTGGCTCACGGTGTGAACACAACAGTTCTCCACTGGCCTCTCGAAGAGAAGACGCCGAATACGCTGGACTTCATTAGCCAACGAAGGGTTGATCTTGTCATTAACATTCCCAAGAATTTCCGGGAAGATGAGCTTACCAATGACTACCTCATTCGTCGCAGGGCAGTCGACTTCGACATTCCGCTGATCACAAACATTCAGCTGGCCCAGCGATTTGTGGAGGCTCTGGAGAGAAAACAAGGGGTGCTAGACAGCCTGGAGATCAAGAGCTGGAGCGAGTATCGACGGCCGTTTCGCTGAGTCGCTCATCGAACGACGATGCCATCTGGAACCGCAAAATCGGTCCTACCTACTTCATTGGCCTGATGCTGGCTTGCATCGGTGTGCCTCTGCAACGAGTGGGTTTTGAAAAGCCACGAGTCGCAGCCGGAAGAAGTGAGGAGGCTCGCACTCGCGTCAAGTCCTCGGATCGAGAACTCGGGCGCATATTCCCCTAATGAAACGGATCTTTGACCTCATCCTGGCCGGAATTGGCCTCGTCCTCCTTTCCCCCTTTCTTCTCTTGGTGGCTGTGATGATCAAGCTCGACTCACCAGGCCCGGTTCTTCTTTCGGCATGAGCGAATCGGAAAGAGGCCTCGCCCCTTTTGTCATCCTCAAATTTCGTACCATGGTTCAAGATGCTCCTCTCCGGGGAGGACCGATCACTTTCGGAGACGACCCGAGGATTACCAAATCTGGGAAGGTGGTTGCGAAAGACGAAAGATTGATGAAGTGCCCCAGCTCGTCAATATTCTCAAAGGAGATATGAGTTTTGTCGGTCCCCGTCCCGAGGTTCGGAAATACGTCGACATGTTTCACCAGGATTTCGAGCAGATTCTTCAGGTCAGACCTGGCCTGACGGATTTGGCCTCGCTGAGGTACCGGGATGAAGCGGAGGTCCTTGGGAATTTCGAAAACCCGGAAGAGGCTTATCAGCAGCGTATCCTGCCCGACAAAATCCGTCTGGCAAAGGAATACCTTCAGCGGTCCTCCGTGTGTTTTGATCTTGCTCTCATCTTCAAAACCCTTTTCAAAATTGCGCGGTCCACTGGATAGATTGGCTCCGATCATGGTTATGCAAGAGACGGAGTCTTATGCGCTTTGGCTTCTGCCCGGCGGCGAGTTGTATGACGGGCTGGCGCGAATCATTGCCGATCTAAGCCGCAAACATGGGGCCCCAGAGTTTGAGCCTCACGTTACCTTGTTATCACACATCCCGGGAGCCGAGGACGCCGTCGCGGCTCACTGTGAACGCCTTGCCGATCGGATCGAACCCTATTCGATCCGGCTGACCAAGTTGGATCAACTGAACGAGTACTACCGATGTCTTTTTGTACGGGTTCTCGAAACACCAGCAGTCGTCGGCGCCAACTCAGAAGCGCGTGACGTTTTCGGTCTGCAGCAAGGCCCGCCTTACATGCCACACCTGAGTTTGTTGTATGGGGATTTTTCTGAGGCGACGAAGCATCGGATCATTGAAAGCCTAAGGAAGTCATGGGATCTGGAGTTTTCTGTCGATCGCTTCCATTTGATTGACGGCCGGGGCGGACCGGCAGATTGGCGAAGACTGAAGGAGTTTGCCCTTCGGAGAGCAAAACCCCCCTCAGGACGGCTAGCCTAAACATGGCTCGTCATTCATACCCGGGTTGGCGGTATTTTGAAGCAATCCTAGTCTGGCGCCTCAAGCCATTGGCCGGCTTGTCACTAAAAGGAAAGGAGTTGAAAGATGAACGTCGACGAGAAGGACGACACAACCATCTACAAGGTTGTGGTCAATCACGAAGAGCAGTACTCGATTTGGCCAGCGGATCGAGAGATCCCCTTGGGCTGGAGAGAAGCGGGCAAGTCCGGATTGAAGGCTGAATGCTTGGCATACGTCAAGGAAGTCTGGACGGACATGCGGCCACTCAGCTTAAGGAAAAAGATGGAAGAGGATGGCCGCAAGAAATCAAGCTAGATAGCGCTGGGCAGCGAAAACGAAGTTCACGTTCTGCACGAAAACGCCTCTCATCGTAACTCGTTCCTGATGCAACCTTCACGGCTTGATCGAGTAGAATCGCGACCCACGATAGCTGGAGTGGCGGATAATCCTCCATCACGCCTGGATTGCCGCCCGCTGTTCTAGTCCCGAAACAGAGTGCCAACTTGGGAGTAGCCACGATGATCACGCCTTTTTGTGGCGTCGTGGGTTGTCTTTCCGTATAGGTTCATGCCCAGTCCTTTCTGTGAACACCTCTGCCAAATTGAAGGTAAGCCAGTGCCAATCTTCTCCAATCCTTTACCCACGCTCAGAAGTCCATCCTCCCCCAGGACTCTTGGTTGCCTCGAAAAGAGTTCGAGCCTTCGAATACCCACCAAAGCCTCCCTCTATTCCTCCTAACCCCCCCAGCAAACCAATGTTTTTGCCTGCCTTGTGACAGGTGCCTGACGGGTAGTCGTCGCCTGAAACCGCTCTGCACCTGGTCGCAGCAAAGCTTGCCACTTATTTTGGTCCGATCCTTGCACAGGTCTGCCCGATCAGCGAACCTCGTTCCGAGGTTCCGGAAAGTGAGCTGTTCATGGATCTAGCTGGTGAGCCTGGAGATGTTCTGCGGCTAGGGAATGGACAAATCCTGGTCTGGACGACAGCACTCGACAGTGTTGCCGAAGCGCGTCATGAGCAACTTGCAGGCTTGCTTTCGCGCGACGAGAACCAGAGGGTACTCCGCTTGCATTTCGAGAGAGATAGGAAACGCTTCATCGTGTGTCGCGGAGTGCTTCGAGAAATCCTCGGAACCTACTTGGAGACGGATCCGGCGAAACTCGTCTTCAGCTATGGGCCCCAAGGGAAACCCTATTTGAAAATCCCCAATGAAAGGCCACTACACTTCAATGTGGCACATTCCTTGGGGTGGTCGATCTACGCGCTCGGCTTCGGCGAGATTGGAGTGGACCTGGAACTTATGCGGCCTATTCCTGAAATGCACGCGCTCGTCGACCAATGCTTTTCCGCTGGCGAGGTCAGTGCCTTTTACTCCATTCCCGCAGCTCTCAGGCTCAGGGCTTTCTTCAGTTGCTGGACTCGCAAGGAGGCCTATGTGAAGGCATGCGGAGATGGGTTGTCGATTCCTCTGGATCAATTTGACGTTTCAGTTGATCCCGGATTACCGCCCTGCTTGGTCAGCGTGCGCGGGACACCGGGTGCTCACTTGCCTTGGACTCTCTTCAGCTTTGATCTGTGGACTGATGCAGTGGCAGCTCTGGTCTGTCCACGAGACAACAAGCCTCTCTTTTGCGGCAGTTGGCCCTATCAATCAGGTTCACGTGAGAAGTGGTTGCTGGGCGAGGCGAGCGACCTTGTAGTGCCGAGGGTTATGTCTCCGTTGGCAGCTGCCACTAGTCTAATTCGGCCTTGGGCCATCCTCTCGCGACAGGTGAGGAGGGAGATTGATTCTGACATGAAACTCGGCCGCAGCAAGTGATCTAGCACAGAAGGGGCTGACGATGGAAACGTATCCTATCTCTTCAATTCAGAAAGATAGGCTTGTCCACCACCTGGATGCGCCTGACCTTTGTCCCGACAACCGGCAGGCGCTAACCAGGATTCCCTTCGATGGGAGTTCCACCCTCAATGCACTGTTTGAAGAACAGGTAGAACGAGTACCAAACTCGGTCGCGGTAACGTGCGAGCGCTTGAATGTCACGTATCGCGAGCTGAATGCTCGAGCGAATGCGCTAGCTCACGTTTTGCGAGGTTTAGGTGTAGGCGCAGAGACAATCGTCGGGATCTACATGGAGCGGTCGATTGACTTGATCGTGGCACTGCTGGCCACTCACAAAGCGGGCGGCGCGTATCTGCCAATTGACCCGGCCTGTCCCCGAGAGCGCCTCGCATTCATGCTCGAAGACGCAAGGGCACTAGTGTTGCTCACCCAGACGAGTTTCATAACCGACTTCCCTCCAACCAAAGCGCGGGTTGTTTGCGTAGACTCTCCAAACCAAACACCCACTCCAGATAAGGCGTGCATCGAGGATTTGGCGCCTCTGGCCACACCCGAGCATCTTGCTTACGTCATTTACACCTCCGGTACTACCGGGAGGCCGAAGGGCACGCTCGTCACTCATCGCAACGTCGTCCGGCTTCTCTCGGCGACGGATTCCTGGTTTCGTTTCAGCGAGCAGGATGTCTGGACGTTTTTTCATTCCAACGCTTTCGACTTTTCTGTGTGGGAAATCTGGGGCGCGCTCCTTTTCGGGGGACGTTTGGTCGTTGTGCCCTATCTCGTGAGCCGCTCACCGGAGGCGTTCTACCAGTTGGTCGCGACCGAGCGGGTGACGGTGCTGAACCAGACGCCCTCGGCTTTCTATCAGCTGATTCAGGCCGAGGAAACGGTCGGCCCTAAAACCCTCGCCTTGCGCTACGTGATTTTCGGCGGCGAAGCCCTCACAATGCGGAACCTGCGTCCGTGGTACGAACGGCATGCCGCCCGGCAGCCGAAGTTGGTGAACATGTACGGGATCACCGAAACGACGGTTCATGTCACATATCGGCCCCTGAGCCCAGAGGACCTGAACTCGGGCAGCGTCGTCGGTGAGCCGATTCCCGACTTACGGGTTTACATCCTGGACGCGCGGCACGAGCTGGCTACGATTGGTGTAGCGGGGGAGATCTACGTGGGTGGACCCGGTTTGGCGCGGGGCTATCTCCATTGTCCTGATCTCACGGCAGAACGGTTCATTCCAGACCCATTCGGTGACAAGCCCGGGGCGCGGCTTTACAGGACCGGCGACCTCGGGCGTCTCCTCCCCGGAGGCGAGATCGAGTATTTGGGAAGAATCGACCACCAGGTGAAGATTCGCGGCTTCCGAATCGAGTTGGGCGAGATCGAGTCGTCCCTGTGTCAACATCCGTCCGTGCGCGAAGCTGTGGTACTTGCGCGGGAGGACGCCCTCGGAGAAAAGCGGCTCGCAGCCTACGTGGTGCTCGATCAGCCGATAGCACGTTCTGAACTGAGAAGCTATCTGAAGAGGCAGGTGCCTGAGTATATGGTGCCAACGGTATTTATGATCCTGGACAAGATGCCTTTGACCAGCAATGGCAAGGTGGACCGGAAGGCACTGTCGACACATGAGCAGCAGCCGATGCCCTCACAGAATTACGTACCGCCACAGACGGACATGGAATTAACCATAGCCCGGATTGTGCAGAAAGTGCTTTTCGTAGAGCAGGTCAGCGCCGAAGAGAACTTCTTTGATCTAGGAGTCCACTCCCTCTTGTTGGCGCGATTGCATCAACGGCTGTGCAACGAGTTAGACCAGCAAATACCGATCGTCAGCCTGTTCGAGCATCCCAGCATCCGATTGCTGGCACGGCACCTGAGCCAGCCTTCGGGTGGGTTCAATGGAGTGTCCAAAATCCAAAACCGCGCTCAGTGGCAGAGAGGCGCACTAGCCCGATTTCATCGACCAGCAAGGAGAACAAGGCAAGCATGAGCGAATCGCGTCAGGAAGGAATTGCGATCATCGGAATGGCCGGTAGATTCCCAGGCGCAGACTCCGTGGAGGAATTCTGGGAAAACCTTACCGCGGGTCGCGAAAGCATCACTTTCTTCGCAGATGAAGAACTTGCAGCCTCTGGACTTGACGTGGCGGCACTCAAAAGAGCCGGAAGTTATGTCCCGGCGCGCGGAGTGCTCAAGGACGCGGACTGCTTCGACGCAGCCTTTTTTGGCATTCACCAGAAGGAAGCCGAGGTGATGGATCCCCAACAGCGAGTGTTTCTCGAGGGGTGCTGGGAGGCGCTCGAGCGGGCGGGATACGCTCCGGGCCAGATAGATCACTCCGTTGGTGTTTACGCTGGTGCAACCTTCAATACGTACTACCTTCACGCCTTGCACCATCGTAGGGATCTCGTCGAGCTGGCCGGCCAGCAGCAAGTGATGCTCGGCAACGAGAAGGACTACATTGCGACTCGAGTTGCCTACAAGCTGAACTTGAAAGGGCCAGCTGTCAGCTTGAATACGGCCTGCTCGAGTTCGCTGGTAGCCGTTTGCCAGGCTTGCCAGGCGCTGTTGACCTACCAATGCGACATGGCTTTGGCAGGAGGTATCTCGGTAACCGTGCCTCAGAAACGCGGCTATTACTACCAGGAGGGCAACATCAACTCGCCCGATGGGCATACCCGCACCTTTGACGAAAAGGCAGAGGGGACCGTTTTTAGTAGCGGGATGGGCATCGTCGTGTTGAAACGCTTGGAGGAGGCCTTGGAAGATGGCGACCAGATCTACGCCGTCATCAAGGGTGCCGCGTTGAATAACGATGGCTCCCAGCGTGTGAGTTTTGTGGCCCCGGGAGTCGACGGGCAAGCCGACGTCATCGCTCTGGCGCACGCACTAGCTGGCATCAATCCGGAAACGATCACATATGTCGAAGCCCACGGCACAGCCACGCCAATGGGCGACCCGATTGAATTGGCTGCCCTGACCAAGGCGTTCCGGGCCAGGACCCAAAGAAAACAATTCTGCGCGATCGGTTCAGTAAAGTCGAATATCGGCCATTTGGACGCGGCTTCGGGGGTTGCTGGCCTCATCAAGACTGCGCTAGCCCTACGCCACGGCCTGCTCCCGGCCAGCCTGCACTTCAAGAAGCCGAATCCTAGGCTGGAACTCGAGAACAGCCCATTCATTGTCTGTGAGACCACTCAACCGTGGAATAGTAGGGATGTACCCCGACGGGCCGGCGTCAGTTCCTTTGGACTCGGCGGTACCAATGCCCACGTAGTGCTCGAAGAAGCGCCTGAGATACCCCCGTCCGGCCCTTCGCGCCCTTGGCAACTCCTGCTTCTGTCTGCCAAGACGCCGCTGGCGCTTGAAGCCGCTACTCGTAACCTGACCGCTTGGTTCAAAGAAAGGCCGCGAATGAGCCTGGCGGATGCAGCTTTCACACTGCAGGTGGGGCGGAGTGAATTTTCGCACCGGCGATTCGCAGTTTCTCGAGACCCCCAGGATGCTGCAAAGGTTCTGGAAGCTCAAGATCCAAAGCGGGTCTTCGCAGGCGAGCGACGAACTCAGGAGCCCCCGGTCGTCTTCATGTTTCCGGGGCAAGGAGTTCAGTACGCAAGCATGGGCGCTGAGCTGTACCGGACAGAGCCAGTTTTCCGGGCGGTGGTCGACCAGTGCTCCGAACTGCTGGAGCCTGTGCTTGGCTTGGATCTGCGGCACTCGCTGTATCCGGCGAAAGGCCAAGAAAGCGTTTCTCAGGAGTTGCTGGCTCAGACTCGCGTGACTCAACCAGCGTTGTTTGTGACTGAATACGCTCTGGCCAGACTCTGGATGTCGTGGGGAGTGAGACCCGCTGCGATGATCGGCCACAGCGTGGGCGAATATGTCGCTGCCTGCCTAGCTGGCGTCCTCCACTTGGAGCAGGCGGTCCTGCTGGTGGCGCAACGGGCCCACTTGGTGCAGGGCCTTCCCAGGGGTGCCATGCTGGCCGTGCGACTTTGCGAGAAAGAGGTTGCGGCGCTGCTGGACGGCCAACTCTCGATTGCTGCCGTTAACTCGCCGAGCCTGTGTGTGGTTTCAGGCCCATACGCAGGCTGTTTCGGCATTGGAGAAGGTGCTCAAGGGCAAGGGGATCGTGGGTCGGAGGCTTCACACCTCCCACGCATTTCATTCGGCGATGATGGATCCGGTCATTGAGCCGTTCCGGGAACTTCTCAGAAAAAACCCTCTCAGCCCCCCGCAAGTTCGCTACCTGTCGAACGTCACCGGGAGGTGGGTCACGGCCGAGGAGAGCACGAGTCCCGACTATTGGGCCGCGCATTTGCGCCAATGCGTGCGTTTTGCCGATGGAGTGGGTGAATTGACGAAAGACCCAGAGAACATTCTGCTGGAAGTCGGGCCGGGACAGACCCTGACAACGCTTGCCCGCCAACATCCCAACCGGTCTACCAAGCAGCTGGTCTTGTCTTCGCTTCAGAACAAAGATGAAGAAGTACGCAGTCTTCTCGAAACATTGGGACATTTGTGGACGGCGGGTGTCAGGGTTGATTGGGCGGGCTTCCATTCCGGCGAGCGTCGTCAGCGGGTGGTCCTGCCAACCTATCCGTTTGACAAAAAGCGCTATTGGCCAGAGCCCGATGCGGCCTCCCCTGCCCTCGCTCCGACCGCGACAGTGGCCGTTTCGCCGTCTTCCCCGGCTCCCGAGAGCAACTTGCAGTGTACAACAGAACGCGAAAGCCCTGCTTTTCAGGATCAAACCGTTTCGCGAAAGCATTACTTAGTCGCTCTAGTTCGCTCCCAACTGCAGGATCTTTCCGGTACTAGTCTGGAGAGTTTTGAGGCAGAAACTAGTTTTCTGGAAGCGGGTTTCGATTCATTGCTGCTGACGCAAGCAGCTCAGCTGCTTCAAAGGAAGTTTGGGGTTAAGGTCACTTTTCGGCAGCTTATGGAAGACCTGCCGACGTTAGAGACCGTCGCTGGCTTCCTGGACAGCCAGCTTCCACCGGAAACCTTCCAACCCACACCCGCTGCTCTGAAGCCGTCCGCCGCGTCCATTCCAGCTGCTGCCACTGGGTCTGCGACCCTTTCGGGCAGCCTGGAGAGTCTCTCGGCCTATTTCGAAGAGAAAATGCCCCCGGCACTGTTGCCTGCCAGTCGGCCGGCCAAGACCAGCCAGCCTGCTGAGGTAACCATGGTGCTCCCGCCCTCAAGGCTCACGAAGGCATTAGAAGCGGAGATTGAGAGCCGGGGCAAGGAACTCGCACTTGCGATGAGCGGAGGAGACGGTTCAGGCAATGATTTTGTGAAGCAAGTCATCAAGCAGCAGCTTGAGATCATGGTCCGGCAGATGGAGTTGCTGCGTCAAGCGCCGTCGGGTGGCGGGCTCTTGCGTGACAAAGCGAACATAGCTGCCCTGACTGCTGTAAGCCAGCCGGTTGCGGGGACGAAACGAAGTGAAAGAGTGGACAGTGAACGCTTTGGTCCGTTCAAAGCCATTGAGCGGGGCTCGGCTGGAGGATTGACGCCTCGACAGCAGAAATGCCTTGAGGATCTGATCCATCGGTACAACCAGAAAACGGCGGAATCAAAGCGTTTGGCGCAAGAACATCGTGCGCACTTCTGCGACCCACGTGCGGCTGGAGGGTTCCGCCAGATTTGGAAGGAGATGGTCTATCCAATCGTTTCAGCGCGCTCCAGTGGATCGAGAATCTGGGATATCGATGGTAACGAATATGTGGACGTGACCTTGGGATTTGGGGCCAATCTACTGGGACATTCACCACCTTTCGTCATCCGAGCTGTGGAAGAGCAACTGAAACTGGGAGTGGAGATCGGCCCACAGTCTCGTTTGGCCGGTGATGTGGCCAAAATGATCTGCGAATTTACCGGTATGGAGCGCGTGACCTTCTGTAACACAGGGTCTGAGGCCGTCATGGCGGCGTTGCGAGTTGCACGTACGGTTACGGGACGAAACAAGGTCGTGTTCTTTTCGGGAGACTATCACGGGATCTTTGACGAAGTGCTCTCTCGTCCATTGACTATCCAAGGCAAGCCGGGAGCTGCACCCATTGCGCCGGGCATCCCAGCGGAGAATCTTGGAAATGTAATGGTGCTCGAATACGGCAGTCCGACGTCCTTGCAGACCATAAGAGATCACCTTTCGGAGATAGCCGCTGTCCTCGTTGAGCCCGTGCAAGCCCGGCATCCCGACTTGCAGCCAAGCGAGTTCCTGAAAGAATTACGCCGCATAACTGAAGAATCCGAGACGGTTTTGATTTTCGACGAAGTCATCACAGGCTTCCGCGTACATCTCTCCGGCGCACAAGGTTGGTTCGGAATCAAGGCCGATATGGCCACCTACGGCAAGGTTGTGGGTGGCGGCATGCCCATCGGGATTCTCGCCGGCAAAGCAACGCTGATGGATGCGCTGGACGGCGGCATGTGGCACTTTGGCGACAACTCCTTTCCAGAAGTCGGGGTAACCTTCTTTGCAGGGACCTTTGTGAGACACCCCCTGGCAATGGCTGCTGCCCATGCGGTACTTGGCTATCTGAAGACCACAGGTCCCTCCCTCCAGGAAGAGCTGAATGAAACGACGGCTCGATTTGTCCACACTCTCAACGAATACTTCGAGGAGCGACAGGTACCCATTCGCCTTCAGAATTTCAGTTCGATCTTCTATTACGACTTTCACCCTGATCTGAAACATGCAGGCTTACTGTTCTATTACCTCCGTGACAAGGGTGTGCACATCTGGGAGGGGCGTGTTGGTTTCCTGTCTACAGCCCACACGGCCGAAGATGTCGCATTTCTAGTCAGCGCCTTCAAGGCGAGCGTGGCCGAAATGCAAGAGGCCGGCTTTCTGCCTGGAGCTAGCGAGGCTCCTTCTGTTCCGTGCACTTCAGCCTTGAAAGGAGTACCGAGGGATGACGGAGACGGAAATGTGCCCTTAACTGAGGCACAAAGGGAGATGTGGCTTGCCACGCAAATGGGACCGGCGGCCTCTGCTGCCTACAATGAGTCTTGCATAGTCAGTCTTGATGGGCGGTTCGAACTGACGGCAATGCAGCAAGCCATTGAAACGGTCGTCAATCGCCACGAGGCTTTGAGGGCTAGCTTCAGCGCCGATGGAGCTTACCAGCGCTTTCTTCCTTCATTGTTGGTGGAAGTCCCGTTCTTGGATCTCTCGAAACTAGAAAGTGGCCAGCGAAATACCGAACTGAAAAACCTGCTAGTGCAGGAAGCACAGAAATCCTTTGATTTGGAAAGCGGGCCTCTCTTTTCATTTCAGATCATTCGCATGGAAGAAGATCATCATCTTCTGGTCTTCACGGTGCACCATATTGCGTGCGACGGCTGGTCCTATGACATTGTCCTGAGAGAGCTAAGTTCGCTCTATTCGTCGAATGTGAAGCACGAAAGGAGCTCACTCCCGTGGCCGATGCAGTTCCGCGAGTATGTCCGATGGGAGGAAGAGCAGAAACAGACGCCTGAAGCAGTTGCCACGGAGCAGTTCTGGTTAGGCCAGTTTACTGGCTTGCTGCCTGTTCTTGACATGCCAGGAGACCACCCGCGACCTCCAGCACGATCTTACAAAAGTTGCTACCAGGAGCGCACAATCAGCAAGCAGATTGGGAATGAAATCAAGCGCACCGCCGCCAAGAATGGCTCGACGCTGTTCACGACGCTTTTCGCTGCTTTCGAAGTGCTCCTGTATCGCTGGACCGGACAGGATGACCTGATTATCGGCATTCCAGCCGCTGGTCAAAATATTGTAGGCAGCGATGAGTTGGTCGGGCACTGTGCGAATCTGCTTCCCATCCGGGGTCACCTGGATGGAAACCAACGCTTTGTTGATCTCCTCCAGTCGGTCAAGCGCACTCTGCTAGATGCCTTTGAACATCAAGGGTACACGTTTGGTTCGTTGATTCAGAAGCTCAATCTGGCGCGCGATCCCAGGCGAGGTCCTTTGGTCGCCGTGACTTTCAACCTGGATCCGCCATTGAGTCGTTTGGATTTCGCAGGTCTGAAATTCACAATCAGCGTCAATCCGCGCAGCCATATTAATTTTGACCTCGATTTGAACGTTGTGGAGCAAGACAGCGAGCTCCGGCTCGAGTGTGACTACAATGCGGACCTGTTTGATGAGCCGACGATTCAACGCCTTTTGGGCCACTATCAGACTCTTTTGGAGGGCATGATCGCGAGTCCACTCCAAACTATCAACACCTTGCCGCTGTTGACCAAAGATGAGCGGAACCAATTGGTTGTTGATTGGAACAACACAAGACGAGGTTTTCCCACGCAATGCGGCACACCAGTTATTTGAAAACCAAGCCGAGAGGATACCCGAAGCCCTAGCTGTGACTTGTAAGAATGAACGACTGAATTTCTCGACTCTGAATTGCAGAGCAAACCAACTCGCACACCATCTGCTCTCTCTCGATGTAAGGCGCGGTGCGCTCGTGGGAATCTGCATGAAGCGTTCGTTGGACATGGTGACCGCCCTGCTGGCTGTCCTCAAGGCCGGTTGTGCATATGTCCCCCTCGACCCTTCTTATCCAAAAGAGCGTCTTGCGTTCATGCTGCAGGACGCTGAGATTTCTGTGCTGCTGACCCAACAGAGTCTGCTAGGAGGTCTTCCCGACCAGCAATTGCACACAATTTGCCTCGACACCCAGTGGCAAGAGATCAGTCGAGAAGGCGATTGGAATCCGGCAAGATCCATTTGCCCTGATGACTTGGCCTATGTGATCTACACCTCGGGCTCGACTGGTCAATCGAAGGGAGTAGAAGTTACTCATGGAGGGCTTGCCAACTACTTACAATGGAGCTCGGAGGCATACCGCATCGGAGAAGGAGACGGGACGCTTGTACAATCGCCGCTGGTGTTTGATTTGACAGTGACGAGCCTGTTGGGGCCGCTGGTAGCTGGGAATTGCGTCAATTTGCTCGGAGATGGCGTGGGAGTGGAAGAGCTAGTGGCGGCTTTGAAGGAGGCGTCAGACCTGACGTTGTTGAAACTTACGCCCTCGCATCTTCGGGCGATCAATGACCTTCTCGACGGGAAACCAAATGAGCGGAACGTTCGGACGTTGGTCATTGGCGGGGAGGCGCTTTTGGCGGCGGATGTGGAACCGTGGCGCCTTCAGGCGCCTGAAACGCGGCTCATCAACGAATACGGACCGACCGAAACCGTGGTTGGCTGTTGTGTCTACGAGGCGAAAAACGGACACACACCGTTCGACATCCCTATCGGACGGCCAATTGCCAATGTCCAAGTCTACGTGCTGGATGAGCGTATGGAGCCACTGCCAGTGGGGATAAGCGGTGAGCTGTTTGTGGGTGGCGCTGGGGTAGCGCGTGGGTATTTGAATCGCCCGGAACTTACAGCAGAGCGGTTTGTGCCAGACCCGATTGGTGAGAGGGCTGGAGCGAGGTTGTACCGGACGGGCGATCTCGTCCGGTGGCGGGCTGATGGAGAATTAGAATACCTGCGCCGCATGGACAATCAGGTCAAGATTCGGGGGTTCCGGATCGAACTGGGGGAAATCGAAACGTTACTGCGACAGCATCCGCAGGTGGCAGAAAGCATTGTGACGGTCCGTGAGGACACTCCCGGTGACCCGCGACTGGTCGCTTACGTTGTCCCACACTCGGTACAGGTTGGGAAGCAGCCCCAATTGGGCCCTGAAGCAAAGGTCAACGAAACCAAGGCTCTTTGGGAACTTCAGTATCGCCGGGCTGTGGATGACCTACGGCGCAACTCTTCCGACCTGTGCGATCCTTCTTTTGAGATCTTCAAGTGGTCGGGCCTGCCAAACACTGACGAAGAAGTGTCGGAATGGATTAGCAACACCGTCGAGAGAGTTCGAGCCCTGAAGCCAACTCGAGTTTTGGAAATTGGCTGCGGCAGCGGTTTGTTGCTCACACAGCTGGCTCCACACTGTTCGAAGTACTGGGGAACGGATTTTTCGCAAACAGCAATCGAGAATTTGCAGCAGCGGATTGCTGTTTCCAGCCAGCCAATTCCGCAAGTGACTCTGTTTCACCGAATGGCGGATGACTTTTCGGGTGTGCAGCCCGGGGCGTTCGATGCCGTGGTCCTCAATTCGGTGGTCGAGTATTTTCCCAGCTGTGAATACCTGCTTCGCGTTTTAGTCGGAGCGGTCCAAACGTTGGAAAAGGGAGGCTTCATTTACCTGGGGGATGTACCCGACCAGACTCTTCTCGACGTTTTTTATACTTGCGATCAGCTTCACAAGTCCGACTCCTCATTGTCAACTCGGGAGCTCCTGAGGATTGTTAGAGGGAGAATTGAGAAGGAAAACCGGTTGATGATCGCTCCCAACTTTTTTTACGCGTTGAGAAGTCATCTGCCACAAATCAAGAATGTGCAAATCGAACTGTCGCGAGGTCAATTCAAGAATGAGGCCTCCAGATTACATTCCGATACCCACTATGAAGTGATTCTGCATGTTGCCGCGGTTGCCGAGTCGCCGGTTGCAACTCAATTGTTGGATTGGGAGAAGGAGAGGTTAGCCCTTGAGGATTTGCGTCAAATCCTGCAAACATCGAAGCCTGAAAGTCTGCATGTTAGCGGCGTGCCTCAGCATCGTCTCCTGTGGAGAATGAAAGCGGTTGAACTAGCCGCTCTTGAAGGAGGTCCCGCCACAGTGGGCGAGCTCCGGCGCAGGCTCGGACCCATTCCTGAAGGCGAAGATCTTGAGGAATGGCGATCTTTGAGCGAGCAACTCTCCTATGACCTGAGTATCACCTGGTCTGGGCCCGACAGGCGGGGCCATTGTGACGTAATAATCAGCCGAGCCGTTGCTCAGTTTTCCAGGAACGGGTTCTTCTCCTTTCAAAAGGGTCGCGGTTCTTTGGGACCTCTAGCTCAGTACACCAATGTTCCCTACACCGCTTCGGCTCCTGACAATTTCAGGCAAGAGCTGCGGGACTTCCTGAAAACAAAACTTCCGGACTACATGGTGCCGTCTACTTTTGTGGTTCTGCACTCCTTGCCTCTGACTCCCAATGGCAAGCTTGACCGGTCGGCGCTGCCCGCTCCTGATTCAAGCCAGTACATGCAACTCAGTGATTACAAGGCACCACGCTCCCCTGTCGAGGAGGCAGTGGCTGCAATCTGGGCCGAGGTCCTGCACACAGCACAAGTGGGCGTTGACGACGACTTCTTCGAGTTGGGTGGCCACTCTCTCTTAGCGACCCAGGTGATTTCGAGAATACGCAACAAGCTGCGCGTTGACCTGCCTCTCCGTGCGCTTTTTGAGTCACCGACCGTCGAGGGATTGTCACAAGCGATCGTCGCTCTGGATACGACCGGGCAAGCAGAGAAGATTGCGCGGATCCTAAAGAAGATCGAAGGAATGTCGTTGGCGGACGTGAAAAGCACGCTGCAAAGCAAAGTTGAGCAAGAGAAGAGTCGGGTCCAATGAGCGACAAAGGCCGTCTCGAGACGATTGAGGTTTCTCGCGACAAACTAAGACTGCTCGAATACCTTCTGGCAGAGGAAGGCATTTGCGACTCTGAAGTCAAGAGAATTGAGCCGAGAGGAGAAGTGCCTGACATTCCTCTATCGTTTGCGCAGCAGCGTTTGTGGCTTCTTGACCAGATGGGCTCTGACCGGGCTGTGTACAACATTCCGGAAGCGTACCACTTGACCGGTCCTCTCAATCTTGCCGCTTTCCAGCGTGCCATTAATGAAATCATTTGTCGGCATGAAGTCTTGCGAACGACGTTTAGGGTCCAGGAGGGGCAGCCGTTCCAAGTCGTATCCTCGCACCAGCCCCTGGAAGTACTGCTAATAGACTTGAGCAAGGCACCGGTCCAGGAAAAGCAAGCGAAGGTCCGCAGGCTGGCTACGGAGAACGCACAGCACCCTTTCGATTTGATGCGAGGGCCCCTCCTTCGCACTTCGCTCCTCAGGCTGAACGAGGAAGAGCACGTCCTGCTTCTCTGCATGCACCATATCGTGTGGGACGGCTGGTCCACGGATTTGTTCTTCCAGGAATTGGCGGTTTTGTATAGGGCCTTCTCCACAGGCAGGCCCTCGCCGCTGGCTGCATTGCAGATTCAGTACGCAGACTTCGCAATCTGGCAACGAGACTGGTTGCAGCATGACGTGCTGCAGCGGCAGATGGACTACTGGAAGAATCAACTGATCAACCTAACCCCTGAACTGGCGCTTCCCACTGATAAGCCGCGACAGGCTATTCAAACCCATCGTGGCGCAAATCATTCCTTTGTGATCCCCGTGTTCTTGACCAAGCAGCTCAATGCGTTTTGCCAGAGCGAAGGCGTCACTCTATTTATGTTGCTGCTAGCTGCATTCAAGGTGCTGCTGTACCGCCACAGCGGGCTGAAAGATATTGTGATCGGTTCTCCCATTGCTGGTCGTACCTACACCGAGACGGAGGAGTTGATCGGATTCTTTGTCAACACTCTGGTGCTGCGTACCGACCTCTCAGGAAATCCGAGCTTTCGGGAACTCCTGGCCCGAGTCCGTGAGACAGCCATGGGTGCTTACGCTCATCAGGACCTGCCTTTTGAGAAGCTGGTCGAGGAGCTCAATCCGGAAAGAAGCCTCAGCCTTTCTCCGCTGTTTCAAATCATGTTTACACTGGAGAACGTGTCCAGAGACGCCCTGAGGCTGGCTGGTCTAACTGTGGCCGCCCTGCCCACAGACGCTGAAAAGGTGCCGTTTGATTTAACTTGTTCCATTGTCGAAAGCGAACAGGAGCTGAAGGTCTCGATGATCTTCAACGCGGACCTGTTTGAAGCTGCAACGGTGACTCGACTGGGTAGTGGATATCACATCCTGCTCCAGTCGATCGTTGAAGATCCCGCTCAGCCCATAGCGACGCTGAGTCTCATGACTGATGCGGAGCAGCATCAAATGTTAGTTGAGTGGAATGACAATCGAATTCCTTATCCGAACGACAAAACGATCCATGAGTTGTTCGAAGCCGAAGTGGAACGAGTCGCGGAGGCTCCAGCGGTAGTCGACGGGGACACGCAGGTCAGTTATCAGGAGCTCAACCGAAGGGCTAACCAGCTGGCGCACTACTTGAGAAAAAAGTCGATAGAGCCGGAAAAACTGGTAGGGATTTGCCTGGAGCGATCGGTGGAGCTGGTAATAGCGATATTAGGCGTCTTGAAGGCGGGAGGAGCCTACGTGCCATTGGATGCAGCCTATCCGGAGCAGCGGCTAAGATACATGATAGAGGACGGCGGGATTGAAGTGCTGCTCACGCAAGAAGCGCTCCTGTCAAAAATATCGCGGCAGGTCTGGCAAACTGAACCAGACACTGTCGAGACAATCTGTCTGGATCGGGATGGGTACCTCATCAGTCGAGAGAGTGAGGAGAATCCGACGCGTGAGGGAGCGGCAGAGAATTTAGCCTACGTGATGTACACGTCAGGTTCGACGGGCCAACCGAAAGGTGTCGGCATCCCACACCGGGCAGTGAACCGCTTGGTGCTGGGTACCGACTACATTCGGTTTGGCAAAAACGAGGTCTTTTTGCAGATGGCTCCTACGTCTTTTGATGCCTCGACGTTTGAGCTCTGGGGGGCACTCTTGCACGGGGCACGCTGCGTTCTTTACCCTGATCGGGCTCCCAGCTTGACAAACCTGGGTCAGTTGCTTGAAAGGGACGGTGTGACGACGCTGTGGCTGACGGCGTCGCTGTTCAATGCAGTGATTGACGAGGTGCCTGAGGCATTGAAGCCAATTCGTCGACTGCTGATCGGTGGTGAAGCTCTTTCGGTAGCGCACGTGAGGCGAGCCAATGAGTTGCTGCCGGACACACAAATCATCAACGGCTACGGTCCTACGGAGAATACGACGTTCACGTGCTGTCATCCTGTACCCAAACAGGTTGACCAAGACAGATCAATTCCGATAGGCCGGGGTATAGCCAATACGCAGGTGTATTTGCTCGACAAATTTCTGAACCCGGTTCCGGTGGGGGTTGTCGGTGAGTTATATACAGGTGGCGAGGGCCTAGCTCGGGGCTACTGGAAGCATGCGGGCTTGACAGCAGAACGGTTTGTTCCCAATCCCTTTGCGTGCACGGCGGGGGAAAGGTTATACCGGACCGGGGATCTGGCACGTTTCCGGGAGGATGGCAACATCGAGTTCGTGGGCCGCGTGGATAGCCAGGTGAAGATTCGGGGATTCCGGATTGAACTGGGGGAGATCGAAGCGGTCTTGTGCCAGCATCCATCAGTTGAGCAGGCAGTGGTGGTGTGCCGAGAAACTAAGGGGGAAAAGCGACTCATCGCTTACTTTACGGTCGGGAAAAGGGAGACGACGAGTGCGGAGCTGCGAAGCTTTATGAAAGACCAAGTGCCCGAGTATATGATACCAGCCGCCTTTGTCCGCCTCGATCGACTCCCTCTGACTGCCAACGGCAAGGTGGATCGCCAGGCTCTTCCGGAACCCATTCTCTCAGAGAGTGCTGTGAGAAATGCCCATTGTCCGCCACGCGATCGTCTCGAACTTCAGTTAGCAAGAATTTGGGAATCGCTGTTGCAGGTCGAGCGGGTCAGTATCCAGGACAACTTTTTCGAATTAGGAGGCCACTCGCTGCTGGCCGTCAAGCTACTCGCGCATATCAACCAAGCGATAGGCCAGGAGTTGCCACTGGTGAGCGTCTTCCAGGCGTCCACGGTAGAGCAGATGGCCAGTCTGATCAGGTTGCGGGGGTGGACCTCGCCAGGCGAGTCACTCGTGACGGTACAACCGAATGGACTTAGGCCTCCGTTCTTCTGCGTGCACGGCTACGCCGGTTACGCGGGTTTGGCAGCTCATCTTGGTCACGAGCAGCCTGTCTACGGTTTGGTCCAGGGACTTGAGGGCAACAGGTTTCATACACGCGTTGAAGACTTGGCCGCACACTATCTCAGAGATGTGAAAGCGATCTGTCCAAACGGCCCCTATTTCTTGGGAGGGCACTCTTTCGGCGGGCTAGTGGCTTTCGAGATGGCCTCTCAGCTCAGAAGGGCTGGTGAAGAAGTTGGCTTGTTGGTACTGATCGATCCGACAACCCCAACTCAGGGCAGTTCGAAGCAACGTTCCCTTGGTCCAACCAGCTAGATTGGTCCCCCGATGTCTCGAATCATTGGCGGCAGCTGCGGGCGTTATCGTGGGGGAAGAAGCAAAGCTTTTTCAGGGAGCGCTACAGTCTCGTTCTGCACGCCACTGCGCAAGAACGCCAAGCGGCTCGCGTGCGAAGCTTATCTGCGACTCGGCCGGTCGATACCGCCCTCTCTGCGAGCGTTCTACATCAGTGAGATTCTGTTTGCAGATCACTATCCTGCTGCTGCCAGAGCTTACAGGCCGCAGCCCTGCGACTGTCGGGCTGTGCTGATCCAGGCAGACTGGGAAGGTACCTTTGATCCGGCTGCGGTTTGGAGACAACTAATTTCACAGGACCTGACGATCTATGCCGTGCCTGGAAAACACCTTGAGATTCTGAAAGAGCCTCACATCGGTGTTCTGGCAGATCATCTGAAAAACTGCCTCAACCAAGCCATCAAGAGGCAGGGCTGGCGGCCAAAGCGCGAATTTCAAGGAAAAGACTCATCCAAAGACTCCGTGATGCAGTTCGCAAAGTGATTGGTGGGCAGGCAGCCTGTACCGACAAACGTCTACGGTCTAGCGCCTTGCTGCTTGACGCCTATCTTCCTTGGGAGCTGTCTACCTGATGGTTCTCTGAGCTTTTGATTCGTTAGCTTGTTCTTTGCGTCGACTCACCGGCCATTGGGCCGTCACATCCCGAGACTCAAGTTGTGTGCCTGATGATGATCGTAATGGCCTTTCCCAGCCTGTTCTTTGCCGCAGGGAGTAGGATAGAGCAGCCGTACTGTCGGCAAGTGCCTGCTCGGCTTGTTTTTCTATCGTATGGCCTACTAGTTACCCAAGGCTAGGGCTGTAGCTGATTGCCACAATGTGGAAATTTACTCTCCATATTAGACCAAACTCCCGGCGGAGCATAGGGACACCGCGCCCTACTCTCTGCTTTACTATTGTTTATCAATAAGTTAGGGCGGCGAAAGAAGGGCAGACAAATTGCACTTACTTCATTGCAGTTCAAAAATGCCTGTCTTAGGACAATAGGTGTCACAACACTCTTTCATCCCTTATAACCTCCCGTCGATTGGCGAGGAGGAAATCAACGAAGTTGTTACTACGTTGCGCTCAGGATGGCTCACTACCGGGCCCAAGACGGCTCAATTCGAGCAGGAGTTTCGCGCTTATGTCGGTGCCAAGTACGCTTTAGCGGTGAACTCGTGCACCGCCGGACTCCATTTGGCTCTGGCTGCGCTGGGGATCGGACCGGGAGATGAGGTCATCACAACTCCACTCACCTTCTGCGCGACGGTCAATACTATTCTGCAAGTTGGAGCGACTCCGGTCTTGGCTGACGTGGGCTCCGACGGAAACATCGATCCCTCTTCAATCGAAGAACGGCTCACAACCCGTACTTGCGCCATCATCCCGGTCCATCTGGGAGGTTTAGTCTGCAACATGAGCCGCATCTGGGAACTGGCACGGCAGCGTGGTCTTTTTGTTGTCGAGGACGCAGCCCACGCCGTCGGGTCTCACTACCGAGAATCAGCCATTGGCGCCAGTGGTCCCGACGAGCACAACCGAAGCGAGGCAGTAGCGTTCAGTTTTTATGCCACCAAAAATCTGACTACCGGTGAAGGCGGCATGGTCACCACCCCTAATGAGTCTTTGCTTGAGGCTATGAGGGTCTTGTGTCTGCATGGGATCAGCAAAGATGCCTGGAACCGATACTCCGAGCGTGGGAACTGGTACTACGAAGTGGTTGCCAGTGGATTCAAGTACAATCTGAGTGATGTTCAGTCGGCAATTGGTATTCATCAGCTTAGAAAGCAAGAGGAATTTATCAAGAAACGCAATCATTATGCCGGCCTGTACAACCAAGTGCTCTCCGAGGTGGACGAAGTCGAGCTTCCGCCTGATGACAGTTCCGGAAGGCACTGCTGGCACCTCTACAGTTTGCGACTCAATCTGGATCAGTTGGCAATCAATCGTGACGAGTTCATTCGTATTCTACGTGCAAGAAATATTGGGGCCAGTGTTCACTTCATTCCGATACCGCTTCACCCCTACTTCGCCCGGCTGGCTCAGTTTTCTTGCAACCAGTGCCCCAAGGCTCTGAGGTTATACCCCAGGCTGGTGTCGTTGCCACTCTACCCCGAAATGACGGAGGATCAGGTTCTCTACGTGGCCAGCACGGTAAGGGATGTTGTCAGAACGGCCCGAAGCAAGAAGTTTCTGCCTCTCACTTTGGTCAGCTGAATCTTATGAAATCTATTCTCTCTCAAAATCGATTGCTTTTTCTGAGTCTTTGGAAGTTGGCGGTGATTCCGTTTTCTCTACTCCTCGCCTTTCTCCTTCGGTTCGACATGGGTCTGTCGGCGTCCGAAATGGCCATCTTGTCAATGGCGCTCCCCATCATCGTACCCACAAAGATGGCCGTGTTTTATCTCGCGCGGTTTCACCGAATTTGCTGGCGTTTCGTAGGAGTCACGGATCTGCTCAGATTGTTCCTGGGTAACTTCGCGGCTTCGGTCGCTTTCTCTGTTTTGACCTTCATGGTGGTCGGGCCGCGCTTCCCGCGAAGTGTCTATGTGATCGATTTTCTTATCTGTTTCTTGCTCACGGCAGGCGCCAGCTTTGCGGTGCGCCTCTATAGTGAGGCAATTGTTCGAAAGTTAGCGCGTAGCTCTGGCAAGGGAATCCTGATCTATGGTGCTGGTGCGGCGGGAAGAGGTCTATTAAGAGAGATTCAATCCAATGCCTCGCTGGGTTATGAAGTGTTGGGCTTTATCGACGACAATCCCAGTACCTGGACCACGGACTTGATGGGAGTTCCTGTGCTCGGGGCTGGTCGCGATGTCCCAAAGATTGTGGAGCGACACCAACACGAATCCACAAAGATCGAGGAAATCATCATTGCGATGCCGTCGGCAACAGGACGCCAGATGCGCGATGCTTTGGCCTGCTGTCGGGCAGCCGCTGTTGCCTGCAAAACGCTCCCAGGATATGGTGAATTGCTCAATGGAAAGGTCTTGAGTAAGCAAATTCGGAACGTTTCCCTGGACGATTTGCTTGGACGAGAGCAAGTCCGGTTGGACGAACAGCGCATTCACCAGCGAATTGCCGGCCAAGTCATCATGATCACAGGAGCCGCAGGCTCGATCGGTTCCGAGCTTTGCCGGCAAACCGCCCGGTTCTTGCCTGCGAAACTCATTGCCTTCGACCAAGCCGAAAGCGAGCTGTACAAGATCGAGCTGGAACTGCGCGACAGATTCCCTTCGTTATGTCTTGTGGCTGAGATTGGAGACATCCGGGATTCCCGACGGGTTGACGAGGTGATTTGTCGCCATGGCGTAAACTCGATCTTTCACGCAGCTGCTTACAAACACGTCCCCATGATGGAATCCAACATTATCGAAGCCGTCAGAAACAACGTGTTGGGGACTTGGAACCTCGTCAGAGCGGCCTATCGAAACCGAGTTTCGAATTTCCTGATGATCTCTTCTGACAAGGCCGTGAACCCGACGAGTATCATGGGCGTCACGAAGCGAGTGGCTGAGTTGATCGTTTCTTCGGCTCCCAGTGACCGGTCACACAAAACCAAGTTTGTCTCAGTTCGGTTTGGTAACGTCCTGGGAAGCAATGGCAGTGTCGTTCCGCTGTTCCAAGGACAAATTGCGGCTGGTGGCCCCGTAACTGTTACTCATCCCGACGTCCGCCGTTACTTCATGAGTGTCCGCGAAGCCGTTCAACTGGTGTTGCAAGCGTCCACAATGGGTCGGGGTTCCGAAATCTTCGTGTTGGATATGGGTGAACCCATTCGAATCCTGGATCTCGCGACAAATATGATTCGCTTGGCAGGTCTGGTTCCTGGCGAGGATATCGAAATCTCTTTCGTCGGTCTCCGGCCCGGAGAGAAGCTTTGTGAGGAGCTTGTCACGGCAGGGGAAAATGTGCTCCCGACCTACCATGACAAGATCAAAATCTTCCAAGGGCCACGTATCAGTCGAAGTTTCATCGATTCCTGGCTGCGTGAGCTGGAAGAATCGCTGGAGCGAAGGGACGGGGCTGCCCTGGTGAATCATCTAAGGGAGATGGTACCAGAATACCGACCCGAAATGAGTTTCGAGCCTGTGGAAAAAGCTCGAAGCGCCCGGACTGTCATAATGTAGTGTGTCCCATCGCTCCTGGTGATGCCCGTCTTAACAGTCCGGGGCCTCGCACAACCATCCTTGCGGAAGTCGAAGTCAACAAGCCTTGGCACAGCCTGGGGTCTCCTTCCACCTGCTCGCACTCCTAGCAGTATTGTGTTCAGCTATGTTCAATACCGCGACCGCGGCAAGAAGCCGCGGAGACCACTGCCTTACAACTTACGGTCGCCGAATAGTTGTGCAGTCGCATCTTGCACCTGCCTCAGCCAACGTGCAGAGTAACGCTAATGCCGCCTGAATTACAGAATTGCGCGAGCAGCGCGCGAATGTGATTCAGTGGCCCCCACCCCAGCCCAAAAGTACCTACGCCAAGAAGCTGGAACCACGGCCCGAAAGCCAGATACAAGCGGCTTCCGTCGGAGGGAGAGCTTCGCCTCCCTTTCCTGGGCTGCCTTCGCGTGGCAGGAGAATTGCTAGATGCTCGAAGCCACGAGACGACTCGGGTTCTCCTCGGGAGGTTCCTAGCCCATGCAGTCATTTTTCTTCAGAATGAGCGGTCTGTTGCTTGCACTGGTAACGCCTTTCTTCCCTATCGCGGCTTTTGGGGCCGACGTGACTCTGGCGTGGGATCCGAAGATGGACTCAGACGTAACAGGCTACAAGGTTTACTACGGAACGTCTTCGCGAAATTACAGCTCCTCCATCAGCGTGGGTCGTTCCACGACCTGCACACTCGCTGGACTTGGTTCCGGGACCTACTACTTTGCAGTAACGGCGCAATATGCCTCGGGCGCAGAAACTTCGCCCTCAAACGAAGTAGCGAGGACGATCTCCGCCTCGTTTTCCGGAAGTGGTTCGCTAGCTCACAGCGGGACCATGACGGCTAACTCACAGAACTTCGCGGCTGATCATTCGGTGGACCACTTGTGGGACGGCTGCACGAACGCGACCGTTGCTTGCACCGCCGGTGCCGGCAACATCAGCAGCTTCTGGGTCGAGTTTGATTTGGGAAGAGACTATGACTTGACTTTCGCACGGCTGTTTGGTGATGCCGAAGGGACCTGGGTAAGCAGGAACTGGGAGCTAAAGCACAAACGAAACTCGGGAGATCCTTGGTCCACAGCCTTCAGTGGCGCCGACGCTATGATAAGTGGCTGGTCCGCTCAAGCTCTGTCTGTCCAAGCTCGCTACGTCCGGGTAGAGGTCTTCGGCAGTGCCACGGTTCCTGCCGCGCAGGCTCGAGAGCTTGAGATTTTTGGCTCCGTTGCGACCGGTTCGACTTCGCAGTTACCTGCCCCAACCAACGTCAGCGTCAGATACTAGAACCCTACGAGCGCGGTCATCGTGGCTACCAAAATCTGGGTATCAGGGGCCGAGGCTCGTAACTAGCTGCTAGTGGTTTGCAAGTTCTGAGGAAAGCCAGACTTGCCCAAAGGTGACCATAAGCAGTTCTGCTGCTAGGCGATTTGCGAGTGAGCTCGGATGGTGATCAAACTGGTTTACCCAGAGTTTCCTGTAATCGGCGCGCGAATGAAACGCCGAACGAAGATCTAAGCAGATGATGTCCTCCTGCCTGCTGAATTCGAACACCCGGTCATAGAGAGAATCAAAAGGATAAGCTGTTTCCAAATAGGGACCCGCATCCGGAAATAGGACCAAACCGACGGGCGTTTCTTCCAGTTTGCAGAGCTCAACAAAATCTTTCAGAAGCTGAAGAGGCTGTCGAGACTCAGGGCTCTGCGGATCGCCAAAACGCTGGAGCATATAGTTCTCGTAACTACCGGACAGCCCAAACGTCTTCTGGATTGAATTCCATTCTCGGCTAGCCAAATAGTAAAGCGCTGATGACCGATACATAATGCGATGAACGGTTGATGAGGGCACAAGAGGGATACATTTTGGCTGGGCCGTCTTATCGTGACCTTCAAAGTCGTTGACATACCACTGTAGCAGGACGAAATCTGGACGTGCCTTCAGAACAGTATCCTTAAGAATGACAAGATGATCGATCGTCTCGGCACCGGGTTTTCCAAAGTTGAGAACTTCGTACCGAAACCCACCTGTCCACTGGTTTAGGGAGGCCTCTAGCAGATTTGTGAATCTATCCTCTTCAGCGATTCCTTGGCCGAATGTGAACGAATCTCCGATCACGGCTATACGATAGATGTGATCGGGCTTGATCAATTCAAATTGGCGTTCGCGAAAACCCCATGTGTTGAGAGAAACACTCCGTTGCCGCCATCGCTGAGCAAAGTAGCTTCTGTTATCACCGGTAGAGGTGGTATTCCTGAAGATGACACGTAAGGCAAATTCACTGATTACTAGCGAGCAAGCCGTGGTCGCTACAAAGAGCGTAAGATTCACTACAACTGCGGCGGCACGTTTTTTGCCGAGACATCTGCGAAAGCCGAGAGCCGTGAGAGTTCCAGCTGCCCCGCTTAGCCGCAGGCTCACCTTCGTCCAGAATAGTATGGTGGCGGGTAGCTCAAGGATGCGCCTCGAAAGAAAAAGACCGCTTGAACCGACCACGAGAATGATAGACCCGATCAAAAGAACCCGGCTCATCTGTTCCCACCTCCAGCGCGAATCGCTCTCCCGTAGCTGAGTACTCAACGCGGATGTTGACGCTTAGCTGTCGCTGTGTTGACCCAGTGTCTCTCTGCAACCAATATTTAGCTGGCCCATACGTGATTCCGCCGAGAACGCCCCAAAGAGACTTATTCCTAGTGCAGATAGTCCTCCCCGGCCAGGGCCGGCACTCCAAAGGTTCTCTGCGCTAGGTTCTCTGCGCTCAGCGGAAGCAAGGGCATAGCCTTTCAGGCTTTCTGAGAGGTTCAGGACGTCTTCTTCTCTATCTGCTCAGCTTCCTTCTAAGTGCCAGACAAGCAACCAGGCCCGACGTCAAGAAGAGCAGCGTGCCTGGCTCGGGTACGTCGGCCGTCGGAGGCGGATTGGGCCCTCCGTCAACGAGAGGTGGAAGGGGGGTAGTTAAGCCTCCTCTGGACTCGGGATGGAGGAACGGCGCAGTACCTCCACCGATGATCAGTGGAACGAAGAACGGAGGACGCCACTTCGAGCCGGGAAGTCCGCCAAAAGCAGCGACGGGAAGTACTGAGTCAGGCGACAAGGCAGAGGGCCCTGGCACGGTGGCCAGCAATATCGGGTCATTACCATCGGTAGGTACCGGCGTATTTAGGAACGCGTGCGACGGTTCATCAATTGATGTCGGTGCTTGAGCTATGTCCGAAATGCGATTGCCGCAACGAGCACGAGCGTAGTTCACCCCGTCTGTCATCAGCTTCTCGCCCTTGATCAACCTAACCCTCTTCTTAGTCCAGTAGACCTTGTTGTTAACTCGGTAGGACACGTAGGCCGCCTTTTCCACCTTCAAATCAACAATTCGGCTCTTCGACAAGCTAAACCCCGAAAAGTGGGACGCGACTACCTTGTCTCTAGAAACAGCTACCTTCAGCTCCTCGGGATTGCGGACTCCACCTCTGATAACGGAATTGGGGTAAACCATTCTAACAGGGCCAGATGGACGTGCCTGTTCTCGAGGAATTAGGTCGGAAGACCTAGCCATTCCGTGCGTGGGTTTGTCCGGTAGTTCCCGCAACTCTGTCAAGATGTCCGCGCGTCTTGACATGCGATGGGCCATGAAAACGCATAAATGGAGCGGCACAACAAGGAGCGCGAAGACCCATAGGGTTATTTTTTTGGTCGTGTGGCGCATTGTCTCTTGGGTGATTCTCAGAAAGATTTGGCTAACATCGAATGGTTTGCAATGGATCTGCCAAATCAATAACCCTTTTGTTATCGCTAAGACAAGATTGAAGACAGGGTCTAGTGCCTACTCTGGCCGGTCTCACCATGCCATAAGAGGGCAAGATTTTCGCATTCGCTCCAAACGGCCGCAAATTCGAGGAATCTGGCGCGAACCAATGCGCTCCAATAGGACCGTTCGACCCCGTACGCACACTCTAGGGCTCTCACGGACCTCGCGATTTACGGCTTGTACCCAACTCACCCTTCGAGTGTGTGAGATTCCGCTAGAATTCTCGTTATCGAAACCACCGAGACAGCAAAGCTCCTCCGATTCTGTGCGTTTGGCTAAAGCTACGGGGATTACAACTTTTTTTGGTGGGTGCCGATGATTACTGGTAGCTCTGCGGATTTCGGAGGTCACCCATCGAAAGATGTTGGAGAATTTGAGAAATGGCATCATGAAGGGCCGCGTGGTGCCGCCTGCAGCTTCAGAGATTCGGCCCACAGTCAGCCGAAACGCTTGGCGAATTCTTCAGGTGTTTGTCTTGGCCCTGCTTTGGCTGGGTCTCTACCGACAGGTATTGGTAGCCCTGACTAGTACCTGGTGGACCCGTGATGCGTTCTCGTACGGATTCCTGGTCCTGCCTATCAGCCTTTTTGTCGTCTGGACAAAGCGCCAGCAACTGGCACAACTACCTGTCGAGCCTGCTCATGGCCTGGGGATCCTCGTCACGGGTATGGCTGCCGTTCTTCTGATCGTGAGCGAGGCTGGGGCCATCCTGCTTCTGGCTGAAATCTCTCTGATTGTCATGCTGTGGGGCCTTGTCCTTGCGCTATTAGGGACTCGTTATTTGAAAGCACTGTGGTTCCCTTTGGGATACTTGTGCTTCCTGTTCCCGATTCTGGGCGAAGTGGTGCTGGCCTGGAATTGGGAGTTCCAGCTTCTGACGGCAAGAATGGGAGTTGTGATTCTGCAATTGCTCAGCATCCCGGCTCATCTAGATCGCAACCACATCATCCTTCCACGCCTGATACTTAGAGTTGCCTCCAGTTGCAGCGGTACCCACTACCTGATCTCGATCCTGGCGCTAGCCATTCCATTGGCATACCTGACAGTGCGACGAATTGGGAATCAGATGACTTTGGTTCTTTTTTCACTAGTCATCGGCATCGTGGCCAACTGGATTCGCGTTGTCTTCATTGGACTCTGGGCTTACGCCGGTGGCGAGGTTGTTCACGGGCCATTCCATATGTTCCAGGCAATCTCAGTCGCTTGGGTAGCCTATGCAGGACTGCTGTTTTGCGCATGGGGTCTTGTGCGTGCTGAAAAAAGAACAGCAGATGCTGGAAGGCTGGGGCATCAGGCGCCACCACCGACGGCGGTGAGAGATGGGCAAAGGCTCCCGGCGGACTGGACGCGCTCGTGGGCAATCGCCGTAGCGCCTCTAGTGTCAACAATGATCTGCTTGGCAGTCTACCAAACAGGCCCCGTGCCGTTGAAACGGAGCCTGGCCAGCTTTCCGTCCGCTCTAGGTAAGTGGAAGGAGTTCCGACCTGGCTATGAACCACCTCTGTTTCGAGCGGAGAAAGCGGATGAGGAGTTGCACAAGATTTATCTGGATATAGGCGGTCACAAAGTTCATTTGTATGTGGCCTACTTCCAGTATCAGAAACAGGAAAAGGAAGCAGTAAGCCATTTGATGCGACCATTTCACCGCAACGGCCAACTCCTAAGGCTTGCCAGCGCCAAGGAGATCGTCGTGGTCAACCGTTGCTGGGTTACTCAAGGTTCGCAGCCTTACGATGTTGTCTTCTGGTACGATTTCAATGGACGACTTGTGGCAAACGAACTGGAAGCGAAGAGCGCCACCATTTGGGATGCTTTCACGAAGGGAAGAACCAATGGCGCCCTGGTGATGATTTACAGCCAGGCGGGACCGAGTGGCACCCAGAAGTGTCAGCCTAACCACACTGAGAGCTTTGCTCTTGAGGTGATTCCGACTCTTCGTAACCATCTGCCTTCATGAGACGCGAGCCGACCTGTCCGGCCAGCAGTTTCTGGCTCCGACCGGGCACTCGCACGCTACTACAACAGCAATCCCTTGGCAGGGACGGCTGTCATCTTCAGTGATTGTTTGCCCGAGCTCATCGATGACGAACCTGTCAGATTCGAAGCTTCGCAATCTGGCAGCGCACAGAAAGCGGTACCAACAGATTCCATGAGGCCCTGGCGAGATTAAGCAATGGGGGGCTCGGTAAGAGGAGATTTCCCCAAACCACCGAAAGCAACTCCACGACCCGCTTGGAGTCTACACTCTTTCCTCCCAACATGTGGCGGTCGATGACACGATGTAACATTTTCAGGTTGAGCTTGCCGAATGAGCGCTGGGTCAGAGCCAACTTGCTGAAGATGGACTCCTCAATCTTCACGAGATCGTATTGCTTCAGATAGCTTAGGATCAGATAGACATGCGAGGCGGAGACTGAACCATCCAGCCAGTGCAGCAGACGGTCCCAGTCGAGGCTGCGGTGTGCGGCTCGCAAGAGGAAAATCATGTCTAACATAGCCACGACTCCCCCCAGAGTGCTGAAGCTCCTGGTCCAATGCGAAGCGATATAGGCTAACTGGAGCTCGGGGCTCAAGCGGCTCACCCTTCTCTTTTTGAACTCTGATACACTGCACTTCATTTACAACACGGTTGATGCTAAAAGTATCGCTGTCCCCTAAGAATGTCGCAGGTGGAAACAACCGGTCGTGAATTTCAACCCACACATTGCGCCTCGGGTGCATGAAAGGCATGCTGTGGTGGTAGGTCTCAAAAAAAGAGGACGGTAGGCCTGACTTAGACCGACGGACGTACCCGAGTTTCTCGAGAGCGAATTCGACGGTGCTCACCGACTCGGCTCTGACCAAAAGGTCAATGTCCCGCATTGGTCTGAGATGTGGCTCGGGATAGTATTGGTCAGCGATTGAAATACCCTTGAGCAGGGTCAATGGAGCAGCAAAGTCACAAGAGTCGACGATTTCTGTCAGCGCGTCAAAATGTTCCGCACTAATTACACGGGCGGTGAGATCAGCACCTTGCAGCAAAGGCCAGAGAGCCGAAGTGTCTCTGAGTCGGTCTTCCCGTGTGGCCCAGACAAGCAATGGGCCCAAGCCATTTCGAACTGCCCAGTTGACTTGTTCTTCACTGAAGCCCGAGACCACTTGGCTTTGATGGCTCCTGGCTGCAGATTCCAGCAGGCAAATTAGCTGGGGCTTTCCTGGACGGCGCATGAGGTTTCGCAGTTTCAATAACTGGTCAATCCCTGACAAGCTCGGGTCGTCAGCCTGATTCTCGGCAGATCTTCAGGACTCTTTAGGCCTGTCTCTCGTGAGTCTTCTTCACCCTGAGTTCACGAGGGCTTCCATTGTTCTCCGGACAATACAGCAGGTTTCCATCAGATCATTACTGGTGAGTTCGAAGCAGGAACAGTTGGCTGCTATTTCTAAGGCAGCATCCAGGCCGTCGCCTGGATGCGCCAAAGCATTCAGCGCGTTGGCGAACAGCCTAGCTCCGGCTTCCGCCCGATTCACTGGTTGAATTTCAGGCGAGCAAGCGTCGGGGCGATAGAACAAGAAAAAGATTGCGGCCAGGGGTGTTGGAGCGCTCTGAACGCCTCCAGGCAGAGTCTCCACTGGCACATGCAACGTTCTCGATGTGCGGACGGTCTGCGGAGGGAGTGGATAACTGGGCGGAGCTTCTTTGAGGTTTAGCGCATGGGGATAGGGGACAACCTTCAGGGTTCTGACGTCAACAGGGCCCAGCTCATCGCTGAGATAACGGAAGCCGTGATGACACAGCGCCCACGTGGTCGTGGACTTCCCTCCACCTGAAGCTGCGATCAGCATTAGGCCCTTGCCCTGATACTCTAGCACCGCGGCGTGAACGAAATAGAGCGTGGGTCGAACTTTTTGAAGTTCAATGGTGAGATCCTTCTCGAACAGGAAGAGAAAGTCACCATCATCATGCGCTTGTAGCGGCGGGTCAGAACCCCGCAGGATCAAGAAACGATCGGCTTTCCTCCTGTTGACGACGTAGCTCAACACCGGATACTTTGATGACACCTGAAAGAAGCCATAGTTGGCCAAAAGAAGCTTCTTGCAGACTGGATCGGTGACAGTTACTTGCACCTCGACATCGAAAAAGCTAAACGCGAGTGACTCCGATTTCACACGTACGGCCACTTGTTACTCCCCGGCGAATCTGGCCAATATGAGGATGCTCTAGTCGCGGATTGCTCGCTTGAATGGCCGGATTCCGTCAACGTGACTGGACAGCTCAGGCGTTGCACAAGCTATTCCAGTAAAATCTAAGGGTGAGCTAATCGTCAGGTGTGAGGACTGCAGAGAGTATGCGTTGACGACTCCCCCTCGTCTCCTGGAGAGGAACCATGAACGAGGGAGAGTATCGCTGCCGAAACCAACTAATTGTGTGGGCCTCCTTCAGTTGCGGCGAACTAGCCTCTATTGGCCACTGCGGCCTCTGTTCTCCTGACCACTGCGGGCTCTGTTCTCCTGACGAATGCGGCTTCTGTTCTCCTGAACACTGCGGACTTTGTTCTCCGGACCACCTCTGTTCCCCGGATTGCCTGGGCTACTCCAGGGGCCGTCATTCACAGGCGGGTTCCCTGGCGGCTGCGGATCTTCACCATTGCCGACACCGTTGTTTCCCTGAACTCGGCCAGAGCCTGACCCTGCGAAGGCAGGGACGGCCTTCAAGGTCAGGATGCAGGGGACAACGTAGGCAGCCGTCTTGAGAAACTCTCGCTTCGACTGTTGGTTCTCGGTCATCTTTGACACCTCCTTTGGTTGGCTTTACACATTCACTGGACTACTTCCAACAAATTGAGCTGCTTCATTTCGCTCAAGACTTTGATCGCATCTCTTTCTGCGCTTGCGGGCTCGATTTCAAAAGCCCGCGCGAACCTTTCCACAATGCTCTCCGTCGTCGAAGAACCGTCGCACTGATCCCAGAGATAGCTTGCTGTGGGGTTAAGCTGATGAATGAGCCCACTTGCGCGGTCCAAGATCACCGTTTCGTCGTCTACAGCTCGAAAATTCAGGTCTGAGCGTCTTTTCAGTCTGTGCTCTAATGTCACGATCAATCTCTTCGTGAGGCGGACCGCCTCGAATCTCGGGGTTCTGAATTTCGCAAGTCGTCTTCTGATTGCACCAGGGAGCAATACATTGTCCAAAAGACCTCCACCGTTTCTGCTCTTTTGGGTTCTGCTGTAATCTCAACGAAGCAAAGGGTGTTAGAGCTCCGGCGGGATTGAGCCTCGCCGCTATCTCCACAGACACAGTTCCAAGAATGTAGTCGATGGCTTCCGATTGTGGGCAATTCTTTACATAAACGCGGCGTAAACTATTCCGAAATTTGCATTCGGAGTAGTCGACCGACACCCAAGTTTTGGATTTGGAAGCGGGACAGTATGGGTGGCTGATTCTGTGAGCTATGGAAGTTTAGTCAAGGCGGGCTTCTGAACGCTTTACAAGGCCTTTTTTGATCAAATAGTCCAAAATAAAATGGGCGTTTTCCTGGGGGGTGTGCCGTATTGTATCGAACGTAATCTCTGGGTTAAGTGGAGTCTCGTAGGGATCGCTGACTCCGGTGAACTCCTTGATTTCTCCCCGTCGCGCCTTGGCATACATTCCTTTGGCATCGCGCTCTTCGCAAACCTCAAGCGGCGTGTCGACAAAGATTTCCACAAACCGATCAGTTCCCACCATGTTCCGTACATCGTTGCGCGTGGCGCGGTAGGGGCTGACAGCTGCACAAATCGCTATACCCCCGTGGCGAACAATCTCAGCAGCCACGAAACCAATCCGGCGAATATTGGTGTCACGATCTTCTCTACTGAATCCCAGTCCCTTCGAAAGATGAGTTCGGACCACGTCGCCGTCCAACAAGGTCACCTGCCGGCCATGCTCGAGCAACAGAATTGTCAGAACCTCGGCCGTCGTGGATTTACCGGCGCCGCTCAGACCCGTAAACCAGAGGCACACACCTTGCCGATGCCTCGGGGGATGAGTCTCCGCCAGGATCTCAGCGACCTCAGGCCGAGTGAACCACACCGGTAGACTTTTGCCCTCATTCAAGTACTCGCGCACCTGGGTTCCGGAGATGGAAGCAGTTTGTGCCTGGGGGGGAACAGAGGAAGCCTCCATGTAGCGTTCCTCGCCAGGCAAATAGACCAATTCGCGAAAAGGCAGCACTGCTACACCTAGCTCCTCGCTATGAGTTTCCACGAGTCCCTGAGCGTCTAGCGGGCCGTAGAACGGCCGACCGTTAGAGTTCAACCCCGGACTGGCATGATCTCTTCCAACAATAAGATGGTTTGCACCATAGTTCCGGCGAATGAGCGCATGCCAAACTGCCTCCCGAGGACCAGCGAACCGCATGGCCAACGGCAGGAGAGCTAGCAAGATTCGGCCAGAGTTGTAGTACCTCTCGGCCAGTGCCTTATAAGTGCGTACGCGCGTGTAGTGGTCGACGTCGCCTAGCTTCGTCATACCAACCACGGGGTGCAACAGCAGCGCACCCGCTACGCTTTCGATTGCCTGCTTAGTCAGCTCTTCGTGTGCTCGATGCAGCGGGTTGCGAGTCTGAAACGCCACGACGTTCTGCCAGCCGAGCTCTTCCAGCCGAACTCTCGCTTGTATTGGCGTGAGGCGCAGTTCCTGAAAATCGTAATGCCGCGGCAGCTGCAGAACCTGAAGGCAGCCCGAGACATTGAGCCTTCCCCAGCCGTGCATCTCCGCCACCAGCGGATGGCGCAAGTCCTGGGTCCCAAAAACTCTCAGCGCCTCCTCGGCCAAATCCCACTCGTAGATTTCTTCCACGGTCATGACAGCCAAAATCTCGCCCTTGGCGTTGCGCAGAGCTACTTGCCGGTCCAGCTTGATCGCTGGCGCAGGATCAACCGGCAGAGTGAGTGGAACCGGAAAGAGGCAGCCGCTGGCCAGGCGCATTTCGTCTCGCACGCGCCGATAGTCCTCCTTGCCCATGAAACGATCCAGCGGCGAGAAAGCGCCCGTCGCCAGGAGCTCCAAATCGCACACCGAACGTTCCGAAAGCAGCAGAGACGGGAGATTGCCCGCGTGCGCCTTCAAGTCTTCGAATCTTTCGATAGGGATCCTCAGATCCACCAGACTGCCACCATAGGGAGCAATCAGCGGAACAGTCATCTTGACGGCCTCCAAACCTGAAGGTTGAATCGACGCCAGCACAAATGGTCTATAGTCGCGGGCCAAGGGTAGCAGGTCGAACGCGACCAGGCCAATGTTTTTCCAGCCAGCAGGTTTGCTTACGGAGACCCCTCCAGCACCTGCCCTGAGGGAATGTCGCAAGAACTCGAGCGCTGCCCGCAGACGCAAATGGGCCGAAGCCCGACCGTCCAGAGAATCTCGGCTGCTGCTTCAAGGTGACTCGGCAAACCAGCAGCCATGGCAGCATGGTGGTTGCGGGACACATTCAGTGCTAAGATGGGCTGCTTTGTTGGCAGATCCCACTTAGACGGACTTCAAAGAGGCTAGCTCCCATGAAAATCTTGGTCACAGGCGGTGCTGGGTTCATTGGTTCCTATATTTGCGAGACGCTGCTTCAGGAAAAGCACGAAGTAATCTGCCTGGACAATTACTTCACGGGGTCCAAAAGGAACATTTACCACTTGCTCGATTTCCACAACTTTGAAGTGGTCCGCCATGACATTATCAATCCCATCGATATCGAAGCCGATCAGATCTACAACCTTGCCTGTCCGGCATCGCCGGTTTTCTATCAGTTCAACGCAGTAAGGACCATCCAGGCAAACGTGTTAGGCGTTACCAATGTGTTGGAGCTGGCAAAGCGAACCAAGGCCCGCATCCTGCAGGCATCGACTTCTGAGGTCTATGGGGATCCCCGGGTGCATCCGCAAAAGGAAGATTATTGGGGCAACGTGAATCCGATTGGAGTTCGCAGCTGTTATGACGAAGGAAAGCGGGTAGCTGAGACTCTCATGATGGATTACTTTCGCCAGCACCAGGTCGATATCAGGATCGTTCGAATCTTCAACACCTATGGCCCGAGAATGGCGGCCAGCGATGGCAGAGTCGTCAGCAACTTTGTTGTTCAGGCTTTGAGAGGTGAAGACATCACCGTCTATGGGAGTGGAGAGCAGACCAGATCGTTTTGCTACATTTCCGACTTGCTCCGGGGAATCATAGCTATGATGAATCAGACTGGATTTACTGGACCCGTCAATCTTGGTAATCCAGCAGAATTCACCATCTTGAATCTCGCCTCAAAAGTTATTGAGCTCACGAAATCCAGATCTCGAATCATATTCACGCCCCTACCCGCGGATGATCCGACCCAGCGAAAACCAGACATTAGCCTTGCCAAGGCCAAGCTTGGCTGGACTCCAACGGTCCAACTCGAAGAAGGCCTAGCCAGAACAATCCTGTATTTCAAAGACACCCTGAACTGAACATCGAAATGTTCTAACCGCTGATCGTAACAACGCTCCCAGTTTCAGAACTGTTCCGCTGACCATCAAGTCAAGGTCCACTTTCGCTTGTGGTATGACATTTCTGTAATCAAGCTACGCAGTAACAGGTGTGCCCAAGCGAACACATTCCTTAGTATCCCTTAGAAAAATATATGGAAGCATATCACTTGAGGATTGAGCTCAGCCCGGTCGGAATTTGGGCAACTGGTTGCACTTGGGCCCAAACAGAGCAGGTAGATCCCATGGAAAAGGCAACCAGCAATGATAGTGGCCCAAGGGAAGGAAAAGCTGCAATTCTGGATTGCAGGTTTAAATCTTGTCCTCATGATCGCTTTCGCCCTACTAACAGAGAATGCCCTGGCAGGGTCCCTTGGTGTCTCCTGGGATCCAGTTCAAGACAATCGGATAGCCGGATACAGGCTGAAGTATGGAACGAGCTCTAGAAGCTACACTCAATCAATTGATCTTGGAAACGTCACCAGTCACAGTTTTGCAAACGTACCGGAAGGAAGCACGTATTATTTTGTCGTGACCGCCTACGATGCCAATGGCGTCGAAGGACTTCCTTCGACTGAGGTTTCCGGAACTGTCTTGGATCCAAACGCGCCGATCAAATTCCTGAGGATCTCTCTGTCGAACGTCAGCAATACGTCGGTGACGATCAACTGGACGACAGACCAACCTACAACCGGCTCTATTGAGTACGGGCCGGACTTCAGTTTTGCGAATAGTGGCTCTGAATCCACGTCGACGGCCGACCATGTGACCTATCTGAGCGGTCTGATTCCATCAACAGTCTATCGGTATCGTCTCACAGCGATTGATTCAAGTAACAATATCGTCACCTCCGCCGTGCTCATGTTCAGGACTTCAGACCGCACTAACGAACCAGCCAGACCGTCCCCAGAGGCCATCTTCATTCCTTCGATCATTGAGGACGGTAGATTCCGAACAAACCTCGGCGTGAACAATTTGTCCAAAACAGTTGCCAATGTAAGTCTTACCTTGGTGGATAGCGAAGGTTTGGTGCTGGGCAGCCAGACAATCCAAGTAGCCCCCGAGGGGATGGAACAGCTAAACAGTGTGGCGCGTTTCCTGTTCGAAAACGCTCTTGGAAGCGATATTCACGCCAACCTCTATATCGAAAGCGACCAGCCGGTTATTGCATGGGCCTCTCAAATTGACAGAGCGACGAACGACCCGAGTCTTCTGCTGAGTAAGCGGCACGGCTCGACGCAGATTCTCATCCCGTCCGCGGCCAACATTTCAACCTTCAGCTCCTCTCTGGTTGTGATGAATCTGGGATACAGCACGGCCGAAGTGGCCCTCAAGGCTTATGGCACGTCGGGCGAACTTCTCGGTCAAACGGGAACACCCATGAACATCGCGCCGAACGGAGTACTGTTCCTCGAAAACGCACTTCAGGATCTCGGCGTCGTGAACAACTACGGTCCCATTGAGATCACATCGCTGAACAACGTTCCCTTGATTGCCACCTCTCGCGTGTCGAGTAGCGGCGGGGGAGGCGGTTTTTTTGAAGGCCTGAGCTATTCAGAAGCCTCCGTTGTCCAGACGGTTCCACACGTTGTTGACAATAGCGAGATCCGGTCCAACCTAGGCATCAATAACATCACGGACTCCCCGGCAATGGTCGTGATTCGTCTCTTTGACAAGAATGGCGCCCAAATCGGTTCTGGTTCGGTTTCAGTGGCACCGAAAGGCCTCACTCAAATCAACAGCGTTGTTCGATACATCCTGGGCAAAAACGAGGTTGCCAACATGGATGGATACCTTCGACTCGAGTCCAGTCAGCCCATCTTTGGTTGGGCGTCGCAGATTGACAATTCGACGAACGATCCGGGTTTTGCTGTGAGCAAAGGGCAGGGCGCTGTTCGCCTGTTGATCCAGTCGACAGCAAACGTCGGTAGCTTTAAATCGAGTCTGGTGGTTGTGAACACGGGAGATATGGCTGCTGTTGTGGACATTGTCTCCAGAGACTTAGGAGGCATGGTGACAGGTGAGTCTCGAGGCATCCTGATCCCGGCGGGCGGATTTTTCAGTGCATCCAATATCCTCGAGACCCTCGGGGTCTCGTCAAGTTTCGGTCCCGTCGAGATTATCTCGACCAATGGCCAGCCAGTGATGGCAACCTCGAGAGTCTACAGCAGCTCTGGAACGAGCGGCTTCTTCGAAGGGGAACCCATTTAGCAGAAACGCTCATAAGAGACTGCGCACGCAGTTTCAAATCCAGGCGGGAGGGGCAAGCAAGCCCTCCACTATTTTCCGCTGATACCGACGTTGAGCCGGAGAGAGCTTGTTGTGTTCAGGCCGATCTGACTTGTTGGGCTAAGATCTGAACAATGCGGATTCCAGCCTCGCCGTCCCAGTACTTCGGTAGTCTGACGGGTGTAGCCGACTCAAGTTTTTCAAGCGCCAGACGAATGATGTCTTCTCTTCTTGTGCCTGCCAGGGCATTGTTGCCGCTGCTTACGGTCACTGGTCTTTCCGTGTTCTCGCGAAGAGTCACACAAGGAACACCCAGAACTGTGGTTTCCTCCTGAATTCCGCCAGAATCTGTAAGAAGCAGCCTGGCGTTTGCCATCAGGCAGAGAAAATCAAGGTATCCTAGCGGAGGAATGCACTGGATTCGGGAAGCGCCTCCGTTCACCGCGCGGACCTCGTCGAAGAAATCAAAATAGGGCTCCAAATGAAATTCCCGAATTCTGTTGATGGTGCGCGGATGAACTGGAAACAGGACAGGAATCCTTGTTGCCAGGAGGGACAATGCGTCCAGGATCTCCCCGAACGTCTCTTTCCTGTCCACATTACTCGGCCGGTGGAGAGTCACAATCGCATAGGCTTGGCATTGACTTCCCCCCACAGCTTGCAGCCCCAAACGAGCCAGAATCGGTGACTGTGCCGCCTGTTCCCTGTGCCTTAAGAGCGTGTCGACCATTGTATTACCGACCCAATGAACTTTCGATTCCGGAATCCCTTCCTTGCGGAGGTTCTCGGCAGCACTTTCTTCCGTAATAAAGAGAAAGTCAGAAAGAGCATCGGTCACGATACGGTTAATTTCTTCGGGCATTGACCGGTCGAAGCTTCTCAAGCCGGCTTCCACATGAGCAATCAGCGGCCGAGTCCTGCCAGAATCTGATAGTGTGTAATCGATTTTGGAAGCGACTAGCGAACAAGCTGCCGTCGAGTTTACATCCCCCACTACGAGGAGGACATCTGGTCTCTGCTTCAAGAGAACCTCTTCAAACCTCTTCATGATCTCGGCAGTCTGCTGAGCATGAGAGGCGGAGCCAACCTCCAGGTCCACGTCCGGTTTGGGAATTCCCAGATCTTTGAAAAAGGCATTCGACATTTGTTCGCCATAGTGCTGCCCAGTATGAACCAAAACCCTTGCGATTCTGGGGCTGCGGTTCGAGTGATTGTGGGAGTCGATGGCGTTGAGGATAGAAGCAATCTTCATGAAGTTGGGGCGGGCCCCGGCAACCACCATGATTTTCAAGGTCTTCAAGGGTCGTCATCCTCCGAAGTATGATTAGCCAGATGTTCGCGCAGCGCAATCACATCTCCGGGCGGGGCAGCTTGTTTCCGCGTTCACTAGCGAACACAGGAAACTTGGACTTATATGGGGAGTTTCGGCGTTAGCGCGAGCGACGGACCGATCATAGGTTGAAACTGCCGTGACCAGAGCAATCAACGAGTTAGCCTCCCCCTCGGACTTAGGCATCACCGGATGCGTCTAATGTCAGCACCAAGGGCGTTTAGTTTTTGTTCAATCCCTTCATATCCACGGTCGAGGTGGTACACGCGGTCGATGAGAGTCTCACCCTCGGCAACCAGAGCTGCCAATACCAGCGAAGCGCTTGCTCTCAGATCGGACGCAATTACCTTGGCGCCCGTCAGCTGAGTCTTCCCAAGGACCATTGCCCGGTTACCCTCAATCTTGATATTAGCGCCCATGCGGATCATCTCGCTGGCATGCATGAAGCGATTTTCGAAGATCGTTTCGGTAATCATTGATTCTCCTTCAGCCTGGGTCATAAGGGCCATGTATTGCGCCTGCATATCGGTGGCAAATCCTGGATATTCAACCGTGGTAACGCCCCTGGACTTCAATCCGTTGGGCACGGTCACCTTGAGCTGAGAAGGCGACTGCCGCTCTACGACTACCCCGGCTTCTTCCAACTTCTCAATCACCGCGGAAAGATGATCAGCCCGGCAGGCTCGGATCTGCACTTCTCCAGCAGAAATGGCTCCGGCCACCAGAAAGGTTCCGGTTTCGATGCGATCGGCTATGATTGTATGCTCTGCCCCGTGAAGTTTCTCCACTCCCTGAATGTGGATCGTACTAGTCCCGTCGCCACTAATCTTGGCGCCCATCGCACGGAGCAAGTCGGCCAGATCGACTACCTCCGGCTCGCGCGCAGCATTGTTGAGAACTGTCCCTCCCTCGGCAAGCGCTGCTGCCATCATCAGATTCTCAGTTCCAGTCACCGTGATACGATCGAAGAAGATCTCCCCCCCCTTGAGCCGAGGCGACCTGGCTTCCACGTAGCCGTGTTCGATGGCCACGTCAGCGCCGAGCTTTTCCAGAGCTTTGATATGGAGATCGATTGGTCTGGCACCAATAGCACAACCCCCGGGCAACGAAACCCGAGCCCTTCCGAAGCGTGCCAACAATGGCCCTAGAACCAAAACAGAAGCACGCATTGTCTTGACCAGTTCGTAAGGTGCTTCACAGGAGGTGATCCTTTGAGCCGCTACCTCACACGAATGGGCAGAAGCCAACTGCCTGAGATCTGTTTCGCAGCCGAGTTCTTTGAGCACTTGCCCCGTTGTTTGAATGTCCCGAACGGAAGGAACATTGTGGAGGACAACTTTGTCCTCGGTCAGAAGCGTGGCAGCCATCGCCGGAAGTGCAGCGTTCTTGGCCCCGCTGATTTCCACGGTCCCGTAAAGCGGCGTTCTTCCTTTGATGAGGATCTTGTCCATTTGCACTCGCCTTCCTTGCCAGTTATGCGAGATTCTTGCACGAGCCCCTTCTTTCGCACTTCTGCCGAGTGGGACAAACTGGCAACCGTCCCGCCTTAAGAGCCAGGCACTCGGGTGGTCAAACCCCTCCGAAGCACCGAGACATCGAGAGCGACAGCCGACAGGCGGCTAGTCCACATAATCCTTCACGGCGACAGTTCTCTTTGATACACAAGACTGCCTTCGCAAAGGGTTGCCTTGACACTTAGATCATCTTCCAACAGAACCAGGTCAGCGTCTTGGCCAGGCTGCACAGAGCCCTTGGTCCCGGAGACACCGATCGACTCCGCCGGGTTGCGGGTCAACATGTAGGATGCCTCCTCCAGCGGCATGCCGGTCCAACGGATCATGTTCTGAAGGGCACGGTCCTGGCTCAAAGTGCTACCTGCCAGAGATCCTTCTAAGCTTCGGCACACCCCGTCAGAGACCTTAACGGCCAGACTGGCCAGATGGTAGTCTCCGTCTGGCATCCCAGTCGCGCTGATGGCGTCGGTGATCAATAGAACTCGTCGCGTGCCCTTACACCTGACCAGCATTTCGACAGCAATCGGATCGACGTGCACCCCATCCGCAATGAGTTCGGTCCACACTCGCGACTCTGTCAGAACGGCACCCAAAACTCCAGGCTCCCGATGGTTGAAATCGCGCATAGCGTTGAACGTATGGGTTGCGTTCGTTGCTCCGGCCTGAATCGCCTGCCGCGCCTCTTCGTACGTTGCATTGGAGTGGCCGAGAGATACGACAATTCCTTTCGACCGTATGTGCTCGATGAACTGCAAGCCACTTGGAATCTCGGGTGCCAGCGTTACCAGTTTGATCTGGTTACCCGACATCTTCACCAATTCGTCAAAAATCCGAACCGAGGGATTTCGGATGTGCTCAGGTGGATGCACCCCTCGTTTTTTTTCATTGATGAAGGGCCCCTCCAAGTGAACGCCTAGAATTCTTGCGCCTCCGGTTTCCTGCGGGATCAGTCTACCCAGACTTTCCAGGGCCTGGATCGTCTTGATCGGTGACGCGGTAACCGTGGTAGCAAGGTAGGCGGTGGTTCCATGACTGGCCAGGAATTTCGAAACCACTTCGACAGCTTCACGCGTTCCTTCCATTACATCCCGTCCACCACTCCCATGGATGTGTACATCGATGAAACCTGGCACCAAGGTTTGTTTCTCAAAATGGAGTACCTGGAACTCACGTTCATCGAACGTCACTTCTAAACGGCCACCGACTTCCAGAATCCTCTTCCCGTCCACTAGAACGACGCCCTGGGGAATCACGGTGTCGGGGGTAATGATCTTCTTGGCTAAGATCGCCAGCTTGCTCATCAGTGCGTGATCCTGACTAGGACTGGTCTCGAGCTCGACCCAGGGCCGAGCTCAAATTCATGTTGCTCTTCCTTAGCAGGTGTAGCGCTTCATTCCGAGATACCCGGCGGAGCAGCATCATAATTGCGACCTTGATATCTCCTTTGGCTTGCCGCAAAGTCAGGTCGGCCTGCTGGTAGTCAACACCCGCCGCAGACATGATGATATGCCGCCCGCGCTCCCGAAGCTTTTCGTTCTTCATCTGAACGTGGATCATGAGATTCGTATATACGAAACCCATCCTGATCATGCTCGCTGTAGTCAGCATGTTCAGCACCAGCTTCTGCGCAGTTCCCGATTTCATCCGGGTGGAACCCGTGATCACTTCCGGGCCCACAACGGGAGCGATGGAAACGTCTGCAATCCTAGCCATTGTTGAGCTTGGATTACAGGTAATGCTCAAAACCTTCGCGCCCATGCTACGGGCATATTTCATCGCTCCCAGGGTGTAGGGTGTTCTCCCGCTTGCCGCGATCCCGGCCACCACATCTTTGGGGGTGAGTTTCTTGCGCTTCATGGCTGTCAAGCCGGCGGATTCGTGGTCTTCGGAAGCCTCAACCGATTTCACAGCCGCCTTCATTCCTCCCGCCATGACGCCTTGAACCATCTTGGAGCTTACGTTGTAGGTTGGCGGGCATTCGCTGGCATCTAGGATTCCCAGCCGCCCACTCGTTCCGGCACCGACATAAAGGAGACGTCCTCCCTGCTCAAAGGCCGCTGTAACAAGGTCCACAGCTTTGGCAATCTGAGGGATCTCCTTGGCGACAGCTTCCGCTACCCTTTGATCCTCCTGATTAATAATCCGCAAGATCCCTTCCGTGGGCTGGAGGTCAATGTCCATGGACGCGGGATTGCGTTGTTCGCTGACAAGATTGTTCAATAGAAGATTCATCGAAATGGGTGATTGTCGATTTTCAATTGACGATTGAACTGTGATAACGCTGATGATTGCAATGTCGTGTTGCTATCAAATGATTCCTGCCCCAATCGACTATTGTCGACTGGTCGCAATCGTCAAGCGTCCATGTCAAAGGGTTTTCGTAACCTTCTTCAGCGATCTCGGCTTGTCAGGGCTTAATCCCTTCACGCGGGCTAGCATCGCGGCAAACAGCTGGCCCGGGATGATGTACGGAATCGGTGCCAGAAACTCGTCAATTACTGCTGGAATCGGGATCGACCGCGTCGCGAGCTTAAGGACGGGCGATTCGCTTGAAATCACCAAAGTTTCAGCCTTGAGCCTTCTTAACCGTTGTGTGAGACGAAACATATCCTTGAAAGTCTTGCCAGGCGGCGCAAAAAGAATTACGGGGAAATCTTCCTCGATCATGGCCAATGGCCCATGCAGAAAATCGGCCGAGGAGAAACGCTCAGACACGATGTAGCAGGTTTCCATGAGCTTGATCGCCAGCTCGTAAGCATTCGCATAGCTCAAGCCCCGTCCTACCACGATGCAGTGGTTCATGAAACGGTAACGTTCCACCATCGTCTGAATTTGGGGAGCCAGCGTTAGCGATTGGCTAGCCAAATCTGGCAAACGTCGCAATCGCTCTAGACCTCTACCTTCCCTTAAGGCTGCAGCCAACAGATAAAACATCAGCAACTGCGCTGTGTACGTCTTTGTGGCTGCGACGCTTCTTTCTTTTCCGGCACGGATGAGGAAGACCTCGTCAACCAGCTTGGCCATGCTGGAACCGGCTTCATTCGTAATACCCAGCGTGAAGGCACCCGCTTTCTTTGACTCCTCCAGGACGCAATTGATGTCTGTCCCTTCGCCGGATTGAGAGACTCCAACGACTAGCGTTTCCTTCAGGTTAAGTCTGGATCGATAAAGGGTCTGAACAGACGGTGCCGCCAGGGACACCGGAATGTTGCACATGATCTCCAAGAGGTATCTTCCGAAGAGGGCAGCATTGTCCGACGAACCCCTGGCTACCAGAACGACCAACCGAACATTTCGCGTGGTTAAGAACCTTCCGAACTTCAAGACTTTTTGGGTTTCTTCCCTCAGCGCGCGGGCCAGAACCTCGGGCTGCTGGCGGATTTCCTGGAGCATGAGAGACATAGGAGGCTGTCAGTAGTCAGACATCAGTCGCTCGAAATGCTTCGGGTGCCTTTCCCTCTCAAAGAGATGGGCTTTGGGTAGAACTTCATCAGACCTCGTCCACTACCCTCACCACGGCATCGGCCAGGAGCCGTCGCACTTCCCCAATAGCCTGGTTTTCGCGCGTCGGATGCACGCGATTCGTCAACAGGATGATGAAAAGCTCACGAGAGGGATCGATCCAAATCGAAGTGCCTGTGAAACCAGTGTGCCCGAAGGAGCTGGGCGAAAGTAGGCTTCCCGCCGAACTGCCTTCCGAAGGAGTATCCCAACCCAATGCCCGGCTGCTGCCTGGGGGGAAATTCTGTCTCGCCGTGAACGCCTTTACGGTGCTTCGACGAACGATACGGCGATGATCGTAGATCCCTCGATTCAAGAGCATCTGACAAAAGATCGCCAGGTCGCCAGAATTTCCAAACAACCCGGCATGGGCTGAGACCCCACCCATCGCATAGGCATTCTCATCATGAACCTCGCCTTGCAACCAGTGCCCCCGCCAAGGGTCATTCTCAGTTGGCGCGATCTTGTTTCTTGACGACCCACCTGGATTGAACAGGCTGTGAGTCATTCCCAAAGGCCGGAATATCTGTTCTCTTGCCAACTGGTCGAGCGGCTTGCCGGTGACTTTCTCGAGAATATCACCGAGCAAGATGATACCGAGGTCGCTATACACCGCTTTGGTTCCAGGTTCGGACTCCAATGGAAGCTGGAGGATGCTTTGAACAAATGCTCTGCTTCCCCTTGAGCTCTTTATAGAGCGGCAAATGCGCAGGCAAGCCGGACGAATGGGTCAGGAGATGTCTAACAGTAACCTTGTCCTTTTCCTCCGTGCTAAAGGACGGAAAGAAGCGGCTGACAGGGTGTTCCAGTTTGAGTTGGCCATCCTCGAAGAGCTGCATTGCGAGTGTGGTTGCAGTGACGACCTTTGTCAGAGAAGCCAAGTCATAAATCGTTTCAGTGGTCACAGCCGGCGAATCCGCTGAGTAGTCAAACCTCCCATAGGATTTCTGGACTAAGTGCCCGCGATGACCAATCGCAATGGAGGCTCCGGGGAAGGCGCGCTTATCAATCTGTTCTGGTATGAGAGCGTCAAGCGCCTTGCCGAGCCGTGACCGTAGCGGGTTGGACGCCTCAAGGGTCTCAAGCCGCATCTCCATTCTTTGCCGCTCCACGCCAGTTCGCAGCGCCGCGACTCCTGGAAGAGAAACGGGCAGCTTGCCCTTGATCGGAATTTCTCCGAAGATCGCCTTCACTGCCGCCGCTTGAGAAACGTCGGCATTGCTAAAGGTACAAAGATAAGTCGAGGCCTGGGGAAAACCTTGAATGATATATGGGTTCCCAAGAGCGACGTTCACGACAGGCCTCTCGATTCGCAGAAGCCTCTGCATCCAATCACTCAAACGAGCTGGAAGGCCGACTGTTCCACTACCGGTGACGACTCGGGCGAATGCCGCACAGATGACGAGTTCGGTCTGCCGGGCCTTTTCCAGAACCGCTTCCAGGTCGGCATCCGTGCTCCCCATGAAGATCCGGCTGAAGGAAGCTGCTTCGATTCGCCGCTTTATCTCTTGTTCGAATGCTCCCGTCTCTTCCTGTGAATCTCTGCCTAGCACCAGCACAACGTGGGTTGAGGGAGCACGCCGGACATCGATTGGGAGAATCCCGTTCACATCGCGAACCAGCGTAATCGAGGCTGCTGCCATCTTCCGAGCCTGCTCCTGCAGCTTGGGGTCATTAACGGACTCGCTGACTCGATTCAGATCGACGCGGCGCTGCCGGTGCAGTCCCAGCCAGGCCTTCGCTTCCAGAATTTTCCGCACCGATCGGTCGATGCGTTCGTGGCTGATTTCGCCGCGTTCAACAGCATCGAGCACCGCTCGACAGACAACGTCCGCGTCAGGCGGATCCAGCAGCACATCCGCACCAGCCCTGAGGGCTCGCACGGCAGCATCTCCTGTCCAGAAACCGTTGGCTAGGCCTGCCATCGTCATGGAATCAGTGACAACTAGCTTTGAGAATCCAAGCTCCCTTTGCAACAGGTCAGTCAGAACTCTGCTGGACAAAGTCGCTGGAACGTTCGGATCTGGCTCCAGGGCAGGAACTGCCACATGCGCAGTCATAATCGACCAGATGCCTTCATCAATGACTTTCCTGAACGGGATCAGCTCAAGGGATTCCAAGCGCTGGCGATCCATATCCATCAACGGCAACGAGAGATGCGAATCCACAGCCGTGTCGCCATGCCCCGGAAAGTGCTTGCCCGTCGCCAGAACGCCAGCCTCCTGTGCGCCTCGGACAAAAGCCGTGCCCAGGCGCGCGACCAACTCCGGGTCTTCCCCGTAGGAGCGGATGCTGATGACGGGATTGGCCGGGTTATTGTTGACGTCCAGCACCGGAGCAAAAACCCAGTTTACCCCGATGGCCCTCGCTTCTTGTCCCGTGATCTTCCCCTGTAAGTGGGCCCAGTCCTCTGAGCCAGTCGCTCCAATGGCCATGTTCCAGGCGAAGGAGATCGTGTTTCGAATACGAAAGTTCGCGCCGCGCTCGAAATCGGAAGCGATCAGTAACGGTAACTTTGAGGCAGCCTGAACCTTGTCGATCAGCACAGCAGCTTCGTAAACATCTCCGGCAAACAGGACGTAGCCTCCTACGTGATTCTCCTTGAGCTGCCGCTCGATTTCCTTGAACTCAAAACTGCTGGAATGCAAATAGATCGCCCGGAAAGCCGGCATGACCAACTGCCCCACCTTTTCCTTCAGGGCAAGCTGGCTCAGCGTCTGCGTCACCCAGTTTTCTTTCACGGCGATCTTTGGAACTAGTTTGCTGTTTGTCTGAGAACCCATCGAGTGGCTAGCAAAGGCTGAGGAAAGAACCATCGGCAGGAAATGAAAACAGAGGGACCGGCGAAACTTGCACGAGGGCATAAGAAACCATCTTCGTCTCACTAGGCACTGGAGATTGCAATTCAGGTCACCAGACTCGCCATCCGATTGTGGCTCAACGTTTCGAAAATATATCACACGGCCATCCGTGCAGTGGAAAAAAGTCAGTCAATTTGACTAGTCTGATCGCCTTCGGAGGGCGAAAAAGCGAAAGCCCAATGTAGAGTTGTGCTATTTTAGAGGCCATTTCTGAGGTTGCGGCTGAAGAGCGGTCTACTGACGATTTGAACGTTGAAGCGAAAGAGCATCTACCCCTCTCATCCTTGATAGACACCTAACAAGAGCTCAGCGCGTCTCTGCGGGAAACTCTTCTCATGGCGGATCTCCTTTCCTTCTTCACGACTCTTGAACCGGAGATGATCGAGTGGCTCATGGACTTGATCAACACCGATACGCCTTCCGACCAAAAGCCACCGTTAGATCGCCTGGCTAGTCGTCTCGCGCACAAATTCCAGGAGTGTAACGCTCAAGTGGTCCTGGTGAAAAATCAGGAGGCCGGAGATCACTTGCTGGCTCGGTGGCCTTCCGGCCAACCTCACCGCAAGCCGATTCTCATCCTTGGGCATCTGGACACCGTCTGGGGCATGGGCGAGAGCGCGCGCCGCCCTGCGCGAATCGAAGACGCGAAAATCTTTGGTCCAGGGGCCTTTGACATGCGCGGCGGGCTTACCCTCGTCATGGCGCTGGCCCACTATTTGGCCCGCCACCCCAGCGACGTAGGACGACCGGTTACGGTTCTCCTGGATTCTGATGAAGAAGTCGGAAGCCACACTGCGCGCGCCTTGATCGAATCCGAAGCGCTCAAGAGCGAAGCTGTCCTGGTCGTGGAACCCTGTATCCCAGGCGGAGCTTTGAAAACTTTCCGAAAGGGAGTAGGGCACTTCAAGATTTCTGTCCAGGGGTTGGCAGCGCATGCTGGGGTCGACTACAACAAGGGCGTTAGCGCCATTCGAGAGTTAGCGCACCACATCCTCGACTTGTACAAGCTGAATGATCCGGATCGAGGCACGACGATCAACGTTGGAGTTGTCCACGGTGGAACCCGCTCGAACGTGATTGCGGACCGGGCCGAAATGGAAGTCGACCTGAGAATTTCCTCTGTGGCTGAAGGGGAGCGTGTGGCGCGGCAAATCCTTGAATTGAAACCAAGGCAAGCGGAGGCACGTCTGGAGATTACCGGTGGAATCAATCGCCCGCCTCTGGAAAGAACACAAAAGATCCTTCAACTCTTTCAGAAGGCGAAAACGGTGGCTGCAGAGATTGGGATCGCATTGGAAGAAGGTTCAACCGGCGGCGGCAGCGATGGGTCCTTTACAGCCGCCCTGGGTGTCCCGACGTTGGACGGATTAGGACCCGACGGCGCTGGTCCCCATGCTCTCGACGAACACGTCCTCATCAAAAGCTTGGTGCCAAGAGCGGCATTGTTGGCCCAGCTGGTCTTGAAGCTTTGAAGGCGAGCGTCAAGATACGGGATCCGAGAGGCAAGATACAGGGTGAAGGGAGAAGTAAGATGGACCACTTGGAACGCTGTGTGAGATGGCCTCCATCGTCAAACGCGAACTTTCATGGCTGCGTTGAGGGCGCAGCACTTGTCCATGGAGGTGCACACGAATGAAGCAAGTGCGGAAACGGGGAGCAGCCTGAATCCCGCCTCCCGTATCGGGCTCCGTATCGCGCAACCTGCCTCCGTCCTGCCCCACTAAGACGAGCTCATGAAAATTGATCAGATCGAATTGCGCGAAATTCAGATGCCGTTGGTTTCCGCCTTTGAAACCAGCTTTGGCCGAACCACCGAACGGCGGATCATTCTCGTCAGTGCTTTCAGCGAAGGAGTTGTGGGATTTGGAGAAGCGACCTCTCCCGAGGCCCCTTTCTATAATCACGAATCCACTGGAACAGCTTGGCACATCTTGCGCGACTTTGCTGTTCCTCGGGTTCTTCAGGCCGAAATTCAAGGCCCTGCAGATGTTGCACCTCTTTTCAAGCCCATTCGGGGCCACAACATGGCCAAGGCTGCCGTGGAAACAGCGATTTGGGACCTGCATGCCCGGCAGCAGGGTAAACCGCTCTATCAGCTGTTGGGCGGAAGCCGCCGAACCATAGACTGCGGCGTGTCCATTGGTATTCAGGAAACCATTGCGGACCTGTTGAAGAAAATTGAGAAAGAGGCGAGTGCCGGGTACCAACGGATCAAGATCAAAATCAAGCCAGGATGGGATGCAGAGGTCGTCAAGGAAATTCGGAGACAGTTTCCAAGACTGGTATTGATGTGTGACGCCAACTCCGCTTATAACCTGGGACATCTCGATCTTTTCAGACGGCTGGATGAATTCAATCTGCTGATGATCGAGCAGCCTTTGGCGTGGAACGACATGATCGACCACATTCAGCTGCAACGTGCGATCAGAACTCCGATTTGTCTGGATGAATCAATTTTGGATGCCGAAGACGCGCGCAAGGCCATTGACTCTGGCGCCTGCAAAATCGTCAACATCAAACTGGGACGCGTAGGAGGGCACACCGAATCGAAGAAAGTGCACGACACTTGCCAAGCGCGTGGAATTGCCGTCTGGTGCGGCGGGATGTTGGAAGCCGGCATCGGCCGCGCCCACAACATCGCGCTTTCTACGCAGGAGAATTTCCGGTTGCCGGGAGATGTCTCTGCCAGCAGGCGTTACTTTCAGCGGGACATCATCGATCCAGCCGTGGAAGTTGACTCCCAAGGTCGCATCCACGTTCTCGACGAACCCGGCATCGGCTTTCTGCCAAACAGGCAGCGGATCGAGGCCGTGACCGTTAGGAGAGAAGTGGTTCGTTAGAAGTCGACTTGCCTGCGGTCTAAGAGGGTGCTTGGAAAGGCCTAGGCAAGAGGTTGGCGTCGGCTTCGTAGTTTCAGCCTCAGTCGGAGGGAGCATGTTTTCTTCCGCCAAAAGGCGCGAACCGAAAGGTGCTTCTCGAATATCCTCTACGATCTTCGCATCGGCAGTTGAGAATCGTCAGTCGGCAAACGGATAGCTATGGACACCATTCTCGTCACCGGCGTCAGCGGTTTCCTAGGCTGGAACCTGGCTCGCCGCCTCCAAGCGAACTACCGCGTGTACGGAACGTATCTGGATCATCAGATTTCTATTCCGGGTGTCGAAACCCTTGCCTTTGATCTGGCCGAATTGGCGAAGATTCCAAAATTGTGCGAAACGATTCGCCCCCGTCTCATCGTTCACGCGGCTGCCTATGCCAATCCGGATTATTGCGAGCTCCATCACAAGGAAGCGTTGACTCTGAATACCTTCGCCACTCGGGAACTGGCCAAAGCTGCAAGTCGTCTAGGTTGTAAGTTGATCTATATGTCGACCGATTTCGTTTTTGACGGAAAGAAAGGGGATTACAGCGAAGCTGATGATCCCGCACCCATCAACTACTACGGGAAGACCAAGTTTCTCGGCGAGCTGGAAATCAGCAACAACTGCAGCAACTACGTGACTGTACGGATCGCCACCCTCTATGGGAGAGGGAACGGGACACAACTAAATTTCTTTGAGAAGCTGGAGCAGGAAGCTCTCCGGAAGGAGAGGCTGCGCTGTATCGCCGACCAGTACCGCACGTTTCTGTTTATCGAAGATGCAGTCCAGTCCATTGTGCAGCTCGTGGAGAAAGGGCTGAAGGGCCTGTTCCATTTGGGTGGTCCTGAGAGAGCCAGCCGTTACGAATTCGCAGAGAAACTCTGTGCGGCTGCAGGCCTGCCTGTGAGCTTGCTCGAGAAGGTCTTCCTGTCGGAGGTGGGCCTTGCAGCAGTCCGCCCCAAGGATTGTTCCTTGAATAGCAACAAGATAAAGACATCGCTGGGCTTGCAGTTGACCTCGCTGGATGCCGCACTGGAAAAGCTCTGCCGTCAACAAAATCACAAGGGGTAGTTCGATTCTTGAATCAGAGGCAGACCGCATCAAAAGGCCGGACCCTGACAACCCTAGATCCTGGGTAATAGCCCTCATCGTTGGTAACCCGCTAAGCAAATACCATCGAAGGCCAGCGAGCTTGGAACCCTTCGAGAATTTTCCCCAGAATCACGTTTTTGGATGCCAGTGAACTGGATCTTTTGTCTGTAAGCAGCTCGAGGAGAACCGACGAATGTATCTTGGAGCGCATGTTTCCACTTCAGGTGGGGTCGACAAGGCGCCAGCGAATGGGCGCGATCTGGGGTGTCAAGCGATCCAGGTGTTCACCAGAAATCAGATGCAATGGAGAGCCCGCCCTCTGGCCCAGAAAGAGGTCGCTGCCTTCCAGCAGGAAATGGCCACCTGCAAGATGATGCTTGCTGTCGCTCACGACTCCTACTTGATCAACCTTGGCAGCCCCGAGGCAGAAGTGTTGCGAAAGTCGCTAGAGGCATTTGCCGATGAAATGGAACGATGCGAACAACTCGGCATTCCATATCTGGTGTTCCATCCTGGATCTCACGTCGGGACGGGCGAAGCGGCTGGCCTCAAACGCATTACCGAGAGTATCAACCGCGTGCTAAATCAGAAGAATGGATACACAACTCAGGTGCTACTCGAAACGACCGCGGGGCAAGGAAGCAACCTAGGCTACCGTTTTGAGCAATTGGCATCGATCCTGGCTGAAATCGAAGCGACGGACCGCGTTGGCATCTGTGTCGATACCTGCCACCTCTTTGCAGCCGGCTATGACTTTCGCACGCGATCGACCTATGATCTCACCTTCGAGCAACTGCATCGAGTGATCGGGTTGAAAAAAATCAAGGCCTTTCACCTGAACGATTCAAAAAAGGGACTGGGCAGCCGTATCGACCGGCATGAGAACATTGGCAAGGGAGAACTGGGACTCGATCCCTTTCGCTTTCTGCTCAACGATCCTCGTTTCGCAGGTCTTCCAATGCTGCTGGAAACTCCTGGCGGCGACGAAGCCTACCGGCGCGATCTGGAGACCCTGAGAAGCTTGATTCATTAACCCTTGGAAACATTGTCGAGTGTAACCGTTGTTCAGTGCTGGACCGGGTGACGGAGGCCGTGAAAAAATACCGATGAAACCCGGGGCCGGCCCCCTCCCATTTTCTCCCATTGGGGAGAGGATGTCGGTAGAAGAAGTGTCACCAGTTGGCAAGGATCAATCGAAGTCTTGTCATTCGAGAGTTTGGTGGGCTGGAAAGCCCGCTCAACCGGCAGCTCGTAAAGGCTGCTCAGGAAAAAATGCTGGATCGCGATTGTCCTCATTTTGGGGAGTTGAAATGGGTATCTTCTGCTCGATCAGCGCTCAGAGTCGCTGGTTGTGGCGGCTCCCCCGCAGTCCTCGTTTGAGGGCGCTTCCGAGCTATTTGTTTGACTCTCTTTCCTTGAGCTTCTACTCATGAACACGAATCGCCGCTTTCACTATTGGGTGTTTTTTCTTCTTGTCAGTCTCCTGGTGGGCTCTTGCCAGAATCTGCAAGATCGTGCGAAGAGCGAGAATCCCAACGAGCGTAACTACGTACGCGTGCTGGAACGCATCGAGAGGGCCGGTAATCGCTACCGCCGGGCTATGAATCTCGTGAAGTACAGTGACTCAAGTCTGGAACGAAACCTCGCCGAGAGTCACCTTCAGCTCATACGGCAATTCCTCGAAAGCGAGTTTCAGCTTGCCGAAATTGAATCGAAGATTCTCGCTTTGACCGAGCCTGGTGCGAAGGAGGCTGCGGACGCGCCTCTCACCGCAGCCGAGCAAAGCCGGTACGAAAAGATTGGCGCAGAAATCTGGAACCTTTCTGCTGACCTGGATGCCGCGAACCAACGGCTTGCGCAAGCGAGACAGAACCTGAAGAAAGCTACGACCGCTGAAGCCTTTCGCAAAGCCCAGCAAGCCGTGGATCAGGCTCAGCAAGAGGTGTCGATCAAGGACAAGAAGCTAGATCTCGCCGGCTCAAACCTGGACATCCAGGATTACAAACGCAAGAAAGGGATCGCTTCCCCGGAGAGCAGGTCGCTCCTGACCGACCGCCTGAAAGTAATGCGTGAGGAGCTTTTCCCGACAGCAGGCAAGACCGCACCTGCTGCTACAGGGGCTCCCGAAATCGGGGCTCAGTCCGCACAAACGGAGCGTACGCGGCGTGGGGCAGGAATCCTTGCGGGGATCCGTGAATACTTCGCCCGCCGCGAGAAGTTGCGGGTTCTGGAGCGGGCGCAGCAGGGAACCTTTCGATTGGCTGGTGTGCTTAAGGAGGATCTGTCGCAGAGGTCTCGCGACCTGGAAGCGCTTCAATCCCGGCGCAGCGACCTCAACCAGAAAACCACAGCCGCCTATAGTCAAGCCTACGAGCTGCTGCGAAAGGGTGCTGATCGACCGGCCGTAACTCAAATCCTCGAAGAAGCCGACCGGCAGATGGCGACTTCCGCAACGTTAGAGCAGCACAAAGAACTGGCGGATCGCGCCATCGCGATCGTCAAGAGGCAAGCGGCGCTGATGCAGGAAGACGCTGAAAAGCTGGCCAGTTGGACGGCTGAGGCGCTGACGGAACGCAACGAATCGCTAGTGCGAGTGAGCAGCCGAATTGGCATCGTGCTGCTTTTTGTAGTCCTGATCCTATTCGTTGCGCACTATCTCAAGAAACTGCCTTACCGGTTTGCCCGGGAGGGCAAGAATCTTTACTACTTTCAAAAGCTAATCAACTTCACTTCCAGTTTGATCATTGTTCTGATCATTCTCTTGAACTTCGTCGGGGACTTTGGAGGCTTGTCTGCAGTCGTCGGGCTGGCTGGCGCTGGGCTTGCCATCGCGTTGCAGGATCCGATTGTCAGCCTTGTGGGCTGGTTCCTGATCATAGGAAAATTTGGTGTCAGCGTCGGAGATCGTGTTGAGATCAACGGCGTCAAGGGAGACGTGATCGATATTGGCCTGCTCCGGATTGCTGTTCTCGAGGTGGGCAACTGGGTGAGCGCTGAACAGTCGACAGGACGGGTGGTCTTCTTCCCGAATAGCTTCATCTTCAAGAATCATTACTTCAACTATTCGACAGGCAATTCCTTTATCTGGGACGAAATTCGCATCAGGGTCACCCATGAAAGCGACTGGAAAACTGCAAAACAAATTATTGAGTCAGTCGCAACCCGCGTGTCGCAAGCCTTTGTGGATGAAGCCAAGACTCAACAGCAGCGGGTGGCGCAGCAGTTTCATATCAACCTGGGGACGCTGACTCCCTACGTTTACGTCTCGATCGCTGAGAGCGGCGTCGATCTGTTGCTGCGCTATCTCACCGCCATTCGCAAGCGGCGTGCAACTCAGGATGAAATCTGTCGCGAGATCCTCGAAGCCTTCGAGCGTGAACCCGACATCGGACTTGCCTCCCCGAGCCGAAAAAGCCCGCCAGAGCCCCGCGTCGTGCCTGCTATTCCAGAATCTGGATCAAGATGACCCCTATTCTCTGTCCAGCGACCATTCCACAAGATCCTGGAGTTCCCTTTGACGACAACTACAGAAGTCTACCTGGTTCGGCACGGCCAGTCCCTGCATAACAAGGAACAGCGAATCGCCGGGCAACTCGATTCGGAGCTCACAGAACTTGGTTTCGAGGATGCCAGGAGTGTCGCACAGGTAATCGGGCGAAGCGATTTTGAAATGATCTACTGCAGCGATCTGCTCAGAGCGCGACAAACGGCTGACACCATCGTTGAAACACTCGGGTTGAGCTGCCCCATCCGTTATTCACCCTGGCTGCGAGAACTCGACTATGGTCAGTTCACAGAGAAGGGTGTCGAGGAAACGTTTCGTTTCCTGAACTACAAGTTGTCGCCTCAGCAGCGCTACCCGGGCGGAGAAAGTTTTCAGGACCTCGAGGAGCGGGTTGGAAGATTCATTCGTCAGGTTCTGGCGGAATCCTCCCGGATGCGGATACTGGTCACGGCGCATGCCGGCTCAATCCGTTTGATGGCCATGCTGCTGGATCCCGGCCACAAACAGGAACACTTCGAGCGTGCCTACGGGAACCGCTTTCTGGGAAAGGCCGAGCTGAACGAGAGCGGCGTTCTGACCTCGTTCAAAGTGATTCAGAATCCCGAGCGAGGAGCGTTTTGACCTGAATTCCGAACTCGGCCAGCGACGCTGCAAGGTTGCTTGTCTGCCGGTCGGGCTACTATCCCATCGCCCTGCGGCGGTCTGTGGTTGCCGAAAGCACGGGCGGGCCGCCGTGCTACGTGGCTTGGGCATCCCGCCCATGTCATGCAACGGGAACGCTCTCCTCTTTGGTGAAAGACAAAACGCAGAAACTCCAAGCACTGGCCCAGCGCTGCAGCTCCGGGCGACGGCGAACTGAGGACCACCCTACTCCTTCGCTGCCCTTGGTGCAGCGCTCAACACTACCCTGGCAGCTGCCTTCACCTGTTCCGGTGTAATGCTCAGGATACACCGGGGCTCCTTGTAAACCAGGCAGCGATAACCGGGACACGGATTGCACTCGAAGGGATTCTGAACTTTTTGGAAAGCCACCTTCCACGGATACCAAACGTAAGAATCCGAGGATCCAAACAAGACAACTACGGGAACCTGGAGTGCGGCAGCAATGTGGGTTGGCCCGCTGTCATTCCCAATGAAAAGCTTCGCTCTCTGGATCAGCCAGACCAGCTCGGAAACAGAGAGACCCTGAAAGACCATCGGTGAAGTCTGGCAACGGGCCGCCACATCTTTGAGTTTCGCATCTTCACCGGGGCCGCCTACCAGAACTACTTGTGCCCCATGGCTCGTGTTGAGATCGTCTGCAACCTCGGCGAATCCGTCTGCCGTCCACTCTTTGGTCTGAAACTTTGAGGCTGGATGGATGACCACGTAATCCCGAGCTGGATCCAAGCCTGCGTTAAGCAGCTTGCCTCTGACGATCAGCCGCAGGGATGGGTCGGGCACAAGGCGCAGTGGCGGGATTGGGCTTTGCGGCAGTCCAAGACGGCGCAGCCAGTCCATCTGATATTCAACCGTGTGCTGCTTTTCACCTGTGGGTTTCTTTTCAGGCACATCAATCTTGACGCTATAGACGAAGTTCTTCCGAAAACGGTTTAGCCCAACACGATGCTTCGCGCCGCTCAATGCGGTCAGCCATGCGCTGGTCGATCCGCCATGAAGGTTGATACAGCAATCGAAGCGAACAGCGTGAACCCGCTTTAGCGCGGCCCACCGAGCGGACAAACTGCCCGGAAGACCAGGTTCAGCCGCTGAGATTGAGATGACCTCATCCAGGTCCGGATTGTTGTGCAACACTTCGTCGTTGGGAGACTCTACCAGAACTGAAATCCTCAGGTCGGCTCGCCAGGCCTTCAGGGCGGAATACAAAGGAGTCGATAGAACCGTGTCCCCAAGCGAGCGCAGACGCACGAAAAGAATCTTTGCTCCGGTTGGCAGACTGGACAGCAATTTCTCAGGTTCCATCTTGAAAACAGTAACACAGAAGAGACGGGGACGCAGTTTATGGGGACAGCCAGATGAAGAAGACGAAGACCCGCGTTTGTCCGCCTAGTCTGCGTCCTTGATAGGTAGGTTGGGTACCTACCAGCAGAAATTGGTTGGTCGTTTCTCCTGGAATGCCTTGCAGATAAAGGTTTGAGGACAGACTAACCACCATTCAACTCCTTCGAAAACCACGTTTATTGGCGGCCTCTTGCCCTGTGTTCCCGTGGTTCTCTTTCTGGTTCCGGATTGTCGAGGTTAGCAACATGAGTCACGGGTACAGGAGGTATTTCTCTCTCATTCTCAGGAACTCACGAAAAGGTTCCTCATCCAGCTTCAACAATTCTGGCACAGCCCAACCGCGCTGAAGGCCTCTGATCACCGGTTCCGAACCAACCATGCTGAGCAGTTTGTCAGATCGAAACTGCCTCGGGTACAGGCGAACCAGGGCGCGGGCGATCTCCAGGCCGCAAGCCACAGTTTGGAATTGGTTGCGGTCAGTCACGCTCACTTTGATGCCGTGACAGCGTTTACCTTCGTAGCGGTCTGAACTGGGCGTGAAATGGGCAGGCGCAAATTTCACTCCGACCAGTTTACGGCGATTGAGGCTGCGAGCGAGATGGGTGGCATTGATCCAGGGAGCCCCGAGGACTTCGAAAGGCATTTCCGTGCCCCGGCCAACGGAAACATTCGCCGATTCCAGCAATCCAACTGCCGTGTAGAGCGTTGCCTGGCGAAGATTGCGGATGTTCGGCGAAGGATTCACCCAGCCTAGGTCGGTCTCGTCGAGCCAGAGTGCTGCGACGCCAGCCTTCTATTTTGACCACTTCCAGGTTCGCCCCCAAACGATTCTCTCCATTGAACAACAGCGCCAGCTCGCCCACGGTCAGGCCGTGCCGGACCGGCAAGGGAAAGTAGCCGGTGAAACTCAAACGACTGGGTTCAAGGAGGGGACCCTCCATTTGAACTCCGTTGATGGGGTTCGGCCGATCCAGCACCAGAAAGCGAATCCCGGCCTTGGCTGCCTCTTCCATGGCATAACCCATGGTGGAGATGTAGGTGTAAAACCGGGCCCCGATATCCTGGATGTCGAATACCAGCGCATCCACTCCGTTGAGCATCTCCGACGTAGGCCGACGGTACTCACCGTAAAGACTGAAGACCATCAGCCCGGTTCGCTCGTCGAGGAACGAATCCACTTTACGATCCACATTTCCCAACAAACCGTGTTCGGGGCTGAAGAGTTTGACGAGCTGCAACGCCGGGAGCCTGTTGCAACACATCAATGGTGCTACGGCCATCGCGAGTGAGCCCGGTGTGGTTTGTGATCAGACCGACCCGAAGTCCAGCCAGCCGCGAAAAGTGCTCTGCTTCCAGTACATCGATGCCCGTCAAAACCCTGGCCTTATCGGAGTTCGCGAAAAGCCAGTGACTTGGCAAAAGGAAAAAGAAAACGATCAGCCAACGGAACACGCGTGGATCTGGGACGCGAGGAAGGTCCTTTGTCGTTGGTTTGTTTGCGCTCTCGCGGTTCAATACGTCCTCCCGCTACAGATTTTCCTTGTCTGCAGCAAGCAACCCGGCAAAGACGCTTCAAGCTACAGCACATCCATCGGGCTGCGCACACCCTTCCCGCCCTTGTTCATCACATGCGTGTAGATCATGGTCGCGCTCACGTCCTTAGAAACTGGCTTACCTCTGGCTCTCCCATCTTCAGGGATGCTGCTTCTGGTGAAAGAGAATGAACCGTCGCGCCCAATTCACGTAAGCTAATTCGGTGCGGATGCTGCAGTGCTTGACAGGAATTTTTTCGCGCAACTGATCGAGCAATTTTGACATCGCATCGTTTTGCTATCATTTAGGTATAATCCTGACAGTTTTGGAGCGGCCGCCACAAGAGAATGAGTCAACAGTCTACCGTTCTGCTTATACAGGATACAACCCGCTAAACATTGCGGTGTTTATCCGGTCTACTTCATGTTGAACTAAACCGCTTCGCGGTGGCCGCTTTGAGCTTTGAAGGTCTCGATGCCGAAAAGATTCAGGCCTACCTGCTGCATTTGACTGTGGAGCGCGGTTTGTCCTGGAGTTCCTGCAATGTGGCGGTGTCCGGGCTGCGCTTCTTTTATCAAGATACGCTGGGATGGGACGCCATGAAGCTACCGATTCCGCCCCGGCGAAAGCCGTCGAAACTGCCAGAGATCCTCAGCCATCAAGAGCTGGAGCGGCTGTTCGCCAGTGCCAGCCTGCCCAAGTATCGCATTCTGCTGATGACCACGTATGCGGCCGGATGGCGACTCAGTGAGGTGATCGGCTTGAGGATGACCGACCTCGATAGCCAGCGCCTGATGATCCGCATCGAGCAGGGCAAGGGGAAGAAGGACCGTTACACGATTCTCTCTGCCAAGCTGCTCGACGAGCTCCGCGTGTACTGGAGAATGTATCGCCCCACCCATTATCTGTTTCCCAGCAAAGATCCGCAGCGGCCCCAGCATCCGGGCCATGTTCAAAAAATCTACTACCCGACGGCCCAGCGGGCCGGAATCCAGAAACGGACAAGCATTCATACCCTGCGCCACTGCTTTGCAACCCATTTGTTGGAAGCCGGCGTGGACTTGCGAACCATCCAGATGCTGATGGGGCACAGCTCGATCACGACCACCATGCGCTACCTGCAGGTGCGGCGGCAGCACCTCGACGCGCATACCAGTCAGTTTGACCTGCTGCGGCTGCCCGACAAACTCCCCCAGCTGTAACAGGCTCCGGCCATGTTACCCGCTGGCGAAACGCCAGCCAGCGCTGCCGCCAACCGGCCCCGTTGGGAAGTGGCCGATGTCTTTCGCCTCTTTGGACAAGACTACCGCCGCGCTCACCCTCTGCCCTGGCTGCACCGCCAAGTCATGCACGACATCGAGGTCTGCCGCACCGCTGTCCTGGGAGGTCATCTCCAGCAGTGTGACTCTTGCGACTACCAGCGTCCCTGCTACAACTCCTGCCGCAACCGCCATTGTCCCAAGTGCGGGTCCCTGGAAAAAGCCCGCTGGCTCGACCAGCGACAGGCGGAGCTACTTCCGGTCGGTCACTTCCATCTAGTTTTCACTCTCCCGCATGAGCTGAATCCGCTGATCCTGGCCAACCAGAAGACCCTGCTGCATCTGCTGTTTCAAGCCGTCTCCCAGACGCTGCTGGACTTTGGCCGCACTCACCTCGCCGGCCAGCTGGGCTTTCTGGCCGTACTCCACACCTGGGATCAGGCCCTTGGCCCTCACTTCCACCTCCACTGCCTGATCCCAGGCGGCGCTTTGTCGTTCGATCACAGTCACTGGATTGCGGCCCGCGACAACCTCCTGTTCCACGTCAAGGCGCTGAGCCGAGTCTTCCGCGGCAAGTTCCTCGCGGCCCTCCAGCAGGCCTTGACCGAGGGCCGCCTCCAGTTGCCGGGTCAAACCGCTTCCCTGGAGACGCCCAAGGGCGTCTCTTCCTTAATTCAATCGCTTCGCAAAAAGGACTGGAACGTCTATGCTAAAAAATCCTTCTCTTCTCCCCAGAAAGTTCTCGACTACCTGGGACGCTATACCCATCGGGTCGCGATCTCGAACCACCGGATCCTTTCTGTCGAAGACGGCCAGGTCACCTTCACCTACCGCGACCGCAAAAACGGCAATATACTGAAGTCCCTGACCTTGGAGGCCGGAGCGTTCATCCGCCGCTTCCTGCTTCACGTCCTGCCCTCGGGATTTATGCGCATTCGGCACTTTGGTTTCCTCGCCAACCGCTCCAAGAAACAGAATCTCTCCCGCTGCCGTCAACTGCTGGGATTGGCTGCGCCGCCAGTCCAGCCAGCTCCAAAGTCCGTGCTGGAGTTGATGCGCGAACTGACCGGAGTCGATTTCTCACGCTGCCCTCACTGCCACCGCGGAACTCTGATCATTATCCAAATCCTGCCTGCGGCCGCCCCCAATCCACTTCCTCCGAGAATGGATTCGTCATGAATCGCTGTCCGCACCCGCCAGCTCGAAGACCCCCATCGCCACACCAGGCTCGTCGCCGTCCTGGCCGTTGTGTGCCTCCAACCTGTTCGACTGACTCGGTCAGCGCCCTCACACACCCTGCCACGGCTCCCCATGCGGCTGGCTCCAATGCCAAAATGGCTCCCGTGCTCCTCGGGTGGTTTCCTGACGGCCTCCTCCAACACTCAACACCCCGTCTTTCCCGTTTACAATCCCCATAGAAAACCGCTACCGTTTCCGCGAAGCGGTTCAGTTCAACCAGTTTTATCCGCAAGGCCCCAGCTGCCGCACACTGCCAATTTCCTCTCCCTCGGGGCCCTACGGATAAAACTCTATTCGATAAGCGGCGCTCGCACCGTCGAGAGGATTCTTCGAAAGCGACGAATAAGGTTAGGGCAACAGTTGAGCTTCTAAACAAAATCGGGGCGCGCCGCTTATCAGCGCGCGAGATCAGACTGAGCCGCCAGGCGGCGCTTGATGAGCGTTACAAGGAGCGCCGAACGAAGCCATCGCTCCTAAGCCACGGCCGGTTTCGGTGCGAGCGCCGCCTATCTGCTCAATGGAGCCGATCCCGCCTGCGGCGGCTGCGCCCCACTTGGTTGCGGCCAGACAGCTCCGCTGCCCGTCCGCAACACGCGGGGGAACGGCTCATCTCGCGCGCTGTTAGACGCTATGCTGGTCCAAGTGGCTTGGCTGATAGTAGGCTTCTGTTATCAAGCAATCGGTGATTAACAAGCTCTCCCGAGGTGATGGGAGGCACTCCGGTGGTCGATACTCGTGTTCCTGTGTGAACTCTGTTCGAATATCTCGAGGGCGGTGATACAATCAATGAGCAAATCTAGTATTCCCAAAGCGACGGGTTACATTCGGCTTATCGCTGGTAACGTTGTCATCCTTGGTTTCATGCTTGTTCTCGTCGAAGGCATTGCGAGCTACGCACTGCTTGTCCGCGACATTATGCGGACGCATTCTATTGCCGAGCGACGGCATACCAAATATGATCCCGACCTTGGGTGGGTGAATGAACCGCACATGTACATACCAAACATGTACAAACCCAGGGACAAACGTCCTATTTAAGAACGAATAGCCAGGGGTTTCGAAATAACCACGATTTTGACGCTGCAGTACCGAACGGCAAATACCGTATCATCTGTTCAGGCGATTCGTTTACCCTCGGCTATGGCGTCGACAACGATCATACTTGGTGTCAGCTACTCACCGCACTCGACCCACGGCTTGAAACTTTGAATATGGGGCAGGGTGGCTATGGAGTTGATCAAGCATATCTCTGGTATAAGCGCGACGCCTCCAAGTTTGAGCATCAGGTTCACCTCCTGGCTTTCATCACGGCCGACTTTTACAGAATGCAGTCCGATACGTATAGCGGATACGGCAAGCCCGTGATCGATGTAGAAAACACCACGCTTGTGGTCAAGAACGTGCCGGTGCCAAAACGCGCATACGCCCTCCCATGGCTCACTTCTAATACCAAAAACCTGGGGCGTCTGCGCACGGTCGAGTTTTTAAAGGCAGTCGCTGGGAGAATTGGGTTTGCGCCAGACAAGACAGCTAAGCTTTCAGAGAAGGACAGAAACAAAAAAACCCAGGAAGTCTTGAGGCTGATATTCGCAGATCTGAAGCGTCTCATCGAAGATCGTTCCGGCATGCTTGTCCTCGTATATCTCCCAACCCTAGATGAGCTCAAAGGTGGGGAGTCCACAAGAATGGATGCAGTTCATAGAAAAAGAGTCGCAAGTCCTCGGAATTCCATTGATCAACGTTTTCAGTGCATTCCGATCGTTGCCATATGCAGATATCGCTAACAAATTCGAAGGTCATCTGAGCTATCAGGGAAACGAGTTTGTAGCTAGGCTGATTTACGACGAGCTCAAGAACCATCCGAGGATTTCCCGGGTGCTCTCACTAGATCTGCACAATTGAAGTCCTTGATGGAGATCCAGGACCGCTAGGAAGAGACCTGGGGCAGACTCGAATGAGCCATTCTCTCACTCGGTGGGGTCGATGAGTGGTTCCGGAGTCCCTGCCAGCACGCTGCGTCTAACACGCGCGAGATCAAATTGAGCCGCCAGGCGGCGCTTGATGAAAGTCACAGCGAGCGCGGCAGGAAGCCATCGCTCCTAAGCGACGGCGAGGTCCGGTGCGAGCGCCGCCTATCCGCTCAATGAAGCTGCCTCGCTCGTCCGCTCGCGGACTCCCGACTCCGCTTCGCTCCGCCCCTTGGTCTCGGCCTCGCCCAGGCTTCGCCTGGCTCGGCCTCAAGTCGGGGGGCAGCTCATCTCGCGCGCTGTTAGCCAGACGCGGTGGAGACATTCTCCCGGTGCCCGGGAAAAGGCTCTCTGAAAGGACGGCAAATCGAGACATGACCACGCTCCGTATGCAACGCTACCTCATGGCGGCGTGTGCCATAGCTCCAGCCATGTCTGTCTCGCAGGTGCGATCAGGCAGGCAACCTGAAGCGGGTTCCTCCAGCTTGACCGCTGGAGGAACGGCATGAGTCGATTTCATATTCGCATTGATGCCGCGTGTGGCGGGCTGATACTGCTGCTCGGATTTTGGGCACTTTATGCGCAGGCCTGCATCCTTGTGCGAGTATCCTTCACGACACTGCGCGCCTTCTCGTTTCTGCCCCTACTGGTCACGGCACTTGTGCTCTGGAAAACATCTCGTCGGGTGCAACCGCACGATGCGAGCGCACCTGATGCGCCTCGTACGCCGCGGCACCCATTTCGTGGCGGCGTGATGCGGTTCGGTGTGCCATTCGCGATCGCCACGCTATACGCCGTCAGGCGGTCGGACTGGCTGTTCTGGCTGCTGGCGACCAGCTATCTGACCGCGGAGACCTGGCTTGGCCAACAGGACGAGGACGAGGCCGCACCGCACGTGTGCGAAGTGCCCGAGTCTCGATTCGAACTCGGCGCATTACTCGCATTGTGCGCCCTGGCCGGGCTCCTCACATCAGGAACCCGTCTGCCTGACGGGGACGACGCTTACTTTCTGAACGTCGCGACCGCGGCAATCGAATTTCCCGACGCTGCGCCCCAGAGCTTTGACGCGCTCCACCGCAGCGGGCTGCCGCCGGTAGAGCAGGCGCTACACTTGCCCCAGGTCTACGAAATTCTTGTCGCCCTGCTGTCGAGTGTCTCTGGCATGTCTGCTCCAATGCTCTATTACGTCGTACTGCCGCCGCTCTGGGCTGTGCTTGGCACGCTCGCGAATTGGCTCGTGCTGCGTCACTTCTTGCCCCCGCGCGAGGCGATCTGGGGGGCGGCGGTCTTCGTTCTCGTTCTCGTCTTCTGGGGAGATGGATATCGAACCTTCGGATACTTGGGCTTTGTGTGGCTCTTCATGGGGAAGGCGATCTACCTCACGGTAGCCCTCCCGCTCATCGTGCTCGCCGCGCTCCGATACCGACAGCGGCCGAGTGTCACTACTTGGCTCAGCCTGGCATGCAGTCAATTCGCCGCGGCCGGACTCACGACTAGCGGTGTAGTTGTCGCACCATTGGCTGCCGCGCTCGCGGTCTTGGCGAGACCGCGCTTCGACGCCCGATTCCTCCGAACGATGTTTGTCGGCGTCGCCGCGAGCTTGCCACTGATTATCGTCGCCGCGGCGCTATACGTGCGAATGGCACCGTACCTTTCCGCCGTAAACGTCGACCGCGTCCTTCTCGGCTACAGGACCACGCTCGGGACAAAGCGCGCGCCCTTGGTCCTACTCGCACTCACCCTGCTGCCTGTGCTCGCGGCACACGCACGGCTGAAGCGCACCGAGTGGATCGCAGGCTACGTCTGGAATGTTGTCCTCGTGATCTGCATGCCAGCGGTCTCGATCTTGGCGACCCACGCATTGGGCCACGTCTTCAGCTGGCGCCTCTTTTGGGCGGTGCCCATGCCGCTCTTAGTAAGCCTCGCGGGCGGAATCGCCGCGGGCGCGATCGGCGCGCGACGTTGGCTCCCCGCGGGTGCTTTGGCGGCATGGGCTGTGGCGTTCGCGCTAGCGGGACCAGCGGCTGTATCATGTGACGTCTTTTCGCTGAAGAACCTTGGCCATTTGAAGGTCGATGACACGCGGTACGCCGTCGCAGAAACAACCGTCGCGTTGGCGCGCTCGGACGCTCCCGCGCTCGTGCCGGGACCCGTCGCGGTCTACGTGACCGGTTTCCCCCACGCGCCGCCATTGGTAGGTGTCAGAGCCTTGTATCTGAGGAAGCTGCAGGGTTTCATCCCTGACGAGGAGCGGACGATGCGGATCGCGCTGCTCAGCTATTCAGCGGGTACCAACCCGGCCATGCCTGTTGCCGACGCGCTCAAGGCGATCGATGCCGAGGGCATCGCCACGGTCGTCTTCCCAGAGCGTCACCGTGACGCACGCGCGCTCGTCGCCGCACTCACCGAGCGCGGGTTCGCGATCCAAACCAAGCACGGGTTCGTAATCGCTGCTCGCCCTAAGTGATACCCGGGCGTGCAGTTGTCGATGCCAGTTCATTGCCTTCGCAAACAATGCGAAATGGACGCTCTGCTTGGTCGAGTTGGCGTAGGACGTGAAATGGGGATGGCGCGTGAGAAATAGCCAATTGCCCTCGCCGCCAAATAACGGGTCACGGCAAGGACGAGGGCGGAACCGTCCTGGGGCCACTCGCCAAACAGTCCTGGGGTGGAGAAGTGGGGTGGCTCAAAGACCGGTTCGGCATCAACTGGATGGTGAATATCGAGCAGGCCTGAGGGTTCCGCCGGGTGCCACTGGTGAGGCGTCTTCGGCTCACCAGTGCTCTTCTCGGAGGCGGAATGGCTTGTCGATCTACGGACATCGCCGTGAAGACACTGGCGGCCCAAAGCCGCCGCCAGTGGCACCCGGCCCGCTAGCCAGTCGCTGCACGTGACCGGGGCCGCATTCTGGTTTCGCGCGGGTTGCTGTGTGTTGCAGCGGCCCCGGCACGTGAGCTTGTGCGTTCGGCCGTACTAATAGGGGAGGCTAGGGTATGCAAAGGAAGAGCGTGAGCCGTCGGGAGCTGCTGAAGACGGCCGGGGCAATCACCGCTTCGACGGTGGGAGCCAACCTGACTTTGGCAGCGGAGCAAGGCAAACCGCCGACGACCCCGGTAAAGGCAGAGCCAGCCGCCCCGGAGGAGCGCGCCAAGGGGGCCGGGTCACAGTTGTCCCGCGAACAACAGACCCTGGAGAAGCTCTGGGAAGAACATCTAGCCAGCGAGTTCAAAGCCAAGAGCGCCGAGGCAGCCATCAACACGATGGTCGAACGGCCCTCGGTCAACCACGTGCCGGTCATGACCGGTGGGGTCGGACGCAAGCAGCTGACGCATTTTAACGGGAAGTACTTCATCCCGCACATGCCTCCGGACACGGAGATCATCCCCATCTCCCGCACGATCGGCCACGGCCGCCTTGTCGATGAGTTCGTGTTCAAGTTCACTCATACCCTGCAAATGGATTAGTTGCTGCCCGGAGTTGCCCCGACGAATAAGCCGGTTGAGGTCGTGAAGGTGTCGTAGTCGAGTTCCAGGACGGCAGGATCGCCTCGGAGCGCATTCATTGGGACCAGGCCTCGGTCCTCGTCCAGTTAGGCCTTTTGGACCCGGGCAAACTTCCCGTCGCCGGGGTGGCAGCCGCGCGGAAGGTGCTCGACCCCCAATTACTTTCGAATGAATTGATGAAACGAACCCTCAAGGACAAGGATTTGTAGCGGCCGAACCCGGCGCTCCAGCGGACTTTTGGCCACTATCAGCGGTGGGAATTCGTCACATCTCGTTCGACCAAAAGCCGCTGAGCTTTAAGCCGTTAGGCGGCTACCCATTGACTTAACCATAGCTTTGTCATGCAACGCTTCCGCAATCGCTCCTCGCTGGAAGGAGTCAACCAGATCAGAAGGATTTTCGCTCTCGGCCCATTACTGGGTGCAGGTTTCGGGCTAGGGAATTTGATTGCTACGCGAGTGGATCCGCTAGCAGAGGACAGTCCAATGGCGCTTCTGGTGTTCTACGGGCCCATGTTCGCGATTTGGGGTCTCGCGGGTTTTGGAGCCTCGCGCCAGACCGGGCGGCTCTTGGACGCCGTCAAGGTCGGAGCCACGGTCGTATTCGGCACATTCGTTGTCTTCGTTTTTGTAAGGATTGTTGGAGTCAACTTATTCCTTGACACCACGAGCCAGCGGTCAGATTGGCAGAACCTGCTGGTAAGATTTCAGGCCAGTGGTTTTGAAAGTCTGAGGGTGTACGCCAACTACGAGTACGTGATCGGAGCTCCTTTCAAGATTGTCGTCGCTTCAATTATCGGCGCCGGCACCGGTTTGGTTGGAGGGTTCTTTGGCAGTCTCGGCCGCCGCGAGATGGAGCGGATACCACAACAGTGACGAACTGATCTCGTTCTGAAGGGTTCCCACCGGTATGTACCGCTCCAGGGACCGTTACTGATCGATTCTTTCTGTGAGCAGAGAATAGCCTAACGAAATAAGAATTCGTACGGCGCGGCTACGGAGAGGAGGGCCCGGGGTGGGTAGGCAAGTATTTTAGCTGCTCGATGGTAGCGTTCTGCTAGCCCGTAAGCCGCCGCACAATTCTGGGTTGAACGAGGCCGGTTGGCCCATTTGAGGTTTGTATTCAGGGGTGGACGGGAGGATCTGCGACAGGTGGCGGCGGGGTCGGACAGGCTCCCGGCTGGAGTGGCGTTTTTGCCAGTGGCCCAGCCCTTGGGGCGGCAATGAGGGGGTTGCAGCGCTCAGCCTATCGGTTCTGGGCGTTGCCGCGAAGTTCTCTGGAGCAATGCTCTTCTTTATCGGCATTCAAATCCCGATCTGGTTTACAGCTTGCAGCTCAAGAGACGAGCGCCCTTGAAAAAAGGAGTGGAACCGTGAGAAATGTGTCAATCCATTATTGTCCGATCTGACCCATCAAGCAGTGGATGGCTGCCCGTGTGGCGGCTCAGTTGAAGAAGGAAAAAGACGTGCAAATAGAAATCGTCAAGGGCGGGATTGGTGAATTCGCCGTACTAATTGATGGTGAAAAGTTCATTGATACAAATCGACTCTGGTATCCCAATCCGAGCAAGGTAGTAAACAGGGTGCGGGCTACACTCCACAGCATTGAGTCTCGGAGAGAAGATGGCTGAGGCGCGCTGTTTTTGCGGAGCAGCGCCTAACGCAATATGAAAAAGGGGCCCCTTCTCTGTGTAGTTTGGAGTTGCTTGAGACTCTGAACCCACAAAGTAGGAAACGCCCATGGGACCCAACTGGGTCGAGACAGGTCCATTGTGTTGTGCCATCGAGTTCGCTGAAAACGGTTGGCAGCATCTGATGACTTATACAACCGGAAAAATTAGTGACGGTGCCCTGTTCGTAGCAGAGGATTTCGTTGAGGGCACTGGCCGGGCTATCGAATTGATTTTCGACCGAGCTCAAAAGGATCCTACCTTGAGCCGTAACATTGAAAACTGGCTCGCTCAACACCCCCGGTTATAGGTGGTTTCTAAGTGCGCCCAACGACTGGCATTCAGCCGACCCACCGCCAAAAGGAGCGGCGGGCGGTTGACGCCTGATCGTTTCTCGACGTTTTCCCAGGTATGGGGCTTGCGGTGGATGATTGAGATCATGAACAACCACTTTGCGGAGCTCGGTGACGTGTGGAAGCATTTGCCGCTTGCCGAGATCCTGCGCCTCAATCCGCCTCGTGTCTATTGGGAGACGCACGCTGGATCAGCGTCATATCCGCTGACGGAGAGTCCGTCGCGGCTGCACGGCGCTCTTCGGTTCCTGACCTTGGCGCCAGGCGATCCAGATCTTGAGGGCTGTGCGTACCTTGCAGCGCTAAGGCTCGTGGCGGGCGTGTATCCGGGTTCTGCGACGCTTGCGATGCGGGCTCTGGGGAGGAGCGCAAGCTACGTCTTCTGTGACGTGGATCCTGAAAGTGCGGCTAGCCTGCGAGATGCTGGGGCTGGTCTCGACGTGCGTGTTGTGGACACCGATGGGGTGTCGGCGATCGAACGTGAGGCGCAGCTTGCTGGCGTGGATGCTCGAGAGGTGCTGGTTCATGTGGATCCTTTTGAGCCGTTCGAACGCGTGACGCCTGACAGTAGGACGCCTGTGGAGTTGGCGGGGTGGCTTGCTGAGGCTGGGTACCGTCTCGTGTATTGGTATGGGTACGACTCTATCGAGCGGCGCGGGTGGGCGCGCGACGTGATCGCCGGGCTCGCGCCTCATGCCCAGCTTTGGTGCGGTGACGTACTGATGCCTGCTTCGCTGGTCTATCCCGGCAGGTTGAAGGCATGGGGTTGTGGGGTAGTCCTAGCCAATGCCACGGAGACGGAGACGGGGGTCTGCGAGCGCCTGGGACGCGGGCTTGAGCGGATGAGCGAGGGGGATGTTGTCCAGGGGAACGATCCTTCGCGGCTCTCGTTCAAAGTCATGCCGTGAACCGGGCTGGCGGGATCGGTTACGAGGCGGCGTTGCCGGCTTGGCTGTGGGCGCCGAGGGCTGGATAACGCGGTGCTGGAGCCGACAGCTCGCTTCGCTCGCGGCGGCTCGGCGCCAGGGCCGTTAGGCGCTAACTAACTGACAGTTGCTAATGGCATGCAAAGGAGTAAGAGAAATGGCGACCCCGGCAAACTCATCTCTGGAAGAGGACCTAAAAAGAATCGAACTGGAAACGAAAAAGGCAGATTTGAAACAAAGAAAATGGGAGCACATTTTCAAATTGGCTGGGTTACTAACGATCGCCTTCGGCATCATCTGGCCCTTGTATCAGTACACAACGACCCTTGAGAAGGAACGGGAAGACCGTAGCGCACGACGAACGCAAGAAGAAGACCAGAAGAGAAAAGAGGTAGAAGCGGCTTTACGCGAGGCTCGCAAGCCATTTCTGGAGCGACAACAAGTGCTCTACTTTGAAGCCACAACTGTTGCAGCTAAGCTTTCCACGTTAAATGATGGGCCAGAGCGAGAGGCAGCGCGAAAGAGATTCTACCAGTTATACTGGGGCGAATTGTCTGTTGTTGAGGACAAGTTGGTCGAGGGTGCAATGGTGACATTCAAACGTGCGCTCGAAAGTTACGAGATTGCACGGGTCAACAATAAGCAGGCTAGCAGATCTGAACTGGAACAAAGATCCTTAGATCTTGCTCACAGTTGTCGAGATTCATTGGCAAGAGGGTGGGGGTATGATCGAGGAGTGGAGAGATAGTCAATAACGAGAGTATCTGGACTTCGCGAGCGAGCGCCGCCTATCTGCTCAATGAAGGGCCGTTAGGCGACAATGAGAGTGCGCATACACCACATAGCCTTTTCGAAGGAGCGGCTGGGCCAAATACCCGCGGCAGAGGGCAATCTCTTCGTCTTGTTAGGACACGCTGCAAACGAAGTAGGCGTCCTCGCGAAATTGTTTCACTATTGCGCCGGAAATCATTCTGAAGAACCGATACTCGAAAAAGCAGAGCATATTCAGGGCATTGTCTCTTAGGGAGGTTACTGACCGGAAAGATATATGAGTTCTGGAATCTCCTGCAAACTGGCTATTTTCGAAGCACACTTTCGCGAACCGCTAGGCATCTACCTATTCGAAGCAAGTGCCAATTCGCTGTACGCCTTTGCGGACACGATTGCGCCGGTCGCGTGATGTTTGAAGCCATCTGTCCGTCGGATCCGGCGAAGGCATTTGGCATGCTTATTTCGGAAACCTCCCGCACTGTTGGCTGGATCAACATCATCACGGGCAAACTTACGATGAAGTGTCTTGAACGAAATCTAGGTGGCAATGTGTATTCGTTAGGGACGCGGATTATCGAGTTGGACGGCGCTCCGTCATCTCAGTCAGTTTCGATTCCATATTTCGTCGAGGTATCCAGGCATGGAGACGCCTAACCGGCCGGTCAGCGACCGCTGAAGGGCGAGGGGCTGAACCGGGAGCGATAAGCGGCGCTTGATTCGATGGCTGCGCCGAACAGGGGATCTTCTCGTCGGTGCGGTGGCATGACCCGCTTTCTCATTGACGAGTGGCGCGACTGCGGCGGACACCGCCTTCGTGACGTGCCAAGCGCGCACAGGAGCGCCCGCTCTACCCAAGTGGAACGCACGCTCCGTTGGCATTGTCACAGGCACTGCGATGATGCAGACCAACCTCAAGATTTCAGGATTATTTCTGTTGTTTTTTCCCTTCCGCAGCGCTATACAGTCGGGTGTTCACGCACAATCCTCTTCATTCGTGAGTGCCAGGTGAAGCCACTTCTTGCCATCCTACTGTTACTGACCTGGGTGAAAACGTTCTCGGGTCAGGAAAACGGCGCCGTTAATCCGTACAAGTCTCCCGAAGACATTGCCGCCGGCGGCCACATTTTTCGCTCGCATTGTCTCGGTTGCCATGGGCGCGACGGCACGGGTGGCCGCGGCCCCGATCTGACCCGTGCCGATCTGGGCCACGGCAACACGGATCAGGAGCTGGCCGACGTCATTGCCGGCGGTATTCCGGGAACTGAGATGCCCGACTTCTTCTTTAACGGAAGACAGCTTTGGCAGATTGTTGCGTTTGTGCGGTCCATTCGCCGGCCTTCGCCGCAATTTCAGATGAAAGGAAATCCCCAATCAGGAGGCGTCCTGTTTCGCGGCAAGGGCGCCTGCCTCCAGTGCCATCAAGTAAATGGCCAGGGCGGGCGATTGGGGCCCGATCTCACCCAGGTTGGGGCGAGGCGATCCCCGGACCATCTGAAGGCTTCGCTCCTGCAACCCAACCAGTACGTGTCGCCTCTGGATCGCAGAGTTCAAGCCGTCACCCGGGAAGGCAAGCAGGTCACCGGAGTCCGGCTCAACGAAGATACCCATTCGGTTCAGCTTCTGGATTCGAATCAGAACCTGATCTCACTGCGCAAAGGCGAACTGAAGGAATACCGGCTCGACCGAAATTCATCCATGCCTTCTTACAAGGGAGTGTTTTCGGACGGTGAGCTGGACGATCTGGTGAGCTATCTTCAGTCACTTCGACCCAAGGAGACCCGGCAGTGAACTTCTTAGTGGCTCTACTCCTCTTGGTAGTGGGAGCGACGGCGTTGCCGGCCCAAGTCAGCTATGAACGTCTCCTTCAGGCTGAAAGAGAACCGGGGAACTGGTTGACCTACTCGGGCACCTACAAGAGCCAGCACTACAGCACGCTGAATCAGATCCGGCGCGACAATGTCGGGAACCTTGAGCTGAAGTGGGTGTTCCAGGCTCGTTCTTTGGAGAAGTTTGAGGCAACTCCGCTGGTTGTCGACCAGGTGATGTATGTTACGCAGGCGCCCAACGATGTGGTGGCGCTGGATGCGCGGACCGGCCGGGCTTTCTGGACGTACCATCACAAGGTTCCCAAAGATGTGAGTCTTTGTTGCGGTCTGGTCAACCGTGGTCTGGCGATTCTGGGCGACCTGCTATTCATGGGAACGGTGGACGCCCACCTGTTGGCTCTCGATGCCAAGAGCGGAAAGTTGGTGTGGGATGTTACCGTCGCCGACTACCACGGTGGGTATGCCCTCACCCTGGCGCCGCTGGTTGTGAAGGATAGGGTGATTGTTGGTGTGGCCGGCGGAGAGTATGGCATTCGCGGCTTTCTGGATGCCTACGAGGCAAAAACAGGCCAACGCGCCTGGCGATTCAACACGGTTCCAGGTCCCGGCGAGCCGGGAAACGAAACCTGGCCGCCCGACGCCTGGAAAAATGGAGGAGGCTCGGCGTGGCTGACGGGCTCGTTTGATCCCGAACTCAACCTGATCTATTGGGGCATTGGCAATCCAGGCCCCGACTGGAACGGCGATGTTCGCCAGGGCGACAATCTCTATACCGATTCAGTCGTCGCCCTGGATCCCGGCACCGGCAAGCTGAAGTGGCACTTCCAATTCACGCCGCACGACGTTTGGGATTTTGACGCCGTTCAGATTCCCGTGCTGGTGGACATGGAATTTCGCGGGCGCCCGCGCAAGCTCATGCTGTGGGGAAATCGCAATGGCTTCTACTATGTGCTCGACCGGGTCACTGGCGAGTATCTGTTGGGCAAGGCATTTGCCCAGGTCACCTGGGCCGAGGGGCTGGACGACAAGGGGCGCCCGATCCGGAAGCCTGCTTCCGAGCCTACCTTTGGAGGAAATCGCGTCTACCCGGGCGTTCAGGGGGCCACCAACTGGTATGCTCCTTCTTACCATCCGGGAACCGGCCTTTTTTATCTGTCGGTCTGGGAATACGCCAGCGTTTACCACAAAGGGGAGCCCACCTATACGAGGGGCAATCGTTACATCGGAAGTTTTCCCGTGGGAGCGTACCCCAACGTGCTTGTGGATGACGATCCGGGTTATAGTGCCGTCCGCGCACTCGATCCGAAGACGGGTGAGTTGAAATGGGAACACAAGATGACATGGCTCACCGAGGGCGGCGTCATCTCAACGGCAGGAGATGTCCTCTTTTCAGGCAACATGGAAGGTCATTTCTTCGCCTTGAATTGCCACACAGGAGAATTGCTCTGGCGAGTCTATCTCGGAGGGCGCGTCGCCAATTCGCCCATTACCTATCTGGTCGATGGAGAGCAGCACGTCTCGATCGCCGCCGGTAATTCTCTTTACACCTTCGCTCTCAAGAAGCAGTCCCCAGCCGGTCCTGCCCGCAGGTGAGGAACGGCATAGAATTCAAGCCAAGGCTTTCAAGCGCGCTTGGGTCACCCACTCGCCGGCGCGACTCCGTTTCGCTCCGCCCCTTGGTCTCGGCAGGGACACCAAAAGCCGTATCCCTGCCGACAGTCGTGGTGCAGCTTACCTCGCGTGTCCGTTGGGCCGCCAGCCCACTGGATACATGACGTTTAATAGACAGAACTGTTTGGCGTTACCAAAGTGATAACCCTATGATGCCAATTCTGCTCAAGAGAACCCTTGGTGACATGGTCCCGCTCGAGTCGATGCGATACACTCGGCTACAGCTTGGAAGTGATTTCATGTTCACGGTGACCGAAGCACTTTATGGCTCCAGAGATACTGAATCTGAAGATACTGAATCAGAAACCGTTACGGCGATCACAGAAATGTCGAGAGTTCAAATGATCTGTTGCTTCAACTTCGACGACGTTCTCGAATATGCTTTCGAGAAAGTGGAAAGACAATTCAAGACAGTCACCGAAGGAGAAGAGATTCCCTTCTTGTCCAATGGCACAGTGATCTTCCATCCGCACGGCTACCTTCCCCGACGAGGACGGCCTCACGCTCATGGTAGCCGGGACATAGTCCTCTCCGAGGACGACTACCACAGCCTTTACTCGTCACCGTATTCGTGGGCAAACATGGTTCAGCTATTATTACTATTTGGGCACGTTGCGCTGTTCGTGGGTTGCTCGCTGAGGGATCCGAACCTGAGACGACTACTCGATCTCGTCGTGAAAATTCGCCCAAGCCCCATGCACTATGCGTTCCTTGAGGATCCGATTTCGGCAAAGAGTCCACTAAAGGACTGGCGAGGTTATCTCGGGAGAGGAGTGAAGGAAGTAGCAGAAAAGGATTTCGAAGGACGTGGCATCATACCAATCTGGTGGCAGGAAGCCTCGGAGATCCCGCCAAGGCTCAGGGAAATAAGCGGATATGACGCCCAACCACGGCGTTAGGGCTCAAATTCGTTGGAGGGCATGGCTCTCCTCGATGAAGCCATGGCCACAGCCTTGAGCGGGGAACTCGACCCGTTTACTGTGGGCAGGACGTATTGCAACATGATCGCCGCTTGTGAAAAGACGGCCGACTATCGCCGGGCTGCCGAGTGGAGCGAGGAGGCACGGCATTGGTGTGAGCCTTACTCAGCTTCGCCCTTCCCGGGTCTCTGTGCGGTGCATCGCGCGGAGTTCATGCGTCTCCGAGGGATCCTGAAAGAAGCAGAACACGAAGTGTTGCAGGTGTGTGCAGACTCCCGTGGCTATGTTGACATTGCGGCGGCTGCTTTCTATGAGATGGGTGAAATCAGATTGCGCATGGGGAACTGCGAAGGTGCCGAGGAGGCCTTTCGCGAGGCCCATGAACGGGGCCGCAACCCGGTTCCCGGCCTTCCGCTCCTGCTTCTGGCCCAAGGGAAGGTAGACGCTGCCAAGAGCCTCATCGCCCGGGCGCTCGCCGGATCGCGCCTGCCCCTGGACCGTGCACGGCTGCTTCCGTCGCAGGTGCGGATCGCACTGGCTGCCGCAGACCTCGAAGGGGCGAGGGCGTCTGTTGAGGAACTCGAATCGATAGCCTCTCGATTCGGTTCGGCTGCGCTCGAAGCCTCCGCTGCACACGCCCGTGGGAGCTTGGAGCTTGCCAAACAGGACTTCGAAAAGGCGTGTACTAACCTGCGACGGGCACTCGACTTCTGGCTGGAAGTCAATCTTCCGTTCGAGGCGGCCATGACGCGAGTGCTTCTTTCCGAGGCCTATCGTGGAATGGGGGACGGAGCCAGCGCTGACCTCGAGCTTCGCACGGCTCGATCGGCTTTCGAGAAGCTCGGGGCTCGGGCAATCTCGGGTGAGTCTGACACTAGCTTGGGTTGTAGGTGAAGAAAGGCCTACTCCCCCTTTTCCAAAAGGAGGAGTGGGATTCCTTTGGGACAGAAGCGAACTTTTCATGAGCGACGACGATCGCGTGTATTTCATCGGCGCTGGAGCATCCAAGCAGGATCGATTTCCGCTTACGAATGAGCTGAAACACGGAATTGCGTGGGCGGCCCTCCAAGATCGTTCGCGTTTCGAAGTGCTCGCCGCGCATCTGCAATATCTGTACAACGTGCGGGATCGAGAGCTGGGGGAGAGCGCACAAATCTGGGCTGGCTTGAGGCAACGGGCCAACGATCGACCGCAGACAGACTGCAGTCAGATGCCCGATGTGACTGACCTGCTGTCAACCCTTGACTGGATGATCCGCGAGCAAAGCAGCTTCGGACCTGGTCTGCACACCGGCGATTCCGCGGAGCGCTCGTCGGCCGGCGAACTCGCACGCGTGAGGGATCTTGTTGTCCAGGCGTTGTGTTATTGCCTCGGGACGTATGACGACCTGAATGCTGCTTCTACGACTCGCGATCTCATTCAGTTGGTCAGGCCAAACGATTCGCTCATTACCACAAATTGGGATCTCCTCCTTGATGCGGCCAGGGATAAGAGGTTTGGATCGGAGCCGCAAGATTATGGAACGACGGGGAACGTTGTGTTGGAAGGCGCCAGCGAGCCCCAAGGCGACAGACGACCGAAGCTGTTGAAGCTACACGGCTCATTGAGCTGGCGATACTGCCCGCGATGTCAGCGCCTTGTGATCGATCCGCTGCACCACGTGGCCGGTGAGCGTCAAGAACGAGCTACATGCTTGTGCATGTGCCGGTTCTCGGAATTGATCGTGACGCCGGGATTTGTTCGCGAGTATCGGAACGTCCATCTCCTGACCATCTGGCGTGAAGCGCTGCTGACACTGGCAGGCGCCAGTCAATGGTTCTTCATTGGCTACTCATTGCCGGCTGATGACGTTGGCACCCGCACGTTGTTGCTGAAGGCACGCTGCGTGCGCCACGATGTTGGCGGCAAGGCTCCACTCGTGACGGTTGTCACCGGTCCGGATCGCCGCGAGGAGACACTCGCACGCTACCGAGGAATTCTTCCTCAGGCCGAACTCGACCCTGATGACTTCGGCCATTTCGTGCGGCGTAGGGGTGCTGGTTCCGTGTGATTGAGTGGCACATTCAGCGCGCTCGTCGGATTCGAGCGGCCGTATGACATCCGAATGGAGCCAGCGCGCCGACGGTAAATCGCTGCCTTGACGCTGCGGCGGATGGCTCATTCGGACAGCGCCAGCGCCGTTGTCACGCCGCACTCATCCAAACCATTAGGCACCCATTGAAGACCCGACTCGAAGCGAAAAGCCTAAGGTGATCGTTCCTCCAAAGCTCGCAGACATAAGAGCCAAGTTGCAGGGGCGCGATGGATACCGATGACTTTGGCTGAGATCGATGAAGTAGCGGTTAAAGATCTTAGGCTAACCAAGTCAGATACTCGCCTTTGACGCTTGGGGACAAATTAGGGTGTTCCATTAATAATGAACGGGGCGATCGCCGCTGTCGCCTGCTGCTCGTTGTTCGTGCTATCCTCCTTCTCCTGATAGAAGGGGCTTGTCTCCTTTTTTGCAAGCACAACTCAAGCTGGCGATACCGTTACGAAATGCCCACCAGTCTCTGACAGGAGCTGAACCATGTCACGATTCCACCAGGTGAATGATCCTGCCGACAACCCTCGACTCGGAGCTCTCTACAAGGAAATTGTGGAGCATGGCTTGGGTGCAGATACCCCGATCAACTGGTTCACGGCCCAGTCCGCGCGACCGGACATTCTGGCAACCACGTGGGGAATGGCTAAGGGAATCCTGTTGCAGGGAGTCTTGCCTCCGACGGTGAAGCAAATGATCTCCATGACGATAGCCATGCAAAATCATTGCCGGTATTGTGCGGTTGCGCACACCAATGCATTGGAAAGCATGGGAGTGCCCACGGAAGTGATCCAAAGTTGCGCAAACGATCCAGAACTGGCGCAAGTTCCTCCTCCTCAGCGCGCTATCCTCAAATTTGGCCTCAAGACTGCGCAGAGCCCTCGATCGGTCACCGATGCAGACCTCCAAGCCCTACGCGATCACGGCTTAACCGACGGTGAAATCATGGAAGTGGTCATGGTGGCCGCCTGCTCCAATTTTCTCAACACCTGGGCAGAGGTGAGCGGAATTCTCGTGGATGGGGAAGAATGATCGTCGTGAACGCCGGAGGAGGAGATGCCCGGATTCAAGCAGATTCGAGATTCCAACGGCAACGCCTGACTCAAAGTTTTGCATGCATAATGAAATCGTGGATGCCAGTTTTGGAAAGGAATTTCCCCTCCATTGGTTTGCCGCCCCAGCCGGACGACCCGACATCTCGAAGTGACACGGCGACTGGCGGGAGGGTCTCTTTGGAGGGCGAGCTGACTCCACCGTCAACCAGATCATCATCGTGAGGATCTCGACCTCCAACGATTGTCGCTATTCCAGATTGACCGACGCCTGGAAGCGCAGGGGGGCCTGCGGAAGTGATCGACACCTTAACGGTGGATGCCAACCCAACTAACCTCCCTCCGGCGCGACGTGTCGTCGTCGAACTGGCTGGCAAATCTGGTGCGAATCCCAGGTCGATCTCGGACGAAGGTTTCAAATCCTTGCGAGGGTATGGCGTGAGCCTCGGAGAATCATAGAGATCGCGATGCTCGCGGCTTTAGCCAATTTTCTCAACGCTTGGGCGCCGGGGTGAGCGGCATCTTCGCAGTCTGCAAAGGGCATCGGCATGAATGAGCCAACCCGACTGGAAAAGTCCAGCAGTTTTCAGGTTTCTATCAGCAGCCTCACTCTGGGAACGCTCTATGAAGCGGTACTCGCGTTCTCCAGTCAAGACAGCGTTGAAACGCTCTGGCCCTCTGTTTGCCAAAATGTCCGCTGGCTCATCCCATCCCGGCGCATGGGGATCTTGCTTTGCGGGGTGGAAGGAAGCTTCGAGATCGCCGGGATGTTCGACCACGGGAGTTTCCGCAAACCGGTTGACTTCCACTTCACAGCGGAAGGAGACGAGCTCAAACGTGCGTTAGCGCAAAAGAATGCTCAGTGGATCAGCATCCCTCGACACCCGACGGTAGGCGAGATGAGCCCTTTCACCCGCTGGCTTCTTCAGGATCATCCCGAGGGTCTTTTTGTTCTCCCTATGAGAGTGAAAGGAAAGACGGTTGGAGCCTTGTTGTTTGCCATGGCTCACGTGGAGGAGAGCGACAAGGCGATGTTGAGCACCCTCGGCACCATTTACGCGCTGCACACGGGGATGGCTTACACTTTGCTTCGGATTAGTGAAGAGAAGAAGGAGATGCAGGATCAGCTAATCCTGCAGGAGAAGATGGCCTCTCTGGGAAGCTTGGTTGCCGGCATTGCCCACGAAATCAACAGCCCTGTAGGGACGCTTCAGAGCGCGACTGACGTGGTGACCCGCTGCGTCAAGAGGATCGAGAGCCTCTTTGCCGAGGGCCACCCTCTGGAAGACGTCTCCAAGGCGTTTAAGATTCTCAAAGAGAATACCGAGCTCATCGCAGTCGCCGGTGGCCGCATCGCCAACATCGTTCGAAGTTTGAGAAACTTTGCCCGGCTGGACGAAGCCGAATATCAGAGGGCCAGCCTGCACGAAGGCCTGGAGAGCACCCTGACTCTGTTAGAGGGCGCGCTGAAAAATCGAATCGTGGTGGTCAAGGAATTCCACGAGATCCCCGAGTTGTTCTGTTTCCCGGGACAATTGAATCAGGTTTTCATGAGCCTATTGCAAAATGCGACGGAAGCGATTGAAGGCCTAGGCACCATCCGCATCAAAACCTTTACAAAAGACGACTTCGTCCACATTCAGATCTCCGACAGTGGTAGGGGGATCGCTCCAGAGAAGCTAAAGAGAATCTTCGACTTCGCCTTTTCCGAGAGGGGCTCAAGAGTGAAGATGCGTTCGGGACTGGTGACAGCCTACAGCATTGTTCAACGACACAGGGGTAATATCGCGGTGGAGAGCAGGCTCGGGGAAGGCAGCACGTTCACAGTCAGTTTGCCAATGTCGGCGTCAAATAGAGCTTGACGGGATTCCGTTCGCGCTTTTGGTACATGGTACAAGAACCGACACCGGCGACGCAAGCGACGAGGTCGCGCCCCTCAATCGGAGGTAAGAGAATGGACAACAAACTAATCAATGCCCCTGATGCACCACAACCTCTCAGCAGCTATTCGCAGGCGTTTGAGATATCGGGGCACAAACGCCTTCTCTTTGTCAGCGGACAGATCCCTGTATCTCGAGATGGGCATGTTCCGGCTGATTTCCCATCACAATGCCGGCTTGCATGGCGCAACCTCATGGCCCAGCTCCATGCAGCGGACATGTCCATTGAGAATCTAGTCAAAGTAACAACGTTTCTCGCCGATCGGCAGTATGGGCTCGTGAACCGCGAGATTCGCCAGGAGTTTCTCGGCAACCATCGTCCGGCAGCTACCGTGATTGTGGCGGGTATATTCGACCAAGAGTGGCTTATCGAAGTTGAGGCGATTGCCGCGGCATAAGATGTCAATCCGGCAGATGGCCGCGAACGCCGTGCTTCGCCATGCCCAGAGCAGCCGGTCGAGTTCAACCGAAAGCTTTCGAACGTGCTGAAGAAGAGTGATCCTCAAACTTGTGGTGAAATCGTGGCTCGAATGGCGTCCGCCGGCCCGCAGTGAATTCGATGCTGGGCCAGGATCGACGATCCTTGATACTTGAAACCCCTATGCTAGCTGCACATCTCAGCCCAACGATCGCTTGCATATTGGGATCTGTTCTTCTCTGCTTGCTCAGCATACTCAGCCTTCTCTTCCCAACCCAGAGCGCCATTGATGTTCCGATTCGAAACACTTACTATCCGGTTGGCCCCTTTCACATCGCCGCTGGGTTTGCAGTGGTCTTTATCGCCTTTGCTGGTGTTTATTCTGGGTTCCCTCTGTTGGTGGGCCGAACTCTTAACATCCGACTCAGCCAGATGCATGTGTTTTTGACAATCGTGGGGTCTTCTATTCTGATTCTCGTTATCCAAATCATGTCGGTTCTTCCTCACAAGGAAATCACTGCAGCACTGCTCCTTGGTTGTGCTAGCCTCCTCCTCGGACAACTGGTTCTTGTATTCAACTTGCTGTGGAAGACCTGAAGGCGCTGGGAACGGCCGGCGCGTCTACTCTGGCTGACTCCACCGAGCTGTTTCTGCAAAGCTGGGAGCGCACCTGGATCCGCAACCTCGAGGACAGCGAGTCGGCCAAGCGGGATGGTGATCGATGAAGGACGCGGAGGGTTGCGAAGACGCTACCGGAACCTAACATTATTGAGCAACAGGAAGTAGAAATCGGTAAGCAAACAACCGGGCATGGTCGATTCCGAGTCAAACTCGCTCGCCAAGCGGATGCACCCGACCGCTGAAAAGCCCGGCGGCTCAGCGGCAAACCGCTAGGCCATTGGGCAAACTTGCGCGCTGAGATTTCTCTTGACCGAGAAGATTACAATGGACTCCAGTCCAGGATCGACCACGTAAAATAGGAGGAAACGCACAATTGCAGCGTGATCACTACATAATCCGGGGCGGCGTGGAGGGAAGGGAGCGCCTGAGGATCCTGGCTCGTGTCATGCGGCCGACCACCCGCGGCCTGCTTGATCGCGTCGGGATCGAAGCGCGCATGGTTTGCCTCGACGTTGGTTGTGGCGGCGGCGATGTGGCCCTAGATCTGGCCGACCTGGTTGGCCCTGAGGGAAGAGTCGTTGGATGGGATATCGACGAGACTAAGCTTGGGCTGGCGCGGAGCGAAGCCACAGAAAAGGGATTCGGCAATGTGGAGTTTCGCCTTTCAGACATCGGCCAAAGCGAGTTAGTGCCGGAATTCGATGTCGTTTACGCAAGGTTCCTGCTCACTCATCTTAAGGATCCGGCTGAAGCACTCGCAAGTATGCGGCAAGTGCTGCAGCCCGGCGGTGTCGTGATTGTCGAGGATATAGACTTCACCGGGTACTTTTGCTATCCAGACGCTCCCGCGCTCTGGCGCTACGTTAAGCTCTACACTCAAGCGGTGCGGCGCCGAGGTGGCGATCCGAACATTGGCCCGCGGCTGCCTGGGCTGCTTCTGGATGTCGGCTTTGAGAAGGTGCAGATGAACGTCGTTCAACCAGCCGGAACGGAAGGCGAGGTGAAGCTCCTCAATCCCATCACGATGGAGAACATTGCGGATTGTGTGCTGGCCGAAGGCCTCGCTACAAGAAACGAAGTCGAGCGAGTGATCGCCGAATTGTATGAGCTTTCGCGCGACTCCCGAACCGTGGTTAGCATCCCTCGCGTAGTGCAAGCCTGGGGCTATCGGCCTCTAAGCTGATCGACACGAGCTCTTTCGGCTATCGACTTACCAGCCAGAAAACCAGGCCCGCCAGAACCAGCAGGGCTCCCAGAACAACCGGGCGCAGCCAGGTTCTTGATTCTCGACTCTTGGCCGCAAAGCTAGATACGGAAACTCTGCTTGAAGGCTCGACGGAATGGGCTTCGGATGAGATCTCCAGGGCCCTATTGTCCGCTGCCTGAGCGGTGCCCAATTCGACCTCGTCCAACTCGAAGGCTTGAGGGCCCTGTTCGCTACCGGCACTGGCAGCCTGTTGTCTGCCTCTGGGGCGAAGCTTCGAACTCAAGAATATTCTGGCCCTCGTCGATCAACTGCCGCTCGAACTTCTGCGCCAGCCGTTCATCGCGCTGGCGAATTCCCTCATCCAGGTCAAGCCGACAAGCATCAACTGCGGCGTCGATCTCCGAGCCGTCGATGTCTGAGCTTGCGGAATGCCCTGGCAAAAGGTGATCCAGCACGAGGGCTTCCAGCTCAGGCAGATGGGCGGGTACAAGGGCAGGTTTCGCTGTCTCAAGCAGCGTCTCGACTCCCAGCAAGTCCTCGGTCGCAGCCCGGGTTTGGCTGGATTCGCCCAACTTAAGATGCAATCTGTCCGCATTTGGCGAGGCAGGAGCATTCATGCCTGTTCCGTCAGCCATACCGACGGGAATCTCACTGAATGAGGACTTAATCACTTTCATCAACTGCCATTTAGGGACAGGTTGGTCCAGAAACTCCAGCGCCCCACACGCCGCCATAGCTTCCTTGCGGTACTTCTCGGCCCTGTAAATATCCGAATACATGATTACGGGCCGCGTCTGGCCGAGTTCACCACTGGTAATTCTCTTGCACAGCTCAAAACCATTGAGTTTTGGCAAGAGTGCTGCGGTGAGTACCAGATCAGGGGTTTGAGATTCGAACAATCTCAACGCCTCGCTGCCATCTGACGCCATCAAGAGACGGAAACCTTCACTTTGTAAGATCTCGCGCATCTCTTCACTCGACTCTTGCTCAAAATCAACAATCAGAATCGTTTTCTTCATTCGCTTCCTTGAGCGAAGCAGCCTCAGGCAGCGTCTGGAACCCGCTTCAGGCCCCGGGCTGCTCATCCTTCAAGGGTCTCGGAAAGGAATGGCATGAGAAACAAATCACGCCTTTTCACGAATATCCCGAGTCTCTCTTCGGACAAAGCCTGGGTATACTTTATGCGCCGCGCTCGCATACAGATCGCATTGGCTCATCTTCTGCTAGACTCAATTCAGGGCAAGTGACGCGACCCGGCGACTGATTCTTCTCACCCGGTTGCAACTTGTTCTCGAAGGACCTCATCATTCTCCTTGGGCGAGTCTTGGGCGCTATCCGTTCGCTGTCTTTGGAGCGACAATGATTTCAGGAGGGCTGTGGTATGATTCCGCCGTCAACGGAAGTTTGCCCGCTCGCCAGGTTCGGAAGCGTGAGGTTCAGGTGCAACTGACGTTCACGATGCAATCCACCCCATGCACATTGTCTCGCGCGAGCAGGCTCAGGCGCTGGCTCCTCGTCGGCTGGGCGCTTCTGTTGAGCTCTGCTGTATTTGCCAACCCGCCGGAAGACGAGAAGCAAAAACCTTTCACCCTTCAAGTGCCGGCCGAATATGTCATCGTGCCAGTGATAGTGGAGGATGAGGATGGCAGCCTGGTTCCAGGATTGCGCAGAGAGGACTTCGACCTGCTCGAGGAAGGCGTTCCCCAAGATATCACCTACTTCTCGGCGGACCCGGTTCCGCTCTCAGTAGCTATCCTTATCGACCGCTCGACGCATGCGGCAACACAGGCCAACCTCAAAGAGACGCTCTTGCCTCTGGTTGAGGCGTTCAGTCAGTTTGACGAACTAGCGCTATTCGAGTTTGAGCATACCCCCAACAAAGTCCAGGACTTCACCTCGAGCAAAGAAAAGCTGCTGCTTGCATTCGAAAAGCTCAGCTTGACAGGGCATCCGCCTGGGTTTTCAGGAGGCCCATTTGGGGGCAGCGGAGGACAGTTTTCCGGACAGACGACGGTTGGTGGCGTTCCTCTGGAAACCGGCACAGGAAAGGTCCAACCGCCCAAAACCCTTAACACGCATATTCATGATGCGGTGTTTGCCGCTGCCCAGGAACTGGGGCGGCGAGACCGAAATCGGCGGGCTGTCATCGTGCTGATTTCCAACGGCCAGAACGCCCCGGGGAACCGAAATTCGTTTGATGCAACGATGGAGGCACTGGTTCGGAGGGAAATTACAATCTTCGCGATAGCCCAGGGGAGTTCTCTCCTTTATCGCAAGCTGAACCTGCTAAGCAAGTATGCTCACCCAACTGGTGGCACGGTCTTCTACCCCGTTAAGAACAGCGGATTTGCCGAGTCCTACAGCAAGATTGCTCAGATGGCACGCAACAAGTATGTGCTAGGCTATGTTCCAAAGGGACAGGTTGAGAAGATGACCTTTCGACGAATTGCGGTTCGGCTGAAAAACAAAAGCATCAAGGCAAAAAGGGTCGTCAGTCGCAACGGGTACTATGCGGTTCCTCGATGACGGATGCTTCAGCCCACTCGCCGCGCGCTTCCATAAAGTGCCTAATCGAGATCACGCTCTCAGGCTAAATCGAGCTCATTCTTGCCTGAATTCTCGCGAGAAGCAACCCCACCGATTTGTCTTTTCATTTTTCCACGGTTTTGCCCTATGATGGCATTTCATTGCGTTGCCTTTCCCGATTCCTAACCTCGACCACACAGGAACTCACCCATGGAAGTTTACCTGTCAGAAGATGCCTTCTGGGGCTTGTTGATTTCTGCCATTGAAGTGTACAAAAAGGAGTGCTTCGGATTCCTGATCGGCTATCGTGACGAGAACAACGTCTTCATCGTGGAGCATGCACTCTCCTACCAGTCGGCGCGGCGCTATAACACTGGTGTAATCGAGAACAAACGGGCCATTCGCCGGATTCGAAAGTTCCTCTCCAACATTCCCCCACTAACCCTTATCGGCGATTTCCATTCGCACGCCGGCTGGGGCGACCTTAAGGCTGTGCCGACGCCCAGTGACCAAGACGTCTTCGAAATGGAGCCCAAGACGATCTATATCATCATCGAGGTGAACGACAAGCGAAAGTCTGTCCCTTGGAACTACAACGATGACGGAGCGCTTTCAGGTACCACGGATGACTATTACTTCAAGATCGTGGCTTACTACCTCAGCCCTCAAAGCAAGGTGAAGCGGGCCAATATCTTTTGCCCATATGCGATTGGCTTCGATGCCAAGATCCGGAAAAACGGCGAAAGCCGCTTCAACTATGGAACGGCTGGCAAGTCACTCTAATGCCGGTGCACACATCGTGAGGCATTGCCTTCTGGCTAAGATTTGGCTGTCGAAAGGCAAATTTGGGTCTATAATTTGTAAATCAGAATGTCTCCTGGGTCAGTCGGAGAAAAGTCATGCTCTCCCGCCAAGATGTTGCTCTGTTGCTACTTTTCACTCCGTTGTTTTTTGTGTCCTCTTTGCTAGCTGACACCAAACCCGCTCTCACCGAAGAGTCACGAATGAAGATCATCCGCACCTTGGGAAGCGAGTATGTCGCTTTGAAAGTGCCTCTGCCAATAAACAAGTCCGGGCTGACCATCGATTCCAAAGGCGAATTCGACTGGAAGAAGAACGAAGAGTCTTCACTCACTGCAGGACAATTCATTGCGCCCGGTATCACGGTCCAGGTGACCAATGTCACTTTCGCAGGCAACAAGATGATGTTTGAGATCAACGGCGGAGGCAAAAAGAAGAAAAAGCGGTTCCTGGAGAGAATTCAGGTTGGCGCCGGCGGCGGAACAACGCCGCTAGCTATGCCGACAGCGCAAGCTCCACCCCAGGGTTCTTACGTTTCCATTCAGTTCGACAAAACCATACCTGATTTAGCCCCGGAAGAAGTGAGAGAAATTCTCTCATCGGTCCTGGATTTCAGCAAAAAGTCTGCTACTAAGAGCTTCATCGAATCCATTCCCGAAGAATTCAAGGAGGCTGTAAAGAGTAAGCAAGCAGTGGTTGGAATGGATAGAGACCTCGTTCTCGCGTCGATAGGACGCCCTCTCAAGAAAGTCAGAGAACAAAAAGGCGAAGACTGGCTGGAAGACTGGATCTATGGTGAAAGACCGCACAAGGTCATCTTCGTCACTTTCCTCAAAGGCAAGGTCATCAGCGTTAAGGAATACTGAAGCCTTCATCCTGCCAGTCACAATTCTGGCGATAGAACAGGTGGCTTGAGTCTAGCCAAGGCCGTGCCCCCACTAACTAATGTGGGTCATGTTGTCGGACCAACTGCAGCAATTCGCTGATTTGACGAAACAGATCGAAGGCATCCTCAATCTTACCGCAGCTGAATCCAATCATCATCAAGCGACGCGTCAGCTCGAAGTCACGGTTCGCCTTCATCACTTCCTGTTCCGGAGTCCCATCAGGGGCCCATGGATCGATACCGGTTGCCTCAAATTGCGCCCAAGCTAGCGCTAGCCACCGGCAATGGCTCCTATGACGAAAAAGGGCTCCTTACCTATCACGACCGCGTCGGGTAGCGGGGTGTCGGGTAGTTCGTGGGACAGATCCTCCTCGCAAGCAAAGAACCTCACGAACGGGCGGCGCTCTTGAGTGACGTGGTCACGGATTGTCCCGCACAGCATGGGATAGCGAGCCTCAAGCGCGTTGAGAACCGACCGCTGCGTCACGGGACTCTCGACTTCGAGAAGTACTTCACCCTCGACGTGCGCCAGCGTTCGCAGATGAAACGGAAGGATAACTCGAATCATGGCAGTGTCTGCACCTCAACCGACACCACAGCCGGCAGGTCGCGGACGATGGGCGCCCAGTGGTCACCGGCATCGGCCGATGCGTACACTTGCCCGCCAGTGGTGCCGAAATACACGCCGCACGAATCAAGGGAATCAACGGCCATCGCGTCGCGCAGCACGTTGACGTAGCAGTCGCGCTGCGGAAGACCGTTCGTGAGCGCCTCCCACTCGTCTCCGCCCGTGCGACTGCGGTATACGCGCAACTTCCCATCCGGTGGATAGTGCTCGGAGTCGCTCTTGATTGGAACCACGTAGACGGTATTCGGCTCGTGCGCGTGAACGTCGATCGGGAATCCGAAATCAGTCGGCAGGTTGCCGCTGACCTCGTGCCACGACTCGCCGGCATCATCGCTGCGCATGACGTCCCAGTGCAACTGCATGAACAGCACGCTCGGGCGCGACCGGTTCATCGCGAGGCGGTGAACGCAGAAGCCGACTTCGACATTCGGGTCGGGAATGTATTGGGATTTCAGTCCACGGTTAACCGGTCGCCATGTCTTGCCCCCATCGTCGGTCCGGAAAGCGCCCGCAGCCGAGATGGCGATGAAGATCCGTTCAGGATTGCTCGGATCCAGAAGGACTGTATGGAGACACATCCCTCCCGCGCCCGGCTGCCATTTGGGCCCTGAGCCGTGGCCGCGCAGTCCGGCCAGTTCCTGCCACGTCTGTCCACCGTCTGTGGAACGGAACAAAGCGGCGTCTTCCACTCCCGCGTAGACTGTATCTGGATCCGTGAGCGACGGTTCGAGATGCCAGACCCGCTTGAACTCCCACGGGTGCTGCGTGCCGTCATACCACTGGTGTGTGGTGAGTGGTTTGCCGCTTCCGGGGGAAGTGTCATAGACGAACTTGTTGCTTTCACCCTTGGGCGTGCCGTCTGGCATGGTAGTCGGTTCGCCGGGAGTGTTCCGGGCTGGTGCCATGTTTTGCCCCCGTCGTCCGAACGTTGAATAATCTGCCCAAACCAGTCGCTGCACTGCGACGCATATAGCCGATTCGGTTCGGCGGGAGATCCCTTGATATGGTAGATCTCCCAGCCCCCAAAGTGGGGACCACTGACGTCCCAGCGTTCGCGCTTGCCGTCCGAGGTCAAGATGAAGGCGCCCTTGCGTGTGCCTACTAAAACTCGTACTCTGCTCATCCATTTCTCCTTTCTGAGTATGCGGAGATGCTCGCCCGCGAGCATCTCGCCTAGTAGATCATTTCCTAATTAACACTGCACTCCAAAGTGTCATTGCGAGACGTGACGGAGCAGTCTGGCAAGTTTGAGCGTTTGCTTCGCTTCGCACTGGCATTCTGTTGCAACGATAATTGAGAATTACTCTACAGGCTACTTCGTCCGCCCGTAGTGCGCCGTCATGAAGCCGTGCCACTTTCCGTCGTCGCCAAGAAAGCTGGAACTGAACACCCGATGGTCGTCGCTTTTGACCTCGATCACATCCTTGTACTTTGCGATCTTCCCTTCGGCGGTGAAACTCGGGCCCTCGGAGTCGAGCGTCAACACCTTTTCCGCCGCGTCGAGCGACCCGTCGTACAACCACAGGTTTGTCATCATCGATCCGATGAACGTGCCGACGAAACGCTTCCTCTGCGGGTCGTAGCCCAGCGTCATCAACGTCGTCCCCATGCCTCCGCCAGGCATCTCGCCTCGCCCCTCGCATAAAACCCAGACCCCGCCGAGCGAACGCACACTCTCCGTCCCGGTGAACTTCTCCGGCGGCTTACCCGGCTCCGTTGCTGCCTCGCTTTCGTACCTCCACTCTCCGACAAGCTTCTGTAGCCACTGGTGTTCTTTCAGAGGTTCAATAGTCACTGCTTTATCTCCTTTCGTTTCAGTCGCGAGTTTGAGCCATCGACATCTCCGTACGACGCGATAAAGGAGAGGTAAAATCACACACGCGCCGCAGCTTTTGTGTCCTTGACTCTCGGCACCAGTTTTTTGGTTGCAAACATGATCAGGCAGCCAACTAGCCAGCCCACCAGGGACCCGACCGTCGTCCCCAATAGCAGATGGGCTCCCACATGAAACCAGGTCTTACCGTCCTGGCCGAAGCTGAACTCGGGCGCACTGTAGATGTTGTCCCGGCCAGTAATGATCGCCAGGACGATTGCCGGAACGATGACCGCCTGGGCTGCCAGGCTCTGGAGCACACAGATTGGAAGCAGCTGCTTGTAGCTGCCGAAGGCGCTCGTGTGTACTCGAATCGCGAAGTACAATACCCCGATCCATATCACGGCCGTGATGCTGATCCACTTCGCGGTTGCATTGGGCACGCCACCCAAAGATAGCGCGAGTCGGGCAATCCCTACGACAAGAATCAGACCAAGAAACGGCCTAGCAAATGCAGCATACTCAGACAGAGGCTTGCCAAAGATACTCATTGAGGTCCTCCTACAATACAGTCTTGATTTCGGAGACGAACGTCCGCACGGGTCTCGGCCGGCTGATGCCACGGCTACCGGTTCTCGGGACCAAAGTCCGCCGGATCGAAGAGCGGCCGAATCTCCATCTCGAATTCCGGGATACCCGCTTTGATATGAACATCCAGGACCCAGTCGGCCAATCCGATCGCCTCTTCCTTCGAGTTCGCCAGAATCGCGTATCCGCCGATCAGCTCCCTTGTCTCAGCAAAGGGTCCATCAATCGCGGCGCGCTTCCCGCCAGAGTACTGGATGCGTGTGCCCTTCGCACTCGGCTGGAGCCCGTCGGAAGCGAGCAGGACGCCAGCTCTCCTCATCTCCTCGGTCAGCTTCCCCATCCCAGCCAGCAGTTCCTGGCTTGGGGGAATGCCGGCTTCGTAGTCCTTGGTGGCCTTGACCATCATCATGTATCGCATTATCCTCGCTCCTTGGTTGCCCCTGGCCGGCTACGAGCCCTCTGCCGACGGCATCGAATTGGGGAGCCGGAAGGTCGACAGGAGGCGAAGCTTTTATCACGCTGTGGAGCTTAGCAGCAGTCCCCGACGCCTTCGGGCAGTCCTTCAGATCGAGCCAACCTTGCCAGCCACCTTACTTCTGCTCATAGGCCTGCTTCAGGCGCTTGATGTCGATTTTCTTCATTCGCAGCATTGCTTCCATGACCCGTTTCGATTTCTCAGGATCGGGATCACTCAGCATTTGACTCAAGACGGTGGGATTGATCTGCCATGACAAACCATATTTGTCTTTGAGCCAGCCGCACTGTCCTTGCTCTCCACCTTCAGAGAGCTTTTCCCAAAAATCGTCGACTTCTTCCTGCGTCTTGCAGTCCACGGAGAATGATACCGCCTCCGTGAACTTGAATTGCGGCCCACCGTTCAAGCCTATGAATTCCTGCCCGTCGAGCTCAAAGCGAACAGTCATCGCGCTGCCTTTGGGGCCGGGCCCTGCTTCTCCATAGCGGGTGATACCCACAATCCGCGAGTTCTTGAAAATCGAGACATAAAATTTCGCCGCCTCCTCAGCTTTGCCATCAAACCATAAGAAGGGAGTGATCTTGTGCATCTGGTTTCCTCCTTTGTACTAATCGATAACAGGCTCCTCGAGCACTCAAGGACAAGTGCTTCTCTTGGAACTGAGTCCCTGCTACGCCACAGCATCGGTTGGAGTTTCGTGTCATTGCACCCGAACTCTGGTTTGCTGCGCTGGGTTCCATGTAGATCCAAAATTCCTCTCGGAGGGGAACGGCCCTTCAAATCGTAGTGGGTTATGGCTTTGGCGCGACTTTCCACGATCTCCCACCCGCTCTGAAATCCCTTGTTCAGGGGAGACTTCTCTCATCAACGTGGTGCCGCTTCGGTTTGAGAGATGGCTTCAAACCGCCCAAACCCAGCCTCTACCTGTGAGTCGAACGAGCCTTCACGAAAACGACACGCCATTCGATTTTTTGGTCGTTGCCAGGAGCTAACACTACTCTTTCTTCCTCGCATCTATTTGCGCGCGCAGGCGCTCCTCCTGCTCCCTGAGGTCGGGGGTGAACGCAGGACCGAAGTCTTCCGCCTCGAACACCTGGCGAATCTCGATCTCGGCTTCCACGCCGGTTGGATTAGGGCAGCGTTTGACCCATTCGATCGCCTCTTCTTTCGACTTGACGTTCCACAGCCAGAATCCAGCGACCAGCTCCTTCGTCTCAGCGAATGGCCCGTCGATCACGGTCCGCTTCGCTCCCGAGAACCGGACGCGCGCGCCCTTCGAGCTCGGATGGAGCCCCTCACCCGCCAGCAGCACGCCGGCTTTGACCAGCTCTTCGTTGTACTTCCCCATCGCGGTCAGGAGTTTCTCGTCCGGGAGAACGCCTGCCTCTGTGTTTTTGTCAGCTTTGACCAGCACCATAAATCGCATCGTTGTGCCTCCCTGTTTTTGGTAACCTTCTTCCCGACTTTGTATTTCGGTTTTCCGGCCAGTATCGGCCATGCCCTCCCAGTTAGTTCCGGCATCCAGGTCGCTCCAGCAAACACACATGCCCCGGTGGCGATGCACGGCACACTGGCGCCCCCTCGGGGGCTGAGTCAACCCTCCTACCCTACTCTCCCGGCAGGCCAGCAACCTCCGTCACCCGCCGGATTTCGACGGTGCCGATACGGGCGCCTGGAATCCGGGCGGCGATGCCGATCGCCTCGTCCAGATTGTTGGCGTCGATGAGGAAGTAGCCGCCCAGCTGTTCGCGTGTCTCCGCAAAGGGACCATCGGTCACCAGCGGTTTACCATCGCGAACCCGGACGCAAGTTGTTTCCGAACTCTGATGCAATGGTGCGGCGCCAAGATACTGCCCGCTCGCGTAGAGCTGCTGCGCGAGCTGCACAGACTCTTGAAGCATGTGCTGCCTCTCGGCCTCGCTACGCTTGCGGAAGGATTCTTCGTTGTGGTGAACCAGAAGCATGTACTTCATATGCTCATCTCCATCGGTAAGTCGAACGGTGAGTGGTCGAATCGACACCCCCGCTGGGGGTTTCTTATGATCAGTTTCGCTCATCGCGAGCCATTTTGGCTGGCAAAAGAACTCCACGGGAATGGGAGTGGCGGCGTCTGGAGCTACGTCGTGCGTCTGACCTTGCTGGGTAGCCCACCAGCGCCACCCCTTGCGGTGCTGGCTGGACGCTGCTTCCCCGCCCAAGTCCACTCGTCGCGGACACTATTTCGTCGGCAGGCCCGCAACTTCCATCACCGGCCGGATTTCGACGGTACCTTTCCGCGCCATCGGAATCCGTGCGGCGATGCCGATCGCCTCATCGAGATCCTTGGCGTGGATGAGGAAGTAGCCGCCCAGCTGTTCGCGCGTCTCCGCGAACGGACCGTCGGTGACGAGCCGTTTGCCGTCGCGCATCCGCACGCTGGTGGCCGTCGACGTTGGGTGCAACGGGTTCGCCGCCAGATACTGGCCCTTCAAATTGATCTCTTGCGCGAGCTGCGCTGATTCCACGTAACACTGTTGCCGCTCGGTTTCGGCCAAGGTCTGCTCGTCAACGTAAATCAGCAACATATATCTCATTGCCTCACCTCCAGCTGTAAGTCGAACGGCGAGGGCCCGAATCGACACTGCGCCACGAAACTATTTATAATTGGGTATGCTCCCGGACGCAAGCACAGCTATTGACACAGTTTATCGCTCCGACTGGGGCCGCATCGTCGCCACCCTGATTCGGCTGGTAGGCGACTTCGATGTGGCCGAAGAGGCAGCGCAGGAAGCCTTTGCCGCCGCTGTAGACCAGTGGCGAGCCTCCGGCGTTCCTGATTCACCGCGCGCATGGATTATCCAGACTGCTCGGCATAAGGCCATCGACCGCATCCGGCGCCGGACTCGGTTCGAGGAAAAACTTGAATCGTACGCCGCGTCCGGGCTCATCTCGACCTTCGAGGAGCCAGATTATGACACGACTGAAATCCCGGACGACCGCCTGCGGCTGATCTTCACCTGCTGCCACCCAGCGCTTGGGCACGACGCTCAGGTCGCCCTGACCCTCCGCATGCTGGGCGGCCTCGAGACGGACGAGATTGCGCGCGCGTTTCTCGTTCCGAGCCCGACGATGGCGCAACGGCTCGTGCGCGCGAAGCGGAAGATTCGCGACGCAGGCATTCCGTATCGGGTGCCCGACACAAACGACATGCCGGCGCGGCTAGACGCGGTGCTGACGGTGATCTATCTTGTCTTCAACGAAGGTTATGCAGCGACTCGAGGTGAGCGGATGGTGAGGGCCGATCTCTGCGCCGAGGCTATCCGTCTCGGGCGCCTTGTGAGCGGATTGATGGCGCCCGAACCGCCAACGGAGGCGATTGCTCTCCTCGCCCTGATGCTGCTTCACGATTCACGGCGCGATGCCCGTTTGGATGAGGCCGGTGATCTCATCCTGCTTGAAGAGCAGGATCGTCGCCGCTGGAATCAACAGCAGATCGCCGAAGCGCTGCCGCTCGTTGAAGGGGCGCTGCGGGGCGGCCCCGGGTCGTTTGCGCTGCAGGCAGCAATCGCGGCCGTACACTGTCAGGCGGGGCGGGCCGAAGACACGGACTGGCCTCAAATCGTCCGGCTCTACGATCTGCTCGAACGCCTGCAGCCCTCTCCCATTGTGTCGCTAAACCGGGCGGTAGCGGTCGCGATGGTGGATGGACCTCGCCAGGGGCTCGCCCTCATCGATGCACTCGCCGCAGCCGGTCATCTCGAGAACTATCACCTGTTGCATGCTGCACGCGCCGATCTGCTGCGTCGTGTCGGATCCTCAGCGGAAGCGGCTAAGAGCTACGCGCGAGCGCTGGCGCTAGCCACCAATGACAGCGAGCGCCGATTTCTCGAGCGGCGGCTGCGCGAAGTTCAGCCTCCAGGAGGGGCCGCCCTTCTCATCTGAAAGGAAAACCAGACGAGGAATCTCTCGATCTACCTCATTCTGGCTCTGTCCTTCGAAGAATCACCAGCGTCACGTCGTCGGCAGCTGTAGCACCGCCAATCCAGTCCTGAACAGCCTTTCGGAGGCCCTCGAGAATGGTTCCTGCCAACTTGTGACGAAGTTGCTGAGCAACCGCAGCGAGTCGCTGCTCTCCAAATTCTTCACCAGCGGGATTTGTCGCTTCCGTGACCCCGTCGCTGAACAGCACCACAACTTCTCCAGGTTGCAGCCAACAGCGATGTTCCTCGTAGGCGAGGTCTGGCAAAATCCCGAGGACCGGGCCTCCACCTTCGAGGCACTCGACCTGTCCTCCTGAACGGACGAGCAGTGGAGGATTATGCCCCGCATTGCAGTATGTGATTTCGCCGGTTTCCGGCCTCACCACCGAGAAAAAGAAGCTGATGAAGCGGTTGTTCAGCGAAGCCGCCGTTAGAATGCGGTTGAGCCTTTCCACTACGCCTGCCGGACTCCCGGGTTCTTCCGCCAACACCTGAACCCGCGCCTGCAAGCTCATCATCAGCAGAGCCGCAGGCATCCCTTTTCCGCAAACGTCACCCACCATAACTGCGACCTGGCCATCCGGGCGGACCACGAAGTCGTAGTAATCGCCTCCCACGGTTCGACAGGAGGCATTAAAACCTGCCAGTTCGAGCCCTTTGACTTTGGGAACTTCGGTCGGCAGGAACTGCCTTTGAATCTCCGCAGCCTGTTCCAGATCGGCCGCCAGCCGGCGCCGGGCGTGCTCCAATTCAGCCAGCCGTTCCCGCTCGATTCGGATGGCCGCCACATTCGCCATCGCTGTAAGCAAATTCAGATCGTCGCCGGTAAACTCGCGCAGCCAGTGAGATGTATCCACATAGATCAAGCCAATGACCCGATCGTCGGTTTGCAGCGGCGCAGCCATGAGTGCATGCACCCCTTGGGACACAATGCTGTGCATGGCGCGCAAGGCTTCTTCGTCTTGAACGTTTCGAATCAGCAGAGAGGTCTTCTCATGCAGGACGCGATCGCGCACGGTGGTGCTGATTCGAAAGGCATCACCGCGAGACGCCTGCGCCACCAACTGCTCTCCTTCCAAGGTGAGCAGAACTCCTCTTTCGGCACCTACCGCTTCAATGGAAAGATCAAGAATCACGTTAAACAGCTCAGGCAGCGGTCTGCCTAGGGACAATTCGCGTCCAGCCCGCAGGAAAGCCGCTAGCGCACTCTTCCATTGTTCCGAGGCTTGACCTTTGCCAGGCTTGGCGACGAGGGTCTGGCTTGAGATCAGATGATCCAGCGACGTGCTCACCGTTTGGCTCGAAGGCAAGTCGGTCTTCGTCTGATCAAAAACAACAGAGACTTGTGGAATCGCTACTTTGGCCGGTTGAAACAGGAATTTCAGCTGGCTGGCGGTGATGCTGTCGCCTGCAGTTAGCGCCTGTTTCGATTGGACCCTGACATCATTGAGAAATGTCCCGTTCTTACTTCCAAGGTCGCGAACCGTCCAGCCATGGACGTCGCGTTCGAAGAGCAGATGCTGGCGAGAGAGTCCGGAGTCATCGGGATAGCCTAGATCGTTGTCGCCGGAGCGTCCAACCGACCAGCGGTCCTGTTCTAGATGCACAGTTTGGGTTCGTCCGTCGGGAAAGGAAATAAGGACTTCATCAGTCATCAGAGTGGCTTGAAGTTACGGTGAGTGGGGAAACTTGCAGCTCGCTAACGATATATTCACCGAATTTCCTGGGAGCGTCCATCTGACGGGTGAGCTCAAGGCGCGTGGTTGAAAAGTGTGGAACTTTCGCGGCACTTTGTCAACCGGATTCCCGGGGGTGTCCGGCTTGAGTCCTATCTTCCAGGTAGCAAGGAAGTGGAGTATAATTGCAGGTTCATGTTAAAGACAAAGTGACGAGGTTCGGAAGATGAAAGTGAGGTAAATCCGATGAGTAGCCCGTTCAATGAAATTCGAGATGGCTTTCAGCTGACTCCCAAGACTTTTCACGTTCCCTCCGATACTTCCCGATTGGATCCCTCAGCCAAACGCAAGACCACGATCTGCAATCTTTTTGCAAATCACCGATTGCCGATTCGCGACATCATGCGCATTCTCGACGAGAGTTACACCAACGTGGTCCGCGCGCTCATCGAAGGCGGCATCGTTCACGAACGGAGGAAGAATCGCCAGGAGACGATCGAAGTAGAGCGCCGCCAGTCATTTCTTCGTTCGCAGTAGGAGCAACCAGCCCAGTCCCGTGATGATCCTTCTCATTTGGAAAGCGAATCGATACTAGCGGCCTGATCGGAGCGACCCGAGGTAGATATGCAGCAGTTCCTTCGCTGTCGCATAGATGAGGCCTGGTCGATGACTTTCGCGCGGACCGGCTATGTTCAGGGTCCGGATCGCTTCTGCGACGAGCCACTGGTGAAAGCAGTCCGGGGATACTGGCGTTTGCAGGTCGGACCCAAACCACGGTTTTCGATGATGTTGAGCGCAATAGCGGGTGAACAGCGTTCCTCCACTCAGCTCTCCCAAAGTGAGGAGCAGCGTTCCATCGGAATGCAGGACGTTGAGCTCGGTGCGAACGCTGAACTCGTCGGTAGCTGTCTCCTTTAGCGGGTAGCGGTCAGAAATCCTCCCATCCTCAGCCAAACGACCCTTCGGGCACCAGCCACCAATAGGAATCCCAAGTTCGACGGCGACATCGAGTGCGGCGCGATCAACACCAGTTTGTCCGCCAGAGATGACAGTCAGGAGTGATGGGTCGCGAGTCATGAGTGATGAAAAGGAGTGCAAGTCGAGTCACCAAACTTCACCTCTCACTGGTCACTCGCTCCTCATGACGCTCATCATTGAAAAAGTGACGAGCTCCAGCTGGTAATCCGCTGGCGAAGCTTCTGTATTGACACTCCCATTCCGAATCTCTGAAAAAGGCGCCCCTGCGCCATATCGTCGAATATGGAGTACGCTACGGGTGTAAGCAGCAACGTGATCAAGAGGCACATGGTTTGCCCACCGATCACGGCGATGGCGATTCCGGAGTTCTGGGCGGAGCCGGGCCCTTTAGACAACGCTGCCGGAATCAAGCCGGCGATAATCGAGATCGTGGTCATCAAGATGGGCCGTAGGCGCGCATGGTTGGCTTCGATGATCGCCTTGTCCCGCTCCATGCCCCGGGCTCGCAAGGTGTTCGTGTAGTCGATCTGCAGGATTCCGTTTTTCTTGACGATCCCGAAGAGTAAGAGAATGCCAAGCGCGGTGCGGATGTTGAGAGTGCGCTGAGTGAGCATCAATGAGATCAGGGCAAACGGAATGCTCAAGGGGATTGACGTCATGATGGTCACTGGGTGAACAAAGCTGTCGAACTGAGAAGCCAGGATCATGTACATGAACACCAGCGAGAGCAGGAAAGCCAAAGCAAATGCTTCGACAGTCTCCTCCAAGCGCCGCGCGCGTCCCGACATCTGCCTATCGTAACCGGGCAACAGGCTCATCTGCTCAATGATGGTATTGACATCGCGTATTGCCGACTCCAATGGCTTCCAGGTTTCCAGGTTGCAATACACGGTCAACTGGCGCTGCCGGTTGTAGCGATCAATCTGGGAGGGTCCCAGACCACGTTCCAGGGTTGCCAGGCTGCTGAGTTGGACTTGACCCAGCTTGACCGAAGGAATCATCAGCTGCGAAATGGCCCCCCCATCTCCCCGATCGCGTGCGAGGACCCGCAGCCGTACGTCGTATTGCTCGTCCCCTTCCTTGTACTTGGTGATACGCTCCTCGCCGCTCACCATGGTTCGCAGAGCCGAAGCCACGTCACTCACGCGCACACCCAGGTCGGCGGCTTTTTCCCGATCCACTTTCACTTTGAGTTCTGGATTTCCTAGGCTGAGACTGCTGTCAATGTCGATCAAGCCCGGCACCTTCTGCATTTCACTCATGGCTTTATGCGCATAAATCGCGAGTTGATTCATGTCAGGGCCACGAATGTTAAATTCCAATTGAGCCTGTCCCCGTCCCCCGCTGCGAAATGGACTGATGAAGGTTACTGCCGAACGCACGCCTGCAAAGCGCGTCAGCATCTGGCGTGCATCGCTCATCACCTCGAACTGACTGAAATCGCGCTCTTTGAGAGGCACCATGCGCACGTAGAGTTCGGCTTCGGTGATCATGCCGCGTCCCGTCGGATTGATCGAAGCCAGAATATGTTTGACGCCACGAAGCTTTCGCACTTCGGCTTCCGCCTGCTTCAAAACTGCGTCTGTGCCTTCAAGAGAGGTTCCTTCCGGCGTTCGCAGATTGATCTGAAACTCGTCCTGGTCGTCTGGAGGGAAAAACTCCTTGCCGATTACCCGGTAGGCCGGATAGATCGCGGCAAGAATGACGGCACTGATCAAAAGAATTACACCGCGGTGGGCCAGCGACCAACGGAGCATCCAGCCATAGGACTTGTCGATGACCGCATACAAGCCGGCTTCCTTGGAGGTATGGGACTTGCGCCCGTACCCGACCACCACCTGGGCAGCTTTCTTCAGAAAGCGAGAACTCAACATTGGTGTCAGTGTGAAGCTGACGAGCATAGACAGTAGGATGGCACTGGCCATCGTCAGTCCGAAGCTGTTGAGGAAGCGCCCGGTCATTCCGCTCATGAACGCGACCGGCACGAAGATAACGACTAGAGAGAGGGTCGTTGCCATCACGGCCAGCCCGATCTCTTTCGTCGCTTCAATGGCGGCCTTCATCGGCGGGTAGTTTTCTTCCTCGATGTAGCGGAAAATATTTTCCAGCACCACGATGGCGTCATCGATAACGATACCGACGGACAACATCAGCGCCAGCAAGGTGTAGTTATTGAGCGTGAAGCCCATGTATTTGATGACGGCGAACGTGGCGATAATGGAGGTGGGCACTGCGACGGCAGCAATCAGAGTGGAGCGCAAGTTTCGCATGAAGACTAACACCACGAGGCTGGCCAAAAAGCCCCCTAGGATGAGGTGTTCCTCGATGGCATGAATCGAGGCGTTAATGAAAATTGATTGGTCGCGAATAATATCCACGTCGAGGTCGGCGGGCAGGTCCTGACGGATCTTCGCCATATAGTCCTTGACGAGATCGACAATCTCGACAGTGTTGGTACCGGATTGCTTCCGCACGAGCAGGGTAACCGCATCCTTGCCATCCAGCCGTGACAGCGTCTTGATGGGCTTTTCGATGTCGTCTTCGACCGTCCCGAGATCGGAGACCTTGATAAAGATGCCCTCTTTGTTGGCAACCACGATCTGGGAGAATTCTCGGGAGACATTCACCCGCCCGAGGACCCGCAGCGAGAGGTCTGATTTTCCCTGCTCCACCTTGCCGCCGGGCGTCTCCACGTTTTCCCGCTGTAGCGCGGTTTTCACCTGGTCGATCGTCACGCCCAGCGCCTGCATTTTTTTGGCATCCAGGATAACGTTGATCTGTCGCCGCCGTCCGCCAAGCATCAGGACTTGCCCAACTCCATTAACCGTCTCGAGCCTCTGCTTGATGCGCTTGTCGGTGAGTTCTGTAATCTCACGCAGGCTGCGGGTACTGGACGAAACGGTGATCGACATGATGGGCGAGGAGTCAGGGTCGAACTTCTCAACAATGGGAGGTTGGATGTCTGGTGGCAGATCGGCGAGCACAGTGGAGATTTTTTCGCGGACGTCCTGTGCCGCTTGCTCCACATCCCTTTCCAGCACAAACGTCACGAAAACCCGGGCCACACCTTCGATGGTCGAGGATTGAAGCTCCTGAATGCCGTTGATGGTGTTAAGCACCTCTTCTACTGGTTTAGTGACCTGGCTTTCCATTTCCTCCGGCCCGGAGCCCGGCAGCAGTACGGTGACCGTGATGGTGGGAAAGTCGACTTTCGGATACAGATCAACTCCCAAGCCTCGCATCGAGACGATGCCGATGACAACGAGGAAGGCGGTGAGCATCGTTGCAAAAACAGGATGCTTCACGCAGATTTCAGCTAGGCGCATAACAGTTCACGGGTCGTATGTGAAGTTTTTGTCAATCCGGTGCTTGCTCCTGAGCCGATCGCTCCGATAGGGGTGACAAACGGGCAGTGCGGAAGGGCCAACCTTCTCCCGAACTCCACCTGACTGACACAGTATCCCGCGGGCGGCCTCACATCGAGACAATACCATGCTTGATGGCGTATTGGACCAGTTCGGCGGTGGTTTTCAGTTGCAGGTTCTCCATGATTCGATACTTGTGGAACTCTACCGTTCGGGTGGAAATGTTGAGCAAACCTCCCACCTCTTTTGCCGAACGGCCTTCGGCCAGGAGCTGCAGAATTTCCTGTTGCCGGTCCGTAAGTTTTAGAGGCGTCTTTCGACTCTGCTCCACCCGATCCATGAACGACTGCAGGCCTTCCTTGGCCAGCACAGGCGTCACGTACATGTTGCCTTTGAGCACGTCGCGAATGGCTTTGACCAGTTCCGAAGTGGCTGAGTGTTTCAAGACGTAGCCGCTAGCACCGGCCTCCAGAGCCCGGACCGCATAGGTCACATCCGTTTGCATCGTCAGGAAGATAATCTTTGCTGTGACACCTAGTTTTTTCAACTGCCGGGCAGCTTCGATCCCATTCAGCAGCGGCATGGAGATGTCCGCCACAATCACGTCGGGCTGAAGTTTGAGAGCAACGGCCACCAAAGCGCGTCCGTCCTCCACAGCCCCTGCCAACTCAAATTCTGCTTCCAATAGACTCCGCAGACCTTCGACAACGATCTTGTGATCATCCGCCAACAGAACCCGCACTCGTTTCATCTTCCCTCCTTCACAGGGGGTACCCTCCCTGTGATTTCTCGCTTGTTCCCCAGCTCGGCCAGATTCCCTTGGTTTTCATCTGACGTTATGCTTGCCCGACAATGACTGCGCCAGCCTGACTAGTGCTCAACACTACGCTGGGAGACACGATCCAGCGCCCTTCATCTCATTGCGGACAAAGGTGGAAACCCTTAAGTTGAGCGAGAACGAAGGAAGTCTAGCACAATTCAGATGGGAACAACAGGAGGGCCATAGAACGGGTGAAGCAGGCCAGATCCCATTCGCTCCTCGAATAATGCAGCGGACAACCTTGGGCATCAATGCCTCGAAGACAGACTGACCCAGCCTCGTAATTTTCCGAGTGGTTGGGTACCACGGAGAGCGCTAGCATTCGCTGGATTTTGTCATCGTGGTCCGGAGAGGAGAGTTTTGGGGGCGGTGCCCACTAGGCCATTCGATCCAAGGAGGAGGCCGCCTACCAGGCAAAGATCGAGCGCTGAACGCAGTCCGCGCACCAGTCGCGACAATGCCACCGTTGACGTGACACAACTGTATTCCGCAAACAGGACTACGGGTAGTATCATTTGACCACCGCTGCTACCATCTCATCAAAGACCAGCGGACTCTCTTCGACATTTTGGGGGCGTTTATATAAAAGGAATTCTTTTCAACAGGTCTGAGGCGCAGCTCGGGTTAAGTCCTGATTGAAGATAAATTGACCCACAAGGTGACCGACAATTTTCTCCATCGCCCAGAAGTTTGCCTTTTACCCTAACATGAGCGACATAGGAGCGTACCGTCTGAATTGGGATTGCTCGGCAGTCACAAAACTCAGCAAGGCTGTCGTAACAAGTCGCGGTCAGTGACCAATTCTTGGCAACCCGGTAGCTGGCAGAAAGAAGAACGACGTTCTGTACACCACGGGATTGCGCTTTACTTTCTCCCGGGAGAAGTGATCTTCTTGTACCCTTACCACCGTCTGGTGTGGGATCAAATGAAAGGAGTAATGTATGTCGATACTCTGGAGCATCTTCATTGGTCTGCTGGCAGGAGGTCTGGCCAAATTGGTGATGCCAGGAAAGGACCCTGGTGGCATGATCGTCACCATGGCGCTGGGAATTGCTGGTTCTCTGGTAGCAACCTTCCTGGGACGGTCGGTTGGATGGTACGCCGAGGGCGACGCAACCGGATTTATTGGAGCCACTCTCGGCGCCATCCTGCTTTTGGCGGCTTACCGGATGTTCAAGAAAAGTTCATGAGCCGAGTTTGCCCAAAGGCACGCCTGTTAAGGTCGATGAGCTGATCGTTGCCGGAAACGCCCGTCTCTGGCTCTGAAGTTCCCATTGCAAAATGGGTATCCGAAAGTAGCCCATCGCTTCAGTGGGCCGGCGCTGAAGGGAGGGGTTTACTTTCGTCTGTCGCTTGAGTCACTAATTGGAAACCACATTTCATACAAGGAGGCTAACATGGCTGATCAAAGACTCGATCAATTGAAGGCCAAGTATCAATCGGTGCTGAACCTGATGAACCAGCTGGATGTCCGGTTGTTGAATCTCCATGTCCAGGACAACAAGCTGGCGGTGCGGGGCCAAGCCAAAACCAAAGCTGACAGCAACAAGGTCTGGGATCAAATCAAGTTGGTGGATAAGAACTACCAGCAGGACCTCACGGCCGAGATCACTTATGCCGCCGAGGCAGCCGCCGCTGCGGCGGCCGCTCCGCAAGCCCCGGCCTTGAAGACTTACACCGTGAAAGCAGGGGACACACTTTCAAAAATCGCCAAACAATACTACGGAGACGCAAGCCAGTATACGAAGATTTTCGAGGCCAACCGCGACCAGTTGAGCGATCCCAACCTGATTCGACCAGGCCAGGTTCTTACTATCCCCTAGGCAAGGAGAAGGTGGCCTGCTTCGGGCTTGATTGAATTCGCAATCCAAGTCTTTCAGAATGGAGGATTCTCATGAGCAGAAATTCAAATCGACAGTGGGTCCGGATGTGGTTGGTGCTGTGCATCCTGGGTGTCGTAGCCTGTTCGAAAACAACCACCACCGGTCCTACGGATGCTTCCATAGCCGACTCACTCAAGGCTGCTTTCTACTCCGCTCCCGAGCTGAAAAACGATCGCGTGGACATCAGCGTTAACAATGGCGAAGTGACGCTGTCTGGCGAGGTTTCGAGCGATGCCGCTCGCCTGCAGGCTTACAAGCTGGCCAACGACACGCCGGGTGTGAAGAAAATTACGGATCTTCTCCAGGTCAAATCCGTCGTCGCAGCCCAGGAACCACCTCCGCCTCTGGAGCAACCTGAGACGCCTCCTCCTCCAGCTCCTGCCCCAAAGAAGACAGCCGCTCCGAAGCCCAAACCGGCCAGCGCTCCGACCGAGCCTTCACCGTCGGCCAGCAGCCCGGTTCCGGTCAAGCCGGTCGAGCGGCCTGCCCCCGCGCCACCGCCTCCGCCGCCGCCGCGTGTCGTCACGGTCCCGGCTGGAACAAACCTTCGGATTCAGATGATTGATTCGGTCGACTCGGCCAAAAACAAGGCTGGGGATACGTTCCTGGCCTCATTAGACGCCCCGCTCACAGTGGGCGACGAAGTTGTAGTCCCAAAAGGCGCCGACGTTCAGGTCAAGCTGATCAATTCCAAAACGTCTGGGAAGTTCAAGGGCCAGAGCGAGCTGGAGCTGGAACTCGATCGCCTACAGTTTGAGGGAAACACATACAACTTGACTAGCAGCACCTATCAGCAGGTGGGCGGCTCTCGAGGCAAAGACACCGTGAAGAAAACAGCCATCGGCGCTGCCATAGGCACGGCCATTGGTGCACTTGCCGGTGGGGGGAAAGGAGCGGCGATCGGAGCGGGTGTTGGCGCGGGCGGTGGCGCCGCCTCTCAGGTTTTCATGAAGGGCAAGCAAGTGCAAGTGCCGTCCGAGACCAAACTCGATTTCGAGTTAGCCCAACCGGTGGAAATCACTCTGAAACCTAAACTGACTCAGTAACCCGGTCACTGAGCACCCCAGCAACCGAAAGCCCGGCCCCGAGCCAACACGAATGGGGTCCTAAGAGTCGCGGTAGGTCTCAAGGGTGGGTAGTCTGCTAGAAGGAGAATCGGAGTTGTTCGCGGGCAAAGCCTCGCTGTAGCAAGGTCCCCAACTAGTTGGAAAGGAAAGAGTCCATGTTCAAAGAGTTCAGGGAATTTGCCATGAAGGGAAATGTCCTGGACCTCGCTGTGGGAATCATCATCGGAGCTGCCTTCGGAAAGATCATCACGTCCTTTGTCAACGACGTTCTCATGCCTCCAATCGGACTGGTGATGGGTAAAGCCGACTTCTCTAACCTGTTTATTGACCTGTCCGGCCAGAACCACGCCACCCTGAAAGCAGCCAAGGACGCCGGCGCCGCTACGCTGAACTACGGGCTATTTCTCAACTCTATAATCGACTTTCTGATTGTCGCTTTCGCTGTCTTCCTTCTCATACGCCAGGTAAACAAACTCAAACGCCAGGAACCAGCTCCAGCGCCGGATAAGAAGGATTGTCCCTTTTGTCTCTCGGCCATCCCGAGCAAAGCGAGCCGTTGCCCTCAATGTACTTCGCAGCTGGCTGGCGCCAAAGCCAGCTGAGGACTCAAGGCCGGTGGCAAAACCTGCCCACCATGAATGTAGGCAGTGGCTATCGTGAGAATCGCATACCCTGAAACGAGACAGAATTCTGGTAATGTCCCAATAGTTGGCCAAAGGAGGAGTAGCTATGCTTGATCAATTGGCAAAACAGGTTCTCGGGTCCATGAGCGGCAGTAGCGGGGAAGGTACCGGTCAGTTGGTGGGTGGCCTTACGCAATTGCTAGGCGGCGGGAGTCAAGGGGGTGGGCTCGCCGGCCTAGTACAAGGCTTTCAGAAAAACGGCCTCGGCGATATCGTTTCGTCCTGGATCAGCACCGGTGAGAATCTACCGATCTCCGCCGAGCAGATCCAAAGTGGCCTTGGGACGGGACTTCTCCAGCAATTCGCTAACACGACTGGGCTATCTCAGGAAGGTGCTAGCTCCAAGCTAGCCGAGATCTTGCCGGGCGTGATCGACAAGCTGACGCCTGACGGGAAACTCCCTGCAAGTGGTCTGCTTGAGCAAGTTCTGAATTCTCTAAAAGCCAAAGCCTAGATATAGAGCTACATTAAGAGATGGATAAATTCAGCTTGAGATTCCAAGAACCCTAGAGACTATCGGTTTCTCAACACCTCCTCTCTCTCCGTCGGGATCAAGCAGGTCATGCTTTCGTTCCACTGCTTCATCCCGCTCGGGGTGTAGTTTGGCTCAAGCATCCGTGCGGGTCCCGTCGTCGAGGTTCCACGACCAATTCGCGAGAGACTGATGCCCCAGGATCACTTTGCCCCAAGTATTGAATGGGACTAAAGGTGCTGGGAGCCACCGGCGTCAGGTGCTCAAGCGGTGCCACCTTTTCTGCTGCGACTTGCCAAAAACTTCACAGCAGCCCTGATTTCATCCAAGGCTTCCTGTTCCTCTTGGCTCAGCCAGCTGGCCACCGGTGCCGAGGAATCCACCTTCTTTCGTCGCTTCAGCCACGCCTTACGAGGCAGGGAAGAGCATTACTGCCTCGTAAGGTTGGACTTGTCAGCGCGAAAGCTGCTATTTCGGGCAGGCTTTTGCACGTACCTCATCGGCAGGCACTTCCTGGACGCTGCCAGCTCCGGCTGGCAAATCCGCTCCCCTAGGCACAAGCCAGATCTCCACGCGCCGGTTCTTGGCTTTCTCGTCCGTGCTCAACACCGCATCCGATCCTCGTTCCTGAGTACTGGCATCGCAGAAGGTCGACTTGTAATCGTCGGTTTGCTGCGTGCCCACCCAGGCCACTTTCACCCGACTCAACTCAATGTCCTTGCAGGTATCTCCTCCACCACTCAGGAACGCCACGGCATTCAGTACGCGTTCTCGATCCAGGGTCGTTGCTGACTTGCCTCTCACCGCCGACTTCTCGCTCGCATCATAGTGCCCAATCAGCAGGATGTCGTAGTCGCGATAACGCGAGTCGGTCATCTGCGTGTACAACTCATTTGCCAGAACGCGCTTTGCACAGTTGTTCACCCGTGTGCTGTTCTGCCCATAATTGATATCCGACAACTGCATTGCTTTTGGCGCGGCCGGTGGAGGCGGGGCCGTATAACCTACTGCAATCTCTTGCGTCGCCGTCGCCTTGGTTCCCTTCTCACACGTGACTTCCAGCGTCGCTCGGACTGTCTTCTGCTGCCGACCCTGGGTCGTATCGTCAAACGCCACGTTGCTTGTGTCCAGTTCTGCTGTCGCCTGTGTCGACCCGCTGGTCAACTGCGCTCCGTCCACTGTCCACTGGTACGACGGCGCTCCTTGGCATTCTGAGCAAACCCCGCTGCCTGTCAGGCGCACCCGCTCGCCTCGCTGCACTGTCGCTCGATCCACTGCCGCGCTAGCTTGTGTCGGCTGGTCTTCCTTCACCGTTATCTGTGTCGTGCGTTCCACAGGGGCGAAGGGGGCCTTCTTTACCGCCTTCAAGCTCCGCTTGTCTAGTCCTGCCGTGTCGTAAAACACCTTCGCGCCCACATCATAGGTTCCCGGCTGCCCTGGAGCCGTAAACGTGTATTCCGGACTGGTCGAGACTTCCTGACCCTTCACCGTCCAGTTATAGGTCAGCTTCGCCTCCGGAATCGAGTCCGACGCGTTGAGCCGCAGAGTGGCCGTCTCCCCCGGACAGAGCGCCGTCTTGCTCGCCTCGATTGCCGGACCTACATCAAACCGGTGCACTACGGGCGGACCAGTGTCCCCAAACATGAACAAGAGACCACCCTGCGCCTGAAGGTTGTGAATCCAGTCCCGCTCAGTAGACGGATAGTCCAGCGTTGGTGTCTTGTGCACAAAATCCCTCAAACTGAAATCCAGCCCAAAATGGTCAGTCAGCTTGAACTTCAACCCGCCGCCAAAGTTAGGGGCAAATTCATTGCTGCTGCCAATCGGCACTCCCAGCGGTGCTGCAGCCTGTTTCGCTTCGTCGGTCGGACTGAAAGTTGATACTCCCACGCCGCCGCTGAAGTACGGCCGCACACGCGATTCGTTGTCGTAACCGATCAAGTTCCCATTGAAGTAGAATTGCCGCAACCGCGTCCCCAGCAGCGCACCAGGAAACTGCGCGTTGTTATTTCCCAGGAACGTGAACGACTGTTCGAGCCCAAAGTGCTCGGTTAGGTTTTCGCGAACTCGCACTCCGAGGACACCGCCATTCACGAAGTCGTACCCTACTCCCGTGTTCGGGTTCGGCGTGTTGCTTCTAAAGAAGCCCGGCGAGAAAAACGAGCCACCACCATAAGGTCCAAACTCAACCTTCTGAGCCGTCACCTCGCTGCCGCTGATGGCCAGCAGGCCCACAAGACACATCACTACCCGCATTTTGCTGCTTGTACTTCTGCTCCTCATGATTCTGCCTCCTTAGATCAATGACCTGAAATTGAGTCCGGTTTCCAGCTTGGGTTCACCTGTTCGAAGAGATCAACAGCGAAGTTGGCAAAAAAATCCATGACCCGGGGGCTTATTACAACCTACAACAGTCGGGCATTCCGAGCCAATAGCTAAGTGGTCTTCATAAACTACGGTGTGCATGAGATTCACGCAGTATAGCGACCTCCAAGACGGGGTGAGAACCGCCGGCCCTGACCGCCAGCCCGTTTGGATCCTTAGGTCTGATGGTGTTGGCAACACAGGGATGCCAAACGAGAGCGAACGATCTCGCCGAACCCTGTGGGCGCGAAGCGGGTCACCAGACGTGGTTCGTTCGCCCAGCTCCAGGCAGTCCAACCCATTCCTAACGAGTCAAAATAGTCGGCCAGTTTCAGGCCCCATTCCTGGTCATCCGTTGTCCCACCCCACTCCCCCGCGAACACGGGTACCGTAGCAGCCAACTCCCCAAACGCTTCTGCCCAGTTGGCACCTTTATTCCGATAGACGTGGGTCGAGTAGACCACGTTTGACCGATCCAGGGGCATTCCTCGAAGGTCATAGCCCCAGTTGACGCCGCAAACAAACACCAGCGCATCCGGATTGACAGCACGGATCACATCAATGAGCCGAAGAGCCCAAGGCTGCCATTCTGCCATGGTCACTCTCCGATGAGTAGCAGGATAGAATGAACCATCCTCGCGCATCAGGGGGTGGGGATCGTCCGGAAGACAGTCGTGAGGTTCATTAAAGATGTCGTAGAGCACCGCAGGTTCGTCGCGATATCGGTTGGCCAGCAGGTGCCAGACGTCGACGGATTTCAAGTTCGGGAGGGGAGCCACAAAATTGCGGCCGCCGCCAAATGGGTAGTCGGCTTGCAGCCACTGCAGATCGAGCAGCGTGTAGGCCCCGTATTGTGAAGCCCACTTGACAACTCGGTCGAGATCACAGAGGTAGTCGGCCGAGGTGCAGTTGCCTCGGCCATTCAAAGCCCAATCCTGGTTGAAGGGGAGACGAACAATATTGCAGTTCCAGCCCTTCATCATAAATGCAATCTCTGCGCGCGAGATTCCTGCCGCCGAGCAGAAGCCCTCCTCGTCGGGCTCGGACCACTCCAGGCCGGAACAGTTCACCCCCCGCAACAGAATTGGGTCGCCAGTGTCCGCGAGGACGATGCGATTGCCGTAGGTACTCAGCCTGGGGAGTCCGCTGGAAAGCTCACCGTACATGAAAGGTGGAATGATCGGGCCGCTCCGTTCCCGCTACTCCTCCAATTCAAACGTCACCTTCAGATTGACTGAGTACTGCGTGACGATGCCGTTTTCGACCACGACCTTCTGTTGTTGGATCCATGGTCTACCCTGTTCCTCAAGGTGTTGGCTCGCTTGACTCCAACCTCCAAAGCCTCGTCGAAGCTCTTAGGAAGAGAATGCCGTGATTGGGGTCACTCGTGCAACCGACATCGACCTTCTCCTTACTTGACTATAAATCTCAAGTGTGGCCGAATCTACTGACCACACTTCTGGCGACGGATTTCGAGCGCTTCCGGCATCCACTCGTTGAATTGCCGGATGCGCGTCTCATGGCTCGGATGAGTGGACATGAACTCTGCCGGCGTTCGGCCCGCGCTGGCCTCGCCCATACGTTCCCACAGCCGTGGGGCCTCGGTTGGATCAAAGCAAGCACGCGCCAGATAGATCAATCCCATGTAATCTGCTTCTGACTCATGCTCACGAGAGAAGGGCAGCAAAACGCCAAACTGGGCACCGACTCCCAGCGCACCCATGATCATGTTCCGGGTGCTGTAGTCCATGTCGCCGAGTGCCATATTGGCTGCTAGACTACCAATTTGCACCAGGTTCTGATGGGCGATCCGTTCAGCGCCGTGCCGGGCGATTGCATGGGCGATCTCATGGCCCATTACCGCCGCAAGGCCATCCGCATTCTTGGCGACAGGCAGCATACCCGTATATACAGCCACCTTGCCTCCCGGGAGACAGAAAGCATTCACCTGATCAGAAGCAATGACGCTGAATTCCCACTCGAAACCAGGATCTTCGGCGACGGCAGCAAGTCTCCGGCCGGTGTCCTGCACCAATTCCACGGCTTGTCCTTGTCGAACAACTTGAGACTGATTCAGAACCTGACGGTAGGATTGAAAGCCCAGCGCCATCTCTTGCTCGCGACTCATGTCGACAAGTTGCTTTCGTCCTGTGAGCGGAACTTCCTCTTGTTTGGTTAGGAAGTAGTAGCCAAGATATCCCAGGAATAGCAAAACCGGGAGCCAACGCACTCGGCCCCCGCGCCTCAACGGACGGGCACGGGCATCGTTCGGCAAACTGTCAAATCGCCTGCGAAACATGAAGCCCTCCTTCCTTTACCCGACTCAGCAGAGCCCGTCACGCATCTTGATCGTAGTCGGCAAACCAGGCAATTACTCGATTACCACAGCGGTGCCGCTGACGCTGACCATCAACATACTCCCGGACTGGCCCACCACCTCGTAGTCGAGATCAATCCCTACAACGGCGTTGGCTCCCAGCGATCGCGCGACCTCCTCAATCTCTTGGAAAGCAATCTCTCTGGCCCGCTTCAACTCTCTCTCGTAAGCGGCGGACCGCCCGCCGACAATATCGCGAATCCCGGCGAACAGGTCCTTAAAGACGTTCGCGCCAAGGATTGCTTCTCCCGTTACCACGCCACAATAGCGTTTGATAACTTTCCCTTCGATCTGTGGGGTCGTCGTTAGAATCACTTGGTTGATGACTTCATACTCACATTACAGATAAGACTAGGAACTTAATACTAACCCAGCAACTCGTAAATTTACGAGGTTCTCGGGTTTCTCGGACAGCTCTCGGACCAGGTCGAGTTGGGGAACTTGAGTGCTGCCGCCCAAGCGTTCGGCGCTACCGCCGGGCGGCGCGACTGAGAATCGGGTGAAGCAGGCCCTGCCGTCCTGGAAACGATGAGAGATGCGACCAACCACAGGAGACCAGGGTTGCAATATTCAACCTGGATGGCGCCCTCTGCCTCTCCTCTGCGCCCATTGACGACCACGTCTATCCTACGGCCCCTCACATTTAACCTGAAATTCACACATCCGTCATATTTCTGTCACAAAGCTGACATAGGCTCCATTCCAGGTAGTAGGCAAAGTCGAAGCTCTCAGCGCCGGAACCACCCACCTGAACTGAGTTTGAAGGTTGGCCCCACATGAACAAACGCATCCTGATTATCGAGGACGACAAAGACATTACCGAGGCTCTGCGCTATAACTTGGAGAAAGAGAAGGGGTTTTCCGTGTTGGAGGCCCAGAGCGGCGACGAAGGGTTGAACTTGGCCTTTCAGGTGAAACCCAATTTGATCATCCTGGACATAGGCCTGCCGGGTCTTAATGGTTACGAGATCTGCCGCATGTTGCGCCGCGACCCGGAAACGCGCGATATCCCTATCCTGATGCTTACCGCCCGCGTCAGTGAGTCGGATAAGGTGTTAGGTTTGGAGCTTGGCGCCGACGACTACATCACCAAGCCGTTCGGCATTCGCGAATTGATCGCGAGAATCCGAACGGCAATTCGCCGTCGCGAAAGCGAGAAGGATGCGCCGGAGATTTTCGATGACGGGAATTTGTACATTCACTTTGGGGACTACATCATTCGCTTTAAAGGGCAGGAACCCAAACTCACCTTCAAAGAGTTCAACCTCTTGAAGCTCCTCGTGCGAAACCCCGGGCGGGTCTTATCGCGTGACAAGATCCTTGACGCTGTTTGGGGATACAACTACTACGGAGAGTCAAGAACCGTGGATGTGCACATCCGCCGTATCCGCAAGAAACTCGGCCCAGGCGTGGATGACTACCTCGACACAGTGATAGGCGTCGGCTACCGGTTCAAGCCAGTGAGAGTTGAGCCGGAGCCTTCGTCCCTGGGAGCCAGCGCGTGACGATTCTCAGATCCGACGGATCAGAAGGAGTGTCATGTCGTCGAGCTGCTCAGTCACCCCGCTCCATTCCTTGACAGCAGCTGTCACGCCTCCGGCAATGTGATCTAAAGGCTTGCGGGAATTTTGAACCAGCAGTTCCACAAGCCGCTTCTCGCCGAACTCCTCGCCATATTCGTTCTCCGGTTCCGTGATTCCGTCTGTGTAGGCAGCCAGCAGATCGCCTGCTTGCAGCTCCAAAGCTCCGCGTTCGTACGGTTGATCGGGAAAAGCACCCAGCACCATCCCGCTCACTTCCAATCGATGGGCTTGACCGCCTCTCAGCAGGATCGGTGGCAAGTGGCCGGCATTGGTGTAGACTAGCTGGCTTGTCTGCTCGCTATACAGGGCCAGAAAAAACGTAGCGAACTTCTCTGGCGACGTGCTCTCGTAGAGTTGCTGGTTCAACAGTCCGGTCAAGTCAGCAGTGGATGGCGCAACGACTGGCGAAAGCTCTCCATTAGTCAACCAGCGGCTGGAACTGAGCTGGGCGCGCAGTGAGGACTGGATGCTCGCCATGAGCAGTGCGGCAGAAATCCCTTTGCCTGCAATATCGCCAATGGCCAGTGCAGTCCAGTTTGAATTCAGCTGAATGAAGTCATAGTAATCTCCGCTGACCATCCGCGCTGGCTGGCAAATCCCCACAACTTCCAGACTCTTCAGCCGCGGAGTTGCCTTGGGAAACAGCTGTGACTGGACCTCGCGAGCGATTTCAAGTTCCGATTCCAGGCGTTCCTTTTCCTTGGATTCAGCAATCAGTCTCTCAATGCTGGCCGTCATCCGGTTGAACGAGGCGGCCAGCTCGCTGAGCTGATCTTGAGACCTGATCGTGATTCGCTTTGAAAAGTCGCCGACTTTAATCTTCAGCGTTCCTTCATACAAATCAGCCACCGAACGCGTGATGGTTCGCGTGAGACCGACACCAAAAATCAGGGAAGCAATCTCGACCAGCAGAAACAATCCACCAATGAGGTAGAAGAGAAAGCGCACCGACCCTGCTAAGGGTCCAAGCGTACTGAACAATTGCCGGATGATCAGAGAAGGGCGGGACACTACGGTGGCGAGCACCTGCGATTGCGCTGCTGTGGCGCTTTCCCAGCGCCACACAGGCATGGGTGTCCCCCAGCGCACCTCAATGTCCCACCAAGCCTCAGGCGGTGGAAGAACAAAGCTGCCTTGCGCAGAAGGTTGCTCATTCGCCAGTCGATCAAACCGGACAGGGTGGACGAGAGGGCCTGCCTGGGGAATGCCAGACCCCCGACTGGGTTTTGGTTCTTCAGGCCTCTGAAAGCGATCTGACGTCTGCTGAATTTCCACAAAGCTGATTGAAGCCAGCCGCGGAAGAAGGCTGGCGAGCAGCTCGGGACCAGCTGGTTCATACGCAAACACTTGGATGTCGTGCTTTGCCTGCTGGACCCGGATGTGGGCTGTTATTGCGTATTCGCGCCCCGAACTGATCAGCCCCAGGAAGCCGTCCTTGCTCCAGCGTGGAAATTCTGTCAATCCTGCGTCCGCTGGAACCGAAAAGATCTGTCCGTCGAAGCGCAACACGGCCTGAAGCCGTGGCAAACGATGTTGCACCTGCTGCAGGAACTGGTTGGCCACCGCCACTGCATTGCCGTTGCGGGGATGATCAGCCACGTTCCAGGCCAGTGCGTAAGCGCAATCCCGGACGATTTCGGCGCGCCGGTTTATTTCGGCTGTCATCAGATACGTGGCCACCTGCCCCATTAAGACGTACATTCCAATTCCCAGCATCGCCAGGATGAGAACAATGGGCACCACACCGATGAGCACATAACTCAGGATCAGGCGGTTGCGCAGGCTCCAGACCGCGCGCCGGACGAGCCCAAGCAAGTACTTGACACCAAGAACGAGTCCAAACGCCACCCAGAGGATACGTAGCAGCCCCGTTAGGGGCAGGCTGAAGCCGCTCAGCCGCTCAATCGTCCAGGAAACCAGCACCAACAGACCAAGTGCCAGAAAGACCTTTTCCAGACGAGGCAACAGAAACAGCGCTCGAGTCGAGCGAAACGAGAGATTCATAACCCGTTCGTGCTACCCTTCTCGCTCCAAGCTTTGAAATGCGGGCACAGCCTTCTTCTTGAACAAGAGAAACTGGAAAGCCATGCCCTTCTGGCGACCCACCTAGCCAGCGGATCACATATCAGTGGAACGCGGCGGTCCCTCGTTCGCCCACCCTCGGGAACGCATCCCAGAGGGAATTCCTGAAGTCTTTCAGGAACCTAGTCTGACAGCCCTAATCAGTGGTTGTCGCGGGGCTGAAGTCGACGCGTGTTTCGAATCTGCGGTAGTTGCTGAAATCACTAACAAACTTCAAGTTGAAACCCTTGAACAAAGCGATCTTTCCGTTTACCAGCACTTCACTGTGGTATGGAAACCAGACCTCACTGTTGACCTTTTTCTGCCAGACCTTCAGGCTGCCGCCCTTGTTGACTTTGGCTAGAAATCCCAGGCCAAACTTGATGTCCTCGACGAACTGGATGTCGGCACGGGAAATCTGTGAATCCTCTTCATCAATCCAGAGTCGTCCTTTGATTTTCTTGAGAATTTTCAGCTCTCCGTCGGATGGAGAATACTCCGGACGGGGAAGGGCATCAAATATCAGCACGGTCCGTCCGTGTTGGGTTTCTCGTCCTGCTGGCATGAAGTCGAAGGCCTTGGGGACTTCATTCCAGAGCTGCTCCTCCCTCCGGCGCCTTTCCGCTCTCTTGGCAGCAAGCTTTGCCTGCTGCGACTCTGACAGATTCACTCGTTTCTTGATACTGGCTTCCAGTTTTTGTTCTTCCTTTCTTGCATCCCCGTCTGAGAGGGGCTGACCGTTCCTTTTGATCAGGCGGCGATAGTCGCCATCCTCCAGAGGGATCACTTCGAAAGTCAATGACTCAGAATCTTTAACTTCAGAATCTTCGTCCAGTGTCAGCTTATTTCGAGTTACTTCGTAGACATAAGTCATCTCCAGCAGGCGGTTCTTCTTTACGTTTTCAGCCACCGTCCACAGCAGCGTCTGAAACCCGGCACTATCATTGGGCTCGACGATAGCCTGGTTCAAACCAGTTCCGAGCAAAAGAAGAGGTGGGATGACGAGGAGGAAAATCGAATTCCGGTAGCTCAAAGTCACCTCGTGACCCTGACGTTCCTTGCAGAGTCTGACGAGCCTCGAATACAACAAATGGAATCCAGCTCTTTCGTCTTTAGTGGCGCTGCGGCAAGGTGGCATGACTCACTCCTCAGAAAGCGTTCTCGAACCTTCGAGTCCTGCATTAGGATGCCTGATCCACGTCATATGTTTTGCCGCATTGCATCCAATTCAGAAGCAACTCTCTGATGCCTGACAGCAACGACTCAACTTGACATTTTTCAACACCCGGACCGGGGTTCGCAAGCGATACCCTGATTGAGCTTCTCAACATTCGGTTACAATACCTCGGAACTTGTGGCGCACGGTTTGCGTAGTCACGGGTCAAGAAGGGCCCTTTTGCGGCCGAATCCTTCTTGCGTTGCTTGGTCCAGACCTTAAAGGAACAATAGGAGCAGTGACATTCATGAGTTACTGGTATTTAGCCGTCAACAACAAGTCGGAAGGCCCCTTCACCGCAGACGAAGTCGGCGCCCGCATCCGGGCGGGCCATGTGACCCCACAAACTCTGTCGTTTACCCAGGGAATGTCTGACTGGACGCCACTGGGTCAGATCCCGCAATTTCACTCGATGTTCAAGACCGGCATGCTCTCAATGCCGCCAGTGCCGTCGCGCACGACGAGTAGAGCGCGCAGCCATGAAATCGATTATGAGGTCTTTGGAGATGATATGCAGTTCGTCGAGATCACGCTCGACCCGCACGAAGCTGTCATCGCCGAAGCGGGCGGCATGATGTACATGACCCAGGGAATTCAGATGGAAACCCAATTCGGCGATGGCAGCCAGGACCGCAGCGGCTTGTTTGACAAAGTCGTCGCCGCCGGTAAACGGGTGCTGACCGGCGAGAGCTTGTTTATGACCATGTTCACTTGCCACTCCGGGCAACGTGAGCGCGTAGCCTTTGCAGCTCCCTATCCCGGCAAGATTGTTCCCATCGACCTGGCCCAGATCGGGGGCACGCTCATCTGCCAGAAAGACGCGTTTCTCTGCGCCGCCAAGGGAACCTCCATTGGCATCTCGTTCAGCCGGAAAATCGGACGGGGATTGTTTGGCGGAGAGGGGTTCATCCTGCAAAAGCTGGAAGGAGATGGCATGGCATTCATGCATGCCGGCGGAACAATCACCAGCAAAGAGCTGGTGATCGGTGAGACTTTGCGAGTGGACACCGGATGTCTGGTGGCATTTCTGCCGAGCGTGAACTACGACATTCAGTTCACTGGTGGCATCAGGAATACGTTGTTTGGTGGGGAAGGCTTGTTCCTGGCCACGCTAACCGGGCCCGGCAAAGTGTTCCTTCAGTCCCTGCCCTTCAGTCGGCTTGCAGATCGCATTTACACCGCCGCTCCCGGAGCTGGGGGGGCCGCCGGGAAGAAGGTTCAATTCTGGGCGGTCTGGGAGGACTGCTGGACGGCGACAACTCTTAGACGATCGCGGCGCGCAGCTACCGCTTCTCGCCCGACTGATGGATCGGAAGATTCTCCGCAGAGGCTACTTGAGACGTTGGAGGAGTCTTGATCGAGTCTGGGCTGATCGACAGGAATTGCCGCTTCTTGCGTCGGTCCAGATGCCATGCCAGCAGCGGCAACAACAGACTTCCACCGGGCAGAGTGAAAATGGCAAGGAATGGAAGAGATGTAGGCCAGCCTTCTGAGATGGGTTCGAATGGCGACTTTGTCTTCACGGGTCCAGCGCATGCCGTTTCGCGGCTTCATCAAGAGCTGCATGAACTCCTGGATATGGCAGAGATCCCTGGTGCCCATGGCCTTCAGATGTCGCAGTATCGCAGAGGCTGGCATGTTGAACCCCTTAAGGTGAAGAGCAAGGAAGCGAGCTCAAACAAGGAGGCCATATTCGAGCTCTGTTGAGCTCTATCGGCTGTTCCCGGAGTTTCAAATAGCGCCGATTGGGACAATTTGAGTGAATTCCGCGGGCCACTCCGCGCAAAGCCCTGATTCTGGCGACCCGGCAAACGCGATACGTTTTCTTAATTCGTCCTGGCCGCTGCCAAGCAAGGCTCGACCTCCCGTATTCTCGCCCATAGTCTCGACGAAACTATCTGTTCCCACTCCCGCAGGACTTCAGCTTCTGGCGCACCGTGCTCAGTCACGGTTGGTGTACACTGGTCCCTTTCTACCTGGAGCAAGACAAACGCCGTCTGCGTCGGGTCCTCCGCACAACAGGCGCCCCGGCGCTGGTGGACATGCAGGAGTCGGTTGACGCTCGGATTGGTCTCACAGTCCACTCCCACCGTCCGCTTCGCCGGCAGGATCTGACCGTTATCGTGGCTCAAGTTACACACATGTTCCGTCTGGATGAGTCTTTGCAGGCGTTCTACCAGGTTTTGGCCAGAACCCCTGGCAATGGCGAATTCGAATGGATTCCCAGAGTGAAAGCTGGACGGTTGCTGCGCAGCCCGTCGATTTTCGAAGACGTCGTAAAAATGATCTGCACCACGAATTGCGCCTGGAGTGCCACGCAACGAATGGTTGAAAATCTGGTGAGCAAGCTCGGATCTCGCTTTAGCGACACCTATTCCGGTTTTCCCACGCCTCAACAGCTAGCTGCGACCACCGAAAAGTTTCTCATCGAGGAGGTTCGAGCAGGCTATCGCAGCGCCTACTTGCTGGAGTTTTCCGAGAGCGTGGCCAAAGGACGTGTAGATTTCAGATCTTGGGAGAATCTGACCGGAGAGGAACTCTACAAGCAAATCTTGTCGATCAAAGGCGTCGGACCTTACGCCGCAGGAAACCTTTTGCGATTGCTAGGGCACTACCATCACCTTGCATTGGATAGTTGGTGCCGTCCGAAGTACGCCGAAATGTATCGCCAAGGCCGCAAGGTCAGCGACGCGACGATTGCTCGACACTACAAGAAATACGGGTGTTGGAGTGGCTTGGTCCTGTGGCTCGATCTGACCAGTGATTGGTTTGAGGAAGAAAAGTGCACGCCGTCTTAGGGCGTCACTTCTGTGGCGCCAGGGATTCCACTTTGGCTTTCAGCCGTTCATACAGCCTCATGTCGTTCAGCGGGTGGATCTCATACTCCATCACGAGGAGTAAGAGCACGAGTTGTCTGATGTCTTTCCCGGCGCAAAATTCCAGGACGCGGTCCTCCTTCCAGTGAGGCTTTCGAGCTTTAACAATTGAATAGAGCAGATCAAACTCTTTCGAGGTTGGGTTCTCCTTCTTCAGAGTGAGGTAGTCGTCGAATAGCGTGCGGGCTATGGCTGAGTACTGGTCGTGGCGAAGCAGCAGCGCACCCAGCGCCAGGGTGATTCCCAAGCTTGCCCCGCCCCACAACCAGTTGCGTTGTATTGCGAATCCAAATCCCGCCACAAACAGGAGGATTCCCAAGAAAGGAACTCCTATGCCGAACCAAAGAGGACGAGAGAAGGGCGGTCTCTGCGCCACCGACAAGCGACGGATGCTCAAGGGCCATAGGACCAGAAAGGCCCCGAGCAGGCCAACAAAAAATGCAAGGAGAGTCATGATCACTACCGGCTACTCCCAGGCAACTTCCTTGATCTCTGTTCCGTTCGAATTCAACATCGCCAACCTATTGGCGACTTTGACTGGTTCTGGAACGACAGGAGGTGTGCGTGGCACCATTTTTCATCGCCTGTCACGGCCAGGATACGATAAGAGACGACCGCAATCGTAAGGATAGAGGCATTCTCGATGTCACACTGGTTTGAGTTGCAAGGATTGGATGATTCTTTCGGACTCCGCCTTCGCGATTGGATGAGCGGCCATCCGCCCACTGCACCTGACCCCACGGTGGTATTGGGTGGCTCCTACGTCTTGGAGCGGGAAACGCTGCGGCGGCTGCGCACGTACTTTCGCGAGGATCGGGTTCGTGTCTTTTTCGCGACTTGTCGGCGGACCGGCTCCTGCGTCAGGCTACCCCAGTACTCGGAGGGTGACCAGGCAGCACTCAAGGCATCGAAATCTTCATGTGGTTCCAGATATTCGCCGAGCCCTCCGCATTCTTCAATAAGATCCTTAAGAAAATTATCCTGCCAGCGGCGGTAGGCCTTGACACTGCCGTGAGTGTTGAAAATCGCGTACAGCACCGGTCCGTGATCGCGAGTGTGCACCATGCCGGCAAGAGTGCTGACGCCGCCATCTTTCGAGGGATTGGTACCTGTCTTCCCCAGTACACCGCCGCGGAAGTCAGGATCCCGGAAGCGTCCATAGAGAGTCCCTTGGTCCAAGCCAGCGACCGGCATGATATCCTGCAGCTTCATCTGACGTGCCTCAAGCCAGCAATGCAGTTGGCGAAGCACCTTTACTCCGGCTCGCGCTGTCATTCGGTTGTATTCAAGTCCAGAAGCACGATCGACATAGATTTCGCGGGGTTCGATCCCGGCGTTTTCAACCAGGAACTGCTGGAGTGCCAGAGGCCCGCCAATGAGGTCGCCCAGGCGGTCGGCGATTTCGTTGACGCTGTGCGCGTTCTGTTCCCAAAGGATGTCCCGCAGCCTTTCGGATGCGTGACTCAGATACAAGACCTTGGACCTAATATCGAAGGCGCTCCTCGACTCCAAGCGCAGTTTGCCCTTGATCGTAACCCCCACGCGTGTGAAAGCCTGGCGCAATCGTTCAGCAGATTTTTGGGTGGTGAACCGTTCGTTCAGGCAAAACGGCCCAACCACTACCAAATCGCCTTCCACACGGCGCAAACCACGCTGCACCAAGGAGCGGGAAAGCACTAAGGCGTCTTGCCGACCGAACATCGGGTTACCATCGCTGAGGACGTAAAGATTTCCTGGCAAGGTCTTCTTCTTGGTGTCCAGTTCGGAGTCAGCATAAACGTTGGTGAGGAACCGATGGTTGGGACCGAGATGCGCCAGCGCCATCAAGGAGGTTCCCAGCTTCATAACTGAGGCTGGGTTAAGGGTCGTGTCAGCATTGAACTCCGCCAGGATCTTGCTTCCATCGAGCGTCTCGACCAGAATTCCTTGATTGTACGGACGATAGCGGCGTCGCTCGAGCTTCGCCAACGAACGCATCAAGGCGCCGCTTTCTAAGCGTTCTGGAGCCGGTGGCGTCGTTTCCACGAGGGCAGCCCCGCCACTAAGCTCATTGGCGCGGATGGGCCATAGGACAGCTACCAAAATGAGCAAAGGAATCCTACACTTCAGCCGCACTTCTGCGCGAATAGCCACAAGACTTGAACCCTTTTGGACAGAAAGTCAGAAACTAACTCTCAGAAAGGGTAATCGAATCCTGACCAGAAGACTACCTAGTCGTAAAGGAAGGGACTCCGATCACCCACTCTACTCCCTCAACTCATCGACGCGCAAGCGGTGCTCGTTAGCAAAAATCGCCAGACACTGCGCCAAAAAAGGCCCGCAGAGTAAAGTGATCTCAAGCCACCGAAGGTTCATGCCAGTGTTGCAGTTGGGCGCTTCAACCAGTCCACGGGATCGTTGTCGCTTCGGCAGTCCTCCTCTCAGAACGGAGCGGGCGGACAGATTTCGACTGGTTGCAGCGAGCGGGCTCAGTCACTTGAGTCGCAGGCGAGGGGCGATGAGCGGAATAGCTCTCACCGCTCCCCAATAGACATGGATCGGCTGGGAAGGCATTTGATTGCCTGTCTTTGCCCAATTTCGGAGTGGGAACTGATTCAATTCAAAACAATTCGCCGTTGACAATGAGTCAGACAGGGGTAGAATCGAAGCAATCTCCAACACGAAGGTTGCGTATGAAACGCTTAGTGATTGCTTGCGTGGGCTTTATGGTTTCTCTCTCCTGGGTTGCGGGTGACAATCAGCGGAAAAAACCGCGGGAAGAATCGATGCCATCCGATCGCTTTGCCGAAGTACATGCGCCGCTGTTTCAATCAACCAAGAAGTCTGCGGAGGCCGGCGTTGTGACTGAGCGCGTGGCGGCGTCTCTCGGCAAGGTAGGTCAGGCTAGCACCGCCTTGGCCCCTCGGAATTTTGTGGATGTTCACATCTTTGGCAAGATGAGACGAGAGAGCGTTCCGCATGCGCTGCTGGCTACTGATGCAGAGTTTATGCGGCGCGTCAAACTTGACCTTACCGGCAGAATTCCAACAGCAGACGAAATTCGAGCTTTCATTGCCAACCCGGATCCCGCAAAGCGTGACGCGCTAGTTGATGAATTGTTGGGAAGCGAAGCCTACGTTGACAAATGGGCCTATTTCTTCATGGATGTATTTCGAGCGAACGGTAAGATGGGGCGAGGACAGAACCTGTTCCATTACTGGATGAAAGAAAACCTTCGCGTCGACCGGCCTTATGACGACGCGGCTCGATCCATCATCGCGGCTTCGGCCAAGAGCAACCACGTGGTCGCTGCGTCTAACGTCATTGCGCGCGAGCATGTGCAGGGAAAGCCTCAGCCCGACGACGGGGACGACCTCGGAATGGTGCAGCAGCTCGACACGCACGACGAATTGGCGATTCTCTACGGGAAGACGTTTCTCGGGGTCAATCTGTCTTGTATTTCGTGCCATGACGGCGCCGGACATCTGGAAAAAGTGAACGTCTGGCTGAGTCGAAAGACCCGCGACGAGTTCTTTCAGAATGCCGCCTTCCTGGGCCGGACTCGCTACTTGATGTACTGGGAAGACGGGAAGCCACAGTCGGGAGAATTCCTCGTCGACGATTACAACCCAGGCTATGACACCGAGGGGCCCAGTATGATTCGCGTTCCTCGGCTGGGTGGACCGAAGTCACCGGCCTTCATTCTCAATGGAGAACGATCGCGTCCCGGAGGGGAACCGAGAGAAGAGCTTGGCCGCTTGCTCACATCGCATCCACAGTTTGCCCGCGCCACGGTCAACCTATTCTGGGCGAAACTCATGGGATTCGGAATCGTCGAGCCCTATGACGAGTTCGACCTGGCACGACAGGACACTCGGGATGTGCCACAGGGCTGGGACGTGCAGCCATCTCATCCGGAATTGCTGGAGGCTCTCGCGAAGGACTTTCGTAAAAGCGGTTATAGCCTTCGCCATCTGATCCGCACCATCTGCCGCTCGAATGCCTATCAGCTTTCGGCCCGGTTTGAAGGGGAGTGGAAAGAAGACTACACCAAATACTACGCGCGCAAGTTTGTACGCCTGCTGAGCGCCGAGGAGCTGCACGATGCGATCGTCCTGGCGACAGGGCGTCCGGGGAGTTTCAAGTACGGCAGTGAAAAGGTTGACCTCGCCATGAAGCTAAGTGGCCCGTCTGGCGGAGGTGACTTGAAGCACTTCATGCAGACCTTCGGGCAATCAAACCGAAATAATCCGCCGAAACCGCTGGCTCCGTCTCCCTTGCAACCGCTGTTGCTCATGCAATCGACAGTCGTCACCGAACGGGTCGCAGCCGAACAAGACAGCCGGGTTCAGAAGTTGCTCAACAATGAGTCCGACAACTCCAAGATGGTTGACGAACTATTCCTCTCCACCCTGGCACGTTCCCCTTCAGGCGAGGAAAAGCAAATCGCTCTGGCGGCGCTGACCAAGAACCGCGTTGAGGGAGCGCAGAACCTGCAGTGGGCGCTGATTAACCTGGCGGAGTTCTTCTTTAACTATTGAAGACTTGAGGAAAGACCGAGCGGCATGCATGCCACGAAGGGGTATCTTATGCTGGACACGAAAACTGTGGGTGATTGCTTCCCTACACGAAGAGAGCTGCTCAGGTTAGGTGGCTACGGTCTGCTGGGTGCCTCGATCAATGCTGCCTGGCCCCTTAAGCTCCGTGCCACAGGCAAGAAGGTGCAGCCGCGGGGCAATGCGCGAAATGTGCTGTTTCTGGAGATTTCGGGCGCGGTCAGCCACGTTGAGTCCTTTGACTTCAAAGAGAACCCGGGCACGCCGAAAGACCTGGACGTACGCAAGATCGATTCCGATCTGTATCTCTCCCACTTGCTTTTTCCCCGTCTTGAGAAGCACCTGGACAAGGTCGCGATTGTGCGTTCTCTCTTGAGCCACGAGGAAGTGCATTTTCGGGGCCAATACTACGTCCAGACCGGGCGTCAGCTCAACTTGGCCTTCGCCCGGGAGATTCCGGCCATCGGTTCCGTACTGGCCATGGAACTGGAACCTCGCCGGCGTTCACAAGACACATTCCCCACCTACATGTCCTTCAATCTCGACAAGGCTTTTCCGGGGGCCCTCTCCACCGGATTTTTGCCTCCGCAGTTCTCGGTAGTCGACATCAACCCGGAGTCAGCGGTCAAAGGAATGGCACTCGATCAAAAAGCGATTGAGTTACTCGAAGAACGTTGGCGGCTGCTAAGCCAGTTGCGAGAAGTGACGCGACCGCGCCTGGCTAGCTATGGACGGGAGATGGCCAGCTACGAGAATTTTTATGAGACGGCTCACAAATTACTCTCTGATGTGCGATGGCCCGCTGCTTTCAAGGTCAGCGATGAAGATCGCAAACGCTATGGCAACACCCCTCTGGGCATCTCGGCGATTCTGGCGCGCAACGTCTTGTCTCAGGACGCGGGTACGCACTACATCCACATCTGTCATCCTGGATGGGACCACCACGTAAAAATCTGGGATCGTCAGGCCCAGTCCAATCATTACGTGCTTTGCTCCGAGTTTGATCCTGCATTCTCCAGTCTTTTGGAGGATCTATCCACCCTTCGTTCCAAAACCAATCCGGATAAGACGCTGTTAGATGAAACGCTAGTTGTGGCAATGAGCGAATTTGGGCGCACGCCGGGCGCGCTGAACAACATGGCGGGACGTGATCACTACAATCACTGTTTTCCCGCTCTCTTCGCGGGTGCAGGAGTCAAGTGCGGACGGACCCTCGGCCGCACGGACGCGGATGGCGCCAAGTGTCTCGAGACCGGTTGGCCTCTGCAAGAGCAACCGCGCATTGAGAACGTGGTGGCCACGATGTTCTCGGCCCTCGGCATCGATTGGACGAAGGAAGTCCGCAACACTCCATCCGGACGCACGTACGTCTATGTCGATCCCCTCGGCGCGAACGGAATCATTCCCACTGATGAGCTCTCGACTATCTACGGATGACATTTGAGAAGGCGCAGTCGTCCGGGCCGCAGCCGGTGTCAGCCGACACCATGCATCACAAAGAAGACGAGCAATTCCGCTGCTGTCAATTTTCAGGGAGGCTCTCATCCGCGCACGACGTCGCCTTTCTCGCCACTCCTCTGTTTGCCCTTCCGCTTGCCTTCTCTTCCCATCTGTTTTCCAGTTGGCTCGCTCTCGCCGCCGAACCGGACATGGTGTTCATCCCAGGTGGCGAGTTTCTGCGAGGTCGATCGCACAGCCTTCCCGATGATCCCTTGAAGTGGTTTCCTACACTTTTGAAGGACGACCGGCCTGTGCTCAAGATCTTCGTGACGGCCTTCTATCTGGACGCTCACGAGGTGACCAACAGACAGTACCTTGCATTCGTTAAAGCCTCGAAGCATCCAGTACCCTACAATTGGCCGAAAGGGAAACTGCCACCAGGTAAGGAGAACCATCCTGTCGTGGACGTGAGCTGGGCCGATGCTGATGCCTATTGCCGCTGGGCGGGCAAGCGCCTGCCGACGGAGGCCGAGTGGGAGCGCGCCTGCCGAGGACTGGCGGAAGGGACGAAGTATCCTTGGGGTGACGAAGCACCGACTCGCGAGCTGGCCCGGTTTGACTCCCTCGATGGACCTTGCGAGGTGCGCCGTTTCAAAGCGAATTATTTCGGGGTTTATGACATGGCCGGAAATGTCTGGGAGTGGTGCAGCGATTGGTACGAAAAGGACTATTACCAATCCGCTCCGGAAAGAAACCCAGCCGGACCCGAGAAAGGCCTCTACCGCGTGTTGCGCGGCGGCTCCTGGGCCGACGAAGCGAAGTTTGTGACTTGCGCCCATCGCAGCTGGGCCCGACCCCCAGAGCGCAGTCCCAATATCGGCTTCCGCTGTGCGAAGAGCCTGCGCTAACTCCACACTCTAAACTCTGAACGCCATAGCTGCAGAACCACTTGACGGCTTAGGGTCTAACGACGCTTCTGCCGAAGCCGCTTGCGGAAGCGTATGTCCAAACCGAAGGCTCCGTCGGCGTCGCGGGATGCAATGACCGACATCTTGTCGCTCAGGTCATATTCCACCAGAATCACCTGCTGCTCGTTCGTCGAAACACTGGTTGAATAGGTGATGGAAAGATCTCGTGTGACCTGCTGGCCGAAAGTCACGCGGGCCGACGGGTCTCGCTCGTTCCCAACCAGGAACGGATCGATACGGAAGCGGTCGATCCCGAAGATTCGCTTTACCCGGGAGCCCATCTGCATTGAGAGTCCCTCCGAAAGCAGCGAGGCGGCGGCCAAGGAACTCTGTTGTTGAGGACCCGTTGGAGAAAAGGTGCGATAGCTTGACGAGGAGCCTCCTGATCCGGTCCCGCTCACGGCAACCATACTGAGAAGATCGACGGTGGAAAGAGGGGGATCGGAACGAAGATCGGCCCGAAACTTGTCCGCCGTGCCATTGATCGTCAACACCACTCGGTAGTCCCGCATATCTGCCTCTGCTTCGAGGTCAATGCGCGGGTCAATCCGCACAGGATTGAGAAACTCGAGCCGCCCGCGCGTGATCCGATAGCGCGCTCCCTGAAAATAGAGTTCACCGCCGCTGGCTTCGATGCTGCCCGTTACTTGCGGACTGCCCACAGTACCTTTGACCTTAAGATCAGCGCGGGAGGTCATCTTGATCAAAGACGTGTCCAGTCTGATGTTCCGGTCGCTCGTGATTGTCAGGTCCAGGCTGAGAGTCTCTCCAAGATCCTTCGCCGCTGGCACGGATATCTGGCGATTGCGTTCCTCTAGAAACCGGGTGATAGGATCATGACCCTTCTGAAATGAGGCGCTGAGGATCTGAATGTTTCCCGACAGCGTTTGGGCCTTGTGCGAACCATGCAATGTCAGATCTGCATCGATTACGTTGCGCATACCTTCGGGATAGCGGATTCGCACCTCATGGCCTTGAAGGCGCAAGTTCATCAGCTTAATCTGCTCGCCACCAAACACCACATCGCCACTAGCTTGAACTCGCCCGCCCCCGCTCACAGCAGTCAGGTTATCGATTTTGACCTGGTCCTCATCAAAGAACAGATCCCCATTGACCTGTGAGAAGGAGTTGGGGAGATCGGCATAGGCAAATTGGCCATCGCTGATGCGGGCTTGGCCCTGGATGCTCGGATCGCTGAGAGTGCCTCGAATTGTGGCGTTCACCGTCCCCTGGCCGCCTGCCGAAAGCTTCTTCACAAACTCGCCGAGCAGTGCCAGATCCAGATCGCCTCGCAGATTGAAATCCAGCCGCTGTTTGCGCGACAAATCGAGAAGTCCATCCAGATGAAGACGCGTACCCTTGCCCGTGAATAGAGCATTCTGGATGTTGACGCGCTCGTCGCGCACTTCAATCTCGAAAGGCTGAGAAGCTTGCAACTGAGCTTCCTGGAAACTGATCTGCAGCGACTGGAGTTTTCCGTTGATTGCGAGTCTCTCCCAATGCCGCAGAGGGCCTGACAAGACCAGCTGGCCTTCCGCCTGGCTGGAGATCTTTTCGGGAGCTACCGGAAGTAATTTTTTCACGTACTGGGTCAGAGCTAAGTTCTTGAAGCTGACTTGGGCAACACAATCGAGGTCCTCATTTAGATCGATGGTTCCAGCCGCTTTCAGATCGACCGCTGGTGTGAGTGAGTCGGTCTGAAATCGAAGTTTCTGGGACTCTGTGTCGAATTTTGTAAGAAAATCCCCTACAGGTTCCCCGGCGATGGCTAATCCAGTGACTTCAATCTGCCCCTGCAGAGCGGGACGGCGGTAGGACCCTTCAGCGGCAATCTCCAGCTTGCTGAGCCGGCCAGAAATTGGGCTACCCGGAATGCTCACCCACTGAATCTGCTCGAGGGGAATTTCCGCTCCGTTCAACTTGGTCTGAATCGTCTCGTTCTTGAGATCGATCCGGGCTGAGCCCTGGATGCGGCCTGGCCCAATCTGAACGGCCAACTTGGGTAGCTGGAGCAGCGAATCGTGGTAATCAATTTCGAAGTAGCTGCTGGTATAGGGTTGACCCAGAAACTGACCATTGCTGAGCCGAGCGCTGCCCTCCAAGGCGATTTGAGGGTACCTGCCTGCAGCCATGAAATCGCCGCTAACCTTTCCTGACACGGGATACGTTTGACCCACGAGTGTCCAGAGTTCTTCGATGGGCGCTTCTTTCAAACTGATCAGCAGATGCAGGTCGCCAGTGGGAACCAGCCGCGCCGGATCAACAAAGACCTGCCCCCGAACAAGGACGCGGGAACTCCGCTGGATCAGCTCTGCATCCACCAGATGAATAGCCCGACGGTCCGCTTCGAAGCGGCCATGAGCTTGATCGAGCGAGAACTTCTGATACCTCACATTCTCCAGCACGAAACTCCCCCGTGCAGTCGGATTCTCACGGGTGCCTTCGATCACACCCACCAAGCTGCCCTTGCCCTGGATCTCTGGCGCCAGAAACGCAAAGTCACTGAGAGCCTCGGACCGTGCTTCAAAGCGCAGGTTCGACACACCTTTGGTCGATACCGTTCCGACAAACTGGACACGACTCTCTCCGAGCTTCAGAAAGCTCTGGTAGAACCGGGAACTGGATTCCGACAGAGCGAAATGCACTTGCCCACTGATGGGCAGGACGTTCCCTCCTAAGGCGTGCTCCTGGATCTCGCCAGGTGATTCACTGATCGCAACGTTACCTTCACCCGAAAAGTCTCTCCAATCATCACGCCACCTCGCTTTGAGTGAGCCGCTTGCCTGGCCAGCAAATCGAGCCTGGTCGATCCTCGCCAGCAGGATGAGATCCAATACGCCGATATCGCTAAATCTCACGTCGGCTGCGTAGCGCCTATCTTGAAAGGGAGACTCGATAGCGAAGGACCCTTCGGCCCGCCCGTGAAGGCCAGCTACCTTAATCTTCTCGACCTGTAGCCGCTCAGGCCGGAAGCTGTACTGGCTGGCGAAGCGGTCAATCTTCGAACCGTTAACAGAGAGCTTAGTTCCTTCCAGGGCTCCCGTGGCACTCCACCCCTTTCCAGAAAAGTTCAGGGCCCCCTTGACCCGGAGTGCGCCTTGCAGATCACGAATCTCTGGAAAGACATTCCGGGCGTCGGAGAGATGCAATGCGCCCTGATAACTGAACTCACCTTCGGGCGACGCGAAATTCCGGATTCGCCCCTGAGCTTCCAGCTTTGATTGAGCAGTCGACGCCACCAATCTCTCGACCTCAACTTCATCGCGCAGCAGATTCAGATGCGCAGCAAGGCTATAGTCCCAAACACGCTCACCAACGTTCACCCGACCCTTTTCGTAGCTCAATTCAGCCCGATAACGTTCGGTGGGTACTTGATAGCCAGCGTACAGAGCGACTCCCTCGACGTGTGTGCTGAATCCAGTGCGGCGCTGGCGGAATTGCAGGCTGCCCTTCTCGATATCCAGCGTTCCAACAAGGACGCGGAAAAGGTCCAGCGTCTTGTCTTCGGCCGGCCTGGGCTTTGGAATATTTGTCGAACCATCGCTGCGAACCTCAATCGCCAGCTGGGGCTCGTGCAATACGACTTTCTTCAAGACCGGTATTCCTGAAAGACTTTCAATCCCCGGCAGAATTTCTGCGGACCGGATCATCAGGAAAGGTGGCTCCGGCAAATCGGGACTCTGAATTTTCAGATTCGAGACGAGCAAACGGAGTGGAAAGAATCTGATTTGCAAAGACTCCAGGGAAACCTTGCCACCCGTGGCCCCTTCCAGGCGCAGCACTACCTGCTCCTTGACGTATTGCTGGAACGCCTGGCTGTTTAGGACAGCCCCGACGATCAACAGCAGGATCAGCAGGCTGATCGGTATTCCCAGCAGTAGAATGATCTTCCAGGTGCGAGTCATGATTCACAATTGGCGGCCACGCGAAGACCGGGTTTGGCCTCCGCGGGAGATTACCTCGGCTTCAGGTTCCGGTAGAACCTCAATGAAAGACCTGAATAGTCGCATTGGTACGAAGCGAAGTGAGCCACTCCTCTACTTGAACATTCAGCTTCTTTTCGATCAGGATGTCACGGATCTTCTCTTCCACCTCGGAAAGCGCCGGGGCTTCGCCAATGCCCCGCTTGTGCAGATCCGGCAAGAACTGATCTTTATAATAGGACTCGATTTCCGCTGGATTCACCACAATGAACTCTCGGAACCGGCGGTCAATGAACTTCATCACCTGAAGTTGCCACTGCACACGCTCCCGTACCTCACCCAAACTGATGCCTACATTCTTCAAGTGGCGACTCCATGCTTCTGACCCGCCTGCCTTCTTTTCCATCTCGGCAAGCTGAGAGGCCACGTCTTGCTCAGAGACCTCGGTGCCTGGGAATTCCTGAATCTGCTGATAGATCAATACCTGTTCAATCAGGCGTTGAGTGGCCTGCTCTGCAGTGAGTTTCTGCCCGTGAGATGGATTGGTGCCAGTGTCCGATACGCTTTGATCCAAATCCTGTGACTTTATTTCCCGCTGAACGTCTCCGAGAGTTATCGTTTGACGGTTCACGACGGCTACCAGACGATCAATGATCTCGGCCGAGGTAGTCGGAACCGGCAACAGCATGAGAAACAAACCGGAGAGGAGGACGTTCAATCGGCAGTTCGTGCGCAATCCTCTGACGTCTCCTGCAGTTCTCGCACGATGCTGATTAGACCTCGCTTCGCCCCGTTCGAAAGAAGGGCGCGGCGTTCGCCTTGCCAGAGAAGACAGTGGCAATCCGTCAACACTCGAAAAAGGAAGACTGAAGCAGGGGCCGGAATAGGCCATCCTCCCCATAACCTGCCTCTGAAGTGACCACTCTAGCTGCGTCATCCAGCTTACCCCATCGCACAATCTAGAACGGATTCCCAATGGTAAAGAAAATCTGCCGCCACGGCTGGCCCTCCGGTGGAGCTAGATTGAAACCAATATCGACTCGCAGCGGCCCGAAAGGCGTCTTGTAACGTACCCCAAAGCCCAGAGTGTTGCTGAAGCCCGACAAGCGGACATCCTTGATTTGGCCGAAGACGTTGCCGGTATCATAAAAGGGTGCCAAATCAATATTTCCGGTCACGGGAATGCGCAGTTCAGCGTTGACGATCACCAACGCATTGCCACCGAGTGGTTTGTTTGTTACGGGATCCAACGGTCCGGCCAGATCCAATCCAAACCCGCGCAGGGTCGTCGATCCGCCCGCGAAAAACCGCTCGCTGATAGGCACTTCCGGAGTGCTGCCGTAGGGCCAGATCAACCCCAACCGAAATGAGGTGGCCAGGATGGCATCTCGCCAAACACGCCGGTGGTTCTGGTGCTGGCCGAAAAAGGAAGCTAAATTGGATTCTGAGCCGTAGAGTTTTGAGGCCACCGAGAAGTTCAGACTATTGAAGAACCCCCGAGTGGGCTCAATGGGGTCATCGCGGGTATCGCGCAGCCAAGCTGTCGAGAAGGCGGAGAGATGGAGCGTCCCGAGGTCTTCTTGCCCAGTTGCCTGTGGATTGACCCTCACATCGGAAAGATCGACCGTTTCATAGTTGTAGCGGAAAAACAAACTGTCTGTCTGCCCGAAGCGCTTGAGCACTTGCAGGGCAGCATCCACGCCCGAGGTATTGAAACTGACGCCCTGTTTGTTTTCGGCGAAGAGCGTGACGAAAGAATCCAGTTCGCGATTGAAGAGCCGGGGTTCCTTGTAGGTGATTTGCCCTCGCTGCTCAAGGAAGCTGGCTCGGGTCCGAAAGCTTAGCGAGCGTGCCAGGCCAAACAAGTTGTTGTGCGAAATTTCGATCGTTCCGCGAGGTCCCTCCCGATCCTGATAGCCACCCCCATATCCCAGGATAATGGGACTACCTTCTTCCGTGCGAATGATCACGGGCCGGTAGGAGTCGCTTTGGTTGACATTGACCGGAATAATATCCACTCGGTTGAAAAGCCCAAGACTGTAGAGCTTCTGTTGGCTCGTCAGCAGCCGCTCCTGGCTCAGCGGGTCACCTTCATGAAAATTGATCTGTCGAGTGATCACCTTTCGCTGAGTCTGGTAGTTGCCCACAACGTGGACATCATCTACGCGGATCAGATCGCCTTCGGTAATGGTGAAAATGACCTTAACCTGGTTTCCCTCCAAACGCTCAACGGCGGGCTCAACCTTTGCTTCGACAAATCCGCGGTCCAAAAAATATCCCTCCACCGTTCGCTCATCCTCCTGCAGCAGAGCTTGCGAGAAGGGTCCGCCTGGAACGAGACTCAGTCCACGAAGAATTTCCTCACGCGTGAGACTTTCGTTACCTTGGGTCTCTAGGACCCGGACGTAGGTTCGGGGACCTTCTTGAATGTCAAAACGAGCCGCAATGTTAATGCCGGATTCGTCCCTTTGAAATGACGGCTGTACCTTCACCTGCTCGAATCCCTGACGCAAATACAGATTCCTCAGGCTTTCGGCGTCCTGCTCCAGCAGGTCACGGCTGAACTTGCCTTTGCTGGTGATTCCCCCCACGCGCGTCGCGAGCACAGCCATGAGTTGATTGCGATTGAAATGCTGGACTCCAGTGAAATTAATAGATACCACCTTCTGTCGCTTGCCCCGATCGATGGTGTAGTTAATCTGATAGGCATTCTCGCTCGCCACCTCAATCAATTCTTGCTTCGCTTTGACGTCAAAATGGCCCTTGCGCTGGAAGTAGTCCTCGATGTTGCGCCGTCCCTCTTCAATGAGGTCGATATCAATACTCCCTTCTTCGTAAATCGGAACCAACTCCCGTAGCCTCTTCTTGGAAATCTTTCCGCCAGTTAATTCGATGTAGACGAACGAGCTGGAATCGATGAATATCTCGATTGCGACCGAATTGGAAGCTTTGGCATAAGCGACCTTCTCCAAGCGGATGGCAGCATTCAAGAACCCGCGTTGAGAGTAGAGTTTGCGCAGGCGCTCGAAATCCTTCCGCAGCGATTCGCTGTCATAGTAACTGCCGGAATGCAGCTTCATGGCTCCCAGGACTTCCTGTTTGGTGAGCAGCGGTGAACCAGTGATCTCCAGGCTGCTGATCGTGGCGCGAGTTCCGGCTCGAATCAGATATTCCACCGTCACCAGCCTCTGCTTAGAGAGAAACTGGACGTTTGGAGTGACCTCTGCCTGATAGTAACCGGAGTCCTCCAGGGTTTCCCGGACCTTCTGCTGCAGTTGCTCGACCGTCTTGGGCGAGTACGCTTCGCCGAGCGGAAGCGGAGTTAGGCTGGAAATCGGAGAGCGCAGCACGAGGTCACCACCCGCACGAAAATCCGCAAAGAAGAAATTCGGACGCAGCTTGAATGTAATCACCACTGCTTCACTCTGTGTCTCGGCATCGACTTCGATGTAAGAGAATTCACGGGTCTCGAAGAGGGTACGGATGCTTTGGCTGACTTCAGAAGCCTCGAGGGGCTTGCCAACAGCCACCGAAACAGCCTTCGTCAACGCGGTTGTATCGATGAAGTCTTCGGAAACAAAGTTAACGGCGGCAACTTTTTGCCCCAGGTACTTATCAATGGCCGCGGCAAACATTGGCGGCCCGCCAGCCGAGGTCTCGGCCAGAATAAAGACAAGCGATGCCAGCGTGAGAAGTAGCCCCCGGGGCATGGGTAAGAACCTTGGGCGAAGAGCTTAGCGGAGGATGGAGGGAGTGGTCTCGAGCTCCAAAGGATGGCGCATTTAGAAATCTACGTGGTCAAGCCACAACCTCGCCGTCAGGGTATGATTGGTCCAACAACGATTCAGGTTGCATGTTAGATCATTCCATCCAATATCCGCGACGCTGGCAGTTTCCAAGATTTTGACGATTATCTCAAGGTTTTAGTCGGCACATCCACATTGGAAGGCTTTTGACGTGGCGTCGCCTTACCCGGGAACGTATAATCCAAGCAGGTCGAATGGAGGCATCGACCCGAGGCGCCCTCTGATCGCATCGCTGGCTGACAGGTGACCTGAATGCCTCGGCTGTGCCGACTCCGAGCGATGCCGATTGCATTACATTCCTTATTCCTTCCGGGTAATGGCTGATTGACTCAAGACAACTTCGACTTGCTTGATTCCGTGTTCATTTTGTCGGGCGGACACTGACCGGTACCACTGACGATTCATGCAAAAGGATCGCCTCGAACCACTTCTGCTGGTGGCTCTCACTCTGGTCTGCCTCGTACTCTCGTCGATCCAACCCCACGACCGGCTCACCTGGTGGCTGGAAGTCTCTTGGGTTCTCGCGGGCATTCCTATCCTGATCGTCACGCACCGACGTTTCCCCTTGACGCTGCTGCTCTACCGGTTGCTCTTCCTGCACGCGCTGATCCTCATCGTCGGGGGATACTATACCTACGAGCGCGTTCCGCTTGGGTACTGGGTCAAAAACATCTTTCATCTCCAGCGCAACCACTACGACCGCCTGGGACACTTTGCGCAAGGATTCGTTCCGGCGATACTGGCTCGAGAGATCTTGCTGCGCTGCTCGCCCCTGGTACCAGGAAAGTGGCTCTTTTTCCTGGTGGTCTCAGTGTGCCTGGCCTTCAGCGCGTTCTTCGAAATGATCGAATGGTGGGCCGCCCTCCTGGGGGGTGAAGCGACGAATGCTTTTCTGGGGAGTCAGGGCGATGTGTGGGACGCGCAATGGGACATGTTTTGGGCGCTTATTGGAGCGATCACGGCCCAAACTGTCCTTTCACGACGTCACGACCGCGAGTTGAAGCACTTGGGAACGCTTCCAGAGGAAAGGAACCAGTCATTCGGCCACTGCGATACTACTCTTCCTTAGTGATCCGTTGCATGGCTACGGTCACGTATGTTCGAATCGCGCTCTTCATTGTTTTCGGTTCGACGCACTTTTGCTCGTGTTATCATCGGGACAGGGAGGCGTTGTTCGTATGAAGCTTCTATTCTTGGCAACCTTAGCGCTGAGTGCTCTAGCGCTGTCGAATACTTTGGAGAGTGGTGTGACGATGAGTGAACCGAGGGATCCCGCCGGCAACACCCGGCAGGGCAAAGACGTTGTGACTTTGGGCGGTGGCTGTTTCTGGTGTATTGAACCCATTTTTGACGATTTGAAAGGCGTCGAGGATGTCGAGTCGGGATACTCTGGGGGAAGCGTAGTTAATCCAACGTATCGCCAGGTCTGCACTGGCACCACCGGCCATGCTGAAGTCATCCAGGTCACCTTTGACCCGAAGATCATATCTCTTAAAGAAATTCTGGAAGCATTCTTCCACGTTCATGACCCCACGACATTGAACCGTCAGGGGAACGATGTTGGGACGCAGTATCGCTCGGTCATCTTCTTTCGAAACCCCGAGCAGAAGGCAAGTGCCGAAACGGTGATCAAGGAGATTCAAGCCGCCAAACTGTGGAATGGTCCGATCGTCACGGAACTCGCTCCGTTCGAAACCTTCTACAAGGCCGAAGACTACCATCAGGAGTACTTTAGACTAAACGGGACGCAACCTTATTGCCGCTTTGTCATCGCGCCAAAGATTGCAAAATTTCGGGAGCAGTATCGAGAAAAACTGAAAAAGTAGATTCCAGAAGTGTCCCAAGTACCCAGGGCAATGGAAGTCCGGTCAGGTAGCAGACGAGTTCATGCCTGGGGAAGCAAACGAGACTCTGGTGGGGCGTTGCTTCGAGGAATTCCGAAGTCTGAGACTCAGCCTTCGGGTGCGTAGTAACCTTTCCGGTGGTACATCTTGACGTCTTTGCGGGCGGTGTCGATCTTGATGCTGCGAAAGGTCCCATCGCGCTTCGGATTCGTCGGACGATAGGCCAGAGAATACTGGTTTCGCAGCTCCTGGCTGATCTCCTGAAAATTCATCGCCATCTCGTCAATCTTGCTCGGAAAAAACGCCCGGCCGCCCGTCGCTTCAGCCAATCGCCTCAACATCTTGTCGTTCTTCGGTGAAGCCATGCCGAAAAAGCCACTGGTGTTGGTACTGATCGCATAGATCGAAACATCGGCTCGTTGCGCAGCTTCGAGCGTGGAGTCCAGCGTCTCGAAGCTCATATTGTCGTCGCCGTCGCTGATGAGAACCAGCTACTCGCCTCTTCCCGGATTCTTTCTTGAGCTGCTCCTGGCAGGCCAGCTGAATGGCGTCAAACATCTTGGTTCCACCACCTGGTTTGAGCTTGCGCACGGCTTTGGTCAGCTCGTCCGGGTTGTCGGTGAAAGGTTGGAGAAGGTCTACGGTTGAGTCAAAACTGAGGAGGGTAGCCTTGTCAAGCCTCCGCCGGATCGTGGTGTGAAAGAAATCAATGGCGGCTTCCTGCTCAACTTTTAGTTTGTCCCGAATGCTGGTACTGGTGTCGATCAGCAGAGCTATGGCCAGCGGAACATCGCTCTCGCGGGTGAAGTTAGTGATCGTTTGCTCTTTGTCGTTTTCTTCGATCTTGATGTCTTCCCTCGTAAGGTCGGTAACGACCTTGCCTTTCTTGTCGACGGCGGAAAACACGACGTTGACCAACTCGACTTCGACAACAATGGATTTCTTAGCATCTCCGCCGGCCGTGGGCGCCGGTGTACCGACGAATTGACCGCTAAGGTTCCTGGACAGAACTGACAATAGGCTGGAAATCACAAGGACTACTTGGAAAGAGCGTTTCTGTTTCATGAGCTCTCGACGAATCGGGAGGTGCGAGATTCTTAGATTCAGCAAAAATTATAGGGTTGCTGAGCAGATCCGTCAACGGTCCTTCCCTGAAGCAGGCTGACGGCTCAATCCCTCAAGAGTAGGCCAAAGCGGGCGACCAGCGGCTTGCTTCGTTTCGACCCGCCAGCAAAGAAGATCCGCCCCTACACTCGACACTGGATGCTCACGTTGCTGCCGCTGAACCTCTCTTTGGGATTTCAATTCACCGGTGCTTGCCGCTGCGTGCTGATGCGAAACTCCTCGATGGCAGGCTGCCATTAGCAAGAGAGATTCCGAGACCGACATCGAAGGCTGTGTAGCACTTGCTTGAGTGTTCGACGTGATCGTGCCAATCTTCGATCGAGGAGATGAGTTGCGGCTTCGACTGCAATCAAGGCTCAGGCGACGCCGGTATCGAATCCGTGCTGCTTGCGGTGGTGAGGGCCATCAAAGGCTTTGGTGGACTTGAAGAGTTCGTGCCGTCCGTCGCTGGCTTCTTCCCGAATGCGGCTTAACAGAGTGTTTTTCTCGTCTTCGGGCATGGATTTGAAGTTGCGGGCGATGGCGATGTCTTGCTTCAGATCTGCCATCGACTCGATGCCCACCACCAGGGTCGAAACCGGAAGCGTCAGCGCGAAACGAATGCAGTCTTCGGCCGAAACTCCTGCTTGCATGGGAATGCGCCCCCTTGGCGAACCGCCTCCTAAACTCTTCATTCCGATCACACCGACCTGCTTGGCGAGACAGACGGGTACTACTTCATTCTGAAAACTGCGATAGTGAGCGTCCATCACATTGATCGGCATCTGAGCGGAATCCCAGTCATAAGGCTTGTTCAACATCCTTAGGTGGATACGCGGGTCTTTGTGCCCGGTGAATCCGATGAAGCGGACTTTGCCCGCCTTCTTGGCCTCGAGTGCTGCCTTCAAGCCCCCCTTCTCAAACACCCAATCGGGGTCGTTATCATAGACCAATTCATGGAACTGCCACAGGTCCAGACGGTCGGTCTTCAGGCGCCGCAAGCTATCCTCGAGGTCCCGCATCGAACCTGCGTAATCTCTTTCGCAGTTCTTGGTCATCAAGAAAACCTTGTTCCGCTTGCCCCCTTGAGCCAAGGCTTCACCCATCCATTCTTCACTACGGCCGTTGTGATAGTCCCAGGCGTTGTCAAAGAAAGTCATGCCCTCGTCGAGTGCAGCATGCATGATCTTGATTGCTTCAGACTTCTCCTTGACTGTTCCTATATGCCATCCACCCAGGCAGAGAATGGAAACCGGGACTCCTGTTCGTCCCAGTACGCGTGACGGAATTCCAGAGCTCGAGCCGCTCGTCTGCGCCGAAAGGCTGCCTCCCAAGGCCACAGCACCTCCCAGCGCACTTGATACCTGCATGAACTCACGTCGTGTTTTCTTGTCTTCCATGTTGAACCTCCTAATGAGCTGAATGGAGCTGAAATGCCCGGTTGAACAAGTATTTCCGGTCGAAGTATCCCACGCTCTCCCACGCAATTGCAAGCTTGCCGGATGCTATACTGGCTAGGCGTGCCCCCCTGGCCCACGCGTTCTGCCGGAGTCTCGGGGCAGACTTTGGCATCCTCTGTTGACTCACAGGCGGCCTGCCGCGTTGCGTTGAGCCCTGCAGACATCTTGTTCGCTACTCTATGTCCACAAAATCCCGGCTGGTACTGATCCTGATCCTCACGCTGGGAGCTTTTCTTCGCTTTTACCATCTCGATGGTTACGGGCTGTGGTCGGACGAGTTCGTGACGCTGATGATCGTTTCCAAACGATCTTACGCAGAACTGATCAAGACCTGTTTCGAAATCCCTCAGCCCATGCCACCGCTCTATTTCCTGGTGAACAAGTTCGTGTGCGGTTTCTTCCCCCCCGGGGAAGTGGGTTTGCGTTTTCTCTCGGCCCTTTCAAGTCTGGTCACCAGCTATCTTCTTTTTGCCTTGGGCAGAACCCTTTTCAGCACGACTGTGGGCCTTTACGGCAGTCTGCTCTTTGCAGTGAATTCCACGCAGATCGTCTATGCTCAGAATGCCAGACCCTACAGCTTCTGCCTTTTGCTTAGCGCTGTCTCCATGCTTAGCTTTGTGCGCTGGCTGAGCCAGCCGTCACGACGGTGGCAGATGGGATACCTGCTTTCGACCGTTCTGTTGCTTTACAGTCACTATATCTTCTTTCCCTTGCTGTTGATTCAAAACGCCTATTTTTTGAAGTTACGAGTGGTTCGGCCGACAGGCTCTGACACAGGAACAGAAAGTCGGCCCGCGCAGGTCCCCTGGAAATCCTGGCTATGGCTCCAAGGTTCGGTTGCGGCCCTTCTGGTGCCACTCTATCCGCAACTGTTATCCATCGTTCACGAACGACACAACTTGAACTGGGAGAGCAAATACCCGTCTGTTCAAGACTTTTTCATGTTCCTCCATCCGAAATTATTGTTCTGGAGCGCAGTTACTTGTCTACTGGGAGTTGCCCTGGGATATGCTCTCCGGCGGCTCGGGCGAAAGCCGCTGAGTTTCAAAAGACCCGGCTACTCAAAAAGTTTTGAAGCGGAAGGTCTGACCTTACTGGCTCTCTGGTATGTGATTCCCTTGGTTCTTTTCTTTTTTCTGGCGCGTGGCGAGAGGATCAATCTGTTCGTTGAAAGATATCTGATTCTTGCGTCGTTGCCCACATTCCTGTTCGTCCCGGCACTTGCGCTCACTCTTCATTCCAGGACCCTCGGCCACCTGTTCCTGGGGACCTACTTCAGTTTATACGTCGGCTTCGTTCCTGCAGCCCACTTCGCTCGAAAGGGCAAGTTTTCTCAAGGCATCCCGGGAGGCAACGAATGGAGAGAGACGCTCAGTCAGCTGACCCGGCCCGACTTTCAGTCTCCCTTGTTCCTGTTTCAATCACCGTTCATCGAGTCAAACCAGCTCGAGTACCGGAGCAACTCGGAACTCTTTGATTACCTCTCAGCACCTCTTCGAAGTTTCTACGTGAAAGATCGCCACCGCCCCTTCGTTCTCATGCCGGTTCATTGGTGGCTTGTGAGTCGAGAACATTTGGCCTTTAAGGCAGATATCGCGAAGCTATTAGGGGCGAAACAAGAATTCACCCTTCTTTCGACTCAGGAATTCTGGGACACCTTCGAGCCCTGGCTGAAAGGCGAGTTTGCCGGAAGCGTCGAATGGCAAGTCGTAAGCCATTTCCGCTCTTCCGGGGCGCTCCGCCTGAACACAATGCGGTGGAAACCCGGCATTCTCGCGGCACCCTGATGCCATTCAAGGGCAAAGTCTTTCCGCAAGCCTGGCGAGAGTGCTTTGAGGGGGTTGATTTCATGCGGCCGTCATGAGCATTCGAGCGTGGAACGCAAGATGCATACAGGCGGCCAGATGGCGTGTTGCAGCGCTTTCTCTCCTTCGCATTTGCGGGGCCGGTTTGTTGGGCCGGCCTCGTGAATGGCTCATCTCAGGGCCAGAACTTCAGCGACTTGAGTTAGAATCAGGGAGTACTGTTTTTCTGTAGGTTGCTCGGAGGTACAGTGATGGCACGATACGCATATGGCAGTGAGCGCGAGAACAGAGAACCTGAAACTTCGAGGCTTGTGATTACCGGAGTCGATGTCGAGGGAAAGGAGTTCAGGGAGGAAAGCGAAACCGTCGACATTAGCGAGTCCGGGATTTCCTTTCTTCTGAGAACACCCCTCTGGATGGATGCCCACTTGACTTTAGACATTCATTCAAGCAGCCTCTTTGGGCACCAGTCGGTCAAAAAGGCGAAAGTAGTCCGATTCGGGAAAGAGATCTCCGGGAAGCGGTTCATTGCGGCTCGCTTCGACTAAGGTCACTTGCTGCGACCGAGGTTCAGAACCCGGTCAAGATTCGTCGGTCCTCTCCGTCTGTGAGGAGGGGGCTTGTGGAGAAATGACCGAAGATCGCGCGAGGGTCCGCTGCCAACGGAGGCGTGACCCTGGGTTTGAGTGGCTGTGGCTATCACTTTGGGCTCTTCGATCCTCGCAGTCGTGTCCGCTGCAAGATTGAGCTGTGTCACTGTGGTTGCGATGCCGGTACCCGGCGGTTGCGCCGCGAACATGACTTATCCTCTCTTGTCGGATTCCACCAAAACACCCTCCACGCAGGTGTAACCACAGGAATGCATGGCGTCTGCGGTGCACACGACGCGGACGTTCTTACCCTCTCCTCTCAAGCTCGGTTGTTCGGAGCCAAAATCCGGATTCTCGGGGTTGACGGGCCACACAATCTTGCCTGCGAAATGCACAACCACCTCCAATGCCGCTCCACAAGCTTTGCACACGAAGTGGCGAGTCGAGGTTGATGTCGGCGATGTGTCGAAGGAGTCTTCTCGCATGAAAATCCTGATTAAGCAGCCGTTTGGTAACGAGTCTATGTCAGAAATCCAGGCTTGGCAATGGCAGCACCGCGGCTCTGCTTTGGGTCTTTTGCCTTGACGGTTTCCTTCCGATGCTTTCCAATGAAAGCAATGAAAGTCGAAGTGCTCCTCTTCGCGCGCCTTAGGGAAGTAATCGGGCGGGACCACGTCAGCGTTCAGCGTCAAGAGATGCTGACCGTCAGGGACGTCTGGGACGGCCTGCGCGCTCAATACCCTCAGGTGGATGGCTTTGGGAAAAGCCTCATCTTCTCGGTCAACCAGGAATTCGCCGATCTCGAAACGCCCATAGCGGAAGGAGACGAAATCGCTATATTCCCTCCTGTGAGTGGAGGGCGGCCTTTGACAGTCCGGACCTACACGGAAAACGAGCGCGGCGACGTTCTCGACATTCTTCGAGCGCCCATTCCCTTGGAAGCTCTGGTGGAGCAGCTTAAGCAGCCGGAAGACGGCGCCGTGGTCGTGTTTGGTGGCGTGGTTCGGAACAACACCGGAGGTCGCAAGACGCTCCATCTGGAATACGAAGCTTACGAGCCAATGGCCCTGAGCAAGATGAGAGAGATCGAAGAGACCATCCGGCAACGATGGCCAGTAAGCCGGTTAGGCATCGTTCATCGATTGGGACGATTGGAAGTTGGCGAAGTTAGCGTGGCCATCGTTGTCACCTCGGCTCACCGGAAGGTTGCGTTTGAAGCGTGTCAATACGCCATCGATACGCTCAAAAAGATCGTCCCGATTTGGAAAAAAGAGTTCTTTGCAGACGGCGAAGTTTGGGTCGAAGGGGAGCTTCCACGCTAGATCGAGAAAATTGCCTGAAAGGACCAAGCAAACCCATCGTCGCGTTGTCCACGCCCTTTCAGAGCTGGGGCGACCGGCCCTCTCGTGTCACGGACATCAGGCGCCTGCTGGAACTGCGTCCGGCATAGCCGATCCAACCGAAGCCTATCGATTTGTCGGTATCGTGACGTCGCTCAAGGAGGTATCCGACAAGCCGAACAAGCTGACCGTCGGCATCAGTCCGCGACGACCGTCCACCTTTCCTGACTGGTTGCCAAATGTCCAAATTCCAGCCTCGCCTTGCGGGCGTGGCTACTCCCAGCGGCTCTTCGAGCCTCATAACTCACAAGATTCACATTGTGAACCGTCTCAGCTGAAGGTATAGTAGGCCTGTCGTTCACGCCTTTACACGTTTCACCGCATTTTCTCTAGTCCGAACCCAGGATCCAGCAGAACCAGCAGCAAGCAGTTAGCCCATCGAGAGGCTGGAGGTCTCTTTTGCAAAGTAACATCCGAACCGGCAGGGTTTCAGTTGTTCATCCGCCAAACAAGGTAACGGCAGAAATCAGCCGGGCTTACCTGCAACGCTGGCTTAGGGAAAGGGGAAAAAACGGTCACCTTATCGAACGGCTCAATTCCATCCTCGACAAGACGCAAATTCAGACGCGCTACATCCTACTGACGCCCGAAGAAGTTCTTACACCAAGAGACTTCCATACAACCAACACCCAGTATGTTCGCGCTTCCATCGAGCTAGGAACACAAGCTGTTCAGGAAGCGCTGGAGTTCAACGAAATTCGTCCCAAAGATGTGGACATGTTCATCAGCGTTTCCTGTACCGGGTTCGCGATACCCGGAGTGGATGCCCATATCATGAATCGGCTCGGAATCAATGCAGCCCGCATGATCCTGACGGAGCATGGCTGCGCTGGAGGCGCCGTCGCGATGATGCGAGCCTGGGAATATTGCAAAGCCTACCCGGGGCGAACGGTAGCTCTGCTCGCCCATGAGTTTTGCTCGCAGACCTTTCTGCTCGACGATCTGAGCATGACCAATATCGTCTCCTCAACCTTGTTTGGCGACGGAGTGGCGGCAACCGTCGTGTCGAGCAGACTTAGAGCAGACGAAGCGCTGCCGGCCATGCAGCAATGTCGCACGCGATTTTTTCCGGATACCCTGGACTACATGGGCTTCGAGCTGCGCAACGAAGGGCTCCGGATTATCCTTTCCCCTGACATTCCTCCCTTCATCCGCAATCAGATCGAACCGACATTGAATTGCTTTCTTAAGGACTGCGAGGTCGACCGAAGTTCTCTCAAACATTTTGTGCTTCATCCAGGCAGCGCCCGGATTGTGGAAATCGTTGGCAAGCAGCTTGGTCTGTCCAAGGAGAAGATTGAACCCACCCTCAACGTTCTGCTTAACAAGGGCAACATGAGCAGTGTCACTGTGCTGGCGGTGCTCCAGGAAATTCAAGCAACCCGTGCTCCCAGGCATGGCGACTTGGGGTTGATGGTAGCCTTCGGGCCAGGGTTCGTCGCGGAGTCGGCTTTGCTCGAGTGGCAAGAGGACCGTTGCTATTAGACACGATTTGCATGACTGAATAGGCGGTAGTCGGTTGGCGTGATGAAAGCCGGGCAAGTAGTCGGCAAGTGGCCTTCCAATTGAATCCTCGCCTCCATAAGTCAGCGAAGCCTGCGGTTGTGGCGCCGTCCACCGATTCCAGTACTTTTCGCAGAATCGGCCAGTAGTGTGGGATCCTGTGCACTCACAGGAAACGAAGAGGCTATCACAGTGAGGACGATTGGACTTGAAAAACTCAGTTTGGACGAGACGCGAGTGTGGGTCTATTAAATCGCAACAGGATGACGGAGGGGTGAAGTGTTGACGACAAGAACGCCGCGCTGAATCGCCTGGTTAAATGCCTTCACGACTGCAGGGTCATATTTGATGCTCGCGTTCTTATTGATCTTTTCGACAGCAAACTCAAAAGTGAGCGCCTGCTGGTAGGGGCGATCAGTGGTCATCGCATCTAATGTGTCGGCCACGGCGATAATCCGGGCGATCAGAGGAATCGCTTCGCCCTTCAGCCGGTCCGGATAGCCGTTACCATCCCACTGTTCGTGATGGTGTTTCAGACCCGGCAACATGTCCCGCATCGGCTCGATCGACTTCATGATATTGAAGCCTTTTACTGTATGCTGTTTCATGATCTCGAATTCCTCGGGGGTGAGGAATCCGGGTTTCTTTAGCACTTTGTCGTCAATGCCGATCTTTCCGACGTCATGCAATTGAGCCGAAATCCGGATCGTTCTCTCTATGGTGATTTCATCCAATCCTAACGTTCGAGCCAAAACAACGGAGTAGTCCGTGACGCGCTGAGAATGGCCGCGCGTGTATGGGTCTCTTTCGTCAACTGCGGCCGCTAGTGCTTGGATCGTTCCCTCAAAGAGCGCTTTGTTGTCTTCACCGGCCTTCCGGATCTGCTGAATGTAGAGCTCCAGGTCATCGGTCATCTTGTTAAAAGTTTCGGCCAACTCACCAATCTCAGTTCGACTCTTGATCTGAATCTTCTTCGAGAAGTCTCCTTTGGCTATTGAATGAGTGCTCTCGGCGAGCTGCTGAATTGGGTTGGTAATGGCGCGGGCACTCAATAGACCGACGCAAGCCGACAGCAGCAGTATCAACGTCCCTAGCTTGATCGTTTCGGCCTTCATTTCAGCGACCGTCGCGAACGCGGCTTTCTGGTCGATTTGAACAATCACACCCCAAGGAGCTTCGGCCACAGCGTAGAAAGTCCCGAGCATCTCTTTTTCCTGACCGTTTTCCTGCAGTTTGAACGGGCGAGTCTCCTGCAAGCGAACGATGCCCCTGGACTCCCGCCATTCCTCCATAAATGCCTGGACAATCTCGATACGGCTGAAGTCCATGCCAGCGGGCTTCGTCTTCGCGTCGGGATGAACCACGATCTGCCCGTTGAAATCGACAACATAAACCGTTTTTTCAGCCACGCTGTATTCTGTAACCCAGTGAAGAATGTCATCGAGCCCCAAGATCACCGTAGTCGCGCCCACCCATTGATTTTGCCACCTGATCGGGGTCGACATGATGATGACCGGGCGAATCTGGCTACCCATCTCGATCGTGAGAGGCCCGCTCATGTAAGGCTGGTTCTGGCTCGCGTGTTGGAAGGCCTTGGCCAGAAAATGCTGGATCACACCCTCTTCATTGTCGTTGTAGACGCCAGCGCGCACCCCCCTGCCCCGGCTGTTCACCATATGGATGTAGAGCAGATTCTTGGATCGGGTGACGAAGTCTTCCAACTTCTTTTCCAGGAAGCGATTCTCTTCGAGCTGCGTCATCTGGTAGGCACCGCCTCGCAGATCGAGGGCGCTGGCCTGGAATCCCTCCAGTTGCTCTCGTGCGCCGGTAAGGTAGAGGGAGATCAAGCGCGCCAGCGATTGCGCAATGCCGATCTGCGAAAATCGCTCTTGGGTCTGCAGCTTCTCGCGGTTAATCTGGATGACCTGGTAACCATAAAACCCCAATGGACCAACGCTGGCGAGCATCAGCACCAGCAAGACGTGGTGAAGAATTTTGGCACGCTTGACGCTGAACATGACGGTGGCAGGTGACTCCAGGTTTCGAGCAAGCTTCTACGTTAAGTCACATCCCGTTATCGGCATCGCAAAAAGCCAAAGTTAACCGAATCTGCATAGATTTCGTCCTAAACAAATCCCAAGCTCATTGGCTTCGTGGTCTTGTGTGACAACACAACTAAGGAAGGATAGACGAACGGGGGAGAAAAGTCGGATGTCGACCCCGAGCTTGCTCACTGCGTCTTTTCGACGCCCGAGCCGGGTATCAGTTTGCCGTTTCTGAAAACCAGGCGAAGTTGACCGTAGTGCAGGATTCTCATGTTCTGGGAAGGAATTTCCTCAACGTGGTCCGGCTTCCCCATGAAGTCCAGTACCTCTTGAGTGCTGGCCCCAAACTGTACGACCCGCGGGCCCTTCCCCTTCTTTATGGCCGGGGACGGCGGAACTGAATCGGACTTTGGAAGGCTGGCGGCAGGTGCGTCTCGAGGTGGTGCCGTTGGCTGAGGCAGTGGGACCGTCGACTCCCGCTGTGGAAGCTGCGAGTGGCTCAAGTACCAGATACCAAGACCCAGAACGATTAGACCGCCCAACCCGGCGAGAACAGTCGTTCTCAGCCGCTTTTGAGAAGTGGCTTTGTCGCGGCTCTCTTTGATCGTCCAATTAATCGCCGTTTCGACTTTGGCCGTGTCTCGGCCTTCGGCCAACGCGGCATCATAAGCAGCGCGGCGCGCAGCATCGGTGAGGGTATCTCGGATTCGATTGAGCAGCTTCATTCGCGCTTCAGCGGAAAGACGGTCGTGCTGGTTCAGATCGGGATGAACTTTGCGGGCTGCCTTCCGATACGCCTCCTCGATTTCCTCAGTGGTGGCGGAAGGAGTTAGGTGCAGCGCTTCGTAAAAATTCATGATGAGACACCCCGCAATTGAAAAACACGCTCTCGTTCCCCAGGTATTGTAAACCCGAACCTAGCAAATCATCCTTTCAACGCTTGACTGAAGTCTTCGAGGAGATCTTCCGTAGCTTCAATCCCGATGGAAACGCGAATGAGGCTGTCGGAGATTCCCGCTCGTTCACGCTCAGCCCGGGACAATCCGGCGTGAGAAGCAACGGCAGGACGAATGGCGAGTGTTTCAACGCTCCCGAGACTGGGTGCAATGATGGGCAGGGTGACCTTCTTAAGGAATCCCTCGGCAGCAGTAACCCCACCCTTCGGTTCGAAACTAAGTACCCCGCCAAATCCGGTGAACAGCTTGCGGGCTCGATCGTAGCCCGAGTGAGACGGAAGCCCCGCGTAATTCACTCGAGCCACAGCAGGATGATTTTCCAAGAATCGCGCCAGCTTCAATGCACTCTCGTTTTGATATGCTACCCGCAGCGCCATTGTCTTCATGCCGCGATGTAACAGAAAAGCCGCGTGCGGGTCGAGCGAGCCGCCCAGATGATTGAGACGATGTGTGATTCTTTCAATCAGCACGGCACCGCCCAGGACAGCGCCACAAACGATGTCGGAATGACCATTAAGGTACTTCGTGGCGCTGTGAATCGCAAGATCAAAGCCCCAGTCTAGGGGGCGGAAGTTGATGGGGCTGGCAAACGTGCTGTCGATAATCGAAATCAGCCTCTGGTTTTTGGCAAACTCGACAACGGCTTCCAGGTCAGCCACCTGAAGAAGTGGATTCGTCATCGCCTCAACGTAGATTGCTTTGGTGTTCGGCCTGAGAAACGCTTTCCAGGAGTCGGGTTTCTCGCCATCAATGAAATCGTAAGAGAGCCCAAACGAGGCAAAGTCGTGAGTCACAAAGTCGTGGGTGCCCCCGTACAGGCAATTCTGGGCTAGTAAGTGATCACCGGCTTTCAGTACCGTTAGCAGGCTTCCCGATATCGCGGCCATGCCACTGCCCGTTACGAGCGCCGCCTCGGCATTCTCCAGCGCGGCCAGTTTCTGATGCAAAGCGATGTGGTTTGGAGTGTTGCTGAGGCGGATATACTTCAGATCGTGATAGCTGGTCTCACCGGCATATTGGAACATGGCCGACTGGAAAATCGGCATGGCAACCGCGCCCGCAATGCGTGGCTCGGGTTCGCCTGCATGGATAAGCTTCGTTTCAACGCTTTTGAACGATCTTCTCATGAGCAGTTTCTCCTATTTGACCGGCTGACTGTGGCGGTTCGGTACGAATGGCAGATCCCTGTCGTCCAGCTTTGCCCCCGGCGATTCGTTAGCGCTGCAATGGGCTGATCCTCGCCGGCTCCGCTCCGGCACCGAAGCAGCACGTGAATCCGGAACAGCGTGATCGTTTTGTGAAATGCCAGGTTGTAGCGACAAATCCCGAAACGAATGCGGTCCGCGGCTTCCCCCAGGGGGTACTTGTGCGACAGGCCCTCGTCAGATGGGCAGGACGGGTTACTCTCTAACCGGAATGCGGCAAACCTCGAAATCGCGAATGCGCGTTTTCAATTCCCTCCGCCCAGGAGTATCTTACCCTACGTCGGATGAGTGTTGCTGAGTTCACTGTTGTTTCCTCTTCTTTTTCCTGGTGATCCGTTAGCCTAAGGCAGGGCCGGATCAACCAGGCCTTGGTTGAGATCCTTGACTGTTAGAAAGAGTGTGTAGGTGCGGACGCTGCCGGTCAAGAAAGACTAGGTCGTTCATAACCACTTTCACTCAATTTGGTGAGGGTTTGCGGCAGATGGCTCACCCACGCAAGACTCTGTTGACTTACCTTGACGAATATCGAGGACGAGGGGACGAGATTGCCTTTGTTCAGAGCCAGGGATGGCGCCTTGTTCGCTGGTCGTCTCGGCGGGTGGCTGAAACTGCTTCCCTCTGGGCAAGAAAGCTCGCAGCCTGCCACGTTGCCAAAGGAGATCGTGTCTTGCTCTGGGGTGAAAACTCGGCAGAATGGGTGGCGGCGTTCTACGGCTGTCTGCTTCGAGGCGCCGTAGTCGTACCGCTGGATGTCCAGTCAGCGCCAGGTTTTGTCGAAAAAGTTCAACAAGAGGTCAAACCCAAATTGCTGCTCCTCAGCCGCAAGTTTCAGCCGCAGCCGTCCCCTTCAGGGGTTTCGAGGTTACTACTCGAAGGGGTTGATGAGATGCGGCTAGACTCAAGCGGTGTCGTTCCCAGAGAAACGATTCACCCTGACGACTTGGTCGAGATTGTTTTCACTTCTGGCACCACCGCAGAACCGCGGGGGGTGTGTCTCACCCATCGCAACCTGCTCGCGAACTTAAACCCGTTGGAGGCTGAAATCCAGAATTACCTGAAGTGGGAACGCTGGTTTCACCCGGTGCGGTTTTTGAATCTGGTTCCGCTCAGTCACGTCTTTGGGCAATTCATGGGTATATTCTTGCCACACCTGCTCGCCGGCGAAGTTCATTTTCACGCTTCGTTGAATCCCTCAGGAATCATTGAGGCAGTAAAGCAAAACCGGATCTCAGCAGTGGTCGCGGTTCCGCGGCTTCTCGACACGTTGAGGGAAAAACTGGAAAGGGAAATGGCCGTCCCTGAAGCATTGCACGGCGAGGAGACTAGCGACCTCGACCAGATGTCCTTCCTTAGACGCGTTTGGACGTTTCGACAGATTCACCAGCGCTTTGGCTGGAAGTTCTGGGCCTTCGTTTCAGGTGGCGCGACACTCAGTCAGGAAACCGAAGCCTTTTGGCGCCGCCTTGGATTTGCAGTCGTTCAGGGATACGGAATGACTGAAACAGCTGCGCTCGTCAGTGTTGCGCATCCGTTCAGATTACAGCCTCGATCCATCGGCAAGGCCCTTCCCGGACGGGAAATCATACTTGCTGAGAACGGCGAAGTCCTGGTTCGCGGAGAGAACGTGGCCGCAGGGATCTGGAGGGGTGGCTTGAAACCGTTGACGGATGCGGAGGGTTGGTTGCATACCGGCGACTTGGCACAGCGGGACGAGCAGGGACATCTGTATTTTCGAGGCCGCCAGAAGGACGTCATCGTCACCGCGGCAGGCGTGAACATCTATCCGGAGGACTTGGAGGCCGCGCTCAACCGGCAGCCCGCCATTCGGGCAAGCGCAGTCATCGGACTGGATGGGCCTTCAGGACCGGAACCAGTCGCAGTCCTGATCCTGAGAAGCCAGACCGCCGATGCGGCGACGGCCATCGAGCACGCCAATCGCGAATTAGGACCTCTGCAGGGTGTCCGGCGCTGGATCGTGTGGCCTGGAGCCGAGTTCCCCAGAACGACCACGCAGAAGATTCAAAAACCCGCCATCGCTGAGTGGGCCAACGCTCAACTTGCCTTGCAACAAGGACCAACCTCAGGCTGGTGCACCCGAGGCGAACTGAAGACTCTTGTTACGATGGTGTCCCGCATCACTGGTACTGTCCCTGAGCGCGCGGACAGGTCAGCGCGACTCGACATCGACCTGAAGTTGGACTCCGTAGGCAGAGTTGAACTGCTCAGTGTCTTGGAAGATCACTACCAAATTGAAATAGACGAAGCGACGCTTACTGCCGCGACAAAGTTGGGTGAGATTGAGGACTTGGTTTGCGGCAAATTAGCAGAGGGCCCTTCCGCGGATGTCCCTGCGGCGTCAAAACCGGCGTGGCCACAAGGCCTCGCTGTGGCCGCCCCTTGTTCAAAGGAGAACCATCATTTGCCAATTAGCAGCCCTCCAGCCGGACTGGAGGCGCGGCATGGCTCTGAATCAAGCACGAGCCGCCAGTCCGCTCCCGAAAATCAAACCGCCAAGCTTCCCTATCCTTACCCGCGCTGGGCGATGAGCAAAGTTTTGAACCGGCTGCGAATCCTTTTTCTCTATGGTTGTGCTTTGCCGATCGCTCGATTGCTATGCCGTGTCCGAGTGAGCGGTGGCGAGCATGTTAGGGCCGTTCAAGGGCCACTCTTGATCGTGGCCAATCATGTGACGTATTTTGATCCCGGCCTGGTCTTGTTCGCTTTGCCACGTCAACTCAAGACACGTCTGGCCATTGCAATGGACGGAGAGCGTTTGCGACTGTGGCGCCATCCTCTTGAAACTCGTGCCCGACTGTTTCGGATGGCTTGGCAAACCTTCTATCTCCTGGTTGCCTGTCTGTTCAATGTCTTCTCTCTTCCACAAACCGGCGGTTTCCGGCGCAGCTTCAGCTACGCGGGTGAAGCCATAGATCGCGGTTACAATGTCTTGGTTTTTCCCGAAGGCCGCCTAACAGACGATGGCCGCTTGAATGCCTTTCGTCCTGGAATCGGGCTACTCGCCACAGGGCTGAATGTCCCGATCCTGCCGGTTAGATTGGACGGTCTGTTTGCAGTCAGGCAGTCGTGGAGCAGTCGGAAACTTTCCTTCCCGTGGTTCCGTCAGAGCGACCTCACCGTCACTTTTGGAAGACCGATCCAATTGAGTTGGGACGAGGATCCGGCGCGCGTCACCCATCGCCTGGAGCAAGCGATCCGAGATTTGGAACGTTGTTGAAATGATTGGTGAGCCGCAGAGGAATCGAACCTCTAACCTACTGATTAAGAGTCAGTTGCTCTGCCAATTGAGCTAGCGGCCCACGGAGGGCGTTTCTCGAAGACCCGGGCGGGGCTGGCGAGTCACAGCCAGGATCGCCGAGTATACTCAAGGAAGTATGACGAAAGCAATAGGGTCAGGATCGGGTCCGACGGCGCGGGGCGTAGGTCGTTCATAGGAGAGTCGGCTCAGGCTAACGCAGGCGTCTTGGTCTTTCTTTCGGGCTTTGGCTCAGCCTTGGCCGGGACCCATTCGTTGTAGTGCATGAGTTCAAAGTTTGACGGATCATTGAGGATACGGGTGACCAGGAGAGTGTGCAAGGCATGCCCGGCCTTGCTGGCGACGAGACGGCCGATAAAGGGGCGGCCGATCAGTGAAAGATCTCCAATGTTGTCCAGAATCTTGTGACGGACAAACTCGTCTCGAAATCTCAAGATGTCGTTGAGAATTCCGGTCTTCGTCAGGACGATCGCGTTGTCCAGCGAGCCCCCGCGGACCAGCCCATTCTTTCGTAGTTCCTCAACCTCGTGGAGAAAACCAAACGTCCGGGCCGGGGCAATCTCTTGGGCGAAGCATGCCTGGCGAAGCTTCAAACTCGAAAGTCTGTTTCTGGATCAACGGATGACTGAATTCAATTGAGTAGGAAATCTGGAAGCTTTCGGCGGGATAGATGGAAATGGTTTTGCCCCTTTCCTCGAGGTGAAGTTCCTTGCGAATCACGAGATAAGTTCTACGCGCAGGTTGCTTGTCAATACCCACTCGCTGAATTTCCCTGACAAACTCAAGCGCGCTTCCGTCCAGGATGGGCACTTCCAAGTTGTCGAGCTCAACCAACGCGTTGTCGATTCCAAAGATGTAGAGCGAGGATAGCAGATGCTCGACCGTGGAAATGAGCACTCCTTGCTTCATCAGCGTCGTCGCGTAGGCCACATGAGCGACGTTCTTGGCGACAGCTTCGATTCGAAAATCATCCAGATCGACCCGTTGGAAGACAATTCCAGTGTTGGTTGGAGCTGGAAGGACGCGCAGATTGACCGGGGCACCAGTATGAAGACCGACGCCGGTAAACGCGATAGGCGCCGCCAAGGTCTGTTGGTGTTCCAGAAGAGCCTCCAGAATCAGATAGTTGAATACACCGCAACTACCCCGCTTTTAGCAGGTCTAACGCCAGAAACTTAGAACGTCCAGTAAGCATAATTGAATCAAAGACTTAGCAGGAACTACATCAGGTTTAGGGCCTGGGCGACTGTCTCTTTTTCGCAACACCAGGACGACCAACCGTGGTAGAACTGCATCTCGCGGTGATCCAAGACTTACGCTTGCCCTGTCTTCGTGCGGAAGTTTCCAATAATTCCCAAGTACCAAAAAATTATAGACTTCGTCCTTGACAGGGCCACCCCGTCACTCTAATAATGGATTCCCGACCAAAATAGTCGGCATTGGGTGCGTTATGCTAAGGCTTTCGAAAAAGGTCGATTACGGTTTGATGTCGCTGATGCATCTGGCTCAACATCCGGAACGGACGTCCTGGAGTGCACGGGAAATCGGCGAGCATTATGACATCCCACTCGAGCTGCTTTCCAAAATCCTTCAAAGGCTTGTGCAGAAGGGCTTGCTGATTTCGCACCCGGGAACTCATGGGGGTTACTCGCTAAGCCGCCCTCCCCATCGGATTAGCGCTGAGGAAGTGATTGAAGCCATTGAGGGACCGTGGTCTCTAACGAACTGCGTCTCTGATGACGGGCTTTGTGGACAGTTCGAGAAATGCAATGTGAAGAGCCCTTTGCAGCGCCTCAATGAGATTGTGATACAGACTTTTCGGGATCTGTCACTTGAACGAATGAGCCAGCAGCAGGGTGAGGACTTGAAGTCCGGATTGGTGAGCGACTCACCTTTGGTCAGCATTTCACCTTTGCGTTAGGAAGTCTGGGTAAGGAGAGTTTGATGAGTACTGCAACTCACACGATTCAGGAACTGGCAAACAAGGAATACAAGTACGGGTTTGTCACCGACATTGAGTCCGAGGTCATTCCTCGCGGCTTGAACGAGGAGATTATCCGAACCATTTCAGCCAAGAAGAATGAGCCGGAGTTTATGCTGGAGTGGCGTCTAAAGGCCTATCGGCATTGGCTGACGATGAAGGAACCAACCTGGGCAAACGTCCATCATCCCGCCATCGACTACCAGAACATCATCTACTACTCAGCTCCCAAGTCGAAGAAAGAGGGCCCTAAGAGTCTGAGCGAGATCGATCCGGAGTTGCTTAGCATGTATGAGAAGCTGGGCATCTCCCTGCAGGAGCAGGAGCGGCTTAGTGGTGTCGCTGTGGATGCAGTGTTTGACAGCGTCTCCGTGGCCACGACTTTCCGGAGCAAGCTGGCGGAACTCGGCATTATTTTCTGCTCCTTTTCCGAAGCGGTTCAAGAGCACCCAGAACTGGTCAAGAAGTACCTGGGATCGGTGGTTCCCTACACCGACAACTTCTTTGCCACTCTGAATTCGGCGGTCTTCAGCGATGGGTCCTTCTGCTACATCCCGAAAGGCGTTCGTTGCCCGATGGAGCTGTCGACCTACTTCCGCATCAATGCCAAGGACACCGGCCAGTTCGAGCGCACCCTGATCATCGCGGAGGAGGGATCCTACGTCAGTTACCTGGAAGGTTGCACCGCGCCCATGCGCGATGAGAACCAGCTCCACGCGGCCGTGGTCGAGCTGATTGCGCTCGACAGCGCCCAGATCAAGTACTCCACTGTTCAGAACTGGTATCCAGGCGACAAGCAAGGTAAGGGTGGAATCTATAACTTCGTCACCAAGCGCGGTAAGTGCCTGGGCGTGAACTCGAAGATTTCCTGGACGCAGGTGGAGACTGGCTCGGCCATTACCTGGAAGTATCCGAGCTGCATTCTGCAGGGGGACAATTCGGTGGGTGAGTTCTATTCAGTGGCCCTGACGAACCACTATCAGCAGGCTGATACCGGCACCAAGATGATTCACATCGGCAAGAACACCCGCAGCACTATCGTCTCCAAGGGCATCTCGGCGGGGCACGGTCAAAACACGTATCGCGGCGCTGTGAAGATCCTGAAAGGCGCTGTGGGTGCCCGCAACTATTCGCAGTGCGACTCGTTGCTGCTCGGCGACAAATGCGGTGCCCACACCTTTCCCTACATCGAAGTGAAAAACAGCACGGCCCGGATGGAGCATGAAGCCTCAACTTCAAAGATTGGCGAAGATCAGATCTTCTATTGCAAGCAGCGCGGGCTTTCCGCCGAAGATGCCGTTTCCATGATCGTCAACGGCTTCTGTAAGGAAGTTTTCCGCGAACTGCCGATGGAGTTCGCCGTGGAGGCGCAAAAACTACTTGGCGTGAGCTTGGAAGGCAGCGTTGGATGAAAAGCAGCTTTCAGCATTCAGCTATCAGCTATCAGGGACCTCTTGTGAGGGACGGATTCATGGCCGAAAGCTGCTGACTGCCGAGCTGAAAGCTGGCTGCTGATTGCTTACTTTGAATGGAGACACAGACTCATATGCTGGAAATTAGAAACTTGTACGCTGGAATTGGCGGCAAGGAGATTTTGCAGGGAATTAACCTGAAGGTGAACGCTGGGGAAGTTCACGCCATCATGGGACCCAACGGATCCGGCAAGAGCACCTTGGCTCAGGTGCTGGCCGGGCGCGACTCCTACGAAATCACCGCAGGAGAGATTCTGTTCCAGGGCCAGAACCTTCTGGAAATGGCGCCGGAAGACCGCGCGCGCGAGGGCGTATTCATGGCTTTTCAATACCCGGTTGAGATCCCGGGGGTGAACAACACCTATTTCCTGAAGGCGGCCCTCAATGCCATCCGTAAGCACCGTGGCCAACCGGAACTGGATGCGGTCGACTTTCTGAAGCTTGTCCGCGAGAGAATGAAGCTGATGGAAATGGACGACAGTCTGATTGGCCGCTCCGTCAACGAAGGGTTCTCAGGCGGGGAGAAGAAGCGCAACGAGATTTTCCACATGGCTGTGTTGGATCCCAAGCTTGCCATCCTCGACGAGACCGATTCAGGGCTCGATATCGATGCCCTAAAGAGTGTTGCCAAAGGTGTCAACGGGCTCCGTTCCAAAGATCGCGCTATCGTTGTCATTACCCACTATCAGCGTCTGCTGAACTACATTGTTCCCGACTTCGTCCACGTGCTTTCGAATGGCAGAATCGTGAGATCCGGCGGCAAAGAGCTAGCCCTCGAGCTGGAAGCCAAGGGCTACGGGTGGCTGGAGGAAACGGTAGAAGCTGCCAGATAAGTCCACTCCACCTCAGGATTAGTCCTCCAGACTAGGGTGTGACCGTTGCCGCTAAGGCGAGTAGAGTGACCGCGGCTAGCGAGCGCTCTTGCCAATTTGAAGCATATTTCTTGATCATGATTGAAACCACTGAAGAGTTAGAAACGTATCTGTCGCATTTTGCTACTTTCGAGAAGCGCCGCAATCCGAGGGAACCAGCCTGGCTCCATCCTGTCCGCCAGGCTGCCTTGGGGAGCTTCTCACGGTTGGGCTTTCCGACGACGCATGATGAGGAGTGGCGATTCACTAGTATCGCGCCCATCAGTCGGGTTCCCTTCAGGTTGGCTGTGCCCGATGGCAAGCCGCTGACTGGCCAGGCTCTTTCCCGGTTTACATTCGGAGGCTGGAAAGGTATTCAGCTGGTATTTCTGAATGGGTTCTTTTCTGCCGAGCTGTCGTCGGTTCCAGGAATGCCCGAGGGAATGTTCGCAGGCAGCCTGGCGGAGGCGCTGGAGATGCACGCGGATTTGTTGGAGGCTCATCTGGCCCGCCACGCCGACGCCTCGAAAGAGACGTTTGTGGCGCTCAACACGGCTTTCATCGCCGATGGAGCGTTCCTTTACATTCCTAAGGGTGCCGTGCTTGAGAAGCCAGTTCACGTGTTGTTTGTTTCGACGGCCGCCGACCACCCTACGGTCTCGCATCCTCGCATCCTGGTCCTCGCGGAACCGAATTCGCAGGTTCAAATCATTGAAAGCTACGCAGGGTGGAATTCGGAGGTCTACTTCACGAACTCAGTGACCGAAATTGTCGCTGGCGAGAATGCGTTTATCGACCACTACACGCTTCAGCGTGAGAGTCTGGAGGCCTTCCAGATCCGCACAGTTCAAGTGCAGCTCGACCGCAACGCCAACGTTTCAACCCAGTCCATCTCGATGGGTGGGGCGCTGGTTCGAAACCACGTCAACGTAGTGCTGGATGGCGAAGGCGGAGAAGCTACATTGAACGGCTTTTACCTGGTGAATGGCAAGCAGCATGTCGACAATCACACTTCCATTGAACACGCCAAGCCTCACTGCAGCAGTCGTGAACTATACAAGGGTATTCTGGATGGAAGAGCGCGCGGAGTTTTTAATGGAAGGATTATCGTTCGTCCTGATGCGCAGAAGACGGATTCGAAACAGACCAACAAGAACCTCATCCTCTCGGAGGAGGCCCTGGTCAATACGAATCCGCAGCTCGAGATTTATGCCGACGATGTGAAATGTACCCACGGCGCCACCATCGGCCAGCTCGACGCCGACTCTGTATTCTACTTACGTTCGCGCGGCATCGACCTGGAATCGGCACGGCATCTGCTCACCTATGCTTTTGCCGGCGATTTCATCAATCACATCAAGATCGAGCCCGTGCGCGCTGAACTCGAGAAGATCCTGTTTGCCCGGCTGGCTGAGGGCCAGGAGGCCTAGTTCACCTGGTGGCAGCCAAGTCGGGGAGGATGCAATTCGGTCACGTTGCTCTCATTAACCCATGCAAAGCTTCTCTAATACCCTCGCCAGAGAAACTCAGTCATCGCCGCAAGATGGCTTCTTTCGACGTTGCCAAGATCCGGGAAGACTTCCCTATCCTGAAGCAGAAGATCTGTGGGAAGCCTCTCGTGTACTTTGACAACGCGGCCACGACCCAAAAGCCCAGGCGGGTCATCGAAGCCATCAGTCGTTTCTACTCGGAGGACTATTCCAATATTCATCGAGGTGTGCACACGCTGAGTCAGCGCGCCACCCAGGCGTATGAGGCGGTGCGTTTCAAGGTGCAGCGATTGATCAATGCCGCCGAAGAGCGGGAAATCGTATTCGTGCGTGGAACGACAGAAGGGAACAACCTGGTGGCCTACGGCTATGCCCGGCAACAGGTTCAGGAAGGAGACGAAATCCTCATCTCGGGGTTAGAGCACCACTCCAACATTGTGCCCTGGCAGATCCTCTGCGACGAGAAGAGGGCACGCCTCCAAGTCATTCCCATCAGTGATGACGGCGAGATCCTCTTGGATGAATACAAAAGGCGTTTGAGTCCAAAAACGAAGCTTGTTTGTGTCGCGCATGTGTCGAACGCCCTGGGCACTGTCAATCCCGTGGCTAGCATCGTTGAGATGGCCCACCGGTATCAGATTCCGGTTCTGATCGACGGGGCACAGGCGGTCCCACATTTCCGCGTCGACGTTCAGAAGCTCGACTGTGATTTCTACACATTCTCCGGCCACAAGCTCTACGGCCCGACTGGAATCGGTGTGCTGTATGCCAAGGCCCGCCTGCTGGAGGCGATGTCTCCCTTCCAGGGGGGCGGCGATATGATTGCGTCTGTGACCTTTGAGAAGACGACCTACAACAAGATCCCATACAAGTTCGAAGCCGGCACGCCCGATATTGCCGGTGTTATCGGTCTCGGCGCAGCCATCGACTACCTCAACGAAATTGGTATCGAAGCAATCGCGGCTTACGAACAAGAATTACTCGAATATGCCACCGGCGCCATTACAAAGATTCCAGGAGTACGCATCCTGGGGACGGCACCAGAGAAGGCCGGCGTCCTATCGTTTGTTCTCGAGGGGGTGCACCCACACGACATTGGTACAATTCTGGATCAGGAGGGCATCGCCATTCGCGCAGGTCATCACTGTGCTCAGCCGGTAATGGATCGCTTTGGAGTTCCGGCAACTGCCCGAGCTTCTTTCGCGTTCTATAATACGAAGGAGGAGGTCGATGTTCTGGTGAAGGGCATCCGAAAAGTAGTGGAGGTGTTTGGCTGATGTCTGACTTGCGCGAGCTCTACCAGGAACTCATTCTCGACCACACGAAGCGCCCCCGTAATTTCGGCCGCCTGGAGACTGCCAACTGCCAGGCTGATGGCTACAATCCACTTTGCGGGGACAAGGTCACCGTGTTTCTCAACGTCGAAAACGACGTCGTGAATGACATTCGGTTTCAAGGCTCTGGCTGTGCCATCTCTACCGCATCGGCTTCATTGATGACTGAGAGCTTGAAGGGCAAGACGGTCGCTGACGCAAAGACCTTGTTCGCCCGGTTCCACGAGTTGCTGACAGGTAAGTCGGATCAGTTGCCGGATATCGAAGCTCTGGGTAAGCTGGCGGTTTTTTCAGGCGTCAAGGAATTCCCGATACGAGTCAAGTGCGCAACCCTGGCCTGGCATACGATGAATGCTGCGCTGAGCCACCAGCAGCAACCGGTCTCGACGGAGTAATAACTCTCCCCTCTATGAGGGGAACGCCGCGCATTGCGGTAGAGGGTCAACCCCAAGGGCAAATCCACCCCAGCAGCCTTTGGCTGCCTCCCCTCCCAGGAGGGGATTTTCGAAGGAGTGACTATGGACACGACGACAAAGCCAAACGAATTCGCCCCTGCGGCAAGTGATTCTGCTAGCAAGGGGGCAGAATCTGCGGCGGCAGCACCCGCGCAGAATGCCAAGCCGGTCAGTGAGGCTCGCATTATCGACGTCCTGCGCACCATTTACGATCCTGAGATCCCGGCCAATATCTACGAGATTGGATTGATCTACAATGTCGATATCGATGCCTCGAACGCGGTCAACGTGCGAATGACTCTCACTTCGCCTGCCTGTCCGGCCGCAGGAACTCTGCCTGGGGAAGTCGAAGACAAAGTCCGTCAGGTCCCGGGCGTCACCGACGCAAAGGTAGAAGTTGTGTGGGATCCGACGTGGTCTCCCTCCATGATGTCGGAAACCGCCAGGCTCCAGTTGGGCATGCTGTAACTAGCGTTGTCCTCGATACCCCGGCTGCTCCGCAAGCGATTGGTCGCGGCTCGCGACAAGAAGGCAGGAGCTAGGAGTCAGAATAGCTGAGCGGTTTTGTCCCAGCCCCGCTAGGGGCGAAATAATTGTAGCCCAGGGTGGAGCGCCAGCGGAACCCTGGGTTGGCGGTTCCCATTACCAATCCTCGCCCTCTCCCCGAGGGCGGCGGGGAGAGGGTTGGGTGAGGGGCGCCAGTTGAGAGATTCTCTTGTCACCGCGCCTAATCCCGAATTCCGAAGTTAAAAACCTGCGATTCCGCGACAACCGGTATGGGGTAGACTTTCCAGCCTGTCGATGCGCCGGACGTTCCAGTCTGGCCTTTGGTCGACTGGAGAGTCGCCCAAACTGGAAGACAAGAATGTCTGCCTACTTTAGGCAGCCCCAGCTTCGTCGGCCAACCTCAGCAATTCAGGCCTAATTCGAACTCGCGAGCCACCTGCCCTTCACGGCTCTCGCTTGAAATAGGCCTTGGCGGCTTCTCGCAGAAATTTAGCACACCTTGGGGCTTGCCAATTGTTCTCCAGTTCTGCCGCCAGTCCTAGCAAAACCTCCTGGCTGGAGCGACCGGGCCTGAGCGCCGTATAGATCTGCAGAATCTTTTCTTCAGGAACCCCTGCCAATTCAGCAGCCCGCCTCAAATTCTCTGCCAATTGAATGCGCCCCGCGGCTTCCGAAATCTGCGCTTGCAGCTCAAGCGCCTCTGGGGTGACGCGCAGGTCCTGCATCTGTACGCGGCCTTCCAGCACGGCACCAAGCGTGATCTCATTTAGCACGAGTCCTGATGGCGTCTTGAGCCGATCGGGCGCGCTCTCCGACAATGGGTATTGGGCAATCACTGACGCTGAGTCCATCGAAATCTCCTGCCGCAAAACGCGTGGCCCACTATTCTCGAAACGACACTTCCACTTCCTGCGGAGCCTTTCCGGCTGCCACTTGCTCGGTTTCTCGATGATGCAGGATGGTTGTGTTAACAATGTACTTCAGACGAGCCATGTTATCGATCTGTATCGGCACCGGAAGCACCGGCTCGCCCTTGGCGTACTTGGCAGCATTGCGTCCAATCACGCGGTAGGAATCCAAAGTGAGGTTGGGAGCCTGCGGGAAAAGCTCCAGGTTGTTCAACGGCTCGAGATCTCGCCGATGGATGACCGTCGTGCCTTTGGACTGGATTCCAATGCTGATCCCCGAGCCACTCAACTGAGCTCCGGCATGGCCGATGAAACCGCAGTCTGAGGTTGAATAAATCTTCACCACACGCGCCCTCAACTCTTCTGCCTGGATACCTTCCACCAGAGCGCGAATCACCTGGGCGTGCGGCAGTCCCAGAAGCGTAGCATCGAGTGTTGTGCCGAATGCGGGTCCTAAAGCGATGACAATCTCCTTGGGATCCTCTGCTCGAACGGCGTCGCCGACTTCGCGAAGAATGAGTGTCCTCACCGATGATCGCGGCTGACCGATCTGCTTAGGATCGAGAGCTTGTGGAATGCCTGAGATCTCCCGCCAGCGCTCCTGGCTGAGCGAATATCCCGTGCCAGGCCCGTGGTAGCGGTTCGGATCGTTGATGGCGCTGAGCACTTTCGGCCCGGGAAGCACAATGGCGGATGTCTGGAGGTAGTCACCCGAGATCCGGAGCTTCTGCACTGCCAGAATCTTCTCCGCGATATCCCGAAACCCGCACTGCGCCAGTGCCTTGATGACATCGAGGCCGGTCTTCCCCTGCCTCAGAAAGCATTCAGCCGCCTGAAGGTCGGCGACCACATCTCGCTCAGGCATATCGGCGCTGCCACCGGCCACAACGGCCGCCTCCACTTCGCCATCGGTGATCGGGGGAAGCTGTAACTCGCGAAAAACCGCTTGCACAGCCTTGGCGGCCTGTCGCCGCACTTCCAGGACTTCCAATTCTGCGACTGGACGGAGTCCCCCATCCACCTGCATGTCACGCTGCAACACGTTGTAGTCGTCCAGGTCCTCTGTGTCGAAGTTGCCTCCGCCAAACAAATTGTCTTCGCGTGGCATGGAACTGTAGCCCGAGAAGATGAAATCGGTACCGGGCAGAAACTGGAGCATTAACTTCGCAGACTTGCGGATCTGCGAGTGGGAGGCCATGGCATCATTTCCCGACGCCAATTCAAGATCCAGCAACGTGGCGATCAGGTTTTCGGCCATCACGCCCCGCACGCCACCTGGCAGCGATTCAGGCAAAGCAATACAGCTGATGGAGCCGTTCTGCACCCCTTGTGATCCGGCGCCTTTAATGGCCATCAGGCAGCGGGCCTCCAGGTACAGCATCGACTTCGCTTCTGAATGGCCCATCAACGCTTCCGAGCCAGTTCCTGAGGTAAACCGCACCTTGATTCCCCGGGAGGCATAGGCCGACGCCAGGAAAGCTTTCGACCAGGGTGTGTCATCCCCATCTCGAAAGGCCTGCTCGGTGCCGTAAACCGAGAGAGTCTCGGCGTAGGTGGTCAAACCGGCCAGGGCCAGCTGCAGACTCAGGGCTTCTTCCACGGCACACTGCGTCAACGCAGTCCCGCGGCCAGTTTGCGACCCGATGAGCAAGGCCAGTGCGTTCAACGGCGCGTAGCGGGCCACGCCCACGGTGGTCTCCAGCTCTGAGAATCCCCGTTCGACTGCCTCGGCGGCGTCTGCGGCCAATAGTGCTGGGTGCTCCTTTTTGTTCGTCACGTGCGCCTGATTGGCCGGAGTGCGGCGCGCCCGCATTTTCTGCAAAGCCATCATCATCTCGACGACATTAAGCTGGTTCACTACTTGCGTGATCTTAGCGGGTGTCAAACCGCCAAAAACTCTGATGATCTCTGGGCGCTCAACCTGCATGTCGACCAGCAGGCGAGCCAAGGCGAGTGAGTCTTGCGCCATGGCCTCTTCGGCAATCGAGGCATCAATGGCATAGTCGGCGATGAAACGATCGAGAAGGTCGAAATCCGATTCGGGCTTGCCGTCCAGTTCGACCACTTTCCCGCAGGAAACCCTGATCTGTGGCTTCGGATCGTAAGGGCTTTCGAACAGGATGAGACCCTTCTCCGGCCACTCGTGGATGAAGCTGTCCTTATTGATATCGCGCTGACTCCGCGCCTGAAAACGTTTGGAGGTTGCCATAAGCAAATCCCCTTTTGCGAGGGGAGCTGTGACATTGCTGTTGCGGCGATCTGGAGACTGCCGCTGAAGACTGGACTTTGTTAGCTCCCTCGTGAGATCTGCTGATCGTGTCCCACATCTCTTTGGCTGGACCCAGTGTGTGCTGCAATATCGCGTGGGCAGCGGCTTTTGGCCCTGTAGGGGCCACGGAATGTAGCCCAGACATCTGAGGTGATCTGTCAAGGGTTTTTTGAAAGAACCTTGAACTGATATCCACAGTTTTTTCACATCTTCCCCCTTAGGCGGCTGTGGCCTTAGGCTGCTCGGGAGGAGGTTGTGGAATGGCGGCCCACAGTCGAGGATTGCGGCGCTGCAGCGATTTCAGGTATTTCGGTTCGTCATAGGCAACGCGGTCTTTCCAGCAACGAAATAGGATGCGAATCCACTTGTAGGCGACCATGCGAATGGCGGCCCAGTGTCGATGGCCGCGCGCTCGCAGCTGCTGGTAAAGGGCCCGAGCCCAGCCGCAGTGCGGTATAGAAAGGGCAGCAAATTCGACAAAGCTCTGATGCACGAATTTCGGGCGCGCCCAACGTCGATGGACCTGGCAGGATTTGCCGCTGCGTTGGGTGACCGGAGCCACGCCGGAAAACTGCAGGACCTCTTGGGCCGAGGCGAAGCGATCGCGCCGCGACCCGAAGGCGGCCTGCAAGCGGGGAGCAAAAACCGGACCCGCCGCCGGAAAACTGGCAAACAAGGCCTGGTCGGGATGTTGGACAAACAACTGACTGATCTCCTGTTGCCACTGTTGCAGGCGGCAGATCAAATCCCGTACTAACGCCACCAAAGCCAAGACCATCGCCGAGCCGCCGCGACCAGGGCGATGTCATGGGTCAAAGGCTGGGCTTGACCGATCTGCTCGATCCGCTGCTGAATCAGCTGGGGACGCCGACAATTATGGCGGGTGTAGAACTTCTCGAGCTGCGTGGTCCGGGACTTCTGCACGGCTTGAAGCGTGGGCCAGCGCTGAGGAAATCACAGGCTTGCAAGCTTTCCAGCTCCCTAGCCCAGTCCAACGCTTGGGCGAGTAGAGTTTCAGCTGACTGCTCAACTGGTGGGTGAGGGAAGTCTTCAGATCCACCAATTGCCGCCGATGCTCCACCCGCAGGGCCAGTTGCCGGCTCAGAGCATCGTCGGGTATCCAGGGCGAAAAGCGATCCCGGTGTTTGACCAGCAGGTCCAGCAGCAGGGCGGCGTCGTTGGGATCATCCTTGGCGCCGCTGCTGGAGAACGCTTCCCGGTAACGGGCCAGCGATTTGGGATTGATCGGGTAAAGTCGCAGAAAGTCGTAATGCATCAGAGCCGCGATCACTGCCCCCGGCTTTGCTCCAAGGCAATGGCGATCACGCCTTCCGGGAAACGCGACCGCAGCTGCGCCACCCAGGCCTGCAACTGCTCGGGGCGTTGCCGCACGGTGGCTGTTTCTACCTGGGTCGAGCCGGCCGCTTGCCAGCAGACGACGTGTTGTTGATCGGCCCAGTCTAAACCGACATAGACCGTGATGAGGTTTTCCTTCGGGACAGAACATGTCGTTGTCATGAGTGTTGCGACCTCCCAGCGATATCACTGTAGTCACACGCTTGCCAGGAACCGGCGCAGTCCTTATAGTAGAGTCCTCGGGGACAGCATCTGAGTGATGCGTTCAGGCCCCTGGTGCGGCGCCTGGCTCGAAGCTCTGGGCTAAACCATCAGAATGTTCAGGGCAAGCTATTCGTAGCCAGGCGCTGCGTGCTTGCCCTGCAGATTGAATCAAAGCTCGCGGGCTGTCCAGCTGGCTGTTTTCCACAATTTCACAGCTTCCACAAAGAAAGAAAAAGAAGCAAAAAAGAAAGAAAGCTACTGCTCCGGCTAGGTATTCAGTTCGCACCTATCGGTGCTCTGAATACCTATAAGGGCAAGGGAGTGAGTGACAGCGGTCACTCGCGACCGCCGCCCTGGGTTCCAGGGCCATTGAGCCGCCCCTCTCCCCCGCCAGCCAGACCTGCATGACTCACAACGCTTTGCCGCCGCGGGGGAGAGGGGAACGGGGAGTGGGGGCTGAAACGAGTCCCCGAACGATCGAGCGCCACCCTCCTGTGTCCAGCAGGCCGACTTGTGGGTAAAGATCAGCTGAGATCAGGAGGGGAAGTGCCACGCAGCGGCACCGGCGTCGTCTGAAGACCGGCCCAACACCGTCGCTCGAGTGCCGTCCACGCGCCAGAATGGTCACCGCTGCAGTGACCGCACTCCATCCTTCAGCTGATAAAGGGTCTTGATTTCCCCAGCGCTGAGTTCACGATTGAAAACAGCCAGGTCATCAAACAGCCCGACATAATTGACCCCAAGCCGGATCGCCCCGCGTTTTGCGTCCCAGGTAAAAGGCTCTTGAATTTCCGGCGTTGTTCCCTCCAACACTCCATTGAGGTAGAGCTTGGCCCGGCCTCCCTTTGCACCCAGGCCTGAATGCGTGATCGCCACGTGGGTCCACTTCCCGCGCCCAAAGGGAGTTTTTTTCACGACGACGAGACGGCCCAGAAATGCCGGATTCTTGTCAGGTGGCACGTCCTGGGGATTCCAGACCTTGAGGTCGCCGAAGACTCCCAGGCGGAAATGCCGTGGTTTGTCGTCCTTCGTAAAGTCGACCCAGATCGCAGCATCGTTGTAGTCTTCGTCCGTCACCTGGATGGGGTCGCAATAGCCCGGCTCGAGGTCAGTCTCAGGATCAAGGCTCAGCCAGAACGAGACCGCGCCGCTCCACTCCGTGCTCCGGTGAGCGACGTTCTTCTCGGCAGGATAATAAACCGCCCTGGTATTCTTCTTCGCAAACTTTAGCGCGTCGCCGTAGCGGCCGGCGCCGGGCGCCAGGCTGACGTCGGGATGATCCAACCCCGGTTTGGCATCTTCGCGTTTCTTATAGGATGTGGCGGTGTGAAGGCGACGGTCACCCAAAGCAAAGTCTGCGTCATGCTTTCCATCAAACGAGGCGTGAAACGTCAACGCTTTGCGTAGCGCGTCATCACTAGCTGCCGCTCAACTCAAAGAAATGAGCAATCCCGAGACCCAAGGTGACGATGAGAGCACTTTTGAAAAGCTTGGTCATGAGTTCCTCCTTAGGCTTACCTGCCGCCCAGTTAACGTTCACGAAAGAGTTCAAATCTTCGAACCTCTCCCGTTGGGAGAGGTTGCTGCGAGAAGATCGGGAGGGCGAGCCTCCTGGCGAGCCATACGTCTAGCAGTCCTTCCACGCGGCTTGGCGGAGCCTCACGCTCTCGATCTTGGGCCGACTTTGAGTTTCTTGACAGCTCGTTGACCGGGCGACCGCCGTCGCCGCAGAGGCCGGGTGAGGTGCCAGCCGCCCACGGAGCCACGCAAAGCCACCAGGCGTCTCCACACCGCGGCCGAGCTCGCGAGTCCCAAACGGCGTTGTCAGCGGCCCTGGAACTCACCTTGCTGTCGAAAACTGAAACAGGCCTTTTGTCAGCGCGCCTTCATGTCCAAGCAACCAGCGCTTGCGTTCCAATCCCCCGCCATAACCAGTGAGTGACCCATTGCTTCCCACCACCCGGTGGCACGGAACGACGATGCCGACCGGGTTCCGGCCCACTGCCAAACCGACAGCCCGAGCACCGTTAATGCAGCCCAACTGAGCGGCCAGTTCTCCGTAGGTGACCGTGGAGCCCGGTGCGATGTCCACCAACCGGTTCCAGACCTGCCGTTCAAAGTCGGTCCCTCGCAGGTCTAGCGGTAAGTCCTTCGGAGAACCAAATTGGCCCGCAAAGTAGTGTTTCAGCCAGGTGCGCGTAGCGTCCAGGGCTGGGTGGAAGCCCTCGGAAAACTGATAGTCTGGGAACCAGCGGCCGAAGCGATCTCTCAGCATGGCGTGCCGGTCCCGCCTGTCGAACTCGAGGCCACACAACCCATGAGCAGAAGCGACAATGGTTAGCGGGCCGATCTGAGTTTCGACAACAACCTGATAGAGCGTTTCCATTGGCAATTGCAGCCGGCCACGCAGGGCTAGAATCACTCCTCTGTGGAGACAAATTCCACGCAACGGCGCCGAATCCAAAGCGGGAGACAAAACGTTATCGTTTTCCAGAAGAGCTGTAAAGCGGGAAGCGACGGAACAGTCCAGGATAAGACAATTCGACCTCCAAAGGGCCTCATGCTCTGACGGTGAAGGTTGATCCTTTTTTTCGCCTTGACGCTGCGGGCTGACGGTGTCCTGTAACAAAATGATTGGTACTCACAGGGATACGAGCAGCCCCCGATACCAAATCATCTGTTACAGTCACTAGTCAAGACCGTCACCCTTGCTATCCCGCTGGGTGCGCTACGCACGATTTGTCCCCACTTGCCAAGGGGGACGCCGCGCCGTTTGCGGCAGGGGGTCGACCCTCAAACATGAAACGAGGGGCGACTTCCCAGTCGTCCCGAGACCGGACTGGAGAGTCCAGCGACGAGCAGGCTGGAAAGCCTGCCCCTGGAGTTCTACATTTGTCCCCCTTTGCCAAGGGGGACGCCACGTTTTTTGGCGGCAGGGCGTCTTCGTTGGTTTGTACCACACCTCTTGTTAGGCTTTGCTACGTGGGCTGACCGCTCATCGGTGCCCCAATTCATTGAAAGCATCTCTCTCTGTGATTCCGTTGGGATTTCCGTGGATTTCGCTGAAAGCTTCGTGCTATAAAGCCAAGTTTCCCGATTCGGGAGAGGTGCCGGAGTGGCCGAACGGGGCTGCCTGCTAAGCAGTTGCACGGGCTAAAACCTGTGCCGAGGGTTCGAATCCCTCCCTCTCCGCCATACCTGATCATCAAGGTCACGCCCAAACCCAAGGAAGGGTTCTCGCCCAAAGACTATGAAGAGCGCGTCATCCCCATCCCGCCGACCTTAACAGAACTCTTGAAAGACCTCCCGCACCGATCAGAGTGGGTCTTCGCAACCGCCAAAGGCAGGCGCATTAACCATCTTCTGCGACGACTCAAAACCATCGCCCAAAAGGCAGGAGTGAAAGACGCAACGCTCCACAAATTTCGCCACACCTATGCCACGCGGCTCTTGGAATCGGGAGCCGACATCGTCACCGTCCAAAAACTCCTAGGTCACTCCGACATCGACACCACCCGCCAATACTTGAACCCCGACGAAGACTTGAAACGTCAAGCCGTCAACCGTCTCTCGCTGAACCTGTGATCCACGCTCAAACTGGTGCTCGCCTAGTGGGGATGACGAATGGTTCGTCCGGGCGTATGATGGAGAAAACTTCTTCATCTCTCCGTTTCCCACGGGCTGTCTAGACCTGGGCACGCTAGGATGTTTTTAAAAAACGAAGATTCAATCATGAGCTCTAATCCAATCAACGAAGAAGGACGGGCTGTCAGCGTAGAGCGCGGTCGCCTGCTCGAATATCTCACTCTCGGATGGAATTTACTTGAAGGCCTCATCGCTGTCGGCTCTGGCGTAGTGGCGGGCAGCATCGCGCTCGTCGGCTTCGGCGTTGACTCCTTCATCGAATCACTCTCCGGCGCTGCTCTATTGTGGCGTCTGCACCTGGACGACTTGGAGCGTCGCGAGCGTGCGGAGGCTATGGCGCTGAGGATTGTCCGCGTCAGCTTTTTGGGCCTCGCTGCGTATGTCGGCTTCGACGCAGTCAAGTCTTTCATTTTTCGTGAGCCGCCGGAGGCGAGTTACGTCGGCATCGCGCTAGCGGTGCTCTCGCTCGCAGTGATGCCGTTGCTCGCGCGCGCGAAGCGAAAAGTGGCAGCGAAGATTAACAGTCGAGCTTTAGAAGCCGACTCACGGCAGACAGACCTTTGTGCTTACCTATCTGCCATCCTGCTAGGTGGACTCTTGCTCAATGCCGTGTTCGGTTGGTGGTGGGCTGACCCTGTGGCAGCTCTGGTGATGACGCCGATCATTGCCAAGGAGGGCGTTGAAGCCCTGCGTGGCGAGGGTCGCTGCGATGATGCGTGCCACTAGGCGCACAATCACTCGCACTCCGTCTCCGCTACCTTAAGAGTTTAGCTCAATCCCGACGAAGACCTCAAACCCCAACCCGGTGAATCGTCCCAGAAATCTGAGCTGCGGGTGATGCTCCAAACCTTGGAGAAATATTCTCGACCGCACTTCGCAGTTCTCTTACCGCCAATCTGACCAGTGTCGGAGATCAATGCGTCGGGGATGGGCTTTGCCGCAATAGCGACATTTCAGCTTAGACTCATGCTACTATAACTCCTTCTTCAAGACTCAATGGCCAGAAAGGATGGCTTCGTCATGAATGAATCTTTCATGAATGAACTGAAGAAGTCTGAGAATGGCCGGGTTCTTCTGGACCCTCCCGTCAGGTCTATATTAAGGGGGGTAACAAATTACGAATGGGTAGTAATGAGTGTCGATAACAAGACTGTGAAACTTCAAAGCACCCCTGGAGATTACGGACTGAGGTTCTCCCCCTCCTTCATTCTCGAAATCAAAGAACTTCCGCAAAAGTCTGATGGAATTAAGCGAGTGACCTTAGTTTTGAAGGATTATATTACATATAGCGGAAAGAGATTCGAGTCTACGCTATTCCCAAACGAAGTATTTTGAGATTATTCTGAACTCTCTCCATTCGAAGTAAGGCAAGCCATATGCCACATCTTGCAATAATCGGACTGGGCCACGAAGAAAAAGCGCCAGGAACTTTGAGAGCACAAAGGCAGTAGCATTCTTGTTCTTCGGTATGTCTGCCTTGGTGCATCATCTGAAAGAACCATAAGATTGAAACGCCGCGCGGCAGTGATACAATCAGCTTTCCAATTCTCTAATTGAAGGTTTGAAGCAAAAGGAGGCAATATGCGAATGCGTCGCTTAACGCTGCTCGCAATCACGGTAGCGGTGTCGGTGCTCGTCCTCGCCAGCATCGCCCAAGCCGCCGACAACCAGGTCGGAACCTGGAAGCTGAATGTCGCCAAGTCCAAATACAGCCCCGGCCCGCCACCAAAGGAAGGAACTCTCACCGTCGAAGCCATACCCAATGGCCTAAAGATCACAATCGACGGTACCGACGCTGAGGGCAAACCCGTCCATATGGAATTCAGCCCGAAATACGACGGCAAGGACGTTCCCGCAACAGGGATGCCGGGGGCCGACACCATCAGTATGAAGAAAATTGATGACTACACCGTCGAGGCCGTCAGCAAGAAAGAAGGGAAACCTCTGACCACCACCAGAACTGTCGTCTCAAAGGATGGCAAGACCCGCACCACCACCCAGAAAGGCACGAACGCCAAAGGCCAGAAGGTGAACAACACCATCGTATACGACAGGCCATAAGAAAACCGATTCCGGCTCGACCAGTGTTTCTCACACAAACAAATCATTTGGAGGGTACCCACATGGCAAAGATAGTTCGATGCAGCGCAGTAGGGGTGGACTGCGACTTTGAGGCACGGGGAGAAACCGAACAGGAAGTTCTAGACCAGTGGGCGGAACACGGTCGGACTGCACACGGCATGCAGGAACTCACGCCAGAGCTGGTCGCGAAAGTGCGCGCCGCGATCCGCGAGGAACCAGAAGAGCAAGCCGTAGGCGCCTAAAGGCGCGGAAATCTGGAGGCAATAACATTCGCCACAAAACGATTGTTGGAAAGGGGATGGATCAATGTTCGAGCAGCTAGACGACCCCAAACTCGCCGGTCGGAAATCCTGGAAGGAACGACTCGTGGAAGGAGCCTTCCGCAAAAAGCAACTCGCTAGCGCCGCGCCGTGGATTACCGCAGCCCCGCATTTTGCCAAAAATCTCCCGGCGCTCTTCAAACCCGCCCAACCCCAGAGCGCACAAATTCCGCAAACGGATACCTCGCAGAAACTGAACCGATTACTTTTTTAGATACGGGAGAGAATCGATACCAGACAGAGCTGTGTTGTCGTGTTTTCGGCGGGTTGGCCTCACTTGATTGGGCGCACTCTGGCCCGTGTTCTACGAAACTCGCACCTTTTCGCTCTCGTTGGCAATGCTAAGATTCTCTCACCGCGGCGGTATCCCCCCGTGTATAATGATATGTTCTAAAAGGAGGGTGCCAAGATGCCGGAATATCGGATTAGGGTTGCGCCCAATACAGTAGCGTATGCTGACGAGGAGAACCACAAGCTAGTAGTGGAGTTCGCCATCCCAGGAGCGCCAACGGATACCATTGATGTGAAGATCCTGGCAGACAGCGTCCACCTGACAGCACCAGCAAGGGACATCGAGTATGTTGCATCACTGGCTTTAGGTTTGCCGGTGAAACCTGACAAAGCCGAAGCGACCTACGAGCACGGCCTGCTGCGAATCGAGGTGCCCTTCAAAGATCCGATGGAAGATGCGGTGAAGGTCGCCATCAAAGCAGGTGGCACGGAAACCAGGACCAAGACAATCGAAGCCTCCCGTTAAGTTGTTAGGCTTATAAACGAGACAACGGGGCTTGTTGTCCGGGTTGTCTCGTTTGATGTTACCAGCGGATACTCTCACTCGAAAGGCTGGGGGATACATTGGTGAGGCCGATGCAATGGCAAGGTCTGATGACCTCTCAAAATTCCCGCCTAACACTTAACCGGCTCGGTCACCTCCGGCGTATCCTCAGACGCTCGGTTCACCAGAGGCGACACTTCATACGCACGAATCGCCTCATCGTTGATCGGGCGAAGCATGCCAAGGAGTTCCTGATAACCCAAAGCAGAGGAAAGCCAATCGGATTTCTGATCGGGGCGTAACATGACTGGCATCCGATGATGAATGGGTGATACTACGGCATTCGCAACGGTCGTGATGATGGCAAAACCCGGCAAAGCACTCCCTCCGCCCTCCGCCTGCCAGATACCCGCCAGGGCAAACGGCGCACCCTGCCGCATCGTGATCCGGTAGGGGATCTTCCGCCCCGACGCGCTCTTCCCATCACCACGCAACAAGTAACCACGCATCACCCAAAATAAAAATGTCCCTTTCATCATAGCGGCGCATTTTGAGCGGAGCGAGGACAGAGTCAAGCTTTCAGCGAGCCGAAGACGAGCGTGGGGTTGAAAGCTTGACGCTGCCGCAACGGAGCGTACCATTGCCGCCCGATGAAAGGGGTCACACAGATTCCTCAAACCTCCCCTCCGATTCATCTGCCTCCCGCACTCCGCAAACCCCTTCTCCACTCCCACGGCGGCATCGGGTAACGATCCGCCCACAACCCGCGCCTTGCCTTCCGTGCGCTCTCCTCAAGTTTTGCTAGCTCTCTGTCTTTGGGCGCGTACCGCCGAAACCGCCACCTTCAGATTTGCAAGGGATCCCCAAGTTTGTTCTTCTTACCCCCGCATCGATCCAAATTCGCAGCAGTGTGCATCAAATCAATGGCGCAACCCCTGAGAAGCTTTGCGACACCTTGAAGCTTTGTGAGATCCTGATCCTCATCATTTCGTATCTTGTACAACATCGCTTGCGCCTGAGTGATGCGCCTTGGAATGCTTAGGCTCCCGAATCTTCCTACAACGCGCAAAGCGTCCTGCATTGCCTCAAATGGATCGGAGTGGCGTCTCACCACCCTACCCGGTTTCTTTCTGAACTGTTTAACCATAAAACGCTCCCGGAGACGTTTTAAACCCACTCGCAGCCCTGCCCTCGTTGGCTCAAAGCATCCCCGTGCAGCCGGACTTTCACTGCGAATCCATCGTGCAGGACACCAATCGTGTCACCGTCCGAAATGCCGACAACACGCCCGCTGAAGTCCTCGGAAAACGAACAACGAAGGCTCGGAACCCAATATGACCCTCCGACCCTGGTCGAGTTAGCAATGAACTTCATTATACCCATCACCGCTGGGATCATGATTTGCTTCGGCGATCAGGTAGAGATGATGATCGGTCTCAATTTTCGAGCAACGAACAAAAGGAAGGGTTTTCAAGTAATTGGCGGCATCTTCCCTAGGTGCATCCATTCCGGCATCAGTCAAGAAAATCGCGTATTTCCAATTTGGGGTCGCTTTCATTGGGTAGATTCTCCCTTCGTGAGGATTTGCTTTGAGCTTTGATATCACTCCTGCAGGGTAGCAGATCACCACAACAAAAAGCGCCACGCACGCGAGATACAGCTTGATCGTCTCACGCCGCTCGATGAGCCACGCTTCATAGAAATGAATGCCGCAACCCGAGCAAAATAGCCGTACCTTGAAGTGGAGTCGAATTGTTGGATATCAAATACAGAGCGGAGTTGTGAAATACGCAGGAAGGGAATATCCTAATGGACACTCCAGGTGCTGCTCCCTGCGGATTTTTCTTTTCGCTCAATAGACGGTTTCGTCCGGAAAGGAGCAAATGATGCATATCAGCATCCGCAAATACAAACTCACTTCTCAAGATCCCAAAACACGGGGCGAGTTGGCTCGACAGATCAACGAAACCTTCCTGCCTCAAATCAGCAAAGCCCCTGGGTTCGTGTCGTATTACGCAGTCGATTCGGGTAGCGGGACCTTGGCCACCGTGAGTGTTTTTGGATCACAATCGGAAGCCGAGGAATCCAATCGCCAGGCTGCGGATTTTGTGAAGAAGAATTTGGCGGCACTCGTATCAGGACCGCCAGAGATCACTTCCGGTGAAGTGGTCGCGTCTCGGTCAGGCGCCAAGTCGGCAACGACCTGAGACACCCTAGCCGCAGGGAGCGGCCCTGGAGTTCTACCGGGTTTGGCAGACGCTTCGTTCAGTGCAAGAAAGACTGCGTTTTTTGATTTATAAGCATGCTTGCCCGGCGCAACGCACAGTCTGGCCTATGGGACTCGATGCCCAGCCGAGTCTTCGCCCGGCAAAGTAGGCAATAGCGCTGCGGGATGCGCCCAAACGCTTCAACAAGCTCGCGTAGCACTTCCACGTATTCCGGCGTCAATTCTCCAGACACGCTTTCCGCAGGCGTTGCCGTCCCCCTCGGATGCGGCATTGCCGACGCTCTCGGATGGGCCTTTGCCGACGGCTCTCGCGGCAGGTTTCAGCTTCTTCCCATTGGCAAACTACCCAGGTCCTACCACAGAATTCGCCCTCATCCCCACCGATCAAAACCCGGATTTCGCCCTATTCAGGTCTCGAATTCTGCCGCCTCCAGGTCGCGATTTCTGCCAGCCCCAGGACACGAATTCTGACGATAACAACCGCCTTGACACTATTTGGAATTCTAAGCAGACACTTCACACCAATCCCAAAAGAGGAGAAGTGAGATGGCGGAGTCTTCGCAACCGAAGCGCAGCCTGGCCCGATCAATCGAGTTGCCACACGGAGGCCCAGACGGAAGGTTATTTGTCGATGACTTGATTCAGCACATACGAGAATCCGGGCGAGACTACATCATTCAAGGACAGACCGACAGCACTTTGGATAAGCACCCGAAGCCAAACTCTCTCGATGCATGGTTGCGGAGGAAATGCACGGTGAGATCGGACACAAAGCAGGCGGTAAACAGCCTGGTCGATCAGTTGATCCAAACGCGACTATTCAGAGTTGAAAGATTGCGGTGCCCAGACAGTGGCAGATTCTGCAAGGGAATCCGGCTGCTTGAACCACAACGAAAGGACTGAGCGCGGGCTCTACAAAACCCCCGCTTGGTGTCTATTTGGTGTCTATTTCAAAAGCGACCCATAAAGATCGCCGCGACCGAAAGCACTCAAATGTATCACTCGGAGGACGAACGAGCACGACAACAACGCTAAGCTATTGACGGGAAAAGCCCTGACGGAAGGCGGGATGCAGCTGGCGGAGAGGGAGGGATTCGAACTCGCGGCATGACGTAAGTGTTTGGATTTTATGGAAATTCCCTGCAATCCTTTATTGGGAGCCGATCTTGTGGCTGTCGGGCGACGACTCAGAGTTATGCGAAGGTGGAGCAGAACATCTCAGGTCCATCGGGACCAAGTCGACACCCTTGGTTCCGACTGATTCTTGCTATTCTTTGTACGTATTTTTGCTTTTCGGCAGTTCTTCCCACCCCTGACCTGCACCGAGTAAACTGGCTTCAGGACTCTTTGGCACTTAGATCGAATACACAGTAATGGCTCGACTCGAAGATCTTAGCCCTAGCGCATCTGTAAGGGGTATTCTGCCGGATTGCCTCGTCACGGTTGTGAGTGTGCAGTGGTTCGGTTCGGAAGCCCTGGAACTCACCTACAAGACTCCGGCCGGCAAGGTCGCCAACGAACTTCTCTACCGCCACGACGAGCCACGAATCGAAGTCGTCGAGCAAGGCCGGCCGTGGAGCTTCGACGGCGACGGGGCCCTCTTCCGGCTTGTTTCCGAAGCCCACCGCATCCGGCTGGCTCACCTGTTCGACCCAGTGCTGGCGGTCCACACGTCGGTGGTGGAGCCCCTGCCCCACCAGATCACGGCGGTTTACGAATCCATGCTGCCACGCCAGCCGCTGCGCTTCCTGCTGGCCGATGACCCTGGCGCGGGCAAGACGATCATGGCCGGCCTGCTGATGAAGGAGCTGATCGCCCGAGGCGACCTGCAGCGTTGCCTTGTCGTCTGTCCTGGCAGTCTGGCCGAACAATGGCAAGACGAGCTGTATCGCCGCTTTCATCTACCTTTCGAGATCCTCACCAACGACAAGCTTGAGGCCGCCCGCACCGGCAACTGGTTCCTGGAAACAAACCTCGTCATCGCCCGGCTGGACAAGCTCTCCCGCAACGAGGATGTGCAGGAGAAGCTCAAGGCGCCCGACTGCCGCTGGGATCTCATCGTCTGCGACGAGGCGCACAAGATGTCGGCCACGTTCTTTGGCGGCGAGATCAAATACACCAAGCGCTACAGGCTCGGGCAGCTTCTCTCCACCCTCACGCGGCACTTCCTGCTGATGACGGCGACGCCGCACAACGGCAAGGATGAAGACTTTCAACTCTTCATGGCGTTGCTCGACGGCGACCGCTTCGAAGGCCGGTTTCGCGATGGAGTTCACGCTGTCGATGTTTCCGACCTGATGCGCCGGATGGTGAAGGAGAGCCTGCTCAAATTCGACGCCACACCGCTCTTCCCTGAGCGGATCGCCTACACCGTTCCCTACAAGCTCTCCGATGCCGAGGCGCAGCTCTACAAAGCGGTCACCGACTACGTGCGCGAGGAGTTCAATCGGGCCGAGGCACTTCAGAACGACAAGCGTGCGGGGACGGTTGGCTTCGCGCTGACCATCCTGCAGCGCCGTCTGGCCTCCTCTCCCGAGGCCATTTACCAGTCCCTGCGCCGGCGCCGCGAGCGCCTCGACAGTCGTCTACGCGAGCTGGAGCTGCTCCAGCGCGGGGCCGCGGTCACGCCGATTGCTGCCGTCACGCCCGGTGCTTGACGACGAAGATGTCGAGGACCTGGAAGACGCACCCGACAACGAGGTCGAGGCTGCCGAGGAAGAGATTCTCGACCAAGCCACCGCCGCACGCACCATTGCCGAGCTGAAGGCCGAGATCGAAACGCTCAAACGACTGGAATCCCTGGCGCTCGCCGTTCGCCGCAGCGGCGAGGACAAAAAGTGGCGCGAACTCGCCAGCCTGCTCGGTGAAATCTTCACGCCAGCAGCCATCGCAAACCAGTTCGCCGAAGATGGATTCCCCTTCCTATGGGACGCGAGCCACGCCACCGACCAGTGCCGTCGCCCCGTCAGAAACTGGTTCTCTTCACCGAGCATCGTGACACGCTCAACTACCTGGAGAACCGCATCACCACGCTTCTTGGCAGAAGGAGGCGGTCGTCATCATCCACGGCGGCATGGGCCGGGAGGAGCGGATGAAAGCCCAAGAGTCGTTCCGGCACGACCCCGAAGTGCAGGTGCTCCTGGCCACCGACGCAGCGGGCGAAGGCATCAACCTGCAGCGGGCGCACCTCATGGTGAACTACGACCTGCCCTGGAACCCCAACCGCATCGAGCAGCGCTTTGGCCGCATCCATCGCATCGGACAGACTGAAGTTTGCCACCTGTGGAACCTGGTGGCCGAAGAAACGCGCGAAGGTGAGGTATACCGCATGCTGCTCGAGAAGCTCAACGAAGCCCGCAAGGCGCTGGGTGGTCAGGTGTTCGATGTGCTGGGCAAGCTCCAGTTCGAGGGCAAGCCGCTGCGCGAGCTGCTGATCGAGGCCGTTCGCTACGGCGAACAGCCCGACGTACGGGCCCGCCTGACGCAAGTTGTGGTCAATGCCTTCGACCGTGGACAGCTTCAGGATCTTCTGGAAGAACGCGCCCTGGCGCACGACGCCATGGACGCCAGTCGCGTCCACCGCATCCGCGAAGACATGGAGCGAGCCGAAGCGCGCCGGCTGCAACCGCACTACATCGAGTCCTTCTTTCTGGAGGCGTTCCAGCGACTGGGCGGCACGGCCAAACAGCGCGAGCCACGCCGTTACGAGGTAACGCACGTTCCGGCGCCGGTCCGCAACCGCGACCGCCTCATTGGCATCGGGGAGCCGTCCTGCCTCGCTACGAGCGCATCGCCTTCGAGAAGCCGCTGGTTTCGCCTCAGGGCCTGCCGCTCGCCGCCTTTGTTTGCCCAGGCCATCCGCTGCTCGACGCCGCGATCGACCTTACCGCTGGAGCGTCATCGAGACCTCCTGCGCCGGGGCACAGTCTTGTGGACGACGCGATCGGGCACAACTGCCTCGAGGCATGAACCCTTGTCTAAGCACGCATCTAGGATGCGTCGATCAAGGCCGCCTGGCCATGGAGCAGTGCGGCAAAGTCACCGAATGCTGCCGAGACGGAGGCTATATCAGGCTGGATCCAGACTCGCCACCTTCACTACGCGCCTTATCTCGACTACCGGCCGCTCGCGCGCCGATGAGCCCAATGTCGAAGTGTTGCTCGCCCGACCGGAATGCGCCTGGATTAGCCGTGAGCTGGAGCAGAAGGCTCAGGGCCACGCTGTTGCCCAAGTGGTGCCAGAGCATCTTTCCGAAGTGCGCTCGCGCAAACTGGAACTCATCGCCAAGACCGAGGCTGCAGTCAAAGACCGGCTCACCAAAGAAATCAACTACTGGGACCACCGCGCCGAGCAGCTCAAGCTTCAGGAGCAGGCAGGCAAACCGAATGCCCGGCTCAACTCTGGCGAGGCTCGCAAGCGTGCCGACGCGTTGCAGGCACGTCTTGAAAAGCGCATGGAGGAGCTAAAGCTGGAGGGCCAGATCTCACCGCTGCCGCCGGTCGTTCTCGGAGGCTTGCTGGTCGTCCCAGCCGGGCTCATTGCCTTGATGACGGGCCGGCCTCTCGCAACCCGCGCCGTCTCGGCTGATCACCAGGCTGCAGCCGCGCGTGCTCGCGCCATCGTCATGGAAGTCGAGCGCAGCCTGGGTTTCGAGCCGACCGACCGTGAGTTTGAGAAGCTCGGCTACGACATCGAGAGCCGCGTCCCGGGCACGGGCAAGCTGCGGTTCATCGAGGTGAAGGGCCGAGATGCGAGTGCCGACACGATCACTGTCACGAGAAACGAGATCCTCTATTCGCTCAACAAGCCGGACGACTTCATCCTGGCTATCGTCGAGTTCCAAGACGACGGCACCCATCACGCCCACTACCTGCGGCAGCCCTTTCGCCGCGAGCCAGACTTCGGGGTGACCAGCGTGAACTATGACTTCGCTGAGCTGCTGGCGAGCGGCTGAGAGCGCCATCATGAACCAAGTGCTCACAGGTTCGTATCGACTGCTCCGCCAGCAGCTCATGACAGCCGCACGATCGCGAGAAGCTGCTCGAAGTCGCGTATCGCTTGAGGATCAACAAGGCTTCAGCGCGGGAGAAAGTCGATACCGGCACGGAGCACCCGAGCACGCTGCATCTGTGGTGGGCGCGGCGACCGCTGGCGCGCGGCGCGGGCGGTGATCTTCGCGCAGATGGTGGACGATCCCTCGATACACAGACGTGCTGCTGGATCCGGACTCGCGCGAGCCGAGCTCGCAAGGCCGCGGCGGAGCTTGAAGAAGCTCGTGCAGACTGGTGAGTCGAAGCGCCGGCGAGCGCCGGCGATCTGCGGTCCGAGCCGACGCTCGAGAGGTGCGCGCAGATCAGGAGCGGCAGCGGCTGTTCCGCATCATCGAGGACTTGGTGCTGTGGGAGAACACCACCAACGAGGCGGTGCTGAGAGCGAGCGCGGGCCGAGATCTGGCAGAGCTGGCGGCGGGCCTGCGCCGAGAACGTCGATCATCCGCGGGCCAAGGAACTGTTCGACCGGCACAAGCTGCCTGCCTTCCACGACCCCTTTGCCGGCGGCGGGGCGCTGCCGCTGGAAGCGCAGCGGCTGGGGCTGGAGAGCTACGCCAGCGACCTGAATCCGGTGGCGGTGCTGATCTACAAGGCGATGATCGAGATCCCGCCGAAGTTCGCGGGCAAGCCGCCGGTGAATCCCGAGGCGCGGAAGGACAAAGCGCTCTTTCAGAAGACCTGGCAGCGGCGCGCAGGGGCTGGCCGAGGACGTGCGCTACTACGGCCAGTGGATGCGCGACGAGGCCGAGAAGCGCATCGGGCACCTCTACCCGAAGGTCGAGATCACAGCGGAGATGGCGAAGGAGCGGCCGGACCTGAAGCCGCTCGTGGGCAAGAAGCTCACCGTGATCGCCTGGCTCTGGGCGCGCACGGTGAAGAGCCCGAACCCGGCCTTCGCGCAGGTGGACGTGCCGCTCGCCTCGACCTTCATGCTCTCCACCAAGGCGGGCAAGGAGGCGTATGTCGAGCCGGTGATCGAGAACGGCGGCTACCGCTTCACGGTGAAGGTGGGCAAGCCGAAGGATGCGGAGGCGGCGAAGAACGGCACCAAGCTCGCGCGCGGGCAAACTTCCTGTGCCTGATGTCGGGCGCGCCGATTGCAGGCGACTACATCAAGGCCGAGGGCAAGGCCGGGCGCATGGGCGCGCGGCTGATGGCGATCGTGGCTGAGGGCGACGCGGGCGGGTCTATCTTGCCGCCGACGCGAGGCATGGAGGCCGTCGCGCGGAAGGCAAAGCCGACATGGAAGCCAGAAGTCGAGTTCCGACGAACGACGCGCGAGCTTCACGCGTGAGGCTCTACGGCATGACGAAGTTGGAGCGACCTCTTCACCGCTCGCCAGCTCGTGGCGCTGACGACCTTCTCCGATCTGGTGCAGGAGGCGCGCGAGCGGGTGAAGCGCGACGCCCTCGCCGCTGGCCTGCCCGACGACGGCAAGCCTCTTGACGCGACGGTGGCACCGGCGCCACGGCTTATGCCGATGCGGTGGCGGTGTATCTTGGCATTGGCGTGGACAAGTCTGCTGACTATCAATCATCGCTCTGCGTCTTGGAGAGCCGATCGCGGCGAACGATGCGCAGACACGTTTCGCACGGCAGGCAATCCCGATGGTCTGGGACTTTGCAGAAGCGAACCCGTTTTTCGGCGTCGGCTGGTGACTTGCGAGCGACTGTCTGAACGGCATGTCGCGAAGTGCTCGAGCACTTCTGGCCGGTCACCGTCAGGGCAGCGCTCATGCAGCTCGATGCGCTGCAGCTCAGACGATCAGTCTCGCGGCAAGGTCGTCTCCACCGACCCGCCCTACTACGACAACATCGGCTACGCCGACCTTTCGGACTTCTTCTACGTCTGGCTGCGTCGCTCGCTGAAGCCGGTCTTCCCCGACCTCTTCGCCACGCTCGCTGTTCCCAAAGGCTGAGGAGCTGGTTGCTACGCCCTACCGCCACGGCAGCAAGGAGAAGGCCGAGGCATTCTTCCTCGATGGCATGACGCAGGCGATGCACCGCCTCGCCGAGCAGGCGCATCCGGCCTTCCCAGTCACCATCTACTACGCCTTCAAGCAGTCCGAGAGCGATGGCGACGAGGCACCGCCAGCACCGGCTGGGAGACGTTTCTCGATGCGGTGATCCGCGCCGGCTTCGCCGTCAGCGGCACCTGGCCGATGCGGACGGAACAGACGGCGGCCCGTCGAGGCTCGGCACAACGCTCTCGCCTCCAGCATCGTCCTCGTCTGCCGCCCGCGCGCGGCCGATGCACCCACTGCCACGCGCCGTGAGTTCGTCACCGCGCTCAAGGCCGAGCTGCCCGTGGCGCTCGCCCACCTGCAGCGCGGCAACATCGCGCCGGTGGACCTGGCGCAGGCGGCCATCGGCCCGGGCATGGCGGTCTACACCCGCTACGCCAAGGTGCTCGACGCCGAGGGCAAGCCACTCTCGGTGCGCGAGGCGCTGGCGCTCATCAACCAGACCCTCGACGAGGCGCTCGCCGAGCAGGAGGGCGACTTCGACGCCGACAGCCGCTGGGCGCTGGCCTGGTTCGAGCAGTCGGGCTTCGATGCAGGGCGAGTACGGTGTGGCCGAGACCCTCTCCAAGGCGAAGAACACGAGCGTCGGCGGTATGGTCGAGGCTGGCATCCTTGACTCAAGGCGCGGCAAGGTTCGCCTGCTCAGGCCAGAGCGAGCTGCCTGCAAACTGGGACCCGGCCACCGACCCGCGCCTGACGGCGTGGGAGATGGTGCATCACCTGATCCGCGTGCTGGAAGCTGGCGGCGAGAGCGCAGCGGCGGAGTTGGCAGCCAAGCTCGGCAGCAAGGCCGAGATCGCCCGCGAGCTCTGCTACCGCCTTTACACTCTCTGCGAGCGCAAGAAGCGGGCGCCGAAGCGCTCTCCTACAACGGCCTCGTCCAGAGCTGGCCGGAGATCACGCGCCTCGCGCGAGAGGGCGGCACAGCCCAGGATGCAACAAACCCAAATGTTCGAGCAGGAGTAAACCATGGCGATCACCAACCAGGAACGCATCGGCAAGGCGATGGAGCTGCTACGCCAAGGACTTGGGCCCTTCGTCGGAGCGCGAGTTCAAAAGCACATACAAAGCCCAGGCCAGCGTCGAGGCCGCTGCGGTACTTGGGCGATGACCGGATCGCCAACAGAAAAGCGCTGGGTGAATGGGATGTGGCAGCGCTGTTCAAGCTGATGTGGGAGGCATGGAACGACGTGTTTGGCAAGACGCTAGGCCGGGCCGAGCGGTCGCTGGTGCAGGAGCTGCGCGACTGGCGAAACAAATGGGCGCACCAAGAGCCCTTCTCTAGCGACGATGCAGACCGGGCCCTGGATTCCATAACGCGGCTGCTGACCGCCATCTCGGCCTCACAGGCCGAAGAGGTCGGGAAGATGAAAATGGAGCTGCGCCGGCTGATATTCGACGAGCAAGTGCGCGGCGAGAAGCGCAAAGCTGGCGGCTCACTGGTCGAGGCGGCCACGACCGGCGCCCTCAGGCCGTGGCGGGAAGTGATTACGCCACACGCGGATGTTGCCAGTGGCCGCTACCAACAGGCCGAGTTTGCCGCCGACCTCTGGCAGGTGTATCTGCGGTGAAGGCAGCGACGAGTATAGAAAGCCGGGTGAGTTTTTTCGCCGTACATTTCTCACTGAAAGCCTGAAGCGCCTGCTTGTGGGCGGCGTTCAGAGGCTTGCCGGCAAAGGCGGCGACCCGGTGGTGCAGCTCCAGACGAACTTTGGCGGAGGCAAGACGCACTCGATGCTGGCGCTCTACCATCTGTTATCCGGGTCGCAACCAAGCGACCTGGCCGGTGTCGACTCAGTGCTGGCAGAAGCCGAAGTCAAGTGCCTCCCGAAGGCTAACCGCGTCGTGCTGGTGGGTAACAAGATCTCTCCAGGCAATCCAGTCACAAAACCCGACGGCACCGTGGTACGCACGCTGTGGGGCGAGCTGGCGTATCAGCTTGGTGGTAAGAAGGCCTTCGCCCGAATTGCCAAGGATGACGAAAGGGCGACAAGCCCTGGCGATGTGTTGCGCGAGTTGTTCAAGGAGTACGGACCTTGCCTGATCCTGATCGACGAATGGGTGGCCTACGCGCGCCAGCTTCACGACCAGAGTGATTTGCCAGCCGGCAGCTTTGAGACTCAGTTCACCTTTGCCCAGGCGCTCACCGAGTCGGCCAAGGCTCGCCGGCAACTGCCTGCTAGTGATTTCTCTGCCGGCTTCCGACACTCAGGGCTCGCCGCACACTCAGGCTGACGATGTGGAAGTGGGCGGAATCCGTGGGCGCGAGGCACTCGATCGGCTGCGCAACGTTGTTGGACGCGTCGAGTCGTCGTGGCGGCCGGCCACGGCTGAAGAGGGCTTCGAGATCGTACGGAGACGGCTGTTCGAGCCCCTCGCCAGGCCCGGATGCCTTCAAACAGCGCGACGTGACCGCACGCGCCTTTGCCGACTTCTACCACGCGCAGGCCGCAGAGTTCCCACCCGAGTGCCGCGGTGGCGACTACGAAAAACGTATTCAGGCCGCTTATCCGATCCACCCTGAGATCTTCGATCGTCTCTACACTGACTGGTCGACGTTGGTGAAGTTCCAGCGCACGCGCGGCGTGCTGCGCCTGATGGCCGCAGTGATCCACTGCTTGTGGGAAAACGGCGACCGGAACCCGCTGATCCTACCCTCGACCATTCCAATCGACGATGGGCGGGTGCAGTCGGAGCTGACTCGCTACCTCTCAGACAACTGGACGCCGATCATCGAGAAAGACGTGGATGGCTCCGGATCTCTGCCGCTCAAGATTGACGACGAGGTACCAAACCTCGGAAAGCTGCACGCGACACGACGAGTGGCGCGCACGATCTATCTCGGCTCAGCCCCAACGGCTGCAGCGGCACATCGCGGCATGGAGGACAGGCGGGTGAAGCTCGGCTGCGTGATGCCGGGGGAGTCGCCCGCCGTGTTTGGCGATGCGCTGCGGCGGTTGGCCGCGGCAGCGACCTATCTGTATCAGGATGGTCCTCGCGCCTGGTACGCCACCCAACCCACCGTCACTAAGCTCGCGGAGGACAGAGCTGAGCTGCTCAAAAGGGATATGGATAAGGTGGCGAGGAATTGGAAACGCGATTACGCACGGACTTGAAGAAAACGGGCGACTTCTCGCGAATCCATGCGTTACCACATTCAGGCGCGGACGTGCCAGACGACCTCGATGCGCGCCTCGTTGTGCTGCCCGCAGAGCATCCATACAGCAAGGAGAGCGGCAACGCAGCGGAGACGGCCGCAAAGGCTATCTTGGAATTGCGCGGAAACACACCCCGTCTCTATCGCAATACGCTGGTGTTCCTGGCAGCCGACCGTGTGCGTTTGCAGGATCTTGATGAGGCCCTGCGCAAGTACCTGGCCTGGTCATCGATTGTGGCCGAAAAGGAAGTGCTAAATCTCGATCCTCACCAGGTTCGGCAAGCGGAGACTCAAAAGCAGGCCGCCGACAGCGCCGTGACAGCCCGGCTGCCGGAAACTTACCAATGGGTGCTGGTGCCTGAGCAAAAAACGCCGCAATCCGCGGTGACCTGGGAGGCGGTGCGCCTCTCCGGCACCGAAGCGCTTGCCGTGCGTGCAAGCAAAAAACTGCGGAACGACGAACTCCTCATCACCAGCCTTGGCTCGACCGTCCTGCGGAAGCACCTGGACGATGTGCCACTGTGGCGCGGCGAGCACGTTGCCGTGAAGCAACTGGCGGAAGACTTCGCCCGATACCTCTACCTGCCTCGGGTGGCAGGACCGGAGGTCTTGTACAGGCGATTCGGGACGGGGTGGCGTTGCTCACATGGCAGTCCGAAACCTTCGCGTACGCAGAGGGCCACGACGAAGCTGCGGGCCGCTATCGTGGCCTGCGTGCTGGACAAATGGTCAGCCTGTCTGCAGACGGCGCCGGGTTGCTAATAAAACCAGATGTCGCGAGGAGCCAACAAGACGCCGAGATTCAGGTCACAACCGGTGGCACGGCTGGAACACCAGGCACCGGAAAGGAACCGCCGGATAGAGAAACAGATGGCGGGACAACGATGCCGGACACTACCGCTCCGAGCAAAACACCGTCTTCGCCCAAGCGCTATCACGGAAGCGTTGCCCTCGACGCAACACGCGTCGGCCGCGACGCCGGCCGCATCGCCGACGAAGTCATCTCGCATCTGGCCGGTCTCGTCGGCTCGAAGGTCAAAGTAACCCTGGAAATCGAAGCCGAAATCCCCTCCGGCGCACCAGATAACGTCGTTCGCACCGTTACCGAAAACGGCCGCACCTTGAAGTTCAACAGTCAAGGGTTTGAAGAGACATGATCCAACCAATTTGGACGTCGCTGGTTGAGCGCTCGCTAGTTTCTGGGCCCAAGTCAGCATTGTGTAACGCCTGGGCATTCGGGCTGGAGTTGCTTTGCCCTATTGTCAGGAGTATTCTTCCGGGCGTGGAAGCGACGTAGAACGACAATTCTTTGTCAAGGCTCGTCTCGACACCGTGTCGATACCGTAATCGGCTGAAACCGGTTGGGAAGCACGCTTCTTCAGGAGTCGCCACACATGGGAACTTTGTCTATTCTGGATCGCGCTCAGAGAGGCCGGCCGCTAGGCACGACGACGTTCTGGCGGCAAGCGACGTGGGTTTTCCTGACGGCTGCATTGCTGGGCTCGACTACCTATGCCCAAGCGATAGCGGAGGTTCCCAAGAATTCCACCATCCGATTTGCCCGCGATGTGGCTCCGATTCTCCGCGACAAATGCATTACGTGTCATGGCCGCACGATACAGCAAGCCGGGTTGCGGCTCGACTCGCGGTTTGAGATGCTTCGAGGCGGCAAGTCGGGGCCGGCAATCACAGAGAACAGCGACGCTGACAGCCTCCTCATCCGGCGAATCTCTGGGTCCGAGGCCGGAATGCGCATGCCGCCGCCTGGACCTCTTCCTGACAGGGAAATCGAAATTCTCCGTGCTTGGGTTCGTGGTGGAGCGCCCTGGGACGCTGAGGCAACTTTTGATCAGGCACACACCGTGCTTCCAGGAGCCAGGAAGCTTTTTGAGGCACTTCGTCACGGCCAGCTCGCGGCCGTTGGGAGTATTTTGGATCGAGAGCCAAATTTGATCCGTGCAGTCGACGAGAACGGTTCGACCCCGCTCATTCTAGCGGCCTACTGGGCCGGCCCGAGAGAAGTGAAGGAATTGTTGGCTCGCGGCGCTGACCCTAATGCCAGGAACGACAGCGGTGTGTCCGCTTTGTTTCCAGCCACCGATAACCTGGAGACTACCAAGCTGTTGGTGCTTGCCGGCGCTGACATAAACGCTCGGACCGAGGCTGGCGACACTGCGCTGATGGTCGCGGCCAGGCGAGCCGGTGCGGTGCCGGTCGCGGCTTACCTGATCGAGAAGGGAGCCGAGGCTTCGGCTGCGACCCAAGGCGGAGCCACACCTCTGCACCGAGCCGCGGCGTCCGGTGATGTAGAGATGTTAAAGCTCCTGCTGGACCGAGGAGCGAAGGTCAATGTGCAGCGAAAGGATGGCCGAACGCCCTTGGGATCAGCCGCCACCTGGGGTCATGCCGACGCGGTCCGCTACTTGCTTTCGAAGGGTGCCAACCCTAACCTTGGTGACAGCGGTTTGAGCCGCGCCGTGTTTCAGGGCAATGTGGAAATCGTGAAGGCGCTGCTGGAAGCAGGTGCGGAAGTGAAAGGAAGCGGCGGGCCCGAACCCATTCTGGTATTGGCCTGCTTTTCTTATGACGCGGACCCGCAGATCGTGAAAATGCTGCTGGAGCCAGCGAGAATATCCTGAAAGAAGCCGTTGATGCGCTGATTCGAAATCAGCACGCCGACGGCGGCTGGGCTCAGCTGCCTGGCCTCGAGTCCGACGCCTATGCCACGGGACAGGCACTCTACGCGCTACGAACGGGTGGAAGCCTCTCTCCGATGCACGAAGCCTATCGGAAGGGTATCTCGAACCTGCTCCGAACCCAGCTCTCCGACGGCTCGTGGCTAGTTCATACGCGTTCCTATCCCGTACAACCCTATTTCGAAAGCGGCTTCCCTCATGGTCCGGACCAATGGATTTCTGCCGCAGCCACGAGTTGGGCGACCCTCGCGCTTACCTTAGCCTTGGACAATCCTCCCGGGAAAGATTCAGTAGTCGGAGAAAGATCCAAATAGTGATTCATCAATCTGTCGCCGGTTGCCTTTGATCTCTGACGAAAAGCACAACCCAACTGCTGTGCACTGTACGCTCATCCTGGCAGAGTGAGTGCTTCTCACCGCCAGTCCAGACTCATCATCAGTTGAACGCTGGACTCTGGAAAGCTCCTGGATGCGAGACATTTAGATTTCTCTGGCAATGCCTCTTCGATATATACTGTCTGCATCGCTGACTTCGACACGTTCCACGATAGCCAATTTATCTCGGAGCCGCCGAATGGGCCACTTCAGTCCGTCACACCTAGCCATGACGACGCCAGAGATGAGGAAACGTAATGAAAATCATTGCAAAAGTTAGTTGGATCTTTCTGGGCCTGCCACTGTCCGTGCTGGCGGATGCCACGCTCCCACCGCCCTCGCAATTGCAAGTGGACTTCAAGCAGCATGTACAGCCCATTCTGGCCCAGCACTGCTACTCCTGCCACGGTCCCAAACAGCAGCAGTCTGGCTTGCGCCTCGACCTCCGGCAGAATGCGCTACGGGGTGGGGACTACGGTCCGGTGATCATTCCCGGAAAAAGTGCTGAAAGCAAGCTGATCCTTCGGCTGGTGAACGGCGCCGGCGGGATGCAAATGCCTCCAACCGGGCCGCTTGCGGCGGAGGACATCGGTATCCTGCGCGCGTGGATCGACCAGGGAGGTGAGTTTGGCGACGTGGAGATCAAGGAAGCAGTCGCAACGACGCCGGTGGATCCTCAGCTGAAGGCGCTGATTGCTGCGACCCGGAGCCAAGATTTGACACGCCTGCGGAAGATGGTGGCGGCCAACCGGAGGCTAGTTCGAGGGCAGGACACAGGTGGGTCCACACCGTTGCACCACGCGGCCGCCTTCGGGAACGTAGCGCAATTCACGTGCTGCTGAAAGCCGGCGCCGACGTGAATGCTCGAAACAACCGCGGCGCTACGCCGCTGCATTGGTCTGCGGCCGACGCGGAGAAGACCCGGCTGCTGCTGGACAAGGGTGCGCGCATCAACACACAGACCGAGACCGGACGCACGGCACTTTATCTGGCGGCGTCCCAGAGCGGCAGGGAAGACGTGGTGCGAGTGCTTCTGGACGGAGGAGCCGATCCCAATCTCTCGACCCTGCCTGGGCGCACGCCGCTCATGGCGGCCTCCGCCGAGGGAGAAGTGACCGCCATGCGGCTGTTGCTGGAGAAAGGGGCTAACCCGAAAGCTGCCAGCGGCACCGGTTCGACCGCCCTGTTCGACGCGGCCCGAAGCCGGAGTGTGGAAGCAGTCCACTTATTGCTGGACGCCGGTGCCGATGTTAATACCCTGACCAAGCGCCGGAGTCGGTGTTGGGCCTCGCGGCCATGCAGGGAGCTGAAGGCATTGTCAGACTGCTGCTCGAGCGCGGAGCCCAGGTGAATGGTCAGGACGAGCGCGGCTACTCACCCTTGATGTACGCGGCTTACTCGGAGGCCGCGTCGGCCGAGGTTGTTCGCATGCTGCTGGCGAGGGGTGCCGACGCGAGCGTTACCGGCGAAGGAGAGACGCCGCAGAGCCTGGCGGGCAAGCGGGGCGACAACGAAGTCGCCCGGCTACTCGGCGTTCCCGAAGCTCAACGCAAGAGCGGCGGAGTGGCAGCCGTCGCGAATCCTTCCCGGGAGGATCGGTCCCCTTCGGAAGCCGTGCAAAGGGCGTTCGTCCAGCTGGAGAAGCAAAGCCCCACCTTTGTCAAACGCGGAGGCTGCAACTCCTGCCATAATCAATATCTGCCTGCAGCGGCCTTGGCGTTGGCCCGCGAGCGGGGTATACCGGTGCCCAAAATGCTGGTCAAGGTTTCTCGGGAGATGCGGGAAACCTCTCCAGAGCGGGTCATGGAACTGGACACGTTTGGCGTGAACAGCCTTGGTTACGAGATGTTCAGTAATGCCGCTACCGGACAGCCTGCGGACGAGTACACCGACGCGTCGTCCATTTCATTAAGGTCATGCAAACTCCTGCTGGATCCTGGCGGACCCCGGGAAATCGGCCTCCATTGACTTTTGATCCATACATCACCGCAGCGATGGCGATCAACACGCTGCGGTTCTATGCACCGGCTGCGCAAAGGGCCGACACGGAAAGGCGACTGGCCCGGTGCGTCCTGGCTGGAGTCTTCTCGGCCCATAACGACACAGGAGCGTGCCTTCCACCTGCTGGGTTTACATTGGGCAAAGGGTTCTGCCTGTGTCATTGAGCGGGCGGCCCGAAGTCTGGTCGAAAGACAACGTGCCGACGGAGGCTGGTCGCGTCGCCCACGATGGGCAGCGATGCCTACGCCACCGGTGAGGCTCTGTACGCCCTTCACCTGGCAGGAAATGCGGGCAAGTGATCCTCTTTACCAGAGGGGTGTCCGCTACTTGCTGCGTCCAGTGCCAGACGGGACTTGGCACGTCAAGACCCGCTCGCTCCCCGTGCAACCCTATTTTGACAGCGGTTTCCCTTACGGCCATGACCAATGGATCTCGGCCGCCGGGACCCGTTGGGCCGCCATGGCCCTTGCGTTTACAGTCGAACCACAGAAGATCAGCCGCCGCTGAAATCAATCCCGGTAGGCTCGCCCCGGACCCTGTCTGGACTGACAGGCACGTCAACGAGGAAGGCTTTGGCGGCGCACCAAGAGTCTCAATCGTTTGCTCCGCACAGTGGTAAGAGCTTCTTTGGAGTATTGGATGACACTTAGTCCCCTCTACTCATATCGAGGCTTCACATTCCGACCTTGGAAAAAGGGAATCCCGTACCTCAGCACCCGATTCGCGCCCTATTCACCGAACTCGGTACCTCCGAGGCCCTGCCATTTGCGCATTACATCCTCAAAACCTAAGAAGTGACGCGCTGGTGTTGGTCTGCAATGCCTCTGATGGCCGCTGCGTAACTGCGACCGCTGTCACATGCCGTCATGGGGCCAGGAGCGGTCGTTCGTCCGTTGGGTGATATACCTGACCCAGGAAAGGAATATCTTGACGCGGCTGTCCAAATAGCGAGAGGTCGAACGTCATTGTATTGGCGGCGCATAGAGCCGTCTGATGCAACGACAAAGGAGGATTTCAGATGCAATACATTCTGATGGACTACGTGAACGAGGCGGGCTGGCCTAAATTGACAAAGGCCGAGCAGGAACACTGGCTTGGCGCCTATAGAGCCTACATGGAGGCCATGGCGAACGCGGGCGTGCTGAGAACCAGCAACGGTTTGCAACCTACCTCGGCGGCAACGACTGTGCGGGTCGCGAATGACAAGACCCAGGTGCTGGATGGCCCTTATGCCGAGACGAAAGAGCAGCTGGGTGGCTTTCATATCATCGAGGTGGCCGATCTCGACGCTGCGATCTCGTGGGCAGCCCGGTCCCCAACCGCGCTGCACGGTGTCGTCGAGGTGCGTCCA
>CAVVYL010000044.1:0-260095 GCA_963752385.1 uncultured Acidimicrobiia bacterium | reverse complement strand
CAAACGCCGTGGTCGGTAACACAAAAAAACTGATCCAAAAACGCAATTGCAAAGTTCCTGATTGCTGGGGACTCAAGGACAGAGATTTGATAGGGCTACCCTGGCACGTCGCCTTCGCTTTGCAGGCAGATGGGTGGGTATTGAGATCAAAAATAACGTGGATCAAAAAAACCGCGATGCCTGAAAGTGTGAAGAATAGGCCAACGAACGCAACAGAAGAAGTTTTCATGTTGGCGAAATCCCCAACATACTTCTATGACCCAAACGGATTTAGGGAGGAGAGCGGTGCGAATCTCCGCAACTATTGGATACTCGGTCCCGACCCAAACGGAAACGGCCACCCAGCGGCGTTCCCGCGTGAGTTGGCGCGACGATGTATTCTGCTGGGATCGCGTGAGGGCGATACTGTGCTAGACCCGTTCAGTGGTTCTGGGACGACTGGATTGGCAGCAAGCGAGTTAGGCCGTCAGGCGATTCTGATTGAACTGAATCCGACATACGCCCAGCTGGGTAGAAAGCGTACAACAGTTTTCCAATTGCAGTTACAGATGGCCAAAGAGGTATAACCAAAAGGTGTGTAAATGAAGAAAGGGCGGTGTAGCCTTTTGTTGGTCAAAGAGGCTTCTGAGAAGAAGGCAATTTCAAAAGGAGACACCACCCATGAAGAAGAGAATCACGAAAGGCTCGGAAGCGTCAAGAGCTGTCTATTCGGAACTGGAAGGATACGCTCGCAGGAAAGTTCAAGAATTCATTCAGGCCCTGTTGGAGGAAGAAGTCACGGAGTTTCTAGGGCGGCCGAAATCGGAACGCCGGCGCAGGCCGTGGATGGGGTGAGAGGGTATCGCAATGGCTATGGCAAGCCGCGGCCGCTGGCGATGAGCACCCGATCAGGCTGAGACGGCCGCGGGTGCGGGACTGCGAGGAGAAATTCGAGAGCCAGGTGTTACCGCTGTTCAGGCGGCGGAGCGCAGAAGTGGGACAGTTGTTGCCGGAGCTGTATTTGCATGGGCTGGCGAAAGGAGACTTTGAGCTGGCGCTGAGAGGGTTACTGGGAGAGGGAGCCCCGCTGTCGGCCAGTTCCATTGGGCGACTGAAGGCCAAATGGCAGCTGGAGTATGAAGCTTGGAAACAGCAAGACCTGTCGGATTGCAGCTGGTCTATGCCTGGGCCGATGGGATCTATGTGAAGGCGGGGCTGGATAAAGAGAAAGCGGCTCTGCTGGTCATCATTGGCGCGACGGTGGAAGGCCGCAAGGTGTTGTTAGCTTGTGAGAGCGGGCAGCGAGAAAGCAAGCTTTCGTGGGCTGCCCTCCTGCGCGATTTAAAGGCACGTGGCCTGAAGGTGCCCCGGCTGATGATTGCCGACGGCCACCTGGGGATCTGGTCAGCACTGAGTGAGATCCTGCCGGAAAGCCAACAACAGCGCTGCTGGAATCACAAGATCCTGAATGTGCTGGACGGCCTGTCGAAGCAAGAGCAGCCGACGGCTAAAGAGCTGCTGAGGCGGATGGCTTCCTCGCCAACCCAGGCGGAATGCGAGAAGCAGCGGGATGCGTTTGTGAAGCGTTATCAGAACAGCTACCCGAAGGCAGCTGAGACGCTGGTGCGAGATTGGGAACGGATGATCACCTTTTACGCGTTTCCGAAAGAGCACTGGCCCCATTTGCGGACCAGCAACGTGGTGGAGTCACCCTTTGCAGCGATTCGATTGCGAACCGATGCTGCCAAGCGCTACAAGTCTGTTTCCAATGCCACCGCGATGATCTGGAAACTCCTTCGAGTGGCAGAGAAATCGTTTCGAAGACTCAAGGGCCATGACCTGCTGCCCGAGGTCTTTCAAGGAAAACAGTTCGTGGACGGCTTTCCTCTAAAAGCTAAAACCAAATCTGAGAAGGTCGCCGCCTGATCTGAATTTACACACCTATTGACAGGACCTCATGTCTATTGATTGGGTTCATCTGTCTCCTTTCCGTTTGGAATTGAGTTTACGACAACCAAAGTCTCCAGATCCGCTACTTCTTGGACCCCTCAAAGAGTCTCCTTCCGGTGAACCATTCCAAACCAATATACAATACATTAAGTATTGGCATACGCATTGGGTTCAAGCACTAGCGTTTATCTATTGGGCTCATATAGCATAACGCATTGTATACGTGTATAGGCATTCGGACGCATTCCCTTTCTCTAGCTCTCTCTCTTGTCTCTCTTGTCTTCCCTCTTATCTTGTCTCTCTCTCTCGTCTAAGTTTCTCGTCTAAGTTATCTAATGTTCTCTCGTCTAAGTTATCTTGTCTCTCTCGTCTATGTTATCTTGTCTCTCTTATGTATGTTATCTTGTCTCTCTCTGTAAGTGTATCTTGTCTCTCTCGCTTCGGCCTGGGCCCTGGGCCAGGACCCCTTGATTCAACAAACATGAGTGGACAGTTGCTGCAAACTCTGCGCTCACCCGGTCCCTGTTCGGGCTTCACCCTATCCGAACTGGGCAAGCTCAACCGAAGTTAGATTGGCTGATGCCTGACCGCTCATGAGGCAAGGACCTGGCGATACATATCGCACAAGACTTGAGGCGCATGCTGATGCAGGGGGTCGGTGGATTCCCGAGATAAGAGAAAACCCGTCTCGCGGTTCCTCATGCAGACTCTGCACATGATGGCAGGGCACCAGTCATGCAAGCAAGCTTGTTTCAACTGAACCAGGCAGGCAGGGTTGCCGATGTGACGCAAAACGGATCGTCAGAGACATTGTGCAGCAGAGAGGCACCCCATCGCAGCCGCATGATAGCCGGACGCGACACAGGCCAAATCTGCGCGATTACGGGGCTGTTTAGGCGATGTCTCAGCGTGATTTGGGCTTCAATCTTTCCGTCTGCAGATTTCTGCAGTCTGCCGGAGAGTGGCGCTGGGACTGCCATTGACAAGACTGGTCGCGATCGGTTAAGATAACTCAACGTTGATCGGATACTGGTCAGATGGTTACCAGATACTCATGACAGAGTGGTCAGATACTGGTCAGATACTTTCAGAAGGAGGTAGGTGTGCTTGAACGAAATGTCACAGGAACCATTGATTAAATTCAGAGAAGCTCTGCAGGTCCTGGGTATGTCCGAAGTATGGCTCAGGAAGCAGGTTGCAGCTGGAACCATCCGGCATTACAAGCTAGGTCGGTCAGTGAAGTTCAGACGTAGTGACCTTGAGTTATATTTGGACAGGAGAAGGCGAGGTTAATTAAAGTGGCGCTTTACCGAAAGAAGGGCTCGAAGATCCTATATTGCAAATTCGATTTCCAGGGGAAGGAAATTCGAAGGTCAACCGGTTGTACCAACAAAAGAGATGCGCTTACAGTGCAGTCGAAACTTCGATGCGAACTGGCGCTTGGGAATTGGGGAATTCTGGAAGAAAAGCGCGTGGAGGTGACGCTCGAGGAGTTTCTGAAGAAACACTTCATCACCGGGGAAATCAAACCGAAGACGCGGGAGTACTACGAAAACGGCATCGAGAAGCTGCTCGACTCAGACATGGCAGAGTTGCCACTGAACAAGATCACGAAGCAGGATGCTCAGAGGTATGTCGCAAAGCATGTGCGGCCAGCGGACGAGTACAAGTCAGAGCAGCGTCAGGAGCATTTGAAAAACGGCAAATACTCACCGAGCAGCGTGAATTGTGTATTGAGAACGTTGAGGCGTGCATTGTCGGTTGCCTACGAATCCGGGATGCTGGAAAAAGTTCCGCCAATCGAGCTAGCAAAGAACGAGCGCCGCCGAGATCGAGTTGTCTCGGCGGGTGAACAACAGAGGTATCTGGAGAAATGCGTTCAGCCCGCCAAGGACGTGGTTGTCCTGATGCTCGATACGGGGATGAGACCGGAAGAAATCTATCTTGTGCGGTGGGAGAGTGTCGAGTTTGCAGTAACCCCTTGTGGTAACCCCCTACGGCTTGGAACAATTCACATTGCTGCCGGGAAGACCAAGCATGCTCGGCGCGATCTGCCATTGACGATGGAGTCTTACGGGATGCTCAAAGCGAGGTTTGAAGCCCAGGGTAGGCCAGCGGAAGGCTGGGTATTTCCGGCACCCACAATTTCAGGACACATCGAAGAGTCTTCGATCAGGAAGCAACACTTGAAGGCGATTAAGGATGCGGAGCTGGAACACTTTGAACTTTATTGCTTCCGACACACGTTCTTGACTATACTCGGTTCTTCCGGCTGTGACCCCTATACCCTCTGTAGGGTCGCCGGACACGGGGATATTCAGATGGGCATGAGATACTGCCACCCTCAAAGGGAATTCATCGAAATGGCGTTTGACCGCATGGTGAGCTTTCGGCAAAAAGGGGTTACCGCAGGGGGTTACCGGCAAATAGTCGATTCTCGCAGCCAGTCTTTGGCCTTACCTGCAACCTCCTCGAGTCACGTCAGTTAATTGTAAGCGCCCGTAGCTCAGTTGGATAGAGCGTCTGACTACGAATCAGAAGGTCGCAAGTTCGAGTCTTGCCGGGCGCACCAACATTACAAAGCACTTAGACAATTATTGAGATCAGAAATCAGGCTGGTTTTCCGGCTGGGGTACGCTCGGGGTAACAAATCGGGGGTGCATGCTTGGCAGGATAAAAAAGGGCGAGCCGAAGCCCGCCCGGTCCTCACTCGAATTTGAAGCAGTGATCCAGTTCCCTCCAGTGTGTCTACGAGTCTCTCGGCCACGATGTGCAGCGCGTGAGTACAGGGATGATCGCCTTAGTGTCGCGATGTACTACGAGCCATTCACAACCCAACCTACCAGACGAGTAACGCCCCACCCGACGATTCCGGCGCCAACTGATAGGAGGACCAATATTAGCCAAAGCATCCCTTCAGTCTTCCTTTCAGTTGCTGCAACAAAGAAAAAGAACGCAACCGCGCTAGAAATCCCGATTAGGATGCTTAATCTCCTAAAACCTTCTGCGAGTGCCATGCAGTTTTCCTACGGGTGAATCTCGTCTTCGAAGTCGATGCACAATGCGGCATCGAAGGACATAAGTAGAACAGATATCCAGCTCTGTTCGTGGCAAACTGATCATGTTTCGGCACGAGCGTCGATTGTGCCCAGCAGAAGAACGCACGCGAATCGCGACACGTTTCATGGCTCCTCCAGCTTCTCTGTTTCGGCCGCCTAACGGCCTGCCGCTCAGCCGCGAGCGGCGTTCACGCCCCTCGACTCGCGCTGTACCCTGTCGCGCCGCTCGTCGGCTGCAGCGGGTTAGACCTTCGCCCGCGTTCCTATTCTTTACGTCGGACGTCCCGCGTCGCGCCCGCTGACCGGTCGCGTGTTCTAGCCGCTTGATCACGAGTTCATCAAGTTCTCGGAGGTTCTCGTACTCAGGGCAGTTGTATGCCGCCAGGTCAAAGTGGATGACGGTACCCGTCTTCCGGAACAGCATCACCCGACGCCCTATCGCATGCGCGTAGCCGACTTCGTAGTAAACGCTTGGACGTTCACCGCTCAAGTCTGCGAAAAGGAACTCGGCAGTTCTTATCTCGTCGAGGATCCGCTTGGTGATAACTTTTCTCCATCTCGATGTCGTCGGCTCGCACTGCAGTGATGCCGAACTGACCGAAGCAGCGTTTGACTGCGTCCGCGACGTCGATCAATTCTGGCAGTTGGCGTTGCATCGACATCATGATGAACGCTGTAGCAGGGCGGTACCCTGCGGGCGCGGAGAGACCAGTCCCGGCAATAGCAACACGACCTTCCCCGACTCCTGCGCCAACAAGCTCGACGACCGCATGCATCCGAGCTGCCCATTGCTCGAAGCCTCGCCGGCTTCGCTCGGCGATACGGCGAGCTCTTCAGACTGAGCCGGCGGGTCTCACACCGGAACGGTGCCCTCGTCATGTAAGAACTTCTGGGTCCCAGTGTTGATACCGCCCGAACTTGAGGGCTGCTCGCATCCCCTTTGTGGCGTGTCCGACTTCCGTGCCGTCTGCCTCCGACAGCATGGGCGACCGCCTCACGGCCGCGCTTGCGTCACCTGCGAACTCAATCAGTTGTCCAATAATGTCATCGCCGATCTGCCGGACCTCTGCCGGCAACTTCGCCCGGTACGCCGCGGCTCCGAACTCGTCGTCTCTGTCCGTGACAAGCTGGACGGCGCGCTGAAGTCCTTCCATGTGCCGAGTCACGAAGTCGAAGTAGGCGTTCAATCAGAAGCCGCGATTCCTCGGTTGGCATATCGCTCCAGTCCGTGAGGTCTAGCCAATGATTAGATGGTTCTGGATATCATCCGAAGACTTGATAGCACAACGTGTTGCCTCACCACAATATCGTTTTGCTTTGAGAGGAAACATCCCAGAAGGTCCGTCGCATTCTCATTTCCCTCTCTGGCCCGGTTCACCACGTTTCCACTTTGACTTGAACTTCCTGAAGGCTTCAGTGCTGTTCTGAATGTCGGACAAGCTTTGCACGATCGCCGAAGCAAGTGCCGCGGGTGTTTTGTGATGTCGCAATACCATCGCCACCAGCTGCTCGAGCGGGATTTCATTGACTTGCTTCTGCTGCACCCAGGGAAAACAATCAACCTGATTCACTGAATGTAATTCGTCGCCGGGATAAAGCTGCCATCGTTGGAAGTGTTGTCCACGACTACGGAGTAGCAGAAACAGCTCGACGTAGGCCGCCAGCGAATGTAGCCACCGGAAACAGGATCGCCAAGACCGATCTGGTTCCATGAATCCTCGCCAAGGTCCATCTGATAGGTATTGATGAGTGTGCCTGCTGGGCTATGAAGTTCGGCTTGATTAGGTTCGTTCCAAAGCCGTCGTTGAAGCAACCGATATTTGTTCTTGAATTGGCGTCCACGTAAATCCCGGGACTGAACGCCGGGAAGCTCGAAGAGATACTATCCAGCGATCCAGCTGGGATGACGATGGTCTTGTAACGCCCAGAAGGGCTCTCAGTATAGACCTCGACATTGAGCAAGAATTCGTTGTCGCTGCTTCCGCCGAGTATTCCGAACCAAGCATCCAGCTCGACGGTCCCGGCGCCTTGGTAGGCGAATACCTCTTGAAGGAAATTCTCATAGTTCTGCTGCTGACCATTGGCAATCGGGATGGTCGCCTCGTTCACCTTGCCATTCTGGTTGTACAGCGTGGCTTTGATGGAGTAATTCAGAGGAGCGACATTCAAAATCGAAACTCTGGTTTTGAAGAACGAGCCAAACTGGCCTGGATTGTTCGCCATGACGGGAACCAACTGAATGGCCGAAGCGAAATCGAGTCTTCGCCGAGTAACGTCTTCACTGATGCCAAAGGAAGACAAGGAAATGGCGAAGGTGAGCGTGATCGCCAGCGAGATGGGCAGGCTTTTGAGTCGATGAAAGCTGTTTCTACGCATTTTGTTATCCTTTAAAATAGGCTGGCAGCCGATGGCAAGCCGGCGAACGCCCCCGCACAATTGATGCCGGCGGCGGTGCCCTCCCGGCCTCTTTAATCTTGCCTCAATTGCAGGCTCTATCAGGTAAGGCGCAAAGCAAGGAAAAGTGGATCATCGAACGGCAAAATTCCTCTTCCGAGAATCTGACCTCACTGGCTTGGCGCCAGCGAGACAGTTAGTTTAAGCCCCGCTCTTTTTCCGGTTTGCCTCGGCCCGCTCCGCCGCAATCTCAGGTAAGGTGCGCTCTTTGGCTCCAGGAACGTGCCAGCCGGCCGCGGCTTGATGGCGTCAATCCAAACTCAACGGCGAACCTGGCAAGATGTTCCGCCGCCTCTGCTGCGATCCGAACCCAGGGAGACTTGACCAATCCTTTTTGTCGGCCTTCCTGAACTGAACCCTCGCTTTCGAGATGCTTTTCCGCTTCAACCCATCTCGACCAGGTCTGACAGTAAAGCGCGAGCACTGCCCGGTCGACGCGAGTCAACAATCCCATGTGTCGAAGTTCCTTGCTGATCCGTCGCCACTCCCCTTTGGCTTCTTTGGTATAGTTTGAGACTCAATTTGAGGCCATCAGTCCTGGCGCCTACAGGGTCCCATAACCATGAAGAGTCTCAGCTGTCCCAAGCGGCACTGCCCTCCCTCGGGAAAAGGCGACCTCGGAGCCATCATTCGCCACGGCTTTTACACGACTCGGTGGGGAAAGCGTCGTCGCTACCAGTGCCGGACTTGTGGAAAGACCTTCTGCTCGACAACCCGGACACCTTATTATCGACTTCAGCACCGGCGTACGGTCTTTGATGAGGTTGCTGCTCTCAGTGTCGAAGGTCTGAATAAGTCTGCGATCGCTCGAGTCAAGCGTATTGCCTGGAATACGGTCCATCGCTGGCTGGAAAAAGCAGCCGGCTGGTGTCGTCGGTTCAGCCATCGCAAATTAAAGGGACTCTCCGTCGCGGAGCTTCAGGCAGACGAGATCCGAACGATCATTGGGGGCAGGGAACAGGCGATCTGGGTTTTCGTTGTGATCGACGTCTGGTCTCGGCTTTGGCCATCGACGGTCGTCGGCAAACGAAGCTACCGCAACACGCTGGACCTGTTTCAAGACCTTTCCAACCGAATGAATCTTGAAGTGACTCCACTCATCACGACGGATGGATTCAAGTTCTATGAGAGAGTCATCGGGCGAGTGTTTGGGCCAGCGTGTGTTTACGGTCAGGTGATCAAGACGCGCAGGAACGATCGGGTGGTCAGGGTGGAGCGAAGAGCCGTGATCGGAGCTGGGAGATTGAAACAAGCTCTGCGGGACTCGGAAGACTCACTGAAACTGAACACCTCGTTTGTTGAACGGCTGAATCTCACGATTCGACAGGGCTCGTCGTATCTGGGTCGCCGAACGATCTGTCAGGCCCGGTGGAAGCAATGTCTCGACGATCACCTGGAGCTGCTTCGCTGCCATTACAATTTCGTGAGGCCTCACCGGGCGCTGAAATTTGGACGGGAAGTCAGGACACCGGCCCGGCAGGCTGGGTTGACCAGGCGGGCGCTGACGTTAAGGGAAATCTTCTCATCGAGGGAGCTTTTTGTGGCGTCGAAGAAAGTCATATTCGCGCTCTTCGAAACGGCCCGGCCGGTCAGTTTCCCTATTCGAGGAATCCCTCTGGCGGCCTAGCAACAATTGATGACGGAAGCACCTGCCGTTGGTCACTGCAATTGTGTTGTTCGATGGAAAACAAAGCGACCACTGTGCTTGAGGGTTCCCGTCATTGTGGCCACTCTGGTTCACTGGGTTCCACGCCTTCCCGCGGACCTGAACGCCAACAACCTGTGGCGAGAATCTTATGTTGCTTTGAAGTGTACAAACCTAGACGACCGAAATTGTGGTTGTCAAGAAAAAACGGGATAGGTCCCATTTTTTTCGATTGTTTTAGGGACTACTGGGCTGCGTTCCTGATGGGCAAGGAGGTAGGGCAGCGATCAGCGGAGTATCAACTCTTCTTTGAGCCAGAAACCTTCTAGCTTAGTACCATTTCAATGAATGAACTGATGCATCCGGCTGATCGGGTATTCCAGCTCGACGCGGGGGCCAAATCGCGGATAACTTCTCGGCGCATCGGGGCTCTGAAGCCCGCCAACTGTCTGAAGTCCAGATGGCGCAGCCGGGTTCTGCTGTTGCGCACGCCTGGCATTGCCAGGTGGCGAGCGCGACGTGCTTACGTCCCATGACTTTCAGTCCTTTGCCGAAGTCAAGAACCGCCTACTCGCTCTTCAAGAACGCAATGCCCACATTGTCGGTGGGTCACTCGCCGAGAGTTGGCTGAGTTCCTCTCGAAGCTTGCTTCTTCCAAGGCCAAGGCGGCCCGAACTGAGTAATGAAAACGCCTCACCGTAATTACGAGTCAGAGGCTAGAGCACTTAGCTGAAATTCATCTCGCTTTGAGCATTACAAATTCGGGATCCTTCCCGGAAACGAAGCTTTTCCTTGCATTCTCCAGGGAATTTCAATAGTTTTATCGCCCTATAGAGCTATCGTCGAAAAAAGATTCCGGTGATGGGTCGAGTCGAGTCAGGAGCTGCCAGAACGCCGGGCAGGATTGCAAGAAAAGAGAGTGATAAGAACTTTGTACGTGTAGCTGAGAGGGTCTTTCTGGTCATTCAAGCCATGGGTCAATGTGGCCATAGTCCAGTGACGCTGGAAGAAGTCACTCGATTGACCGGATTAGCCAAGAATACCGTCCATCGCCTCCTCTACACTCTTCAGAGGATTGGTTACGTCGACAAGCAACTGGAGACGGGCAGGTACATGTTATCCCAAAGCTTCTACGAATTAGGGAAGGATACCCTACCTTATCAGCGATTGACACTACTGGCTAAGCCCTTCATGAATGCTCTCATGTTGCGCTTTGGCGAATCGATTCACATCGGTGTTCTTGAAAATGGGCTCGTCACGAATATTGCCGTCTGTGAAAGCCAGAATCCCTATCGCATCGCGGTGGTACTGGGCGATTCGAATCATGCCCACTGCACGGCCATGGGCAAATGCTTGCTGGCCTACCTTCCTGAGCAGGAGCTGCAAGCCATCGTTCGCACCCATGGCTTGCCGAAGAAAACAAGTGCTACCATCACGACTCGTGCGGTCCTTTTTAACGAGCTGGAAAAGACCCGCCGGGAGCGAGTTGCAACCAATGTTGGAGAGACCATCGAGGGAGTCATTTGCGTGGGCGCTCCGATCTTCAATCATGCTGGCGAAGCAGTCGCCGCCATCAGCCTTTCGGGTCCGGCGATTCGTATGGAAGCGGCGATGGAAACAGTTAAGAAAGAGATGAGGAGCGTCGGTCTTCGGCTCTCTACCCTGTTGGGCTACAATTCAAGTCAGTCCGAAGATGCCATTCAGGCAGCCTCCAGCTTCTGACCCATTTTTGTGCTCCTTTCGGGACCCAAAGATGATTCCAGCCCTGTCAGCAAGGCTGTTCCTGAAAGCCAGAGCAGTTAACACTTGCGTTCTCTGGCAAGTTCAGAACACTGTCGTCAGATTAAGGGAAACCATATGCACGGGTCTGCTTGAAACGGTAGATCCCGAATTCCGTTGGCAACATTCTAGGCCCAGTTACCCTGTGGATGCGTAATCAATTACATGCGTTCATTCGTTTTATCCAGCATGGTCTTTGATGTTTCGACATCAAACTGGTAGTCTTAGTAACTCAAGTCCATGAACCAACTGAGAAATTGAGCGGAGTTGGGTAGACATGAAATCGCTTCTGAAAAAAGCGTTGTTCTTTCTCCTAGTTTTCCCGTCTTTCTTTGCTGACGCGGCAGCGTCCACAGACCCCAAGGATGCTGAGAAAGTAAGCTATTTCCGTGAAATCTGGCCCATCCTCCAGCGCCGTTGTCAAGGGTGCCATCAGCCCTCGGTCAAGCAGGGAAATCTGGACCTGACGCAGTACCAGACGTTTCGCAAAGGCGGCAAGAGCGGGCCGGCCTTCGTGGCTCAGGACTCGGGCAACAGTCTTGTCCTGGCCCTGGTCTCGGGAAAGCGTGAGCCTCGAATGCCTCTCGGGCAACCACCGCTGGATCCAGACCAGATCAAGCTCTTCCAGCGATGGATCGATAGCGGTGCAAGAGATGACACTCCAGAGGCCGTCAAGCAGCCAGCCGCCACCACGGAGCCGCCCAGCTATAGCTTGCCTCCAGTAGTTACTGCATTGGCATACACTCCGGATGGCACTCTGTTGGCGGTTTCCGGCTACCGTGAAGTTCTCCTGCACAAGAGTGACGGACAAGGCTTGCTGGGGCGGCTGGTAGGTCTGTCAGATCGCATCCAGTCTTTGGTCTTCACGGCTGACGGCCGGACGTTAATTGCGTCGGGAGGAACGCCGGCCAGCTTTGGAGAATTGCAGGTGTGGGACGTTGCTACGAGAAAGTTGCAGCGATCGATTACGGCCTGCAACGATACGCTCTTTGGGGCTTCAGTTTCCCCTGACGGTTCAAAGGTTGTCTTCGGTTGCTCTGACAATACGGTTCGCATGCATGAGGTTGCGACCGGCAAGGAGTTACTGAAGATGGGGCACCACGAAAACTGGGTTCTTGGAACCGCATTTGGTATCGACGGTAGTCGCATCGTTTCAGTGGGCCGAGATGGAGCAGCGAAGTTGGCTAGCGCAGCCAATGGTGCTTTCGTCGAGAATATCAATCTATTGCACGGTGAATTGACTGCCATGGCACGTCATCCTTCTCGTGATGCCGTCGTCGTTGGAGGCGCCGAAAGAATTCCCTACTACTACATGATGGATCGTCCCAGAAAGATGCTGATTGCGGACGAGTCGACTCTCATTCGAAAGTTCGACCGACAGAACGGCGAGATCTTCGCCGTGGCTTTTAGCAGGGACGGAAGGAGAGTGGCTGTGGCTGGCGGGGCCAGTGAAGTTCCGATTTATGACGTGGAAGCGGGCCAACATTTGGCGACTTGCCAGGGGAGCGCCGGCATCTACGCTCTGGACTTCCACCCTAATGGCAAAGAGATCGCTACTAGCGGTTTTGACGGACGCGTCCGAATCTATGCAGTGGACTCGGGGAAGCTTTTGAAAGAGTTTGTTCCAGTCCCAATTGACAAGCCCTTAATCTCTTCAAACTAGTTGTTTGTCGGTGGACAGCGTGCAAACCAGGAATGAAAGATGATTGCAAAGTTCAGTAACGGGCTCCGGCTCACAAGTTGCCCTTCTGGTCTCAGACCGGACGGGATCGTCGAGGGCCGGGAGACTCAAGGATACTCCTCGATTTCTCAAAGATGCATGGGGATGATGAAGAGGATCGCGGCCTCTTTCCTGTTGCTGCTCTCTCTTGGTGTTGGCGCATACGGCGCAGCTCCTGTCCTGCAAAAATTGCATCCGTGGGGAGCTCAACGTGGCAAGCCGGTCACCGTGACTCTGGTGGGAACCGGCTTAGGGAGTGCGGTGCAAGTCGTCTCCAGTTTGCCGGCCTCCTTTACACCGTTGACCAAAGGGGAGAAGCAGCAGAGCCAGAATGCGAATCAGGACGCGATCCTCTACTTGGTGGAATTACCGGCTGACACGCCCGTGGGATTCTATCCTATCCGCGTTAAGACCATGGATGGCCTGTCAAACGTGTTGCTCTTCAGTGTGGGCACCCTTCCGGAAGTGATGGAAAAGGAGTCAGAACAACTGGTTCATTCGGCAGTCAATAATTCGTCGGAAAGCAGTGAGCCTATTGCTGCACCGGTTACAGTTAATGGGACGCTGAACGGTCCGGACAGAGATGTCTACAAGATCCACGCCAAGAAGGGAGAACGTCTGGTATTGGAGGTGGAAGCTCGACGTTCCGCGTCAGCCATCGATCCTGTGATCGCATTGCTGGACGGCCAGAGGAAACAGATCGCTATCACCAACGATACTCCTGGGTTGGGCTTGGATTGCCGACTGGACGTTTCCTTCCCTATAGAGGGGGACTACTACGTCGTAGTGCATGATGCCCGATTCAGTGAACAGAACCTGAATTTCTACCGCCTGAAGGTGGGGTCCTTCGCTTATGTAGAGGGCATCTTCCCGTTGGGCTGGAGGCGAGGCGAGAAAACCCAAGTCCAACTGATTGGAGGAAACATCCCAAAAGCCTCGCAGCCGGCTGTGGACCTCAGTGGTGTGGAGCAGAAAGCTAACTTCGCGCTGATCAGGGTTCCAGAAGCGCCGGCAAGCTCGCCGATTCACTTTGCGATAAGTGACCTGCCTGAAAAGTTAGAGCCGGAAGGAGTACAGGTCATCCCTCTCGAGCCCTCAACGATAGTCAATGGTCGAATTTCAAAGCCTGGGGAAGTGGATCGCTACAAGCTTGCAGTCAAGCCGGGGGAAAAATGGATGGTGGAACTGAAGGCCGCTGAATTGGGGACCTCACGGCTCTTCGGCCGGATCACGATTCTAGATTCTGCGGGAAAAAGATTAGCCTCGGGTGGTGACGATATCCCCAATCCCGATGAATTTTCATTGATTGAGCCCGGACGCACCAGTTCGGACCCCTATGTGAGTTTTGAAGCTCCTGAAGGTGCTCAGGAAGTCTTCGTCACCATCGAAGATCTGGTTGAAAGGGGAGGGCCGCTCTTTGGCTATCGCCTTTTGGCAAACAAACAACCATCGGATTTCACCCTGAAGCTCGATTCGGCCTATGTTAACGTCCCCGCCAACGGAACGGCCATCGTCAGTGTGACTGCCGACCGCCGTGGTTTCAAAGGACCGATCCAGCTGCTGATTCCAGATGCAGATCAGGACTTGATCGTGGAGGGCGGCCTCATTCCTGAGGAACGCCAGGAGGCGAATAGCATCTTTTCAGTCTCCCGGCGGGGTATCTTGAGCATAACAAGCAAGGAGGGTGCGACCCCGCGCACCGCGGAACTGTCTGTTTGGGGTGAGGCAACTCTGGAGGATGGCACGGTGATTCGTCGCCGAGCCCGTGGTCCCGGCCTTGTCACGGAAGTTCTTGGCAGGACTGGTGTGCCCGACCCCAACCAAATAGACCGCTATAGGCCGGTCCAGTTTCCCTGGCTGAGTCTTGAGTTGCCGTTGATGGTGACAAAAGAAATTCCCGCCAGATTGATAGTGGAAGGGCCTTCCACGATTCGGTTTGTGCAGGGCACCGAGCATGAGATCAAGTGGCAGTTCAAGACGGACAGTCCCGAGATTCGGCCACCCAAGAAAGTTGGTTTGGATACCCCTGGGCTCAAAGAGGTTCTGATCAGTCCCTCCGAAGACGCTAAGGCCGAATATTTGAGGGAGGGTGTGTTCAACATGAAGGCCGTCGAGCGCGTGCCCTTGCAGACATTTAACCTGGTATTGCTTGGAGAGGTGGAGACCAGCAATGGGGCCCAGACCATCTATTCAAGGCCCGTGACCGTTGAAGTGGTCCAAGGGTACAAGATCGAACTCCCGGTGACGAACATTACTTTGCAACCTGGCCACACCGTGGAACTAGCAGGCAAAGTAGTGAGAGAACCAAGTTTCAACGAACCCGTGACCATCAAAGCCGATTTGCTCCCAGACAAAATCACGTCAGAGCCGGTTCAAGTGTTACCAGGCAAGGACGAGTTTCGTATGGTTTTTGAAGCGCAGACTTCTGCATCACCGGGAGAACACCAGATTCAGCTCGCCTTTTCGAGTGTGATAGGCAATCAGGAGCGAAAGGTACCTTACAAAATTCCTCCGAGGGAGATCCGGCTCCTCGTCGCTCGACTTGAAACTTCATCAAAGCTGGTCAACACAGGGAGGTAGGTTTGTGATGCGCAGGACAGTCCTGATAGGCCTCGTGGTCTTGGTTCTTGTGCCAGTAAGAAGCAGCTGGGGTGAGATCAGTAAAGGCGATCGGAAGCCGGTGGAGGCTAAGATCACAGAACTGGTTGTTCAACCGTCTCCGATCCTTTTTTCGTCACCAAACGAAGCCCAGAAAGTTCTCGTGTTGGGAATTGCAGATACGGGAGAAAGGCTAGATCTGGGTCACGCTGCCAGAATCGAGTCACAGGATGATGTGGTGAAAATCGGCGACGACGGATTTCTTCAAGCTCTCAGAGCCGGGGAAACGAAAGTCTTGGTCAGCGCCGCTGGGCGGAGCGTATCCGTTCCTGTCATCGTAAAGGCTACGGAGAGGCCAACTCAAGTCACCTTCCTGCGCGAGGTACTGCCTGCCCTGAATAAGATCGGTTGCACACAAGGCACCTGTCATGGGGCTGCTAAGGGTAAGAATGGTTTTAAGCTTTCACTACGTGGATACGATCCTGAATTCGACTATCACGCCCTGCTGTACGACATGTCGGGACGGCGATTCAATCGCGCCAATCCTGCGCGCAGCTTGATGCTGGCCAAGCCAACTCAGCAGGTTGCCCACGGCGGTGGACTGAGGATCGAAATCGGGTCCCGCTATTACAACCTGATTCTCAACTGGATCTCTTCTGGTGCGCCGTTCGGCGACCCGGTATCGGACAAAGTGGTAAAGCTGGAAGTGCTCCCAGAGGAAATCTTCATGCATGGTCCGGGCCGGCGGCAGGACGTCGTGGTCAGGGCGCACTATAGTGATAACGCTTGCCGTGACGTAACCCGAGAAGCGCACTTGGCGAGCAGCAATACAGAAGCGGTTTCAGTCGATGAACACGCTACCGTGCAAGGTCTTCGAAAGGGTGAGGCTACTCTGTTGGTCCGCTACGAAGGGCAATTTGCTCGCGTGCCAATTACGGTGCTCGATCCCAAGACCGGGTTCCAGTGGACACAGCAGCCTCAGCATAACTTTATCGATGAGTTGATTGATGCCAAACTCAAGCGGATCAAGATCCAACCTTCAGCCCTAGCTAGTGACGCTGAGTTCCTCCGTCGAGTCTATTTAGACCTTACGGGGCAAATACCGAAGGCAGAGACGGTCAATGCGTTTCTGGCAGATCGCGCCGAGTCTCGCGCCAAACGAAGCAAAGTGATCGATGAACTGCTTGGTAGCAGTTCCTACGTGGACTACTGGACTCTCAAATGGGGCGACCTGTTGCGTAGCAACCGGAAATATATGAGTGACCGGAGCATGTGGGCATTCCGGGAGTGGTTGCGCCAGTCTATGGCTGACAACAAACCCTACGATCGGCTTGTGCGAGAGCTTCTGACTGCAAAAGGCAGCACCACTGAGAATCCGGCAGCCAATTTTTTCCTGGCAACCCGTGATGCCAAGCATGCCATGGAAACAACGACTCAGCTATTTCTGGGAATCCGCATGGTCTGCGCGCAGTGTCATGATCATCCCTTTGAGCGATGGACCCAGAATCAGTACTATCAGATGTCGGCATTCTTTGCTGCGGTGGGTGTAAGGCCCGGTTTTGAAAGCGGCGAAGAAATCGTTTACCTCAGGCGAATAGACAACGAAGTGAAACATCCCAAGAATGGGCAGATCGTCGAACCGCAATACCTGGTCGCCAGTTTGGGCACGCCCCCGCTGCCAGCCGCAAAACAGGCGGATCAACGAACCGCGCTGGTGGATTGGCTAACCTCGAAAAACAATCCGTTCTTTGCCCGGGCCATTGTGAACCGCGTGTGGAGTTACTTCTTTGGGCGAGGAATAATCGAGCCGGTAGACGATGTTCGTGCGTCCAATCCGCCGGTCAATGAACCGCTGTTGAATGCATTGGCCAGAGACTTTACGGATCATGGATTTGACTTAAAGCACGTGATCAGGACCATCACCAATTCGCGGGCCTATCAGTCGTCATTCCGAACCAACGAGTGGAACGCCGATGATCTGGCTAACTTTTCTCATCAGCTTCCTCGCCGGCTCTCAGCGGAACAGCTCGCGGATGCCATCTCGACTGCCACGGGGTCGAAGTTCAAGTTTCCCGAGGTTCCAGAGGATTTTCGAGCCGGCGAACTCCCCGACCCTCACGTCGAAATGGGTGGGTTCCTCAATTTGTTTGGGCGTCCACAGCGCGAAGAACCTTGTGAGTGCGAACGACGCAATGACATGAGCCTCCCGCATGCCCTGAACCTCGTGAACGGGCCGCTTCTGGCTGATGCGATCGGAGCGCCGGAGGGCCGTGTGGCCAAGTTGATTCTCAAGGGAAGCTCGGACCGTGAGCTAATCGACCAGCTCTACCTGGGAGGGTTGAACCGACCGGCGACTTCAAAGGAGTACGATCTGGCATTGGATCATTTGAAGAGGTCGGACAGCCGGACGTCTGGGGCACAAGATATACTTTGGGCCATGCTGAATCAGAAGGCATTCCTGTTCAATCATTGAGTGCACACCGGCTGTCTTGCAGCTCGATAGCCGGGCAGAGATTCATTTGAGGAGGTAAGAACCATGTTAGTTATTCCCGGTCGATGCGGACGAATGTGTGATGGACCGACGCGGCGAGAGTTTCTTCGGGTCGGATCCGTAGGGCTATTTGGCCTGAGTCTTCCCCACTTCCTCTCATGGCAACCTGCTTTGGCTGCGAGAGCGAATGCACCTGGGCTGAAGTACGCTGGGGTGAAAGGTTTTGGTACAGCCAAGCATGTCATTCTGCTGTTCTTGCAAGGCGGTCCAAGTCACATCGACATCTGGGATCCCAAGCCAGATGCGCCTTCCAACGTCCGTGGAGAATTTAAGCCTATTAAGACCAAGGTCCCTGGAATCGAATTGAGCGAGACGATGCCTCTGCTGGCGCAGCAAGTCGACAAGTGCACGTTGATCCGTTCGATGAGTTACACACCGGTGGGGCTCTTTAACCACACAGCCGCAATTTATCAAATGCTGACCGGGTATGAGCCGGGCAAGGTGTCACCTTCCGGCCAGTTGGAGCCCCCGTCACCGGCGGATTTCCCGACTGCTGGGTCACACATCTCCAAACTGCTTCCTCTCGATGAACCGGTCTTGCCTTTTGTGGAAATGCCACGACCGTTGCAGGAATCTAATGTGATCGGCAAAGGAGGAGCGGCCGGTTTTCTTGGGAAAGCTTACGATCCTTATCGCTTCTACCAGGATCCCAACAAATCGATCAGCCTGGATGATTTCACCTTACGCAGAGAGGTGTCACCCGAGCGCCTGAAGGGCCGCTTCGCCCTGTTGAAAGGCTTTGATGAATCCATGCCCGATCTCGAGAAGGCCGTCAGTAACTACGCGGTCGATGAATACTACGGGAAGGCATTCGACTTAGTGCTTTCTGGAAAAGCCCGCAATGCTTTCGACTTAGAAAAGGAGCCCGCTAAGCTCCGCGAAAAGTACGGTCGAACAACTTTTGGCCAAGGTGCGTTGCTTGCCCGGCGACTGATTGAAGCTGGGACTCGGTTGGTGCAGTTGAACTGGCCGTCTGTAGCAAATGGGAATCCTGAAGTTGATGCCTGGGATACTCACTTTTCCAATTTCAAACCACTCAAGAACCTCCATTGTCCGGTACTGGACAAAGCTGTGTCGGCGCTTCTGGAAGACATGCACGAGCGTGGTTTACTGAAGGAGACGTTGGTCGTGGCCGTAGGTGAATTTGGCCGATCTCCGCGACTGGGCGTGAGCACGTCCGGGAATACGAATTCTCCGGACGGGCGCGACCATTGGCCCTACTGCTATACAGCAATGATTGCGGGAGCCGGAATCCCGGGGGGGCAACTTTATGGGCAATCGGATGAAACAGCGTCATCGCCCAAGGAAAAACCCGTGCACCCCAATGATCTCCTCGCGACAGTTTACTTCACGCTGGGAATAGACCCAGACATGGAAGTGCTCAATCACCTCAACCAACCCCGAGAACTTGTCAAAGGCAAGCCCGTATTAGATCTATGGTCCTAGCAAGGTGCTGCTGGCCCTAGTCTAGAGCCACATTCATAGGTCCGAGCTGGCGCCGATCTCTGCCAAACCCGTATGTAACTGGTCAGCAGGACCTACGGCTACGCTGTGGTCCAGGACCAAAGCAAATGTGTCTCTTTTGAGGTCTGGCGCAGGCCGGATTCGATTGGTGTCCAGGGCCTCGCAGCTCCTCCCCGCTCAAGCAACCCTCTGCTAGAGTGATACGACCGCCAGCCTGCTGGCGGGGACTACGAGTTTCATCTCAAATATTCGAAGGGTTCGATACACTGTGTTGAAGAACTCGGCCTGGAATGCGAACGACTTGAACAAAGCGTGGAAGTGAGAGAAAGGCAGCCATCGAGAATGAAATTGCACTTGCGTCCCTGGGTCAGATGGGTAACCTGTGGTCGGAAAGAGGAGGCACCTCAATGAAATTGAGAGTTGGACGGATGATGGTGATCGTTGCGGCATTGGTCTCCGCCGGATTGGCAGCCGATAACGAATTGACAACCGAGGAGAAGAAAGCCGGCTGGATCTTGCTATTCAACGGGAAGTCGCTGGCTGGCTGGATGACTAGCAGCCGGCAACCTAGCCAGAGACCGGTCGAGCAAGAAAGCATCAATCCGCACAAATGCGGTGGTTATATGATGATCCATGAGAAGGAATGGTCCGATTTTGTGCTATCACTGGATTTCAAGATCAGCAAAGGATGTAACAGCGGCATCTTCTTGCGCACGTCTCCCCTTAAGCCGCGTCCGGGCAAGGACGTTGGATTCAATGGCATCGAGATCGCCATCGATGATACTTCTGCGGCGGGCTATCATGACACAGGAGCGATCTACGACTTGGTGAAGCCTACCAAGAACGCCATGAAGCCAGCGGGCGAGTGGAACCACATTGAGATTACCAGCAACAAGAACCTCTTAGTTGTAGTGCTCAACGGTGAGAAGGTCACCCACATGAACGTCGACCAGTGGACTGAGCCGAACAGACGACCCGATGGAACGCCGCACAAGTTTGACATAGCTTACAAAGACCATCCCAGGGCCGGATACATCGGCTTGCAAGACCATGGAGCAGACTGCTGGTTTAAGAACATTAAGATGAAGCCGCTGAAACACTGACGGGGCAGCGTCTCGCAAGACCGCGTACGCAACGCCCGCAATCGCGGACGACAAGCTTTCGGTTTGGACACGTGGGATGTACTGCTTTGCCGGAAAGAATGAAATGATGGGTTTATTCAGGTCTCTCGAGGTTTCATGCCCAACAGCGATTGTGGACTCTCGTACAGAATGGCTCGGGCAATAGCGAGTGCTTCATCGCGATTGTATTGACCCTGCTCGATTCTTGAGGCGAGTATTTGAGCCATTATTCTGCGTACCAAGATGACCTTCGCGTAGGTCCATTCGACGGAGTACGCATCGGAGAAAAAGCCGATCTGCCTATTGAGAGGCACCATGTCCAAGCGTTCAGCCATTACCTGGGCAATGACATCCGGGAAAAAATTGTGCCACCAATACCCTGCCAGGCTTAAGTTCGGAAGCTCTCGTACCATAGTGCAAAGTGACTGGTTCGCACTTCGACTAGCCAGAAAGCACTGAAAACGCAGCTTAGGGTGCTGACTGATGATCTCGGCCATCTGAGCAATGGTCTTCTGCGACAATCGGCTCGCTGTTTCGTAGGGGAGGGGCTCGGCGCCGAAACTGAACTGGTAGACGATCCGGTCACCGTGAGCTTCGAGGGCACTCAAGAATGCGTTGTTGACGTAGGACGCATAGATGTCGCGTTCTCGTGGTCCGGCCTCGGCACGTCTTGTTAAGGCTTCCTCGATTTCGCTTTCGCTGACGAAACGAAAGTCGATGTCTGTCGAAACATGGGTTGCGGTGGAAATGACCTTGTCATGAGGGATGCTCTTAACGTAGTGGGCGACGGCAGCATGCAGGTCTTCAAGCGTTCGGATGGTTCGCTCTGTAGGTGGCCGCGTTCCACCTCCAATGGGGGTGGGGCTTTCGTCCGGAGAATGTCCCCAGCAGCGTTCCAATTCATAAAGTGCCGTGTCGAATTCTCCCCATTGACACCGGGTAAAAAAAGCCCACTCCAGCGCATATTGGAATCGGTCGTCGTCTTCACCTTTGGCTCGGCGGGCGATCTCTGTCCCTGTGCGCCGAATATTCAGCCTGTCCAGGATGCTATGCTGCCAGTTCCTGTCGTCAGCCCGCTCGCGAATCAAGCTGTCTAACCTTCGCCAGTTGTTCGCGGTGATCGGCTCTTTCCACTCATAGAGATCACGAAGAATGATCCGCACGCCCCAAAACGAACTGGTGTTTTGGATGTGAGGCAGAAAGGGCAACGCTTGCTCAATCCGGGAATGGGCTTCCCGTTCCGTAGGGAAGCCGGGAAACTCTGTCAAACGTCTTCCGGTGGGACACCCGGCGGCATAGAGGTCACTGATGACCATGTGGTATAGCAAGACGTCATGAAGTCCTCGGGCAGCGAGTTTGCCGCCGATTAGGTGGGTATGAATATCAATGATGGGGACCTCGGCCAGGGCTTGTTCCAAATCTTGACCAAGAGTCTTAGTTGCCATTGCCTCTTTCTCCTTTTAGGAATCCTTCGACCGTCTTTCGAGAAGGTATTCCCTGCTGGCCACCCGGCTGAGTGGCTTTGAGAGCTGCGGCAGCCGAGGCGAAGCGTACCCGCGACGAAAGATCCAGACTTCCAGCCAAGCCCCAGGCATAAGCGCCATGGAAGACGTCGCCACATCCCGTCGTGTCCACGGCCTTCACTACAAAGGCGGGTTGATGGATGGGGGATTCCAGATGCCGTTCCCCGAGGTACCAGCACCCGTCGGCGCCGCAGGTCACAATCACCACTTTGCGATTCTGGCTCCATAGTGTCTTGGCAGCCTTCGCAGGTTCATCTTCCCCCGTAAGGCGTGTCGCGAATGGACGAGAGAGAATGAGGTGATCCACCAGCCCAAGCAGGTGCGCAAAGTAGGGCGATTCGTTGTTTTCGAGATCTGCAACCACCGGGACCCCTGCCTCCCGCGCAATCTCCGCAGCACGAGTCATTCCTTTGATGCCGAGGTGATCTACAAGAAGAACCCTGGCTTTGCGGACGGTCTCGGACTCAGGCAACTCGTCGTGAGCGCCAGTCACACCGTGAAGATCAAAGAAAATATTCCGAGTCTTCTGACCTTCATCGACAATGATGGTGGAATGGACGGGGCGTGCCGCTTCCTGTCGCACCAGATGGGAAACGTCGATGGCCTCTCGCCTGAGTACTCGCACAACGAACTCGGAAAGCTCGTCGGAGCCAAGCACGCCTGCGTAGGAACACTTAGCGCCTAGCCGTGCTGCCGCTACCAGAGCGGTGGCGGTTAATCCGCCGCAATGACGCTCACGACGGAGAACGGGCACCTTGTTGTCGGGCGGGGGGTACGATTCAACGTAAATCAAGTCGTCTACCGCAACGGCCCCCAGTCCTAAGACATCAAAATCGTTCTCATCGTCCTTCATAGGGAGGCTAGCCACCTTCGCATTTCCGCCGGCTCCTCGCGGAACATGAGGGATCCAGGGACAATGTAATCGGCACCCGCAGCATGGATCAGAGGGACTGTTTCGCGGCGAATGCCACCATCCGCTTCAATTTCGGTCTTTAACCCGCGCTGCTTGATGATCTCCCGAAGGTGGCGAATCCTGCCTGGCACGGACGGATCCATTGATGCACCCTTTATGCCCATGGCCGTGCCGCAAAGTGTGACAAGATCCAAAGCATCCAAGTAGGGCTCAAGAAGGTCGATGGACTCGGAAAGGAGCAAAGAAACTCCTGCGTATTTCCCGAGCGATTGGATCGTGCGTAGCACGGTCGCAGGGTCTTTTGCAGAGTCCAAGCAAAAAATAATGCCATCCGCGCCGGCCTCCACAAAAGGTTCGAGCCAACCCAGGGGATCATTTGTCATCAAGTGCACCTCAAACGGTAGATCGGTATGCTTTCGCAAAGCCTTCACCTGGTCGGGAAAAAAGAGCAAGTTCTTCACATAGTGTCCGTCGACAACGTCAATGTGAAAGCGCTCAGAGAACGGTTCGACTCGCTTGATCTCTGCCTCGAGATTAGCCAAATCAGCCGACCAGAGGGATGTGGAACATTTCAGCATTAGTGTCAACCTTTCGAAAAGTCTTGGCAGGATGCGAAGTCGCTCCCCGAATTCGTTGTGGGCCACGATGAACGCGAGCAACAGCACGACCCGCTAGGCAACCGCATAAGCGACGTCGTAAGAAACTCCCAACAAACTCCTGAACCTCTGCGGCGTGACGGTCCCGGCTTACCGATTTCGGCGTCAATTCCTTGAACTCCGCACCGGGAATCTCGCGAGCGAGGATCTCTCCAAATTCGAAAGGATGGATAGGATCCTGCCGGCTAGCGAGCACCAGCGTGGGGACCTGGATGGAGTTCCACTCTCGTCTGTCGCGACTCGGCGAATCGTTCGGAATGCGCTCCAGTTTGATCACGGTTTCGGCCGCCCGTGGGTTCTGGAACTGGCCGATCAACGAATTCGCAGAATCCGGTGAGTCAGACAACACCTCTTTGTACTCCTTTGACTGCTGGAAGAGCTCCTGACCACGCTCAGGCCCATACCTGCGGATCAACTGGGCAATTCGCGCGTAGATGGTTGCGTTCCGTAACATGGGACTGTCCAACCACGCAGGTCGTGACAGGACCAGACCCGAGACCCGTTGTGGAAAACGGAGAGTGAAGTTGAGTGCAACCGCCGCGCCCATCGAGATTCCACCCACAATTGCCGCTGCCAAGCCGAGGTGGTCCATGAATGTGAGCAGGTCATTGGCAAAGCATGCCAGTGCTATTCTTTCTGGTTCTCCAAGCGGCCTCGTCTCCCCATGAGCCCGGCAGTCAAACGCTAGCAGCCGGAAACCAGGTGGCGGCGCGAAGATTCCAAACGGCTGAGACACATCACCTCCCAGGCCGTGTTGAAAAACAAACGGGGTTCCACGCCCCTTGTCGAGATAGTGAAAATTCAAACCATCGTGAGTGAAGAAAGGCATCAACGGTATTCCGCACTTTTTTGGAGTTCTAGCTTGCGCCTAAGGAACGCAACACATTCAGGCACCTGTGCTTCGCTCAGGCTGTGCAGAATCACCGGTCCATCAAAGCCAGCGACTTGCAACAAGCGCAGGTAGTGGTCGTAATCCAGGAGACCGGTCCCTGCCGCTTCGTGGCCTGCCTCTCCATCGCTCTTCAGGTCCTTAGCATGGGCGATCACAATATGGTCACCCAGAAGCTCGAATGCCTCGTCCAGCACTTCATGTAGCCGTTTGAGTTCCCCGGCATGAAACAGATTGGCTCCGTCCATCACGACCTTCAGTCTGGGAGAGCTCATCTCCTCAATGAGACGGCGCCCCTTGACGGCTGAATCAATCACATTGGCTACCTCAGGCTCAAAGGCAAGCGTGACGTCGTTCTCTTCGGCGATTTCTAAGGCTTGACTCATCGACTCTACCAAATCATTCCACGCCTCGGTCAGATCGTTGTCGGCGTGCCGTCTCCACATGTTCTCGGGATCACGCGAGCCCGTACACAGCGTGACTACCGAAGTTCCAAGCTGCTGACATGCGGAAGCCAGAACGCGCAGACGCTGGAGCCCGTGGCGACGCTCGCGCAAGTCGGGATGGATCATGTTGAACGTCCCGGAAACGGCTGCCATCGTGATTCCCCGTCTCGTCATTTCCGTGCGGATCCGATCGGCGAGTCTTGACTCGATTCGGTCAGGCAAGCTGGCCAAGCCAGCGCAGGCCATATTGAACTGGACACACTCCAGCCCTTGGGCCTTGACGGCATCCAGTATTTCTTCGAGTGACGGTCGATCAAAGGTCCTTGCGAAGATCCCAATTCGCATCACACACCACCTGTGACTTCCGCCAGACTGACAAGGCTCCCCGTTTCTGCCGAGCGAGCAATGGCAACCATGGCTTGCATCGCAGCCAACCCCTCTTCCACCGTTGCCCCATGCTGCGGTGCACCGCGCAGGATCGTGTCGGCGAACCCCTCGATCTGCAGCTTGTAGGTGTAGGCGTCCTCGCCGAGCGGTCGGCGGAATTGCCCGTCCTTGACCGAGAAGCACTCCACGAAGCTGGACTTGTGAAACCACGGCAGAAATACTTTGCCCGTCACGCTGCCGTTCTCGCCATAAAGATGAAATCCTTCCTCCATGTCGCCTCGCACGGCGATGGTCAGGTCCAGATGGCCGAGGCTACCATCGGCAAAATCCACGTCAACGAACCAGCAGTAAGCCCCGAACCTCTCCAGAAAGCGGGCACGAACCTGTGTGATATCACCCCCCAGGAAGCGGGCGCTGTCTACGAGATGACTGCCATGAGTCAGCATGAAATAACGCCGCTTGTCAGCCTTGGGGTTGCCCTGCGGCCGACGCGCCAGTCGGCTGGTGACTGGGATCGGCTGCAGGTTGTCGGTCATCGTGTAACGGTAGGTTGAATCGTAGTACCAGGCCTTGAATCCCATCCTCTGCCCGAGGTCTTCCTGAATGAAGCGTCTGGCAAACGCGATCCCCGGGTCGAAGCGGCGGTTGTTCCCGACTTGCACAATCAGGCCGCTCTCCCGTACCTGACGCCGGAGTTCTTCACACTCCTCCACGCTGACGCCCAACGGCTTCTCAACCAGAACGTGTTTGCCGGCCGCCAGCGCCTGCCGGCAGAGCGGAACATGGTACTGGTCGGCGGTCCCAATGATGACGGCCTCCAGCAGCGGATCGGCGAGCATTTGCTCGAAACTGAGGTAGGTGGCCCGCGGCTGGTGGACGGCCTCCATTCGCGCAACGAGGTCTTCGGCCAGGTCACAGATCGCATATAACTCGGCATTACGGGCCTTGCGGCAGGCGTCAAAATGGGCGAACTGTGAGATGGGACCACAGCCCAGGACACCTACGCGCAGGAGCCGCGCCTCTTTCATCACGAGGCCCTCCCAGGATAACGCTGCCGCAAGGCCTCCCGTAGCGCTTTCAGACTCTTGCGCTCGGCCGCTGCGGCCAGCGCCGTAACGTGCTGCTCCATGGGCACGTCGCTCAGTTCGCCCGAGCGGTGAACCTCGAGCGCCTGTTGCATGGCCTCCGCGCCAACCTTCGAGTCGTACTTCCCGCTAGCATTCTTGATCGAGTTAATCGCCGAACCGGCCAAAAACAGGATGTTGGCTCCAAGACCACGTTTCTCGGCATCGGCGAGATTCAGGCCAATGTTACCCTGATCGAGACTGCCGGCCCGCGCGATCATCACCGGCTTGATACCGGGAAGCGGGCGGCTTAGTATCTCCTCCGACGCGTCCCACTCTAGGCCGTAGGGCCGGAGGAAAGGCCTGCCCGGCTTGACTGGAGCCGTCTGTCGGAAATCGATTCCGTCGAGCCGAGCCAACAAATCGATGACCTCGCGCCAGATGGAACGTGTCTTAACGCCGATACCGGCATTGTGCCCGTAGATAGCCGGCGGATTTGGCAAGTGGCGAGTCGCCTCCCGGACCATGCGGACAGTGCCGCCGCTGAAGCTCTCGCTGAACATGACGCCAGTAGCACCTGCTTCCACCACGGCCTGGACTGTATCCAGGATCTCATGCGGCGAACCGGTGACGTGGGGCGCAAAAATCAACCCTTTGCCGCGGCGCTGCTCCCGCACGCGTTGCAAGGCCGCCACGGCGTGTCGTGTTCGGTCGTGAGCGGGTGAGTAATCGAGGTTGGGATAGAGGTTTTCATCCTCTTTAATAAACAAAAACAGCGGGCAGGCCCCCGCTTGCTCTACCAGGTTTCCGACCTCCTTCGGCGTAATGCCGGCGGTCGGTTTCAGGATGGTGCCGAAAGCCGGCTCGTCTGCAGCGAATCCGGTGCGCTCGCGCAAACCGAAGGGACCATGGGCAGGACCGGGGAAAGTTCTGAGGACTTCCTCGGGAATCTGCAAGGCGACCAGCCGCGCGTCCTGGTTCTCGTACACGTCAAAGATAATCGCTCCGGCGGTCGTGTGCAAAATATCGCAGGTCGTGAGGTGACCGTCTGGCTGGAGCAGCATCTTCAGCGGGTAGGCCATATGTACTAGACCGATTCGACCGGTGGCGTCGAAGGGCTCGATGCCCGCCGCCGTGCCTGTGCACTGCTCTAGTAGCGAACGGGGCGGCGGCTCCTTGATGCCGCTCGTGGCGTGGTAGCTGATCTCTTTGACCGCCTCTCGAAGGGTGAGCGTACGGAACGCGAAGAAATAGGTTGCCACGATCTGGTCGGTAAGCCGCGGCGGGGGATTTTCGGCGAGCCGATCGCGCACGACTTCGCGAAGCCGCTCTTCGCGGATGTCGGCGTCATACCACAACAGGTCAACGGTAGCGGAGTCCAATACTTTCATAGGAGGAGCTTTGACGCTAGGGAGTGGCGAAACACAGCCGGAAGGTTGAGGCAAAGGCAAGGTCAACGCCAAACAGGGCAACACGTGATAATCAGTCTAATCAGGGAACTGCTCTTGTCAAGAGATCTTTTGCATTGCGGTGTTCTTTCCGTATTGCGGACGGATTTCTAATCAGCCAAGGTAGGCGTCCGACAGGACGACTGACTTCTTCTCAACAGTTGCGGGAGCTTACGCCAAAAATCGAGTAGGGGCGGCCTGCTTCGTCGCCTATCTTCATGCTGCGTGTCTTGGCGGCCGTGGGGGTTTTGTGACCCTGCAGCTAGGTTGGCTGGAATCAAGACAGCGGCGCGCCTCCCTGCATCTGGTTCGACCAGACTTAGCTCTTCTCCTTCGGAAAAACCCTCCGTGATAGACGTCCTGCTCAAAATCATGGGCTTCGCGCCAAAAAGGTCAGATCCTGAAGACTCGTGGCAGGGCCCAAGCTCCACAGTCATGAACTCGATCGGGAAAACCTGGAGTTGGAATCATTCTTCCCACTGGATTCTCGCTTGAAGCGCTGACTAACGCGTGATTTGGGCCTCCCGATTTTCACTATTGCCGTCCAACTTTCGAAAAAGAGACCAGTGTACATTTGCCTCCTTCAATCGGTTCTGTTTCTGGTAGAGCTTGCCCAGAAAGAAGTGAGGGCGGGAGAAATTTGGATCGAGTGTCGCTGCGTCGTGGAGGTACCTTTCGGCATTTTCGAGCTGACCAGCCTTAAATAGGACTCTACCCAACTCAAAATTTGCGCGAGCGGATCGAGGATTCTTACTCAGCCCATCCTCTAACAGTGAGATGCTTTTCTCAGTTTCGCCCTGGTTGGCATACTCCACATAAGAATCCTCAGATGGCGGCATCTTCCCTGCCTTATCCAAGTGGATCGCTCTTTCATAGGCATCAATCGCCTTGGGGCGCTGTGAAGAGCGTTTCCAAGGTGGCCTGTATTTCCTGGTGTCATAGCTCTGAGCGTCAGAATCATCAATCACACTTCCCTTTTTTACATCCCCCCGGAATTTTGCGGTCTAGACGCTGTGCGATATTCGCGAGGTAGTAGTTGTGACCGATTTCCACGTCCGAGTTGGCCGTTTGCAAGAACGCATACAATCGATAGAACTTTGAACATGGAGACGATGAACCTCCTCTCTTCCCACATTTCGGCTGGGACTCCTGACGTTCTAAAGACACGGACGTCTTTGTCAATTTTGTCCGCTTCCGGGTGAACTCAAGGGACATCCGGCGAGCTGCCATTTCTCTCGACGAGGAGACCCAAACCTGTCGGCTACAAGATGATAGAAATCTCGAAGTCCCATCATTTGGGAACCACACGGCACTGCGCCAGCGCCTGGATTCACCCGGCTGTCGCGGCATTGGCTCGCTCCAAGGGGATGCTGACCTCGAGGCGCGTCCCTCGTCCCGGTTCCGAGTGCACCAGCAGTTCTGCCTGTAACATTCGAACCCGCTCCCGCATGCTGGCCAAACCCAATCCCGCTTTGCGGCGTAGCTGGGCCGGATCGAACCCCAGACCGTCATCCTGGATGATGAGGCGAAGACCCCCATTGTCTTGACCCAGGCTAATCTGAGCGTGCCGAGCCCGGGCGTGCTTAGCGATGTTCCTCAAGCCCTCCTGAATCACACGATAGAGACACAGCGACACCTCTCGGGGAAGCACATCCGGAACGCTTCCAGGGGTGAACTCCACTGGAACGCCCTCCCTTTTCGAGACGTGGAGGCATTCGGATCGGATGGCATCAACTAATCCCAGATCATCCAAAATTGAGGGATGCAATTGACGCGAAAGACCGTGAATGCCAGACGACAACTGCACAATTTGGTCCTTCAGTTTGCCGATCATCTGCCGGATCCCCTCTGGCAGAGCGCGTCCTTGACGCTCCAATTTTCCGGCATCAATCGCCAGGACGGCCAGGGTCTGTGAGAAATCATCATGGAGTTCCCGAGCCAGTCGACGACGCTCCTCTTCCTGCGCCGAGATCAATCGTCCGGTCAAAAGCTGCAGCTCTTTTCGACTCTGCCTGACGATTTCGTCGGCGCGTTTGCGTTCAGTAATATTCGTATGCGAGACCACAGCCCCTCCTTCACTTCTCCTGAGGGGCGCAACCGACATCAGAAACCACCGATCCTCTGAAAGCGAGGGACAGTAGTACTCCATCGCGAAAGTCTCTCTGGCTCCGTTCAGCACCGCTTGGATGCCACTCAAAGCCTCCAGGGCATACCCGCCATCCTTTCCTGCGACCCTCCGGCAAACATCCAGATAGTTCACTCCCACACCGATACCGAGCAAGGAGGCCGCACCATTGTCAAAGGCGAACCGGTTCCAGACCTCATTGACGGTAACTATGGTTCCATTTTGGTCGAGGACGGCGATATTATGCTGCAACGAGTTCAGCACAGCCTGCTTGAGGACTTCGGTTTCCCGAAGGGCTTCCCGCATTCTCTTTTGCTCGGTGATTTCCGTGTCGGTTCCGGATATGCGAGAGAGACGGCCAGTTTCATCCCTTCGGGCAAGGCCGCGGGCGAGAAACCAGCGGATATCTCCGTCCTTGTGGAGCATCCGATGCTCACTCTCGAAATAGGAAGTGTGTCCCTCCAGATAGTCTCGCAATTCGGCTGAGACTCTTTCCGTATCGTCAGGGTGGACCAGCCGAGACCAATCGTCCTCATGATTTCGGATCTCATGGTCCTCGTACCCAAGAATGCGCTTTAGGAGAGGCTCGACATAGATCTCATTCGTGTCCAGATTCCAGTCCCACACTCCCACCCTGCCGGCGGCCGAGGCCAACGCGTAACGCCTCTGGCTCTCGCGCAGGGCCTCTTCGGCCTGCTTCCGTTGAAGTTCGGCTGCTGCCCGTCCGGCGAATATCTCCAGGATTGAGCGGGCACGCTGCTCACCAGTCAGCGGCTTCGTGTCAATGACGCAGAGATGGCCAATCGGCTGGCCTGATGAGTTGAGAAGGGGCGTTGCCATGTAACTCGTTGCCCCCAAGTCAGCTAGGAATCCATCTTGGGGGAACAGTTCCTGGACGTGGTTCGGGTAATAGCACGTCTTTCTTTCGCGCATCACCTCCCCGCAGGGAGTGTGGTTCACGTCATACTCGAAGTTGCCGACCCAGTCTCGACCCACCCACATTGCAAGGATTCGGAGCCGATCCCTCTCACCATCCACTGCTTGCGTGACAGCCGCACAGTGGGCATCGAGAGCAGCCGCGACATGACGAACCAGCGCCGGAAAGAATTCCTCTCCCGTCACTGCCGCCGTGCCTGCCACCAGGTTTCGAAGCGCCTGTTCGGCTCGTTTCCCCTCGGTGATATCACGCACCAGACTCAGCAATTTGTCTTGTCCGCAAGGGACGACGCGTGCCTCAAAGTTGCGCTCCTCGCCGAAAATAGGGAGCGTGTACTCCAATACCTGAGTCTCTCCAGACTGCAGGGCACGAGTCGAAGCAGGGCGCCAGAGCTTCGGCCAACTCCGGCGGCAGCACGTCCCGGATGTTTCGCCCCACAAACTTCTCAGGCGGCACCAACAATTGGTGTTCGTCCTTGGCGTGGTAGTCGAGGTAGACTCCTTCTTTGTCCAGCAGGAACATTAGGTCGGGAATCGCCTTCAGGATAGCCCGATTCTTTTCCTCGCTCTCACGCAGCGATTCTTCCGCGCGTTTGCGTTCGGTAAAGTTGCGCACGATGCTTAAGAACCTGTTACCGGCACAAGCCACCACGCGTGCTTCAAAGAAGAAATCTGCTCCTCCCAAGGGCAGCGAATACTCAAACAGGATCGGGTCGCTAGACTTCGCCGCGCCCTCAAAACAGCGCCGCAGCCCCTGGGAAACCGGCGCCGGCAACACGTCCTCCACTTTTTTCCCCAGGAAATGCTCGGGTGGCACGAACAAATCGGAGCGATCCCGGGCATGGTAGTCGACAATGACCTGCTCACCGTCCACCAGGAACATCAGGTCGGGCAAGGCCCTCAGGATGGCCCGTATGCGTTCTTCACTCTCGCGCAGCGCCTCTTCACCCCGCTTGCTCTCAGTGATGTCCCGGGAGACCGCCAGCAGGCGTTCGACATTTCCTTGAGCATCCTTCATAGGAGTGACGACGACGTGCCACCAGCTCGGATTGCCTCGTGATATCAGGCAATAGGATTCAAAGGTCCCAGTTCCCCCGGCCTTGGCTGTGGCAATCGCCGAGTAGGCGGCTTGCGTGTCCGCGCCCAGGCAGAGATCGAGCCAGGGCTTACCCAGGCAGGTGGAGAGGTCATCGATCTGCAGCGCTTGTTGCCCGAAGCGGTTGATGTACAGAAGATTGCCTTCGAGGTCCAGAATCTTGATACAGTCGGTGCTGCTCTCAATGATATGGCGGTTAAGGGCGTCGCTTTGACGCAGTGCTTCCTGGGCTCGCTTGAATTCCGTGACATCCACCAGGATGCCACGGGACCTCACCGGCCTGCCGTCCTGCGCGACAACGCTAGTGATGTCCCTAAGCCACACGGCTCGACCGTCCGCCGCGATCATCCGGTACTCCAACTGATGCGGCTGCAGGTCCGCGGTGGCTTTCAGACAGAAGGCAAGGGCCGCGTCTCGATCCTGTGGGTGAAGGTGGTCTTGCCAGAATGTTGGCTCGGAGAGCCACCGCTCACGTGGATAACCGAGCATCCGTTCTGCTTGCTCAGTCACAAACGTAAACGCGAAAGTCTGTGGGTCGGACTCCCACACGATGCCATCGATTGATCTAAGGAGTTCTTCATGTCGCTGTCGGCTCTCAAGCAAGGCTTCCTCTGCCTGTTTGCGCTCACTGATGTCAGTGAACGTGCAGACCACGCACCTGAGACTGCCATCCGGTGCCAGCTGCGGATCCGCATTCATCAGCAGCCACACGCGATCTTGCAGTGAAGGTCGACAAACCCCCATCACCACACTCCGCACCGGTTGGCCAGTCGCAGCAGCTCGGGCTGCCGGGTGAGTGTCGCTAGGAAAAGGCGCGCCATCCTCATCGATAACATCCCATTGCGACGCATAGGAGCCTTCACCCAACAGTGGTGACTCGCTTAGACCGAGCATGTCCCGTGCAGCTTGATTGATGAAGAGGATCTCTGTCTTTGGACCTTGCACGATGAATCCGATCGGCAGATTCTGTATCAGCGTCCCAAAACCGGCTTCGTTGAGACCCCAGGTTTCTATCCAATCGCTTTCTTTCCTAAATGATGTTGCATTACTCATGGCCGATTCCCTCCAGGAAGGGGACACGCACCAACCGCTTGATTTCCGGTTTGCTGGCCGAAATTGGCTTTGAAATCGCTGCCATCGCAGGGGATAAAGATCAGTGAGCACAAGCTAGAAGATCCTTGGAGAAGTTAGCAGGCGTCAGGCAGCGAAACCAGGGCGTGGTTTGCCTCGCGATTATAGCGAAATTGATCTCAAGGTGGAGAAGAATCAGGTCGCGATATGGCAGAGACACGCAACAGCCACCAATTCAATACGGGTTCACGACCGAGTCGATTCCAAGGATACAGCTTGCCTCAAAGCGGCAGGCGTTGTCATTCTCGCTGTTCGCATACCGATAGCGGCTGCCAAAGCAATTCCTCAATCTACTGCATGTCACCATAGCTTCATCGCTCAACTCCTCATCCAAGCGCCAGTTTTCTATAGCATAGCGATCGAACTCGATGAAATTTTGTGATTCTCAGTGCGAGTTTCGCTCCCTTAGACAAAACTAAACGATGGAGAACGCCGCCAAACGGGAATACAAGGCTTTTGCCTCTTCGACAAGAGTTTCGTCAAGCAAGGCGCCATCGATTTCGTGGGATGACGGCGCATGAATCCGTTCAGCCTGGGCAAGAAAGGCGTCTTTATTCTCGACATCGATGAAATTTGCGACGCGCTCCAACCCCAACCGCGGGTCGGCGCAAAACGCATCGTAATTTAACAAAGCGCACGCGTTCCGTTGCCTCTTCGATAAGCGACCGGTAGGCCGCACACCAATATTCAAGCCAGAAGCCCATCTCTCTCGGGTCGCGATGCTTCGAGCTGTCGCAGCCAGCCGTCGAAGTCCACCGGGCGCAGATTGTCGCCGAAATCGAAATGTCCGATCCCCTCCATGTAGCGCTTTGCGAAGGGATCGTGTCGATGAATCTCTAGAAAGTTCAGGTGCTGGCGAAGCAGAGACGCGCAATGCTGAACTAGGGTCGCGAAAGGGAATTAAAAACAATGCGTCGCGAAAATTACGCGCCAACCACGCGATCCTCGCAATATTGAGATTGTTTTTCGAAACGTACCGGGGAGGCGAATTTGGGAGATCGGCCATGCCGTCGCCCTCTTTCGCCGACAACGCGACAATCTTTTTGAAGTGATTTTCCAAGAAATCTCGAAAAATGCCGTCTTCTTCCTCTCGCCATGGAATGATTCGATCGCGTTTATAATGTTTCGGCCAAAAAGCGATCCAGGCCGTCTCCTCAAAGGCCTCCGGGCTGTCGACGCTCACCAGCATACCGTCGCCATGAGCCCGCTCGCGCGGCGCATCGGAGCGCCGGAACCCTTCGCTAAAGCGGTTCCACAGCATCGGGATAAGAATGAAAGGCATGTGACGATACGTATGCGAGGCAAATTCGCCTGACGCGACGCAAAGCTCCAAAAGAAGCGTCGTTCCCGCCCGCGGCAAGGCTGTGATGAAAAGCGGCCGATCGAGCTCATGGCGCGCAAGCCGGTCGCGGAAAATAATGTCTTCGACGTCGGCCAAGCCGATTTGCGCCTTGCGAGTGGAGAAAGCGAGTTTGTGAAGAAGACGGTCGAGAGCCGAGTAGCGGTTTTCGAAGGCCATTTCATTTCTCTAAGAGCCAGAAGGCCGCTATGGCCGCTATGACGCCGCCGAGCAGAAACGGCCAGGAAAGCGTGAGATCCAATACCGCCTCGAGCGACAAGACGCCGGCGAATTCCAAAGCCCACAATAGTCCGACGGGTATAGCGATCGATCCGGCGCCGCGGATCAAGAGATCCAGGAACGATCTGAGAAGCGATAGGCTGTACCCTTGCAGCAGCGACTCTTTACGATTATCCCCTAATTGCGGGATCGTTCATAACATCGAGAGCGCCCCTCGACGTGCGCACCGCCTGCAATGCTCTTGGGAACAGCCCAAAGATCTTGATCAGAGCGATCACGCCGCCGACGAGCAAAACCGCTCCAATGAACGAGGTCATGCGCCTTCGTCGACAGACTCAGCTTGAGGCTTTTGCTGCGGTGCGCTCGGGGATGCGCTTATCGGCTTTTCCCTTTCGCAAGAGACGTTTCACCGGATACCAAATGAAACCGAAAAAAGCGACGATCACCCCGACGATCAAGGCGAGGAATGCACCGATCGCCGTGAGGCCGACGCCAGGGCCCAAATAGGCGAAAGCAGGCGTCGCCCACATCGAAAGAGCGCAACTGCAGCAGTGACGCAGACCACAGTTAAATTACCTCGCTTCATGACACACCTCCTAAATTCTTTGATCGGTACGCATCCACTAAAACTCTGAAACCCGAAATGCCGAATGTCTTGCCGCCAAGTGTCAGTTTTCATCGAGGCGTTGATGCCACTGCCGTTTGAGCACTTAGCGCACTTGCGACGACCTTCAGCTGAAGAACGAAGGGGTAAAGAAAGACGGCAGGCGCTCGGCTTCGGTGAGCCAGCGCGAGACGGCCCTTTGTCGACCAAATTGAAGTATTCCCAAACGAGCGCGCCTTCGGGATCGATTTCGAAGGCGCGGCCTTTCGTGGATTCTGTAATCAGAATGTTTCCGTTCGGCAGCCATTGGTGCTTCCCCATATGTGCGTATAAAACGGCCGTTCGCTCGACCCCGAATAAATCACTTGCACTTGATCGTTGGTCGCACACACGACGACTATTCTGCTTTGCGCGACCTTGAGATTCGGGCGCCGACGTGATTGTTGTCGAAAATCGATATTCTGTTTCCGTCGATGAAGTCGGGATCGTGCTGACGAACCACTTTGCCTATGGTGAGATATTTGATCTTTAGAGTTTCAGGGTTAAAAACCATGACGGCGTGGATGATTTCGAAACGAAATCATGATGTCGCCTGCGTTCAAACACGCCCGGTTGCAGATGCGACGGGAAAATTTCCACGTCGTTCATGTGGAGAGTGTCGCCGGTGACCTCCGTTGTATCACTATATTTGGCCTGACATGTACAAGAGGCCCTTGGAGCCCATTCTTGATCAGCACATCGAAAATCGAGATTTCACGCAAAATTTCGCCGTCCGGCGTCACTTTCAGCACAGTGTACTCCTCGAATGGAGGCCGATAATTAGGCAAGTTCAGGAGAACGCTTCATGATCCGCTTTTGGCCCGCCACCCAAATATTTCCCGTCTCGTCCACATGAAGCGCATGGTGCGTTCGATAAGGCAGCCGCCAGACGACCTTCCCGCACAGATCCATCCGCACAAGCCCGAAACCATCCAGGTTGAAAACCAAATCTCCGTTTTTCAAAAGAGCGATGCCGTGGATATGCGTGGCCGGCCGCCTCTGCGGGATCTCTTCTTCAGGAATGTGACGCGGATCAGGCCAAAACCCGTCGAACCAATCGATGAGCCATCGATGCACCGTTTCTCCTTCGCGTGTAATAACTTTTACTTCGATATCGCCTTCCTTCGTCAGGCCGCTCACCAACGTGAGTCCTTCGGAAAAGGCGTTCGGTCGATGTATGATTACCGCCTCGGTTCGATCGGTCTGCCGATATACCAAGGAAGCTTTCCAGTTAAGATAGGCAGCATCTCCTTTGCACCCAGTTCCGCCTGGCGGATGAATTGGAACGGGAACAGTCGGAATCTTTGGACCGCCACTCCATAGACGAACGACCAAAACGTGAGAGAGAGTGCAAAAACAATAATCGGTGCTCTCTTTTTAATTTCGGGGTAGTTCATCACTGATAGGAAATCATCCTTCTGGCCCTCCGGGACGTTAGCCCGGAGTCCGAAGCCCACAAGCGTGCGTTTCCATGGCGCAGAGTGGCAGAATGGCGTACAGTTGTCAACCGGACCCTCTCGTAGAACTTGAATGCGTCGGTGGTGATCAGAGGAATAGCTTCGAGACTCATTCGGTTGGAGAGGTCTCGAAACAAGTCCAGCGTGTTGCGGTAGCTGCGTTTCCCGACCACGGTCGATGGCCAAAGTCGGGACCAGACGTCGATCACGGCGAAAACCCAGATTGGCTGGCTCTTGCCCCCAACGATCGTTCGCATCTCGTCTGCCTGAAACTCCGAGGCAGACAGCCTTCTCATTTTTCGATCGCTGAAGAGACGAAACCAAGCCGCTGCTTTTTCTAGCCAGCGATGAACCGTGTTCCAGGCAATTCGCTTGACTCGAGCGATAGCAGACTTATTCAGACCTTAGACACTGGGAGGAGCAACCTCATCAAACACCGTACGCCGGTGCTGAAGTCGATAATAAGGTGTCCCGGTTATCGAGCAGAATGTCTTTCCACAAGTCCGGCACTGGTAGCGACGACGCTTCCCCGACCGAGTCGTGTAAAAGCCGTGGCGAATGATGGCTCCGACGTTGCCTTTTCCCGAAGAAGGGCAGTACCGGTCGGGACAGCTGAGACTCTTCATGGTTTTGGGACTCTGCCAGCTGCAGAGCTGATGGCCTAGAATTAAGTCTCAAACTATGCCATGTGTGTGACTTAAGGTTGGGCTACCAACAGTCGATGACGGAAGCACCGTTCACCGATTCGAGTCCAGGGTCGTGTAGGCAATTCGGAAGTTGGGTCGTTCCCTCGTTAACTTCTCAGGGGGTTATTGTTACTGATCCGGCCTAAGACTGGAGCGTTGCCGCCGTTAATCCCTCCCCAGGAATTCCGCTGATTGAATCAAGATCGGCAATCATTTCGGAAGGAATTTGTAGCGTTGCAGCCTTGAGATTCTCACGAAGATGTTCGACAGAAGATGTGCCCGGGATCAATAGGATGTTCGGCGACTTATGAAGAAGCCACACGAGCGCAACCTGCATCGGCGTGGCCCGCAGTGAGGCTGCTGCTGTGTCGAGCGCCGACGACTGCAAAGGAGTGAAGCCTCCCAGTGGAAAGAATGGCACATAGGCTATGCCTTGTTTCGCGAGGTCATCGATGAAGCCATCATCGGTTCGGTGTGCGACGTTGTAAAAGTTCTGCACGCAGACTATCTCCGTAATTCTCTGAGCCTCAGCGAACTGCTGCGGGCGGACGTTGCTCAGACCCAGATAACGAATCAGTCCCTGGCGCTTGAGTTCGGCTAGTACGGTCAGCGGTTCTTCAATGGATCCTTCCGATGGCTCCATGATTCCTCCAACGCGGAGATTGACGACGTCGAGCTTGTCTAACCCGAGATTTCGAAGGTTGTCATGTACGGCGTCGATCAGTTCTTGACGCGAAAGAGCAGGAAGCCAGGACTTGTCTTCGCCTCGGCGAGCGCCGACCTTGGTGACGATCACCAGTCATCGGAAGGAGAAGCGCCGCTAAGATCGATGTCACAGGGACCGTAAAAGTCGCTGTATCGAGAGACGCCGACCGCTACCGCTTCCCGCAGAACAGCAAGCGCACCGTCCACATCGCGCGGCGGTGCCCACACCTGCGGACCGGCAAGTTGCGTTGCGCCATAGCCCATGCGGTTCAAGCTCATCGAGGTGCCGGAGAGTGTGAATCGATCGACCAGGTCCATCTGTTTCGTCATTCTGCTTCTCCTAGCGTGTCGTTACTTCTAGTAATCTTCTACTCGTGGTTAGAGAAGAAAGCTTCAATGTGAGTTCATTCCCCACCGTTCACGAGTCCTCTTAGAGCCGCCGTGTCTTGGCGCGGGCCGTCTGCTCCCGCTGTTGTTACCTGCACAACTGGAGGCGGAAGTTAGACACGAGCCAAGAAACAATCTTGGTCACGTCGGCATCTCCGGGAAGTATCCTTTTGGGAGTTATAGACCAATGTCTCGAATTGCCGAAGCCTAGACTTTATCGCGTTCATCATGGCTAGGGCGAGTGCATCCGTCCGGCTCCAGCGAGATTGACATGAGTATCGAGAAACGCGGTTGTTTCTGTTAATGGAGTAGTTCCCGGATTGTTAAAAATAACCGGCCACATCTGTTTGAACCTTAATTTCAGCCTAAGCGCTCTCTGATCAAACAGGTTGGCCGGTTAATTTCGACTTAACTGGTCCAATCTGTGCACGCGCCGACAGAGTTCGCATTCTGTGAGGGTTAGATGTGCGCGGGCATCACGATTGGCCAGTTAAGTCGGCCATCCGGACATCGATGCGGGCCACGCCGATCACTTCCGATTTGCCCGTCTTCCGGCCAGATCGACGAGATGACGACCATAAGACCAAGGATAGGTGATGTCATTACCGCAACATCCAGGCCGCCGTGTTGATTCATCGATCTCATAAAAATCTATAGGAGTTGCTTTGGCGGATAGGTAACAGTCTTGTGTTAATGTATCAATATTAATCTTGAGCTGGTCCTTACGAATTTTTTCGGCCGCTATTTCTTTTTGGAAAATCATCATTCAATCCAGCATATAGATGTATTATTTTCATATACCTCAAAAATGCGTGAAATCAGTTGATGAATCTGTGAGAAAGTGCATGATTTCAGGCCTTGAGAGAGAAGAATGGTTTGTGACACAAACCTCACTTTTGGTGAGCTTTGTGTCATTGGCTCAGATCGTTTTTTCCTCATAGGGAATATGCCAAAAGGCTTGCGGAGACTCGATCTTCAGTTTTCCGAGGACCACTTGACACATTTTGGCGGCCTGGTGCTGATGCAGCGTTTTTGCAGCCAGCTGGGGCTACGTCGCCGATTGCAACGTCAAGTGCAGATCACACAGCGCAACCCCGGTTACGCTCCAGCGGACTTGATTCTGGCCTTGCTGTTCGTAATCATTGCCGGGTTGCGACGCATCAACAAGACCGAGATCCTGCAATACAACGGAACCTTTCTCTCCTTGCTCGGGCTGGAACGGTTCCCAGACCAGTCCACGCTGCGACGATTCCTCAAACGTCTGTCACCCCCATCCATCCGTCAGATCGTTCAGCTGCACGACCAGCTGCGCCAACGGCTGTTTACTTCGCCTCGGTCCCGAAGCAGCTTGACTTTCGACCTCAACTCGGTGGTGGTGACGGTCTACGGGCGCCAGCAGGGTGCGCGCGTGGGCTACAATCCCAAAAAACACGGGCGGCGTTCCTATCACCCGCTGTTGTGCTTCGAAGCCCATTGCCAGGAGTTCTTGCATGGGTCTTTGCGCTCCGGGGATGCTGCGGTCAGCACCGGCGTGGTGGCCTTCGTCCAACGTTGCTTGGCCAAAGCTCCCAAGAAACTGGGACGGTCTCGTATCCGCTTCCGAGCGACGCGGGCTTCTTCCGCTATCGGCTCATTGCCTACCTGGAAGCGGTCGGCTGCCTCTATGCCATTGTGGCCAAGTGTTATCCCATCATCAAACGTCGGGCTCAACAATGCCGGTTCCGCAAAATTCATTCCGGCTGGGAAGCGGGAGTGTTTCGATATCAGCCGCAAACCTGGAGAAAGCCCCATCGCTTTGTCGTCGTCCGTCGTCCCATCCCGCCAGACCCGGCCGAAGCGCGGCAGCTGACCTTGTTCAAAGACCGAAAGTATGTCTATCACGTGTTGGTCACCAATCTGAAATCTCAACCTTGGCACGTCTGGCGGTTTTACGACAAGCGGGCCACCATCGAAAAAGACATCCGCGAACTGCTCTACCATTACCCCTTGGCCAAGATCCCCACCGAGCAGTGGACCTCCAACGTGGCGTTCTTCCAGATCCTCCTGCTGGCTTTCAACCTAGTTCACTGGTTCAAACGCTCTGCCTACCCCCCGAATACCTGTTGCCACGCTCGACAGCGTTCGAACCGACTTTTTCGTTCTCCCGCCAAGCTCGTCAACAAAGCCAATCGCAATGTTTTAGTCTTGCCCAGGACTATCACTACCAGAATCAATTCAAAGCGGCTCTGATCAAGTCACTGCTTAAAGATTGTCTAAACTCCGTGAATCTCAGCTAGTTTCTCAAGCTGTACCCAATGTTTTCGTGCCTTTCAAGCAATCAGAATTCGATTTCACGCATTTTTGAGGTCATATACAATGCCTTCCTCAATCCTCTGCTGAACTTATTCGAAAAGTAGATCCTTATTGGTTCAGCTAAGAAGCAGTAATAAATCCTGCTATTGGCCCCAATATCCCCAATATCAATTTCGATTCCTCCATTGATGTCACCTCGATGAACGGCCTAACTGCAGGACCCCGCTGCTTAACGGCTCAACTTTGCCTCAACCCTATTCGTCGCTTCGAAGAATCCTCTCGACAGTGGGAGCGCCGCTTATCTCATGATCCTTTTGGATATCATCTGCAAGACTGATCGCACAACATCTTGCCTCACCGCAATAACGTTTTCATTTGATGTTATTGATACATGATCTGTCCGGTGAGATTAGCAAATGAAATGTCCGCATCAGGTCGCGGAGGAATCAGGCGCATGCTGATGACAGGAGGTCAGCATGAAGCACTATTCGGAAGCGGCCGTGGAGCGGATGATGAAGGTTCAAGAGGTGATCTTACGGGCGATAGCGGGGAAGCTACGATGGTGGGAGGCGGCTGAGTGTCGCGCGAGAAACCCGATCACCCAACACGAAACGCGAACCAAATTTCGTAATTGCGTATCTGCGGGTTCCAGTGGACATTCTCAACCTGGCTCACTATGCTGAAGGCCTTATTGTCGGTTCCATCTGCTCCCGAGGGACTGTCCTCGAAGCAGTCAAGGCAATACCTTTGGAGGGTGGAGGGGTGCGCACGATCAGAGAAGTGGTCGACCTGACGCTTGTCGGGGTTTGGTTGGGGGGAGCCTTTCTTTTGCCGGCCAAAGCACAGGACGTCGTTGTCTTCAAGAACGGCGACCGGCTCAGCGGCACGATCAAATATCTTGACCACGGGCAGCTCATCTTCAGTTCGCCTCTCATTGATGGCGACGCCAAGCTTAACTGGAGACAAATCGCTCGCGTGGAAAGCGAGCGTATCTTTCAGCTTCAAACGATTGCCGGCCAGCGTTTCCTGGGCCGCATCGGGAAGGGCGCGGGCACTGGCGAATCTGCGGACGAGTTGGTGATCCTCATGGGCGATTCCGAGCAGAAAGTGCACCGCAACGAAATCGACTGGGTCAGGCAAACCGTCGCCGGACTGAGCGGGCTGCTCGAGATCAGCTTGGGCGGCGGGTTATCTCTCACGAAAAGCAACAGCCAGAAGCAGTGGAACGCTGACGGGGGTGTCAGCTACGAGACTCCTGGTTATCGAGCTGCCTTTTCGTTCAGCTCGATCTTCACCACCCAGCAAGAAACGGTCAGCACCAACCGCCAAAACTTCCGGTTAGGGTTCGACAAACGGCTTTCGCCCAGGTGGGGCCTGGGGGCTCTGGGTGATTTCCTGACGAGCCAAGAGCAACAACTGGATCTCCGCACGATCGTCGGCGGCGGCCCCACCTACAATGCCATCCGCCGCGAGAGGCTGAATGTGCGGCTCATCGGCGGAGTAGTCTGGAACAACGAGCGCTACGATGTGGGCGCCACGGTCACTCCTACTGAAAATGGGCTTGAAGGCTTGGCTGGACTCTACGTCTCCTGGTTCAGATTTAGGCAGTGGAACCTGGATTCGACGCTGTTCGTTTTCCCCAGCATTTCAGTGGCGGGCCGTGTCCGTATGGACTGGAACACCAGTCTGAAGTACCGGCTCATTCGCGGGCAGAGTCTCTGGTGGAACTTGAGCCAGACCGTCAACCTGGACAGTCGGCCACCAGCCACTCTCCCCGGCAGCGACTACGTCACAACGACGTCGATCAGTTGGTCGTTCCCGTAGTGGGTGGGGGACGGATCTATTCGAAGGAAATCTTACACGGAGGCACAAGAAAGATGAGAGTTGCTGTTCTGATTGGACTGAGCTTTGCCCTGACGCCCGGGTCTGCCTTGGCTGAAAAAATCAAAAGTGAGTTTGACAAGGACGCGCCGTTTTCGAAGTTCAAGACCTATGCGTTCAAGCCCGGCCTGCTGATGGCGGCCGAGAATCACGACCAGCTCGATACGCATATCGTCAATACGATGCGCAATGAGCTCAACGCCAAGGGCATGACCGAAGCGAAAGAGAATCCAGATGTCTTTGTCACCTACTTCGGTACCTTGGGCGCGCTTCAAACAGGAGGCAGCCTGTACGCACCGGGGCAGGAAGCACGGTACGACTGGGGTATTCCTCAAGGTTGGTCGGGGATTACCTCCACTACTGCTGTGCAAGGCAGCCTGTTGATCGAGATGGTGAATGCCTCGACCAACCAGTTGGCCTGGCGCGCGATCGTCCAAGATCGGGTTAAGAATTTAGGGAATCCAGAAAAGCAGCAACAGAAGCTCAGCGAAGTTCTTAACAAGGCCTTCAAGCAGTATCCTCCAAAGGGGAAGACCTAGACGCTTTTGGGCGATGTCCGCGTACGGGTTTCAGCGGCTTCAGCCTTCGTATAGCGGTAGGGGGGCTTTGGGGCCAAGATGTAGCGATCAACCTCAGGCGGCCGCGTGACGGAAGTGTCCTATCGCAACCCTAACCCTCAAACTGCCTCTCCAATGGTGGGGCCAGGGAAAAGAGAGACTTCACCGGTCTTGTGAACTTGGTCGCTGCCCACGGGGACTAAGATTCCTCGGGGAAGACCTGGTTTCTTCGCCAACACCTCGTGCTTTTCCGCACCAGAGACATTCGGCCTATTCCCGGTCCTCCCAAAATCTGACTCCTTCCGGACAAAACAGACGTCGCCATTTATACCAAGGTATAAGCTGCCTGCCTCAAATGTATACCACAGTACTAGGCGCCGATACGAACGCACAATGGACAAGCGTGGCGCGCGGCCGCTAGGATTCCCTGTGGGGAATGGTGAGAACGGTCTAGGCAGGTCGCAACAGGTGCTCACATTTTGCAGGTGTGAGGAGTCAGTCGTAGGGTGACAAAGGTGCACGAATCAGCCGTCGTGGGCATCGTCGATGACGACGAGTCTGTCCGGAAGTCGCTCAAAAGGATCGTCATCTCCCATCACTTTACTGTCGAAGCATTCGCCTCTGCGGAAGAGGTTTTGCAATCCGATCATTTGCCCAAGCTGGACTGTCTCATCCTTGATGTGGTTTTGCCAGGTATGAGCGGCCTCGGCTTACAGGATCACCTGGCAGCAGCCAATCGTCGAATCCCGATCATTTTCATCACGGCTCAGGATGACGAGGGAGTCCGAGGTCGAGCGTTACAGGCCGGCGCCCGGGGCTTCCTGCTCAAGCCCTTCAGTAAGGCGGACCTGTTTGAGATTCTAGACCAGGCGCTGAAGTCGAGGACAGCAGGCAAGGGAGAACTGAGCACCTAACCTCCGCAGTCGGGATATTCTCTCTTCAAGATTCTTCATCCAATCAGGAGGCTTTCTCATGAAATCACTTCCACCCATTCTGCTCATACTGGCTCTGCTAGCAGTTGTACCAGCGCCGGCACAGGAAACGACATCGAGCAACCTGGAATTCCTTCGCCAGAAAGTCAAAGCCGATAAGAAGCTTCTCGTAGACCAAAACTTGCAACTCACTGAGGCCGAAGCGAAGGGGTTTTGGCCCATATACGAGGCTTGCCAGAAGGCTTGACGGGATCAACAAGCGGACTGGCAGTTTGATCAAGAGTTATGCCGGGGACTACAGTGCCAACACGCTCACTGACGAGAAGGCCAAAAAGCTCCTCGACGAAGCCTTAGCGATCGAGGAGGCGCAGCTGAAACTCAGACGCAGTTACTCTCAGAAACTGGCCCAGGTGCTTCCGCAAAAGAAGGTTGCGCGCTACCTCCAGATCGAGAACAAAATCCGGTCTGCCCTCAATTACGAGCTGGCTGATGGCATCCGCTTGTGGAATAGCGGACCGTTCGCTGCAGAAGGAATCCTCGAGCGCGCAGCTAAGGATTCGATGAAAAAGAACCTGACGGCGGGATTCCCCTCGGATGAGGAGGGGCGAGTTGGCGTAAGCCAGCGAGGTGATGGGGGTCCTTGGAGCAACAGGCTGCCACCACTCACCCGGTGGCCTCCCTGTCGGTGAACCTGGTAACATTCAACTCAAAAGGTTCTTGGCTCGGTCAGCTGTGAGAGGGCCATCCCATTCTCGATGAAAGCCGTCTCAGGAAGGTCGAGTTCGATGACTTCGGAAGCTTCAGTGCCTCTGTTCCATCAGGTGTGCAGCACAATCTGCGATCCGCCGCAGGCTGGTCATTTCGCCAAAGATCACGCGCTCTCGAATCGAGTACAGATCGACACGGACGAATGGGAACCCCCGTGACAATGCGCGCGCCACTGAGATCATGGTCTCGAGGTTCTGGGGCCGCTGTATATTCAAACCGCTGGAGGGATACAGTCCGATATCAAAGGGAAGCAGCTTCCAGTCGAGGTCGAACAAGTCGCGCCGATGGTTCGCGAAACGATCCATATCGAGCTGCACGAACAGAGGCTCTCCGTCGAAGCAGAAGAACTTGAAGTCCGACGGGATAGCTCCTGTCTCATCTGTCAGGAACCGCTCGCAGATGATTCGGGGTCGGATGTTCTTGTAGCACCACTCTCGCGCCACCCAGTACTCACTCCGCTTCATCCACTTCGCCAGCTTACGCCGGGTGCTTTCGACATCGAGTCGCGACTTGTCTCGACAGAAAACGCTTTGGCCAGAGCCTGACGTCACCTTGAGGACGAACGATTTCGGGAGTTGGTCGAACGCCAGGGCCGATGGATCGTCCCATGCGCCATAGAGGTCGTTGAGCAGCCAATCCCCGACCTGCTGGGCTACGTAGCTCCGAACCTCATACTTGTCCGCGAGCCGTGTCACTTCAGGAATCCGGTGGTACAGCATCAGCCACTGGATCTTTTCATTGAACGTCTGGGGTGCCGCTAGGTTCAGGTCACGTCCGAACGTCCGCTTGAAGTACGACGCCTGCACAAAGCGGTCGGGAACCTGGTCGCAAAGCCACTGCCACGACGAGTGGCTCAGAAGGCGCAGCGCCTTCCGCAGCGCTGACGGCAAGACGCGACGCGCCAGCCTTCTGAGCGGCGTGTGCGGGTCTGAACGCCGATTGGCTCTGGCCCCAAGTACAGGATGAGACTCTGGAGCGCTTTCCTTACAGCTACGTGGCTTTGAACTCATTAGGCGGCTTTGACCCCACCCACCGGAAGACCATAGACGGGTATCGGAGCCTTTTCCAGGCGGTTTGCGGAAAGGCACCGGTAAGACCCAGAAGAATCCCGCAGGATCCGACAGAACACAAGATCCCAGCATTGAGCAGGTCGTCTGGCAAGTCAAGGTCACTCACCACGACTCAACACAGCGCATTAATTTATTCCAGCACATAGGAGACCCGGCGCCAAGCGAAAAAATCACCATCCCGTAAAACTACTAGTACCGAAGGGGAATTTGGCAGTGTAAGCTTTCCCAGCTTTACGGGCTCGGGTCTGCTCTTCGTCTCCGCGCCGACGGCGAGGCTATTTGAGCGTCGATTCTGCTTCTGACGCGAAAGTAGCTTGACTTAACTGCAGTTTAGAATGACATCTGTTTTCATACGCAGCATTTCAGTGACCAGCTCTACCAAACGGCGGTCCGCCACTCTACGGGCAGAAGTATATCCGCAAGAGGATGGATTTGATTGTCACCGTTTGTCTCCAGGTGTTGGATCTCATGCGCAGGTATGCCTCGGCAGGTTTGTGTGGAGTTGAAAGGTGGTTGTATGGCGGACAAGATCTCTGGCCGGGTGTCGCAGGAGTTGTGGCCTGACGAGGTGGCGCCAGGTTTTCAACGCATGAGTGGGATCTTTGCTGATGTGCGGGCCTACATGGAAACTGAAGAGGCCTTGCGCGAAAGCGAAGAGCTCTACCGGGTGGTTCTGGACTCGTTGAAGATCTCCATCGCCGTTGTTGATCGCGACGGCACCATTGTTACCGTCAACAAGCAATGGAACAGCTTCGGGCGTGAGATCGGCGGTATTTCGCCAGCCACGATGGCTGTCGGCGCCAACTACCTCGAGACCTGCCGGCAGGCCTGGATGCAGGGAAACGAGACTGCTCGGCATGCCTTGGCGGGACTCCAGGCTGTGATCGATGCGTCACGGCAAGCGTTTGAGATGGAGTATGAGTGCCGGTCACCGGAGACTTCGTCCTCGGTCTGGTATCGAATGTCGGCGATACGGCTGCCGCAGCAGCGAGGAATTGTCGTTTCTCATCTCGACATCACCGAGCGCAAGCGGGCTGAGGAAGCCTTGCATAAAGCGCAGACCGAACTTGCCCATGTTTCCCGGGTCACCTTGATGGGCGAACTGGCGGCTTCGATCGCTCACGAGATTAACCAACCTCTGACCGCCGTCATTACCAATGCTGACCTCTGCCTCGACTGGGTCCAGTGTGCCGACCCTGACTGGAATCAGATTCGCGAGATATTGGAGGACGTTGTCCGGGACGCGCGCCGCGTGAGCGACGTCAGCGGTGGTATTCGCGCTCTGCTCCGCAAGAGTGTCCCGGCGAAGGCGCCGCTTTCGATCAACGGAGCCATTAGCGAAGTTTGTGCTTTGGTCAGGAGCGAAGTCACCCTGAAGGGGGTGGAGCTGCGGGTCGAACTGGCTACCAACCTCCCACTGGTCATGGGCGACCGGGTTCGGCTGCAGCAAGTCCTGCTGAACCTGATAAAGAATGGGATCGAGGCTGTTGCGGAGACTGAGGAGGGGTCACGAGAGCTGCTGATCCAGTCGGCTCGGCAAGCCCCGGACGAAGTCCTGGTGACAGTGCGGGACTCCGGAGTGGGGTTGGCGCCGGAAGAGCTGGAGCGCGCCTTTGAACCGTTTTTCACCACCAAGAAGCAGGGACTGGGGATGGGCTTATCGATTAGCCGTACCATCATCCATGATCATCAGGGCAGGATGTGGGCCACGGCCAACCTCAGTGGTGGACTGACCTTTTGCTTCACCCTGCCAGTGTACCGTGAGGAGACATCATGAACGAACCGAAAGCGAGTGTTTACGTCATAGATGATGACATGTCGGTGCGGGCCGCGGTGAAACGGTTGATCGAATCGACCGGCCTACACGTGCACACCTTCGCCACGGCCACAGAGTTTCTGCGCTCGCAGCGCCCTGACGTGCCGGGCTGTCTTATACTTGATGTCTGCCTGCCCGGGTTGAGCGGGCTGGACTTGCAGCAGGAACTAAGCGCTGGCGGCCTTCACCTTCCAGTGATTTTCCTTACCGGTCATGGCGATATCCCCATGACCGTGCAGGCAATGAAGGCTGGAGCAGTAGAGTTTCTCACCAAGCCATTCCGTAATCAGGATCTGTTGCAGGCAGTCGCGCAGGCAGTGGAACAAGACCGCCGGGCCCGGCAGCAGAGGGCCGAGTTAGCCCAGCTCCGCGAACGATACCATCGACTAACGGTGCGGGAGCGAGAAGTGCTGGACCTGGTTGTATCCGGGTTGCTGAACAAGCAAATAGCGAGGGAACTGGGGACGAGTGAAGTTACAGTGAAGGTGCATCGCAGTCAGATGATGCAAAAGATGGAAGCAGAGTCTTTGGTCGACCTGGTCCGAATGGCAGAAAAACTCACCATTGGCTCTCCAAGCGCAAAATCGGGAGACTCGCATGGCAGGCAGGTCGCCAAGGCTGCCATGGCCCATTCCGCCTGAAACCAATCCCTGCCGTTCTTGAAGGATCTGAGACCCGGTCTCCATTGAAAGACAGCTGAGAAGGCTCGGATGTCACCGGCAATAGCCAGCTTTTCCAGAGAATGTTGAGACCGAAACATATCTGTTGATCGCAGTGACGTGCGTCATTATGATGGTGGCATCATTGAACGCTGCGGAGAAGCCGTTGAACGATGCGACACGGCAGCCAACGTATTGGATGACGTAATGGCGACGCCTGAAAAAGGCGATACTTGATGATCTACTGAGAAAAGGCACAGCAGAATACCTATAGTTCTCGCGGCGCTTTCGCCGGTATTTCTCTGGAGGTTTCGACACTAAGGCAGGAAACTGACGACAAGAAGCCGATCCACAGGAAGGCCGTGACATCGCAACAAGTCCTGAGTAGAGGTTCAACCGCCAGACCTCGTGAGGCCGCTCGGCGAGCTATTGAACAAGTACTCAAAAGTCAAAGAGTCATAGAGTCCCTAGGTCTGTGGATAGCTGACAGGGGCACGAGTAAAAGGGAGGAATCCAATGAGACAAAGTCCAAGACACTGGTTGGGAGCGATCCTGACATTATGCCTGCTGTTCTCCTGGACAGCCTGTTCGAGAGGGCCGTCTGACGAGGAAATCAATGCTGCTCTCAAGGGTCGCTATTTCTCTGATACACAGGTGAAGAGTGAGCCCATTGATATCGCAGTGAAAGATGGAGAGGTTACCCTGGCCGGGCAGGTTTCGAGTGACGCTGCGCGATTGAAGGCATATCAACTAGCCATCGAAACGCCTGGGGTGAAGAAGGTCAACGATCAGATGCAACTCAGCACTCCCCAGGCAGCTGCAACGACGGCACCTGGGTTAGACGCTCAAGCTCCGGCTGGAATCGAGTCGGCCAAGCCGCCAGCCGAGGCGGCCCCTCCACCCCCCCCGCCAGTTGAACCAAAGCCCGTGGTCAAGAAGGCTGCGCCCCCACCGCCGCGCGTTGTCACAGTTCCGGCTGGCACGTCAGTGAGAATCCAAATGATCGATTCCGTGAACTCCAAGCAGAATCAAGTGGGACAGACTTTTGCGGCTTCGCTCGATGCGCCGATTGTCGTGGACGAGAGCGTGGTAGTTCCCAAGGGAGCGGATGTCGCCGTAGCGCTCACTCGGGCGAAGGCATCGGGAAAAATGAAAGGCAGCAGCGAACTCGAGTTGCAGCTGACGGGAATTCGTGCCCATGGCAAGTCTTATCCGCTCGCTAGCAGCTCCTACCAAGCCGTGGGCGACTCACGCGGCAAGCAAACGGCGAAGCGGGTTGGCATTGGCGCCGCCGTAGGAACCGCCATTGGCGCGATTGCAGGAGGCGGAAAGGGCGCTGCCATAGGAGCGGGTGTTGGAGCGGGAGCTGGAGCGGCTGCGCAGTTGCTGACTCACGGGAAAGAGGTTCAGGTGCCGTCTGAAACCAAACTCGACTTCCAGTTAGCCGAGCCGGTCAGTATTACTCTTCCTGCCAAGAAGAGCGCGGCTAGCAGCTAAGATCCAGGGCGGAAACCTTTCCGTTTCTGCCAAGTGCTCTTCTGAAATAGAGCTGTAACTCACTGATTCCTATAGATCACGTAACCGAGCTTGGCGCAGCCAATTCATCCCGCGTTGTGGCCCCCCGGGGCCATGATTGCTGTGAGATTTTGTTTTTAGGGAGCCGGCCGCTGTGTCGGCTCCCGTCGGCCTTCAAACGGCGCCCCTTCGAACCGACTCGCATCCTGCGGCGCGCTCCCCACTGTTAGCCGGAGGATTTCTTCAACGCTGATAGGTATGCAACAAGAAACGGGTGCAGGAGATGACGGGCAAGTCAAGGCAAGAACGTGTTGGTGCTAGGCGTCAGGTTCCATGCGGGTTTCCGGCCTGGCGGGATCTGGCTAGACTCGTGGACTGGTCGACCTGCATCAATCTTGCTTTGGATCCTGTTTCAAAAAGCATTGAACGATGTAGCGCTGCGGTGCGTCACCAACAAAGTAGAACGGGTAGCAGGTGACGAGCGTCAGAGCAACAGATTTGTCTTCCAATATATGAACGTCATCTGGGTTCACAATCTGGACCCTGCCCACGACGTACGGCACCGTATAGCTCGGGGTATCTAACTCAACGACGTCTCCAGCCGCGATCTCCTTCAAACCTCGAAAGAATCCATCTCGGTGACCCGCGATGCCCATATTGCCTCGTTCGCCTAGGCGGGCTGTTCCGATGATCCGCCCGACGGCCCGGTTCAGTGTCAGATCGTCGGTTCCATCCAGAACTGGCACCTCAAGATGAATCTTGGGGACCCGCAGCACCGCCAACGGAAGTGGGAATTGCTTGGACATGCTCTTTTCGAAAGCCACGATTCTTTTCTCAGACCAGAGGCTAAAGTCGACTTCAGGGGACAGCAGCTGCCGCCTTTCGGAATGGTTGCCTGAGAGCGCCGCGCGCTGTTGAATCGCCCTAAATCTTCGCAGCTCAATGCGAGACCCAATCAGCCCATAAAGAATCACTCCGGCATAAACAAGCATGAGCACCGTTCCGGAGAGCAGTAAAAGCCGCTCAATTTTGAGCATCCATTTCAAACCCTGCCTGGAGCTTGGCTTCTGGTGGATTAAAGTTCTGTGTGACACGAGAAGTGGTTAGGTTCCCTTCCTGAACCAGCGAGCTGCCGCGACGCGTCGTCATACCAGAGGGAAGCCGTACTCGAAAAGATGACCATGCCAGTAGAGCCGCTAGCTGCCGACCGAGGTTCTGCACACCCTAAGATGCGTGAACCGGCTCGTGACTGGAATTAGCCAGGGGATCTCATCCCTCCTGAGCACTGGGCTGCTCTCGATATCCGGGTAAATCATAGTTTCAGTCGGACACAGCTGGCGATTGTCTGTTAGTATCGACGGATTATACCTTGGTATAGGCTGACCTCCTACTACAGAATGGCCTGGACTTCACATGGAAAATTGTTCGATGCAGCCGGAAGGCCAGGATCGATCTAGTTTAGCAGCCGCTTGACCCACAGTTCAACTCTCTTGAAATGTGCGTTCATCTGCATTCATTCGCGTCCATCTCATCACTCCCAATGGTGTGGTGCTTGCCGGTGGTCGCGCCAGTCTTTATGTTTTAGATTTGATCGGGTGGAGGAAATTGGCTGCCGTTCTTTCCATAATTCCCCTTCTCTGGATTGTCGACGCCGGATACTGGGTTGTGGCCCGTAACCGGCGCTGGTTCTCTCGTTGGCTGTTCCGCCGCCATGAGCAGGTCTAACCGAGTTGCCTTGTCCTCCCGCAACCAATGGTCCGAGATTCGGACCAAGATTCTAGACTCGAGGTCGACAACTAACGCGTAGCTCCCCCAGAGCACTATCGTGACGCCTAGCATTTAGCAGAATTCCTCCGATAAGACTTGAAGACACCGAAACACAGAGCCGGGAGTAATAAAATTAGTTAACGTCTCGAGAATGTCGGTCACGACGCTCACCACCGGCAGCGATTCGGTCCGTCGGGCTGGATGACCCGGAAATCCAGGAGCCGCATCTCCCAGTCCCAGGCGTCCGTGCGCCAGGCCGGATCGTTTGCGATGTCTTCCGTCGAATGGACCTTGCCCCGATACTCGAAGGTGATGGGAATCGTCGCTCCTGCCCTGGTCCATCGGTAGATCAGCTTCCTGAATTCCACGACCGGCAGCCGGTTCCCCTGCAGCGCCTGATACTGGTAGCCGATCCTGGCCCGCCGGTCGTCGATGTGGATGAAGTGGACCACGTCTTCCTGGTAGCCCCAGCGCTTCAGGGGATTGCCGCCGAGAAGGAAGTGGTTGGACAGCGGTCCCTCGGTCCGCAGGTTGCTGAACATGGAGAAGTTACCGGCCGTGCGCAGCCCGACGTATGAGGTAATGCCGTGCAGCACCAATAGAGCGGGAAGAACGAGCATCCACTTCGGCGTCATCCGGCTCGACAGGGACACACCGGTCCACGCGGGTCTCGGCCGGGCCGCCACAGCGGCGGATAGCAGGGGCCAGATGAAGACGAGGGCGGCCAGGTTGAAGAGCAGCGCTGCGGCGAACCCGCTTGCGAGACCCGAGATCACACCCGCCGCGAGGTTGATGGCGAAGTAGACGTGAACCCGGGTCAGCGGGCGACGGACGATGGGCAGCCGAAGACTATCGCTCAAGGTGTCGCGATAGGGCTGCGGAACGAAGGTGAAGAGCAGCGCGAGAGCGAGAGCCCCGAAGTCCACGAAGCCGATGAGGGCCAGCGTTGCGTGCATGGTCCACGAAAAGGCCAGCACCGGCGCCTGGAGCCTGGGAATCGCGAGCAGCAGCCCGCCGACAAGCTCCCACACGGTCACCACCACCGCCATCGCCAGAACCAGCAGGGCGGTCGCATCCGGCGGGTATGGCTTCAGGACGATTACTGCCGCCAGGACGCCGAAGCCGAGGACTCCCACCCCGGCGAGGACCGGGAGATGGCGCCGGAGCGGGCTCGAGGAGAGAAGCCGATGCCCGACAGCTAGGATCGCCGCGGCGAAAACAAGCCCTGTTGGAATACCGAGGGGAGTGGTCCTCGCCATGCGGGCCAGGTCGCCGAGCATTTTACCGCCGCAAGAAACGGTGGGGTCGAAGAAGTCGGCGTTCAGCTTGTGGAAGCCGGCCATCACGTACACTAGGATCAGGCTTCCCCGAAGCACGGGCCGCATCAGCTCGAAACAATCGTCGTCAGCAGGAAAGTCGCGGATCCGGACCAGCGAGTAGACGATCCCAAATATCATAACGAGGTTGCAGTAGATGGCAATGTTCACGTGGTTGGCCACGTCGGGGAACTGAACAAGGAGGAAGTGCGAAGTGGTGATCCCCAGAAAGATCAGGAAGGTGATGCGGGTGATGCCGGTCGAGACGAAAAGCACGGTTAGCAGCAGGGTCCCGAGCGTGAAATAGGGATACCTCCACCTCTCCCCCAGCTCGAGGAAGATAGCCGTCATGTACAGCAGGGCGAACGTAGAGAATGGCGTCATCGTGGCGGTCGGCCCAGGCGATCTCGTCGAGGACACGTTGAGCGGCGTTGTAATCACGACGATATCCGATATCACCAACACAGATTCACGAAGCTTGTGGCGTCCAACCTTGGAAGGCGCTGCTGTCTCCAAGGGCGGGCAAAAACGCTGCCTGCAGCAAGCAGGACGGTTGGGATTCCCTGCTCCACGATTTGCGGTCAAAAATGGCCGACCATTGAGAGAGGGGATGAAAGCTCCAACGGTACTCCATCGTTTGGGCAACATAAGCTAAGCAACGATAGGTGGAGATCTCTCCTCCGGTTACTTCCATCGCTTTCGTTCTCCGTTTGAATTCTTTGTTGAGCCGTTCAATGGGATTGGTGGTGCCCAAGCTGGTCCAGTAGGTCGAGTCGAATTGAAAGAACGTCAGCAGCGAATCCAGGTTCCGTTCCAGAATCTGGACCGCCGTGGGAAACAACCGGCCCCCTGCTCTTTCAAGGCGAAAAAAGCCACACCGGCGGCGCTCTCACTGGAGGCGTAGAGGATCTTGTTGACGTCTTTGGAGAACGCTTCTCGCTCTTTGACTCGCACCCGCCGACAGGCGTTGGCCCTGGCATGCTTCTGGCAACGCTGCGTCTGCGCCCGAGGGAAAAAGCGCTTAAAGACAGCTTCCAGTCCTGGCAATCCATCCATGATGCCCAGCTCCACGGCCTCAGTTGGGAAACCTCTCTGCACCAAGCTGGTAAAAACGCTCTCCCACAGGTCGACTCGTTCCCGGTCGCCCATCTCCAGAGCCAGCACTTCAAAACATTGGTTCTGCTCGCTGACACCAAGCACCGCGCAGAAACTCTGGCGACTCACGACTCCGTTGATCCGCACTCGAAAGTTGGCCCCATCGACGTAGAGAAACTTGTACCCCACTTCTCCTAACGGCCGCTGGCGCCAGGCTTCCAGCTCGGTCGTCGCACGCCCCAAGATCCGCGACACCTGCTTGGAATCGTATCTCTGCCCAGGTGCTTCTCCGAGATCCGCGCCAAATCACGGGTCGATAAACCCGCCAGAAAAGCTTCGGCTAAGAAGGCTTCGGTCTCGGGATCCTGAGCCTTGCGCTCCGGCAGCCAGGCCGATTCAAACTCCCCCTGCCGATCTCGAGGCACCTTCAGCTCGACTGCTCCCAGTCCGAAAAAGTTCAGCCGCCGCGGTCGATAGCCATTGCGATAGTTGTCGTGCTCCTCATCCAGCCCTTGATACCGGGCCCGCCCCAGAAACTCGTCCCGCTCCCCTTCCAACAACCCATTGACCCACTCGCGCAGTTTCTCCAGCAAGTGCCGCTTCAGCGATTGCTTCTCCTTCTTGGCCCCTCGCCTCTTTAAGCGCTGCTGTGGGCTTTCCACTTCAATGTTAATATTTCAGCATGGCGGTTGTTCTCCTTTCAGTGATTTAGGTTTTGGACAAAAGCTTTATATCACTTCTGGAGCTCTCAGCCGCCTCTCTTTCTTGCCAGCTTTACACACTTTATACCGCACTACCTCCATCGTTATCTCCGCTCCCCCTGGCATCCCTGTTTGGCGGTGGTCTTAGGGAGCTAGGTTGTTGAAGCCACGTATCTTAGCATCGTCGCTGGTTCTTTTTCATGAGCCCACAGCGGGAAGACCGGGATCCTAGATGGTGGAATTGACTCGCCAGACGTGCCCCCCTCGTAGTTTTGCGAGTTGCTTTAGCCAGACTCGATTCCTAGAATGACGCCACTATTTCAGAATATGTGGCAATCGAGGTTGCCCTCTCCAGAAGGTAAGTCCTTCCTCAAATCAGTCCAACGCGTTCCCTCCACAGCTCGGCGAGGGGCCGTTTTGGTCCTCCTTCAGAAGACCAGAAAAGGCCCCGCCGCTTCCACAACCTTCGAACGGTAGAACACCTTCCTAACAGGGATCGTCGGTAGTATGGGTGGACATCTGCGATGCGCCGGCGCTCTGTCACTTCCCAGGTTCCTCCAAAGTCGCCTTTGGAAAAGGGGGTGACAGCGCTTGCGAAGCGAACGCGAGGGTGATCGTACTCCCGGCCCACTTCCTTTCCAGCAAGTGGATGATATCGGGTAGCAGGCTTTCTGAAAAATGTCCAAACTTCAAAGGTAGGCTGGAAAGCCTGCGCAACACTTCTCTTACGGCTTGACTTCACTTTATTAAAAGGGCGAATAACCTCGCGTGAAGCGGGTTCTCCGGCCTTGAACCCGAGGTTCTCCTTGCTCCGATCGGCCCTGATCTGTGATCATGTCAAGGTCTGTCAGGTCTGGGCCGGCGCACTGGGAAAGCCATCCGAACACACTGCTTAAGATTCCCTTGAGCTGGACACCAAGTCTTGATTGGATTTGAGCCTTGTCCGCATTCCTGATGTTCTCATTGGGTGCGACCAGGTCAACCAGACACAGGGGCCTAGAGCCTCACATGAGTCCTCCCAGTTCCTCCATCCCTCGCGTTGTGGTTGCTGGTGGCGGCATTTCTGGTCTGGCGGCCGCGCACCGTATTCTCGAAGAAAGCCGCAGAATGAGTTTCCCCGTCGAATTGGTGTTGCTGGAAGCCAGCAACCGTTTGGGTGGTGTTATCGAAACGGTCGAGCGCGACGGTTTCATTCTTGAGGGTGGACCGGACTCGTTCATCTCGGAAAAGCCTTGGGCCTTAACGTTGTGCCAACGCCTCGGACTTGAACCTCGACTCGTCGGTACGGAAGAAACCAACCGGCGCAGTTTCATAGCGCTCAGAGGAAAACTACATCCAGTCCCGGATGGCTTCTATCTCATGGCGCCGACCCGGCTCTGGCCACTCGTGACCACCCGCATTTTCAGCTGGACTGGTAAGGCTCGTATGTTGGCCGACCTATTTATCCCGAAGATACAGAAAGAATCCGAGAATCAGGACGAAAGTCTCGCCAGCTTCGTCCGACGTCGGTTGGGCCAGGAGGTGCTGGAGCGAATGGCACAACCAATGGTAGGCGGCATTTACACTGCCGATCCCGAAGAACTTAGTTTGAGGGCATCGATGCCGCGCTTCCTGGAAATGGAGCGCCAGCACCGTAGCGTCATTTTGGCCATGTTGCGCCAAGGTCGCAAGCTGCGGCAGCCGCAGAGCCATCAGCCTGGAGCACCGCGCTACAGCCTGTTTGTTTCCCTGAGCAGGGGAATGCGCCAGATCGTGGATGCCCTCCGGACCAAACTGCCGGCAGAGTCAATTCGACTCCACTCCCGGTTGACAGGCGTACGTTTCGACTGCCCATCGCGCCAGTGGTTCTTGAGGACAAATGGCGGCGCAGAATTTCAGGCAGATGCCCTCTGTTTAGCTCTGGCGGCCTATCAATCGGCAAGTCTGGTGGAAAGCCTCGATGCCACGGTTGCCGAAAGGCTGCGGAGCATCCGTTATGCCTCGACTGCTACCGTGAATCTGGCATATCGACTGAAGGACATTCCCAGAGTCTTAGAAGGTTTTGGATTCGTCGTACCAGCCATCGAGAAGCGCGAGATCCTCGCCTGCACCTTTTCCCATATGAAGTTTGCCGCCCGCGCTCCTCAAGGGTTCGCTCTGTTACGGGCTTTTGTCGGCGGAGCGCTGCAGCCGAAAGCGTTTGAGTACGGCGACGCCGACATCATCCGCATTGTCCGGCACAACCTTCGTGATCTTCTCGGAATCCAGCTGGCACCGCTCTTCACTCAAGTCGAGCGGCACCCTCTGGCGATGGCCCAATATCGCGTTGGACATCTCACTCTGATTGACCAAATCGACAGGAGCATCCAGCCATTCCCGACTCTTCAGCTGGCCGGGAATGCCTATGCAGGTGTTGGGATTCCCGACTGCGTCCACCGTGGCGAGCAGTGCGCGGACCGGCTGCTGAGCCATCTGCGTGCCCAATCGGCACTGCCGAACTCGGTCTGAACAGGTGGCTGTTCTCGGATTTCGTGCTATCGGATCTGGAAAGCAGCCATTGCCGCAGGCCTCACAACGGAAGGACGCCGTCCGCAGGAACCCAATTCAGAATCCGCAACAGTTCCAGATGCTTGAGTTTCTGGCCCGGTTTTGCAATGATCCTCCTCGATTCCCGACCCAACTCGCAGGATCGGAAACGCTTCAACAAAACCCCTGGTTTCAATGGCAACTAACAAGGATTGGAGAATATAGTGACGCAACCCTGCGCTTGGACCCTCTCTCGTTTGTGGGGCAGGTCTCGGCGGGGATACAATGGCGGCGTCCCTCCGGAGAGCCGGCGGGCAGCTGATCTCACGCGCCGTAAGATAGGAGAGCAGCAATGGTGAAGCTGGAGTTCGCCCGTGAAGCTATTCCTGAACTGCCGTCTCATGCGTGGCTGTTCGAGAGTACGGCTACTGGAAGCAGCAGACTACTTCATGGGCCGGCTGTCTATATCCATGATCACGGCTTTGTGGAGGGTTGCGTAGCCGTGAGGGCGGATGAAGATCTTCAGGGCGTACCAAATGTTTTTGGCTCCGGGTTAAGCACGCGAGGCCACAAGTGGCTTTTCGTGACTCCGTCACATACGCTCGAATGTCTCTATCTCTATAGGCACTCTGCTGGATGGAGCATTTCTAATTCGCTCGCTTTTCTGGTGGCGTATCACGAAATCGTGCCACCATGGGATCCTCGTTATGGCGCAAAGTTCGCATCGCTGTGCCTAGGGATCGATGCCTATGACAAGATGCTGTTTCGCACGGCCGAGGGAGAGATGCTGCGGCTCGTCTATGATAACGTCGAGTTGGCGCCTAACGGGGACTTTCTTCTGATCCGTAAGCCGATGCCGCCGCACTTCCCTAGCTTTAAAGAGTATGTGGAATATCTGCGGGAGACATTGGAGTTGGTCTTCGCAAATGCTGAGATTCCTCGTCGGGGGGCACCGTATCGTCCACTAGCCACATGTTCGACTGGCTACGACTCGGCGTCCGTGGCCGCGCTTGCAGCCCCTCTCGGATGCCGCGAGGCTGTGACGCTGAGGAATGCCCGTGGAGGGCAAAGCGACAGCGGCAAGCCCGTCGGAGAAGTGCTGGGACTCAGGGTCTACGAATTCAGCCGGCCGGAGGCTGCGGAAGGACCTTTTGAAGAGGTGGCCGATTTCCTGGCGACAGGGATGGGAGGGGAAGACTACTGTTTACAGGGTTTCAGCTCACTGTTGCGAGGTCGGGTCCTGCTAACTGGATTTCATGGCGCTCACTGGGGATTAAACCTGGCACCCAATGCTGTTCTGGCTCGGGCTGATCTGAGCGGTGCTAGCCTCCAGGAATTTCGCCTCTGGAAAGACTTCATCCATGTTCCCGTTCCCATGATCGGCGCGCGACGCCATCCAGAGATCGCGGCTATTTCCCGCGCTTCCGAAATGAGTGCGTACCTGTTGCATAAAGGCTACGACCGTCCGATCCCGAGACGCATTCTGGAGCAGGCTGGTGTGCCCCGCTCCCTTTTCGGGCAGCACAAAAGAGCCGCCAGCCTGCTCTTGTTCTACGACAGCCGTCTACTTGGTCACGCCGCCCGGCAAGAATGTGAAGCTGCGCTGCCAAAGGAGTGGGTACAGGCTTTCAAACGCGATCCCGCAAGGGTGGCGTGGGGACTGCGGCACTGGGTATACCAGCAACTGGAACGCCACAGCCACAGAATTCCTCGTGCCAAGCAGCTGCAGCGGACACTGGTCGGTGATTGGCGAGTCTTCGAACACAGCAGTCCTCGGGCCGCTTTGGAGTTCGTGGCAGGTCTACTCGTCGTTGCACGTCGTTACCAAAAAGTGCTCTTGGCCCGCCGAGAAAGTCTTTGACGATTGGATAGTAAGATGAGGGCCGCCCGTCCAAAGCGGTGGCGTGAGCTTGACTTCGATTGACTGGAGCGGGCTTGCACTGTTAACGCTCAGTGAGGCAGGAAGCCGGGGAGATGAGCGGACCCATCCACACCTGGGGCCCGATCGTCGAGTCACTCCACGGCGACCTTGAGCTGGCGTGGCAGGAGTCTACGCAGGAAAGCGCGTGATGTGCCTACTGCTTAAATCGGAGGGCGGGTACTCGACTAACAAGCTGACCGTGTCCCACATTTTTTGGCTGGACACAGGGGATGCTGCAATACTGCACGGACAGCGGCTTTTGGCCCTGTAAGGGCCACCGAAAGTAGCCCAGGGGGGACATCAAATCAAAGCGAGGAGGAGAAGTGCCACTATAGTTTGCAAAATGTCAATAGCAGAAGGAGTGAATCGGTGCTCTGTTCTTGACTTGTTGCCCCACTACACAATTTGCAGCAACCTCAGGAGAAGACGGTTATGACCAAGACACTCAACGTCGGCCTGATCGGCTACGGCTTTATGGCCCGGGCTCATTCCAACGCCTATCGCAAGGTAAACAACTTCTTCGACCTGGAGTACCAGCCGGTGCTCAAGGCCGTGTGTGCTCGAGACGCAGCCAAGCTGAAAGCTTTCGCGGACGCCTGGGGCTACGAGTCCGTGGAAACCGACTGGCGGAAGCTCATTGAGCGACCAGATATTGGTCTTGTCGATGTCTGCGCTCCAAATAATTTGCACCGGGAGATCGCGCTGGCCGCCGCTCGGGCCGGCAAGATGATCTTGACCGAGAAGCCGCTGGCGATGAATAGCCAGGAGGGCGCGGAAATGGTGGCGGCAGTCGAGAAGGCCCGAATCCCAAACATGGTCTGGTACAACTACCGCCGCATTCCAGCTGTCACACTGGCGAAGAAACTGGTGGATGAGGGGCGACTCGGCCGCATTTTCCATTACCGGGCTGTTTTCCTTCAGGACTGGACCATTTCCCCAGAGCTGCCCCAAGGGGGCACAGGGCTGTGGCGGCTGGACGCAGCGGTAGCAGGCAGTGGGGTCACCGGCGACCTTCTGGCCCACTGCATCGATACAGCTATTTGGCTCAACGGAGGAATCGACCGCGTCAGTGCCATGACGGAGACCTTCGTCAAAGAGCGCAAACACAACCTCACAGGCAAGGTCGAGCCAGTCGGCATCGACGATGCCTGCGCGTTTCTGGCGCGCTTCAAGAATGGGTCACTTGCCACTTTTGAGTCCACCCGCTACGCTCGCGGGCACAAGGCTCTCTACACTTTCGAGATCAATGGCGAGAAAGCGTCCATCCAGTGGAATCTGCACGATCTGCATCGTCTTTCGTACTTCGACCACCGCGACGAGAGCGGGCTGCGCGGCTGGCGCTCCATCCACGTCACCGATGGCGAGCACCCTTACATGAACCACTGGTGGGTGCCCGGGCTCCAAATCGGTTATGAACACAGCTTCATCCATCAAGTAGCCGACTTCCTGAATGGATTGTCGAAGGGCCAGCCGGCGAGCCCCACCTTCCGCGATGCCCAGGAAACACAAAAGGTTTGCGATGCTGTGCTCGCAAGCGCCAAAACCGAATCATGGGTTGAGGTGTCATAACGCGAGGGATGCGGGAAGCGAAAGTGTGCACGAACGGAAGTCAAGACGAATGAAGACAGATTGTCGAGAAGGTTGAATCCCTGATGTTTGCACATGGTGACACCTCTTCTACTTGATTGGATTGATGTTACGCCCGCGCCCCGTTGGGCGACCGCTGTCGCTCGGCACCCCTTTTCCCAATGGGAAAAGGGCCGGAGGGCTGGAGTTTCGTCATTTCATTCTGCCATCCTCAATAAGACGAAGTTGTCTGGTTGGCGCGCGGTCCGGCTTGTCTTTGCAGTTACCCTCCTCTGTCTGCCGTCCCTCGCCTTTGGGCAAGTCGAGCCGCTTGCCGGGACAACGGCGTTGACCTGGGATGGAGATCTTTCGGAAAGAATGATGGACGGTGCGCATAGCTACGTGGAGCGGAAGATAGGCGAGGCCATCCAGATGCGACCTAAGCATTGGCGGCGTGACGTTTCCTCCCGCCAAGCCTATGAAGCGTCGGTAGAGCCGAATCGCGAGCGGTTCATGCGGATCATCGGCGTTGTGGATCCGCGGCTTCCAGCTCGGATGGAGCGCTTCGGTGACGACAGTAATCCGGCGTTGGTCTCGGAAACCCAGCGGTACCGCATTTATCAGGTGCGCTGGCCAGTCCTGGAAGGAGTCACGGGAGAAGGATTACTTCTGGTGCCTACGTCACGCAGCCTGGCATCGGTCGTTGCGCTGCCGGATGCAGACCAGGCTCCCGAGCAGCTCGTTGGGCTGATGCCGGGCTTGCCTCGCGAAGTGCAATTTGCGCGGCGGCTGGCCGAGAATGGTTTCGAAGTACTCGTTCCGGCGCTGGTCGATCGTGACACACGTTGGTCAAGGCACCCAGATTTCGGTCAAACCGACCAGCCTCATCGCGAGTGGATCTACCGTCAAGCCTTCCACATGGGTCGTCACATCATTGGCTACGAAGTGCAGCGGATCCTGGCGGCGGTTGATTGGTTTCACCAGAAGTCGGCCGGGAAAACCAAGATCGGCGTTGCTGGCTACGGTGAAGGCGGACTGCTGGCGTTCTACGCGGCCGCATGCGACCCTCGCATAGACGTTGCTCTAATCAGCGGCTACTTCCGATCCCGTCAAGATGTGTGGTCTGAGCCTATTTACCGGAATGTCTGGGGATTGCTGCGTGAGTTCGGGGATGCTGAACTAGCCACTCTCATTGCGCCTCGCGACCTGATTGTCGAGTACAGTGCTGAGCCGATTGTGACCAGTCCCAAAGGCGATTTGAAGACGCCACCTTTCAAGAATGTTTCGCAGGAGTTCCGGCGTATCGACACTCTCCTCCCGCCCGGGTTCCAGCGCAGGCAGCTTTTGAGTGGATCCGGGAAAGGCTTGCTTCCGCCTGGCTCTTCAGAGGCGATGAGCCTGTTCGCGAAATGGCTGGGCAATGACTCGCCGATGGCCTCATCGAACCTCCTGCCCGTCGAAGGCAGGAAGCGCGTTGATGCAACCGAGCGGCAACAGCGGCTGGTGAAGGAACTGGAACGCCACGTACAGCAACTGGTCCGCAACTCGGAGCATGTGCGTGACCGCTTCTTCCTCTATAAGGTCGCGCCTGAGCTGGCCGACCGAACCTGGTCAAAAGAGCTGCGCCACAAGACGCTCTCGCCCGAACCCTTTGTCAAAGCCTCAGCAGAATACCGGCGCTATTTATGGGAAGAGGTGCTTGGCCGCTTTGACGATCCTCTGCTGCCGCCTAACCCGCGCACCCGCAAAATCTATGACATGCAAAAGTGGGTGGGATATGAGGTCGTTCTGGATGTCTGGAAAGAACTGTTCGCCTGGGGAATCCTCCTGGTTCCAAAAGACATTCGGCCCGGCGAGCGGCGTCCTGTCGTCGTCTGCCAACATGGGCGGCAAGGCTTGCCACAGAATGTCGTCGCGGGCGATGACGCGTATTACCGGAACTTTGCAGCCCGGCTAGCAGATCGCGGGTTTGTTGTCTTTGCCCCGCACAATCTCTATCGTGGCGAAGACCGCTATCGCTGGCTCAGCCGGAAAGCCAACGGAGTAAAGGCTTCCTTGTTTTCCTTCATTATCAGCCAGCATGATCAGCTGCTACGCTGGTTGGGAACGTTGCCGTTCGTGGATGACAAACGTATCGGCTTCTACGGACTGAGTTACGGCGGCGAGACGGCCGTGCGCGTTCCGACGGTTCTGGAGAACTATGCCCTCTCGATCTGTTCAGGAGATTTCAACAGCTGGACACGCAAGGTGGCGGCCACGGATCAGCCTTTCAGCTTCATGTTCACCATTGAGTGGGAAATGCCCTACTTCAACATGGGACAGACATTCGACTATGCTGAGATGAGTTATCTGATGCTACCAAGACCCTTCATGGTCGAGCGCGGCCACCATGATCACGTCGGACGGGACCAGTGGGTCGCTCATGAGTATGCCAAGGTCCGCTGGCTCTATACGCAGTTTGGACTTCGGGACAGAACCGAGATTGAGTACTTCAACGGCGGACATACCATCAACGCCGAAGGCACATTTCAGTTCTTGCGTAAACACCTGAACTGGCACGAGAAGCCACTTGGAGGTTCTGCCGCAACGGTAGAAGGACGTTGAGCAGGGAGCGCCCCGCTTTTTGCGGCAGGGCGTCTGCCAAAGGATGATCCTCCTCTCCTAGTCTCGCCCTTATGCGCTTCGCAAGGCGTGAAAAGCCTTGGGTCCTTAGCAAGGGAAATGCCCGCGCCTTTGAGGCAGGGTTTCGCTCCACAATGGACCCCCACTGCCGACACGGCACCCCACTCCTCTCAGGAGAGTGTGTTCACGGGAGGAGGCGACGGCGCTGAGATTCTCAGGCACGGTTTGACAGGATGACGATGAAAACCATTATCTTGACTGAGCCAGGTCAACTTGCCTTGATCCGCACGGCCCCTTCAGATGATCTTTCAGCTGATGAGGCCATTGTCCGCGTGAGACGAATCGGGATTTGTGGCACAGACTTGCATGCCTTCAAAGGGGAACAGCCGTTTTTCAGCTATCCTCGTATTCTGGGGCACGAGCTAGGGGTGGAAGTCGCCAGCGCGGGCAAGAATGCTTTGGACTTCAAGCCGGGAGATCGCTGTGCGGTGGAGCCCTACTTGAGCTGTGGCCAATGCATTGCCTGCCGCCGAGGTAAGACAAACTGTTGTGTGCAACTCCAGTGTCTCGGCGTCCACACTGACGGTGGCATGCGCGAGTGGATCAAGGTGCCGTTGGCCAAGCTCCACCGGTCCGATCGCCTGTCTCTAGACCAGCTCGCGCTGGTGGAACCTCTGTGCATCGGGGCCCACGCGGTGGCACGCGCCCAAATCGAAACGGGAGAATTTGCATTGGTGATTGGCGCCGGTCCCATTGGGCTTTCGGTCATTCAGTTCGCCCAGCTTGCCGGAGCCCGGCTGATTGTGATGGACGTCAACGAAGAGCGGCTGCGTTTCGCTCGACAGCACTTCGACATCGAGTTCACGCTAACCGCCGGAAGTGAAACTGTCGAACAACTGAGAGACGCGACGCGGGGTGACATGCCAACCGTGGTTTTCGACGCAACCGGTAACCCAAGCTCCATGGAGGCTTCGTTCGATTTCGTCGCCCACGGAGGACGTCTGGTCCTGGTCGGTTTGGTCCAAGGGAGTGTGTCGTTTCGCGACCAGGACGCGCACCGGCGTGAATTGACGCTGCTCCGCAGCCGCAACGCGACAGCATCCGACTTCCGAACCGTGATTCATCGCCTGGAATCTGGAAAAGTTGACATCCGTTCCTGGATCACGCACAGAGTCCCATTTGACGACGTCACCACCCAATTCCACGAATGGCTGAGTCCGAAAACCAGGTTCATCAAGGCCCTGGTGGAACTGTGATTGCGCTCGCGGAAACGAAGTTCAAATCCCTTTCCCCTCCGTAACTCTCCATGAGCGAATCCTCTCTTCAATCGTCCCTACGAGAGCTGCTGGATGCAGAGCGGGCCAAGCGCTGGGATCAAACGCCGGCTGACCAAGTGGCCGACCTTCTGAATCAGGTCGCCGAGTTGTTCTTCGTCTGCGGAGATGCCCTGGCGTCTGAAACGGCTGAGCGGATGGGCGTTACGCCAGGAGAAGTTTGGCTGGAAGTCATATTCCCGTCAGTGTGGGGAATCCTGTCAACGCGGCGCGGCATTCTCGCGAATAGCTCTCCTCAGGGACGTTTGCTCGACCTGAGCGCGGATCTGCCGAAGTCGCGCTTGACGACGTTTGCAGGACGTCCAGCCATAAGAGTCCTGCCAGCCAACCAGCTCGAGGCCTGGCTGTTTCCAGGATTCGCGGGGCACGTTCTGCTTCGTGACGAAGGGCATGACGTTGGTAGTGATTCGCAGCCAAAACCCCCCAGCAACAACGGCTGTCTGGCGCTCTCCTTGCTGCCCTTCAATCTTGCCAGCATCGGCGCTCTGGACATTATCCACTTACTTTGCCTTCGCCAGCAGCGGGTGGTTGCGAAGATTTCCGAAAAGGTTGAGTTTGTTGGATGGCACTTGGAGCGAATCTTCGAGCCCTTGCGGAAGGCCAAAGCGCTGCAATTTGTGTATGGCGGGCCCGACGTGGGGGCCTGGCTGGCAGCTCGACCCGAATTCTCGCACATTCACCTCACCGGTAGCTCGCGCACGGCGGCGGCGGTTGAGCAGGTGGCAGGTCGCGAGAAGGTGACTGCGGAACTGGGTGGCGTCACGGCCGCGATTGCGTTTCCCGATGCCCTCTCCAGTCGGCTGAACCTGCGACAGGTGGCGCGCCAAGTTGCGTTCGGGGCGCTTGCCAACAACGGACAGCATTGCGTGAGTTTTCAAGTGGCTCTTGTTCCCAAATCTGCAGAGGACGCGTTTGCTGACGTCCTGTGGGACGAAATGACCCTGGCAACGCGACGGAACCATGCCGCAAACGGTTCGAGAATGGTGGTTGATGTCTCGGCTGCCAGGCGTTTGGAAACCTTCGTTGCTGATCTGACTGGGCAGGGAGCTCGCGTCAAACCGGCAGTCGCAAAAGCAAACGAGCGTTACTTTCCTACTTGCCTCATTCGGGAGACCAATGAAAGGATGCGCATCTTCCGCGACGAAGCGTTCGGTCCCATTCTGGGTTTGTTGCCAATTCCAGACGACAACTTTGGCGAGCGTGTGCTCGCCCTGGCCAATTCCAAGGATCTCAGCGGCGATTTGGGGATTTCTCTCTTCACGTCGGCTCCCGGCGCTGCAGAAGTGGAGCAGATGGCTGCGAAGTTACGGCATGGAATGGTGATGATCAATACGTATCCGGGTGTCGCATTCGCAACGTCCGTCCCTTGGGGTGCAGGCCTGGAGGGGCTCAGTGGCCGCGGGTGGGTGCATAATTATGGTTTTCTGCCCGAGACCCGCCTCGAAAAAGTGGTGATCTCGACTTCCTTGGGCCGGAAGGGGTTTGGCCCGTTGCGTTGGGAAGACCCCTGGCTTCTTAACGTGACAGGGAACAATAGCCTGAGGCTCGCGCGGGCTTTGGTCCGCACGGCACTGGCCTATTTTCGAGGGGGACAGGGCTGGGAAGTACTGTCCGCCCAACTGTCGTTGATATCTGCGATCGCGCGGAGAGAATGGGCAGCGCGAGTGGCAGAACGGCGACGCTGACCGATATGCACGACGAATAGTTGCTGAAAAGCGTCTCCTGCCTTGACTTCGCAGTCCTCTCGCCACGCAGATGATATCGGACATCTGTACCGTTGCGAGAGATTCAAACCAAAAGGAGGTGTGCATGGAGCGAAGGGACTTCTTGCGTTTGGCCGGAGCAACGGTCGGTTCCCGTGCCATTGCTTCAAACCAGACGCTCGCACAAGGAACGACGACGAAGTCGCCACGAAAGGCGCTCATGAAGGTCGGCACCCAGCATGGCTCATCGAATGAAATTCTGGAAGTGCTCTGTTCGTTGGGAGTCAATCACATCTGCAGCTCTTTGCCGTCGGAGAGGATGGATGAAAACTGGACCGCTGAAGGACTAATACGCCTTCGCGAGCGTGTGGAGTCCTACGGCATCCAGCTGGACATGGTGCCGCTGCCGCTGAGCTCGGCCTATATCACAAGAGCTGAGTTGCCCAGCATCATGCTAGGCAAAAGCCCGCAGCGGGACCGGGACATCGACAGCATCTGTCAGATGATTCGCAACGTCGCCAAAGCCGGGATACCGGCAGTCAAGTACAACATGAGCATCCTGGGTGTTGTCCGCACGGAGTCCACGCCGGGCAGAGGACGCTCGCGCTACAGCACATTTGTCTACGACAAGGCGAAACAGGAAACAACTCTCACCGAAGCCGGACCCGTGAGCGCCGACACTTACTGGGAGCGGATCGCTTATTTTCTCGAACGCGTCGTTCCAGTTGCCAATGAATACAAAGTCCGCATCGCCTGCCACCCGCATGACCCGGGCATGCCTCCTGGTAAGGGCTACCGGGGCGTTGAAACAGTGCTTGGCAGTGTTGACGGGTTGAAGCGATTCCTCAGTATCAAAGAAAGTCCTTACCATGGATTGAACTTCTGTCAGGGGACGGTTTCCGAAATGTTGCAGGACCCAGGCAGGGAGATCTTCGATGTTATCCGTCACTTCGGGACGAGTAAGAAGATCTTCAACGTGCACTTCCGCAACATCAAGGGAAGATTTCTGAACTTTCAAGAGACTTACATCGACAATGGCGATGTGGACATGCTGGAGGCGATGCGCATCTACAAGGAAATCGGTTACGACGGCATGATGATGCCGGACCACGTTCCGACGGTTGGGGCCGATCCCAGAGGGCTTCAGGCGTTCGCCTACACCTTCGGGTACATCAAGGCTTTGATTGCCGCCGTGGATGCGGAGGGATAGGGGAAGCGGACAGTTGACAGGGAACAGGGCGGGAACAGGGGACAGGGAATAGAGAGGGATGCCGCAGTCCCCTATCCTCTGGTGCCTGTTCCCTCTCCCCTGTCCCCTGATCCTTCCAAGGACTCATCGACTTGTTCGGACACGATGCGGTGAACACGCTCCCTGAGGGAGTTGAGCTCACTTCTGGGGATGTCCCTCGTCTCGATGGTGTCGTGCAGATAGACCGTAATCTTGGAGGGACGCAGCAACCAGCTGCCTTTGCGATTGAACTGATAAGAGCCGCAGATACTCATGGGAACGATGGGCGCCCCGATCTGGTGCGCCATCACGAAGCCGCCTTTCTGAAAAGGCCCAACGTGACCGTCCAGAGTCCGCGTCCCTTCAGCAAAGATAATCACACTGATACCATTCTCGATGTGGGAGCGCACACGCTCGAGCGTTTTCTTGAATTGAGATGGCCCACCGCCGCGGCCCACTGGAATGTTCCCAAATCGTTTCATCATCCAGCCGTAGGCCGGAATCTTGAAATGACCCTCCAGTTCCAGTCCACGCACAAACTGGGGAATGGCCGAATAGATGACAAATGCGTCAAAGATGTTGACGTGATTGCAAATGAAAATGCTGGTCCGCTGACGATCAAAGCCCGCTGCATACTTGACTTCAAATCCAGCGCCAGCGACTCTCAGAATGTTCCGGAAAAACCAGCGCTGTGGCCAGTCGTTCCAGCGCGGATCGAAGAAAATGCCCAGGAAGACGAGAAATGTGCAGACCGTGAAGAAATGCAGGGCGCTTAGAGTCCAAAGAAACGTGCTGCGAATGATCAGCCAGAGTTCGTTCAAGTCTCAACTCTCAAGCCTGTCTCACACAATCACATCCAAAGCCAACGGCAGCACGTCGATGCTGACAGGTTGGCAACGCAAGACTTCGCCGTCGATCATGACATCGATCGGCGCAGACAGCTGGAAATCCACCTGACGTGTCGCTGTCCGGGAAACCAGCGGATGCCTCATGTGAGCACCCGTGAAAATCTTAGGAAACGTTCGGGCGAAATCCCACCGTCCGATCGGGCCCACTCGCGTCATTTCAATTAATCCATCGGCAGTATCAGCGGAGGGCGCAATCATGAGCTGGCCGCCCGTGTATCGGCTGTTAGAGAAGGTCAGATAGGTACAAGGACGCTGATCAAGTTCATTGGCGCCGTCCAGACGAAGTGGGAAAACTGGAAAATGAAGCCGCATCCAGCAGAGGAGAATAGCCAGAAGATAACCAGCCTCGCCGAAACGCTTGAACCGGCGATTTGTCAACTCGCCCGCCTCGGCGGTAAAGCCGACGCTGAGCAAGTTGATGTAGTGGAGCATTCCGTCGCGATGCGTGAGACGCAGAACGTCACAAGGACGGCTGCGTCCGGTCACGATAGCCTCTAAAGCATGATCCAGCCCGTTCGGCGTGAAGTCCCGCAAGAACGAGTTACCCGTACCCAAAGGCAGGAATCCAAGGGCTGGTCGTTGGAGGCCACCGGCTAGCGGGAAGAGGCCGTTTATCACTTCATAGCTGGTGCCATCCCCGCCGCCTGCCAGGAAATTGCGGTAACCGCCGGCGTAGGCTTCGCGTGCGAGGACAGTCGCCTCTCCAGCCCCGCGAGTTTGCACCGCCTCAATCTCGATCCCCTGTGTCCGCAAGTAGTCCAGGGTCTTCGCAGCGATCCTCCCGCAGCGACCTCCACCAGCAGCGGGATTGACGATCGCAAAGTATCCTTTCATCGATACCTGTCTCTCGTAAGCGGCCTGAATGCAGACGTCCAGTGCAGGAAACGCCAGACTCGGCGCAACGGGGTATTTTCGTCGCCGCTTCTCGGTTCCTGATTCGCCTGGGTCCGCCAAGTCTCAGGCTCAGGTCCTCGAGTCTCGTGCTTGAGCGCTCGCTTCTAAAGCTCCCGAAGCGCCACATTCCGGTCAAGCCGCGCCGCAATTTGTTCTGCCAGCACATCCCGCTTGATCTTCAGGGATGCCGTACGCGGGAAATCGGCGTCCCAAAGCACATACCCGCTCAGGCGTTTGAAGTTGGCAAGCGAACGATTACGAGACCGAAGATCTTGTAACAACGCGGAGGTCATCTCGGAGCCTGGATTAAGCCGGAGGACGAGCATCAGCTGCTCGCCGAAAAGGGTCTGTTGCTTCCACACGTAATTCGCCGCAAAGACACAGTACTCTTTGACGGCAAGCCCCGCGAACGCACACTCGATGTCCTCAGGATAGATGTTTTTCCCACCTTCCGTGACAATCATGTTCTTCAAACGCCCGAAGAGCTGAAGGTGACCGGTAGAGTCCAGGCGGCCAAGGTCTCCCGTCAGAAGCCAGCCATCGGCCAGCACCTCAGCCGTCAGTGACGGATCGTTGAGGTAACCTTTCATGACAGTCTTGCTTCGAACGGCCACCTGACCGATGCCGTCAACATTTGGGTCGAGGATTCGCAGCTCAACTCCGGGCAAGGGCTTTCCCACCGTATCTGCCCGAAAGGGTTTCAAGTCATTCACAGTGACTGCCGTACCCGCTTCGGTTAAACCATAGCCGTTAGCCACAGGGATCCCAAGATCATAAAAGAACTGGAGCGTTGTGGGTTCGGCAAACGCGCCGCCGGTGATCAAGGCCAGGAGTTGTCCCCCGAAAGCTTGGTGGATTTGGGGCAGGAGCATTCGGCTCACTGCCGGGCGGGGCTGAGAGCGGGTGAGGAAACGATTGACGGCAATCAGTCGATGGAGTACCCAGCGGCGAAACTGTGGCAATTCGCTGAACTTGGCTCTCAGACCCGCTTCGATAGCTTTGAGCACCATCGGTACGACACTGGCATAGGTGATTTTGAAACGCGGGAAGGCGTCCTTCAGGTATTCCGGCCGAAGGGTCCGGAGGTGAACGACGGTGGCCCCACAAACAAAGGGTCCGATGAAGCCCACCATGAAGTCGATGGCATGGTTCGTTGGCAAGATGCTGAGATACTGCACTGCAGGCCAGAAAGGGTACCACGTCATCAACGACTGACACTGTTTAAGGTAATTGTCATGCGTCAACATGCAACCCTTGGGGCGACCGGCGGTGCCAGACGAATACACAATACAAGCGACGTCGTCACGTTGTCGGGGAACGAAAGCAGGTTTGGTGGCGTCAGTGCATTGCTCCCAGCGACGTGCCCGGCCAAGGTCAGCACTCTTGGGGGCCTCGGTGACTAGCACCTGAGCGACAGTGAAGTTTCTGAATTCCGGTGACTGCGTGATCGAGCGCCAAAGGGGATACTCGATGATCAGCACCTTGACTTCCGCGTGTGCGAGCAAAGCAAGATGCTCTGCGGCGGTCAGCTTGAAGTCAATCGGTACTAGCACGCCTCCCGAGTAAAACACCGCGTAAGCCGAGATCAGCCACTTGGACTGGTTCGACATAACGATGGCGGCGCGGTCACCCGCTGCGAACGCAGAGGATTGCAGCGCGACAGCAATAGGCAATGCAGCACGTTTGAAGTCGGCATAGGTAAGGCGGCAGTTTTCGCGATCCCGGTCAGCTTCGATCAAGACCACCCGATCGTGCCACTGTTCCAGTGCCGCGCTCAGAGCATCACCCAGAGAAGCGTGGGAAGAAAGGTCAGGAGCGGTTGGCTTCATCACAGTCGCGACTGAATCCGCTCCGCGAGCGTCCGGAAGTCGGTGACTCCTTGAAGTTCATAGTCCGGCAGTTCGACGTTGAAGTGAGTCTCCAGCTTCGTGAGCAGATCAAGTGCCTGGAGACTGTTGATCTTCAGTTTCCTGAAGAAGTCGTCATCCGGATTCAAGTCTGTGGCTGAAACCTGAAAATGTGCGGCCGCGAGGTTCAGTAATTGGGTTAGCGTCTCTTCAAGGGTTGGCATAGGCTCTCTGTGGTGTCAGGTGTGGGGTACCAGGTGTCAGGCCCGAGAGTCAGGCGACTCCCCAGGTTCGTTGAGACTTGAAATACTCGGTGCAGGTCAAATAGATCGGGCAGCTGCCTGTTAGCACCTAGCACTGAACGCCTGACACTTAAACAACTCACTTCAGGGCAAATACGGCTGAGGGCTCGTGTCTTCAACAAAGTTGCGCAACGCTGTTTCGACAGCCGGCCGGCCGATCAGCTCGCAGAAAAGACGAATTTCTTCCTGCAGCTCGCCGTAGGGGATCGGCTTGATGAACTGTTTGGCTGCCGCCGTTGCGTCACGATCCACTTTCTCCACCTGGGCGATGACGCCCCGCGCCACACGAAGCGCTTCGCCTGGGGCCACTAGCTGGCTCACCAAACCGACCGAAGCAGCCTTGTTGGCGTTGATGCTGCGTCCCGTCAGAATCAGGTCGCGTACGATGCTGTTTCCCAAATCACGTTTCAGTCGCGGGACACCACCAAAGCCGGGAATCAGTCCGAGTCGCAGTTCCGGAAAGCAAAAACGCGCAGTGCGATCGGCCACAATCATATCGCAAGTCAACGCCAGCTCGAAGCCTCCGCCAAAAACGACTCCGTGCACTGCTGCCACAGCGATGAGAGGCGAACTGTCGATCAGGTTGTAAACTCGATGAATGCGATTCAAAAAACTGCGCACGCCATCTTTGCGCGCTTCTGTATCTAGAGACTGAATGCCGCGATAGAGTTCCCGCAAGTCGGCACCGGCACTGAAGCCTGCTGCGACGCTACTATAAATCAAGACCGAGCGCGCATTAGTGTCTGGTTCCTCGAGAGCATCAGCCAAGCGCTCCAACTCATCGAGCATCTCCGAACCAACCTCATTGCAGGGTTCTCGATGCAGGACCAACTCGATGGTTGCGCCATGTCGCTTCCAGGACAGCGCTTTGCCTTCGAACATGTCCATACGCAGCAGACTCAGACCAGCAGCATTTTCATCGGTTGGAGCGTCCGGCAAATGGATGAAGAACCAGCACGAGGATTTCTAGAGTTACGGCGCCCAAAGGCGCTTCATCCTCCCCTTCTCCCTGAGGGAAAGTCATATGGCATTCAGAGACATTTCGCTGGATTTGCGTTCCATCAGCCAGACGAAGTTCACCGAGCAGATGGGAGCTAGTTCGATGGCGATCCAGTCCTTCTGCGGCAGAGAGTATAAGTTACGCTACTATCGACCAGGAATCGAACGTCGCTTCCTTTCCCGCAGGCCCAATGACAACACCATCAACATACGCCCATAACAGTCCCTCTTTGCTTCACGGTGGCGGGTCGACTTGGTATAGGCCATCGATCTCTTTTCTGTAGCGTGCCTCAATATGGGCTCGCTTCATTTTCCGATTCGCGGTCAGCAGGCCATTTTCAACGGTAAAGGCTTCCGGGCTCAAGTGAAACTTGCGGACCTGCTTGTAATGTGGCAAGCCCTGATTTACCTTCTCTAGCGCCGCAGAGATTCTTTCAGCTGGAACGTTTCCCGTCACGATGACAGATAGAAACTTCCGGCCATTGCCGACGACCATGGCTTGCTCAGTTTCGGGCAGCACGCTCAGAATCATTTGTTCAATCGGTTCTGGACTGATGTTGTGGCCGGAAGTAGGAATGATGAGATCCTTGAGCCGCCCGACAATTTTCCAGTTGCCCTTCTCATCCACGTGTCCCTGATCGCCCGTATGCAGCCAACCGTCCCTGACTACTTCCGCTGTGGCTTGCGGGCGGTTCCAGTAACCCGGAAAGATATTGGGGCCACGGACCAGAATCTCATCCTGCTTACCTAGTTTCATTTCGATACCCGGAATCGCAGGTCCGACGCGGCCAGGCGTATGATCATGAACATCGTCCATCGTACAAATTGCAGTTGTTTCCGTCAGCCCGTAGACCTGGAGCACCGGAATACCGATCATCTGAAAAAATAGCTGCGTCTCTTCAGCCAGCGGAGCAGAGCCGCAGATCAAGGTTCGGAGGTTGGGTCCTAACCGTTGTTTAATCTTGGGGAATACCAGCGCTTCCGCCAGTGCCAGGAACGCTCCGTCCAACGACTGCCGGTTGCAGGCGCGTCGCCGAAGCCACGCAGCCTGTCCCTTTTCGAAGAGTGTCAGCGCTAGCCCACCCTTTTTCTGGAGCTGTCCCAGCACGCCATTCCGAATGCGATCCAACAATGCAGGCACATTGAGAAAATAATGGGGTTTGGCTATCTTGAGCTCGTCCGCAAGTCTATCCAGGTCGGTGGACATCATGAGCGCGTTGTTGCGGACCAAGCAGGTCAGCAACAGCATCCAGGATCCTGCGAAACAAAAGGGCAAGTAGTGGAAAACGCGGTCGTCATTCGCTTTTACAACGGTTCTCATAAGCTCTTCCAGCCGCGCACGAGTTCGCTGCACCATGAAGCTAACGTTGCCGGCATTGAGAACCACACCCTTGGCGTCGCCTGAGGTTCCTGAGGTGTAGATGATAGTCACCGGAGAATCGTTGGAGAGTTTCAGCGGCTCGATCGAGTGGTCGCTGTTTCCGCTGAAGAGCTCATCGTAGAGCAGTGTGCAAGGAGCGGCCGGCAAGATCGAGGTGATTGATTGCCGCAACTCGGCATTCGCGCAAACGAGCAGCGTCGGCGTGCAATCCTTCATCATTGCGACCAATTCCTCAGGAGCCTGGCGGAAATAGAACGGAACGACGATCCCGCCTTCCGCCATGATGGCCAGGTCGGCAGCCACCCAGCAGCTGCTGTTGGGCCCGAACAGCACGCAGCGGTCGCCGCTGTTTAGTCCAGCTTGCTTCAGAGCACTTCGTGCTCTGTCGATTGCTGTTAACAGTTCCCCGCAGGTCTGCTGGGCGAGGCGGTTCTCGTGTACCTCTAAGAGAATCACCTTCTCGGGCGTCTTTTCGAGATTTGCGAAAATGGTCTCAAGAAAGTTCATCGCTTGACTTAAGTCTTGCTACGCGCCAGGCGGTTACCGCTTTGACCGAGTCCGGGTGGTCGTGAGAGCCTGACAATACGATTCTGAAGAGCTTTGGCCGTCCCAAAAGAGTGGTAATCGAAAGGAATTGAGGAGCGATTTGGAAGGTACCTCAACTCTAGGGCAAGACATGAATGATCATGTTTCAACAACGGTGCAGGGGTTCATGCTATTCGAACTCTTCGACCAGTGTTCGCAGTCGCGTGCCGAGCGGTGGAAGGTAGTCTTCCCAGCTGAGGCGACCGGTGCGCAGTGGAAACTCAGGATAGCGCTGCCGAACATGTTCCTGAAAATAAACTCCCATTCGTGCCATCACCTTCAGGTTGCGAACGACCGTCCGGCCAATCCCGTTGCGGATCGAGTCGGACTCCTTTAGCAGCTTGTTCAGGATAACAACTAGCTTGCCGGCCAGATTTGGGTCGTCTACTTCGAGCAGGAGATCCTCATGCCCTCGCTCGCGCATGAGGTTGCGAATGCGTTCGTCCATCGTCACGCCTGCTGAGGCGACCAGAGCCGGCATGCAAGTGACGATCCCGTGATAACGTGACGAGACGAGCAAGTGACAACAGCGCAGTATGCTCACCAACTGGTACATGTCGTACTGATCAGAAATGAAGAGAGGAACAGTACCGAGGTGCTCGCCCATGATCTCGCAAGCCCGGCGATCGAGGGCTTCCATGCCAATCATTATGGGAAAGACGCGGTGATCGCGACAGAACGCCAGTACACCATCCGCAAAGGTTCGCAGGTAGCTATGGAAGGCCTCAGCCACGTGAGCGCCGTCCTTGTAGAAATAGATGGAGCGGTAGTGACTGTCGCGGTAGGTTCCCAGCGTGGAGCACAACGCCAGCTTGACCAGCGATGGGCGGACCGGCCACCAGAAAGGATTAATCGGGGCTAGGCCCAGGATCGGCGTCTGTCCGTCCCAGCCGGCCTGCCGCAAGACTCTTTCGCCATATTCGAAACCCAGTGGTTCGAAAGTCCAAGCCGTGTCAGTACCCAGCTCGGTGGGCACTCCGAGATGTCCCAGCACGGACTGCGATTCTTCATTTCGCGTGATCACCAGCGAGTCGGCACAATAGCGTCGGCTCATCTCTTGCAGAAATGGATCCATCTGGCCTGCCTCGGCGCCATAACCGACGGCCAGTTTGTTCTCAGCAGCCGCAATACCCAGCGATCCAATCATCATCACCGTAAGAGCGTTGGCAAACTTGCTCTTGAACATAGAGCCTTCGCAAGCGATGACACCATGGTATTGGCTGATCTCGGTGAAAAGGAATGGAGGAAATAGATCCGGCAACTTGACTTGCCGAACGCCGGGAAAGTAGCCGCGGGAGAGGGCAAGATTGTGGGACAAGACGCTCAACTCCAGATGCTCGTCCCCCAGAACGCGGCGAACCTGGCGGATCATTTCCTGCACCCGAACGTCGGAACCGGTGTTGCGATTGCCGTTGTAGCCGGCGAAAAGCAACTTCAGGGAGGCCCCAGGTCGCCACGCTTCGCCGCTACCCAGCATCCACCGCAGTTTGGCCAATTCAATCAGGCCACTCACCCAGGCGCCCAGGAAAAAGTCCATCATCGGGCCGCCCTCCCTTGAGCCTCCGGCCACTCCTGATAGGGGAACGTGAAGCCGTGCCTGGTGGAAAACTCATAGAGGGGGAAACTGTACTCAGTGAAATTTACAGGAGTTCTTCCTGTCTCCCGGACCACCCGCTGGTTATCAAACACAGTATTCCACTGCAAGTAGGGAAGAAATACCTTCAGCAAGGCGGCCAACTGGCCCATGGAGGTGCCACGCCGATTAGCCAACCAGGTCACCATTCCATCAAAGGGCTTGGCTAGCCCCGGCTGATAGAGCGGCCCCCGTTTTCCTCGCGCCTTGCTGAGCGCGTCGGTAATATCCCGACAGGTCGGAGAGTGAACACCCGAAGAGAGATGATAGGTGTCGTATAATGTCCTCTCCTTTTGGTGCAGCGTCACGATCGAGTCAGCCACGAAATCAACGTTGACGATATCCAGGCGATCATTCGGCCGCAACGGCAGCAACGGCAGGCGCGCGAGAAAGACGAAAGCTCTCACCATGTCGAACTGAGTTGTCCGACCATGACGGCTGTCACCCAGAACAATACTGGGTCGAAAGATCGTCAACGGAACGTCCGGCAGCATCTCGTGCACCATGTGCTCACAAAACTTCTTTGTGCGCGCATAAGGGTCATAGTCGGAACGTTCCCAATCAATGGCGTCCGCTTCACTTACTACTTCGCTGCTGCGCATCCCGGCGACTGCTACCGTGCTGACATGGCTGTAGCGCCGCAGGCCATGATTGGCCAAGACGCGATTGGCAAACGTGAGCACCTCCAACGTCCCACGCAAGTTGACATTCAGGCAGGACTTTTCCGACCTCCGGTTCAATGAAGCCGCAACATGCAGCATGGAATTCGTCGTGCGGATCAGTCGCGCATAATCGCCCTTGTCCAGCCCGAAGCGAGGAGAGGTAATATCGCCCAGAAAGATGTCGATGTGGGAACCAAGCCATTGATGGAAACGAGGAAAATTGAGGTGAAGCTGCATACCGTGCCACAACTTCAACTCTGCGGCACGATGATCTTTGGCGCGGACCAGCAGATTGAGCTTCTGCTGATGGTTCTCCAACAGCCCGGCAGCTACGTGAGCACCCAGGTAACCGGTGGAACCTGTGATAAAAATCGCCATGTCTCACCTTATTCCCCGGCCGCCAGGTTCAATTCCTTGGCGGGCGGGGTCGAAGAGGAGTCCAAACCCGCTGCGGCTGGCTGGCCATCGCTGGTGGCGACCGGTTCCGGCGTTTCGCCCTTCGGGCGCAGCTTGAAGTTCCTCGGCAGGAGACCCGTCTCCGGACGACGCCCTTCAATCAACGGATAAGTCCAGCGGCGCAGCGCCGGGACATGCAGGTTGATCCAGTAGTCGTACCAGTCGATGACCTCGGCGTCGTAACCGAAAGGCTCGATTTCCTCTTCGGGCAAGGCGCCCGCAAGGACCTTGATGTGATCGGCTACGAAAAAGTATTCGTTGTCCAGGATGAAGGGCTCGTAGAGTTCAATGACTTTTTGCACTCGTTCCAGCGCGCGTTGTGTGCGAACCAAGCGGTCGCTCGCCAGAATCGTTTGAGCGCCCTCGATCATGCGTTGCAATCGCGGCAAGGAGACATTCGTATAGCGCGCCTTTGAGACCGCGATGGTGTCGAAACGAGCGCGCACCCAGTGTTCCAGACCCTCCAGCGAGCGGTAATACTTGCGATGTGCCAACCCGGTGAGCTCGATGGTTCGGCGCATGTTGGCAGGATTGATCGCCGAAGTCGCCAGTTGGTAAACCTTCTCGTGGCAGCGCAAGACCACAGCCGCAGAGATGAGCGTCAATCCCCGGCAGACGAGATCGACCGGGATGACGTCCAAGCGCTTGCGCTTGTTGGAAGGCAGCTGCCGAAAGTAGGTTCCTAACAGATAAGACAGTGGCGCCGTAGTGTTAACGCCTTCATTCCAACCGCGGAAGGGCTGTTTCACTGAAGACTCGACGATCGATGGCCGGGCAACACTGACCGGCAGGCCACTGGCATCTTCTGCCAGCAGTGACTCGCCCAGGCTTTTGGTGAAGGTGTAAATGTTGGGCCATCCCCAGTGATGAGCCCGCTGGATTCCCAACTCGATGAGCTGATCGCGAATCCATCGGGTCCGGATCTTGCGGATCTGGTTCTGCAGGCTCTTGTCGTCACCTGTTTCCGAATCACCACCTTTCCCCTTGGCGACCGCTTCAGCGTAGAACTGAGCTGTCATCGCAGGACTCTCGGCCTCTTGTTCGATGCGGCGAATTCCCGAATGGAGGAATTCCCACTCGCGATGAGCCTCGAAATCCGAGCTGGCCTTGGGTGTGTAGTTAGGCTGAAGTTCCTCAGCGACACGGCCATCGATTTTGCCACTCACGAAAGACGTGGACACGTGCACCAGACCAGCGTGCCGGCACTCTCGGAGAAACGCAGCCAGATGAAGAACGCTGTCGGCATTCGTGGAGAGGGCCAGTCGCAAGTCTGGGTTAAAGTCTGTCAGACCTGCCGAGTTCACGATCAAATCGAGCTCCTGGAAGAGCCGTCGGGCCGTGGCGTCATCCAATCCGAGCCGCGGTTCTGAGACATCTCCCTCGACCACTTCGAGCCGCTCGGCAAGCCAGTCGCCGAGCTGGTCGCCATGCCGTTCGTGAAGCAGCTTAAAAGCAGGGGACTCTGCTACGATCCGCTCAAAGCGCTGCAGGGGGGTACGCGAACCCTGACGGCGCACCAGTAGATAGATCCGGCCCAGTTCTGGCAGGTCTTCCAGCAGCATCGTCAGCCAAACCTTGCCGATGAAACCGGTCGTCCCAATAATGAGAATTTTCTTTCCCGCCAAGGCCTTTCGGACCGAGAGCCTCTTTACTTTGGGTGGTTGCACTCCGAAATGAACCACGGCGTGCTTGGCGACGGGCAGTTGACGGGCGGTTGGAAAGACGATTCCTTCTGGAGATCGTTGGCTCCACTCGGGGCCAAGCTGCACCTTGGTACTGTTCCAGTCCGTCGACTCGCCGCGTTCTCTTGGAGAGAGACGCCCCGCTCCCCCCAGCACCGGAACAACCGGCTCCAAAAGCCTGCCTGTGGCCAGCCCGTCGCGGAATTCCAAACGGTTGGTCAGCAGGGTCTCCACCTTCAAATGCTCGGCCATTGGCCGCAGGAGATGGTCTAGCTCGTGGCTGACCAGCACCACGCGGCGTCCGCTGCTCCGCAATTGCAATAATTCAGCTAAGGTCTCTGATCGCAGCTTCGGGCGAACCACATAGTAAAAGTATTCCTCACCCAGCAAGTCCAAGCGGTCACGGCTCATTCCCCGCAAAGGTAAATACACAAGCCGAGTCGCAAAGACAGGATTCTCCGGGCCCGCCAGCGGACGCAGTGCGGCCGCACCGCAGACCGCGGCCAGACGATACATGCGTTCGCTGAACGCTTGTGCGTTGCGCGCGAAATGGGAGACTAGACACACGGGGCTGAGGCAGAAGAACAGCCCATCAGCGCGCAGAAAAGCGTACCGCAACGCGGGCATTTCCCTATCTGTCGAGGATTCTCGATTGTTCAAAGTGGAGTCACCCCGGGGGGGTCAAGATCTATAGTTGTCAACTAAGACCTGTTCAAAGCGGCAGCGAGCTCCAAATGGGGGTGATGGCATTCAGAGCGGAGGCCGCCAGCGGTCGACTTCACCTGCCGACAACCTCGCCAGACGCCATTGGCAAGCCAAAGAATACGCAAGCAGGACTGGTTTTTCAAGCCAAAAGGCAGGCCGATGAGGGATGGGATTTGCGATTGTCGGTTACCCGACCTGAGAATCAGTCGGCAACCCCCAAGTCGCATTCCCGCAATCCCTCTCGCTCTTTCCAAAGAAATCGGAAACTGGTAGCATGGGGCTTCTTTTTGCGCTCAACGATTGTTGGAAATCGAAACGAATCAGAACCAATCTGAACCACTAGGAGGAGTCATGCAAACCACCTATCCTTCCCGGACCTTCGACTGCTGCTCTCAGGGGTGGGGTTTCTGCTTTGTCTGTTGTTGGCGGGATGCGCCCAGCCGCAGCCACCGGCACCTGCAGCGCCGGAGTTCCAGCCCGAGATTGTCCCGCTTCCCAAGCAGCTTGCCAACTACGAGGAGATGCAGATTCCCGCTGACAATCCGCTGACGGAGGAAAAGGTCGCATTGGGTCGCCAGCTGTTCTTCGACAAACGGTTGAGTGCGGATGGCACACGCTCCTGCTATTCGTGCCATCTTTGCGAGAAAGGGCTAACGGATGGGCTTCCTAAAGCGGTTGGCGCTCTCAACAAACAACTGCCACGCAGCAGCCCATCTTTGTGGAACATTGGATATCACAAAGAATTTTATTGGGATGGCCGGAGCGCGTCGCTCGAGAAGCAGGGCACCGCAGCCTGGACCGGAGGCAACATGAGTGCCAAGGCCGATGAGGTCGCCGCCAAACTGAACGCGATCTCCAGGCTACAAAAGCCAGTTTCAAAAAGTATTTGCCAGCGACGCAACTCCGGAGAACATCATCAAGGCAATTTGTGCATTTGAGCGCACGATCATCAGCGGTGATACAGCCTACGATCGTTGGAAGGCAGGCGACCAGTCAGCTATCAGCGAGGAAGCCAAACGCGGCTACAAGTTGTTCCAGGACTGGAAGTGTACCAACTGCCATGATGGCGTACTCTTCACCGATCAGCAGTATCACAACGTCGGAATCGGCATGGACGCCAAAGAGCCCGATGTGGGACGGTTCAAGGTGACGAACAAGCCGGCGGACACGGGTGCATTCAAGACCCCGACTTTGCGGGACATCGCGAAATCGGCTCCCTATTTCCACGACGGCAGCATCGCCACACTCGAAGAGGCGGTAGACCTCATGGTAGACGGTGGCAAGCCTAACAAGTATCTGGACAAGAAGAATCTTCAGAAACGAAAAGCCACACCGGCACAGAAGCAGGACCTGTTGGCGTTCCTGAAGACGCTGGACGTCGACTGCACCTTGACCGAGCCGAAGTTACCGTAGTCGAACGTAAGGGTTGAACTGCGACACCGCAAGGACACGTCCAGTCAATCGCCTTGGTCTCCCGGACAGGGGAACCGCGGATGAGGGCGAATCGGGGCGGGCTTCTCTGTTTCGGCCGGCGGGGCTGGGACCAGTGTGGGTAAGTTTGCTCCCGCCACTTCCAAGGCGGTGAGCCAACAGGGTGTGGGTTTGCGTCAATTCGAGTTTGTTCCCGTCTTACTTTCACTCTGACTTCCATGGCGCGCTGGCGAAGGGAGAGACTTGAGTGGACTCTAATCTTCTGAGTACAAAATCCATTGAGAAGCTTGTGGGTGATGTTGAGCATGGCACGAAGGCGTTGCGCCGCTCGTTGAGTGCGCTGGACCTCACGCTGCTGGGAATCGGGGCTATTATCGGAACTGGCATCTTTGTGCTGACGGGAACCGCCGCCGCTAACCAGGCGGGTCCTGCGATCGTCGTTTCCTACGTCGCTGCCGGCCTGGCCTGTGCCTTTGCAGGGCTCTGTTATGCGGAGTTTGCCGCCATGATTCCGATTGCGGGCAGCGCCTACACCTATGCTTATGCGACCCTCGGTGAGGTCTTTGCCTGGATGATTGGTTGGGATCTCATTCTAGAGTACGCCGTTGGATCGATGACGGTAGCCATCGGCTGGAGCGGTTATTTTCAGCGGATTCTAGCCGGGTTTGGCGTACAGCTGCCAGTCTGGATGACGGCCGCTCCAGCGGCGGCGCCCGAAGCCGTGATCAATCTCCCGGCCGTTGTCATCGTGTTGATCATTACGGGTATTCTGGTCATTGGTGTTCGCGAGAGTGCCCGCTTCAATGCCGTCATGGTAGCCATCAAGTTGTCTGCCATTCTGTTTTTCATAGTAGTGGGCGCACGCTACGTCAATCCTGGGAATTGGGCTCCGTTCGCTCCTTTCGGATGGCCGGGAATCATGGCGGCAGGCGCCGTGGTCTTCTTTGCGTATATCGGATTTGACGCGGTTTCAACCACGGCGGAAGAGGCGAAGAACCCAAAGCGCGACCTGCCCATTGGAATCATTGCCTCATTGCTCATCTGTACAGCCCTCTATCTGGCGGTGTCCGCGGTCCTTTGCGGGATTGTCCCAGTCACGGAGTTTAGGAAGGACGCAAAATTTCTGAACGCTCCCGTGGCGTACGCGCTCTCAGTCATCAAACAGGATTGGGCGGCTGGTCTTGTCTCGGCAGGAGCCGTTGCGGGAATTACGAGCGTGCTCCTGGTTATGTTGATGAGCCAGCCGCGCATTTTTTTCTCCATGAGCCGGGATCAACTGCTGCCGCCGGGGGTGAGCAGGGTCCACCCGAGATTCCGGACCCCTTACATCACCACCATCATTACGGGTTTGGTCGTCGCGCTCTTCGCAGGGTTGCTGCGGATCGATGTGGTCGGTGAGATGACCAGCATCGGGACTCTGTTCGCCTTCGTGGTGGTCTGCATCGCTGTGATGATCCTTCGTCGGAAACGTCCCGATGCGCCACGTCCCTTCAGGGTGGCTGGTGGGCCCACTATCCCGTTGCTGGGGACTGTCTCCTGTGTTTACCTGATGGCGAGTCTTCCCGTCATCACCTGGATACGATTTTTGGTCTGGTTGGATCTGGGGATGTTGATTTATTGGTTCTATGGCCGAACCCACAGCCCACTGGTTGATCGCGCTGAAGCCAGCTCACGGAGTTCGGTTGAGGGAATTGCGAACTTTATCTCTTTTGCCTCTTATCTGATCCTCTTCAACGGATTCTGTATTACCGTCCTTGCCTACCTCACTGAGTTTGGGATCACCAGCGAGAATTCCGCGAAATGGAACGAGATCAATGTAACCCCCGCTCAAGCTGACACGTTCGGGCTCACCATCCTGGGAATTGGCCTTGTCGTTCTGTTGGTGGGCATGGCGTTGAGAAAGATCTCGCCCGGGCCGAAGCGAGCCTGACCTGAATTCTCCGAATTAACCTGCCCCGTGCTAAACTCCAGACCTAGAGGCTGGTGGCACCCGAAGCTCGCGCACGCCAGAGGCTTGAACCCTAGGTTCTCTTTGCAAGGAGTTTTTCAGGTCGTGTTGCTGCGCCACGTTCGGTGAAAACTTGGCAACCTCTGATTTTTGTTGTTTCGCAAGATTTTCCTGATTCGTCGGCTATTTTCAATGGGGGACAGCCAGTCATTCTGGCGTGCGTTTGGCGCGCGTTGTGAGGCACAAGTTCCGGTCCGTTGAGCCCAATATGTTGCTCGGTCTAATTGGTGTGGCGATCTTTCTGATCTCTCTGGTGCTCAGCACCGGGATCGCCGTTGCATTTCTAGTGCAGTTGCCTGCTGACTACTTCACGCGGAGTCGCGAAAGCCGCAGGAGACAAACGTTTGGGGCGATCCAATGGCTACGGTTCTTCGGGAAAAACTTGCTGGCGCTGGTGGTGATTGCAGTGGGCATTGTCCTTTCGCTGCCAGGTATTCCGGGCCAGGGGATTCTGACGATTCTGCTCGGTATCATGCTGGCTGATTTCCCGGGTAAACAAAAGCTAGAACGGAAGCTTGTCAGTATTCCTTCAGTCCTGTCGGCAGTCAATCGTCTCCGCAAGCGGTTCAAGAAACCGCCGCTGGTGATTGATCTTCCTCCGGGTCCCCACTATCAAGGAGGGAGGGCATAGGCGCGTCCCAGTTGCGAAGGGGTAGCGAATGATACACCCCCGCGCAAATTATGGAAGTCTGCGGCTTGAAACGGTAAACGTCCATGATCTCTGAATCCGCCAAACGAGTGTTCCGAATCGAGGCCGAAGCGATTACGGATCTAATCGATCGCATCGATCATCGCTTTGAAGCCGCCGTCCAGGCCTTGGATTCCTGCCGCGGCCGGGTGGTCGTCACCGGCATCGGGAAATCAGGCATCATTTGTCGGAAGATTGCTGCGACCTTGGCCAGCACGGGTTGCCCGTCGCTATTTCTGCACCCCAGCGAGGCAAACCATGGTGACCTCGGCATGATTGTTTCCGGCGACGTTGTCTTGGTCGTTTCCAACAGTGGAGAGACCGAAGAAATCCTGCGTCTCTTGGAAACTCTCAAGCGTCTAGGGATTTTCCTGATCGCTTTGGTGGGTAACCCTCGCTCGACCCTGGCGCGCCATAGTGACATTGTCTTGGATGTGAGTATCCGCCAGGAGGCGTGCTCTCTCGGTCTTGCTCCTACGGCCAGCACGACGGCTGCACTGGCCATGGGGGACGCGCTGGCAATTGCGCTCTCCGAAAAACGTGGTTTCAAGGAGGAGGACTTTGCCAATCTCCACCCAGGCGGGAAGCTGGGAAAGAAACTGCTGCGGGTTGAGAACCTGATGCATGCCGGTGAGGAAGTGCCGGTCGTTGAGCCAGAGACGCCCATGCGTGATGTCATCTATGAGATTTCCAGGAAAGGCCTGGGTGTCGCGGCGGTCGTGCAGGAAAGAAAGGTGGTTGGTATCATCACCGATGGCGATCTGCGCCGGCTGCTTCAAGAAGACGAGGACATGGTGAAGAAAACAGCGGGCGCTTGCATGCATCCGAACCCTCTCACCATCCAGCGGCAGGAGTTGGCCGCAGCCGCCCTTCAAGTCATGGAGGAACGGAAAGTGACATCATTGTTGGTCACATCTTCCGATAGACTCCTTGAAGGAATCATCCACATCCATGACTTGTGGCAAACGCAGATGTTCTGATTACGGAAGAGGCGAGAGGCAATGGGAAAATGATAAAAATGCTGGCTGAGAATTACCGGCGATGGTCATTCGCAAGTCGGCAGCCCCGATGCGCATTGCGGATGCATCGCCGCTAAATTGCTAGCGAGAATCCCGCCAATTTCCCTTCTCGACGCTGGTTTCCCCTCCAGCCACCGGGTCTCCGAGTGCAGAAGTGGCTGCCGTAGTCCGATTCTTCTTTCAGGCCAGCGCCCTCTTGCAGTATTCCAGCGATTCCCGAACACCCTCCATTGCCGGCTGACCTGCTACCTCATGCTCGATATTGGCAGGGATCTTATAATTCTTCGTCTTGAGCAGCTGCAACACCTCTTTGATGGGCGTGTCACCGGTTCCGAACTTGACCGTCGGGGATGCTGGCCCGATCCCTTTCTTGCGATCTTTGACGTGCAAAGTGACGATTCGCGAATGCTGCTGCTGGATATAGTCCACTGGGTCGAACCCGGCGGCCACAAAATGGCCAATATCGAGGTTGATGCAAATGAAAGGAGACGTGCCTTGCATGGCTTGGGCGAATTCCTTGGGCCCATCAAACTCGTCCGGCTTTCCACCTTGGGCATGGTTGTGCATTCCGACGCGGATCTTGAATGTCTTGGCAAAGCCGTCGATTCGCTTCGAGAGACTGGGATTTGAGGAAGCGGTGATTACCGTGGCTCCCAGGCTTCTGGCCATCAGGAATCCGCGTTCGATTTCCGCATCGGTCATGTCCTTCCTGAAGCTGTAATTGTAAGCACTCAACTGGATCCCGGCGTGGGCGAGTTTCTGACCGGCTTCCTCAAAGAACGACAAGGGAGTTTCCAGCCGCCATTTGCGTAGCGCTTCGCCATCGCGACCTTTCGGCTCAAGGTGACCCTGCCATAACTCGCAGCTGTTGATTCCAACCTCAACAATTGCCTGAATGGCTTCATCAAACGAGCGATCGCGGAAGCTATAGCTTTGGACGCCAATCTGGACACCGTTTACGACGGAGTTGGGCGCTTTCTTAGCGACGAGTGTCTTCTGCGAAACCCCGAAGATGCCAGCCACCGCCAGCCCCTGAGCGAAATGCCGCCTGGAAATCAACTTTGTCATAGTGCCTCCCCATCGAGAATGCTTCCCACGCAGATAATTCCTAGAATGACGCAGCACTGTATCAGCAGGGGGACAGCGCGTCAAAGTGTTTTCGATCCTGGTCTGGCACCCGATTCAGCCGAGATTCCGCCAGGCAGCCTTAGGCGGACGCCTCGAAGGCCTCTGACGCTATTCGGCGATTCCGGATCCGGCGCTCAAGCTTTCGAGCATACAGGAGCTTCTTGCGACGATGGTTATTGCCATGGATCACCGCTCAGCATTGTACTTCGCGAGCGACCCTGTTGACACGACCACTATCGTGGCAACCGCGCCAGGGGGTCGAAGAAGGCGTAGCCTAGTGGATACTGGACTCTCCGTAGTTATCCCGAATTGAAATGGATGACCATTGTCGAGCAGGACTATCGGGAGGCCAATGCGGTAGTTGATAGTTTGATCCGCAAACTCCTGTGGGCGGCCCTGGCGTTCTCATCTGCATCACTGGCCTAGCTCTTATCTCTCCACGCACCGGCGGCTCCAATTCACCGATATTGGTAAACATCGAGGAGGCCAAAGCCAGAAGCGAAACGGCAGGAGCTCGTAGGACTCAAATCATACATGGGCGCAGCATTCCCCGTCGACTGTGGGCGCTGTGGAACGTCTAACATGCAGGGCGAAGGGAGCTGCCCGAAGAGACAGACTCTAGCCTTCAATTACCAGCAGTAGGTCCTTGGCTTCAACTTTTTGACCAGGTTCCACGAGCAGCTGGCTGATGTGTCCCGCCAGGGGCGAGTAGATGGTACTCTGCATCTTCATCGCTTCCAGCATCATCAGCTTCTCTCCTCGTTCGACCTTTTGGCTAAGCTGTACGAAGACGCTGGTGATCACTCCCGGCGAAGGCGAGCCCACATGGCCGGGTTCACTCGGATTGACCTTTGGACGCACGGGGGCCGCGGCGCGCAGGGATTTGTCCCGCACCACTACCTCACGCGGCTGGCCGTTCAGCTCGAAGAAGACGGTGCGCGAGCCATCAGGGTGAGGCTCGCTCACCGTCAGGAATTTCACGACCAGGGTCTTCCCAGGTTCGATATCGACAGCGATCTCCTCGCCCGAGCGCATGCCGTAGAAAAACTGCGGCGTCGGCAGAACGCTGACATCGCCAAAGCTGTGCCGGAACTTCACATACTTCAAAAAAACGTCCGGATAGAGCAAGTAGCTCAAGATTTCATCTTGCCGGACCACTCGGCCTGCCTTCTTTTCCAGCGTGTGGCGGGTCTCTTCGAAATCGACAGCCGGCAGCTCACTTCCCGGACGTCCCTTTCGGGGCTCAGCCCCGCGCAAAATGATTTTTTGCAGGCTGCGCGGCCAGCCGCCCGGCGGTGTGCCCAGAGACCCGGAAAACATGTCCACCACTGAATCGGGTAGGGCCAGATCGTGGTTTTCGTCCAGCCTTAGCAGGTCCTCAGGCTTCATTCCCTTGGCCATGAGAAACAGGGTCATGTCACCAACCACTTTACTCGAGGGTGTGACCTTGACGATGTCTCCAAAGAGCAAATTCACTTCTGCATAGGCTTTCTCCACTTCAGTCCAGCGATGTCCAAGACCCATGGCGGCTGCCTGTTCCCGCAGGTTGGTATATTGACCACCGGGGATCTCGTGCTGATAAACCTTGGCATCGCCCGAGCGCGGGCCGTTATCGAAGGGCAGATAGTAATTCCTCACCTGCTCCCAGTAGTCCGAGCATTCATTCAAGGCGCTCGGGTCGAGCCCGGTATCTCTGGGCGTATGCCGCAAGGCTTCAACCAGCGAGTTCAGGTTTGGCTGGCTGGTTTGTCCGCTCATTGAAGAGATGGCGGCGTCCGCTACATCGACCCCAGCTTCTGCGGCTTTAAGGATGGAAGCAGAGTTCAGACCGCTGGTGTCGTGGGTGTGGAAGTGAATGGGGATGCCAATCTCTTCCTTTAAGGCCTTCACCAGCTGAAAAGCCGCGTAGGGCTTGCAAAGCCCGGCCATGTCTTTGATGCCCAGGAAGTGAGCGCCGAGCTTTTCCAGCTGTCTGGCCATGTTGACGTAGTACTGTAGTGAATACTTAGGGCGATCGGGATTGAGAAGGTCGCCAGTGTAGCAGATGGCTGGTTCGCAGATGGCGTGGGTTTCCAGAACCGCATCCATGGCCACGCGCATGTTCTCCACAGAGTTGAGCGAGTCGAAGATCCGGAAAACATCGATTCCCTGCCGGGCCGACTCCTTGACGAATTCGCTGACCACGTTGTCGGGATAGCTCGTATACCCTACGGCATTTGAGGCACGCAACAGCATTTGGAAGCAGATGTTGGGAACCAGCTGGCGCAGTTGCCGCAGCCGTTGCCAGGGGTCTTCCAGAAGGAAGCGCATAGCAGTGTCGAAGGTTGCCCCACCCCACATCTCCAGGCTGAAGAGGCCTGGCAAACGGTGGGAGACGGCCTCGGCGACTCGCAGAATGTCGATCGAACGGACCCGCGTGGCGAGCAGCGACTGGTGCGAATCCCGAAAGGTTGTGTCGGTAATCAGAAGGCGCTTCTGCTGGCACGTCCACTCCGCGAACTGTTTCGGCCCCATTTCCAGCAGCAGCTGGCGGGTCCCCGACGCAGGCGGCCTTCCCTTGGAGAATGGCACTTCTGGGATTCTGATAGGTTCGCCGCCCGTATTTCCGGAACGGGCGCCGTATCCTTCGGGCCAGACCTTGCCGGCAACTTCGGGGTTGCCGTTAATGATGACATCCCCAAGGTAGTTCAGAAGGCGAGTGGCTCGGTCTCGGCGGCGGGCAAATCGAAAAAGTTCAGGCGTGTCATCGAGAAAGGCCGTGGTGGTTTGTCCACTCCGAAAGGTGGGGTGGTTCACCACGTTTTCCAGGAACGGGATGTTCGTTTTGACACCTCGGATCCGGAACTCGCGTAACGCCCGATCCATCCGCTGACAGGCCTCCGTCAGGGTGCTGCCCCAAGCGGTCGTTTTGACCAGCAGCGAATCATAGTAAGGGGTCAGAATTGCTCCGCCATAGGCGGTGCCGCCATCAAGCCGTATGCCAAAACCTGCTGGAGAACGGTAAGTGGTGATCTTCCCATAATCGGGAGAAAAGTTGTTTTCCGGGTCTTCGGTCGTGATGCGGCACTGCAAAGCGGCTCCATGCAACGGCACAGCGCTTTGTTGCGGCAGCGACAGTGGAGCCTCTTGCAGCTTGTGTCCTTGAGCAACCAGGATCTGCGACCGCACCAGGTCTACCCCAGTGACCATTTCGGTGACCGTATGTTCCACCTGGATGCGCGGATTGACTTCGATGAAAAACCACTGTTCCGAATCGGCGTCGACCAGAAATTCCACTGTGCCCGCGTTGCTGTAGTTTGCCGCGCGCGCCAGCCCAACAGCAGCTTCACAGAGTTGGCGGCGAACATTGGCTGAGACGCCCACCGCGGGAGCGACCTCAACAATCTTCTGATGGCGCCGTTGGACCGAACAATCGCGCTCGTAGAGGTGCATCACACAGCCGTGACGGTCAGCCAGGATCTGAACCTCGATGTGTCGAGCCCGCTCGATGTACTTCTCCAGGAAGACGGCGCCGTCGCCAAAGGCGCCTTCTGCTTCTCGGCTGGCTTCCTGCAAGCGCGCCTCGAGGTCATCTGCTGACCTGATGATGCGCATACCGCGTCCACCGCCGCCAAAAGCAGCTTTGGCGATCAGCGGGAAGCCAATTGCCTTGGCGGCTTTCCAGGCTAGCCTCGGTTCCTCGAAGTGCCTTCTCAGTCCCTGGAACCACCGGCACCCCGGCTTTCTGCGCCAGGTGGCGGGCAGCTACTTTGTCGCCCAGTAGTTCCAACAGCTCCGGGTCCGGACCGATGAACGTTATTCCGGCTTTCTGGCAGGCACGAGCGAAAGCCGGGTTCTCGGAAAGAAAGCCGTAACCTGGATGAATTGCGTCTACATGCTTTTCGCGGGCTAGCGCCACGATATCCTCGATGTCCAAATAGGCTTGAATCGGACCTTTGCCTTTGCCCACCAGGTAGGCCTCATCCGCCTTGAAGCGGTGCAGTCCAAGTCGGTCCTCATCTGAATAGATGGCCACTGTCCGGAAACCCAGCTCAGACGCAGCCCGCATGATGCGGATGGCGATTTCACTTCGATTAGCGGCAAGCAGTTTTTTCATATTTGATTGAATCAATCAACGATGGTTACGGCTGAGGAGGATCAGCGGAGATCCTTGAAAGCCAGCCATCAACTCCGGTCGGACATTGTACACGGCTGCCTGGGGAGTGCAAAACGGAGAAAGGACATTCACCTTGGCACGGGCGCTTTTCGTGATCTTCTCGGCAGCCTGCAGCACTGGGACTGAGCTTAGCCTGCAGTTCCGACATCAGGCTTTCCAGTCGAAAGCGGGGAGATTCAAGGCCGGAAGGCGACGGTGGTCTTGGGAAAGCACCATCGTACTTTCGGATAGGCAAGACATAGCCGGTGTGCTAAATAAGTTGCTGTGGGCAGGAGCGCTTACGGCGAGCAAAGACTCAATCGGTTTTCTTGATCTCGCTAAAACCTAGAATCGGAAACTCGCTGCTACCTGCCTACCCGAATCTCTCGTTAGCAAGTCTGCTGGGTAGGGCTCGAAGGTGTCGCTCATCCATGATCAGCACGACAACCGACCGACCTGCAGTGTCGGGCCATGCCGCTGGACTGCGCCAAGGTCTCACGGGTTCGCTGGTCAAAGATCGAAGTCAGGAGGCGGAAATGAAAAGAATCCTGCACTTAATGCCCATTTTCGCAGCTTTAGGGTTCGGCAGTTGCGACAAGTCATCAGAATCTCAGGTGGAGATCCGCAGGATTAGCCCAGCGGATTTGGCGTTTGATCCCGCCACGAGCACGTCGGTGATCTCCAGCGCGCAGAAGTTCATTATCCCTGTTCCGGCGTTCGGCGGCAGTGGAGAGCCTCTGGTTTATCCGAAAGGGGATGAGAAAGCTGGAAAGCCTATTTTGGATTACGAAGGGAAACCAATCGGTGAGAGGGGATTGGTCTTCTTCAACGCCAAGGATAAATCCCTTCAGGCAGTCGCAGGTGACGGGCAAGGAGTGATTATCATCAACGAGGTGACAAAGGAACAGGCAGACCGGCTCTACCAGAAGGTCCAGAGTTTTCAGCAAGACCCCAACAAGCTAACTCTGAATCAACTCAAGCAGGTGCTGGAATTCGCGCGCGAAGAGCTTGGGCTGGGAGACATGTACAACTCCACGAGATCTTTTGTGAAGGCCAAGATGACTCCGGCCGGGACCGGAGAAGTTCCGCAGGTCGGAGGGGCGGAGATCGAAGCCTATGGCCTGAAAAAGAGAGACGACCGCGATCTCTGTCACGCCGTCTATGTTCCGGGGAAGTTTGTATTCCAGGGGCCGGCCGCAAGTCCGCAGATCTTTGAGGATGGTGGTGTGATTGTTGAGCAAAATGGCAAGTTCCGCGGTGTGCAGCCTGAGATCTTCCTGCGCACCTATCGCCTGCAAGATGGGCGGCAGATTGCTTCTCTGACCAGCGACCTGAAGGTATGGAGCGGGCGCAACTGAAAAAACGTGTGCGGGGTACTTCGACGGATTGCCCTACTTGTCTGTCGCCACACCTGCCGGCCTGAATTGATTCTTCCCTACTGCTTCAAGACCGTCACCGTAAAGATTGTGCTCGGAACTGAAGAACTGAGGGGATAAGACAGAACGCCTCTGGCTTCCTCGAGAGTGGCTTTACCTCGGCGGTCTTCAGGATCGAAAGGATAGGAAGGGAAGTTGACTTTGCTCCCAGGCGGCAACGTAATTCTCCAGCCTTCAAACTCGACCCAGCCTCCTGCGTCTTCGGCCTTGATTTCCGTTGGCCGTTCGCTCAGTGGGAAGACGCCACCTGATGCCGTCTTGCAGGTATTCCCGGCCCGGAGGTAAAGCAGCAACTGCCCGGTAGCGGCACTTGGGGGGTCTTGCAGGCTGGCCTTTATTTTCAGCCGGGTCTTGTTCTCCGGAGACACTTCGAGCGACGCCTTTCTGTCTTCATAGGTAAGCAGTACCTGGTTTTCCCGTACTTCCCCACTGGTTGGAACATAAGCGAGCCGTCCTGCGCGCGGAAAGACAAAGTTTCCCCATTCAGCCTGAGCCTTGGAGTTTCCGCCGCCGATAATCAAACCTACCTGCTCATGCCAGACACTCACAAAGTTCTGGCGATCCAGCCCCCAGCGATTCTTTGTGGTTGGTGCTGTGAAGCCGCTCAGGCAGTAGAACCAGGGAGCCTTTTTCCGAACTACAGCTCTGCCAGCCGAGTTCAAGTTGTACGATTTCTCCTCGATGGGAAGCCGAGCCTCGTTCCCTTCGTGGTAATAGCGGAAGTTGTGAAGCAGATCGGCGTTCAAAGGCAGAGTGGTGCCGCGCTTCTGCATTTGGGAGACTAGGAACTTGGAGAAGCGGCGGCCCTCCTCCAGTTGGCTGAAGGCAAAGTGCCCTTCGGCCGGAACCTGCAGCCGGTAGCGGGAGCGCCCGTCGATCGTTTCAATGAGAGAGCCATCGGGATAGACGTACTTGATCTGGAACTCCAGACCTCGTTCAAGGTACGGAATGATGGCCAGGTCACCCGAATGCTCATAGTAAAGTCCGATAGCCTGCAAGTATTGGACCTGTTGCGATGGGGAAGGCCCTCCAAACTCTGGCCAGAAGAAGCCGGTCGGGTCGAACGATTCCAAAGAGGAATGGACCATGCGCTGGCCGTTTTGTTGCCAGTCTTTCTGGTCAAAAATCCTCCCGGCTCGGAAAACGTTCAGGCCATCCCAGGTGCTCAAGCTGTTTACCTCAAAGTTTCCCCAACTCCACACGACCTCCTCGTCGCGCCAGATGCCGCTGAACAGCAGCCGGTTGCGCTTTCCCAAAATCTGCTGGTGCACTCCTTCGACCATCTTGGTAATCCCGTTTTCCCAGCGGCGCTTTCGGGTTTCGTCCATCTGCTCCCTGAGCAATTCGTATGCTTCCAACCAGGCGGTGAGCAGCTTGTGAGGATAGATGCGCCCCCAACTCGAGCCGTCCGTCTTGAGGTATTCAATCGTTCCGTCTTCGTACTGCGAATCGCAAATCGCGTCGCCGCCTCTGAGTGCCGCGTTGATCAGCTGAGCGTCCCCCGCGTAGGCCGTCTTGGCATCCTTTTGAGTCGCAAGATAGGCTAGGGGGTAGATGACTTCCTGATAGTCAGGAATCCAGCTGGCCGGAGCAAAGCGGCCTGTCTCGTTCACGAACGATTTCATCACGGCCGGCACGCCTTTCACGAGCTGATCGAGATAGAACGCCTTTGGCGAGATCTTATCGATATTCAACTCATCTTTGGCGGCACCGACGGCCAGAGACAGGTTCAAGTGGCTGCCAAGGAGACAAATGACGGTCATCCAATGGTTCCGCCCGGCCTGAAACAGAAGTGCTTGGATCAGGCCAAAACCGCGCGGCACGGATCGTCCAAGTCTGGTCATCAGAAACACCTCTCGGCAGCCTGCCGAGTCATGGGCGAAATCGCTGATGAAAGTCCGGCCATTCTAACGAGAGACCAATTGCGGCGTCAATTCCAATTGATCTAGACTCTCTCCCATTTTACAGTGCAATTGCTTACTTGACTCTGTCGCCATCAGTTCGAGACTAACCTTCACTTCAGGAGTTCCCAGGAGACCTATGAAGACTGAAACGCTCTACCAAGCCTTGCGCCTGCCCAATCAGCCAGACACCAAACTGGTCTTGCTGGTCCTCGACGGCATCGGAGATATCGCCACTGCTCAAACCAACTACCTGACCCCTCTCGAAGGAGCGAGGACGCCTCACTTGGACGAATTGGCTAGAGCCTCGACCATGGGACGAATGACACCTGTTGCCCCGGGAGTCACTCCGGGCAGTGGTCCGGGCCATTTGGGATTATTCGGCTACGATCCTCTTGAGTACGAAGTGGGTCGGGGCGTGATTGAAGCCCTGGGTCTGGGTATCGATCTGAAGCCCGGTGATGTGGCGGCCCGAGCAAACTTCTGCACCTTGGATGAAACGGGCATCGTGACGGACCGCCGTGCCGGCCGCATTCCGACCGAAGTGAACGAGGCCCTTTGCCAGAAGCTCCAGAAGATCAAGAGAATTGGTAACACAGAAATCCTCATCCGGCCCGGCAAATCTCATCGTTTTGTGGTTGTGTTTCGGGGAAAGAGTTTGGAGGGCCCGCTGACCGACTCCGATCCCCATCGTGAAGGCGAGCCCATCAGGAAAGTGCGGGCCGCTGTCAAATCGGCGAAGGCCAAGGAAACAGCCGCTATCGTGAACGAGTTCTACGCCAAGGCGCTGCCTCTCATCGCTAAGGAGCATCCGGCCAACGGCTTTCTATTGCGCGGTATTGCTCACTCACCCAAGATTCCCACCTTTGAAGAACGCTTTGGACTGAAAGCTGGCGCCATTGCGGTGTATCCCATGTACAAGGGACTGGCGCAGCTGATCGGCATGAAAAAGCTGGAAGGGACTAACAACATTCAGGAAGAGTTTGAAAGGTATCTCGCCGAGTACGACCATTTTGATTACTTCTTCATCCACGTGAAGGGGACGGACATGGCGGGAGAAGATGGCAACTTCGATCAGAAGGTTGCAGTTATTGAAGAGGTCGACCGGACGCTACCTACGCTGTTGCAGAGGAAACCGCTGGTGTTGGCCGTCACGGGCGATCACTCGACCCCGGTTCCCATGAAGTCCCACAGCTGGCATCCGCAACCAGTAATGATTCACGGACCGGTCAGTGGCAGCGACAAGCTCGAGCGCTTCACCGAAACCAACGCCAATCGCGGATCACTAGGCGTGTTCAAGAGCTGGAACCTGATTCGCTACATGATGGCTAACGCGCGGCTGTTTGATAAATTCGGGGCGTAGAGGCATTGAGGATCGGTGATTTCACTGTGGATGATCCTCAGAAGGTCCTCGTGCCTTCTCTCCGCTTGGCTTCGACCCCAGGAGAACGGGGCACGATGAGTCCTGCGAGGCCTCCACCAGTCGATATTCGGAGACTTGCACTCCCCATTCCATCGTCCTATGCCAGTAATCGCCTTACGATTGCCGCCACCGCCTCTCCCAGGCGGCGATGCTGGTCGAGCTCGAAGTGAACTCCGTCCACATCGCTCGAGACGATGACTTCGGAAGTGTCAAGAAAAGCTGCTCTCGCTTCTTGTGCAACTCTCCTGTAAAACTCCCCGAGTGCGATCGACTTCTCCTCAGCCCCACGGAAAAGCTCCGGGAAGTTCGTTTGACCCACCGGAGTTAGTTTTCCCACTGGCGGGGGTGCCAGCAGCAAAAGCGAAGGTGCCTGTCCCTCAACACCGCACGTACTCTGGCTGATCATGTCAAGCAAAGTTGCCGCGTTGCATCCGATGTCGAAAGCAGACATTCCGAAGCGATGTTTCAAATCGTTTGTTCCCAGCATCAGGATCACTAGATCCAAGGGGGCGTGCGAATCCAGGCAGGGAATCAAATAATCTTTGCCATTCCTGAATGGCTTGGTAGGGTCGTCCAGCACGGTCGTTCGTCCGTTCAGACCTTCCTCAATCACGACGGCGCCGCTGCCCAGCAATTGCTGCAGCACGCCGGTCCAGCGTTCGTGGCGCTCGTACCGTTTGCCTGTCCCAGGAGTGTAGCCCCAAGTGTTAGAGTCCCCATAGCAGAGTATTGTTGTCATGGCCTCGCAGTAGTGTTCCCTTTCCAGCTTAATTCGCTCAATTTACCTTGCTGGACTCGTTAATAGTAGAATTCCCCCATCTTTGGACACCAAATTCTTCATTGGCTCTGGAGTTCCGTGGAGGCAAAAGGGGAACGAAGAAGAAGATGATGGGTGCTCTGGCTGCTCGACAGATTTGCCATCGTTCTTCGTTCCATCAGTCTGGAGGTCGAAAATGGAAGAGTTGGTACAAGCAAAATGTGTGGCATGCCGTAAAGGGGAGCCCACCGTTACTGAAAAAGAAATCGCAGAACTCTCTCCTCAAGTTCGTGAGTGGAACATCGTGGAGCGCGACGGCATCAAACGGCTGGAACGCAGTTACAGATTCAAGGATTTTCGCCAAGCCTTGTCGTGGACCAACAGAGTGGGGGAATTGGCAGAAGCGGAAGGTCATCATCCTGCCATCTTGACCGAATGGGGCAAGGTTACGGTCTCATGGTGGACACACAAGATTCGCGGGTTGCACCGCAACGATTTCATCATGGCGGCAAAAACCGACACTTTGTATTGAGACTCTACTGCGGTTTCGTAAACAGTCAACTACACGTGCAGCCAGTTGACAAACCTATCCCGATGCTAGAAACTGCCCAGCATTGGAGGCGTGGCAGAGTGGTTGATCGCGGCGGTCTTGAAAACCGTTGTCCCTTCACGGGGACCGTAGGTTCGAATCCTACCGCCTCCGCCAGTACAATTCAATTGCTCCGCAATTTTGGCCCGCCATGGAGATCACATCTCATTAGTCCGCAAATCCTTGAAAACGCCCGTGGGTAGGGGTTTGTGTGAGAATCAGAAACTAATGAGATACGAACTCCCCTGGAAGGGATCCCACTGAGGGGGAGCGCTCCCGGATTCCTTGTCAGGCGACTCGTTCCTGTGCTGTGCATCTGGTCTGAAGTATTCCGAAATGGACTGTGCAATAGTCCCTTCTAGGTAGGGAAACACGTACTTTGGGGAATCCGACAGAAAGGGGCGGACTTCATCATCAGTTGAGCGAACTTGGCGACTGGACGAATGGGTGCCAGCGGTTGTTTGAAAATAACACGAGACAGAAGGCGACCGTGGAGCCAGCAGGCTCCAACTAGCGATGGGGTCATTTAATGAAGCCAGACCTATGAGGACCTTGCAAGAGCTATGAATCGTTTTGCTAAAGCTGGGGTCATCATCGCGGTAGGGGTAGCCATCGCCGTGGCCGTCCCTGGCATCCGGGAGAGAGCTGCACTACTTGTCCGTAAGATTGCTGGCTCTTCGACGAAACCTTGGAGCGAAGTGGCGGTTCAAATGGTTCCGCACCGTTGGCAAAGAGGTGCGCGCAAGATGCTGGGATACGGGGCTGAGGAATGGAGCCGACATCTGGACTTCCCATTGCAACTGGACTCCCAGAACCGCCTCATGTATAGCATCTTCCGGGGTACCACGCCAAACCTCGGCTCGCTGGATTGCCACTACACGGTGCTTGCCGAGGGCCAAACTCCTCATCCTCCCCATGTTCATGACGACGAAGAGATCATTCTTCCCCTGGTGGGCAAAGTTGATATCATGAGGGCAGCTGCGGCCGATTCAGCCGAAACACAGGACGAACGCATTGGTTCCGGTCGATTGGTCTACCATGCATCCCGGCTGCCTCACACGATCCGCGCGGTAGGTCCGGGCCCCTCTGGCTATCTCGTTCTCCGCTGGTCCGCTCCGACGGGCGAAGAAACTCCCGATGGTGCGGTTCCCGCTCAGAGCTTCGATTTTGGCAAGGTGCTGGCCGCGGAGCCTGCGCCGACGGAAGGCCGATCCAGAACTCTCATCTTCGAGGGGCCGACCCGTTTGTTGCGCCGATTGCATGCCCACGCCAGCTTCGCGCAACCGGGCGAAGGCTCGGCACCGCATCAGGACCCCCACGATGTTGCGGTCATCGTGCTCGAAGGAGCTGTGGAAACGACAAGCGGACGCGTGGAAGCTCCCGGCGTCATCTTTCACCCTGCGGGACGAACTCATTTCCTCCGCAGCGTGGGACGGCAGCCTGCTCGTTACCTCGCGATCGAATTCCTCGAGAGGAACTAGATCATTGATCGGGAAAGTGTCCACTCGGGGCGATGCTGCGTTACATTGGGGAGCATCTCTAATGTTGGCGGCAGCCCTGATCGGCGGCGTGTACGGGCGTTTGACTGGATTCGGTGAGCGGCAACTAGCGGTAGATGAATATTACTTTGTGGAGGGGGTCGACAAGATCCGGAAGCACGGAGTACCGCGGTTTGATGGCGGAGGGTACTACGTTCAAGGCCTGCTGCCGCAATATTTGACTGCAGCCTCATTCGAGCTGTTTGGCGAGACGAATACAGCTCTGCGACTACCGGCGCTTCTCTTCGGCCTGCTCGTCCCACTCTTGGCTTACCGCTACGCGCGACTACATTTACCCGCCCCGTTGGCTCTGGCGTTGAGCGCGGCGCTGTTGGCATCTTCGTGGGAAATTGAATTCTCCCGTTTCGGTCGCATGTACACGGCGTTGCAATGCGCGACGTTGGCGTTCCTGTATCGCTTCGAGCGTTCGATCATCGGGCCAGACTGGAAGCACCGCTACCGCGCGCACGGTTGGGTAGTGATTTCCACGTTGTGCCACCTTCAGGGAGCGATCCTCGCCCCTTTGTTGTTTTGGCCCTGTCTCGATTTGGGCAGGCACGACCATTTTCCTGGTCGTAGATCGGTGATCCAATATTCCATTGCTACCGCTGTGGTTGCCGCTTTGGTGGGTCTGATCGCAGCGTTTGACTTCAGGCGGTGGGGCGCTGCGGATCCATTTCCGAGTGGCTATGTGCCGCCGAACGTCGGTTTCCTCCGCGGCCCAGAATTCCTGTTGTGGAGCGGAGCCGGTCATCCTTTGATACCCGTTGCTATCCTTGGTGCCCTGGCGATGACACTTGTGATCGGACAGGTCCTCGCCCGGCAAGGGGTGGTCACCTGGCCGGAAGTGGGGCTTGCTCTGCTGGTCGTGTCAGCCCTTCTGCACCAAGGCACTCTGGCCGCGCTCATAGGCACGGCGCTGGTTCTGCGATACGGCATTCGGCGCGCGCTCTGGGAATTGCCGCGCCAGAGGCTTATGATGGTTGCTACCGCTGGTCTCTTCTTATTCTGGGCTGCAGTCGGTGCGTCCGCAGGAAAGGATTGGATTAAGATCAGCGGCGCCAGTAGTTGGATGGGGGCGCTACACAGAACCTTCTTTAGTTGGCCGAATTGGAGAGAGGCGCTGGTTCAGCCTTGGATAGCCGACCTCCCCGTTGTGGGGGTGCTCACCTTGTTGTCGATTGCCATCCTGTTGATTTCAAGGGCTCGCACTTCCTGGATCGAAATCTTCCGCGGGCCAGCCGGAATCCTCATTTACGGCATTTTAGTCTTTGGTCTCATTCGCTACTTCTTTGAGTCCACGAGATACCACTTTCTGTTCTACCCGGTTGTGCTCGCGGCCCAGGCGACTGCCGCACTTCAACTGGCCGGTCTTTGGCGAGGACTCCTGCTGTTTGTTGCTGCCTTCACTGTGTCCGGGGACTTCAGTCCCTATCATATTGCCGCGGCGGGTACGCCCAGCGCGTCGTTCCGGACAGGGCCATTCGCCAAGAAAAGGAACTTATGGTACCCGCGGCCGGACTACCAGAGCGTAGCCGACTACCTGCAGAAGGTTGGTGAAGATGCGCCGGATGCCCTCTTTGTTATCCACAACTGTCCTCCTCTGGCGCGACAGTTCCAGCCGCGGCGCTACGCCAGCTATCTGTTCGCTCGAGCTTCGGGTTTTATGAATGGAGCCGTGAAAGAGGCACACGTGATGTTTGGAGACAACGGTTGCTCTTGAGCACCCCAGAGGAACTACGCGAGGCCTCGCGATCGGATCAGACGGTTTGGCTAGTACGTCCGTTGTGGATGGCGGCGCAACTCCAGCCCGAGGTTGTTTGGGGCGAGCGTCTGGAACGCGTGACCCAAGAATTCTTGAGTCGCGACGCGTGGATTGAGGTTCTGAGAGTATCCCTTACGCGCTGATGGGTGTTGCCGACGACGCGTTTGAAACCCTTCTCGCAGTTGCAGGAGCCCTACAACCTTCGCCCAATCGCGAAATCAGAGACGCAAGTCGCATCACTTGCGAAGGCAGTTCGTTTCCTCACTTTGGAGATGAGAGCTCTCATCAGCCTAGAACAGTCGAAGGAGGTATCCAGTCATGAACCGGCTGATCCTTTGGAGTGTAGTGTTTTGTATTGTCGTTGGGAAATCACCCGTTGCGCAGACGCCAGAACGCAGGCGCACGGAAATGCGACCCAACATGACGGGCGTCTACGGCCCCTGGCTGGCTGATCAAGTGCTTGGCGAGGGCCCTGCAGAGCTTTCGTATCGCACCGGTCGTTGGAAAGAGCTCAGCAGCTGGCGGCTGTCTGGGCGCCGGCGTGTCCTGGAGTGCATTGCACCGGTGGATCTGGGAGGCAAGCCCAATGTCAAGGTCGAGTCTCAGCACGTCTATGACGGCTTGCACATTGAGCACCTCTCCTGGCAACTTCCTGGGGGACCTCGCACGGAAGCTGTGTTTCTCAAGCCGAACGGCGCCCAGGGCCGTCTGCCAGCCATCCTAGGCCTGCACGATCACGGCGGCAACAAGTTCATGGGCTGGCGGAAGATTGTGCGGACCGATGACCAACCTTGGGCTGTTCAGGCGACGCACCAGCAAAGTTACTACGGCGGTGTGGCTTGGGCCAACGAGATTGCCAAACGCGGTTTTGCCGTGTTGGTGCATGACACCTTTCCTTTCGCCAGCCGCAGAGTGCGTGTTGCCGACGTGCCCGAGCGGCTGCGCCAGGGCGGCGTCGACCCTGAGCCTGGCGATGCGGAGGGCATCAGTAAGTACAACGCCTTTGCCGCCGCTCACGAACATATTATGGAAAAGAGCCTGATCAGCGCTGGCACGACGTGGCCGGGTGTTTACGTTGTGGAAGACCAGCGGGCCCTTGACGTTTTGTGTGCACGTCCCGATGTGGACGCGTCGCGTGTTGGCTGCGCCGGGCTCTCAGGTGGTGGAATGCGCACCGTGTTTCTGGCTGGGTTGGACGATCGCATCCGTTGTGCCGTGCCCGTGGGCTTCATGACCACCTGGCGCGACTTTCTGCTGGACAAGTGCTTCACACACACTTGGATGACTTACGTTCCATTGCTTCCCAAGGACCTGGATTTCCCTGAAATCTTAGCGCTGCGGGCTCCAGCCGCGACGCTCGTATTAAACTGCAACGAGGATCCCCTGTACACGCTGGCCGAGATGAAGCGTGCCGATGCCATGCTCCGGGAGACGTATGAGCGCGGCGGTGCGCCGCAGCAATACCGCTGCAGTTTCTATCCTGGTGGCCACAAGTTCGACAGAGAGATGCAGGCGGAAGCGTTTGCCTGGTTCGATCAACATTTGAAAGGGAAGACGCAATCCAGCCGGTAAGGCTTCGCAGATTTTGAATGAGAGATCGTCAAATTTCTGGAACGGCCAGCCCTTCCGCTCCCATCTTTGACGTGACCGCGCTAGGGCAATAGCGCTGAATCATGTCGGAGGCAATCTTTGCGCGGCGCACCCGCTCTCTTGTGAGCGCAATGGCCGTGGACTCAAGGTGTGTTCCGCTTGGATAGATGTCTGGCGCGTTGCGAAGGCCCAGCTTGACGTAGAGCGGAGAGAGAACTCGAATGAATTCCGGGATCTCAAAATGACGGACGAAGCCGCCAAAGTTATCGGGTGATTCCACGTAGAAGTCCAGCGGGATTGAAACCGCTTGCCGTATCGAAGCCAGCAGCGGCAAAGGCAAATCGGAAGAAACATTGAATGTGCCCGCGCCAAAATCCTCCAGAATCTTGACGGCGATCGGATTGGTCGCGCTGAGTTGAACCGAAATCTTGACCACCAAATTCGCTGGAAGCTTGCTGGCTTTTTTCATTTCGTTCACCAACCAGAGCAGGCCCAAGTCAGCCAGAAGAATTCCCCGCAGCCCAAGGTCACAGCCGCGTTTGATATCTTCGATCGCGTAAACGACCTGATCCATTCCTCGCAGTCCCAGACCAATGTTCTTTCCGGCTGGGGTGAGCGGTTGGGCTCCGATATCCCAGGTTGCCCTTGGTCCAACGAACAGACTGACTTCCATCTGTTGATCCTTCGCAATGCGCAGCATCTCCTTAATTTCATCGTCGGTCAGCAGCAGAATGCCACTGCCTTGGCTAATGCGGTGAATGGTCAACTTGTACCGCTGCGCTTCTTCAATGACAGCTTTCAGGCAACGAGGGCCTTCCACACTTGGGATCTCGAACCGATACTGGGCACCGTCGGGAAACCGTTTGGTTGAAGTCGGCAACTGGCGGGAATCCTGGGAGGGCAGACCAATCGATTCAAGAAATCGTTGGGTTTCCTGCATGGAATATCCTCCTCCGTCCAAGAGCACTGCCCACGCACTCCGTGGGGCACCGAGCAGACTAACAGTTGTCGAACCCAGATTTCGCAGGCAAACGCGGAATCAATGCGAATTGAGTTTGGGTGCCTCGGCAGCTGTCTTGATCCGATCAAGCACGTGATCTTTGATCCACTTGGCATCCCACCACTCGGTAGGGTTTACCGGCACCCCGTGGAGGAAAAAGCCAAAGTGAAGATGGTCGCCCCCCGCCAGGCCGGTCGTACCGCTGCGGCCAATCACATCCTTCTTCTTGACCTGCTGGCCGGGCTGCACAACGATAGAACTCAAGTGGCCGTAAAGGGAGATCAACCCGCAACCATGATCGATCAGTACCGTGTTCCCGTAGATGCCAAGGTAGTCGGCGTAAAGCACGACCCCATCGTTTGAGGCTTCGATCGGATAGTGCTGCGTGACAGACAAGTCGAATCCGACATGATCCTGCCGGTCGACTTCTTTCCCCTTATACACGTACGTCCGGTGATCGGCAAACAGGGACTCGACCTGGGAATTACTCAGCTGCAAAAAAGCGCCAGTCCATAGGAATCGGGGAGCCGAGTTGCGGCAAAACTCAGCAATCTGATCGTGATTGGCTTGTCGCAGCCTGCGATTAATCTCGAGGAAAGTCTTGATCAGATCGCCCTGGTCTTGAACGCTGGGGCTGTGCGAAATCACCTCGGGCACGACTTTCTGCAGAAAGGCTTCGTCCAAAGGAATCGATCGGCTGCGAAACTTTCGTGGAAATAGCTTGTACCAGAATGTTGTAATGGCCTCGTTGCCCGCGGCATCGCGTGCCAGCAGCTTTGGTGCGCTGTTCTCCGGAATGTTGTAGGCGAAGGCAAACAAACAGAACCGAAGATCTGGATCACTGGGACTGGCCGGGTATCCTGGAAAGAAATCCGGACCGGCCTGCACACCGGAAGTTTCTGCATCGGGAGAGACGCGATAGACGACGCATTCCGATCCTCCCTGATTAATGTAGTGTTGGCCGGAAAGGACTTCGAGCCTTGGCGGGTGAGTATCAAAGACGAAATCTCGCTGGGCTCGGGACTGATTGCCTCGGAAGAAATTTCTCCAGGCATGATCGGAAGCAGTAACGGTGAGGCTGGCCGGGCCGTCCTGGACTTTGTATTTCTCGGTAATCTGTTTCCCCAACTCGATCGTAGTAGACGTGCGGCTTCCAGTTTTCCAGAAAGCGAAAACAGATGGCCCCTCGTACCTCTCTTCGACCAAAGGAAGGAGTTGGTCCTTCTGTTGCAGCGACACCGAAACACGGCTCAGTCCGCTTGCGGCATCCTCTATCATCAGCGACAAGTTCGGACTGCGACCCAAAGCCTTAAACTCCCGATTGAAACGAAGGATAGGAGCTTGGCCTTCCCACCGTCTAAAGCTCATGCCTAAGAACACAATCAGCAGCGAAAATACCAGAACGAGCAAGACCAAGAGCGAGCTGAGGCCACGTTCGCTCGGGTGGGGGCCCTTCATCTTCGTGTTCTCCCTTTCTTGGCGGACAGCCTAGAGATTGGAAACGTTATTATGAGTCTTTGCAAAAGTCTAAGCTTTTTTGATCGTACTGCAGTCATTGGACATAGAGCGTGGCAAGGCTATCGGTTGGCTTGCAAGAGCAAGGCGCCCTGGAAGATTAAGGCGGGCGACGCCCCAGTCATGGTAGTACCCAGTCATGATGCCGGCAGGTCAGCCTTTGGAGGCCGAGTTTGCTCAGGCGCAAAGAGCCTTGCTGCCTCCCAGTGACTGAGGCGTTGCCTAATATCCTAATAACTCCTTGACAGATAAGGGGAAAAGGAGATATACAGTACTGTTTGCATTCAGCCGTCGGGAGCTTGCTGGCCATTGAGGCAGCGCATACAGGTTGAATTTCAGGGGAGGGAGCGTAGAGTTGAATCTGAAACGAAAGAAGAAGGTGCTCATTGTTGGTGAACTCAACGTCGACATCATTGGAGTTGGATTACAGACGTTTCCGGTACTTGGGCGTGAAATTACCGCGCAGGAGATGGTGTTGAGCCTGGGAAGCGCGTCAGCCATTCTGGCTTGCGGCCTCGCCAGACTCGGGGTGCCGGTAACATTCATCAGCAAGGTGGGCAAGGATGAATTTGGCAAGTTTTGCCTGAGTGCATTGGAAGCCAAGAAGGTCAAAACGAACAACATCCTTCGCGACGCCAAGCTACGAACCGGGTTGAAAGTATCGCTGAACTTTCGGAGCGACAAGGCCCAGGTCACCTACCCTGGTGCTATCCCTCACCTTTACATGAAGGATATCTCGCAGAAAGTCTTCCGCGAGCATGATCATTTGCACGTTTCTTCCTATTTTTTGCAGGAGGGACTCCTTCCCTCGTTCCCTCAGCTTTTCCAGAATGCCAAGCAGATCGGAATGACCACTTCGCTCGATCCCAATTGCGACAACAAGAATCAGTGGAATTCGGGCATTTGGAAATGCGTGGAGTACATCGATGTCCTCCTGCTCAATGAGATGGAAGCGATCAATATCGCGAAAGCCAAGAGTCTGAATCGCGCTTTGGATTTGTTTGCGCAGAAGGTGCCGACGGTCGTGATTAAGCTGGGGTCGAAAGGCGCACTGGCGAAGAGCCATGGCCAGGTGATCCAGCTGCCAGCCTACAAAGTGAGAACGATTGACACGACAGGCGCGGGCGATTCGTTCGATGCCGGTTTCCTTTGCGGGCATCTGAACGGTTTTGACTTGCGGAAGTCGCTCACGCTAGCCAATGTTTGTGGAGCGCTGTCAACCCAGGGAATGGGGGGAACCGCGACGCAGGCCGACTGGGAAGATGCTCAGAAGTTCATGCGCAAGCAGCCAGCCTGATTATGTTTGAGAACTCCCAGACAGATGGAACATGACCCTCCTTCTTTTCGAAGTGGAGATTTTCATCCCGTGTACCCCCACGTTTCATTGGTCATGGGCCGTACAGCGGCACGGCGAATTCCTATGAAAGAACTCTCGGCGACGGAGACAGCGTTTTGTCGCTCGACGAAACTCTCGCGGATTTCACTGGCGCTGGCCTTGCTTTTTACTTGGGTAGGCTGCAGCAATGGGCCAGAAGCCGGACCTGGCCCAGCCAGGCAGAACTCTCCTGAGACTGAAGGCTACAAGACCAGAATCGAGATTTCCACGATCGGCTTAGCGAAGGGCGAGAACTATCTAGGAAACGAGGTCTATTACGTCGAGGGTTCTCTGAAGAACAACGGCGAGCAGTTAGTTCAGCGGATTGAACTAAGCTTTGTTTTCAGGGATTCGCTCAACCAGGTAGTGCTAAAACAATCGCGCAAGGCGGTGGAGTATAAGGGGGCCAGAGGTCTGGAGCCCCAGAAGTCTGCTCGTTTTCAAGTCGCCTTTGACCACTTGCCCAGAGATTGGAACCGCGTTGTTCCTGAAGTCGGAATCAGTCAAGTGACGCTCAAATAGCAACGAGGCCGAACCGAAGCTGGAATGTCGGAGACCGGCCGTCTGAGTTCCTCACCGCAGCTACCGTCCTAGACTCAATCGATCAATCAGATATTGGGGTAGTTGGGCAGCTATCATCTTGGCTTGGGTGGTTTCGACCGAATACGCGGTGCGAAAGTATCGAAGCGTCTGCTCGTTCGAATCGTAGATAACGTAGGCGGCTCTAGAATCGTAGTCGCGAGGTTGACCGACGGCCCCTGGGTTCACCAGGTATCGGTGCTTTGGGCTGATGGGGAGGTGACTTTCGCCGGCTCCACGGTTGATTTCCGGGTTGAGCAAGCCGGCTCGTCCATCCTCAAAACGCACGAACCCTCCCTGGATGTGTGTGTGTCCAAAGAAAGTCACTGGGTGGTGGGCAAGGGGAAAATTTTCGAGGGCATCTTCCATGTCGACCAGATATTGATCTTCATCTAATAGCGAGCCGTGTGTAATCGTCAATGGAGGAATCTCCAATGGGCCAGCAGGGATCTGTTCCAGGTACTGCCGATGTGCAGGAGTCAGCTGGTCCTGCGTCCAAAGCGCGGCACGTTTTGCCAGTGGATTAAAGAGAGATAGATCGACTAGACCCAGCGCCGCCTTTTCATGATTTCCCCTGATCACTTCGGGGTTGAGCTCCCGAATCTTGTCAATGACCTCGTTCGGGTTAGGTCCATAGCCAACAATATCACCGCAACACAACACACGGTTGTACTGTCCTTTCGCCTGTTCCAACACGGCCTCCAGCGCTTCTAGGTTGGAGTGAATGTCGCTGAGGATCAGGAATCGCATGGATAAGCGCCAGGGAAGAGATCAGAAACCACAGAAAAGTTGGCCGGAAAAGAGTGACGAGGATCTGGCGGCGCCTGAGGCCTTTGACCTGGTTTTTGCACCGGGTCAGTGGGAATTGACCGAGATCCCGACCTGCTCCATGTCCTGAATTAGGCTCCCTTCCGAATGAAACTGAGCGGCCTGAATCCCGGCCTGCCTGGCCGCCTCGATGTTTTCGCTGCGATCGTCCGTGAAGAATATCTTGTCTGGCGGGACTCCTGCGCGCTGGATGGCCAATTCGAAAATCCGCGGATCCGGTTTCATGCAGCCAACCTCATAAGAAAGCAGACGCTCTTGGATGTGCTGCAGGATCGGATATCGGCGGGCTATATACTCAAAGTGAATTTCGTTCGTGTTGGAAAGCAGGATCAGCCGGTACCTTTGCTTTAGGTGCATCAGCAAGGACTCCGAAAGCAAGGGCTGAGGCAGGAACATGTTGCCCCAAAGCTGCTGAAACCTTCCCATTGAAACATCCATCTGCAGCCTTTGGGATACTGTCCGGCGATACTCAGAAGACGAAAGCTTCCCTGTTTCGTACTCAAAGATAAGATTCGCATCGGACAGGACTTCAATGATTTCAGGCAAGGGCAATGGTGTGACCTGGAGCAACTGTTGAGCTGCGACTGCATAGTCGAAATCGACGATCACTCTACCTAGGTCAAAGTAAATCACCTCAATCATGCGTCTGATGGTAGCGGAAAGAAAAGGAAAAAGGCAAAAGGAAAAGCTGTGAACGAGTCGAGGGGAAGCGTCAAGGCCCAAGATGCAATCAACTTGACTGTTGACCTTTGCCCCGATCTTCAGTTTGCGCGTTTGAACTCGATCTCGTCGTCGACTTCCACTGCTTCCCGCAGGCTCCCTTCAGCTTGCCGAGCTAGTTCAACCTTGCTCTCGAACTTATCGTTGTACATTTGTGAGTCGGCGACCGTGAACAACTGTGTCAGCTCGGTGCCGTCTTCGGGATACATCGACAAGCCAACGCTAATGCCAAGCCTCAGCTCCTTGCCTGACCGAACTTTCAGAACCAGGGACTGAACAGCCCTGCGTATGCGGTGGACAATCTTCTCGGCGGTTGCACGCTCGGCGTTGTACAAGAAAGCTACGAACTCGTCACCCGCGTAACGCACGCAAGTGTCGTACTTCCGCATCTCCTTCTGCAGAATCTCGCTGACTTTGATGAGGACTTCGTCGCCGACCTTATGGCCACATTGGTCGTTGATCTCTTTGAAGCTGTTGAGGTCCATCACTAGGACGGCCATCTTTTCCCGGGTACGCTCGGACTTCTTTACGTTCTGATCGAAAGCCATAAACATGTAGCGCGAATTCGGTAGGCCCGTTAGCGCATCAGTCAATGAGTTTTCCTCGTAGTATTCGAACGACATGGCGTTCTGAATGGAGACTGCCGCCCGCTCCGAAACGGTCTCCATGAGACGGACATGGTCGTCGGTGAAAATGCCACTTTCGCCCTCGGATGAGTAAAGGGCAATAGCTCCCAGCGTATCCTCTTTGACTTTCAGGGGGAAAACCATGCCATTGACCAGCTGATGCGGACGCTCCAGGTAGGTCAAGTGCTGGAAGTCCAACGCAGGATCAGCGTTCACCACCCGCTGACTGAAGGCGACGGCATAGCCGGTCAAGCCCTCTCCCAGACTGATCCAGCTCCTGCTCAGTTGTTCGGCGTGCTCACCAATGACCATCGCCGGGCAAATCATGTCGGTCTTCTTGTTCCTCAGATAGACGACACCGCTGGCAAAGGGGACCACGGATTGAAGCTTGGTGCAGATGATGCGCAACGTGTCCTCGAGGTTGAGCGTCCTGCCAACCGTTTGAAAGATCTCGTGTAGGGCGTAGATCTCGCGGTGGGTCGAGGCGATCTCGCTGAAGCCTTTCTTGCGCAGCCACAACTTATGCTCCTGTTCTGCCTCGGGAGCGCTTCGCTCCGGGTGCGTGCTGTTGGAGTATTTGCTCAGGTCAAGCGTCGAAACCTCCTCGACCAAAACTCCCGCTACTTTCAAGAAAGCCTGAACGATCTCCGGATCGAAGCCAATGCCGGACTCGCGGCGAATGAGTTCGATTGCCTCAACCGCCATCAAGGGCGTGCGATAAGCTCGTTGTGCCGTTAACGCATCAAACGTGTCGGCCACTGCCAGAATCTTTGCCCCCAAAGGGATCTCGTTGCCTTTCAAGCCGTGAGGGTAGCCGCTACCATTGTGACGCTCATGGTGATAGCGGATGATAGGCACTACGGGATAAGGAAACGGGATCGGCTCCAGAATATTCGCTCCGATTTCCGCGTGTCGCATCATCTTAGCAAACTCGGAATCAGTAAGTTTCCCAGGTTTTGACAGGATGTATTCGGGAATCGCGAGCTTGCCAATGTCATGGAGCAACGCGGCGGTGCTGAGAGCTTCGACATCATTCCTGCTATCGATGCCCAGGCTCTTCGCAATGCCGACCGCGTAAACTTGAACTCGCTGCGCATGACCATGGGTAGGGTGGTCTTTGGCATCGATGGCCAACGCCAGGGTCTCGATGATCGACGTTTGCAGCTGAGACAGTTCACCCAAGCGTCGCGAGCTCTCCGACAGGTTGAGTGAATAGATCCTGTAGGATGTCAGGACAAAGAGCGCAAACGGAATTGCCAGCAGGTAGGCTTCATTGCCAACCCGCTGGGCGTAATGATTCGCCAGCCCCGCTCCAACGGCAAGCGACAGGAATAGGAGTGTAGAAACCAGATAATGCCGCTTCCACTCAGAAATAAGACTCACAGAACGAACCAGCGAAGTGCCCATGGCTTTCAAAAGAGTGTAAAGCAGGCAGTAACTGGTCAGCACAAAGATCATGGGAAACAAGCTTCCGACCCTTGACGGTTGTCCCAAGGTCATGGCCAACAGGTAAATCTTGTCCGTCAGCCAAATCGCCACTAAGCTCGAGAGGTACTCGAGCAGTTTGTCGGTTGCCAGGGGGCTGAAGCGAAAATAAGATTTGACCAATCGCGCCATCAGCGCCAGAGCGGCAACCAGTGTGGCATTGGAAGGCCCGAGAAGAACATATGCGAGCAGGAACAGTCCGTGGTAGTAGTGAATAGGCTTCGAGAGAAGCGGGAGAACTACGGCTCCGTCAATGAAGTACGTCGCCAGAGCTAGAGGAACGACAAGCATCCAGGTAAGCGGCTCCTGGTGGTTGGTTAACTCCCAAAAGGAGATCAACACAAAGAGCGTAATGGCTGTGCCGAAAATCTCAGTCTGGTAGCGCTGTGCCGGGTCTCGTTCCGTGTGGTTGATCAGCATGATTGTGCAGGTTCCAATTCTAGGTTCGCAGCTGAGCAAACCCGGTTTCGCCCGGTTCTCTTGGCCTGATACAGATAGGTATCCGCCCTTTCGATCGTGATCTTCTGCAGCATGCCAAGGTCGATCTGGCTATCGAGAACGACCTCTTCGACACCGACGCTGATCGTGATCGGTTGCCCATCTTTTGTCCTGAAGGTCTCGCTGACCAGATTGCGGACACCGTCCATGATCCGGTGGGCCAATCCTACGTGAGCGTTGGGCAGAATCACGACAAACTCTTCTCCACCGAAACGAGCCACCACCGTGCCTTTTCGCAGATTTGTGCGGAGAACAAATCCCAACTTGCACAGGACCTTGTCACCAGCGGCATGTCCAAAGGTGTCATTGACGTTCTTGAAGTGATCAATGTCGAGCAGAGCCACGGAAAGCGGATACTTTTGCCGCCGGGCATTCGCGAGTTCCGCCAGCATCCGCTCTTCGAAGAACCGCCGATTGTAGAGATTAGTTAACTTGTCGGTAATGGCCAGAGTTTGCATGGCCTTGAACTGCCGCGCGTTGCTGACGGCCACAGCTACATGACCAGCTACTGTCGAAAACATAGTCCTTTCGGGCTCACTCCACGAGACTCCCTTCGTGCACCGGTGAACCACAACCAAACCGACGACCTCTGATTTGTAGAATAGTGGACAGGCCATGATGGCGTTGATCTTGAGCTCTTGGAGGACTAGACGGTACTCGACTAGGCCGGGGTCGTTCATTGCCTCTTCCATGGCAATGGCTTCCAAACCGCCTGACGCCTTCTTTAGCAACACGAAGTTCAACTTGGCTGTCTTGTTGGCAGGGCAGGCTGCCACTCCCGCAGTGCAAGCTTCAAAGTATGTCGCCTCGGAGTGTCCCTTACTGAGGGTGATGATCAGGCACCGGTCAACCGGCAAGTGCTCAACCAGCTGCTGGGCTGAAACCTTCAGAATGTCTGCATAGTCCGTGGATTCGTAGATGGCTTTGATGATGGAATCGATTCTTTCAACCAATTTTCGTTTCAAAGACAGATCCGGGTGACCGTCCTTTCCTCGAGATAGGGCGTGTTCGCTGGCGAGCTGGGCGGAGATCAATGCCACCTCCCGCGCAACTTCGTTCGCCCGCTCAGATTTTCCAGTCCGGCGGAAAATATCCTCCAACGTCTTCTTAGCGGGTAGGTAGCGCGGGAATCTTTCAATCACACCTTCCAGGAGGTCAATCGCCTTCGAATAGGCCTGATACTTGACGTACAGTTCCGCCTCTACCATAATGTCGAAGATTTCATTTTCGGCCACTGGAGTTGCCCTCATTTTTGTCTTACCATCACTGCCATTCTTGACGGTCCTCTCCCCTGCAGCTGGCTCACCAAACAGGTAATTCTCACTCGGCCAGTTGGTTACTAGTGCTCAAGAACAGCTGAATTGAGTGATTTCGGACAAAATGTCCCAAAAGCAGACCGCGAAATTGTTGAGGACAGCCTGAATCGGTACCGCCCAAGCTGGAGTGCTGGTCGCCCCGCTCTCTGAGCGAGGGTCTCCTAACAAAGTCACTTCAATGGGTGGGACAACACAGGTTCAACTAGTGCTGCTCGATGACGGTAGGGTCTGTAACAAATCATTCAGCACCGTACGCAGAAAGGCAAGAGAGGTGGCAGGTCGGGGTCGAAGCCTACGCCTGGCCAGGCTAGCAGGAATTCTGGACGATAGTTGAAGGTTAGTGGCATCGAGGTTTCGGAATCGCAGGGAAGACGCCGCCGGGTAGTGCAAACTGTCCCCGGGCTACGATGTGCAGCCTTAAGAGGTTGAGCAAGCCAATCATCAAGAAAATCGCTGGAGGAGATTGTATCGGTTGGGTCCTGACTTCCAGCCAGGGTTGGAACTGTGACATCTCAGGCGAAAGCATGTGTACTTAGCATCATCTAAAAGAAAGCGACCGGAGTTTGTGGGATTCAACTCGAAGCAGGATCTCCAGAAGCGTGTTCAGCGGGCAGGGAACTGGACGAAGGTCCGAAGAGTCGGCCAAGATGCAGGCCTTTCCGGTACGAGCGGCTTAGAAGAAGCGACTGTGCGACCCCTGCTGCGCTCAGAGCAGGTTCCAGCCTTCGGGCGAGAATTGCCAGTCTGCGGGAAGTGTCAGTACGAACGCATGGGGCGGTAAGTTGCGAGTTCCTTCGTGAACCAGCACGAGGCTCTTGCCCCGCTCAAACCAGCTCAGGCCTTCCCAATTGGCGCGCTGGATCTGGGCCGGGAGAAACCGTGCTAGATCCAGTGGCTCGCCCACAAGTCTGCCTCCGAGATCGAACCGCTGGAGCCAGTGGTATTCATAGTCGGGGCGATCCCTTGAATTCTGGGATGTGATCAGCACGATGAATCCCCACTCTTCTTCGGTCTTTTTCTTGAGACGACTCCAAACGAAGTCCGGAGCGCGAAAGCGCTGGACCTCGGGTTCTTGGCCGATTGGTTTGGGGACTTCCAACTCGATCGTCAAAACGGCTTCGCGTACTTTGAGTTCGATACCTTGGGCTCCCGGTCTCAGATCATGAATGACAACGAGCGGACGCATCACGCTGCGACCTACCGAATCCCGCAGAGTTAATGGCACCGAGGCGTAATCCGGGTACCCTCCTTCCCACAGCACCGCAACGCGTGAAACGTTGTTCGGCAGCGCTCGGCAGGTCACTCCTTCCAGGCCTCGGTTGGCAAACTCGCCCAGCAGGCTGTCGTACTCGGCGATGAGGCCGTCTTCTCCTATGAGCGATCGGAGCCGCTCTGAGAGGAACACGAGCCGCCCGTCAGCCAGCTGGTCAACGCCTTCGAGATCCACAGCCAGGCAGCCGCTGGAAAGCGGTACACGCTCGACTGGAGCCTGTTTCAGCGGTATCAATGGACTGCTGCTGCCTTGGAGCGAAACCCTGAAGTAGGCGCCAACGGCTGAATCGTCGACCACAACCAAATCATCGTTGTGGCGCACGACACCTGACGCTTCGTTGATTTCGCTGCTGGATTCGACTGTTCTCAGCCTGCAACCAATCAAGAAAGACAGGCAACATAAGACCCAGAAGCCATAGAAATGCATGGGCTGAGTGTACACCAGTGATGTTGTGGAGGAAAACCGTGAAGTCAAGATCAAGAGATCAGGACGGGCTTGGCGTTCGGTGCCGGATACATTTCTCACATGGAACCTCGCTGCTGTTCAGAATAGTCACGGCCCGAGGTATGACTGTAAACAGGCCGCCACAGCCCGGGAGGAGCAGCGGGGCACTTCCACAGAGTGTTCCGAATTGGTTCCACTTCTCAAAACTGTCGGGTACCCAGTCGTTCCAACTCTGGTCGCTTGGTCGACCACACCACAAGCCGCAGAGTCGCAACGAAACGAAAATAAGTGCGCCAAGACAACGCAATTCCCGAAGGGGTTACAACAGACAATCCTGCATCGTCGAAATGTCAGAAGGGGATTTGCCCTCACTGCCGGAATAACTGGCTGGTTGAGAGGCGCGGTTGGTGTTTCCCAGATAGTCGATCAACTTTTCCGCAGATCCCTGGAAGTAAAAATCCACTAACCCTGCGATCGCTTCGTCACGGGAAGCTTCGAAGGAGAGGGCTGGCTCGTAGACGTGAGCCTTGCCTCGCTTGACCCGACTTACGGCTCCCTTCTTGGCTAGGCGGTCAAGTACCGTCAAGACTGTGGTGTACGCCAGGGGCCGCAACGGTGACAGGCACTGCTGCACTTCCGCAACCGTGGTCGCACGATTCAGCCAGATCACCTTCATGCATTGCAGTTCCAGGCGACTCAAGCCCCCCGGGGCGCAGCCTTTCTTGGGCATTGTGGTTTGCGAAGCACGCGACAGCTCAATTGTTTTTCGAAGTGTCCTGGCCATTCCGTTTGAACCCTTTGAAGAGCGGTCGACCGAACATGGTGTTGTAGCCCGTCCAGTCGCCCTCAATATTTGGATCGGTGCGCAAGATCAGTTTCATCGCTTCAAGCTTGCTGTCGAGGTTGTCGAGACAATGCAGCAGCAACGCCTCTGGAAACATCGGCAACTTGGGACTGCCAAACTCGTATTCGCCGTGATGCGAGATGATCAAATGCTGAATCAGTGTCTTCAGCTCACGTGGAAACGCCTCCAATTGAGCAATCTTCTCATTCACCATGTCCAGTTCCAGGATCATGTGCCCAAGCAACTGACCTTCTGTCGTGTACCTAAAACTACGTCTGTAGTTTAGCTCCAGAATTTTGCCAACGTCGTGAAGGACCGCTCCTGTTAACAGTAGGTCCAGATCGACATCTGCATAGTTTTGCACTACAAGCTTGCACAGTTTGCACAGGGACAGCGTATGCTCGAGCAAACCGCCGATCCAGGCGTGATGAAGCGATTTGGCTGCGGGAGCCTGCTTGAACTTGGCTGCGAATTCCTCGTCCATGAGCAGACTCATAAGCAGTTCGCGCAAGTGGACGTTCCCAATGCCGTCAGCGATAGCCAGCAACTCCTCAAACATTTCTTCTACGTCTTTAGTTGTTTTGGGGAAGTAATCGGCAAAATTGATCTCACCGTCCTGACAGCGGCGGAGTTTGTGGATGGTCAACTGCGGCCGGTTACGGTAAACCTGAACCAACCCTTTGACCTTGATAAAGTCGTCAAGGTCAAAGGTGCTCTCCACTTCGTGTACGTTGTCCCACATCTTCGCATCGAGCTCTCCACTCTTGTCACCCAGCGTGAGGGCAAGGTAGGGCTCCCCGCTTCGCTTGGACTTCAGTTCCTTAGCTTTTACTAAGAACGTAGTAGTAATAGACTGATTCGACTGCAAATCTGAGACAAAAATCTCTTTCATGAAAGCGATCTTGACGGGAGTAGTTCTAGAACTAGAGAACAGAGTAAACGCGAATTCAAGTTCATCTTAGGAGAAACAGGTTTCCGGCGCAAGCAGATGGAAGTGTCAGGGTGCCGATCAATTTGCTCCAAATTGAATGCTGAATCTGGCAACATAAACGCTCTTCCTTGAGATCTGGCTAGGTCTCATGGAACCCGAAACGCAGCCCCATCGCCACTCTGGATTGTTGAGCGTCAGCAAGACTGCTCCAAAAACCCTCAGAGCATTCACTTTCTTGGCACGTTGCACATCAGGCTCAAGACATTATCTTCCGAGTCCCGGAAGAATGCCATCCACAGATCGTAGCCTTCCATCTTCGCGATCAGGTGCGGCTGGCCTTCAAAGTGCACCCCCCGTTGGGTCAGGGTTTCAAAAGTGCCCTGGATATCAGCGACACTAAAGTAGATCACGGAACTGGGATGGTTGAACTCGGCGCTCTCCGGAATCGCCAACATCAGACGGATGCCACCACAATCGAAGAAGGCCATCTTGGGCACCGTGAACAGATGCTTCAGGGCCAACTTCTCGCGATAGAACTCAACGGCTCGGTCAAGGTCCTTGGCGTTGACGGAGATCTGCCCTATTCGAGTGAGAGTAAACGTACTGGATTCTGGCATAGAAAACCTCCAGATTTGCACTTGAGAACTTCGGCAGCCGATCTTACCTGAAAACGCTCGACGATTTCCCCTCAAAATTACCTTCCCGGATCCCGACCCCGCAGAACGTGACCTTGCGGGCATAGGGAGCGAGAGTGATTTCCAGCGCGGCTTCGGTTCAGCGTTCAACACCTTTGTCATCTACTGTCACAGTGCCCATTTCCAGCGGCTTGAAATCATTCCCAATGGTAATCTTGACCTGCTCTTCATTCCGCAGCAGGGGAACAATCCTTTTCTCTGGGGTAAGAAAGATCGCCAACATGAAGGTTTGGCCTGGGCGGACTGCCTGACTGTCAACTTCAATTCTGAAGCGCCCGTCGGCATCTGTTTCCGCCTGGAGGCTGGGAGTACCTCCGCTGTGGGTTCGTGGCGCAAGCTCACCTTCTTTCAGGAGTGCGAGATGAACCTTCTGTCCGGCGACGGCTGATCCGTCTTGGCGGCAGAGGCGGCCCGAGATGAGTGATGCGTTCGGCGAGCTGGCTGGCTGATCTTGGGAGCTGTCCGGAGGAAGACTGGCAAGTGACTTGATCGCTTCTTGATCGGCCATCAGCCGAGCTCCCGCCTCACGCACGAACTGGCTGGGATCGGTTCTTGCCAGTTCTGCAACGAGGCTCTGCTGGTTGATGCGCTGCAAGGCCATCAAGCGGACAGCCCAGTCGCGGTCCGTGCGAGCGATTTTTTGCAGCAGGCTCTGATCGTGTAGCCGGCCGGTCGCAGCTGCGCGAACAGCCTGGCTGAAATCCTTTTGGGCTATCTCCGCCAGCAAGCGAACCTCGCTGATCTTGTCAACGGCGGCCTTGCGAACCATTGGCTCGGCGTCCCCTTTGGCGATGGACTCGATGAGAGCTTGGTCGTTGAGCCGGCTGACGGCCTCAGCTCGAACTTCCCGGCTGGGGTCTGTCCGGGCTGCCAGAGACAGTTGACTTTGCTCGCTGAGTTGGCCTACAGCGTATCTGCGGACCGCGGGGCTTTGATCCTCTTGGGCGATTCTTTCCAGCGGGGACGAGTCGGCCAGCTTGCGGACGGCGGTTGCCCGGACATCGGGGTCTGCGTCCTTTTGTGCGATCTCTGAAATGAGGTCTTGCCGCAAGAGGCGATCTACAGCGACTTCGCGGACGACTGGATTCGGATCCCTTTGAGCAATTGCTTCCAGGAGATCGTGTTCGCTGACTCGTTCGACGGCCAGTGTGCGAACTTCGGGAGCAGGATCCTGGACAGCAATGCGATTCAACTGGGAAAGATTGTTGAGCCGCACGACAGCACTGGATCGCACGAAAGCATCGGGATCCTTCTCGGCGATCGCTTCCAGACGATCCTGATCGGTCAGCCGCGAGACCGCGACCGCACGTACTCGGGGGCTGGGGTCCAGCACGGCAAAGTCGACCAAACGGCTCTGGTCGCTGAGGCGCTCGACTGCTTCCGTACGTACCTGCGGAGAAGGGTCCTTGCGTGCGATCTCTGCCAGGGCATCCAAGTTAGCTAGGCGGCGAATTGCAGGGGCTCGGACCTCCGGACTGGGATCTCGGGTCGCAGCCTCAGCAATCAGCGACTGTTGGTTGATGCTTTCGACCGCAGCCCCTCGAACACGCGGGTCGGGATCGTTCTTGAGATGTGACGCCAGATCGGCGGCGTTGGACAGGCGGCTCACGGCAGCAGCTCTAGCGTTGCTGCGCGAGTCTGCCTGAGAAATCGCCGCTAGCAGCGAATCGTCGCTGATTCGTTCCACAGCAGCCAAGCGCACTTCGAACTCGGGGTCTTGCTGGGCGACTTGGGCCAGAACGTCTTGGTCCCAGAGCTTTTCCACAGCAGCCCGGCGCACGCGGCCGTCGGGGTCCGTCAGGGCAAGATTGGCGATCCGGCGCGGATTGCTGGTGGTGATAAGAATATGGATACCTTGTCGATCCTCGAAAATCCGTACCCCGCCCCAGTCTCGCAGTATCCTCTTCTGGGCAATTATCTGAGCGGGCGAACAGAGCAGTAACATCGAAATAAGACACCCATGCACTCCAACAGCGCCAAAGGAAAAACAACGCCTAGGCGGGAGTCTCAAGTGCGTAGCGAGCGATCTCATGCCGCTGAGGGAATGAACCATTCTTGACCGTTTTGTGAGTTTCTCGGAACAACTGATCAAACCAACACGGCCGGGCCATCTTAGCTAGGCCGACTGACCACTGCGTTCCTACCTCGGTCGTACTCAGATATCATTTGTGAAGATCCTTGTCCGATTCGGGAATCTGGATGGTGTGCTACAAATCGACCCACGAGCGTTGGCCCGTGAGTGGAGAGGCACACTCTCTTTGCCCCGCCGAGTGCGTTTCAACCTCCTGCCGAAGCACCCTCACCGCCGATCAGTTGGGCCGTGGTGTCCTGGAGCGGCAGGAAACCAGAGTGAGCACTGCCATCCAGAGCGCCACAATAAGAAGTCCTCCCATTTCACGAGCTTCTTCGACAACTTCGTTGATCATATGGAACGATTGGAACATGTCCGCAAAAGTCGTCTTGCCGATGACGTGCGGAGAAATCGACAGGGCCCAGACCAATGCCACGGCGCCTACAAGGGCAGAAAACGGCCAACGCAAGCGGCCGCGCAAGTTCAGGATGCAGGCCGAAGCCGCGAGGCCGTAAATCAGCATCCACCTGACAGGGTCGGGATCGTTGTACTGCACAGCAACCGAAAAGACGAACGCGGCCACCATCACCAAATTGGCAGCACGCCACAGCCGAGAGACTTGGGTCATGGGAAGGCCTCGGTCCGACCACGAGAATTGGAATTTGACTCTACCATCCTCCAGTCAGCCCGACAAGGTTCCGGGGAAATCAGGTGTGGCGTATGGCCATGCGTTGCTCTTGCTTATGCGGCAGGTTGACATTTCAATCTTTGCAGAGACTAATCTGCGCTTAGACTAGCTGGGCACTGGGCTTTGAAGCATTTCGGTTCCGCGACGAAGGCGGCCGAATCTCAAATCAAATGAGGAAGCCCTGGAGGTCATTCTCGAGGCAATATCTAGTATAGGCGGGGGATTCTCTTCCTGCGTGGCAGTCTTGAAATACCCGTCCCACCGAGTTTCTCAACGTCCTGCCAGGTAACGGGTTCGAAGAATCTCGACGTGGTGCCGCTCATGGCCAGCAATGATGTAAGCGAGCGCCCGGACGCTCACCGGCATTCCATTGGCCACGCCGTGCCGCTGGAGCGCCGTGGCATCGAGGGTGCAAAGCAGTGAGAGGGTCGCGGCGCGAACGCTTCGAAACTCATCAATAAGGTCTGCGAGCTGGCGGGAATCGAATCCCGCGGTCCGAACGTAGTCGTCCTGTTCGAATCCTGGAAGAGGTGTCACGTCTCCGCGGGCGATTCGCAGAGCGCGATAGGCAATGATGCGCTCCGTGTCGGAGAGATGGCCGACCACCTCCTTGATGCTCCATTTCCCGGCGGCATAGGCCATACTGGCCTGAGCCTCTGAAATCGACGCTAAGAGTATGCTGGTCTCTTCGATCTGTTGAGAGAGCAGATCGACAAGGTCACGCTCCGGCACTTTGTTGATGTAGGTTCCATAATAGGGGGCGTATTCATCGGTAGTAGGTCGAGTGATCCGGCCTCTCGACACAGTTTGTTCTTCTCCTGGGTTTCCGATCCCACCAAAGGCAGAATTTGACAAGGTAATTAGCGCTCGAAGGTATCCGAGAAAGAATTCCGATCGAAAATGATGTAGTTGATTACAAATTGGCTGGAGGTGGAGGCCTCTTGCCCTTTGGGTCTATTGGGGTCAATGGTGGCCAGCTTCTGGTTAGTCGGTGACACAATCTCGACCTTGATCTGGGCCACAGTCCTGGATTTGTCCCAGTTCTGGGATTGCATCAGATCGATGGTGCCGATACTCCATTGATCCGACTTCTTCAAATCGACAGCTTGGCTGTGAACTTCGTCAAACTCGGTCACGCCTTCGTACGTCCAGTACACCTTCGCCTTCGCCCCTTCCAACGAGCACTTGTACTTCAAAACCACGCTGTCGAAGTACAGCGTCGGCGCGTTGAACTTCGGGCTGGCGAACGCGAAGTTCTGCAGCAGCGGAATGCGAAACTGATCGATGAAATTATCGGTGATCAAGGACGGAAGGCTCTGGGCTGAGGCGTTCTTGTCCCAGTTCCAGCGCTCGAAGTCCCCCTTTCGGGACCATTCCAGCAAGACTGTGTTGGTGAGGAACAACTGTTTCGCTTTGTCGCCTACCTGCTTCGAGGATATTCCGCTGGACAGAAGCACCTTTCCGATCCCGTATAACGAGGCGGCAACAGACTGCTGCAAGTCTTTGTTGTCGCTGCTCTCGGCGCAAGCGAGGCTAGCATTTCCTTCTGACGGCGGCTCCATCTGGAGATATGGGTTATGCAGGTATTCTCCACCAAGACCCTCGATGCGAAGTTGCTGGGCGTAGGTGAACAGCGGGTCGCGAAACCAATCCCCCTTTTTGATTGCGCCGTCATTGGCTTCATCCCAACCCCAGGGTGGCTTGGCCGCACACCCACCGACGGGACCGTTGAAGGCGCTTCCTAGTGCCACGGTCTTGCCGGTCGGGGTCTTGTAGAAATCGGCGCAGCAATACACAGAGGATCTTCCAACCTCGAAACGCCTGGCCCATAGTGTTTCTTCGATGCTGATCAATTCGTAACTGACGTCGGGGGCCCGCTCATTCTTCGGCACCTCTGCGCCTCGTCCAGCAAAGCGGTAGATGATGCCCGGAAACTCGTAGTTCTTCTCCTGTACCTGCTCAGCCGCGGCCCTCACCCCGTGCCCCTCAGGCTCGATGTAGATGGCTGGTTCGCGGTGATGTTCGCCGTCGACCTGCTTCAAAAAGACGATTGATCCATCCAAGGGGAAGGAGCCTTGCTGGACTTTGCGATAATGCGGGTTGTCATACTTGTAAAAGTGATCGTGAGCCAGGGTTTCCAGCAAAACGGGTATCCCCCAAGGCGTCTTATCCTTTTCGATAGTCAACGCACATCCTTCCATGTCGTTCTCGTGCTCGGTCTTTGGGGCAAATCCCTCCATGGGTCTGGCCGTGAAGTCGCGAGGATGGTAAAACGCATAGGTTATGAAATAGTGGCGACTCGACTCGATCACGGCATAGTACACATGAGCGGGCAATTCGTAACGGTAGGCGTTTCTCCAGTTGTTGGCTCCATTCCAGTCGCCGTCGTAGTCGAAACGGGTGATGAAGTCCAGGACGGCAGACTTGCTCTCCTGGTAAACCACCGGGGCGTAATACTCCGCCAGCTTGCGGTGCTCGGGCTTCTCGGCTGCGGGTAGAGGGCTAGAGAAAATGAGGGTCGCGAAAACGAATGGGACGACTGACTTCATTTCTAGGGTAACTTAAGCTATGCGCGAACCCCCAGTAGGCGGGGGCATCCTGAAAACGCCCGTCACTATCGGGCTGCAGGCGGAAAGCTAAGATTCACGGACTGCTGCTTCTGCGGTTCAGTTTTTCTTCTTTTCCTTACTCTTGTCCATGACCCCGCGAAGCAAATCTTCTAAAGGACTGGTCTTTTTTTCAGCCGGCTTGTCAGCAGGCTGAGGCGAGGTACCCTCTTGAGCTGCCCCCTTCGGTTTCAAGAAACCGCCCAAGGTCTTTTGAAGAGTCTGAACACCCTCCTTGCGGAAGCTGTTCTTCAGATTCTCCTGAACCATTTTCGTGTCTAAAGCAAACCGGGGGCTGGTGATCAAACCGGTCATGCGAAGAGGCAAGACCATATTCCCCTTCTCGTTTGCGAAGAAGGTGGCAGAGGCCATATTCAAAAGCTGGTTTGAGCCCATGTACTTCTTACTGACGCTGCTCGGGAGTTCCACGGAAATCTGGTAATCGGCTGATTTGTCAAGGCCGAGGCTTCCGGTGGCGCGCAGTGCCGTCCCCTGAAGTCTCATGTGCAAGTCACTCGTAGAAACTCTCCCGTTACTGATCGTGAAGTTGCTGATGAGGTCGTCGAATTCTGTGCCAGCCTTCCCGGTTTCGACGCCTGCGAGCTTGCCGAGCATGGCGATCTGTTCTTTCAAATTGAACGATGTGATTCGTCCGTTGACGAGTGTGACTTTTCCGCCGCCCTTCAGTTGCCTGGCAATTTCATCGAAGCCGGTGCCCTCGCCTTTGATATCCAGGTCGGATGAAAACTTTCCATAGACTACGTTTTTGAGTGAGCTGTTCTGTGACAGGAATTCGTTGGCGTCCACATCCCGAAGCTTAGAAACAAAGGTGTATCGCGGTTTTGCGCCGTTCAAATCGAATGAGGCGGCTCCCACATGAGTTCCCTGGTTCACGTGGAACTTCAGGTCCTGCAACTGCAGGACTTTGTTCTTCATGCGGACCTTTGGAAGAAACCTGCTTCAGCAACAACTGGTCGTAGACGACTTGATCAATGGAGACTGAGCTGTCGCGGACTTCTAACGCGCCGAGCGGGTCCCGGGTGCGACCGGTAGTCGCCACTGGGGCGGCATAAACTACCTGGCCTTTGACCCATTCCAAGAGGGGGTTATGATCCACCTGCTCACGAAACTCGAGACCAGAGCTATCTGCTGAAGCCTGATGAGCGCCAGTATCCGTGCCTGGAGCCTGCAGGTCAGCCGTTTTCTTGACTGGAGCAGCATCTCCCGTGTTGATGACCTGGTCCAATTTGGCGAGGTCCAGCTTATCTACGTGTAGAGAAAAGGTCGTAAGCGGTGCACTGAAATTGGAAACTTGAAGCTGTCCGTTCAAATTGGAACCCGCTAGCGATGCGGAAAGCCCGGTAACGTTGGCTGAGTTCCCCGTAAACTTCATCTGAACCCCATGAACATCCATTGGCACCTTCAAAACAGGGGTCTTCACTTTAGCGCCACTTAGTGCCACCTGGCCGTCTAGGTGGAGGTCCGGCTTGTCTCCCAGAAGTCGCTTGGCGTTGACCTGAAGATCAATGGTCCCGTTCTCCACCGAAGTTCCTTCGGGGAGGGTGAAGCCGAACGAGGAACCAACCGCTAACACGTCGGCAACCAGCACCGGCTTCTGGCTGCGGAGCCGCACATCGACGAATCCGTCAGGCCCGAAACTGGCCGCAATCTGCGATTCCAACTGCGTGCGCGCGCCCACGCTAAGCTGAACAGAGTTGGAGGACATGGTGTTGTCTTTGAACGACAGCGCGAAGGGAGATACAGAGATCTGTTCATTGAGACCGGGATAGCTCAAACGGACGTCCGAGAACTGCGCCTCTCCGCTCACGTTTGGGTTCTTTGAAGTACCCTTCACTTGGAGAGCCAGCTTGCCAGTTCCGGAAGCATTAACTCCGTTAGGCGGACCCTGTCCGAACACAGAAGCGACTTTCAGAACGTCGTCGAAAACAAGTTTTGCTGAATCCACGCGCAGATCGAACTGGCTGGCCTCAGGTTGATCCCTAACGGTTCCCGAGACCTGAATACTGGAATTTGGCATGCGGAGCTCGGCACTCTCAATCTTCACCAGGCTCGTGCTGGGCTGGTATCCGGCCTTCAGCAGCAACTCACCGTTGACGCGTGGCGATTCATGAATCGCGCTTTTGCTCCCCAGGTCGGCATAGGCAATCTTGCCGTCAGTCGAAGCTCCCGTTTCGAGCGAGCCTTTGACCAGGAGATCTGCGCTGAGATTTCCCGTCCATTGGGTCTCACCCGCGACCGCTGGGGCCAGCACGGCCGAAAGTCCCGCGACCGGAACCTTCGAGAACTGGATCTTTCCGTCCAACGCGGTTTTGTGCATCTGCTGGAAGTCCAGCGGCCCAAATCGCCCTGTGGCGTTCACCGTCGCTTTCTCAACTCCGGGTATTTGAACACTCAAATCAAACGTCCCAGCCTCTTGTGTGGAGATGTTACGCAAGTGCAGATTGATGTTCTGATAGCTGAGACTCTTCTGTGCCTCCTGAGGGAGTTGCTTTGCGCACCGACACGGTTCCGTCCCGAAGACGTAATGCAGAAACAGTCAGAGACAACGCGTCCGACTGGGAAGGGGATGGTCGAGAAGCGGAGGGTTGAGAACTTGACGGTGGGGCGCCGGCTGGGGGCTGGCTGCCGCTCTGTCCCTGCACGGATGGAACCGGGCTGGGCGGACTCTTCCCCAGTGACTCGAAATTCCAGCTCCCCGCGGCGTTCTTAATCAACTGAATGACAGGTTGATCCAGCTCGACGCTTGCGATCTCCACCTTGCCCCGTAGAAGAGGCCAGATTCTTGGCTTGACGGCCAGCGAATCGAGCATGACGAAGGGGGCTACCGCAAACCGAGGATCGTCGAAGATTGCAGCTCGATTCAGCCGAGCTCCGATGCCCGTAAACACCGTGATCTCCACTTCCTGAACGCTGACTTTGCGCTGAAGGTGAGCTTCAAGCTGTGCAATAATGCGGGTCTTGAGGCTTTGCGTGTCGATGAAGAAGGGAATGGCTGCTAGTCCGACAAGGATCAGGACTAGTATGCATCCTACGATGATGAGCAGCTTTTTCTTGTTCATGGCTTATGAAGCTATTGGTTGGGTATATCGTCGAGCATTTATAATTCTAGACTCAAAAAGTGAGCGCCCGACAACCTAGGACTTTTTCGAGGGCTCGGTTGATTTCTATCTGTTGCGGGACTCTTTCCTGTGGGCTTTGGCAGCCACGGTCAATGGCCTTCTCGTTGGCAGTAGGCTGATCGAGGACGCGCTCACGACCGCGCCGAAAACCTTCTGATCGTGCTAACTGTCAAAAATAGCTGACAAAAATCACCAAGCGTGCAGGAGAGCGGGCTCTCGGTTTAAACTGAAGGTAACTTCTGTGGCGATTCAGATCGACGATCTCACCCAAACCATCACATTGAGTGTGCGGGACTTGTGCGACGCTCGAAGCAACAGGCGGAAGCTTGAATCTCTCACCTCTGATGGACGTCCGGAACGACATCGGGCGTTCCATTCACGCAGACTATCAGTCGAGTCAAGCCAGGAATCGCACGGGCTATCGCAAAGAGCAGACCGTGCGATTCACGACCAATTATCGTGGGCATCCTGTGGTGATTCACGGGCGTATCGACGGGGTCTACGAGCAGAACGGAGAGATCGTCTTGGAGGAGATCAAATCCGTTCTCACTTTCGGCGACGACTTCAAGCCCCAGGGCCTGCCTGTGAGTTATGTCTTGCAGTTGAGGATTTACCTTTACCTCTGGATGCAACTTCATCCGGATCAACGCGTAAGCGGTCGCCTGGTTCTAATCAGCTGCGAGCCTGAGGGCGTGGTCGATCTGAAAGTTGAGGCCGAGGTGCCTAGTGTTGAGGCCCTCATTGCAGAGCGACTGCAGAAGATTATTAGAGAGCACGAGGAAGCCTGCCAGCGCAGGGCAATGAAGGGAGCGAAAGCAGAGTCCATCCCATTCCCTTTCCCCCAGATGCGCAAGCATCAGGACCGCATGATCGAGGCCATCGAGAACGCCTTAGAGGAAAAGCGCCATCTCTTGGTTTCAGCGCCTACTGGAATTGGCAAAACTGTGGCAGCTCTCTACGCTACTCTACGCTTTGCCGCCAAGCAGCACCTCTCCATTTTCTTCCTTACGTCCAAGACCACACAACAGCGCATTGTCGCCGACACGCTGAAGCTCTGGAGACACCCTCTGTCATCTTCAACTCACGAGCCAGCGTATCCTATGTTCAACAGCCTCATTCTGCGTTCGAAGGAAAAGAGCTGCGCCAACGACGTGGTGTTCTGTCACGAGTCGCGCTGCCGCTATGCCAAGGACTTCTTCCAGAAGCTCGAGGATTCGAACGTCCGCGACCGCCTGCTTCAAGAGCCGCTCCTGACTCCCGAGCTGATCTATGCGAGGGCCCTCGAGCAAGAGATCTGTCCCTTTGAACTTTCCCTGGAAATGACGCACCGGGTGGATGTGACCGTCTGTGACTACAACTATGTTTATGATCCCCGCGTTGCAATTCAACGTTTTAATGAAAATGCCCTCAGCCAGACTATCTTGATTGTCGACGAAGCTCACAACCTTTACGCGCGTGCTCGCGACTACTACTCACCCTCCCTGGAGCTGTCGCATGTCCAAAGCCTGAGAAAAAGCATTCAATTGACACAGAACGTCGTTGAAGACGGCGAGGCGCAGGGTATGCTGGCTTGGAAGCGGTCAGCTGAGTCGGCGGCCACCTCACCGTCTCGTTCTTTCCTCGGTCGGTTGGAGGCGTTTCTAAAGTGTCTGGAGGATTATTTCTGGGAAGTTGCCGAAGTCCATCCGGAGCTTCGTGAATCGAACCAGGCTGTCGTCGCTCTGAACAAAGAGTTCTTTCGAAGTATCGAAGACGAACTCGATGATCTGATGAAGCGTTACTTGATCTATCAGCGGCGCACCGGGCATCTACAGGACGAAGATCGACTGCTGCAATTCTTCTACGCGTTGTCGGATTTTTGCCGGGTGCTGCCTTTGGAGGGCGACGAGTTCGTTCACATAGTGGACGCGGAGAACCAGACACTCCAGCTGAGGATTGTTTGTTTAGATCCTGCGCGCCAACTTCAAAAACGCCACCAGCGATACTATGCTGTCATTGCGATGTCGGCCACTTTGTCTCCCATGGAGTTCTACCGGGACGTCTTGGGCTTTGAGCGTGGCACTCAGTTGCTGGAGTTGCCTTCACCCTTTCCTCGGGAGAATCGCAAGATTTTGGTGATTCCAGGGGTATCCACAGCGTACCAGCAGCGCTCTCGGCACCTCTCCAAGATTGCGCGCATCATCGAAGAGACAGTTGAGGTCCGACCGGGGAACTACTTTGCATTCTTTCCTAGCTTCGAGTTCCTAAAAGAAGTGGCTGGTCAGCTGAGTCTCCCGCACGCTGAAATCCTCATCCAGAACCGGTTCATGCCCGACCACCAACGCAATGCGCTGCTCGAAAAACTTGCCGACCCTGGGAAAGCTCATCTGGTCTTGGCAGTGCAGGGCGGGGTGTTTGCCGAAGGAGTCGATTACCCGGGTGAACTCGCTGTGGGTGCCATTATTGTGGGGCCGGGGCTACCCAAGGTGTCGTTCGAGTTGGAGCTCATGCGGCGCTACTATGAAGACAACTACGCCAGGGGTTTTGACTATGCTTACCTCTATCCGGGCATGAATCGCGTTGTGCAGTCCGCCGGCCGCATTGTTCGCTCGGAAAGTGATCGAGGAGTCATCCTTCTTCTTGACAAGCGATTTACCTATGAAAATTATGCTCGGCTTTTCCCGCGCGACTGGTATGAATCGTCGCCGGGCGAGCTGATCGCCAAGGACTACCGGGAGGCCCTGGTTGTCTTCTGGGGCACCGGCGAAAGGCGTGGATGAGATGCCCGTACAATCGGCGGTCCCACAAAATCGTGTCGCGAGTCCCACTCGGAAATCCAGTTGACAAGGAGAGGCGCTTCCTATAGCCTTTTGGCGAAGTGGATTGAGTTGATCGTGGCTCAGCCTTGCTTACCTCAGAACCAGGAACGAAGGGCGACTTCCCAGTCGAGATCCTGGTCTAACTGATAGCTTAACAAACACTTTCTTCTCCTGGACAATAGAGCATTGAACCCGTCCTCCATCGAACGGCGACTCTATCCCAGAATTAGTTGCCGTGTGCAGATTATCGCCTGCAGCTCGCATTCTCATCTTGAGGGAATGATCACGAACCTTAGCCTCAACGGGATGCGTGTGCAGACCACCTCACCGGTCAGGCTGGGAAATCGCTATGTCCTGGGTCTCAAACTCCCATCTGCGGCCAAGCCGATTCAAGTTGAGTCTCAGGCGCTTCATCTCTGCCTAGATCCTGCACAGCCGGACGCCTATGGTTTCCGTATCGAGAGTCTGAGCCAGAAGGACTGCCGTCTCATCAAGCAGTTCATCCTCGACCAGATGTCGATCGATCAGCGCAAGGTTATCCAGAAGGCTTTCAAACATCTGAGCACGAGCACAATCACACCCTTCACCGATGTTGCGAAGATCGAAAGTCTTCTCTCCAGGGCGCTGTCCAGTCGTGCGGTTTTCACACTCGTTCAGGAAGACCAATCTCAAGCGATAAGTTGCTTTCTGCATGAACTGTCAGAGAGCCGCTTGGTGTTCCACTGTGCCGATGACTTCGCCAAGCGTCATTTCGACGCTCAGGCTCCCGTGATTGTTGCGTTCTCCACTGAATTCAATGCCTACCACTGCGAAACGTTCCTGATGTCGGTGGAAGATGGACAGATTGCGGCCGAGTTTCCAAAAACGCTGTTCTTCTCTGAAAAGCGCTCTCGGGAACGAGAAACCGTACCGGCGCCTGGCAAGGTCTTTGTGGAAATAATCGTGCCTTATCCTAAGGGTAAAGTCATCCAGCGAGAAGTGCTCGACCTCAGCTCGACCGGGTTCTCCTTCAAGACCAGGTCCGAAGAGGGCTATTTTCTTCCCGGCACGCCCTTGCGTCACCTCCGCATTATTTCCGATGGCCGGGTGGTGTTCGAGGAATCCGGCGAAGTGAAGCATATCTCGCCGCTGTTCGATGAGATGGAAGGCCTCAAGATCGGTGTGGAATTTGTAGTGAGCCAGCCGGCCCTTGTTTTGACTCCTAGTACGTTGAAAGCCGAGGAGCGGACCGGAGTTGACCGGCGTGGGATTCCGCGACGGCAGAAGGAGCGCCGAACCGGCGAACGCCGCCAGAAGGTCTTTGAGAACCTGTCACAATTAACCCGCAAGATTGCGGCGCAGGGATTGCAGTTCTACCGGAACCGCTGGAAGGGTTTGGAGGTGCCGGACTCAGCTGCCGCAGTTGACCTCGTCCGCTATTTCAACCATCGCAACGAGGAAATCGTCGGAATCATCAATTCGACTGCCAACGGCAGGCGAGACCGCCTTGAGGCGCCCGTGGTCATCATTCCACCTGCCTACGGACGCCGCAAGGAGTCCACGGGAGCCCTTGCCTTGACCTTAGTGGAAAACTTCCGGAGGGTTCGCCGTGACGTCGTCGTCCTGCGCTACGACGGCATTCGCAGCATCGGTGAGAGTTACAAGGACCGGAGCTGCCGTTTTGAAGGCAAAGAGATGATTAACCTGAAGCTCAGCCAGGGTATGGAAGACATCTTAACCACGCTGGACTACGTTGGCGATAACGCGCGCTTCAAGGCTACCGAGGTGATCCTGGTATCGTTCAGCCTGTCTTCCTGCGTGGCTCGCAAGGCGCTCGTTTCCGACGTCAAGAGGCGAGTCGGCTACTGGATCAGTGCCTGGGGGGCACCCGACGCCCAATCGACCATCCGAAACTCGACAGGCGGCGTAGATTTTATTGCGAACTCCAAGCGGGGCATCAGTTGCGGCATTACCAATGTGCTGGGCCATCTCATCGACACTGATCGGTTCTGTTCCGACGCCATCCGCAGCGGCATGGCGTTCCTGGAAGAGGCCAAGCGCGACCTGGCTAGGATCGCGATCCCGGTAACCTGGCTCTACGGCAAGTTTGACGACTGGATCGATCCGAACCGGATTCGCGAGATCATGAGCATCCGAGCGCCTGGGACGCGGGAAGTCGTCGAGCTGTCGACTGGCCACATGCCCACGACAAATGATGAGGCCCTCGAAGCTTATTTGCTGATCACAAGTTACATCTGGCGCTTCCTGTTTCGAGAGGAGATCCAGGTGCAAAAACCGTCTACCGCGGCAGCCATCCAGTTGCGCAACGCCGAATGGAGCCGCACACCAAAGTACGCCCTCAAAGACCAGGCTGATTATTGGGAGAAATATCTGCTCGGGCAGAACCAGCTAGAGGTGGGTTTTGACGTCATGGCGGAAACGGAGGAGTACTGCCAATTCATGCAACGGCAGATCGAGTTGCTGAATGTTCGACCCGGCGATACGATCGGCGACTTCGGCAGCGGCACAGGACTCCTTCATCAATCGCTGTTCAGGACAGAAAAGTACCGAAACCTCTTCAACGGAGTTAACAGAAATCACCCAAAGATCTGGAGTGTCGACTTTGTCGAAGCGGCGCTGGAGAAGTCCAAGGCACGGCTGTCATGCCTGGCAGCCGAGCACCACCTTCAGACCAGTGACTTTGGGTTTAGGCTCGCCAACCTCGAAGTGAGCCGGCTCAAGCCCATCTGGCGATTCCTGAATGGCGAGTATTTTAGCATCCGCAAGTTCCGAGGGAAGATCGAAGGTCTGCCGGATCATTCGGTTGACTTGTGGGACGCCGATTACAGCGAGTTCCTGCACGCAATATTGCGCGGAAAGGCTCTGGAGCAACTTGACCTCTACCGCCTGCACAAGGAGTTCGCACAGGGAGAAGCCCAGATTCTGCTGGACATGAATCTAGCGGCGCGTTTTGTTCTAAGGCGACTGGAAACCCGCGACTTCATTGACCCTCGCCACTTCAAGGAACTGTTGGGAGCCGGCATTCTGGATTACTCCCGGATAAGCGCGGGTCATCTGAACTTCAGGAAGCTCAACTTTCGAAACAGCACGCTTGACTTGTGCCTGCCGTTTGAGCCTGGCAGTCTCGACAAGATCCTGTGCAGTATTGTGTTGTCCTATCTTTTTGACCCGTTTGAATCCCTGCTGGAGTTCCGCCGCATCCTGAAGCCCTGCGGGTCCCTGGTGATTTCCACATTTCGCCCTGATGTGGACATGTCACGCATCTACACACGGCTCGTGCAGAAGATTGAAAGTGATCCTCACTATGCCACCCCCAACGGCATGTCGCGAGACGACTTTCTGAACGCGGTCAGGTCTTTCGCCAATTCGGCTGCATTCTTGTTGCAGCTTGAGGAGGAGGGGCGGTTCAAGTTTTTCAGCCGCCAGGAATTCCAGCGCCTGCTGGAACAGGCTGGATTCAGTGACATCCACCTCTACGACTCCTTCGGACAACCCCACCAGGCCCACATTGCGGTTTGCTCGAGCTAAAGGTGTTTGCAAGCGGTACTTTCTGATCCTTGGTCCTGTCTTCAGGCGGAAGCCAACGCCGCGTCTCCTGGGACAGAGTCCCAGAGAGGTTCTTGACGCCACCCTTGGCACCGCTCTGTTTGACAACCATCGGAGATTGAGCTTAAATCACTGGTATCGAGTCGCCGATGGGAGGGCTCACCATGGACAGGCACAAGCTCAAGCATCAACTGCCAGGCATCACCGAGAGCATCGTGGCGACCTATAGCGGTTGCCAGGTTCCGCTGCATCATCTCGAATCCATTCCACTGCCTTCCCGCCAGCACCTAGTTCAGATCATTGAGGTTTTGCAGGAGATCATCTTTCCGGGCTACTTCGGCAAGAAAGGCTTGGAGTCCCACATCATCCGGTACCACGTCGGGGACTGCCTGGAGACGGTGTATGAGTTGCTCGTGGCTCAAATCTATCAGGGCATCCGCCACGGTTGCAAGATGACGGAGGATACCTGCCGGGAGAGTGTTTGTTCTCACTGCGAGGAGATCGCAGAAACCCAGACCATCAAGTTTCTGGAGAAGATCCCTGTTTTGCGGCATGCTCTGGCCACCGACGTTCGGGCTGCCTATGAAGGAGATCCGGCCTCGAAGGGTTACGACGAAGTGATCTTCAGCTACCCGTGTATCTTTGCCATGATGGTCTATCGTCTGGCGCACGAGCTGAACCTGCAAGGTATTCCCTTGCTACCTCGCATGATGACGGAGCTCGCTCACTCCAGGACAGGCATTGACATTCACCCGGGAGCAAAAATCGGTCACTATTTCTTTATCGATCACGGAACCGGTGTGGTGATTGGCGAAACCACCGAGATTGGTCAAAACGTCAAGCTCTATCAGGGTGTCACCCTGGGTGCGCTCAGCTTTCCCAAGGACGAAACGGGAAGGGTCATTCGCGGAAGGAAGAGGCATCCAACAATTGAGGACGACGTGGTGATCTATGCGGGGGCCACAATCTTAGGTGGCGACACGGTGATTGGCAAAGGTTCGGTCATTGGCGGCAATGTCTGGTTAACCCGCTCGGTTCCCCCCCGCACAAAAGTCCTGATTTCCGACCCGCAGCTCATCATGGATCCCCTGCCGAGTGCAGGGAAAAGTCCTGCTGCTCGAGAAAAATCGTCCCTCGTCATATCCGGTTAACCCCCCCAAGACCGGCGTCTACTTGAGCCTAGGCTTTGCCGGCTTGCCGGTCTGCTCGTACCAAACAACGTTTTCAGATCCCCGCCCTGCAATGATCAAATCCACATCACCATCGTTGTCCACATCCCGAGCTACCAGATCATAGGCTTCCTGATTCGTAGAAATGTCGTGTCGGGCAAATTTGCCCCCGCCCTCGTTTTCAAACCAGGCGAGCACTTTGCTCTCGTAGGCGCAGGTTGCAAAATCGATGTCTCCATCACCATCGACATCGGCAACAGCCAAGGAGTGCGGCGACTGGAGAGTTTGGTCCACGTAGTGAGGCTTCATGTCCGGACCTTCGAACCAAAGTATCCCTGTGTGGTGCCCCTGCGTCCCAATGAGATCGGCCCTGCCATCCCCGTTGACGTCCGCGACTTGAATGTTTGTGGCCTGGGTGTAGCCTTTGCCAATCTCCCGTAAGGCCCAAGGCTGAGTGGGATCTTTGGGCTGCAACCATAGCCGGTACCATTCACCGCCCTCTGGCGATTTTGCTGCATGCACCACGTCTGGTTTGCCGTCACCGTCGACATCGCCAATCGCTGGATAGTGGGCCAGACCCCCGCCCTGCCCTGGCCCTAGGATGTATTTGGGCCAACGCTCTACCTCGTTGGGCTTCTCGGGGCAGGCATACCAATAGACACTTTGAGGCGGCGCTGCTTCCTTTTCCCCCGAGGCGACAATATCGATGCGACCATCGCCATTGATGTCACCGATGGCCACAGCGTGTGCACCTACCGCTCTGTCGTCTACTAGATGCTTCGGCCAGCGGTTCGCCTTGGCCACACCACGACCCGGATTCTCATAGTAGACGATGTTTCCGTTGCGATGATCCGCTGCCACTGCATCAACGTCTCCATCACGGTCAATGTCGGCGGTTCTCAAATGAATGAAGAGAGTGGGTGTCGCGAATTCATCGATCAAGTGTTTCTTACCGTTGGAATACCAGAAAATCTTCGATTGATCCAAGGCGACAACGTCGGCGGGCCCCTCAGCATTGTGGTCCCCCAAGTCAGCCCCCAAGGCGTAGAGCTTCTGATCAAGGATGTGAGGTTGAAATTGAATTGGAGACCTCGCGTTTTCGGGTGTGGTCTGAACGAAGGTGCCTGTTCCGCACAGCATCAGGCAAATCAGAAAGCAGGTATGTCGGGCGCGCATAGTCAATCTCCTCGACGAGGTTAGGCAGTCTTTCTGGCGGCGCCAACTGAGAAAAGTGAGTCTCACTGAGAACGAGGAAGAAGGGCACACCAGAATTCGCACGATCAGGTTTGATCCTTTGTGATGGCATGGAGCCTCAGGATCGTTGCCCAGTTACGGGTGGTGGCGGCGTCGCGGAGTACGCGACCGATGTTCTCGAGCAACCGGCTCGCAAGTATCCCCTCAGAGCACCAGACGTAAGCCACACGCTCGCCGATAGCCAGGACATCCGGCGCCCACTCCTGCTTCAGCAACGGCTCTAGCCGCTTTCGGTCCGCCTTATTGTTGAGGACAGCGACCAGCAGGCGTGAGGGATCACTGGCGATTTCAAGTAAGGGGTTGCCCTCCACGATAGCAGCCAGCTCGGCAGCGGTGAGCACGATCACCCGGGCGGAGACCCCGAGACGAGTTGCCAGCGATTTCTCGATGCGGGAAGCGGCATCGCCTTTGGCCGCTGCCGACGCAGTAAAGACAACGTTGCCGCTGTTGAGCAAGGTACGCACATCACCGTAGCCGAGGCTCTCGACCAGAGCGCGAAGATCCGCCATCGCCACGCGTTTCGCTCGTCCCACGTTAATCCCACGTAACAAGGCTACCTGACAGCCGGTCGTCATCTGACGGCTCCGTCGATCCGACAAAGAATCCATTGACGGCAATGGAGATTCTACGCAGTCTGGGACGCCGGATGAAAGTGGAAAACGGGAGGCGTAACACTGGCCGGGTAATTGTGACGATCGGGAGAAGGTTGCCCGTGCAGGGAGGCGTCGTCGGCCGTCCGCAGCGGTTGTTTCGCCGGACCAAACCTGGAGTTTCTGCGTCGGCAGTACGGACACGAGCGCTGCGTCCCTATCAAAGCGAGGGTTTTTCGATGTTCGATTTCCAAGGCAAGAATTTTTGAAAAGCGTCAAACGACGTCACCGGATCACGCCGCTTGAAAGTCTTTGCCTGGATGCCCAGCCTGCGGAGTTGAGATGATAAAGTCGTCGGTGCCAGCCCGAGCATCCGCGCCGCCTGCGCCTGATTGCCCCGAGCTCGCCGGAGGGCTTCACTGATCAGCTCCGTTTCGAATTGTCTGAGTTTGTCGTAGTAGGTTGACTTTTCGTTGCTTAGCATAAGTTGAAGGTTCTCCTCGAAATCCTTCTTCGGCGTGGTGGCAAACGAACAAATGTGGCAAGGTCGTCAGCGGCTGCAGCAACTTGGCCCGGTTGTCCAGAAACGTGGCCACCAGCGGATGTTCCGTACCCAGGGTGCGACCGCCAGGGCCCGACGCAGGTTCCATACGGCTTCTGCCTTCTTGCCGCCTCCCTTCAGCAGCTCACCCCAATTGTTCAGGATGGTCGCCGCGTCGCTCTTTGCTGAATGTCTAGAGCGCGCCGGTACAGAGGCTTGGCTTTATCGAGGCGTTTCTCCTTGCGATAGAGCTCCGCCAGATTGTTCAGGATAGTGGCGACGTCAGGATGATCCGGCCCCAACGTTTTCTGGCGGATGGATAAGGCGCGTTGGTAGAGCGCCTCCACGTTGACCCATGGGTGTTGAGCCAGGCAATAGCCAGCCAGGTTATTGAGTGTTGTCGCAACGTCGGGGTGGTCTTTGCCCAGAATCTTTTCGCGCACGGTCAGAACGCGGCGGGAAAGTTCTTCTGCTTCGCAGTAACGGCCCTGCTGTGCCAGAAGGGACGCGCGGTTGTCGAGGCTGATCAAAGTATCCGGGTGTTCCGAACCCAGAGTCTGTTGAAAGATTCGCAGGGCACGACTCTGCACTTGATCCGCCTCCTTGAGCTTGCTTTGAGCCTTGAGAACCTCGCCCAGATTGTTCAGGAGCGATCCCACGGAGGGATGTTGCGCCCCTAGGACAGCTTCGATGATGGCCAAGCCACTCCGGCTTAAGCTTTCGGCTTCGGCATACTGTCCTTTGGCAAGAAGCAGTGCTGCCAGATTATTCTGAGCATAAGCCAGTTTGAGATGCTCTTTCCCAAAGGACGTTTCATAAAGTGACAGCGCTTTTCTGTAAAGTGCCTCGGCTTCAGCATAGTGTCCCTGTTTCTGCAGCAGCCGTCCCTGATTCATGCTGAGAGTAGCCAGGAGCGCTGGATCGTCTGGACTTGTATCATCGGATAGCTGCAGCGCCTGACGATAAAGAGACTCCGCTTCAGACAATCGCCCCTGAGCCCGGTAAACCTCCGCCAGATTGTTCAGACTTGGCGCCAGCTCAACAGCCTGGTTTCCCATGAGCTTTTTCCTGATATTCAGGGACTTCAGATGCAGGCGCTCCGCCTCGGCGAGGCGCCCCAGATCCTGATACAGCGCTCCGAGATTGTTAAAAAGCACAGCCAACCCCAGCTCTTCGGATCCGGGCTTCTCCAACTCTCGCAACATTAGGAGATAGAGTTCCTCCGCTTCCGCAAACCGACCTTGCCGTCTCAATTCATTTCCCTTGTCGACCAAAGTCCGCCAACTCGGGCTCTCTGCAAGTGCCCAAGGCATCGAGAAAGCCATAACAAGAACTACCGTGCTCAAAACCAATCGAGTCATCGCTGCCTTCGCCCCCCTTTCGGACAAAAGAGTCAGAGAGTTGCCACGGCCTCCAACGAATGAGCTACCCAGCCAGTAGTCGCGGGCTGATCGGCGTACTCATCCGCGTCCGTGACCGCCATCGCTTCGGCCACCTTCGGGCGACTCGGATTCAGTTTTTGCGCGCATTGAACCATCAGGCTGGAGTGTAAGCACACTTCCCGAATCAGTACAGATTCAGTAAATCAAAATTAAGACCATAACAGTTTTTTTTCGTCACAAACTGTTATGCTTCGTTTTGAGCCAACTGTGTATTCTCAGCAGAGACGCTTTGCTCTAGTGTGACCTCCATGAAAGCATCCAGCCCCGTCGAATATCGTTACGAACGGGTTGCCGACAGGATTACGCAACTGATCCATCTCGGGACATTGCGGCCGGGAGAGCGCATTCCATCAGTCCGTCGCATCAGCCGCCAGGAGGGCGTGAGTATCTCAACGGCGTTGCAGGCCTATTTTCTGTTGGAAGATCGTGGCTTGATCGAAGCTCGACCGCAATCGGGCTTCTATGTGCGGCTGCACAGCCGCAGACTTCCCCCGGAGCCGCAGATCATTTTTCCGCCCCATGCCGCCACCGAAGTGGGAGTCGGAGACCTGGTCTCGAGCATGTTGAAAGCCGCGCGCAATCCCCATATCGTTCCGCTGGGGGTGGCGGCGATCAGCCCGGAGCTGCTCCCCACCACCAAGCTCCACCGCATTCTGGCTTCGGTCGCACGCCGGGCCGGCATCCAGGCTAACCGGTACGATTTCGCTCCCGGGCATGCGGAGCTCCGGCATCAGATCGCGCGCCGTTCGCTGGATTGGGGATGCAGTCTCTCGGCAGACGACGTGGTGGTGACCGCCGGCTGCACCGACGCGCTCAATCTCTGTCTGCGGGCTGTGGCTGGGCCTGGCGATGTGATCGCCGTGGAGTCGCCGAGCTACTTTGTGCTGCTGACGATCCTGGAAGCGCTGCAGATGAAAGCCCTGGAGATTCCGACCTATCCGCGCGAGGGGGTGTGCCTGGATGAGCTCCAAATTGCCCTCGATCGGAGGAAGGTGAAAGCCTGCCTGTTCATGACCAACTTTCACAACCCGATGGGCAGTTGCATGCCAGGACGAAAAAAAGAAGAAGTTAGTTGAGATCCTCACTCAACGCGGTATTCCGCTGATCGAAGACGACATCTACGGCGACCTGTATCACGGCACAGCCCGGCCTAAAGTCGCTAAAGCTTTTGATAGAAAGGGAATCGTTTTGTTGTGCTCTTCCTTTTCAAAAACCCTGGCCCCCGGACACCGCGTCGGATGGACCGCTCCCGGACGCTTCCGCGCTCAGGTGGAACGGCTGAAGAATATCAGCACAGCCGGCAACGCCCTGCTGCCCCAGATGATGATTGCTGAATTTCTTAAGACCGGAGGGTACGACCACTACCTGCGCAAGATCCGAAAAGCCTTCGGAGAGCAGATGCAGGTCACTTCGCAGGCTATCGGGAAGTACTTCCCGGAAGGGACGAAGGTCACGCGCCCTAGCGGTGGCATTGTGTTGTGGGTGGAAATGCCGGCCCAGGTCAATGCTCTCGAGCTGTACCAGAAGGCCCTGCAAAAGAACATCAGTGTGGCGCCCGGACCCGTGTTCTCCGCCAGCCAGGGCTATCGCAATTTCATCCGTGTGAACTGTGGAATGCGCTGGTCAGATCGAATCGAGGAAGCTCTCTTCATCCTGGGACGGCAGGCAAGCGAACTGGCGAACAAGGCAGCGTCGCCACGTAAGATGAAGGTGATCCGTTCTTGAGGCTTCACCAAGCAATGACAATCATTCGTCGTCGTTCTCATTCACGTTCGGAATAGAATCCAGGACGAGGACGATTCTCAGGAGCATTCAATGCAAGCGACTATCGAAGACTTTAGATCAACTCTCAGCAGCGCCTGCAAGCAATTGAGCGGAATCTCAGAATCCGAAAGCAGCCGGATCCCAGAGGCAGGAAAGTGGTCCAGGAAGCAAATTCTGGGACACCTGATCGACTCCGCTTCAAACAACCACCAGCGCTTTGTCAGAGCACAGATCAGCGAGGAGCTGGCTTTTCCGGCCTATGAGCAGGAATGCTGGGTGAGGACGCAAGGTTACCAGCTGGAGTCCTGGAGCCAGCTGCTGGAGCTGTGGCAGAGTTATAATCGTCATCTCTTGCATGTCATGGCCTCCGTCCCGGCCGAGAAGCTCGGCTGCCGCTGTGTTATCGGAAGCAATCAGCCGGTCACCCTTGAGTTCTTGATGAAGGACTATCTGGTTCACCTGAAGCAGCACCTTCGGCAGATTCTTGGCTGAGGGACGAACCGAAGCGATGCGTCTCAAGGAGCGAACATGAACAAGGTGAATATTGCGGAAAAGCTGGCTCGGTTTGACGAGCCCTGGCAACCCAAAATCGTGGGTGAATTAAATGGGCAGCAAGTAAAGCTCGTGAAGTTCCAGGGACCGTTCGTCTGGCATCATCACCAACAGGAGGACGAACTCTTTCTGGTCGCCAAAGGAAGGTTTCGAATGGAGTTCCGAGACCGGCAGGTCTGGCTGGAGGAAGGAGAGTTCCTGATTGTTCCGCACGGAGTCGAGCACCGGCCGGTGGCCGACGAGGAGGCGCATGTGCTGCTGTTCGAGCCTGCCTCAACGCTGAATACAGGGAATGTGATCAATGATCTGACGCTGCCGGAATTGGAGAAGCTGTAGGCTCGAGTCAAGCTAGCGACACGAGAGCTCAGTGCATAAGACGTGCGGCGGGAGCCATTCCTCGTTTCCAAGCGTCTCCAAGTCGGTGCTGCGTCTGCGTGGTTGAAGGCAAGACATTCTCTAAATCCGCTTGAACGCCTTCAGGATCTCGTTCTTCTCGTAGCGTAACACAATGGGCCGTCCATGCGGACAGCTCATGGGATATTGAGTCTTCTGCAGTTCGTCAATTAGCCAGATCATCTTGGAGTGCTCCAGGTGCATGTTGACCTTAATGGCGGCGTGACAAGCGACTGAGGCCGCAATCTTCTCGCGCAGCCGGCTCAGACTGACTGCCTGCGTTTCTCGCTCCAGTCCTTCCAGTAATTCGCTTAAGAGCTGCTGGACGTCGCTGCCAGACAGGTCAGCCGGGGCTGCCTTGATGGCAATGGTCTTCCTGCCAAAGGGTTCCACTTCAAAGCCACAGGCGGTGAGTTCGGGCAGGATATTTTCGAGAATGACCTGCTGTCGAGCGGTAATCTCGACGATCAGCGGCAGCAATAACCTTTGGCTTTCCACTTTCCCCTGACGTCGCTGCTGCAGGACCTTTTCGAACAACACTCGCTCATGAGCCACGTGCTGGTCGATAAGGAGCAGCGCTCCCCCGTCCGCAGCCACGATGAAACTGTTGTCGATCTGGCCCAGAGGCACGATACCGAATTGAGACTGGGCGCTGAGGACAGGCGCGGCCGGTTGAGAGGAAGCCCGCAGAGCCTCCGGCCTCAGCGATTCAGGCTCGCCTGGTGTCCTCAAGGCTGTTTCTTCTGATTGTGCCGAAGCCTCTCCGGAACTCGGTGACACTGAATTTGGCGTCGAATTCCCAGAAACTGGCAGGCTTTCGTCCGTTCGAAATTCCAGCACGGCGTTTACGGGAGTTGAGTGCGGGGGCGTCAAGACCAGAGAGGGGCCGATCTCGGGTTTGCCTGGCACTCGGGCTCCCAAGCCGCTTGAGGACACAGCAGGTTCCAGCCCGAGTTCTTCAACGGCCGAACCATCAAAAGGACTTTCAGTCATGTGGCTCGTTGGGGCGTGCCGGGCTGCCGGGAACGGCGTTTGTGGCCGCGCCTCCATCAAAGCCTTTCGCATGGTATCGCGCAAAAAATCGTGCAGCAGCGACTGATGGCGGAAACGGACTTCGGTCTTCGAAGGATGGACGTTGACATCCACTTCACGGTATGGAATCTCAATGAACAGCAGCACGGCTGGAAAGATGCCCGCGGGAAGGATATTCCGGTACGCCTCATTCAGCGCGTGCAGGATGATCTTGTCGCGCACCATGCGGCGGTTGACAAAGAAATACAACGAATTTCGGTTCAACTTGTGGACTTCGGGCTTTGAAATGAAGCCATGCACACAAATCCAATCTTTGTAGGTTTTGGTGCCATCAACGGCCTCCTCGTCCTGATAGAAGATTGGAACCTTATTGCTGATCTGTACCAACTGATTGAGCAGGTCGCCGCCAAACACCTGAAAGACCCGGTCCCGCTGGGTTGCGACGGCTTGCAGATGAAAGACCTCGGAACCAGCACTGCGCAAGAGGAACCGGCCCTCCGGATGCGCCAGCGCGTATTGAGTGGCAAAGTTGACAACATGACTTAGCTCGGTACTGTCCGATTTCAGAAACTTCTTTCGGGCCGGAACATTGAAAAAGAGATCGCGCATTGTAATGGTTGTGCCACGCGGACGGGCGATCTCTTTGACCGTCGCTAGCTTCGCACCGTTGATCTCCACCGAAGTGCCCACTTGGCAGCTTTCGTGACGGGTTTCCAGAAGCAGGCGGGAGACACTGGCGATGCTCGGCAGCGCTTCGCCGCGGAATCCTAGGGTGGCAATTTCCATCAAGTCATCGGCGCGGTGCAGCTTGCTGGTAGCGTGCCGCTCAAATGCCAGCAAGGCGTCGTCTGCGATCATGCCTTCACCGTCGTCCTGAACCCGGATTAGCCTACGGCCGCCTGCTTGGATGTCAATCTCCACACTAAGCGCACCGGCATCCAATGCGTTCTCGAGAAGCTCCTTGACAACCGAGGCAGGACGCTCGATGACCTCACCGGCAGCAATTTTGTTAGCTAAGGCTTCGGGAAGGACCCGGATTTTGGACATGAGGAGGATTAACAGTTAGGGCGACAGTGTCAAGGGGATCGGAAGCGCCAAGGCGATGCGTTCAGTCTCGAATCCCAAAGGTTCAGATCTTAGGATGCCATAGGTTCAATTTGGGTTTAGCTGTGCCATGCTCTAACCCTTCACCCTTTCGGGCTATTTCCCCAGGAAACGAATTCCCAGTTCATCCAACTGCTTCTTATCAACCGGAGTGGGACATTCTGCCATTAGGTCAATGGCGCGGGCGGTTTTAGGGAAAGCGATGACGTCGCGGAGAGAATTTTCACCGGCCAGCAGCATCACAATCCGATCAAGCCCGAGGGCAATGCCACCATGGGGCGGCGTTCCGTACTCGAGGGCTTCGAGAAAGAATCCAAAACGCAACCTGGCCTCTTCATCGCTCAGCCCGAGAGCCTTGAAGATTCTCGCCTGCACATCCTGGCGGTGAATTCGGACCGAGCCCCCTCCAATCTCCATGCCATTCAGAACCAAGTCATAGGCTTTGGCTCGAACCGAGCCTGGATCGGAAATGATCTTTTCGATGTCCTCGTCCACCGGAGAGGTGAAGGGATGATGGCAGGCAACATGGCGCTTCTCGGTCTCGTCATACTCGAACATCGGGAAGTCGGTCACCCAGAGAAACGAGAGCCGATTCGGATCGATCAACTTCTCTTGCTTCCCTACCTGCAGACGCACCGCAGAGAGAGATTCGGCCACGAGCTTCTTGTTACCCGAGATGATCAGCACGAGATCGCCCGGCTTCGCCCGAGCAGCCTCGGCTATCACTAGGCATTTTTCGCGGCCCAGGTTTTTCAGCAGAGGCGACTGAACCTCCTTCTCAAGAACCTTTATGTAGGCGATAGTGCTTGCCCCAAAAACCCGGGCCACCGCCGTCAAGTCATCGAGCTGTTTTCTCGAATAGTCCGCCCGACCCGGCACGCAAATCCCTTTGATCTGTCCCCCAACCTCCAAAGCGTTCTTGAAGGGAACAAAATCCGTACCGGGAAGCAACACACTGAAATCAATAAACTCCAAACCGAAGCGCAAGTCTGGCTTGTCAGACCCGAAGCGCTCCATCGCGTCCCGATAAGGCAAGCGGCGAAATGGTGTTTCAATCTCCCTGCCTTTCACCCCAAAGATCTCGGCGATGAGTGGTTCGACCACTCGGAACACCGTTTCGGGCTGGGCAAAGGACATTTCGATATCCACCTGGGTAAATTCCGGCTGGCGGTCGGCGCGCAGGTCTTCATCGCGAAAGCAGCGGACGATTTGAAAATATTTGTCCATACCGGCGACCATGAGCAACTGCTTGAAGATCTGCGGCGACTGAGGGAGCGCGTAGAAGCTGCCGGCATACAGACGCGACGGAACTAGATAGTCGCGAGCGCCTTCTGGTGTCGACCGCGTCAAAAACGGGGTTTCGATCTCATAGAAGCCTTGTGCGTCCATGACTCGGCGCACAGCCATGGTAATCTGGTGACGAAGCTTGAAGTTACGGGCCAGCCTGCCGCGGCGCAGATCGAGATAACGATACTTGAGCCGCAGATCCTCCGCCGTTGCGATGTCGTCCTCAACGGGGAAGGGAGGTGTCCGGGCTTCGTTGAGCACATACAAATCTGAGACCAGCACTTCGATTTCGCCAGTCGGAATTGCGGCATTCACGGTGCTCGGGTCCCGGCGGACTACCTGGCCTCGAACGGCAATGACAAACTCCGAACGCAGCACCTTGGCTTTGTTGTGAGCCTCGGCGGAATGATCCGGGTTGAACAGGATCTGCGTGACTCCCTCGCGATCGCGCAGATCAACAAAGATGAGGTGCCCCAGATCGCGCCGGCGGGCTACCCAGCCCATCAGCAACACATATTGCCCGGCGTGCTCGGCAGTGAGGGCGCCGCACATGTGCGAGCGTTCCAGCGAGTTCAGTGCATCCAATTCCAAATGGGTTTCTCCTTAGAGGCGCTCGACCCTCGGCTACCGGTCCGCTCCAGCTACCCTGGGAACGCAGGCTTCCAACTTGCAACCTGCTGGAAGGGAGCTCTCTCAGGCATGCCTCCCACCTGACTGAAAGACTGCTCAGATACATTGGCAGCCCTAAGTGGGCAAACACAGCCTTCCTTGGGTGCGGGCATTTAACCCTGGACTGATAAGACTCCTGTGCGAGTCTACCCCACCAGAGGGTTTCGCAAGCTGGTTAGGATTTCGTCTTCATCAACCTCGATCTGATGCCCATCGATCATGCGTTTCAGCTGATACTTGCCCGTCTGCAATTCGGTGTCTCCCAGTATCAAGACATATCGGGATTGTAGTTTGTTGGCCAGGCGCATGGCACTCTTCAGGCTGCGCGTTTCGAAGTCTAGGGCACACCGAACCCCCTGCTGGCGCAGATCTCGAGCAAGCAGAGTCGCTTTGTCAAAAGCAGCCGCGCCGAGCGGCGCCAGGAAAACCTCTGGTGCTGGCGACGCCCCAAAGCCTTCGATGTACTGCAAGAGCAGCAAGATGCGTTCCAAGCCTAGAGCGAACCCGAAACCTTTGGCAGGAGCTCCGCCCAATGCTTCAGCGAGGCCATCGTACCTTCCGCCACCAATCAATGTATTCTGGCCACCCAGGGTCTGGCTGGTGATTTCGAATGTCGTGCGCATGTAGTAGTCGAGTCCACGGACCAATCGCGGCACCACTTGGAAAGCGATCCCGCGGTCGCCGAGATATCCCAGAAACTTGTTGAAGTGCTCACGGCACTCTGCATCGAGAAACTCAGTTATCTTGGGCAGTGACTCAATGATGGGCTGGCAGGCTTCCACCTTGCAGTCCAGCACCCGAAGGGGGTTGACTTGGCTGCGTCGCTGGCAGTCCGAACAGAGCAGCTCGCGCTTGGTTGCCAGCGCCGCTTTCAGCTCTTTCAGGAATCGCGGCCGGCAGTTGGAACATCCAATCGAGTTAACAAGCAATTGATGATCGTTGATTCCCATCCGTTTGAGAAACAGCAGTAGCAGTTCGAGAATCTCGGCTTCAATAGCCGGGTTGTCCGACCCCAGTACCTCGGCGCCGATCTGATGAAACTGGCGATAGCGCCCTTTTTGAGGCCGCTCTCGGCGAAACATCGGGCCCAAATAGTACAACTTTACAACCTGCGAGTCCTGCTGTAGCTGATGCTCGAGATAAGCGCGTACGACAGGGGCTGTGCCTTCGGGTCTCAGCGTGAGCGATTTCTCGTCGCGGTCTTCGAAGGTGTACATCTCTTTGGAAACAATATCGGTATCCTCGCCCACGCCGCGAGCGAACAGTTCCGTGCTCTCGAAGATTGGAGTCCGGATCTCGGAGAACCCGTATAGATCGAAGATCTCGCGGGCCGTGTTCTCAACCCGGATCCAAAGCGCCGATTCGGGTGGAAGGATATCGCGCGTCCCTTTGATGGCTTTAATCACGATAGAAACGGCCTCTTTCGGCGTGCAAGAAGATCGGGGCACCCATCCTGAGAGCGACCTCGTCATAGTGCCTGTCCTTGATGCAAGCCCGAGGACAACAACGAGGACGACGACGAAGGATTCATCGTTTGGTGGTGCCGCGGGCGACCTGAGCGACTCTGCTCAAAATTTCTTGGACAGGGCCGTCACTGCGCCGTTGGTCATAGCGAAGGTAGCGGCAAGCTGAGGAACACCTGCCCCTGGCGGGTGACGCCCGCCCTACCGCTTATGGGCCACGGCGCCGTCTCCCAGTCAAACGGGGAATCCTACCTGAGAAAAGAAAGTGGGAGGCAATCTCCGGCTGAAGACCGACTCCCACGACCCTTCAGAAACTTAACGGAGCAAACTTCCCATTACTTCTTCACATACTTCTTGTAGCGAGCTTCAACACGACCCCAATGCAGTTTGGCCAGGAAGTTGTCAATATATTTGGCACGGCCGGGACCATCTTTGTGATAATAGGCATGCTCAAACACATCGCAGGAGATCAGCGGGATGCCGCCCCAGATGGCCCCATATTGATGTTCATCCACAAGGACGTTGAGCAACCGCTGCGAATAAAGGGCGTCATAAACCAGCAACCCCCATCCGCTCAGCTTGGCAGAGACAGCCCCTGCCTTGAAGTCGGCCTTCCAGCTGTCGACCGAACCAAACTCAGCCGTTAGTGCTTTGGATAACTCTGGGGCTTTCGACATATCCCCATCTCCACCCATGACCTCCCAGTACACGTCGTGTAGCAGAGCTCCCGCATGATTCCAGGTAAATCGTCGTTTCAGCTCTCCAATGTGGCTGTAGTTGCCATTGGCCTTCGACCGGTCGGCAGTCTCAAGCTCCTTCTCAATATTGTTTAGGAAGGTAACATAGCCCTTGTGATGGGTGTTGTAATGCCAATCCGTGGTTTCCGGAGACACCACCTCCTTGAGCAATTCCTTCGCTTCCGCATCCGAGTAAGGTCGCGGGTTGAATTTCCATTCGTAAGCCATGGGATTCCTCCTTTTGTCGAGTCACTGGCAAGTTCGTTAACACAGAATGGATAACAGACTGATGAATTGAGGCCCGAAACAGAGATTTTGACGACGCCCGAAGGCCCGATACAAGTGCTAATATTAATGGCATCAAGAAGTAGAGTCAACGCACCCAAGCGCAACAAACGCCACAAGGGGTTTCGTTGAATCACCTAGAGGGCGCCCAGAAGGCGCAGTCCAAGGAACCTGGGTAGTCCAGGCTTCCGCCGGGCGGGCGGTGTTCACTTCCACCTGGAGCCGGAACTACGGGCCAGAAAATGCTCTTTTCGCGGCACCCTCACTAGAAGGCCCACCGCAAGAGGGCAGTCCCGACGGTGAAACCCGCACCAACCGACGCAAGCAGCACGAGATCGCCTTCCTTCAATTTGCCATCGGTCAAGGCATCCTGCATAGCCAGGGGAATGGTTGCTGCGGTAGTGTTGCCGTATTTGTTCAGATTCAAGATGAATTGATCGTCGCGAAGTCCCAGCCGTTCCGCAGTGCCGCGAATGATCCGCGCATTCGCTTGATGGGGCAGGAGCAAGCGCACATCGTGCGGAGCAAAGCGATTCCTTTCCAGGATGATCCGGCTCGCTTCCTCCATTTTCCGGGTGGCGAACTTGAAGACGGGTTGACCATCCTGCTTGACGTAGTGCAAACGGTTTTTCACAGTCTCACAGCTCGCTGGCAGCAGGCTGCCGCCGGCGGGCATGTTTAGATACAGACCGCCTGAGCCACTCAGCTCATGATAAAAGTCAATAAGACAGTTTCCCGTTTTTCGGGCGGGCTCCAAGAGTACCGCTCCGGCGCCGTCGCCAAAAATCACGCAAGTCGCGCGATCCTCGTAATCGACGATGCTAGACATGGTGTCGGCGCCCACTACCACCACCTTTGAATGACTCCCCGAAGCGACAAACGCGGCTCCTACCGATAATGCATAGACAAAGCCGCAGCAGGCAGCCGAGAGATCAAATCCCCAAGTCTTAGGGATCCCCAGCTTGTCTTGCACCAAGCAGGCTGTGGCAGGGAAGAACATGTCCGGAGTGACCGTCGCTACAATCAACAACTCGATTTCCTTTGGGTCAAGCTGCACTGAAGTACAAAGCCGCCGGACCGCCTGCACGGCCATGTCCGAGGTGGCCTTGCCTTTCTCGATGATTCTTCGTTCAGAAATCCCGGTTCGCTGCAGAATCCACTCGTCGCTGGTGTCCACCATTCTCGACAAATCATGATTGGTCAGCACACGATCGGGCACATAACAGGCTACCCCACTGATCTGCACCGGACGTACAGGCTGCATCGACAGGAATCTCCTTGGAATAGTGGAAGTGCTTGATTCGTCGGCAAATAGGCCGCGGTAGTCACAAGACCGGCAAAAACAACGCCTTATCTTAGGTCAAGGTTCTCGAAATGTAAACGACTGATGGATTGGGGGAATCAAATAGGCTGCTAGGAGGTCAGCCTTGTCTCAGAATGCTTTTGACAAGCCCGGAGGCGGCAGGTAATCTCTCGTCTGAAGTGGCCAATCGTTTCGAGGCCACCAGGGAAACGATGCAAAAACTGTTTTCTGTAAAAGAGGCTAACGCAGTGATTCCCCATTTACGCGGACTGCTCGCGAAGGCTCAGACCGAGAAGCAACGGATGATGGAGATGAAGCCCGAACTGGAAAAGGCCCAGCAGCGGCACATCTACGACTGGGGGAGTCCGTTGGGCGTGCAATACATTGAAATTCTGGATGCATTCCACCAAGCCTTGCGCGATATCGAAGACTTGGGCGTTCTTGTGAAAGACTTCGACCTCGGGCTTTGCGATTTTCCCCACAAGCGAGAAGGTCGGGTCGTTCTCTTGTGCTGGAAGCAGGACGAAGAAGAAGTATCCTGGTGGCACGATCTCGACGCCGGTTTCGCTGGTAGGCAGCCCATTTAGTGCCCCGTGCTTTCCTCTTATCAACTTTCGTCAAACCCAATTAACTCCTGTTCTAGCTCCAGTTCTACGCGATAGTGCCGGCGCACTTGGTCCTGGGTCAATCGAATCAACTGAAGGACGTCTTCCGCTGTCGCTTCGCCTAGATTGATGATGATTCCTGCGTGCTTGGAAGAAATCTGAGCTCTCCCGATCGTCTTTCCTTTGAGTCCCAGATCCTCAATCAATTTCCCCGTGTAGTAGCCAGGTGGGCGCTTGAAGACGCTACCAGCCGAAGGATATTGCCAAGGTTGCTTCTCGTGACGGCGGGCCAGGATTTCCTCTCGAACCTTAAAGAGGTCTTCGGCCGCAGCGCGAGGGAAATCGAATGTCGCTCCAAGAATGTAGGTGTCTTTGATGACGGGGGCTTGCCGATAGGCAAAAGCGACTTCTGACCTTTGCAGGACGCGGAGGTTCCCTTCGAAGTCCATGAATTCCACGGTCACGAGATGATCTGAGATTTCGGCATCAAAAGCGCCAGCGTTCATACGCAGGGCGCCTCCCAGAGTTCCCGGTATGCCTGACAGGCGTTCCAGCCCTCCCAGCTCACGCTTCAGACAAGACACGACAAATTGATCCAGGACGAGACCCGCCCCTGCGGTCACTTTTGAGCCGTTGAGCCCCAGCCGGTTGAAGTTCTTCAGATGAACAACAACGCCGTTGAAACCCTGATCATTCACCAGAACGTTCGCGCCACCGCCGAGAATGAATTCGGGAATCTGGTGACGTCGGATCAGCCTGTTCAGCTTTCGAAGATCGTCCAAATCCCGGGGACAAACCAGATAGCGGGCGGCGCCGCCGATGCGATAAGTTGTTCGCTCCTTGAGCAGTTCGTTCTCAAGAATCTCGCCTCGAATCTCGCTGTGCAAGACTTCACGAAAATTGGCTGGGATCTCTTTCATTTCTGGAATCGGGAGCACCTCCGGCGGAGGATAGCGCTGCCACAACAAAGTGGGACAGACCAAATCATTCTCGGCAAAAGTCTGCGCCATCATAATCGAACCGTCACAAATTTCCTTCCGAGAAATTCGAGGTTGGAAGATCGAAAGTAGCGAATCGGAAGGAACACAACAGACTGTACTCAATCTCCGATTCGCTCTTTCCTTAAGAAAATCGATCTCCCGGATCTCCTTTGGGCACAGGGACGCATCTAGATTGAACGTAGGGCAGGTACCTTCCAACCAGGGGTGATTTATGATCGCAAAGGCAAACAGAGAAATTGCCGGCTACTTTGGGTTGGTTGTGAAAGTGATTTGCAGGATGCAGCATTGCGCGCTCGTTCGGTATAGAGGACAGGAGTTCATTGTAGACACCAGCGACCTGGTTTCCGTCCGCCAAAAGCGGTGTGCCGCCTGAAATCAGCATTCGGAGTCGAGTTCCACATTCGGGCCCGCATCAATCAAGTCCGTGAAGATTGAGTCTGGACCGGCAACTCTTAGAAGTAAGCTAAGCCAGATCGGAGGGTGGCTTGATGAGGAAAGCAGGGATGCTCGCAACGGCATTTCTCGGCGGCTTGCTCGCAGTCGGTTGGCTTGTCGCACCACAGACTGAAGCCCAGATCTTTGGCTTGTCGGAGTCGCAAGAGGTGGAGTTGGGACGCGAGGCTGCCAGGCAGGTGGAAAGGGAGCAGCCGATCTTGAGAGACGAGCAGGTTACCGATTACGTCAACGCCGTTGGACAGCGCTTAGCAAGGCGCTCAAAGAGAAATGATATTCCGTACCGGTTCATGGTGGTAGACAGTCCCGACATTAACGCCTTCGCTCTGCCAGGAGGTTTCGCCTACGTCAACCGTGGTCTGATCGAAGCGGCTGGTAATGAAAGCGAGCTGGCTGGCGTGATAGGTCACGAGATCGGGCATATGGTGGCTCGTCACAGTGTCAAACAGATAGAGAAAGCCGGCGTGGCCAACGTGGGCCTGGCGATTTTGGGGGCGGCTTTAGGTGGCAGGGGTGGGGCGCTAACGGGTCTGGCGCAGATTGGAAGCCAAGTCGGCGCCAGCGCGGCCTTCATGAAGTTCAGCCGCGACGACGAGCGCCAAGCCGATCGACTGGGAGTTCAAAACCTTTATGAGGCAGGCTACAATCCAGAAGGCATGGTGACGTTTTTTGCGAACCTGGCTGAGCTGCAGAAGAGCCAGCCAAGCAAACTCGAAACCTTTTTCTCGACACATCCCAACCCCGCCGAACGCGCTCGTAATGTGTCCCGCGAGATTGGTTCGTTGCCCCGGCTGGGAGATCTGATCACCAACACAAACGAATTTCAGGGCGTCAAGCAGAGACTCGTCAACCTGCCCAAACCAGTAGCATCCAGGCGCCGGCGCTAGTGTTCCTTGGCAGCCCGGAAGTTCACAGTTCGCAAGTTCAGACCGATTGGGGACCCGCTTCAGTCGCTACTCGGCGCCTTCGAGTGGCGGGGGTTTAGAGCGCGCTAGCTCCCGGCAATAGCTGAAACACGAAGGCCCTCGAGATTCGAGGGCCTTTTAGTTTCCAAGAAGCATTAGAGTCCGACAGCAACAAACCCATCACAATTCCGTCACTTACTGTCCCGAACCTGCAACGGCGACAGCCCGCGATCCGGCAGATAGGCTGGGCTTGTAGATCAAGACGCCTTGATTCTCGGTCAACATAAACAGACTGTCAGCGGAGGCAGCACTGGATGCCATCGACTGAATGGCCAATCCTCCCAGCGCGCCATCGTCGAACCGGATCCAGCGCTCCCCTCCGTCGGTCGACTGGTAGACCTGGTTTTCCGGCTGAGAAAGAAAATATATCAGCCCCGGTTGCTTTTGTGACAGGTAGAACCGGTTCACCGACATGATGGGAAGGCCATTCGAGTTCGAACTCCAGCTTTTGCCTCCATCAGCGGACTCCAGAAGCCCATGGGAGGTTCCGGCGAGAATCCGTGCAGGTGCCGAGGGTTTGAAAGCCAGATCATGAACTTTGACCGAAGAGCTGCTGAACCGGATCTCGGTCCAGGTCACACCTCGATCGCTGGACGCGTATACGCGATTGGCGGACTGAGCTACCATCCAGTTCGGATCAGAGGGATGCAATACCAGCTTGTAAATGGCCCCGGCTGTAGTCAGACCCGCGTTTTTCTTCCAGCTCGTACCACTGTCTAAACTCTCGAACAGGCCCTGGGCCGTCGCTGCATAGATTGTGTTAGGAACAGCGGTCGAGAATCGCACGTCGAGGATCTTCGTTTCGGGAAGTCTGGTTGTGGTGTGTGAAGCAGGAGCCCTGCCACCTGCGCCCGTCGATGATTTCTTGGCTGAAGCGCTGGCACGCGGCACGGCACCCGTCACCAGATGCCAGTTCAGCCCACCGTCTTCCGATTTCAACAGCCCCTCATACGTTCCAGCATAAAGCGATCTGGTATTCAACGGTGAAACCGCCAGGGAAATCACGTTCTTGCCCTTGAGAGCCGTCTGATTCGCATTAAGCTTCCACGAACGCCCAGCGTCAGCGCTGGAAAACACTCCGCCAAAATCGCCGTCATAAAGGCTGCTCACATAGAGAATATCCTCTCCCAAGAAGCCGCTAATATTCCGGTTGATGAACCCCTTGTTGACCGCTTGAAATGTGACGCCACCATCCTGGCTCTTCAGAATTCCGCTGCGGTCAGTGGCTAAGAACAGGCGATTGTGATCGGTGGGGTCTACGGCGATCGAGTTAATGACGTAAGGGTAGGCGTTTGCCTTTCGCCAAGTGAGACCACCATCCAGGGATTTCCACAACCCTTGGGTTGTTCCAGCATAGAGGATGTTCTCGTCCACAGGGTCTTGCAGAATTTGGTGGGTGCGCCGGTTCGTTCCTGGAATCCCCTGCATCTTGATCCACTGATCACCGCGGGAAGTGCTTCGATAAATTCCACTACAGGCGCTGGCAAAGATGCGTTGCGAATCGGTACGATCCACGACGATCGAGAACATGTCAGAGTCATCAATCATTCCCCGATGAATCGATGTCCAGGAGGCGCCTGCGTCCAGAGTTCTCCAAGGCAGGTGTGGTGTGCCCGCATAGATCACCCGGGAATCTGCAGGATCCACGGCCAGCGAAACTACCGCTTTCAAATCCGGATGATTCAACGGAGAAATCCGCTTCCATTCGGCTCCGCTGTTCTGCGAGCGATAGACACCATCCAGCGTTCCGGCAACGACTATCTCCGTCTGCTTTGGATGGATGGCCAGTGAGAGTACCGGCCAGTTTCTAGTAGATGGCAACAAAGTCCAACTCTGGCCGCCGTCCTGGCTCTTATAAACGCCCGTCAGATTCGAAGGCTGAGACAGCTGCGAGTTCTCGGCAACCCCCAGATAAATGATTCTTGGATCCACTGGGTTAATCACAATCGCATGCAGTGAGGCGCTGGCATTCAAGCCAAAGGGCAGCTGCAGCCAGCGTTCGCCCCGGTTCTCAGAGTGGTAGACTTGGCCGTTTTTGGTTGTCACATACAAGTGGCTGGGGTCCTTCGGATGCATGACAATCTTAAGGGCGTGTCCCCCATAAGGCCCAAGCTGCTGCCAGCCAGCCTGAGCGTGGCTCGAAAAGGCAACCACGACCAGCGTTAACAGCCAGCAGATTAACGATTTCCTATCGCCAGTTTTCATAAGGTGCATTCCTTCCCTGGTGAAGGTGCAGTGACCCACGCTTGCTCAACGCAGACCACGAGCCTTCAATCGAAATTGGTGATTCATGGGAAGGAGAATGGCAACTTTGCTTCCGGACTGATGCACAGCATCTAAATCAAGAAACCACAAGCATATAGCACAACCGCCGAAGCCCAATTTCAAAAGTCGAGAGTTCAGAACTGTTGCACGGATACGGATTTGAGGCGCCGCCTTTGTCCCCGTGAGAGACTGCTGGCCAGAGGGACCAATCTCTGCCTGCGCTGGGATAAGGACGTCGACGCTATTCTTGTCAGACATTATCTTTGGAATCACAAGACGAGGCAAGACCGAAGAGTCCCGATTGTGGAAAACTTTCCAATGCGCCTTGAGCGCTAAAGAAGATGAGAGCATCGCGGTCGTCCTCGTTGGGTCTCGTCTAGCCCGCGGCTTTCTTGAGGCGGAAACGACGACGATAAAGGCTCGTAGCGTAGTAGGTGGGGCGACAAGGGGGCTCTTTTTACAATACTGTGACATTTCAGAATTGTGAAGCTGCTAGGTTTTTTTCTTTACGTGATTTGATAACTCGCTTCATTCTTGTGCCTTAGCGGCGAGAGGGATTATGAAGGTGGGCAAGCTCTGGGCTTATGCATTCGTTGTTCTGCTTCTGAATAGCGCCTATCTCTGGCCACTGGCAGAGCCCACGATCGTCTACATGGGCAACCTGGTGCTGCATATGCTCTTGGGCTTGGTACTGACGATCGCTGCAGGGCTTTACCTTTTGAAGCATTTCCGCACGTTATCGACGTTTGGCGCGCTGGGGACTTGGTCTGTTCTTGTGTAGCGCACTTCCGGGGCTGGTTCTGATGAAGATCGGAGCGATGCGCCCGAACCGATGGCTTTTGCATCTGCACATCGCGCTGGCTATTCCGGCGGCGGTCCTTCTGGGAGTTGCTCTCCATTCTGTCGTCAAAGTTTTCGCGACGGTCCCCCAACCGAGGGGCAGGCTGAGAATCAGGCAAGCGCGTTTTGGCGCAGGTACTCTGAAAAGCTTGTCTGGCGAAGCTATCTCATCGCATTGCCGATGCTAGCGATCTTCCCACTTGGAGTGAAGACCTATCAACACTACGCTCCTTCCCCCTCGGACCGGATCCGCAACCCCAACACAGCACCGACGTCCATGTACGGCGAAGGCGCGGGCGAAAAGAGCCCCTTTTTCCCTTCCTCGGCAAACACGACCACGGGCGACCTCATTCCGTCGAACTTTTTCATGACCTCCGAGACCTGCAAGCGCTGCCACGCTGACATTTATGAGCAGTGGAATTCATCCATGCATCACTTCTCGTCGTTCAACAACCAGTGGTATCGGAAGTCGATCGAGTATATGCAGGATGTGGTCGGAACCAAGCCCTCCAAATGGTGTGCTGGCTGCCATGATCACGCGGTATTTTTCAACGGCCGTTTCGACACTCCCATCAAGCAGCAGATCAACACGCCCGAGGCCCATGCGGGACTGGCCTGCACTTCCTGTCATTCCATTGTCCGAGTGAATGACAGCATGGGCAACGGTGGCTTTGTCATCGAGTATCCTGCGTTGCATGACATGGCTGCCAGCCAGAACAAGTTCCTGCAGTGGGCTCATGATTTCTTGATCAAGGTGGATCCTGATCCGCACAAGAAAGTCTTCATGAAGCCGTTCCACCGCAAAGACACGGCCGAAATGTGCTCTTCCTGCCACAAAGTCCATCTGGATTTGCCGGTTAATGACTATCGCTGGCTGCGCGGTTTCAACGATTACGACAACTGGCAAGCCAGCGGTGTCTCGGGCCAGGGAGCAAGGTCCTTCTACTACCCCAAGCAACCTCAAAAGTGTGTGGACTGCCACATGCCATTGGTTGACTCCAACGATTTCGGAAACATCAACGGCAAAGTGCACTCGCATCGCTTCCCTGCCGCCAACACGGCGGTTCCGTTGGCTAATCGGGACCACAAGCAGTTGCAGACGACGATCGAGTTTCTGCAGAACAAGCATGTCTCTGTCGACATTTTTGCGTTGAGCGCACATCAAGATACCCGGGAAGGGTCAGTTCCGGGCGCCCCCCGGCCTTCGGAGAGCCTGCAGCTTTCCAGTTCGTTCGCGATCGGAGAGGAGTCGGAATCATTCGGTGCCGCTGGCGCCTTCATCACCGCGCCGGTCGAGGTCATCGCGCCAATTGACAAGGTGGGTGCCGCGGTCCGGCGCGGTGATTCGGTGCGCGTCGATGTCGTCGCGCGAACACGAACGGTGGGTCACTTCTTCCCCGGCGGGACCGTGGATGCTTTCGATGTCTGGATGGAACTCCAGGTTCTGGATGACAACGGTCGAGTCGTGTTCTGGAGTGGGAAAGTGGAAGATGAAGGCCGCGGTCCGGTAGAACCAGGCGCCCATATGTATCGCTCCTACCTGCTCGACGAACATGGCAATGCTATCAACAAGCGCAATGCCTGGGCAGCCCGGTCGGTGCTTTATGTCCGGCTTATTCCGCCCGGGGCAGCCGACACAGTCCATTTTCGCTTGAACATTCCTGAAAACTGCGGCGATCGCCTTACCCTCAAGGCAAAGCTCAACTATCGCAAGTTTGCCTGGTGGAACACCCAGTGGGCTTACGCCGGTATTCGGGATCCTGAGCGGCCCGCGTTCGGCCTCGCCAAGGGCTATGACGATGGCAACTGGGTCTTTAGAGGCAACTTGTCTCAGGTGTCCGGTCAGTTGAAGGAGATCCCCAATGTTCCCATCGTGACCATGGCCGAAGATCAGAAAGAGATTCGAGTCCTGGACGTGAAGGCGCCTTTGCCGAAAATCGAGTCCAAAGTCCAGAAGGAGGATCTGCTGCGTTGGAATGATTATGGTATCGGTCTTCTGTTACAAGGCGACTTGAAGGGCGCCGAGGCGACCTTTCTTCAAGTGATCGAAATCGACCCCTCCTATGCTGACGGATGGGTGAATGTGGCCCGTGCGAGGATTCAAGAAGGCAACATTGAAGGTGCCCAGAAAATGCTCAAGAAAGCTCTGGAAATTGACGCGGAGCTGGCGAAATCTCACTACTTCTATGCACTCACGCTGAAAACCCAGGGGAAATACGACGAAGCGCTCAAGCATCTGCGAAAAGCCCTGTCGAAGTATCCGCGCGACCGCGTCGTTCGTAACCAGGCTGGCCGTATTCTGTTCCTCAAACGCCAGTTTCAAGAAGCCATCCACGAATTTGAAGAGACCCTAAGAGTCGATCCGGAAGATCTGCAGGCCCACTACAATCTGATGCTCTGCCACCAGGGCTTGGGGAATTCCGAGATGGCGGACCGAGAGCGGACTCTCTATCTGCGCTTCAAGGCCGATGAATCGTCTCAAGCGATCACCGGGCCTGTGCGTCTGCGGCATCCGGAAGCCAATAACGAGCGCCAGCCCATTCATGAACATGTCTCAGTGCCGCTCAATGGACCCGCCGTCAAGAATCAAAAAAAATCGTTAACCAAGGAATACGTTAAGCTCGAACCTTAGGTGATTCCGCGAATTCCGCTGGTCTTCGCGGAGCCGAGTCTTTGCGGCACTTCGCTGAAGTTTTGTGGATTCGCTGAGGTTCAGCCTTGTGAGGAATGGACAATCAATGACCCGATGCAAATGGTCTCCTAGCTTGTGGTGGTCCGTACTCTGCTCGATTCTTCTCCTCGGCTTTTATTTCACGGGACTGAGCTCGCAAACCTCTCGCCAGGCGCAAGCGGTGAAAGTCTTTCCTGTTCAATTCGTAGACATTACGCGGCAGGCTGGAATCCGCTCGGTCCATAACACCGGGGCCTTCGGAAAAAAGTACCTGCCGGAAACGATGGGATCGGGATGCGCCTTCCTGGACTATAACAATGACGGATGGCAGGACATTCTGCTGATTAATGGAATGGACTGGCCGGGACATAAGCGGCGCCCTTCTTATCCCGCTCTTTATCGCAACAACCAGAACGGCACATTCACCCATGTGACCCGAGAAGCCGGACTGGCCGTTGAGATGTACGGAATGGGTGTCGCCATTGGCGACTACGACAACGATGGATTGGTGGACATTTTCGTCAGCGCGCTGGGACCGGATCGCCTTTTCAAGAATCTGGGCACCGGAAAATTTACCGACGTGACTCAGAAAGCGGGACTGAGTGACAACGACTATGGCGCCAGCTGCGCCTGGCTGGACTACGACAAGGATGGAGATCTCGACCTGATCGTTACCAACTACGTTCAATGGACGATGGAAACCGACATCCGGTGCTCCCTGGATGGCGTCAACAAATCCTATTGCACCCCGGAATCCTACAAGGGTGTTTCCTCGCGGCTTTACCAGAACCAGGGCAGCGGCGCCTTCATTGATGTCACACAAAAGGCCGGCGTGCTCGATCCCACCGGCAAGGCGCTGGGCGTGACAGTCTTCGATGCCAACAACGATGGCTGGCCCGACTTGCTGCTGGCCAATGACACCCAACCTAACAGGCTCTACATCAACAACAGGAATGGTTCGTTCGCCGAAAGAGGCGTTCAGGCCGGCATCGCTTTCAGCGAAGATGGCACGGTGCGGGGTGCCATGGGCGTCGATGCCGCCGACTACGACGGTTCCGGTTCAGCCAGTCTGGTCATCGCCAATTTTTCGAATGAGATGTTGAACTTGTACCACAACGAAGGTGGCAAAGGACTCTTCGTCGATGAAGCTCCAACGTCAACCGTGGGCCAGGCTAGCCTCTTAACGCTGGCGTTCGGCTGTTTCTTCTTCGATCTCGACTTGGACGGGTGGCAAGATATCTTTGTTGCCAACGGCCACGTCGAGAACGACATCAACAAGGTGCAGAAGAGGGTGACTTACGCTCAGCCTCCCCACCTGTTCCACAACCGCGGCAACAAGCAGTTTGCCGAGATCACGCAACTGGCAGGTTCCAGCCTTAAGATTCCAAGGGTCGCCCGGGGTGCAGCCTACGGTGACATCGACAATGACGGCGATCTCGATGTGCTCGTTACAACCAACGGTGGTCCAGCTGTCCTTTGGAGGAACGACGGGGGCAATGCCAATCACTTTTTGAGAATCAAGACCATCGGCACCAAAAGCAATCGCGACGGCATCGGCGCTCAGGTTCGCCTCAAGCTCTCGTCGGGAACGCAGTGGCATCAAGTGAAGAGTGGCAGCAGCTTTTGTTCACAAAGCGAACTGCCTGTGACGTTTGGTCTTGGCAGGGCAGCCACTGTTCCATCCCTTGAGGTGGTGTGGCCGAGTGGAACGGTGGACCGTCTGTCGAATCTTCCGGCAAATCAGTTCATCGCCATTAAGGAAGGCACCCGTCGAGCGGAACCGGTCATAGTCGCAAAAGTGAAGTGACTGCCGCGTGCAAGTACTATCTTGAAGTGTTGCCACATTTCTATGAAATTCCTCACGGCCTCACGAATAGCGTCTATGCTTTGGATGAGTCCGTGGTCATGCCTAACCACGTTCACCTGCTGGTCACGCCGTTGGGCGAGCACCTATGCGCCAGGATGGCGCTTCTCCTTTGGTTCATCAGGTGTGGCAGAAGGAGAGCTTCGACCACATCGTGCGGAGTCCCGTTCAGCTTAACCGCATTCGGCAATACATTCGCGATAATCCGAAAGCCCTGAAGGATCGGAGGCAAGAGTAGAAGCGGCGTCCCGCCGCTTGCCGAGGCTGGGAATATCGCAAATAGGAGGCGTGGGATAAGCACCGAGACGACGCTTCTACCTTGGAGGAGAGAGGTTTCTGTCTGTTTGCTCTTTAGCACGCCTAATTGCCTCGGCGCGCATGAGTTGGGACTGCTCCGGCGTGAACAGCAGAGTCCCCTTTGCCATGCGCCAAAACTCTTCTTGTTCCTGTTAGCCCGCATAATTCCCGTTGGAAAATGCTTCATCGTTGCCAGCAACAGATGGCCGATTTCGTGTGCTGCTGCATGACCTAGAATCTGAGCGACGGAGGAGATTCCCTGCTTGGCAAGTTGCTGAACCCGATTATAGAGGAGCGTAGCCAACGTACTACCTACTACCTTCCTTAGTGGCAAAAGCGAAGCCTAAACCGCTAAGAGCCATCCGGTCACCATCCGACTTAGGCTCGATGACGATTCTTAAGACAACATCCGTCGGACCCAAGGGCCTTGACATTGCCTAGGGACCGAAGAGGTAGGCAATGCACGTCGGCAGTCTAGCCACGAAGTATCGATCCCTGCCTGCTGAAAGATCAAGGAAGCTTCATTCTTCACGCTGGTCAAAGTGTCTGGAGAAACTGTGGCGTAGTTGTAAACCCGCACTGTGATTTGAGTACAAGTTTCGACAGGGTGGTGGGCTATAGCTGAGTTCATAGTGCAGCGGACACGCATCCGTTGTGCTTCTTCAGCTCGGAACAGGAGCTTCCCCTTGTTGGCTTGTTCGAAATGCTTCTTCCGTAAAGTCCCGGTCATGATGCCTTCGGAAGAATGACTGCTTTCCCCGAGGACCAGATGGCCTAGCTCGTGCGCCATGATATGGCCCAGAATTGTGGGGAGCGAGGAGTTTCCACTTCGGGCCAGCTCCTCTACGCGGTGGCAGAAGACATAAGCGATCGCGTGCAACGCAAAACCGAACTGTTTCCCAGGGCGCCGAAACTGGGTGGCCATAGATTCGTTGAGAAGCATGATGTTCAGGAGCAGGTCTCGGCGGTTGGCGTCTGGGGTTGATGGCTCAAGGCTTATGTTTGCTGTCAGCGGGTCCGGAAGCCATCTGAGTTCGACACCTGCTTCACCGAAAATTCTCGTTGCTTCTGATTGCGCCCGCCGCAGCGTCTCTTGCTTGACCTTGACATGGTTGTAAATGCGAACGTTGACGGCTATAGACTGTGCTTGGCTGAAGCTCGGTTTCACGAGCACGGTCAAACAGCCAACCAGAATCCAATATCTCTGTGTGCGGGACATCGGTCTCACCTCCGGGGGTTTGCTTGGTGAGGCCGAGTCTTGGCTGGGCCGGCAGGTAGCTCAATCGTTCGGAGGTAAACTGTTTATCAAGGGGCTGTTAAGAGATTGTTAACCTGTAACTAGATGAACTGAAAAGGAATTCTCTGGTATGTAATCTGTGCAGCGCGCTTTGGGCAGTTGGAATATGGCGGTATAATCCGCCTCATCACAGACGCAAGTCCGACGTGGTTTGGAGGCCGCGATGGAGAAGATGCCAGCCCTGAAAGAGGGATTCCGCTTCGGCGTGTTCGAGGTAGACCTGGAAGGGGGCGAGCTGCGAAAGAGCGGTCTGAAGGTTCCGATCCAGGATCAGCCGTTTCAGGTGTTGACCCTGCTTTTGGCGAGGCAGGGGCAGGTGGTCACTCGAGATGAGGTGAGAGAAAAGCTTTGGCCGCGAGATACGTTTGTTGAAGTCGATCGCAGCCTCAACACGGCCGTGGCCAAGCTACGGGAGGCGTTGGGCGACTCGGCCGACAACCCTCGCTTTGTGGAAACCATACCCAGACGAGGCTACCGTTTCCTGGCACCGGTGCAGCGGCTGGGTGAAACTGTCCAGGTTGAGTTGGCCCCGGGCGGCGGAGGTTCCACAACGACATCATGGTATTCTGGTCGCTCCGCAGGGATCAGTGTCCTGGCGGGAGCTCTGGCGGTGGCGGTCGGCTTCATCGTCTGGCAACGACTTGAGGCCCCGCAAGTTGCTCCAGACTTGCCGCTTCGAAAATGGGTGTTGGCGCCGACCAATTCCCTCAACATCGGTTCCCCACTTATTTCACCTAGCGGGCGCAGCATTGCTTACGTCTCCGGCAGTCCACGGGGACCCGGGCCCCTTGGGGCCCCAAATCGACGCCTTTGGGTATCGCCGCTCGATCAGAACGAGCCTCGCGAACTGGCCAGCCTAGGTGCTGGCCTGGCTCTGGCTCTCTTTTGCCCATTCTTCTGGTCGCCCGGCGATGATTTTATCGCGTTCACTTCAGGTCGGGAATTGCGAAAGGTCGCGGTTCAGGGAGGGAACGTCACCTTGCTGTGTCAAATTCCTGAGGGTTTTTTCCTTGGCGGGGCTTGGGCTCCCGACGGCAATTCGATCGTGTTTGCGACTACACCACCCAATCGGCTGTATGAGGTATCGGCGTACGGAGGAGACCCCAGACCGTTGATCGAGTTCTCGGTGCCCGGAGAGTCTCCGTCTACGCCCCACTTCCTGCCAACCCAGGCTGGGTCGCGTATTCTGCTTCTCTCAACCGAAGGGCAGATCCTGCTTCATAACCTGGGTACTGGGCAGCGGCGAGAGCTGGGCGAGGGGCTGCGGCCGGTCTACGCTCCCAGTGGCCACATTGTTTTCGAAAAGGAGATGGGTAAAGATGAGATTTGGGCTCTGCCCTTTTCCCTGGAACGGTTGGAGGCAACCGGAGACGCGTTTCGAGTCGCGAAAGACGCCCAAGCGCCCAGTGTTGCGCGTGACGGGACTCTGGTTTACCTCCAACCCGCTGTCGCAGAGCAGAAGCAGCTGATCTGGCGGAACCGCGACGGAAGGAAGCTGGCTGAAATTGGCCAGCCCCAGAAGCAGATCTTTCTTCCCTCGCTCTCGCCAGATGGACAATTCGTCGGCGTTGAGGGAATGGAGGAGGCCACCGGGGAGGATGTGTGGATTCATGGGGTCGCGCGCTCCACGAAAACGCGCCTCACCCTGGATCCCGCCAGGGATTCCAGAGCCATTTGGTCCCCGGACGGGAAAGAGATTGCGTTCTGGTCGAACCGCAACGAAGCATATGGGATGTTCACTATCTCTGCAGATGGGCAAACAAAGCCCATCGTGATCGATGGAAAGCCTGTGCGAGGAGGTCCTGAAGCCTGGTCCCCCGATGGCAAATATCTCGTCTACGACTTCTTCTGGAACCTGTGCTGGCTTGAGCGCAAGCCTGGCAGCAGCGGTTGGGCCAACAGCACCTGCTGGCAAAATACTTTCCCGGAGGGCGCAGGGAGCTTCTCGCCGGATGGCCGCTTCCTGGCCTACTGGTCGGGAGAATCCGCCACTTCGGAGGTGTACGTCAGGCCGTTTCCGGAGGGCAGGAAGGTGCGCATCTCCGCGAACGGAGGAGCACAGCCGCGTTGGAGGCGCGACGGAAGTGAACTCTTTTGGGTGGAAGGCGAAACGCTGATGGCAACGAGCGTTTCTACTACGCCTACCTTCTCGATGGGTGCGACCACCAAACTCTTCTCTGATGTAAACTTGGATTGGAGTTGGATGCTTCCCGCCTATGACGTGTCACCTGACGGCCAGCGGTTCGTTCTGACTGAGCCATCAGGCTCAGTGCGGAACGCAACCATCCAAGTTGTTCAGAACTGGATCGCAGAGTTCAAGAGGTAGTTTGAAAGCTCGATGTGGACGTTCGTTTCAGGCCGGCGCACGACTTGCCTTTTCTACGTCCTATCGCTATCGATCGCAACAATGTGCTACAAAACGTAGGACACATCTAACAGCTAATAGGCTTTGAACCGTGCTCGCGAAATCCTCGCCCTCGGCATGGCGCCCTGCCACTTGTAAGCTCCCTGACGGGGTTTCCTCAGTCTCAGCCGCGCGAGCACCGATCATGACGTTGAGCAGCATTGCAGTAGGGGTCCAGTTGAGACCGTCTTTCTGCAGGCAGCCTCGCACTCCAGCGGGGCACCATCGTGACGGACAGATTCGGCTCCGCTGGAACCCCCATCCTTAACGTTGGCCTGAGACTATAAACCGGGGTCCCCGGGGGGCCGGTCGGTTGGGTTTCCATGTCCTTCCGTGTAGCCAGACGACGGGACACAGGCTGGGCCTGGCCGAGGGGAAATTCTTTCAAACCCTGCGGGATCCCAAGGGACTCTGCCAGCAAAAGCCGGACCCGTGTTCGTGATAGAATCAAGTCGACTTAGTGATGCAATCCGCCCTGGTACGGGTCTTGTGTTTAGCTTTCGAGCTCGGGTTGCCGCAAGAAGCCTATGCCAAAGAACAAGAGAACCATTCCTGATCGAAAACTACTCATTATTTGTGGGTGCCTAGCCCTGCTTTCACTGGTACTCTATCCTTCTGGAAAACCTACCAGCCAGGCAACAGCCAGTCAAACAAACCCTCCGCCAAGCCGTACTCCTCAAGAACGTCTGCTCTACCACAACAACATCGGCATCGCGCTGCTGGAGCAGTTCAGCTTTCGCGAAGCGCTTGCCGAGTTCGCCGAGTGCCTCAAAGTTGACGCGAAGTTTGTGCCAGCGCTCGTAAACTCGGGGCTCGCCCACTTTTATCTGCAGGAGTTCTCGCAGGCGGAGGAGTACTTCAAGAAGGCCGTTGCGCTCGACCCTTCTCAGCCCAATGCACTGTTTGCCCTGGGAATGATTTATCGCAACCAGAACCAGATGGATCTGGGATTGGAATCGTTTCAGAAAATCCTGGCCAGCGACCCCCAAGACGTAACCACTCTCTACCAGGCTGGCCAGATTTACTTGAAGAGGCAGGACTACGCTCAGGCAGTTACCACGTTGCAAAAGGTCGTCGAGCTTTCACCCTACGATATTGCTGCCCATTACAATCTTGCCACCGCTCTGATCCGCAAGGGGGATCAGGCTGAGGGCCAGAAGGTCATGGAAACTTTTACGCGATTGCGCGAGAAGGGCGGTATCAGTAGCACCGGCACGCAGTACGGGGAGCAGGGCAAGTATATGCTGGCGATTGGGGAGTACCCCGACATAAAAGGGTTGGTGGATGAGAAAGCTGCCCTTCCCGCCAGGTCAGTCGGCTTTGTTGATGCGACACCAGAGTCTGGCATTCGTTTTCAGCACGGTGCCTCCAGTCAAGCGAGATCGCTGGCGCAGCCCCGTAGGGAAGAGGATTTGATTGCGTCAATGGGATCGGGCGCAGCCTTCTGGGACTACGACAACGACGGCGATCTAGACGTCTATCTGGCCAACAGCTCGTCAGACACCGCAAAGTCGAAGGGGGCGCTCTATCGCAATGTCGGCAAGGGGCGATTTGAAGACATTACCGAAAAGGCAGGTATTGAAGCTGGTGGTTTGACCATGGGTGTCTACTGGGGCGACTTCAACAACGATGGAAAGGCAGACCTCTTCGTCACGCAGTACGGCGCAAACCGCCTTTTTCAAAACAACGGGGACGGAACCTTCAGTGATGTCAGCAGCAGAGCAGGATTTGCGGACGACCGCCACTGGCACCTATCAGCAGCGGTGGCCGACGTGGACCATGACGGCGACCTTGACATTTATGTTGGGAACTATGTTGATCCGAAGCAGGCGGTCGCCCTGGAAGCAGGAAAGAGCGACGGCGTGGATTTCAGCAAGCTATCCGGAGGCTCCTGTCACCTCTACCGCAACAACGGTGATGGAACCTTCACAGACATCGCTGAAGAAGCCAAGGTGAAGGTGCCCTCGGAAATCATCACTTCAGTCGTCTTTGCGGACTTTGATAACCGTCGCGATATCGACTTCTGGGTCGTCTCGCAGAACCGAGGAAGCCACCTCTACAGTAACCAGCGAGTGGGCACGTTTCGTGACCTAGCAGCCAACTCGCCTGCGTTCCCCAGCCTGACGCAGACGGCCAGTGCCACCGTGGGCGACTACAACAAAGATGGCTGGCCGGATTTCGCGCTTGTTAGCAACACTGGTGAAACGACGCTGGTTGCCAATTTGGGAAACGGCCGATTCCAAGCGGAGGCTCCGCTGTCTCCGCCGGTCCACATGCGCGATGCACCGTCAGGCGGCATGGCCCAGTTCTTTGACTATGACAACGATAGCGACTTGGACTTGTTCGTCTTGCGAGGAGGCAAAGACTCTAGCAGCTCCAAAGAAGTCGGCCCTGAACTCTGGGAAAACCAAAACGGCAAGTTTGTCTTTGCGACCGAAAAGGTCGGGCTCGACAAGTTTCGCGGCAAACTTTACCGCAGTGCTACCTTCGGCGACTATGACAATGACGGCGACACGGATGTCCTCCTCACCGTCAATGGCGGCCGTCGCTGTGCTGCTGCGCAACGACGGCGGCAACCAGAACAACTGGATTAAGGTCCGCGTTCAGGGAACAAACAGCAACAAGTCTGGCATTGGAACCAAAGTAGAAGTCAAGTCCGGAGCGCTGTGGCAGAAGTTCGAAATCAACGGGGGCAGCGGCTATCTCTCGCAGAGCCCGCCGGAAGTTATTTTCGGACTGGGCCAGCACAAATCCGTGGACGCATTGAGGCTTCTCTGGCCAGGGGGTGTCCTGCAGTCCGAGATCAATCTGCCCATCAACCAGACGAAGCTAGTACAGGAACTCGACCGCAAAGGCACATCCTGTCCGCTGCTCTACACCTGGAACGGCGAGAAGTATCAGTTTGTCACCGATTTTCTCGGCGGCTGCGCTATTGGCTACCTGCTGGCGCCCGGCCAATACAACACGCCGGATACGGACGAGTATGTGAAGATTTCCGGCTCTCTGCTTCGATTGAATGATGGCCAGTACTCGCTGCGTATCAATAATCAGCTCGAAGAAGTGCTGTACATCGACCAGACCGAGTTGGTGGTTCTCGATCATCCAGCCGAGCTGGAACTCTTCCCCAACGAACGGCTGATGCCGGGACCCCCGTTTCCAGAATTCAAGGTCTTTGCGGCACAGCAGGCGCGTCTCCCCAAAGCAGCCTGGGATCATCAAGGCCGGGATGTCAAGCCGCTGTTGGCCAAAGTTGACCGAAATTACCTCGATGACTTCGCGCTCCTACCCTACAAAGGCTACGCCCAGGAGCACGAATTGATCCTGGACCTCGGTGACCTCGGCACTTCCCGACAGGTTCAGCTGTTGATGACCGCCTGGATCGACTACGCTGACTCCACCGCCAACTTCAAGGCAGCCCAGGTTGGGGCCAAGCTAGTCCCACCCTATTTGCAAGTCAGGGACGCACGGGGCCAGTGGCAAACGGTCATTTCGCGCATGGGCTTTCCGGCCGGCCTACCAAAAACTATGGTCGTGGACTTAACTGGCAAGTTCCTCAGTCGCGACACGCGTGTGCGGATTGTCACGAGCATGCGGATCTACTGGGACCAGATTCTGGTGAACACCTTTTCAGGATTCCCAGACTATCAGTTGCACCGGCTGTCTGCCTCAAGGGCCGATCTGCGTTACGCGGGCTTTCCCCGCGAATTCAGTCCAGACGGGAAGAAGCCCTTGATCTACGATTACGAGTGGATCGATCCCATCGCGCCATGGAAGAGTCACGCCGGCAGCTACACGCGCTTTGGCGATGTCACCCCGCTGCTCGGCTCCAAGGACGATCAATACGTGATCATGCGCAATGGCGACGAAATCCAGATTGATTTTTCCGCAGCGCGACTTCCCGTTCTCCCAAAGGGTTGGGCGCGAACCTTCCTGTTGTATGCGGACGGCTTTGGAAAGGACATGGATATGCATTCAGCCGCGCCCGATACCGTTACTCCATTGCCCTTCCACGCGATGAGCCGCTACCCCTATCATGAGACGGAGCACTATCCCGACACCGAAGCGCATCGTCGCTATCAGCGTGACTACAACACTCGCAGTGTCCCGGAACCCTACAGCCGCCTCCAAATTGATGAATGATGTAAGTGATGAGTAATGACCCATCACTCGTTACTCATTACTCATCACGCATGCCAGGTGGATCGCCTTAACCATACTCTCGGCATTCGCCTTCATCTTGCCTGCGATGTCGAATGCAGTGCCGTGGTCGACTGAAGTTCGAATGATCGGCAAGCCAATCGTGATATTCACGCCGCTGTCAAATCCCATCAGCTTTAGTGGGATGTGGCCCTGGTCGTGGTAAAGGGCAATGACCAGGTCGAACTCGCCGTGATTCATCCGATGAAAGATCGTATCCGGCGAGATCGGACCTTCGATCCGTAGTCCCTCAGCCCGCGCAGCCGCCACCGCGGGCGCTACTTCCTCAGTTTCCTCAGTGCCGAACAGACCTCCTTCGCCCGCATGAGGGTTGAGACCGGCCACGCCGATGCGTCCGTTTTCGATGTGCAGTTGCTTTAGCGCCTTTGCGCCATAGTGGATTGTTTCCAGTATCCGTTGCTTCTTCACGTAGTCCAGCGCCTTCCTTAGGCTCAGGTGAGTCGTGATATGCATCGCGCGCAGATGGTTGACCACCAGCAGCATCCGCACCTCCGGAACACTGCATAGAGCCGCGAGATACTCTGTATGTCCGGGGGCGTTGATGCCTGCCAGTTGTGCGGCCTCTTTGTGAATCGGGCCGGTAACCAGGCCGTCGAGTTTCTTGGCCAGGCATAGATCAACGCCAGTGCGAATGTAGTCCAGTGCCGCACGCCCGCAATCCACGTCCACCTGGCCGAGCTTCACTTTCCCAAAATCGATATTTTTTCGGTCAATGAGCTGAACCAGTTCGTTGTCTGGGCGTGCTTGACCTATATCTTCCAGAACCTGCAGTTTGCGTCGCGGTGTCAAGTGCTCTGCGTAATGGCGAATCGTCGACAACTCGCCAATTAGGATGGGAAGGCAGCGAGATTCGATAGATGGATCCAGAAGGGCCTTCACTGCTACTTCAGGGCCAATTCCGGCGACATCGCCCAGAGTAATTCCGATCTTGGGTTTTTGTTGAGACATCGCTTTCACTCACTCGCAAAAAAGGTGAACTCCAAAGACGCGAAGAAAAATAGACCACCCTGGCACAAAGACACAAAGAATTTATCGAAGGCGCTTCTATTGAAACACAGGACTTTCAGACGAGCCTTGTTCGAGATTTCCGGGAAATCCCATCCGGAGGGCGTTGGCAGCATTTCGACTCAAGAAGCACCTTCAGGCGAACGCGCGTTCATGCGCCTTCCCTTGCAGTCATTCTTTCTGCTCCTTTGTCCCTCGCAGTTTTCGCCTCGCTGCTCGCCTTGGCTTCGTCGTTTGACTTCTATTCGCCCTTCAGGAACGCGACTGCCTTGGCCAAGGTGTCGGCCTGTCCGAAACCACCGGCCTTGGTGACGAGGGCTTGTCCATCCAGCAGGCCGCCAATCCAGCGGCTGCAGGGGATACCCGGCTGGACTTCGCCTTCCATGCGGAGAGCCGTGGCTCCAGCCCCTCGATAGAGTTTCATTGCTGTCTCACCGCCCACGAGAACCATCCCTGCCAGCGGTCGCAACTGAAGGCACTGAAGGGCCGTGAACTGCAGGGCATCCTGGAGACGTTGCATGTCGTCGGCGGAGCGAACCGGTTTGTTCAACCGAACACTGACCGCCACATCGATGCCGGCCTGCAAGGCTTGACACACCTGGTCGAGCTTGGCTCGTGTCTGAGCGCTGTTAGCGGAGTCCTCATCTTCAATCCACAGCAGGCTAACCCCGCTCTGTAGTAAGCACTCTAGCTGCGAGGCATTGGCCGGATTAAAGCTGCCGCTGATGACCAGTACGGGCGCGGCGGTTGGCCGGTGCACGGCTGGCCGGGGGACAGCTCCTTTTGATGTCATCGCATAGCCCCAGCCCAGCGGCAGATAGCGCGCCAGACCCGCAGAACCGGTCCAGAGAAGCTTGCAGTCCAGGCGGCAACTGGCCAGCACAATGGTTTTCAGGTCATCATCCTCAATGGCATCGAAGACCTGAAAGGCATAGCCCCTCGACCGAGCCGACTCCATCTGCTTTGCCGTCACTGCCGGGCCCTTCTTCAGGGAGGGTCTCCTGAACAGACACACACGTTTTCCGAATTCGGTTTGTAGCCTATCCACGAGGTTGGGCTCCCGTTCCTCCGTTGCCTTGCCTGATGCGGAGACTGGTAGACGCGATTCAAAAAGAGACTTACCTTGATTGCACTGGAATCCTTCGACTGTCGTCCTGCCCCAGGCAGGAAATGCGGGAGCGACCACTGTGAGGTCAGGCCGCGCTACCTTGATAACTGCAGCTAGTTCTGCTGCCCAATTCCCTTTCAGAGTCGAATCCATCTTTTTGTAAAAGAGCAGACAGCGCCTGCGCAGCAGTGTCCTGGCAATTTCAGCTACCTTCTGAGCGGCTGAGCGGACATCCGCTTTTCGGGAGTCGGTGTTGACAACCAGGACTGAACCTTCACTATCCTGGTGGGACGCGTACCCCTCCGCCGGTTGGCCAGCGTGCGCTGGAGCACCCACTCCATCTTGTTGGAAGCCCTTGCGCCAGAAATTGGACAGACTGGGATCGAGGCAGCTGACAACTATCGGTTGAAAGCCATAGAGCGCGAACTGGCACGCAGTGTCACACGCCCCGGTCAAGTCGTCGGCGATAAGGGCCAGATTCTCATTTGCGTATTGCATGGAGAATTCCCACGGCAAGGTATGCCGTCGAGCCAGGTGAGCGCAGCATCCGAGCTCCTCAAGCTCACGTTTTTTGAAACAGCCACTGCGGCATTCACCAGCAGAGAAGCCCGCCGGCAGCTTCTTTCAAGGGAGCCTCGAGTTCGAAAACGGCTTGCAAGCGTTCCCAATGCCGAATGGTTTCATTTCTGCCGACGGACCGTCGAAGGGTGAAGTTCCACTTCATTGGACAAGAATAACAAACAGGGCCGTGTTTGACCCGTAGAGCTTGCATATTAGCAGCGATGCATCTAATATTCGCGCCTGTGGAAGCGACTCGTTCTATCGTCCGTCGGCCGCCCCTCTCATTGAGGACTACGAGAGAAACAAGCCCTTCTTTCACCCGCCCTCGAATCGTTATTGCCAGATGATTCGCGTGGGGACCTATTCTTCCCGCATCGCTATCAGCAGGATCTGATGGCTGCGAGAGTCACTTGTTCGAGCAGCTTTGGCGGCAGACCCAAAAAGCTTGGACTGCACGACTTAGTCTGGACCGCGCGCTGGGCGCGGCCGCCAAGAGTCGTGCGGTCCAGGCCGCTTATCGAAAGGCGAAACGACTAAACCCTACCTTTGACATAGCCAGACCAGGAGCAAACCGTGAATGAACCAATGAAATCAGCAGAAACGGAGAAACCCCTTGGCGACCCAGGGTCACGCAGATGAACGCAGATGTATGGGCCGAAAGGGAAGAGATTTTTCTGCTCGCAAATTCTCTTATTCGATTCGCCTTTTTCCTTTTGAATCGGGAATTCGATTTATCTGCGCAATCTGGGTTCTTTGGGCAATCTGCGTCCCAGCCAATGTCATGTTCAGTGACGTGAAGCTTCAGGTCGGTGATTCTGCGCCGGAACTGAAGCTGAAGGATCAACACGGCAACCTGGTCTTCTTGCGCGATTATGCGGGCAAGTGGGTCGTTCTCTACTTCTACCCCAAAGACGACACGCCCGGCTGCACTCGTGAAGCTTGCCGGTTTCGTGACGAGACGCAGCAGCTTGCCCCATTCAACGTGCAGGTGATCGGCGTGAGTGTAGACGATCGGGAATCCCACGAGAGGTTTGCGAGGAAATTCAAACTGAGTTTTCCGCTGCTGGCCGATCCCACCAAGAAGGTTACGAAGGCCTACGGGGCTCTAGCATTCTACCGGTTGGCAAGACGCATGACCTTCATTATCGATTCTGATGGGAAGATCCGAAAGATCTTCGAAAAAGTGAATCCGAACACTCACGTGGAGGAAATCATTGCTTCTCTGAAGGAATTGCAATCTGAGAAGCTTAAGCCTTAAGGCTCACTCATGCAACCACACAGCGCCGGTCCCACTGGCGGCACCCAAGGAGAGCGAATGCTGAACTTGCAAAGCCGCATTCTCAACATCCTGACCAAGCCCAAGGAAGAGTGGCCGGCCATTGCCAATGAATCAACCGACGTAGTCACTCTGTACAAAGAGTACGTTGCGCCCCTATCAGCCATCCCAGCTATTTGTGGCTTTCTGGGAATGACAATGATAGGAGTCCCCGTCCCCTCCATGGGCAACATCCGCACGCCCATCGACAGCGCCTTCACTGAACTCGTGGTCGGCTACATCCTTGCTCTGCTGGCAACATACCTCGCCGCCTTGGTTGTGAACAAACTGGCACCGACCTTCCAGTCTGGCGGAGGAATTGTTGCCGCACTGAAGATGGTAGCCTTTTCCTCCACAGCCGTCTGGGTTACAGGGATAGTACGGGTTGTCCCGGCCTTGGGTGCGCTCCTGCTTTTGGCTGCCCTATACGGAATTTATCTTTTCTATCTCGGGCTCCCCTCTGTCATGAAGACCCCTGCGGACAAGATCATCCCCTACACGATCGTTTGCGCTGTAGTGATTGTTGTTATTTCCGTCGTTTTGACTTCCGTCGCCGGTGTCTTCACGGGCGTGGCCCGCATGTTCTGAGGCTTGAGACTTGTCCTTCCTCAGATTTTTCTGTTGCTGTCTGTGACAATCCGTTTTTAAATGGGCTCTGCCGAACTGAAGTATACAGCCCATGTGAAGACGGGGACACCAAACCTCGGCGATTGCGATCTTGGCGAGAATGGAAAACTGGACGATACAAGATTCGATTGACTGTTTTAACATCGAGAACTGGGGGAAAGAGTATTTTTCGGTCAACGAAAAGGGACACGTCACTGTCCATCCCGACAAGCGTAAGGATCACGCCATCGATTTGAAGGAATTGGTGGATCAACTGCAGACACGCGGGATTGCGCTTCCTATCCTCATCCGGTTTACCGACATTCTCAAACACCGCCTGGGTGAAATTCACGACGCGTTCAGAACAGCCATTCGAGAGTTTGAGTACCAGGGCCGCTACAGCTGCGTCTACCCAATAAAAGTGAATCAGCAGCGGCACGTGGTGGAAGAGATCCTGGACTTTGGGAGCGAGTACAATTTTGGATTGGAAGCGGGCTCGAAACCGGAGCTGCTCGCCGTTTTGGCGATTACGAATGGCAAGGATGTCCCGATTATCTGCAATGGGTTCAAGGATGACGAATTCATCGAAACGGTGATTCTGGCACAAAAGATCGGCAAGAATATCATTCCCGTCGTCGAGAAGTTCACCGAGCTGGAACTCATCGTGAAGTATTCACAGCAGCTCCAAGTGAAGCCACAGATTGGGGTGCGGGTCAAGCTGGCCAGCCGCGGGTCCGGGCGTTGGGAATCCTCGGCGGGCTACCGTTCCAAGTTCGGTCTGACGGTGACGGAGGTCCTGGCTGCTCTCGACTATTTGCGCCAGCGCCAAATGGCAGACTGTCTGAAACTGCTGCATTTCCACATGGGGAGCCAAGTAACCAACATTCGTAAGATCAAAGAAGTTGTCACCGAGGCAGGTCGCATGTATGTCGAACTGCAGCGCGCCGGAGCTGGCCTGGAGTACCTGGATGTGGGCGGCGGGTTGGGCATTGACTATGATGGCTCGCAGTCAAATTTCGAATCGTCTGTCAATTACACGCTGCAGGAATATGCCAATGACATCGTCTTTCGTATGAAGACCATTTGCGATGAAGCTAATGTCAAGCACCCAACGCTCATCTCTGAATCGGGCCGCGCGGTCGTGGCCTATCACAGTGTGCTGGTTTTTAACGTTCTGGGAGTTTCGGGTTTCGACGGATTCGTGGCTCCAGATGCTATTCCTGACGATGCGCCTCAGCCACTCCAGGATCTCTTTTGGACCAGCAGAAACCTCAACAAGAAAAACTTCGTGGAGGCGTACCATGATGCAGTGCAACTCCGCGAAGACGCGTTGAACTTATTCAACCTGGGATACCTGAGTTTGGAACAGCGCAGTGTAACGGAAAGCCTTTACTGGACAGTCTGTGGCAAGGTTCTCAGGATCGCCAACGAGATGGAGTATGTTCCGGATGAGCTGAAGAATCTGGAGAGCTTGATCTCCGACACCTATTTCTGCAACTACTCCATCTTTCAATCGATGCCTGACAGCTGGGCTATCCGCCAGCTCTTTCCGATTCTCCCGATTCACCGGCTGACCGAGCAACCGAGTCGGCGGGCTATCCTCGCCGACATCACCTGTGATTCCGACGGTAAAGTGGACCGCTTCATCGATCTGCATGATGTCAAGAAGGTCTTGGCGCTCCACCCGTACACCGGCGAGGATTATTATCTGGCTGTCTTTCTGGTGGGCGCTTATCAGGAGATTCTGGGCGACTTGCACAATCTGTTGGGCGATACCAACGCTGTGCACGTCAGCCTGGAAACAGACGGGGAAGTGAGCGTGGACCATGTCGTGAAAGGCGACACGGTTCGGGAAGTGCTGAACTACGTGCAGTACAATGCTGACGAGCTGCTCACGCGGATGCGTAAGGACGTTGAGCGCGCTGTGCGCGACAAGAAGATCACGTTGGAGGAGTCCGCATTGTTCCTGCGGTTCTACGAGTCAGGCCTGCACGGCTACACCTATTTGGAAGAAGCGCATAGGCGGTAACGAAATTGCGGAGTGTGACTGCGGATGCGGATTGGAAGGCATTGCCGATTGTCGATCCTTAACCGCAGAATGACGATCCTTGGCAATCGACAATCGGAAATTGACAATCAGAAACCGCCCACGACTCGCTCGCCACCAACCACCGCCTCATGATGCGTCTCTGTTGCATGTCGCTCTCCTACCAGCGCCGCTTTCAAAACGGCGAGATGGATGCCTTCCGGTTCCTGGAAACCTGTCGCAGTTTGAATCTGGAGGCCGCGAGTTTTCACATTCGCAACCTCGGAGGAACTGACTCAGAGCAGCTGAAGAAGGTGCGACGCGCCTACCTGGATGAAGGGCTCGGAGTTGGAGCCCTCGGTGTTACCACTGACTTCGGGGTGAGCAGGGAACTGCTGCCGGCAGAGCTAGACAAAGCAAAGGAAGCGATTCGCGTGGCCATGTTTCTGGGAGCTCCGACGATCCGGGTGTTTGCCGGATCACCGCCGAAGGAGTCAGAACGCGAGGAGGCTTTCAGGCGGGCGATTGAAGGACTGCGCTTGGCGGTTGAGGCAGGTGCAGAGGCTGGCCTGCCGATCTCACTTCAGAACCACAATCACGGCGCGCTGGCCCGCACCGGCGATGATGTTCTGCGATTCGTGCGCGAAGTGAATCATCCTAACCTTGCCATCATTCTCGACACGGGCCAGTTCGCTGGCTCGCGTGGCGCCTCGGAGGCCATGCCTGAAGAGCTGAAAGGTGCTGACTTCTACAAGAGCATTAGCCAGATTGCTCCCTTAGCCCGCTATGTGCGCGCCAAGGTCTACAGACTCGACTCGGCGGGCCGAGAGCAGTGGATCGACTACGAGCGCGTTTTCAACATTCTCCGCAGTGTTCACTATCACGGTCTGATCGACATCGTCTACGAAGGCGAACGCGATGAGAAGACCGAGGTCGCAAGGGCGGTTCGATTCCTACGCCCCTACCTGACCTGACCCCAGAAGAGGGCAAAGGGATTCTCACGCCAAGATGCCACCCTGCGTTCTGGTCAGGAAACCCCTCTTTTGCCCTCACGCCGGGAAGGGCCAGATCCTCTCCACCGTTTTTCCTAGGATCCAGTGCTTGTCTTCTGTATTGAGAAACTTCAGCTCGTCCCGCACCAGAGAAAGCGCCTTGGCGTAACCACAGTGTTGATCGACTAAGGGCCAGTCGGTTCCCCACATCAGACGCTGAGGTCCGAACTCATCGTAAATGCGATGCACCATGTCGTGCGTATCAGGATACGGGTAGGCTTGCTTGGAGAGGCTCCAAGTATGGGAGATCTTCACACAAACTCTAGGAAAGCGTGCCAGGTTCAGCAGCTTCTGCAGCTCTTCCGGCTGATCGATAGGACAGTCGGCCATGTGATCGATGACGACGTCGAGTTGTGGATGCTGCTCGATGAGCTTACCGACGTCGGGCAGCCGCGAGGTCGAGGTCAGCACCGTCATTACCGTTCGCAACTCCTGAGCGCGCTTCCAAAGTGGAGGCATCAAGGGACCACTGATCCAGTTTCCCTCAGGGCCGGTTGCCGGGCTGATTCGAACCCCCGCAAACCCAGGCATCCTGCTAAGCCGCTTCAGATCGTCGGGTGCCGAAGAACTTTCCGGGTTGACGCGAGTGATACCACGAAACATTCTCGGGTACTTCTGAATGACATCAAACATGTAGCGATTGTCCCAACGGTAATGGATCACCTGAATGATCATCGTCTTCGATACGCCGTTGGCCTTCATTAGCTCCAGAAGTTTCTCAGGCAATGCATCTTCCTTGGGAGGATTCGTCGTCTCCTTCGCCCAAGGATAGTTAGAGTCGTTTTTCCAGACATGCACGTGAGGATCGATAATACGGGAGGCTGGCCCGTCCGCGAGGTCCGCCGCTAGGGTGGAATTTGAAGAGAGTGACAAACCAGTCGCACTCAAACCCGCCAGGCCAGCCAGGCGCTGGAAGTATTCGCGGCGCGTCAACACGTTAACCACCATTAATGTTGTTCCAGCTTTCCGGCCTGCTGGCCCGAGCCTTTCGGTTGGGCCAGACTCAGCTGGACCCGCGGCTGATCGAGCACCCACCTCCGGACAATCAGATAACCCGGATCGGCTGGCACATAGCGGCGGCCGCCCTGATGACCATCTTCTTTGCCAGTCTGGACGTTTAGAGGCTTGCGCAGCAGCTTGCTCCGCTCGATGTCTGTCAAGTTGATGCGCTGCTGCAGCGTCAGATAGTTCTTGAGCAACTTGGCGACTGAAAAATAGCCAGTTAGGTCGGGCGCCTCCAATTGCATTGAAGGCACGCGTCCGGGCACTCCGTGGCAGCTCATACAAGCCATCTCATCCATGCGCTGGGTGCGGTTCAGCTCGGGCGACACATGATCGCTGAAGTATTGGAAGCTGGCGAGAAACTCGGACGTGAGTTTGGCGTCGCCGTCCGCGCCTTTAAGTGCGGTTGCCAGCGGGTCCGCTTTTACCGCCTCGCGTAAGTCGGCGAGCCAGGTCTTCGGTTCGGTCCGCAAGACGTTTTGAGCGGTCTGGCGCAGACGCTCATTCTTCTCAAACTCCAGCAGTTTGCGTAGAGCATCCAAAACAGCAGTCTGCCGTCGCAGAGCGGTCAGGTTGGCCAGAGTGACGGCAGCATTGCGGCTTAGGGCCGCTGCATCGGGCTGCAGCATTTGCAGGTAAAGGTTCAAGGAGCGAGTTCGAGCAGCAGAAATCACTGCGGGCAGAACGCGATCGGCTGCTTGATCGCTGATTTCGGGCACAGGGTCTCCGTAGTCGAGCACCCATCTCACACTGGGCAGCCAAAAGTGCCCGGCCAGCGGATTCTTCACGGCTTCTGGAATCCATTTCAGCAGCGTGTCGGTGTGCAAATCTGGATTGGAAGCCAGCATCTTTCCCATCCGGTCTGCCAGGTACCAATCCGCGTCGAGCTGCCCCATCGGCTGAACTGCCCGTTCGCCGGCCTCTCTGACTTTTGCCAGATTGTCGGCATCAAGCTCCGTTGGGTACTTGGGAACAAACAAGGAATAGAGCAAATCCTGCTGCTCTGCGGTCTTGGGAACATTCCACCTGGCCCGGCTAAATAGCTTCAAAATCGGTTGCGAGAGAGTTTGGCGGCGATCGTAGTCCTGAGCGCCACGATAAATTTGCTCGACGAGCGGTTGCACCAGTTCCTGAGTTCCTGGCAGGGTAAGTGCGCTCGGATCAGAAACCGCCGCTGCCGCAAGCGTACGCAGTTCTTCGGGACCATGAGTGGAGTAATCGATGAGCTTATCTTGCAGCGGAGGGTAGGGAATGCCGTTCGATCCCTCCAGGACCAGCTGGAGTCCAGCCATATCTTTGACTGCTTCGGCCTTCCGGAAATAACGGAAGGCGGCCTTTCCAAAGAGATCGGCGCTTCCGGGTGTGACGTAGCCCATTTGGCCAGGGCCACCGTCTCCGCCGGTCGTGTTGTAAAAGGTCCCGGCGGTGGTGACCAGACGCCGGGCCAGGCGGTCCTTCACTGAGTCAGCCAGCCTCGGGTCATCCAATCGGGCTTCCAGCGCTTTGAATATCAAGGCTAGTTCTGAGTATTGATGTTCCTGACTCCCGTTGGCCTTATGGCCGTTGGCGATGAAGAGAGCCTGGCTCTGATAGCGGAAGCAGTTTTCAACCAGGGCATTGAGCTCGGGTGAGAGCAGCTTTCGGATCCAGGCCTGCTGGATCGGTTTGCGCAGTGGCGGATTCCACACCCACCATTGCCACGCTGCTTTCGCTGCCCACGCCCTGACGCCCGGATGCGGGTCGTCGTTGAGCGCCCTATGAAGAAGCCGCGCCAGGCTCAGCTTGTCAAAGCGCGCCTGCGTCATGACAGCGTCGGCCCGCATGCCCAGAGCTTTCAGTACACTCTCGCGAGTCAAGTCGTCACCGGTGTCATAGGCAGCAAAGACAGCGTCAAAGCCAACGTCGTCGAGGAGCGTCTGTTCCATTGCCCAAGCTGCCGCGTCCCGTACCATCTTTACCGGGTCACCAAGAGCCTTGACCAGTACGGGAACTCCCTGAGGCTGGTGGACGCCTCCGAGAGCCATGACGCCCCAGAAACGAACGAACGGACTACCATGTGAAGCCGCTCGCACCATGAGATCTGTCAAACCCGGATCTTCGCTGTGAGACAAGGCGCGGGCACGCGCAATTGCTGAACCCAACGTCTCGCCAGATTGCGGTTCGAAACCTGTTCGGCTGGGCTTGCTTGGCGAGATCGGGTAGAGCCGCGAAAGCGCATGCAACACGTAGGCAGTGGTTACAAACCCTGTCTGGGCGCTTTTGTTCCAACGGCCATAGAGGTCCTGAGTGCGCAGCAATGCCTGAACTCCGTGGGAGATGGCTGGATCATCTTTTGAATGACCCAGCGCCTGTAACGCGATCAAAGCGAGCGCCGTTGGCGCCGGATCGAACTGCCCGTCCGTCTTCCAGGTCTTCCCATCTTCCGAGAGCTTGCCAGGATCAAACCCCCAGCTACCGTCGGTGTTCTGAATCGCGCGAAGACGCACTTCGTCGCGTGCCAGTTGCTCGTTAATTCTGTCGAGGAGCTTCGCGGCAGCCTCAGCCTGCAGTATCTTGTAGTCGGGGAATCGAGCTGGTTTCGGGATCGCCGCGCTGCCGGGCCTTCCCGGTTCTTGAGAAGGAGCCGGCTCGGGCGGTTCGGGAAGCAGAGCCCGCTGAGCATCACGTGCCTTCAGGTTCTGATTCAGGTAATCCGGAGGGAAGAATCGCTTGAAGAACTCGATGCGGTGGGCTAGGTCGTCAGTGAACCTGGGCTGCACCGCGAGCATTTTTTCTGCTTTCTCTTCCAAGGCGGCAAGATAGCGCGGATGTCCGGTGCGGTCCCAGGCGGTACGCACGATTTCGCCAGCGTAGTTGTACACTACCGCCTGGCCTACATTTGAGCCCGGCCCTGCCGCGTTAACACCGCTGGGGTCGGCTGTCTGCAAGACGTGATTGGCCGCGCGAATGGCTTGCATAGAATGCAGTTTCCGCGCCGGCCAGACTCCTTCGGCGGTGCACACGTTGTGCCCTGCAACCCGCGTTCCAGCAGGACCATCGCCGACATCGAGCGGCGCCAGACTGGTGTTATTCGCCGCGTCCTTCAGATAGTTCGTCGGCCGCATGGATTCGTACATGATGTTGATGAGCCGTCGCAGGTTCTGAAGGTTTTCTGGCCGGTAGCCGTTTTGGATGGCTACTGCTGAGCCCCACACGCCCGATTGGGTGTGGCAGCTCATGCAGTGGGTACCCATCAGATTGCCCGTGTCACGAAGGCGGCGTTCCACACTGGCACCGCGCGGGCGGTTGGCCAGCCAAGCATCCACCTGGGCGAGATGGTCGTAGAGTGCCTGTTGAACCGCCATTTCCGCGTCAGTGTACGGAGCCGGCTTCAAAAGCCGCAGCTCGACCTCATATCCCGGAGCGTTCGCCTCGGCACGCAAGAAGTAGATCCCGCCGGGCTTCAGCAGGCGATTGATTTCGGTGCGATGGCCTTCGTTCTGCTGATGCACGCGCTCGTTTTCGTTGCGGCCTTCTGTGTACTCGGCCAGGGGCAGGAGCATTCCAGAAAGTCCGCCAGCGCGGGCCAGGATCTCGGCCACCGGGGTATTGCCGTCGCTGTCGAGTGTGTAGAGCCTCAACCTTGCGGCCAGGGTCTGGTCAGGGATAGCGAGATTACAGGTGAGCAGGCGCGGTTCGGTGCCTTCGTATGTAAACTGAAACCAGTCGTCGCCAGATTGTCCAACCTTGCCGTTGTCAAAGTATTCAATGTCGTCGGCACCACCGCTGATGAGCAATCGCTGAATGCCCTCGCCAGAAGGCAGCGAGATGCGCTGGGCCATTTCGGGAGTGTCGTTGGGTTCCGTTTCAACTTCCAAAGCCCGAGCCCCTGCTTCGCCTAGTTCGAAGGGCTGAATGGAAATCGACACCCGAACAGCACTGCTCTTCGGCCATGGAGTGACTCGGGGAAACGTCACGGCAGATGGCGCCTTGCCCGTTTCACGCCAGCGCGGGCCCTCGAACGGAGTGGGGCCTTCAACGACAGGCGCCACCTCGAGGCGATACTCGCCACTCACCGGAGCCCGATAGACGACGTAGACGTCGGGGTCGAGTGCGTGCAGGGTTTTTTCCCAGTTGGCTGTGGGACGCGTCATGATCTCAAAAGCATCAGCCTTGCGCGACGGGAACGAGACAGCCGCTGCCGAGTCTGACCGTGTTGGTCGAGGGTCGCCGGTTTCGTGGACCAGCGACCAGGAGACTCCAACTCGTCCATGCCGGGGAAGTTGCGAGGGCTGCGGAATCCGCACGCTCAGCTCAACGACCTGGTCTGCGGTCAGCGGCAGTGTCTGGTGCCAGATCGTCGGGAGCAGGATCTTTCGCTCCAGCCGCAGCGCAGGGCTGCCTTGGCGCTGCGCTGGGATACTGTGCTGAGTCGAGAAACAGAGCACTGAGAAAATGCCAAAAGCTAATAAAGATCGAGGATGGGGAAGGAATGAAGAACTCAGCAGAGCGCTCACGATTTGCTTCTCCAGACTATGATTGAGTTTCACTGAGCAGGACACGCTGCTGAACCCGACTCCGATTGACGCAGGTTATCGCGTGGAGAATCCGCGGACTACCGGAAGTTGGGACTCGCTTCAGGCATCTCCCGGTGGCTCAGGAAAGCCGTACGTAGGACACACGTGAGACAATCCAGCCCAGCAGTGATTGCTTTCTGAGAGAGGCAACCCCTGAGTTGTTCCAGCAGGCGGTATGCTTAGTAATACCAGCCCAGAAGCACGGACCGCAGACTCATCGAAGTTCCGATTCCTCTTACACGTCACAAATCCAGAATGCCTGCTTCAACGAAGTCATGGGATCCCGCTTGGGTATGAATTCCTGAGCGAGGTAGCCTGTGAATCCCTTTTCGACAATCGCCTTGCAAATGGCGGTGTAGTTTAGCTCCTGGCTGTCATCGATCTCGTTGCGTCCCGGGTTGCCACCAGTGTGGAAGTGGGCAATGTATTCAAAGTTCTCGGTGATGGTGCGGATGACGTCACCTTCCATGATCTGCATGTGATAGATGTCGTAAAGGAGCTTAAAGCGCGGCGACCCCACCTTCTTCACCAGCTTGACCCCCCACTCCGTGTGGTCGCACATGTAGTCTTTGTGATTCACCTTGCTGTTGAGTAGTTCCATACAAACATTGATGCCCTTCTTTTCCGCGAGCCCCACAATCCGCTTCACGCCGATCAGACAGTTTTCGAGGCCCTCTTCATCGGACATGCCGTTGCGGTTGCCCGAGAAGCAGATGACATTGGGAATGCCGGCATCGACCGCCAGTTCGATGTGCCGGGTGAGATTGGCTATACGACTGTCGTGGTTTTCCTTGCGATTGAATCCAATGTGAATTAGATCGGCCCCAGAACCCATGGCGCAAGTCAGGCCGTACTTCCTTGCCACCGGCCATTCCTCCGGAGTAAGCAATTCGACGGACTTCAGTCCAATCTGGGCCGCGTTCCGTGCCAAATCATCGAGCGGCAGGTCCTTGTAGCACCATCTGCACACGGACTGCTTCAGGTTTTCCTTCCGCTTCTGGCCTTCCGTCTCTGCTGCCAGCAGTGGTTTCGGCGAGATCCAGGTCGCGGCTAAACCAGCGGCGCCTGTCTTCAAAGCTGAGCGACGGCTTAAAGTCATGTTGGGTTCCTCCTTCTTTCAATTGTGCAAGAGTTTCGCTGAATCGGTCTCATACCAGTGGAGTTTTTCTCGCCTCCGGGCCAAAGGCATGCACATGCTCCCCGATTGTGGCTGATTTCCAGCTAGAAACTATATCACTGGCAGTTCACTGGGAAAACTGTTTTGGGAGGGCCGGGTAGGCGCTCGTGGCTCTGGCTTCTACAGACTAGGGTTGAAGCCCCTTCGTATTCCAAACGCTCCACGCCAATAGTGCCCAGCCGACCAGGAAACACAGTCCACCAAACGGCGTGATGGCTCCCAGGGCACGAACCCCTGTCAAGCAAAGCGCGTAGAGGCTGCCGGAAAACAGAATCACTCCCGCTAGCATCAACCAACCCGCTGCCTGGAAGTTGCCATCCGGCCAGCGATCCGTGGCAAAGGCCACTGCCAGCAGACCCAGAGCATGATACATCTGATACCGCACTGCGGTCTCAAAGACCAGCAGCAGGTCGGCCGGCAAGCGCGTCTTGAGCCCATGCGCGCCGAACGCTCCAGCCGCAACGGCCAGTCCTGCCAAGAGTGACCCCGCAGCCAGCCAGAATCTGACCATGTCACGTCTCCTTTCATCTACAGAGTCCCCAGACCGAAGAAAGGCAATTCCATAGCGTCAAGCCAAAAGGCCGCAGACCCACACCCAGAGCTGGTCTGCACTACAAGACCCACGGCTCACCCCTGGAAGACTATCGACTTTGACCGCTCCCCGCAAGCATGAGGCCGTTTGCTGCAGAGCGATTGAGTGACATAATACTTGTAGATCCTTGGGCAGATACTCACCCTAGGGTCAGGATAATCTCATGCACCGCCGATTGAGACGAGTATTCCAGAAGCTTGTTGGTTCAGCTCTTCCTTTCTCTATCCTCACCGGAGCTCTTTTGGCAGACCGTTCCGAAACAGCGAACCCTTACGCTGTAGTTCCTGCTCGAGTCGGGGAGTACTGCACCGTGTGTGGCAGTCCCTTGACAGAAGACGATGTGGCCCTGATTGTCAAGGGTCGGCGCTTTCCTGTAGACAAGTCGATGGTGGACGTCTTTCTGAAGAACCCGCAAGCATACTTTCGCACCAAGCAGATCAGGGGTGCGTTGTTTCAAGAAGAGTTGCAGGCGGCTGGCGCGACGCAGTCAGCCCTGACCGGGGGATGGTTCCTGTTTGGACTTTACATTCTGACCGGTTTGGTGTGCGCGGGCCTCAGCGGCTACATTGCAGTTTCCAAAGGCCTGCCTGCGATTCCTCATTTCTTTGCCGGCTTCTTCTTAAGTGTTTTCGGGCTTCTTTACGTCCTGACACGGTCGTCTCATGTCGAAGCCAGGAACAGTGCCCCGTGGGCTTGTCAAGGTTCCCGTTACGCATGCGCCCGTGCCCTGTCCGGCATGCGGGAACACCAACCACCCGGCTGCGGTTCGCTGTGCTGCCTGTGGCGCCGCACTGGCGCCGAAACTGCAGTCGGACATGGCCAGGACACAATAGCTCGAATTGAAGCACTATTGGTTGGCGTTCTGACGTTCCCCAGGGGGGACCAACTCCTGATATGGCTGAAAAGAAAATAGCGCAAGCGGTCAAACAACAAATCGTTTCCGTGCTCCATTCCGGCAGTAGCCAGAATGAACGACCCTACCTTAGAAAGCATTACGAGAGCAATATTTCAGACCTGTTCATTGTAGGTGATCTGGCCGGCGCACCGGTCATCAAGTATGCGATGGCCCAAGGCTATGAGGTGATCGAGCACATTGCGGGACTGCCGGGAGCGATCGGGGGCGCAGACCCGGACCTTTTCGACGTGATGATCATCGGCGCGGGCGCCGCCGGTCTGAATGCCGCTCTGCAGGCTAACGAACGCGGCATGCGCTACCTCCTGCTGGAAAAGGAACAGATCGCCAACACGATCGAGAACTTTCCCGAAGGCAAGTGGGTTTATGCGGAGCCCGACAGCCAGCCGCCAAAAGGAAAACTCTGGCTGGATGGCGCTTCCAAAGAAGAGCTGACCCGACGGTGGCACCAAATCATTCGGGACAACCAGCTGAACATCCGTACGATGGAGGGTGTGACAGGCTGCGAGAAGAAAGATGGCGTGTTCCATCTGAGAACCACGAAAGGACAGTACCGCTCGAAACGCGTCATTCTGGCCACGGGCCAACGCGGGAATCCGCGCAAATTGAACGTCAAGGGCGAAGACCAGAAAGGCATCTACCATCGCCTCTATTCCCCAAGAAAGTATAAGAATGAAAACATTCTCGTTGTCGGGGGCGGCAACAGCGCAGTGGAAGCAGCCGTTACTCTGAGCGAGCAGAACCATGTCATCCTTTCCTATCGCGGAAGCGAGTTTAGCCGGCTCTTCAAGGACAACGAACGAAAGCTGAACGAGGCGATTGCTGCGGGAAGAATTGAACTGGTACTCAACTCCACTATCAATGAGTTTGGCGCGCAGGAAGCTGTCTTGAAGATCAGCAGCCACGGCCGCGCGGAAAGTCGCAGGGCTCGTTATGATCATGCCTTCGTTCTCATCGGAGCGGATGTGCCGCGTGAGTTTCTAAAATCGCTTGGGCTAAGGATGGAAAACGAATGGGAAGGCAGCCTACTGCGCGCTTCGGCTCTAACTCTGCTTGGTTTCCTGGGATTGTGGCTTTTTGGCGGGCGTGCCGACCTGGTGCTGGTTTCCTCGGTTCCAGGCTGGTTGGGGCTTGCCTTGGCACTTGTCGGACTTGCTGGGTTGGTTCACTTCGGGCGTAAGGGTGACCGCTTTTCCTGGCTGGGTTTGTCGTTCTTCATTTGGTACACGGTCTACGGAGTGAAAGTCGGTAAGGGTGAAGAGTTCTGGCCCTATCGCGACTGGGGCTACAAGCTGCTGTCGTTTCTTGACCGGCCCTGGTCGTTTTGGTACACGGTGCTCTACACGGCCTTGATGACCGTGTTTGGGCTGCAAGCATTGAAACGCTGGGGACTGGACCGCAAAGACAAGTTTCAAATCTGGCGTTACGTCAGTCTGATTAGCTTCCAGTGGATTTTTTTCTTTTTGGTTCCTGAGTTCCTGTTTCAGTATGCCGTCAAATACCAATGGGTCGGAGCGAGTCTGGCGAGCGATCCCACCTTCGCCGACCAGGCTTGGCGTAGCTATGGCATCATCTATGCCTGGCCGTTGTTTTTCTACACGTTCTTCTATAACCCTCACCAGATTTGGGTCGTCTGGGGGCTGCTGCTTACCTTTGTGATCATTCCCATTTTCGTACTGTTTCACGGGAAGCGGTATTGCTCCTGGGTCTGCGGTTGTGGCGGACTGGCGGAAACTTTCGGTGACCGGTGGCGCCATCTGGCCCCCAAGGGGAAAGCTTCAATCCGCTGGGAATGGATGAATTCGGCGGTCTTGATTTTTGCCGCCGTGGTAACGGTTCTGGTCCTCGCCAAGGACACGTATCTGGCGATTACGGGCACAGCGGATTTGGGAATCCGTATCTATCGCCTTTCTGCTGATCTGTGGCTGGTGGGCATTCTGCCTGTAACGCTCTATCCCTTCCTGGGTGGCAAGGTTTGGTGTCGCTACTGGTGTCCGCTGGCAAAGTTGATGCAGCTGCAGTCGCAGTTGTTTACAAAGTTGAGATGGAGCCGTTTTAAGATTGTCGCCAACGACAAATGCATTGGCTGCTACGAATGCTCTCGCAATTGCCAGGTCGGTATCGATGTCATGAACTTTGCGCTCAAGCAAGACACGCTGGACAATGCCAGCAGCTCCTGCATCGGGTGTGGCATCTGTGTGACGGTTTGTCCGATGGACACCTTGAGTTTTGCCTCCGAAAGCACGGCGCCGTCGAAGTTGGTGAACATCACCTTAGAGCCTGCTTCGTAATACAGTGAGGGAGCTGATGGTTCCCCTTGATTTTCTCTTCTGTCTGAACTAGTTTGACCTGAACATGGAACACTGTCGTGAGGAGGTATCGATGAAACGCAGAACCTTTGTTGGAAGCGTCTTCAGTGGCCTGGTGGCCGGGCTCAGTAGTTTTTCCGTGCGTGCCGAGGGCAAGAAGATGAAGGCAGGCGACATTCCGACGCGCGTGTTTGGCAAGACCGGGGAGAAGCTCACCGTGATCGGCCAGGCGGGAGGGCGCTTTCCCCTCATCGCCGAAGAGGAAGCTCGTGCCATCACGTTGCGAGCCGTGGAACTCGGGATCAACTATTTCGACAACGCTCACTCGTACTGGGACGGCCGGTCAGAGGAAGTTTACGGCCATGAGTTGCCCCCTTTCCGAAAGCAAGTCTTTATCACCACAAAATCGGTCAAGCGGACAGCCAAGGAAGCTGAGGCCGAGTTGCATCTTTCTCTCAAGCGCCTAAAGACCGACTACGTCGACCTGTGGCAAATCCATGCCGTGGGCGAGATGAACGAGGTAAAGCAGATCTTCGCGCCGGGCGGGGCGATTGAAGCGTTTGAAGCGGCTAAGAAGGCTGGCAAATGCCGGTTCATCGGCTTCACGGGCCACAGAGATCCCGCAGTCCATCTCGAGATGCTGAAGTCCTATGAGCAGTACGACACCATCCTGATGCCCCTGCACATCGCAGATCCGGCCTATCTCAGTTTTGAGAGCCAGGTCCTGCCGGTCGCCGTGGAGCGCAAGTTGGGCATTCAGGGCATGAAGAACTTCGCCAACGCCAAACTCATGCAAAACTTCGGTGCCCGGGAGTGTTTGAGCTACGTGCTGAGCCTTCCCATCCACTGCACGGCCATTGGTTGCACAACGATTGGTCAACTCGAAGATGACGTCCGCATCGCTCAGCAGTTCAAGCCGCTCAGCCAGGCACAGATGGTGGCGCTGCGCGAGCGTGCTAAAGAAATCAAAGGGCCGCGACTCGAAGATTGGAAACGGGACGTCGAGACTCAGGTCGGTCTGGGCAAACCTGCCGAATATGTCGGAGGCTAACGGTAGCGAGCGACCTCAGACCGCAGAGGGAACTGGTGGGTTCCTATCGGAGCCCATGACACCCTGATTGTCTCTTCCCGTGGCCGGGGCACGGGAGGGCAGAGAACTGATCTGTGAACTGGTCGTCACGGAGTGGACCAGCGAATGGGGTTCCGCTTTCAGGCGCGTTAATTTTGCAGCGCCGGGACATGGCGCTGGGAGAAGAGATTCCAGGCAGCGTTGCGAGCACTGGGTAATGGCTGGTGGCGTTTACGTGGAGGCCTTCGATGTCGCGGCGTCCCGGGCTTTCATGAATTCATCCAGATTGTTTTTGTCCACAAGCGTCGCCCCAGTGTCCACAAAGCGCGGCAAAATGGCAAAAGGATCCTGAGCCGCCGAAGGCGCGTGTGTGCTGGTTTGCTGGTGGTGCAGATCGTCCAGCAACCGGAGGCCGAAATAGGCCATGGTGAAGGGCTTCTGGGCGATGGTGGCGGCAATCATGCCCTTGCGGATCCACTCGAGCGTCTCTTCGTTTGTATCCATGGCCACGATGATCTTATCTTTCACATTCTTTCGATTGAGCACTTCGGCGACCTCTTGACCAGCGGAAGCTTCCAGGCAGACAAAGGCATCGACTTTCGGATTTCCTTTGTCGATAACTTCCATCGTCTTATCAAAAGCCACCCGCGAGTCGCCTTTAATGTCGACGATTTCCACAATCCTGATTTGCGGATGACCTGCGAACACCGACTGGTAACCGTCTAGCCGCTCTTTCAGATTGGCCTGGGTCGGCATAGTGAAAACCAGGACATTGCCTTTCCCCTGCAGCTGTTTCACGGCGACTTCTCCGCCCATCACGCCTGCCTGGTAATTGTTGGTGCCGATGAACATAAGGCGTCGGCTGCCCTGCGAATCCGAGTCGATGGTGATGACTGGAATGCCAGCAGCGATCGCCGCGTCAATTTCCGGCTTCATCAAAACAGGATCGGCCGGAGACACCAAAATGCCGGCCGCCTTTTGTCTGACAGCCTTCTGGAACTCCGTCACTTCTGCTTTGGGATCATACGAGTCAGGGCCCACGAATTCGGCTCTGACTTTCAATTGAGAGGCTGCCCGGCTGAATCCGCTCCCAGCCGACTGCCAGTAGGGCAACTGAATGTTTGTGCCGATCAGGAAATACTTTTCCTCCGGAGCGTGCCGCGACTCGCTGCAGCTTTGCAGCACTCCCGACGAAAGCGTCAGGAAACTGATCAGGAAAAGGCGGTTGACGTGTAGCATAGTGGCCTCTCTTCTATCGACCATGGCAAAGACATCAAAGCAAGGTGGGACTAGGTTGTACTATCTGACAACGCGGAAGGGCTGTCAAGGCGGAGACCCTATCTTTCCGGGGACAGGTGGAAGCCTGCGGACAGCAAGCTCACCGGCAAACACCCACAAAGCCCACCTCAGCTGACCCGAAGCCAAACGCGCAGCTGTGCGCGCCGTTCATCTGGTCACTTCAATCCGATCGTCCGGATGGACAAACCACCAACAAGTAGAACCCAGGAGATAGAGAATTCCAGTGAGGTAGAGGGGTGCCGTCCAGGTACCGAAGCGACTGAACACCAGTGCTACGACAATGGGGCTCAACGCTCCGCCGACTTGACCGGCCGTGTTCATGCAGCCGCTCACAACGCCGGCGTGGCGCCCGGCAATGTCCAGGCAGACACCCCAGCTGGCTCCCAGCAGAAAGTTGGCGCTGGCGCCCGCGACTGAGATCAGCAGGGCTGAAACGAGAGGATAGGGACAGGCGGCACTTCCCAGGATTGCCAGCCCTGCCAGTGCCAGTGCTCCTCCACCCACAGCGCAACGTCCGACACGCAATCCCCATCGCTTGCTGATGGCATCGGTCGTCACGCCCCCCAGAAGGTCCGCCACAACGCTGAGGATGAGCGGAAGTCCACTCAACAGGCTGAGAACAGTTGACGTGAAGCCTTGGTTCTTCAGGTAGGTTGGAAACCACGTGATGTAGAAATAGAAGCCGTAGGTCTGGGTGAAGTACATCAAGCAGAGTGCGATGACACTCCGGCTTTTCAGAAGACGTTTCCAGGGAACGGTGCCACCGGCCGCCGACTCCTGCAGCCGGTTGCGGCGGATGTTCTCCAACTCTGCCGCGTTGATTGCGTGGTGCTCGGAGGGGTCATCGCGAAACCACCGGTACCACGCCCAGGCCCAGACGAATCCTACGAGTCCAAAAATTACGAAGACGGCTCGCCAGTGCACGTGCGCGAGAAGCGCTGTCACGAGCAGCGGCGTCAAACCGCCGCCCAGGTGCGCTCCCATGAAGAAGATTCCTTGGGCGGTGCCTCGCTCCGTGAGCGGAAACCATCGCGAAAAAGTCCGAGCCGCATTAGGCCAGGCGCCTGCCTCGCCCATACCGAACAGAAAGCGGATGATCAACAGCGACGCATAGCTGGTGGCGGCGGCTGTGGCGATTGTGAACGTGGACCACCACGCCACAATGCGAGTGAGAACCCGTCGCGTGCCAATGCGATCGCCCCACCAACCCGTGGGGATTTCGAAAATGCCGTAGGCAGTTGTGAAGGCGCTGAACACAAAACTCATCTGAAGGGGAGAGAGGGAGAGATCGCGCATCATCTGTGGCGCCGTGATCGAAATGCAGACGCGGTCCAGGTAGGTGATTGCCGCCATACACACTGCCAGGGCCAGCACTCTGTGACGCACGTGCGTTGGCGGGACTGCTTCTCCTGAGATGCCGGTTTGCGGCCTTGGCTGCAGCGTGGGCATAGGTTAAAGGAAGTCACACCGGGCTGGCGGAGAGCCTGACAGACTTGTGGCTGCGATCCGAAGGGAGGTGTTGGCTTCGGACACGGACCAGCCCGTGCCCAATGTGAGATTGATGAAGCAAATACTCTCTGATTCGCTGGCGGAGCGACGTTTTCAGATGCTGCTGCTGGGTGTCTTTGCGGTCTTGGCCCTGGTACTCGCGTCCGTGGGGATCTACGGCCTGATGAGGTACACTGTGGCTCAGCGCACTCATGAGTTTGGAGTGCGAATGGCGCTGGGAGCCCAAACCAGCGATGTGTTGAAGCTGGTTCTTCTCCAGGGGATGAGACTGGTTCTCATTGGACTGCTGGTCGGTCTGGCCTGGGCCAGCGCTTTGACGCAAATTCTTTCCAGCCAGCTCTACGGCATAACTGTTACCGATCCAGCAACGTTTATGGGTGTGTCCACACTGCTCATCGTGGTAACCCTGCTCGCCTGTTACTTTCCCGCTCGTCGAGCCACCAAGGTCGATCCGCTGGTGGCGCTCAGGTACGAATAAACAGGTGGGAGAGGCGAGGCGCGACCAACCACCGGTCTGTCGCACGCTCAAGTCATCTGAAACTCAGAACCACCACCCAAGTCGGTACCCTGTCGAGCAATTACTCTCCCAAACGAGAATCGAACCGCTATCCCCCAGGAGATTATGGCTTCAACACCTGCTCAATCGCTTTGACAACCTTCTCGCTTTCGGGCGTGTCTTTCGAATCAAAGCGCCCAGTGATGCTGCCGGTCTTGTCAATCAGAAACTTGTTGAAATTCCAAGTGATCTCCCCGCCGAACTTGGGATCTGTTCTTTCATCGGTTAGGAACTTGTAGAGGGGGTGCTGATCGGCACCCTTCACAGAAATCTTAGAGAACATGGGAAAGGTGACGCGATATTTGGTGGAACAGAAGGTCTTGATCTCTTGATCGGTCCCAGGCTCCTGGGCGCCAAAGTTGTTGGCAGGGAAGCCCAAAACGGCGAAGCCTTGGTCTTTGTATTTGGAATGGATCTTTTGCAGGCCCTCGTACTGTGGTGTGTAGCCACACTGGCTGGCCACGTTGACAAGCAGTAGGGCTTTGCCACGGAATTGATCTAGCTTCACATCTTTGCCCTCAATATCCTTGAGTTTGAAGTCATAAATTGACGAAGCCTTGGATCCTTTAGGTGGGTTGTCCCCAGCCTGAATTGCAGTCAAGCCGCCCATGAAGAGAAGTGTCACGAAAATCATTGCTCTAGTCATAGATATCCTCCTTTGATTTTTGATACGAAAGTTAGCCGTCGTGGGCACACGCTGAAAGCTGCGGATTGGTGCAGTTCACGCCATGATGACCTACACTCTTATCGCTGGGAAAAGGCCTGATCCTGACCCGCCTCGCCTAAGGGAGGCTATCACAATCTCACAGAGCCTCGGAGGAAAAGTCGCTCTCGTCACCGAAGGCTCACGCGGTCAGGGCGTCTATCGCTCAACGTCTCGAGCACGTTGGCGCGCCGTCTCCTCACTTACATCAGTTCGCCGGAATGAGCCGACCGGGTGGTGCGCGTGCTCGAATCGAAGGTGGCCGAGCCCTGGCAATGCGCACCGACCTTGCCTGTGTCGAAGCGGTGAAAAACGCCGTCGCCAAGGGCGGTGAAGCCGACCGCCAGAGGGCCCGCATGCCAGCGGAGAGGTACAGGAAGGCGGGAACATGTGGCGAGCAGGCAAGCCTGGGGAGCCAGCGACAGATAGAATTCCCAAAAAAGCTCTGGAAAACGGCTTGACGGGTCAGGTGCACCATTGTATAACCCTGACACACCAACAGCGATTGCCCGTTAAGTCAACCTATCTAACACCAGGAGAGAACACACATGAACAAAGCAGATCTGATCGAAAAGGTCGCGCAGGACGCCAGCATCAACAAGTCGCAGGCTGAAGCTGCCATTAATTCTCTGATCTCTGGCATTGAGGGAGATTTGAAGAAAGGTGGCCGGGTAACCCTCGTGGGTTTTGGAACCTTTTCCGTCGCCAGTCGAAAGGCCCGTACCGGCCGGAATCCGCAGACTGGCGCCCCTATCAAAATCGCAGCTAAGAAGGTTGCGAAGTTTTCGCCCGGGGCGGAACTGAAGTCGGCCGTGAACAAAAGGAAATAAGGGCGGCATCGGCAGTCCGCCAGACAGGCCGCTATGCCGGGGTGACGAAACCGGTGTCGCCGGCGGGCTGTTGGCAAAGGACAATGCCGCAGCGTCCGCACTGACACAGATGGAATGTGGGAGGTCGTCGCTATGGCGGGCGACCGGTGGTTGATAGACCCCGCGCTGGCCCGGGGCAGACTGCCTCCCACATTTTGTTTACGGGATGCCACTGCGGCACCCTCCTTCAAATCATTTTCAACGCCTCATTGACCTGCCTTGGTCACCAATCACCCATCCGGCGGAAGGTCGCACTCGCGGGATGTTCAACGCTTGTCGGTACGGCGTGTCATCTCGAAACGAGTGTTCCTCACGCTGGTGAAATGGGTCTTTGCCGTGATCCTTTTGTTTGCTGCGGGCCGTCAAATCGCCAGCGCACTAAAGCAGCTCGAAGGAAAGGAAATTTCATTCGTGCCGTTCCCGCTCTGTCTGGGCGCCGGTCTTTACGCCGCGGGCATGGCTTGCTTCGGGGCCTACTGGCGGCAGACAATCCACGACATGGGCGGGCAGCTGAGTGCAATGGATTCGCAGCGGGCTTACTTCACCAGCCAGCTGGGAAAGTACATTCCGGGCAAGGCCTGGGTGGCTTTGATCCGTTGTGGAATGGTCGGCAGCCGGACAGTGTCTCCGGTGGTTATTGTGGCCTCGACGCTTTACGAGGCCCTGGCCATGATGGCAGCAGGGGCGCTGATCGCTCTTCTCGCTTTGTCGGCCGCCGGTGTGGAGAGCCGGGTTCTATGGCTGGCAGGTGGCTTGTGGCTCGGGCTTACTCTGGCCGTGCAACCCTGGCTGTTCAGCCGCATGGTCGCCTTGGCCACTCTGCCGTTTCGCGGAAGCGGTCCGTCAGCAGTTAATCCCGTCTCTTACGCCACATTGCTGAAGGGAGGGTTCTACTTCATCCCAGGCTGGGGACTAGCAGGACTCAGCCTGGTCGCTGTGGTCAAGGGCAGTGGCATTGTCGTAACGGGATTGTCCAGCGTATTGCTGGCCTGCGGCAGCATGGCACTTGCCATGGCCGCCGGATTTGCAGTCCTGGTCGTGCCAGCGGGGCTGGGAGTACGCGAGTGGGTCTTGATACAAACCTTGGGCCCAACACTCGGCGCAGGCAACGCGGTTCTGATCGCAATTGTTGCCAGGATCATGAACGTTACTGTCGAACTGATCGTGGCCGGAGGCCTCTATTTCTCTTCAAAGCGGAACGTGAGGAATGCTTAGTCTGGTCATCCCGGTCTACAACGAGGAGAAGAGCCTCGCGGCTCTCTATCAGGAAATCAACACGGCCGTGGCAAGGGGGCCTCTGGAGACCGAGGTAATCCTGGTAGATGACGGTTCGACCGACAGCAGCTGGGCTGAGATTGCGAAGCTGGCCCGAGCAGATTCCCGCGTTCGCGGCATTCGCTTCCGCCGCAACTTCGGCAAGGCTGCGGCTCTTAGTGCGGGATTCGCCGAGGTGCGAGGTGAGGTGGTGATTACGCTCGACGCCGATCTACAGGACAACCCGGCCGAAATCCCAAATCTGCTGGCTAAGCTCCGCGAAGGGTACGATCTCGTCAACGGTTGGAAGAGAGTCCGCTTTGACCCCTGGCACAAGGTCCTCTCCAGTCGCGTATTCAACTGGATGATCCGCGTGGTCAGCGGCCTGAATTTGCACGATCACAACTGCGGGCTGAAGTGTTATCGAGCCGCGGTCGTGAAAGAGATCCGCCTCTATGGCGAATTGCATCGATTCATCACCCTGCTGGCTCATGCGCGCGGATTCAGGGTCACGGAATTGGAAGTGCAGCACCGCAAGCGGACTTACGGTAAATCGAAGTACGGCGCCGGGAGGTTTGTCAAGGGCCTGCTCGACCTGCTCACCGTGCACGTCTTGACAGCATTTGGCGAACGTCCGCTGCATTTGCTGGGAGTCATCGGGTTACTGGCCTTCGCGGCTGGCTGCCTGGGGCTGGCTTACCTGGCGTCGCTCTGGATGCTGGGCTATCGTCCAATTGGGAATCGGCCTATCTTGATTTACTCTGTCGCTTCATTGCTCTTGGGCGCGCAGATGCTGACTGTGGGCATTCTGGCCGAGCTCATCATTTCCCGGTTAGGCAGCGGGAATGAGAACGGTTTCGGTTACAGCGTTGCGGAACGGATTGGCGGTTCCTAAACTTCGGCCGCAGCAAGTTGATCCTCGATCCTGAAATCATGAACGACAGCTCATTCAACGAATCCCGGTGGATGACCGCCCTGACGGCCTTGGTCGCTGCGGGAATCCTTTCGGGAGTCCTGATCCGCTTTCAGCCAGTCTCAGGCGCCAACGACGGGTCGCGCTGGAATACCGTATGGAGTCTCACCCATGGCAAAGGCTACATCATTGATGAGGCGCCTTATGCAACCATCGATAAGGTGCGGCGCGAAGGTCACTTCTATTCCAGCAAACCGGCTCTTATGCCCACCTGTCTGGCTGGTCTCGCCTGGCTGATCGAAAGGGCGTCGGCTCTCGCGATTCCGCACCAGGCTCATATCGTGATCCGCCTGATTCTGATGCTGGTCAACATCGTGCCATTCGTCTTGCTGGTGATCTTTTATGGAAGGTTGCTGGAGCGGCTAAATATCGGCTGGGCTGCCCGTTTGTTCTGTCTTCTTGCGGCTGCCTTCGGCACTTACCTTACGGCCTACAGCGTAACCCTGAACAACCATACGCAAGCTGCCTGGGCCGCATTCCTTGCGCTCTACTGCGCGATCCGTATCCTTTATGACAAGAAAACGGAGGGGTACTATTTCGTCCTGTGCGGACTGTTCGCGGCCTGGACGGTCGCCAACGAAATGGTAGCCGTTCTCTTTGCCGTACTGGTCCTGGGACTGCTGTTCAAGACCTACCCACGGCAGACGCTGCAGTTTTTCCTGCCTGCCGCCGCTGTCATGGGTGCTGCGTATCTCTACACGACTTATCTGTCTACGGGCGGATTTCTTCCCTACTATCTGTTTTTCGGTACCGATTACTATCAGTATGAAGGCAGCTACTGGCGCAACCCGCGCGGCATCGATGCCGCGAACGAGCCAAAGTGGTTCTACCTGTTCAATCTCCTGCTGGGGCACCACGGCATTTTCAGCCTGACACCAATTTTTCTCATCGCCTTCTACGGGATGATCAAGCCGAAAGAGGTCTTGCCGGCCATTCAGCGCATGGGTCTTCTGCTGACAGTCGTGATGGTGGGCTTCTATACCTTCAAGACGAGCAATTATGGGGGTGTTTGCCAGGGAGCTCGCTGGTTGTTCTGGCTAATCCCGTTCTGGTTGATCGGTCTGGCGACCGTGGTGGAGCGGCACTTCCAGTCGCGCAAGTTTCGTTTCGCCGCAGCACTCGCCCTGGCGCTGTCTCTCATGTCGGTGGGCCATGCCCTGAGTGGCAATCGAGACAAGGGCAGACCAGGTCCCTGGAGTCCTTCATGGATTCAGATTTTCATGCACGACCACGGCTGGATCGACTACTAGTCCCACTTGGTGGCGACAGCGTTCAAACCTCGGTCAAATTTCTCTCTCCCGTTTGCGCGGAGAAGGTGGCCGAAGGCCGGGTGAGGGGTCCGCTACCAACAGAGATAAAACTCGCTCTGTCGGCGACTGGCACCTATGGGATCATGGGGTCTCCGAATAGGGCAATGTTACGCGCACCTTGGTCCCCTTGCCTGGAGTGCTCTGTATCTCAATATCGCCTCCGTGTTCCCGCACGATCTGGCGGGAGCTGAAGAGGCCCCAGTTTCCTGTAGAGATTCGGCCGCCCTTGACCTTAAAGGCTGGATCAAAAATGTTGGCCAGTTCCTGCGCCGACAGGCCTTTCCCATTATCTTCGACGGTTACTTCCACCTGGGAATGAACCTGGCGGGTGGTTAGCAGCACCTGGTCCCCGCTGTTCAACCCCTCGATCGCACTATGCAGAAGGTTCGAAAAAACGGCGCTTATTTGTTGTGGACGCAACAAGACGGCAGGCAGAGGTTGGAAATCGAGTTCGAGGGACACATCACTTCTGACCCCCGCTTTCACGATGTTCACGACATCCTGCAGCAATGAATTCACATCGATCGGCAAGATTTCGTTCCGGTCCAGGTTAGAGAATCTCTGCATGCGCAAAACAGTCTGATGGAGACGCTCCACCGATTCGAGGGCACTGCGTCGCAGGCTTGCCTGCAGCTCTTCCAGCTCGTTGCTTCTTTCGAGCGGAAGAACAGCCTTCCTTTCCGCGATCGCATTGAAAGTTTCAAGGGCACTCTTGAGCGCGCCTATCGGCGAGTTCAGTTCGTGACTCAAAGCGGCTGCAAATCGCCCCATGGATGCCCCGTACTCCGAAAGCAACACCTTCGCTTCGGCCCGGTGCAGCGCGTCGGCAGCCTGGAGTTCATTTTGTGCCAGCGCTAACTCCAGTTCCAGGGTCTTGCGTTTCTCGAAAGTCTTGATGAGCTCCAGCTTTTCGAACAGATTGCCTGCTTCGAAAGACAGCTTGGTCAAGATTTTCTCATCCAATCCAGAAAGGGCTCGCATGGGCTGAGTGCTGTCCAGGTAAAGGACCCCATTCACCGCCGGGGTATCGGATTCTGGAGACAGCCACCTGAGGGGCATGCACGCCAGAGAGCGAAGGTGCAAAGCCAGGATACTCTGCTGCTGAGCGAATTCTCGGTCGATCCCTTCCCGGGTAAAGACCGGCTCTCCTCGCATGGCCACTTGGCGCGCCACCGTCTGGCTGGCCTGAAAGTCAGATTGGGGCAACCTTCGTCCGCCTTTTGCCAGCCCTGAAACATACTCGAATCCGTCCTGACCCTTCAGAAGAATATAGCCCCGTTCCGCTTCGCTGATCTTCAACGCGGCCCTGAGAATGTGCTCGAAAGTGTTCTCGGCCGAAAATGTCTTCTCCCATTGACATTGGAACTCAAGCAGCGAAGATAGCTTTTCCAGGTCAGAGTGCTGGGAAGAAGAAGAGTTTGAAGGCACGACCAAGGATAGGTTCGCGAAGGACTTTTCTAGCTCGTCAGCTGAATTAGTGCTTGCAGTGTCAGAATCCTCGTCTCGAGTGAGATAGCGGAGCTCTACTCGATCTCCACCCAGGCATATCCGGTCTCCGTGGATGAGCTCCTGCCGCTGGACTCGTTGCCCGTTAACGTAGGTGCCCTGAGTGTTTGGTAGATCAACAATGGAATAGCCTTCTTTGCCTTTGAGGAACTTGGCGTGATGCCGCGAGACATAGGGACTAAACAAGATGATATCGGCATCAGACTTGCGTCCGACCAGGACCTCATCCGCACTCAGGACGTAGACTTGTTCGCCACGCTGTGGAGTGATCCATTTGACATGAGTTGTCATTGTTTGCTAGGTGGAATTATTTTCATCGGTCGTTTCAAAGGTGCTCGAGACTCGCTTGGCTCCAAATCATGAACAGTCCGAAGACTGGGCCATCCCGCTTCCTCTGACTGAAACCTGTCGCTGATTCTACCACAAGTTACGAATTTCCGCTAACTCAGACCAACTACTGTGCGTCCTGAACCCACCGCAGTTCATGCTCAGGTCCGGGTAGATCGTATGAGAAGGCCCCAAGGGAGCGTCCTGGAGATTGGACATTTGTGAAGCGGCAGGAGGCCGCTTCTTCCTGATAGGGCCCGCGGGCCTTCTCTCGAGCCAGGGCCAGTCGTGGTTCACCACTATCACGCCGGAGTCGACACGACAGCCGGCGCTTCGGGGGTCCAGCAAAAGGGGACACGCTCATTCGTGGAGCCGGCTGGAACCTGCCAGCTTTTGCAGCTGATCGGCACCTGTCAGGCTTGCAGAATAGCGCAGGAATAAGGGTGGCTAAAGAATCCCGGGAAAACTAGAATGGCTGGCAAAGACAGGAACTGGTCTTCCTGCCGCTGCTCCTGAAGACCCTTCCAGCAGAAGGCGTCACTATGATGGATTGACGGAGATGGTCACGGACTCAGCCATGGCCGCGGTGCTAGCTGGGCGCCCCCAGGCCAGCCGCTGATACCTGCCACGTTCTGGACGTGGCTTTGGATGGCGGTGGGAAAGACAACGTGACCGTAGCTAGAACCGATGAAGCATACTAATCCTGTCTCTCGTGCCCTTTGGCGAGTCATGATCGGTCAAACGCTGTCTCACTATCAGATCCTGGAGAAGTTGGGCGAAGGTGGCATGGGAGTGGTCTACAAGGCCCGCGATAACCATCTGGACCGCCTGGTCGCCATCAAAGTCTTGCCCGCTGACAGAGTCGCCCACGCAGACAGCAAGCGTCGTTTTGTCCAGGAAGCGAAAGCCGCTTCGGCGCTCAACCACCCCAATATTGTGACGATTTACGACATTAACCAAGCCGATGGTGTGTACTTCATTGCCATGGAGTTTGTAGCGGGCAAGCCACTGGATCGTCTCATCCCTCGCCAGGGACTGGAGCTGAACACTCTGCTGAAATATGGCGTGCAAGTGGCGGATGCTCTTTCGGCAGCTCACGCCGCCGGCATTGTCCATCGCGATTTGAAACCCGGTAACCTGATGGTGACTGACAGGGATTTGGTGAAGGTGCTCGACTTTGGCCTGGCCAAGTTGGCCGCAGCACCGGCCATCGCCGAGTCTGATGACACGGAAACTCTGGTGGCCGATTCCCTGGCCAAGACGCAAGAGGGTGTGATCCTGGGAACTGTCTCCTACATGTCGCCGGAGCAGGCTGAGGGCAAGCTGGTGGACGCTCGCTCCGACATCTTCAGTCTCGGCTCCGTGCTCTATGAGATGGTGACGGGTCGAAAGGCGTTTCAAGGGGAGACCAAGGTTTCTACCTTGACGGCCATTCTGCGCGACGAGCCGAAAAGCCCCAGCGAAATCGTGGCAGGTCTACCGAAGGACGTTGAACGAATCGTTTTCAAGTGTCTGGAAAAGCGGGCCGCTCACCGCTACCCGGAGGCGGCCGCGCTGAAAGCGGAATTGACTGATCTGCTCAGCCTTCCATCGGATTCGAACAAAGCCCGTGTGGTTCTCGAACCCGGGATAGTCGCTTCTCCCTCGGCCGTCCCACGGTCGATGGCCCGAGAGGCTACGCCAACACCGACGCCCGTTCGAGCGGATACCCTGACGCCCGCTAGCCAGCGTTCCAGCCGCGAAGCCGAGCGCCGCCAATTGACCGTACTGGTCTGTGGCTGTCAGGTGTTCGAGTCCGATGCGTTCCTGGAACTGGACTCGGAGGAGCAAGCCCGTATGTTGCAGGCCTTTCAGGAACGGTGCGAAGAAGCGGTGCGCCGGTTCGCTGGCACGGTCGTGCAGTGCACCGACAAGGGGCTGCTGGCGTGCTTCGGGTTCCCGGTGGCGTACGAGGACGCGGCCGGCCGCGCCGCCCGGGCCGGCCGCGCGATCCTGAACGCCTTGAAGCTCTCGAGTGAGTCGATGGGCCGCCACGACGCGCTGGAACTGCATCCCTGGGTTGGTATCCATACCGGGGCAGCGGTCGTCGAGTCCAAGGCGGGCGCCGTGTCGCTGGTGGGCGAGGCACGGAACGTGGCTGTCCGGCTCGAAAACGTGGCGGTGGTCGGGCAGGTGATCTGTACCGACGCCAGCCACCGCCTGTTCCAAGGACAGTTTCAATGCGCCTCCCTCGGGCGGCAGAAGATCATGAGCGTCACCCACCCGGTCGAACTCTTCCGGGTCGAACATATCGCGACAACCGGAGTCCGATTGACGCGGTGGCCCCTGCGGAGCTCTCACCTTTGATCGGGCGCGATCAGGAGATAGGCCTGCTGACGGCTCGCTGGGAGCAGGCCCGAGAAGGCATGGGGCAGGTCGTCCTGCTAATCGGCGAGCCGGGCTTGGGCAAGTCGCGCCTGGTCCATACGGTGAAGCAGCAGATCCTGGGACAGATGATTGAAGGTGAAGTGGACGCGCCCGTCATCGAGTGGCGCTGCTCGCCGCATTTTCAGAACACGGGGCTCTACCCGGCCATCGACTTCTATGAGCGCGCCCTCGCCTTCGACCGCGAGGAGCCGCCACAGGCCCGGTTCGACCGGCTGCTGCACCGCCTCGATCAATACGATCTGGCCCGGCCCGAGACCGTGCCGCTGTGGGCGTCGCTGCTGTCGCTCCCGACCCCAGACCGCTACCCGCCGCTGTCGCTGTCGCCGGTCCGGCAGCGTGAAGAAACATTTCGGATCATGCTGGAGTGGCTGCACACGCGCGCCGCAAGGAAGCCGGTCCTGTTCATCGTCGAGGACCTGCACTGGGTGGACGCCTCCACGCTGGAGTTCCTGGGGCAGTTCCTCGCGGAAGGCTTGCACGACTCCATCCTCACGCTGCTCACCTTCCGCCCTGAGTTCAAGACGCCGTGGCCCGCCGTCGCCCACCAGACCAGCCTGGCGCTGAACCGGCTCACGCGGCACCAGGTCGGCGACCTGATGAGGAAGAAGACCAAACGCGAGGTGCCCGAGGCCGTGGTCCAGCAGGTCTACGACCGGACTGGCGGCGTGCCGTTATTCGTCGAAGAGTTCACCAAGATGGTGCAGGAGTCCGGCGTTCCAGACAAGCAAGGAGAAGGCGGTGGGCTCGGCCCGACGCTTGGACACGGGATCCCCGCAACCCTTCAAGACTTGGTGATGGCGCGCTTGGATCGCATGGAGGGCGAGCGAGAAGTGGCCCAGCTCGCCTCGGCGCTCGGTCGCGAGTTCGCCTACGAGGTGCTCGCGGCGGTCACAGCCCTGGATGAACTGACGCTGCAGGCCGAGCTGGCCAAGCTAGTCGAGGCGGAGATCTTGTACCCCAAGGGCCCGCCGCCGCGCTGCCGCTACATCTTCAAACACGCCCTCCTCGAAGACGCGCTTGTACAACACGCTGGTCAAGGGCAAGCGGCAGCAGTTCCACCGGCGGATCGCCGAGGTGCTGGAAGCGCGAGTTCCCGAAGATCGTCGAGACGCAGCCGGAGCTGCTCGCCCACCACTTCACCGAGGCGGGCCTGCCCGAGAAGGCAGTCGGCTACTGGCTCAAAGCGGGGCTGAGGTCGCAGGAGCGGTGTGCGAACGTCGAGGCGATCGGCCACCTGACCCAGGGCCTGGAGCTGCTCGGCACGCTCCACGAATCTCCGGAGCGCGACGCCCTCGAGCTGGAGTTCCTGAACCCGCTGGGCACTGCGTATATCGCGGCGCACGGGTATGCCGCCCCGGAGGTCGGGCCGGTCTTCGCCCGCGCCCGGGAGTTGTGCGAGCGGGTCGGGCAGCCGGGGCAGCGCTTCGCCATCATGTGGGGGGTGTGGATCTGGCACCTCGTCCGCGCCGACTTGCTTCTCTGCGCGGATCTGGCTCGCGAGGCGGTGGCGCTCGCCGAACAGGCCGGCGACCCCGGCATGCTCATGGAAGCACTGTTCCTGCCGGGGGTCACGTTCCACCTTTCGCGGGGAGTTCGCCACGGCCCGCGAGGCGTGCACCCGGGCGCTGGAACTCGATGACCGTGAACGGACACGCTTCTGGGCCCAGATCACAGGCGAGGATTCCGGCGTCGCTCACCGATGCTACCTTTCGATGGCTCTCTGGCACCTCGGGAACCCGGATCAAGCTCTGAAACTCGACCACGAGGCGCGTCGAGCTGGCCCGGACGATCGGGCAGCCGTTCACCCTCGCTTTCGCCCTGGAGCACCGGGCCTGGTCTGTGCAACCAAAGCCGGCTCGCGGCCGAAGCCAGGGCCGCCGCTGAGGAGGGGATCGCCATCGCGACCGACCAGGGGTTTGCGTTCTGGCTACGCTATCGGCCACGCTCTTAAAGATCGACTCGATGGTCCTGCAGGGGCACCGGTCCGAAGCGCTCCCGTTGCTCTGCACAGGGCATCCATGATCTGCGCGCCATCGGCGGCCGTCTTGATGACCCGCTCCACCTCGCGTTCCTGGGCAGCGCCTTCACGCAAGCCGGCCGGTTCGAAGAGGCGGCGAAGACGCTTGACGAGGGTCTGGCTCTTGTCGAGAAAACCGACGCGCGTCTCTACGAGGCCGAGCTCCAGCGCCTCCAAGGCGAGCTGCACCTGGCGGACACGAACAACGAAGGCGCCGCCGAGGAGTGTTTCCACACGGCGATCGCGACGGCCCGTCGCCAGCAGAGCAAGGCGTGGGAGCTGCGCGCCACAACGAGCCTCGCCCGGCTCTGGCAGCGCCAGGGCCGCGGTGAGGAGGCCCGCAGCGCGCTAGCGGCGGTTTACGGGAGTTTCACAGAAGGTTTCTTGATGCCGGATCTCGTGGACGCCAGGGTGCTGCTGGAAAGCCTGACTGGGCACGACGTCTCGGGCGCCAGAAAGGTCCACACTACCGGTGCCGATGGATGATCGGCAAAATTGCCGCGACTTCGCGGATACGAATTCCGCGCGGCACGCAGCGTCTCCGGCCGGTCGGCCACGATTCTTGTATGAGCCAGAAGCCATTAGACGGGCCGTAACGATGTCACACGCTCTCGGCGCGTGCGGCTCGCTGAGCGATCATCTGAGTCACTTCACTTCCACCGTGACCTTCTTCAGTGTGCCGGTGAACTTGAACGGAGGCTTGTAGGTTGGCGACATTGGCGTGCCCCAGTCCTCACCCACATCGAAGGTGTCGTCTGTCGAGAAGATGACCGGCACCGTTCTCGTGATCCGGCCTTCGCCCACCTTCTTGCCGTTGACCGATATCGTGCCCGTGCCGCCCTTGCCCATGCCGCCGCCGTCGTAGGCGAAGTCGAAGCGAATCGTACTCTTTCCGCTCGGCAGCGGCTCGGACGAGGTGATCGTGAACCGCTCCATACCAAGGAAGTTGTAATAGAAGGTCGGCTTGCCGTTCAGTACCAGCAGGGCGTAGCCGCCTGTCTCGCCGCCATTGGTGACGAGCATGCCTTCGGCATTGCCGGTTCGGGTTATCGACCTCGGCGGTTAGCGAGAACGACCTGTTCTTCGTATTGAGGACGCCGTCCTCAGGCAGCCGGACGGTGCCCGGGACCGTAGGTGGCCTTGTTGCCCGAAACGAGCTTTGGCCGTTCGCCGCTCAACAGAGCTGCAATGTTATCGGCCATCGGATAGACGTTGTTCTTGCGGGCCTCGCGGTCAAAGAGCGCTTGCAGTTCCTTGACCTTCTCCGGGTTCTTGGCCGCCAGGTCGTTGGCCTGGCCGAAATCGGTCCTCGTGTCGTAGAGTTCCCAGACGTCCTTGTCGAAAGGTGTGCCGCCATGGGCAGCGGTCACGCCGTCCACGCCGTGACGCGTCCCGGCCCACCAGCCGTCGTGATATATGGCACGGCCGCCGAACAGCTCGAAATACTGCGTCGTGTGCCGGTCCTTGGCATTCGCATCGGCAAAGGTGTACGTCATGCTGACGCCGTCCATCGGCCTCTGATCGACTCCGTTGATCCGCGTCGGCTGCGGCACACCGACGCTCTCCAGAATGGTCGGGACAATGTCGATGAGGTGATGAAACTGCCGTCGCTTGCCGCCCTGGTCCTTGATGCGTGCCGGCCATGACATGACCATCGCCGTGCTGTTGCCGCCGCCGGATACGATCTCTTTGCCGTATGTGTAGGGCGTGGAGGTTGCGTAGGCCCAGGCCGCGGGATAGCTGCCGTGCGACCTCGGTGCCGCCAAAATCGTCGATGTGCTTCACCAGATCGTCGAGCGATTCGGGAACGCCGTTGAAGTAGCTCAGCTTGTTCATCGAGCCATGCAAGCCGCCCTCGGGAGTCGGGCCGTTGTCACCGGCGATATAGATGATGAGCGTGTTGTCGAGTTCACCACTCTGCCTGACGGCCTCGATGATGCGTCCGACCTGATAATCGTAGTACTCGACCGCCCCGCAAAAAACCTCCATCCAACGCGCTCCAACCTTCTTGTCCGCGTCGGAGAGCTTGTCCCACGCCGGTATCGACTTGGGCATTGGCGCGAGCTTGGTGTTGGGCGGGACGATGCCCAGCGCTATCTGCCGCGCCAAAATTCGTTCACGCAGCTTGTCGTAGCCGTCGTCAAACTTCCCGCGATACTTCTTGATCCATTCGTCCGGCACGCCGACCGGCGGCTTGTGGCCGTTCGGGGCGAAATAGGTGAACCACGGCTTGTCGGGATGGATAGACTTTTGCCGCTCGATCCAGCTAATGGCCTTGTTCGTCATGTCGTTCTCAAGGTGATAGCCCTCTTCCGGCGTTTTGTCCGCACGCATCGGCGTCGTGTTCTCCCAGAGCGGCGGATACCACTGGCTTACGCCCGCACCGAAGAAGCCGTAAAAGTATTCGGCGCCCATGCCGTTCGGCCAGCGGTCGAAAGGGCCGGCCGAGCTGATCTCGTACAGCGGCGTGAGGTGCGTCTTGCCGAACCATGAAGTGCCCCAACCGTTCTGCTTCAGGATCTCGAACACAGTTCCGGCGCTTTTCGGCACGATGGATGTATATCCCGGGAAGCCGACTGCGGTCTCAGGGACGCTCCCCATCCCGACGTCGTGAGCGTTGCGCCCGGTCAGCAATGCAGCACGCGAAGCCGCGCAAACTGGCCGTGGTGTGAAAGTTGGTGTAGGTCAGCCCCTGCTTCGCCACCCGGTCGAAGTTCGGCGTATTTGCCGGCCCGCCAAAGGCGCTCATGTGGCCGTAGCCGATATCGTCGCCCATGATGAGCAGCACATTGGGCGCACCCTTCGGCGCCGTCAGCGGCTGTGGAAATTCGCCCTTCGAATCCTTGTAGGCCACCTCGATCTTGCCCAGGAACGGCTGTTCGGCGGGCGGCAGGACGGTCCGGTCGAGGGCGGCAGCCGCACCAGGCCCCATGCTGGGGGTCTGCTCTGACCGGGTGCAAGCCCAGGTCGTCATCAGCAGTGCGGCGAATATCAGAGTGAAAACGCAATTCGCTAAACGCCTCATGGTCTTCTCCTTCGATAACAGGGATCATCCGTGGGTGGCGCACCCAGAGGTTCGCGGGCACGTCGGGCGCCGTCGCCGGTGTCCATGTCGTCTACGTAGCCCAAAAAAAGTGGCGAGCGGCGGTTTGAAAGGTGATGAGCGGCGAGAGCGATAGATAGCTGCGACAATCAACACTCATTGCTCGTAACCTATTTTTGATTGCCTTGGTCACTGAGTCTGGCTTGTCCCTTATCACTACTCGTCACTCGTCACCGGAGTTTAAACGTCAGCGAGAAGAGTAACGTATTGCCTTGGTATCCAGTTCGGTGCCGAAGTCCCAGATGTACCGGATTGAATATCATCGCCTCGAACAGGTCCTTCTTGAGCGGCAGCACCAGCGCGATCTCCGGGCCCAGCCCGTAGTTGTGGTTCTTCCCCAAGCGGCCCTCGACCAGCGCGGGTAGACCCAGACCGCTGTCGTCGCTGAGCTTCCATTGCGCGTAATAGGTCATGCCGACATCGAGAATCTGCATCAAGGTGGGGCCGACGCCACCCTAAATCATGAGGATATTGCCCACCTGGACGTCGGAATCTTTCTTTTTGGAATGAAATTCCAGCGTGCCGAGCGCCGAGGCGTGGAAAGATTTTTTCTCGTTGAAAAAATAGGTGCTGCCGAGCGCCAACTCGTGGGACCACATCCCCAGTCCCAGGTTATCGTTCGCGCACGGATTGTATCGGCCGGTGGGTGCATACAACCCGTACCAGGCGATGATGTCGGTCTGCTTCTTGTGCCATCCCAGGTTGATGGGCTGGACATAGAGGTCGCTGGCCCCGAAAGTGGTCGAACGGGTCAAACTGGCCCTGGGTGCCTCGATGGCCAGGTTTGTGATGGGTATGAACGCGAGCACGCCGTAATTGGCCCCAAAGATTTTCTGCTTCGTGACCGCTATCAACCCGGGGCGTGCCCATCCAAACCAATCTGGCCCTGCTGGAAAGAGAATTCGCGGCCATCTTGTCCGATAATCTTCGTAGATGTCGTAGTCCAGGAATATATAGCTCAAATAGGCGCCGGGGGGAGCCTGCGAGCCCGACTTGATCCCAAAAAAGCCCGGGATGCCGGACGGAAAATGAGACTCGGTTGACCGGACCGTAAGAAGCTGGTTGCGACAAGCTGCAAAACCTCGGAGAACGCACTGTTCTCTCCTTTTAATCGGATTGATTCCTGAATTGCCTTCAGGCAGCTTGCACTACTCTCTTCTGGATGATTTCCGACCACACACTGAATCCGGTCCACGCGACCTGGGCACTTAGAGAAGACTCTCGCTACAGCAGGCATTTTCAGGGCGAAGACTCCCAATCGTTCGTTGCCGTCCTTCTTTACCTTCATCGCTTTTCGTATAGTAAATAGATCTTCCGTCCAGGGATTCAAATGCCGCAAAACCGCCCTGGTGAGTGAGCTGGGCAGCCTCTCCACCCTGAGCGGGCATTTTCCAAATCTGGTAGGCACCGCTCCGCGAGGGGGGCGGGTGACATTCGCACTCGCTGAACAAACCGGAAACATCTGGTTGGCGGAACCAGCGGCCTCGGAGTGGTAAGTAGACTGGGAGCGTTCGGCTATGCGCGGCGATCAGCCCTTTGCAACTGCTCCTCGAGATCGACCATAAATTCTTCGGCTGAGCCTCTGCTGGAGGTCGACAACGAGAGTTCAATTTGATTGCGGCCGGAGAGGGTGTAGATAACCAATCGGGTCCTCGCGTCAACCCCGTAAGCCAGCAAGGCAGCGAGCCCGCATGCCAGCAGCACGATGGGAAGCCAGAGGTGTTGAAATCCTGCGGGCGCCGGGCCCGTGGAAGCGAAGAACCACGCTGTAACACGCGGCCAAGCAAAGAGCCATGCCGCACTCAATAGTGACGCCAGCAGGCAGGCAATTGCAGTCGCCCACACGGCGTTTGACCGATACGCCTGAATCTTGAATGAATCAATGTTCCTGAGTGGAACGACGTTGAACACGCGATGGCCAGACACCCGGTTCCTATAAAGGACGCAGTGGCTGGTCAGCATTAGTGATTCATTGCCCGAAGCAATCATGGCGGTTGAGCGAGAGTTGTTGGCAGCAGCCGACGTCTGGTTTGTTGATGACGGCGAGTCGGGGCGCGTGCGGACCAAGTCCACACCATCCAAAGGACCGCGCACTGATCTGCCCTGCGAGTTTTCTGCAATGCCCATCAGCACCTCCATCCGGCCAACAGATAATGAGAGCCCAGCAGGAGAAGTAAGGCCGCTATTCCTGCCGTCAACTTGATTGCCAAATTCCGGTTTTTGCTGGACATGATTCCACCTCTCTACTGAAGTGAGAAGTGCCCGGCCAGTGTCGGGTTGCCTTGGGTTTTGCAGGGAAATTTCTTCCAGTGCCGGGAAGAAACTTCACGCCCGAAAGCGGAGACTTCCGGTTTCAGCCAGGCAGCCGGGTTGTTTGGTGCGCAACCAGCACCCAGCTCCCTGCCTGATTCACCCAAACATGCAAGAGTCGCAGCTGATTGTCAAAGGGCGTGCCTTTGGTTGATCCGGTCATTCTGGCTTTGGTTGTCACGACTGCTGTCGCCCCAAAGACCCGGATCAACGGGTTCTCATAAGTTACGGATGCGTATTTCTGGTTCCCGCTGGTCACAGCAGCGATGTATTGCGCCTTATCCTCCACCAACCCTGTAGAGTGAGTGTATACCAGATCCCCTGACAGAATCTTCTCCAAGGCGGCTCGGTCATTTGCCTTGATCGCTGTAATCCACTTGTCTTCCGCCTGCCGTACTTCGTCAGCCGGCTTGGCTGCAGCTGCTATGCTTGGAAGCGCCAGCAACACCAGCAGGGACCCGCTCAGCATGGTCTGTAAGACGTTCATCGCGTTCTCCTCATTTCGTAGCAAATATGAGATCAGTCCGGCAGAGTTTATCATAGGCTGCTAAAGTGTGAGGCAAGGCCAATTCCTTCCAAGGTGCAACCCGTGAAAAGAAAGCTTGATGCGCCTGCTCGCCAGCTCAAATTTTCGGCATCTAGAGTGTACTTGACGGTTGTCAAGGTGAGATTAGGGTGAGGCAAGAGGTACCTTCGGAGGTCTCACGCCGAAGGGAGTGGAGCATGAAGCACAGTTGAGGGCCGACATGCTGTAAGCCGGTCCGGCGGCATGAGGAATTCACTCGCCTCCGGTCGACGCCGACGCCGTCCATCCATACGCTGCCATCATGATGTGGAACACGTCGGTGTTGGACAACATACCGCGCACCCGTTCCGCGCCAGGCCCCTGGGCCGTTACCAGCACTTCCTCGCCAGTGTGGTCGTCGTCTCGCCTGACGTTTTCGAATCGTATGCTGTCTTTGTCATTTGTGGCAGTGGCTTTTTCAACAGCGGAGAGCAGTGGCTCGTTTTTGTTGCCGTCGTGAATGCGCAGATCATAGGAGTGGTCAGCGGTAAACAGGATCAATGTCTTGGACTTCATTCGTTCGGCGGTCTGCTGAATGATCCGGTCGAAGGTTACGGTCCGTTCGAGGCCCTGAACGATGTTGTCGGTGTGGATGTCCGACTCGACCATGAGGAAAAATCCTTTGGGATTGCGCGAAAGAATATCGATGGCGCGCTGAGTGGCTGCACCGAGATCGAAGTCGCCCTTGTCGAACAAGACCACGACTCGCCGGGAGTCAGACGGGACTTTGTCCAGGGAATCGGATAGCGCGAATCCCTTGCTGGCAAGCGCAGCCTTCGGATCCAACCCGAGTTTCTGCATTTCGCCAAGAATCCGCTCGCGTCCAGCTCCAATTATCAGGTCGATGCCGTCACCGAAGCGTGGCGTCAGCACCTGCGCAAAGATCTCACCCTCTTTTCTCCGATCGTTCACGTGCGCATAACATGCAGCTGGAGTCGCGGAAGCTGCGGAGCTGTTGGTCAGGATACCCGTTGAAAGTCCCCGTTCCTCGGCATATTCCAGAATCGTTTTCAGCGGCTCGCCATCCTTCACACGGCGTACCGCTGAGTCGGATTGCGCGATCACCCCGTTGTGAGTCTTGTGCCCTGTGACGATCGCCGTCATCCCTGCAGCGGAATCGGTTACCCACTCGGAAGCCGAAGAGGTCTCGGACAACCCGATGTAGGGCATTTTTTGCACGAAGAGGCCGTGCGGCTTGCTGTAGCCGTAAATGCTCGCGGCGTTGACGGTCGGAAGCCCGCCGGCGTCGCCGAGAAAGAGAATGACGTTCCTGGCGCCATCTTGGGCTGCAAGCTCAGGTATGAGCACCAAAAGAACGAAGACAAACAGCCGATTGACCCATCGTTTCATGTTAGGTTTCTCCGACTAAACTGCTGCCATTCGATTTGCATTGCCGTCAGGTATTTTCATGAGTCATCACAGGGTCGATTCCCATGCGTCATGCCCGCGCATGCCGGCATCCAGCCCGGGCGCAACACTTCTGGCGTGCTGGACATTCAGGCATCCTGGGTTCGCGGTTCCGCGGGAACGACGTCAATCCGCCTTGAAGTACGTCACTGTGCCCACGCCAGACTTGAGACTCAGGGTGTTCGCAAGAGCAGCTGGGGCTCACTGGTCTTCGCAATGTCTTCCCAGCTGAAGACAAGAAAGTTGCGACCTCTGCTGTTCATGGCTGCCATCAGCCCACTGGGGAATCTTGGACCAAGGGCCAATGAGGAGATCTCAATCCCATCGGTTGAGTCAGCACCTCCACGAAATACCTTCAGGATCCTGGAATGGTCGTGAGGGTTGCCGGGTTCACCTTCCCGGCGGTAAATGCGGTATTCGCTGTTCCCCGCAAGCTGATCAGTGCAGACAATGTAGCCATTCCCGCCCGAAAGCACGTAGATTGCGATTCCTTCCCGGTCGGCTTGAAATCCGTCTTTGCCGAAATGCGCCAGTTCACGGGCTGCGTCAGGGTGTTCCGGGTCCGCGTGCCACTTGTGGATACCGTCACCTTCATCCGCATAGTACACGTAACCGAGTTCGTCATCGACCGCGATGGCCTCGATTTCACCGGTTCCGCTGAACCGCCCAAATTCGCGGACTTTTCGCGCTGTCACTTTGCCAGTTCGATCGTCTTGAAGCTGGTACTGCCAGAAGTATCCATCCTGCGGCCCTTCTTTGCGGCCGACAATCGCAAAGATGACGCCATCTTTCGGCCGCCGATAGAGAGCAATGCCCATCGGCGCCGCCTGCTCACCGGATTGGCCAGCAAAGACTGGCAGACCCTGTGGTGAGAGGTCTTCGAGCTTGCTGCCATCGGGGGCAATGGCAAAAATGCGAAGACGTTTCCGCAACCGTTCTGTTAGCACTGCAATGTCACTTAGTTTTCCCTGGAGCTTAAGACCGTACTCAACATCGACGTTGTTGGGCCGGTCGATGTTGGCGATGGTTTGTCGAATCTTTCCATCAAGTCCGAAAACCACCAGGGCGCCGCCCGGAGCCGGCGTCTTGTCAGTTCCTAGAATCAGACTCCGGCTTGGATCGCTGGGATGTACCCAAATGGCCGGGTCATCGGGATCATTCGTAACCGGTTCGGTCGCGAGTCTCGGTTGGATCGTAACCACGGTGTTGGCAAGCAGAAGGAGAGCGGCGGATGCACCCGACAATCCGGCAATCGTAATTCTGGTCGACCGTTTCATGATTTCAAACCTCTCGGTGAGATACCCCCCGAGAGCAACTTGGAAGCCAACCCAGCGTTTCTGTCAAGACGGCTCTCCTCGTCTCCTCAGCCCGCTGTCTAAAGGCAATCGTCACGCGTGGTGTGATCAGGAAATCGCGTCCGAACTCTGGCGCCTCGCTTTCGAGGCTGGTGAGCAGTTGTTTCCGGCAGGGCAGGCTGTCAGCCGGCGTGGGTGGCTGTACGCTTGGCGAACGGCTGGCTGCGCTCGGCGTACACTCCCCCAAACCAAAAATGCTGGCGGCACGCTGAACCGTCAAGAAGCACGATCAAAGTGAGTCATCGGTTCATGGTTCGGTCAGAAGCTCCGGCCTGGGGACACTCCTGGCCGTCAGACACTGCCTGTCGGAAACGCGATCTAAAACCGCAGCTTGAGGCCGAATTGGATCACGCGAGGGCCGCCGCGGGTGCGCGTGATCGCGCCGAAGGACGCATTGGACATGTCCCGGTCGGGATTACGGAAGGCCGGCGTGTTTGAGACGTTGTAGGCCTCGGCGCGGAATTCGAGCGAAGTGCGCTCGCTCAACTGGGTTCGCTTCGAGACGCTCACGTCCACGCGACGCTGGTCCGGGCCCAACACCACGTTGCGTCCAAGATTGCCGAACTGCGCGCCGGACGACGCCAGGGCACTTTGATTCAAGTAATTATCGATTCTCGAGGTGACCGGTCCTTGGCACGACCAGATCCTCGTGAGTGGCACCGGGTGCCAGGTTCGGCCGCGGACCTGTCGATCCGAACAGGAAGCCGCTGAAGTCATCGTCGACGATCGAAAAAGGTCGACCGGACTGGAAAGTTCCTACACCCGAGATCTGCCAGCCACTGACAAGACGATTACCTCTGAACGGCAGGTCCCAAGTCCAGCTCATGATCAGCCGGTGCTTGCGGTGGAAATCGGAAAGCCCGCGATTCAGATAGGGCCTCGTCTGATCATGTTCGACCTGATACTGCCCTTCATCGGAGTATGTATCGAGCGAACGCGAAAACGTGTAGTTCACGTTCGCCATCACGTTCTGGCTGAACCGCTTGGTCAAACCGGCTTGCAGTGAGTGATAAATCGAATTGCCATTCGAGAACAGCGTGTTGGCACCTTCATCCTCATCCAAGCCAAGCAACATTCCGCGCAGTTCCTCTGCGATTGTGCAGTCCCCAGGATCGTCGAAGACGTCGCAGGTGGGTGTGAGGGTGTTGACAAAATTGTCGTCGTCGTCCACCGTAAAGTAGTTTCCAAAGAAGCCGCCTCCGGGCACCCCTGGCCTCGGGAGGAAGCCGATGGTATCGATGTCGAGAGGCTGGTTGGAGTTGATCGCCTGCAACAGCTTCGTCCCCTTGGTCCCCACATAGCCGACCTCGAACAGCCAGTTTGGCTTGAATTCCCATTGTGTGGTGAGATTCCATTGCTGGGTGTAAGGCGTCGCGAGCCCGGGTGGGACCATCTGCGTCTCCAACGCTTCGAATTCGTTCTCCGGATCAAGGGCTGTGACGAGGATCGGTTCCCCGTCGTCGAAGCCGATCAGCATTGGCGGAATAGGCAAACTCCCGATATCCTCCGGAAAGGAATTCCAGTCCCCTTCATCGTTCAGTTGAAGCTCGCGGAAGAACGGCGGCGACTGACGCAGCGAGTTGGCGAACCCGCCCGTAATGCGCTCGTAGAACATCCCGTACCCGCCCCGGAGCACCAATTTGTTGCTTCCCCACGGTGACCAGGCGAATCCAAATCGCGGCATGAAGTTGTTGTAGTCGCTGGGAATGATGCTCTTGCTGTCAGCTTTCTTCAGACCCAGCCCGGCCGCGCCAGGAACAGAGTTCTCGTCGAAGTTGGAAGCAAACAAGAAGCCGTCTTGGACCAACCCAGTAGCCAGGGCGGCCGGATAATCGTAGTTAACCAGGAACCCATTTACTTCATAGGGGAAACCGAAAACTTCGTGACGAATGCCAAAGTTGAGCGTGAGATGAGGCGTCACTTTCCAATCATCGGCCACAAACCAGTTCCAGTCCGACATTCGAAATCCCCGGACGGTTTCACCGTAGGTAAGGCTGATGTCGCCAAACTGTCGCGCCCGGTCGTCGTCTGCCGGGTTGCGGTATCCCACCGTGAGGAAGTCAAACCAGCTTTCGAGATTGTGACGGCCGTTCTTCCCCTCCTCCAACCTGCCGTTCAACTGGTGTCGGCGGAATTCGCCGCCGACCCGGAGTGAATGTTTTCCCTTAGTAATGGAAAGCGTATCAGCGTAGGTAAACGTGTTCTGAACGTCGAAGATCCGGCTGCCGTCAGCCAAGCTGCCGAAGCGGATCGGGTCGCCCACGGCCGTGGCGCCACTTCCGGCCGCCACATTGATCTGCGAAAGGTCCGGAACGTCAGCCGCTGTCGGGTTTAGGATCCCGAATTCCGCATTGGTGAAGTAAGCGATCGCCTCGCTGTTGTTCCGGTTGCGGAAGAATCCGGCGCGGAATTCATTGACGAGCGTGGGACCGAACACGTGGACATCGCTAAACGAGAACGTTCGCTGTTGGGTCTGCTCGTTACGTTCGTGCCGGGTCAGGGCATTGCTGTTCGCGAGCGGGTCGATGCTCGGCTGATTGGTGAAGAAGAACTTCCCGCTCAGCTTGTTGGCTTGGGTGATCTGGTGGTCAATGTTGGCGCTGAACTGATCCTGGTCGAAGGTCGCGGGAATGACGGAAACAACGTTGCAGGTCTCCGCGATCTGGTCGCCGACTCTGCGGCAGTCAAATCCGTTGGATCCCGACGGAACCATGTAGGTGCCATCGGCAAATTTAGCTTTCAGGAGAGATCGCGAGATGGGGTTAATCACCGAGAAATCCACCGGGCCGGCGTTAGCAGGCCACACCGCCTGAGCAAAGCGGTTGATCCCCTCGTCCGAGCGATCGTCACTTAGAGCTCTTGGGACCCGTCGGGTATTGCTGGCTTCGTCCACATAAGACGTTTGGGCGCGGGTGAATTGGTAAGAACCGAAAAAGAACGTTTTGTTCTGCTTCAGCGGACCCCCGAGGGTGAATCCACCCTCGTTTCGCCGCAGAACGGGGCGCTCGAGGCCGGCACGGTTAAAGAAAAAGTCGTTCGCGATCAGCTTGTCGTTTTGCAAGAAGTGGTAGAGGGTGCCGTGGAATTCGTTCGTGCCGCTCTTGGAAACCACTGTGAAATTACCGCCGCCGTTGCGGCCGGTGGCTGCATCGAAAAGACTTGTCTGGAGTTTGACTTCTTCAAGTGTCTCCAGCGCTGGCGCAATATTTCGCGAGAGCGAGCCCCCGCCTTCATCGATGGTCCCGCGGCTGCCATTGATCCGGCTGTTGCAGCAGAGCATGCTCGTCACGTCGATCCCGTTGTACACGAAACTGTTGTTTGTCGTGCGGGCGCCATTAACACTCGGCGAAAGGGAAGCGTTGTCGTTGGAGAGCAATTCGCTGATATCCGCTGATACGCCAGGCTCAATCACCAAAAGCTGGGTGAAATTGCGTGCGGAGGTAGGCAACGTATCGAGTTCCCTGCGATCGAGCGCCCGGACGAGGGTTGCGGAACCGGTGGATACCATTTCCGCATCTGCGGTCACTTCGACGATCTGACCGACCTCGCCGACTTGCATCTGGACATCTACGGTGCCCATTTCGCCCGTCGTCACGTTGAGGCCGTCACGAGTAAACCTCTTAAAACCTGTGTGCTCGACGATGACCCGGTATGGGCCCGCTGACAGAAAGCGCGCTTCCCAATCACCCGCTGAATTGGTAGAGACCACCCGCTGTTCTCCGGTATCTAGACGTGTGACAGTGATCTTGGCTCCCGGGATTGAGGCCCCCGAAGGATCCGTCACGGTCCCTCGCAAGCCCGTATTGCCGCCAATTTGGGCCAACAGTGGAGAGTCTGCAAGAAGCAAGCACACGCAAACGAGCGGTACCCCATTGACGATGGCCTGCCCGAGTCCTTGAAATGCGATCCTGAACACTTCGAGCATATCGTTGAGTGTATTGTTCATACGGATATCCCTTCCACCCGCCAGACTGGGTTTTTGGCTTTCGACGCTCCAATTTTACCCCTGCCTGTTTCGCAGAAGTTAACTTGGGATTACAATATAGTGAAATTTCGCATTATTGTACGAACTCCGTCCGTTCCTGTGAAGTAGGAAACCGTGGGAAACTAGTTAACAGCTAGTAACCGAGCTTGTTTGCCCTCTGTCTTGTGCGATTGTCAAAACTGGAAGCGCACGGACAACTGCAGACGTCGGGCGTCGAGAGCCGCAGTGGCTTGGCCGAAGAAGGGCGAACTCAGGTTTCCAACAAAGTTTCCCAGATTGACATGGTTGAACACGTTGAACGCCTCGGCCACGGTTTCCAGCCGCAATTTCCTTCCATCGATCCTGTTGAATACCCATTCCTTCCCCAGCCGAACATCCAGCTTGGCAAAGCTCGGCCCATGGCCACTGTTGCGTCGCATGCCGGCGGGGCGATCGTTCACTTCAGTATCCCCGTTGTCATCGGCCCCGGTCGTGATGTCGAACGGCCTGCCGGAGGACAGTGATGAAATGAGACCGAGGCGAAAACCTCTTGGCAGTTGCGCAGTGCCAACCAGCTGCAGTCGGTGACGGCGGTCCTGAACCAGCCTTCCCCATTCTGGACGCAGGTTGAAATTGTCGACGGGTAAAAACTCCGCGCCTTCCGTGTCACCGTAAGCTTGAAGGTAGCGATACTGGGCTGAAACATCACCCAGCTTCCAACGCCCACGCAGGTTGACGGTGAAGGTCTGTATGCTTGACGAGGCAGACGATTCGTATTGATTGATGTTGCCTGCATGAGGAAGGGGGCGCAGCCCGCTCCCAGGCTGGGGTGCGTTAAGATTGCGCGAGCGCAGCAGATGGAGGCCACGCTCCAGCCGATAGTCTGCCGCCAGAATGAGTTTCCAGGGCAGTTGCGATTCCAGCGAGAAACCGGTTACCCATATCGAAGGTGTTTGCAGATCGGCAGCCAGCAGTTCGATGCTGGGAGGCAGCGCCGTTGGCAGGGCTGCAGCCAGCACCTCAGGGTACCCAGGATTGGCGACAATCAACGACCTAACCCGCAAGCCGTCAAACCGCAACGTGCGCTCGAGCAAGGAAAAGGAGAACCTCTCATAGTAAACACCAACGCCGCCGCGGAGCACGGTCTTTCTGCCGCCGGGCGACCAGGCAACTCCCAGGCGAGGAGCGAGGTTCAAGGTTTGGCGGAACGAAGGTTGGGTTTCCAGTCGAAGCCCGGCGGATAGGCTGAGATCGGGCCGGGGGCGCCAATCCTCCTGCCCGAAACCAAAGGCCCCATGTTGGGCAAACCGAACGAAAGGATCCCCCTCGACTCGCCGGTAATAAATGGGCCGCCCCGCTTCGAAATCGGCCAGGGAGGCAAACTCAAAGCTGCCGCCAAAGTTGGACTGGTCTTCGCTGCTCAGCCAGGATGAACGCATCCCGCCGCCAGCGCGAACCGAGTGAGCACCGGAGGAGTGGGAAATCATGTCCTGTATCCGTAGCCGCAGTTGGCGTAGCAGGCTTTGCTGCTGGGCACCGCCTCCAGAGAAGGCTCCATGCACAATCAGCGCCGGGCTTTGCGTCCGGCTGGTGACGTCTTCTCTCTCCCAGTCCAGCTCCGCTTGGAACTGGTTCAAGGCTTTTTGCGACCAGATCGTCGTCCATGACAGGCTAGCCTCGTCGTCCCGGCTCTTGGTGTCACGGGCTCGCTCGGGCAGGTTCAACCCTCCGATACCCTCATTCGCGCTGCCCTCACGGTCTGAATTCCAACGAAGTGACCAAATCTGAGCGGCGGAGAGTTGCCCGTCAAGTCGGGCATCGAATTCTGCTTCGTTCGAGTCAGAAAGTGAGTCGACCTGAAGCAAGCCGGTGGGAAGAACCGCCCGAACCGGTCGGGCATGCGCCCCACTCTGCCCCTGAAAGGCAAGGAAAAAACCGAGGCTCCGCCTCGTGGAAAGTGGACCGCTTAGGGACAGATCAACGCTTTGACGGGAAAAAGGCAAGCGTCTCGTGGCAAAGGCATTCCGGGCATCCAGGGCAGAGTTTCTCAGAAAAAAAGATGCGGCGCCCCGGAGTTCTCTGGCCGCGCCTTTGGTGGTGATTTCCATGCGGCTGCTGCCGTGGCGCGAGTATTCGGCTGAATAAGGGTTGCGATTGAGCTTGATTTCGGCGATGGCCGAGGGAGGCAAGTCCACACTGTCTCGCTCAACACCGTCAACAACCAAGCTGGGCGTGCCCGTGGTTCCCAGGAACTCGCCTGCCGTGGCAACAAGGTCCCGATCGAGTGAGGGCAGCATGTCGAGATTTTCCGACGTCAACGTCAGCGCAGTGGCGTTTTCGTCGGGTTGAAGCGAGATTTGGGCAAGATCTGCTCCCACGTTGACTTGAAATTCCGTTCGGGCGACGCGCAGCACGAAGACGACGCGAGTCACCGGCTCGGTGCGGATTGTGACCTCAGACAACGCTGGTTCGAATCCTGGTGCCACCACTTGAAGCGTGTACTTCCCCGGAGCTACAGGCTTAACAACATATCTTCCGATGGAGTCCGTTTGCGTTTCCACCAGCGGCTTTCGTTGCGCACTGAGAAGAATGACACGGCAAGCAGCCAGAGCCCCTCCGCTCTCATCGTGGACTTCTCCCTCAATGCGAGACTGGGCAAACATTGGCTGGACCAGCAAAACGGCCAAAAAAGGCTGAAAGGAGAGTAGCTTTCATGGACACCGACCAACAAGCAGGACAAGTTCCAAGCAGTTGTGCGACAGTAGCCGACCGGTGATCCAGTAGAGTATGCTTGCCAGTGATTCATCCTGCTGTACGGTTTGTGAACAGTTTTGAAGCAAAGAGCGTACAAGTCCATCGCATTGCGGACACGACTATCCCTGCCTACCACCTGGCTTGCGGATGTAAAATCGTGGCCGGTAAACTGCAATGACTGCGATTGTGAGTGACATAGTATCGAGATTCATAAATGCGCTTACGTATTCCCCGCGGCTGTGACGCCTGATGTGCGGACCCTATGAACGCAACCAAGTACTTAAGCATTGTGACGATTGCTCTTCTCGCCGGTTGCCTCGACTCGCCCCTGGCCTTGCGGGCTGAACGCAACGATGGCAAGCAAGACCGGCTAACGAAGGAGCAGCAACTGGCTCGCGAGCTAGACAAGCTCGAGAACCGGCTGCAAAGGGTTCGGGAGTACGCAGCCCGGCCGAGTCAGCTCGCCAAAGAAGTCGATCCAGTGCTGGCCGATGCAGTGAGATTGCTGCAACAGGCTCGAAACAGTCTTGCTGCAGGACAAACGTACGTAGCTGAACGTTTGAAGAGCGCTTCCAAGAATCTCGGTGAAGTGGTCGAGCATGTTGCGAACGCTCGCCTGAATCTCAAGTGGGATAACGATGAGGATCGGTCCGAGAACCTTGATGGGGATGACCACTCGGAGAAGGATGCGGCGCGGGCACTGGAGCGGGCCTACTTTAGAACGGCGCAGCTCGATTTCTTTGCGCGCCAGAAGGGTGCCGGCGGCGTGAGCGAGTGGGTGACGCTGAGCCGGCGGCTGTATCAGGAGGGTCGGGCAGTGTTTGACAAGAAGGAATACTTTCAAGCCCGGCAACTGGCTAAGGCAAGTGCGGAACTGTCGTCAGCGGTTGAAAAGTACCTGCAATCCCAATTGCCGGAAGACCTCCCTCCGCCTCCCAAGGTAAACCGTCCGTGAAATGGATCCCCTTCAGTTTGCGGGCCCAACTGGGCATGGTCCTGGTGGCAGCCGTAGTCACCGTTGCCGTGGCCGTGTTGCTCATTGTCCAGTTGGTGGGAAACACTGAAGGATTGCTGGTCGCCGAGGCGCGACGGCAAACGGCACTAGCAGCGGAACAATTGCAGCGGCAGCTTCTTGAGCGGTTGCGGCTCGACTTCGACTCGCCGCTGGGTCTTCCTGCCGCCGGCCGCCATTTGTCGCTGCGCGCCATTAGTGAAACCGTGCTCGGCGGTTTTCCAGCAGTGGAAGGTGGGTATTGGCTGGTTGAAGAGGGGGAAATTTCCGGCGCCGTAGTGGAAGCCGACGACGTGACGGAGCCCCTGAGGGATCTGGCTTCAAAGGCACAGGTGGCCGGCCGGCTGGAGTCGACGCAGATGGCACGCGGGGCAGACGTGTGGGTGTTCTCTGCTGTGCCGGTGCAAGCGGATGGAAGTCCCGCGGCGGTATTGGCTTGGACCTTGAAACAGTTGCGAGACGTTCGCAGCCCCGGCCGGTTCCGCCTCAACATCTACCTTGCCTTGCTGACTCTGACGAGTTTGCTGGCGGTGGGAAGCACGCTGGCCGTGGCGATCCGTCTCAGACGGCAAGTGAGGATGACTACCGAAGGGATCAGGACGCTCGAGAACGACCTCGATTTTCGGTTTCCTCCTTCCGGCGGGGAATTTGGAAAGATTACTGACGCTGTCAATCGGATGTCACAACAGCGCAAACAACTCGAACTGGAGCTGCGGCGCCAGGCGCAGCTTGCCGTGCTGGGTGGGCTTGTGGCGGGCGTTGCCCACGAAGTGCGCAACCCACTCAACAATCTGCAACTCACTTTGCAGCTGTTGTTGCGCAACGAGACGACTCCCGGGATCACGGAAAAGTACCGCCGACTGTTGGAAGAAGTAGGCCGGATGGAGGAGATTGTTCAGCAGCTATTGTCATTAGTACGGCGCGATTCCGGCGAGCGAAGTTCACAACTGCTGGCCCCCGTTCTCCGCGACTCGATTGCTGCAGTGTTCCTGCAGTCGAAGCAGAAGGACGTGCAGGTAGCTTTCGCGCTCGGGAACGGCGAAAGACCCGTCATGATGAATCCCGCTCAGCTTCAGCAGGTGTTTGTGAACCTCATTCGTAATGCGGTTGAGGCGGCCCCCGAACGATCGTCTGTTTCCGTAAGCCTGTCTCATGATGAGAACTCCGCACGCGTGTCAATAGCAGACGGAGGGCCTGGCGTCTCTCCTCAGGATCGGGGACAACTGTTTCAGCCGTTTTTCACGACCAAACCTCAAGGTGTCGGGTTGGGGCTGGCGATTTCGCGCGAGATCGTCGAGGCTCACAATGGCGCGATCGCTTTTGAATGCGGCCCAGAAGGGACGACTGTCACGGTGAGATTGCCCATTGAGAGAGAGCCCCGAACGAACTGAAGAATGCAAACTGCAAATCTCATCCGAATCGCTTGGTGCAGCGCCAGGTTCGATGAAAAAGTGGGAGCCGCTCTTCGAGCGGCGAGGGCTGATTCGGCGCTGGGTCTTAGCCGCTGAGGACAGCGGCTCCCACATTCAGCCTCTTTTCAAGGGAGCCACCGACGCCGCCACGCGGCATCATCAAGTAGGAAAATGGCAGTCCCCAGCTTTGTCTCCCTTGATAGGGACGCCGTGCTCTTTGCGGCAGGGGGTCGAGGCAGGACCTACATCCGGCACTAACGGTGAAGGCTTCTCGCTTTCACCTCCCAGGAGATTCAGGAGAGCGCTGTGAACTCGCCACTTGCTCCTGCCAGAATTCTGGTCGTCGACGATGAAGCAATGGCTCGCGAATCGCTGTGCGCCTTGCTGGCAAAGGAGAACTATCAGGTTTGGGAAACTGGTGAAGGGGACAAGGTTGAGTCGATGGTTGGGGAATGGCGCCCTGAGGTGGTCCTGTTGGACCTGCGTCTACCCGGAAAAGATGGCCTTTCGATCCTGAAGTCGCTCCACCATGTCCCGGTCCCACCGTCGGTCATTGTCATGACCGCCTACGGCACCAGCGAGACCGCTATTCAAGCGATCAAGCATGGCGCTTTCGACTATGTCACCAAGCCCCTAAACTTCGACGAACTGTACCTCGCTATCCAGCGGGCGCTCGAGCATCGCCGCCTCAGCGCGCAAGTGCAAGTCTTGCGGGAGAACTACGCCGCGGCCGTGGGGCTGCGGAACATGGTGGGAAACAGCCCGGCCATGCAGGCTATCTACAAAATGATTGGCCGAGTGGCTCCGTCTGAAGCCACGGTGCTGATTCGCGGTGAATCGGGTACGGGAAAGGAACTCGTGGCCGAGGCCTTGCACGTGCACAGTCAACGTGACCGCGGACCCCTGATAAAGGTCAACTGTGCAGCCATCCCGGAAAACCTCCTCGAAGCCGAGCTCTTCGGGTACGAAAAGGGAGCCTTCACCGGGGCCCATCAGCAGCATCTGGGCCGGTTCGAGCAAGCGTCCAGCGGAACGATCTTCTTGGATGAAATCGGAGAGCTGTCAGCGAGCACACAAGCGAAGCTTTTGCGCATCCTCCAGGAACGCACGCTCGAACGTTTGGGTGGCCGACAAACGCTCAGCGTGGACGTGCGTGTTATTACAGCTACCGGGCGCAATCTGGAAGAGGCTGTGCGTGCCGGACAATTTCGCGAGGACTTGTACTATAGGCTGAACGTTGTCAGCCTGCAGTTGCCGCCATTGCGGGAGCACAAGCAAGACATTCCTGAGCTGGTGGAACACTTGTTGCGCAAGCACGAAGTCCGGCTCGGCGTCTCCTCGCCTGGTCTGTCGCGAGATGCCCTGGAGCTGCTGCTCGACTACGATTGGCCGGGAAACGTGCGCCAGCTGGAGAACGTTCTGCAACGGGCGCTGGTGCTGGGCCGTGGCCGCGCGCTGACGCAGGAGCTCATCCACCTCGAGTCCCCACAATCAGTCCCGGCAGAACGGCAAGTCAGTATGGACTCCGTTGATCCCGCTCGCGGTTTCAAAGAATCCATTGCTGAACTGGAAAGGACGCTGATTGTGAAAGCCCTGGCAGCCGCCCAAGGCAACCGCAGTCGAGCCGCCGCGATTCTGAAAATCCAGCGGCGGCTGCTGTACGCGAAAATGCAAGAATATGGATTGGGGAGTCCCTAAACAGGTCTCTAACCAGTTTCTGCCGCGAAAACGTTGAAGTCGGCTTCTGGACGGCGACTTCTCCGCACTTGGTGTCTACATTTGTCCCCTGCCCCCTGGATGCCTGGTTGCCGGACGGGTGAGGCGTTCCACCTGTGTCCCCTCTACCGACGAGTCATTGATGAAAAATCGCCCCCAACTCGCAGACAAGAATGTCCGCCCCACTCAGGCGGCCTTGCAGCCTCGCCTACGCTAAATTGAAGTGGTGAGAGTCGCTTTGGGATATTCACAGTCTCGACCCAAATTGCTGGCGCGGCTGGAAAAAAGCGGCCAGGCTTTCCTGTCGGCTGCCCAGATTGACGGCAAATTTGCCTTGCGGTTGTGCATTGTCAACTTCCGCACCACGCTCGAAGGCATCGAGGCGCTTCCCGGCATCGTGACCCGCTTGGGAATAGAAGTGGATCGCGAACTCCGAACGACGCGCATGAACACGTTGCCCGTTGCTTGAGTACCGGCCGTTTCCTTGTCCACGAGTTGGACGAACGAGGCCCAACGAGCTTTGAAACCCGTCTTGCTCAAGTGAAACGACTACAAATTGCAGGCGAGATCCGACGAGAGAAGCATCGGCCATAGGAATTCGTGTTTCGTGGCGTGAGCATCCTGCGGTTGTCCAGCAGAGTGCGAATACCAAGGCGCGGAGATGCTTTCCGCGGACGGTCTTTTTCTGTATTATCTTCACCGGTTCGTGAGCGTCGAAGGTGCCTTGGTGGTGCTTTCCCACCTCGGAGCTCGGGCTGAAGACGACTTCAACATTTACAATATGAGACGTTTGAAATGAATACCAGGTTCACTCTCGAGAGAAAAACTGCTTCCTTGAAATGTTTCCTTGGCCTGTTGCTTTATGGGGCGCAGCCGCTTCTGCTCTTCGCTTTTCAGAATCCTGGTAGTCAACAAGCTCAGGCAGAGCCTCGCACGTTCGGAGGGACATTCGACACCCTCAAGCCCGCTCAGCAGCGATTGATTATTGAATGGGTTCGTCGCTTCAACAGTACGGCCAAACAAAACGTAGATGCGGAAAAGGCTTACAATGCCGCGCGGCTTTCGATGCGAACGACTTTCGATGCCGTGACTCATGCCTTGCTGAATACGAAATTGACGAACAAAGGCGGGCAGTCTTTGGGTACGGCTCTGGACCTCGTCGATGTGTTGGATGATGTCGCTGGAGAGGAAGAGGGGGCGCGGGGCGATCGCCAATTTCGGGTATACGTCTATTTGAAACCAGAAGCCCAAAAAACCCTGGAAGAGAGCCAGGAATTCAAACGAGAGCGCGACAATACCCACTATCACATGGGATTTCCCATCTGCTACCGGCTTCTGGCGGGCCCTCCCTCCATTCAATACTCGTTCTCTCGGGATGGCAAGCGAGCCGACATCGATGTCGACTATCGCTCCTCGTCTTTTCCCGCGGCCCTGGTCAATGGTCACTTGAGCTCCGCAAACTCAGATGTGCGCGCAGGAGACAATCTGGAAAAACATGACGGTCGCTGGTCCGGTCTGAGCGGCTGGTGGCAGAATCTGTTTGGGTTGCTCAATCCTTCGGACAAAGGCCAAAGACCTGCGGAAACCTACAGCGGAGACAGCCGTTCCTCCCAATCCGCGTATCTCGGAGAAAGAGGGAGTCGACAAAGCCGTGCATGACTTTCTGTCATCCTGGCTGTTGGAGCAGAAACCCAATCTGGCTGCGGCCTACTTTTCCAGGCGCAGCTATCCGTGCCTCGAGGCGCGTGCTCAAGAGAAGGGCAAAGCTGTTGAGGCGGGAATGGTGCGTACTCGGCTGCTTTTGGCGCTGGCCGGTGTCAACAAGGCCCTGGGTACACCGACCAAGCTGGAAGAGGTTGTTGAGAATGTAAAGGCGTGGTCTCCTCCCCGCCTCAAACCGGTCAAGAATGCCTATGAATCTGAGTTTTCCTTGTTTGCGGTGCCGGATGATATGGCAGCGGCCAATGATTGCACGGAGCGCTATGCGTCTGAGCTTATCGAGCTGGCCAAAAAGAAAGAGCCCTCGCAGAAGTACGGCGATTACTTCGCTTCAGCCTTTCGGGCAAAAACCCAACCCGCTAAGGGCAACACAGTTTACTTCCTCTGGACTAAAGAGGATAAGCATTGGAAGATTGTGGCCTTAAGGATCGCAGATGAAGCGGATCCAAAAGTGCTTCCCACCGCCGCTCCTGCTGTGGCCAAAGCCGAGACCAAGCAGGAACGCGTCAAAGGCGATCCCAAGGTGATCGAGGCTGCCCGGAACTTCCTCTCAACCTGGCTGCTCAAGCAGGACTACGACGCAGCCCTGTCCTTTCTCTCACCGCGGTCCTATGTTTGTCTGGAGAGATCGGATGATCCAGCCAAGAAGGGGTTGGCTCCAGATCAGGCTCGTAAGGCGCTTCACGATGGACTTCAAAAGGCAAGCGCGGCCATCGGCCGGCCGAAGAGGCTCGAAGATGCTATCCAACCGGTTGCCCCGCATCATGAGCTGCTCAAGCCGGTCAGCCATAGTCAAGAGAACGCATTTTCCCTGGTCAGTGTCCCCGACGGGATCGCCGAAGCAGAGCTGTGCGGGAGTCCGAAGTCCAGCGCCGACCTGGCTGAGCGAAACAAAACCTACGGCCATTATTACGGAGCCACCTTTCAGTTCAGGGTGCCTGGCCAAGGTGAGGAACCCGCGGCACTTTACACGCTGTGGGGGCTGGAGGATGGCCGGTGGACAGTGATTGCTTGGGAAGTGATCACCAACTAGCTTCTGTCGCGATCCCTTCAAAGAATCAGAAAAAAGAGGGAACAGCTGGACGACCCCGGCTGATGAGAGCACACGCCGGAGAGGTAGGAATCCAGGCATAGGCGAGACAAGCCGCCACATCCCAGTGGACCGCCGATGAGCTGCGGCCGCACGCACCCATGAGGACCGTGGAGAAGCAGGCCTTCTGCTTACCAGTAATCAGACGGCGGTGCAATTGAAGTACATTCAGATCGTCACGGTATCTCAGAATACAAACTTCAGCGCCAGCTGAATGATGCGGGGTTCATTAGCCTGAGAGCCGATCAGTCCAAAGCTTTCTGGGCTGTTCACATCGGTGGAGACTCCGCCGAACACAACCCGATTGAAGACGTTGAAGAACTCAGCTCGGAATTCCAGGTACTTCGATTCTCTGAAGTACACTCTTTTGAACACGGAGAAGTCCTCGTTGTAAAAGGCGGGACCGCGCACGCTCGGCATGGTGCGTGGTGAGTTGCCGATCGTGAATGGTGCCGGCTGGCTGAAAGCATCAATGTTCAGATATCGGTCTGTCGCCGGATCAAAGGAACCCATGTCCACGGAACTGCGAACATTGGGGGAGACCCAGTTGGGCCGATTGCCGCCACCAAACAGCGGTAGGTCTGGGCCTCCGCCAATCGTAAGTGGTGTCGCCGACTGATATCTTTCAATCGAGTTGATCTGCCAGCCGCCCAGAATATGGTTAACGACCGGGTTCCAATTGTTTCCGAACCTCTTGTTCTTTCCAAAGGGCAACTCGTAAGTCCAAGAGAAAACAAAGACGTGCGTCTGGTCAATGGGCTCGATGGATTTTTCGAGCTTGCGATTGAAAGTGTCAATCCCCTTGCCCCCTCCGCCGCCAAAGATATCGCCAAAAGTATCAGCCCCGCCAAACCCGATGTTCTTCGACAACGTATAGGCACCCAGGAAGGATAACCCGTTCGAGAACCTCTTCTGCAATCGGATCTGAAGAGAATTGTAGAGGTCGTATCCGGTGGGCTGGAACATATCCCAGATGGTGGTGTACTGAGGGTATGCCCGCAAAGCCTGGGCTACTGATCCCTGGAAACTGGGATAAGGCCGCGTGATCCCCGCTGCGGCAGCCTCCGGGGAGTCAATATCCGCGTTCAGCGTATTCCCCAGGCTCAAATACCGGGAGTCCACTTGATTGATGTCTTCAAGACCGGTCCAGAGGCCATTACTTTTGGATCCAACATAGGAGGCATCCAGCAGAATGTTAAAAGGAAGCTCTCTCTGAATGTTGAAGGTCCAGCTCTGCAGAAGAGCAGGTCGGTTACCATCTTGATTGATCCAACTGCCAGACCCGCCATTGTTTTGAGAAGGATCAAAACTGGGCAGACTGACTGGTGGCGGGGGAAATCCGTTATCCAGCTTGAAGGCGGATGTGATTCCTTGGTCGGTGCTGGCCACCGACTGCACCAAGCCGAATCCGGAGTTCCAAAAGACCCCACTGTTGACACGACCGTAATTAGGATAAATGCGAAACAGCCCGTAGCCCAGACGAAACACAGTCTTCGGATTCATCGCATAACTCAGGCCAACCCTGGGCGAGAGGGATTTGTGGTAACCCGGAAAAATCTGCTTGGTACCTGCCCTTCCCTCACCATCGCCCAAGAAAACCAGGGCCCCGGGCCGGCCGTCAGCCCCTGGATTGGGTCGGTTGAGATCCAGGAAGGAGAAGATCCCGTCCTTCTCGGTCACGTAAGACGGAATCTCATAGCGCAAGCCGAGGCTCAAGGTGAGGTTCGGGCTCAACTTGATGGCATCATCCACATACCCGGCCCAAAACCAATCCCGAAAGTGTTGCAAGGGAGCGGGAACCTGACGGAATGAGGAGATTACTTCTCCCAGCATGAAACTGGCGAAAGCATTGCCAAGGCTAGAAAAGTCGGGACTGTTGGGCTGTGAAGTAGAGAGCTGGCTGAAGTCGAAGGTCCCGGCCACGTTAGAGAGGTCTCGAGCCAGATTGTTTCTCAGCCGCAGCATCGTCCCGAACTTGAGCTGGTGCCGTCCTTTGATCCAGCTAAGATCATCCACCCAGGTCCAATTGGTATATTTCTGCGGGTCATATCCATTCTCCTGAGCGTTCCCCAAACGTGGGTAAATCTGATCGAAAGTGAGGTTCGGGAAGCCGTTGGCATCATCTGGAATTCCAGGGATCTTGAGGATTTGATTGCCCTTTCTTTCGTCCACCTTCCAGTAGGTCCAGGTGGGTTCCGTCAACGTATATCCGAAGCCGAAGTGGTTGAGGAGAGTCGGGCTGATGTTATAGAAATGATTGAGCCGGATGCCCGATGCATTGGTTGGCGTTACTCGAAGCCCCGGGTTCCACTCGCCAGCTACGGGTCCATTGATCACGGTGTCATTCGTCACATGCCAGAACGCACCGGAGAGCCGCTGGTTGTCGCTAAGGACCTGGTCCACCTTGACGCTGAAAGCATGCTCGGTGCTGGGTTGGAAGGAGCGGTCAATATAGTTGTTGAAGAGGGCACCGGCGATGTCCGGGCTAGGAAGGAGGTCAATGGCTCGCTTGGCGATAGGACTGATCCGGTCCGGGCAGATCACGTTGGGCTGGGGATTTGTCTGGGGGTTGCAGCCCATGAACTGGTCCCGGACAAAGCCGCCTTGTCCGTCGGGTCGGGTTGTAGCCGGATCAAAAATCTGAGCGGCAAACTCCGAGAAGTCACCGCTGCGCTGCTTCGCCGTCGGCAACGTCACCAAGGCTCCCGCCGGCAGCCCGCCTCGCAACGTGAAACCCGAATAGGCCACAAAGAAATGCGTCTTGTCCTTTTTGATAGGGCCGCCGAACGTACCTCCGAACTCGTTCTGCCGGAGCGCTGGTTTGTCTGAGTTAAAAAACCCCCTGGCATCCAGAATGTCATTGCGAAGAAATTCAAACGCGTTTCCATGGAAACTGTTTGTCCCGGACTTCAAACTGAAGTTCTCCACCCCAAATCCAAGACCATACTCCGCCGGATAGAGGGTATTCTGGACTTTGAATTCACTGACCCCTTCGTAGGGCGGAGTCGCTTCTGCAATGAACCCAGGCGCTCCGAAAGTTTGCATGTCAATCCCATCAATCAGGATCTCTTGACTGAACGCCGGCCCCCCATTTATGGACTTGTACCACTGGTTTCCGGTCACACCCGGCGTCAGAAAGATGAAATTCTCAATCTGCCGGCGGCCGCTGGCGCCAATCTGGGCAGCACCTCCCAGAGAAATCGGCAAATCCAGCATGTCTTTCTCCGGCATCACTGTGCCGATCTCGGGCGAGCTAGTCTGAAGCTGGACAACGTCGGCTACGACTTCGACCGTCTGCGTCACTTCCCCCACAGCCAGGACGAGGTTGAGCGTTGTAGTTGTTGCTGTACTGACTTCAATCGGTTCATGGGTTGCTGTCTTAAACCCGGCCTTCGTCACGCTGACCCGATACTTGCCAGGTGGAAGGCCACCGATGAGATAGACACCTTCGGCGGTGGAATTCCCTGAGTGAGTCGCGGCGGTATTTAGATTGACCACCTTGATGCTGGCATCCGGGATCACTGCTCCGCTTTGATCCGTGATATTGCCCGTGAGACCGCCGAAGCTCCCCTGGCCCCAAGCTGCGACAGACATTGCCAAAAGAGAAACCACAACCAGCATCCTCTTCATAACTCCCTCCTCAGTTGACTTCAATTGGAAGAAAACCAAGTGTACATGAGATGGACTGCACCCGTCGTCACGCAGCCCAATCGCCAGCTCGCAACCTTTCCATGCAGAAGGTTCCTGTCAAAGACATGGATTTACCAATTCAGACCGGTGTTACTTCGTGGCTAAACAGAGTTGGATCAACTCAAACGAGAATTTCAGAGACGACCCGAGCGGGAAACTGATCGGTTAGCCGCTCGTTGTTTGGTCACGGACGAACTCGGCCAACAGCTGGCGACAGCGGGCTTCCGACTGCTGCAAAGATTCAGGAATAAGACCACAGACCATCAAAATATCGCCTCCTGCCTCTCATTGCAATCAAATACTTGCATCCCTGTCGCACAGCGGTGCGGCCGAACGTGCGGCGCGCAGAACGTGACACACCGACGACGATCTGCGAGCACGGGTCGAGCGGCAGTCGATTGCTCGCCCATTGCTCAACAACTTTCAAGCAACGCGTCATGTGTGGTAGAATCGCTCTCATCAATCCGCGACTTTTGACACCGGTAGGAATTCGTAGGAGAGCGCACGATGGAGAAAGCAACCAAAGCGGTTGCGGTCCGTCAGCCGCCGCAGGCGGTCGAGCAGGCGAAGACGGAACACCGCTGGAATTCCCAGCCTCTTACCGCCCCGATTGCCAAGCTTGGGCTACTGCGAAAGTCGCTGCTGTTTGCGGAGCTTTCCGATGTTGCCTACTACGCCGAGGAAGCAGCCCGTCCGCTCTTTGAAGAGATTGGCCTGCACGCCTCGACGTATTTCGAGCGTGAAGGCGCTCAGGCCTACCTCGTCTCCAACGAGCACGATACGGTCGTCATCTGCCGCGGCACCGAGCCGAACGAATGGAACGATATCAAGGCCGACGTCAATGTTTGGACTGTCCTGGCCGAGTCCGTCGGCCGTGTCCATCGCGGCTTCAAGGAGGAAGTGGATACCCTCTGGCCATTGATGGAGGCCGCGCTAGCCGAAAACGACAAGACCACGTGGTTCACCGGCCATTCGCTTGGCGCCGCGATGGCGGCGATTTGCGCGGGCCGCTGCATGTTGTCGAAAATCGAATCGAACCCGGCCGGGCTGTTCACTTTCGGCGGCCCGCGCGTCGGCACCCGGCGCTACGTCAATCACTGCCGATTCCCGGAATACTACCGTTGGGTCAACAACAACGACATCGTCACGAGGGTTCCGCCGATCTGGTTGGGCTACCGCCACGCCGGCCGGCTGATGTACTTCGACTCGAACGGCAAGTTCCGCCGGCTCTCGCGCGCGCAGCGCGCCAAGGACCGCTGGCGAGGCCTGTGGCACGGCCTGAAATCGGGAAAGCTTGATCCGCTGACAGATCACCTCTCCAGCAACTACATCCGCTATCTGGCCGACGCAGTCGCCGCCGAAGACGCGGGCGAAGATGTGCTCGCACGCGGCGACCGCCTCTGGCGACGCGTGGCGCGAAAACTTCACAGAGGGCGCACCACCTGACTCGTGCAGGTGCCACCCACAAGCGCCGCTTCGCTTCGACCGTCGATCGATCGGCCGACCTCCAACCATTGAAGCCCTTCTCTCTGACTTTGATTACGGTAAGCGGACAGCCGTTCGGCCAGGCCGTGTGGCCCCACAATGTCTGACGGCTACCGAGTTCACCCGGAAGCCGTGACTCAGGACGACAACTGGATGGCGGGCTGGGAGCCGGTCGTCCTCGGGCGACAGGAACCCGGCCGAGCAGCGCTTGAGTTGCAGATGTATTCCGGGTTCGCCCGGCATAGTCGCTATTCCAAATGCACGCCATAGGTCGTCCGCCCAACCTGTCCTCGCTAGACTGAAACGGCGCGGTCGGTTGCCACGGCTTAGGAGGTGTCCGACCTTTCCAGGGTTCCCGCGGAGTTGAGCCGTCTGCGCATTCCTGAACGACGATACGCGGCGTTTGCCCAAGATGACTGCCATGAGTTACAGTTATGGGCAATGCTCGCTGTAGTTAGCATCTCAATGCAAAAAGCGCGGACCGGATGTACCGGTGGCGACGTTGCGTCGCAGAACGCGGTCTACCTTCAAACCGATGACGAGTGCTATCCGGATTCCAGGCGTGCGTGCGGACGAGAGAGGCAGGGTGATGTTGCTGGCCCTGCACAATGTCTCGGTTATTGCAGTCACCATTGCCGGGAAGTCCGTGCGGGACGGGTATTTCCTCAGTCGGTTTGACAAATCGCTCCTTCCGCTGATGATGTGCGCCATCGCGGTTGCCGTCGCCATTGCGGTCCCGCTGTATAAAAAGGTGGGATCAAAATACCGCTCGGAAGTCCTGCTCCCAGGGACTGCTCTCGTCTTCGCGGCCTCGCTTTCTCTGATTCACCTCAAGTTAGAGGGCTGGACGATCCCGCTGCTTTATGTCTGGATGGAAGTGATCACCGTCATTACGGTTCTGCAGTTCTGGCTGCTGGCGTCTGATATTTTCGATGCGAGGCAGGCCAAGCGCCTGTTCCCGATAGTTGGCGGTGGAGGTTCGTTCGCCGCCATGCTGGTCGGCTTGCAACTGAAGCCGTTCACGAAGACTTACGGTTCAGATATGCTGCTCTGGCTGGTGTGCGGCCTCCTGCTGGCCGTTTGTGCCGTCTCGGTAGTGACAACCCGGCTGCCGCGGGCGCTGGTTTCGCGTTCGCCCAGACGGGCTCCAATGAAGCCCGGCCGGAAACCATTCGGTCCCTACCTGCGCGTCATCGCGCTCCTGGTAGTCAGCGCCTCTGTGGTGGCAACGGTGATCGAGTACCAGTTCAAGATGATCTCATCCTCGGCGCTACGCACCGAGGGCGATCTCATCGGATTCTTCGGTCAGTTCTATGCGGTCACTGGCCTGAGCACCCTGGTGTTGCAGTTCGTCTTCGCGAGACCTCTGCTGAATCGCTTTGGCGTCGACATGGCTCTTCTGGTTCTGCCCCTCAGTGTCGGTTTCAGCTCCATGGCCATCCTGGTCTGGCCCGTGCTGGCCAGCGCCGTGGTCGGGAAGTTTGCCGACCAGACCTTCCGTTTCACCCTGCACAATGGTGGTCTGGAGTTGCTATGGCTTCCCGTCTCTCGCGAACAGCGGCGCGATGCCAAACCTGTGATCAACGGCACACTGAAATCGGCCGCCGAGGGACTATCGGGCATCGGGATCTTCACGCTCGTGAAGTTCATAGCGGTAGCGCAGTTGAGTTATGTAGCAGCGGCGTTCACGGGCCTTTGGATTCTCACGCTCGCGCGTCTACGCAAGCTCTACGTCCAGGAGCTGCAATCGGCGCTCGAAAAGCAGCAAGTCCCGCCGGAAGACCTCGAAATCAGCGCGAAGGATGCGGTGACCGTCGCCGTGATCGACCGTGCCTTGGTCGGCGGCGACGCGGTTCAGCAGCTCTTCGCGCTCGATTTGATCAAAGGCATCCCGCTGGAGCCATGGGCCGGCACATTGCGTCGACTGCTCCGCGAGGGAGCCCCGGAAGTCAGGGCCCAGATTCTCGAGGTGGCAGCGGAAGACTCGTCGATTGTGACAGAACAATACCTCGAAGCCGCAATCGATGAGAAAGGCCGAATAGGTATCCAGGCCATTCGGATCGCAGGGCGGCTGCGATTCGAGCAATTCGCCCCGCTGCTCAGGCGCATCGCGGAGCAGGCTGATCCTGCCAGGCGGGCAGCGAGTTACGCAGCGCTCCTGCGTCTCGGGGATCGGAACGGGCCGGAACCGGACAAACGGTTGTCTCAGATGATGGTCAGCTCGGACCCAGCCGAGCGGGCCGCCGCGCTCGAAGAATCGGTGCCGGTCGATGGGTTAGTCACGCCGGATCTGATTGCGGCGGCGCTCACCGACCCCGCCACAGCCGTGCGGAGCAAGGCCCTCGCGGTCGTAGCCCAACTACCCGATGAACGGCATGTCCCACGGATCGTCGAGTGCCTGAAGGCGCCGGACTTGAGGCTCGCCGCTCGGAGAGCCCTGGCTGCTTTTCCGGCGAGCGCCAGCCTGGCTGCCCTCGCGGCCGCACTGGAGCGGGAGTGTCCGCTTGCCGAGCGGCGGTTGCTCGTGCGGGCCCTCCGTTCGTGCCCGGTTCCGCAGGCTTACCCGGTCCTCCTCGAACTGATGGAAGCGCATCAGCCCTCCATATCCGGGGACGCCTCGGATGCGCTGTTGTGGGTGAGACGTCGGGGCCCGCCGCCGGACGCCTATCGCACGCTGGTGAACCACCGTTGGAAGACGCTGGCAAGGAGCGCCTATGGCTTGACCCAGGCCCTGCGTCTGCTGCCCGATGGCCGGGACACCCAATTGCTCCGCGACTATCTGGACAACTCTCTGCGACAGATCCTTCCGGCCCTGATCCGTCTGGCGGCTCTCGAGCGCCCGGATGCGCCGGTGGACACCTGCATTCAGATCTTTCTCACCGGGGACAGGGTACGGCTTCCATTCGTTTTGGAGTTGCTGGATGCGATTCTCCCGGCGGCGGAACGCCAGCAGATCGCTTCTCTTCTCGAGCCTATCCTTCTCGAAGAGCGCGTCGCCGCCGGCAGGAAGTATTTTCCTGAACATGCCCTCAAGGATCGAGGAGTGGCTCCAGGACGCCATCTATTCGGATCATGAGTGGCTGTCAGCGATCGCGCTGGATTACTCTCTGGAAGCCGTCGATGGGGCCGCGGCCTGGATTGAGTGGAACCGCGTCCCCGCTTCGTCGCTGGTATCGGAGACAGTGATCCGTTGCGCCCGGCGGAGACCGGCGTTGGCCGCGACGATTGCCCCTAACCACGTGATGACCCAAGAGGCCCCTCAGATGCTTACCACACTCGAGAAAACCATCCTGCTGAAGTCGGTCGGTCTGTTCAAGGAGATCTCCGCCGAGGACCTGTCGTATGTCGCCGGGATCGCCGAGGAAGCGGAAGCCGCTGCGGGAACCTTGATTTTCAAGGAAGGCGACTATGGCGACTGCCTCTACATCATCATTGGAGGCTCGGTTCGCATTCATAAAGGCGGGCGTGAGCTGGCGGTTCTCGGCAGGTTGCAATCTCTCGGCGAGATGGCGGTCCTGGACGGTTCGCCCCGCTCGGCCAGTGCCACTGCATTGGAAGACACCACGATGATCAAGGTCGATCGCGAGTCGTTCCTCGACGTGATGCACAGCAGTCCCGAGGTCATGCAGGGCATTATTCGACTCCTGCTGACACGCCTCCGCGAAGCTGATGAGAAACTATCTGGTAATTGACATCCGAGTCCCGTCCACACTAGTGACCTAGTGGTCTAGGGCTTGTACCTTTGGAGGAGCGGTGAAGTTCCTTATGTTCCCCCTTTGGCAACACTTGGCAAAGGGGACGCCGGACCTTCTGCCGCAGGGGTCGGCAGGGTGCCTCAGACCCGACTTATCCAGGAAGACCCAAATTCTTCAGCAGCTGGTCCACACCAGGCCTGACTTAACATTGTTTAGTGCGTTGGGATTGGGCCCTTAGGTAGACCTGGTTTTGGCTGGGGCTAGGCTCTCTTGCAATTGCAGTCACCACGCTCCACTTCTACGCCAAACGATTCGGACTCCATTGGTGGGGCCAGGGCTGATGAATCAGGGATGGAAGCAAGCGAAGGCATGTAGCGTAGTGTCGTTGACCTGAACAAGCGTATCCAATAATCAGGAACTGGTAAAATTCTGCAACGGCTGCTGGCAAAATTCAGTCAATAATTGCAGCAGTTGCACCCAGGAGGACACATGGTTCGCAAGATTGTCTACTGGACTAGCACAGCGATTGTTGCAGTAATGCTGCTATCTGCTTTGAGCTACCTCACCGGCAATCCGCAGATGGTTTCCAGCTTCGCCAAAGCAGGATACCCGCAGCACCTCAGGATGATTCTCGGGATTGCAAAACCGGCTGCCGCGATCGTCCTGCTGTTGCCCGGGTTTGCTTTGCTCAAGGAATGGGCCTACGCGGGGGCGGCCTTCACGTGGGTGATGGCGGTTGTCGCCCATTACTTGGCCGGCGACGGCGTGCAAATGTGGGGCGTGCCATTGGCGTTGTTGGCCCTTCTGATCGTCTCTTACGCGACTAGGCCGGCGAGCCGCAGACTGGGGGTCTTGCCGGCCACTGCCTGAACAGTAGTCGGTGATCAGGGGTCTTAAGCGCACGACTATTCCTGCGCCGAACTGATGCGCTGCGTTTTCGCATTTGACCTTCTGGAATGGCATCGTGGCACGCCTCCCTCCACATTGACTGGCAAATAGATTCTGCTACCCGAGCAGACTTCTTCTTCATTCAGGTTGCTGGCCCACGCCCCCAGAAATGATTGCTTCCACGGCAGGAGCTGTTCTTGTCCCGCGTAATGGGCTGCACCTTATTGGTAGAAGATGTATGCTTCAGCGATCGCACGGGTTACTCTGGCGGAACGAATCAGTTCCTAGAACCGCTCGACGCGTAACATCGTGGTATCGAGTGAAAGAGGGCAGCCACTAATCATTTCCCCGATCAGTTTACCTGTGATGGGACCCAGCGTGAATCCAAGCATCGCGTGGCCTGTAGCAATGTAGACGTGAGGATAGCCTGGGACTCTGCCGATGATCGGGAGACCATCTGGCGTACATGGCCGCAAGCCGCACCAACGCTCGACATTTCGCGGACTCTCAATTCGACTGACTACCTCAAGGCCGCCGCGAAGGACGGCATCGGCACGTCTTTCATTGAGTGTAAGGTCCAGCCCCGAAAACTCCATCGTACCGCCGAATCGCAATCGTTTTCCGATAGGTGTCACCGCCACCTTCTTCTCCATGTTTAGAACAGGAACTCTGGGGGAAAGAGCCGGACGATCGATCGTCACACTGTAGCCCTTTGCTGGTTCAACAGGGATTCTTACTCCAAGAATCTTTGTAAGCTGCGATGTCCACGCTCCGGCGGTGATGACAAGGTTTCTGCCGAGAAGATCCGCTCCTTCTGTCTTCACACAGATGCGGTCACCATTCTCGACTAGAAGCCCGGCCACAACTGTATTTGCATGAATCTTAACGCCAAGCTTCTTGGCCGCTGTAGTCATCTGAGTGACGAAATCATAGCAATTCCCGTGAGCGTCATCCTCAAAATACACTGCTCCGATGACGCTTGCCCCTAAGTTAGGTTCCAGCTCACGTGCGTGTTTCCCGTCCAGTATCCTCGGTGTAAATCCATGCCGAGTGAGTAATTCCGAGTCGCGCTTTCCTTTCTCATACCCGCTGTCGGTTGTGTAGGCACACAGCAACCCCAGGCGTTCGTAGTCAAACGACAAGCCCTCAGCTGAAATCAGTTCTTCAAAAAGGTCGAGACTTCCACGGCTTAGGTCACGAAGCACAGGTATTGCCCGATTCATCGGATGCTCTCTGCACGCCGCCGCGAACCGGACCAACCAGTAAGCAAGCCTCCAATCTAGCCGGAGTCGAAACAACAGGGGACTGTCCTCCTGAAGTAACCACTTACAAGCCTGTTTAATTACTCCCGGTGCAGGTATGGGTAGCGAGTGACTGGGAGTAATCAAACCAGCATTCGCATAAGAGCAACCTGAACATATCTCACCTTTCTCCACCAGGACGACACTCAACCCTTTCCTGGCCAGGTAGTAGGCCGCACACACACCTACTACCCCGCCTCCGACTACAATCACATCTCCTTTTTCCTTCATACTCACGGTCAAACCTTCTAATCGCAAGACTTCATCTTCGCAGGTCAAACGTGACTTGCAACCAGCTCTCCTTTCTGGATACCTTATATACCACTGCTTCTGCAAGACTGACAGGCGAAAGGGTGGCACCGGAATACGGTTCAGCGCTGGCTGGAAAGAGCAGCCGTCAGGGATTGTCGCTCCAACCATCCAGGAAGAGATAGAATGGGGTGCTTGATTTTGTCTTGCGGTCTCCCAAATCCAGTCTAATTGTTAGGTGCCTCTTTATGGACGTTCCCAGTCGAACCCGATGGAGAATTGCCAGTCTGCTTTGTGCCGTTACGGTGGTGAACTACTTTCAGCGGGTCAACATTTCCATCGCTGCCGATCCGATCATGAAGGCTTTCCATCTGACGCAAACACAGATGGGTAGCGTCTTCAGCGCCTTTCTGCTCGGTTACACTCTGTTTCAGGTTCCTGGCGGAATGCTGGCCGACCGTTTTGGCCCGCGCAAAGTCTTGGGCTGGGCGACCCTATCCTGGGGAGTGTGCACATTCCTAACGGGCACATGTGGCACGCTCTCGGTCCTGACGGGCATTAGTGTGCTGAATGTCCTGATTGCGCTACGGTTCGTGTTTGGTCTTTGCCAGGGGCCGATGTTTCCGGCCGGAACACGAGCGTTGGCGAATTGGTTTCCAGCCAGGGAAAGAGCCGGCGCCAACGGATTGGCGATCGCCGGGATCAGTGTGGGTTCTTTTCTAGTACCCCCAGTGGTGTCCTGGATGGTGCTACATTGGAGCTGGGAGACTTCCTTCTATGTTACAGCCGTTTTTGCAGTGCTGGCTGCCCTGGCCTGGTCCCTGTATGTCAGCGACGTTCCTTCCGAGCATAGGGCCGTAAACCCCGCCGAACTCAGCCTCATTCAAGGAGAAGCAAGGGTAGAAAGTTCAGCCCACCTCGATGTTGGCTACCTCAAGGTCCAGTTGCGGAATAGTAATCTGTGGCGACTGGTGCTGAGTTACGCCTTAAATGGCTATGTGAGCTATATCTTCGTTTTCTGGTTTTATTTGTACCTGGTGCAGGTGCGGCATTTCGATCCAGGGGAAAGTGCTTGGTTAACGACTCTACCTTGGATTCTGGCGGCTTGCACGACCTTCGGCTTCGGCCACCTGTCTGATCGACTCATACTCACCCGGCTAGGAATGGACTGGGGAAGACGGATCGTACCTATAGGATGTCAGGTGGGGGCCGCCGCCTTTCTAGCCGTGGGTTCACGGGTTGAGAACGGCTATGTTGCGGCAGGCGCTCTGGCCATCTGTACGGGACTCATTCTCGGTGTGGAGGGCCCCTATTGGGCAACTGCGAATCAGATCTCTGAGAAGAACGTGGGATTTACCGGTGGCTTGCTTAACGCCGGCGGTAATCTGGGGGGAGTGATTTCTCCCACTCTAACTCCACTGATTGCCCGCCATCTTGGGTGGGTTCGTGCCTTGGACTTGGCCGCGCTGGTGGCCCTGACGGCTGCAGTGCTGTGGCTCTGGGTCATTCCGTCTAAAAGGACAGAGGACGATATTCCGTCGCCTATTGGTGCGTGTTTCTCACCAGTGCGGGGTCCGAGATAAGCTGGCGGGATCGCTGCCAGCTAATACGTGGCGTGGTGCCGAGACTGCCATTATTCCAGGTGAGAACCCTGAAGAACAAAATAGGCGGCAACCCCAGCCGCTTCCGGTGTAACATGAGGTGTCATAGAAATGGATGCTGAATTCAGTTCGAAATGAGATCGATTGGATCGATCTTGTTGTCGATCAGGCCGGACCTATGTGCAGATCATTTCTCTATTCCAACCTTTTTCATCGGCTAGCTGCAGTCGTGTCAGCCTGTGTCTTGCTTTCATCTGGGCAACTCGCAAGGCCAGACTCCACAAATCAGGAGGGAGCATCTTCCCGCCAAGCGGGCGCAATTTGAGACAAATGTGCTCCCAATTTTCAAGGCTCAGTGCGTTCAGTGCCATGGTATCGAGACACGAATGAAGGAGCTGAACCTGAGCAGCCTGGAAGGGTTGATGAAGGGGAGCGAGTCGGGCGCAGTAGTCGTTCCTGGAAAACCGGAGGAAAGCCGCCTATTCAAGATGGTTCAGGAGGGCAAGATGCCCCTGGGTGGCAACCGGTTGACCGAGGATCAGATTGCAACGATTCGCGTCTGGATTGAGTCAAGTGCCCCGCGGGCGGCTCAGGAAGGCGTCACGACCGGTGCTGCACAGCTAACCCAGCACGACATCATTCCTGTTATGTATTTGCGTTGCTCTCCATGTCATGGCTTGAGACGTCAGGAAGGAGGACTGGACCTGCGAACCAAAGCATCCATGTTGAAAGGAGGAAAGTCAGGGCCAGCGATTGTGCTGGGTCAGCCGGAGAAAAGTCTGGTCATTCAGAGAATCCGTTCAGGAGAGATGCCTCCCAAGAGAGAGATGCTGCAAGTCAGTGTCAGGCCATTCACACCCGCGGAAACTGAACGCCTGACTGCTTGGATCGCACAAGGAGCGCCTGAGCAGAGTGTTGTTCCTGATGTCGCAGGGGTCGAGCCCGACCCGCTGGTTTCGGACAAAGATCGGCAATTCTGGGCGTTTCAGCCTCCGAAGCTGGTCAAGCCGCCTTCGGTGCGCCATGATGAGCGAGTGCGCAATGAGATTGACGCTTTCGTTCTGGGCAAACTTGAACCCAAAGGCCTGAGTTTGTCGCCGGAGGCCGACCGGCTTACCTTAATCCGAAGGGCTTGCTTTGACTTGACGGGCCTGCCACCCGAGCGTCAAGAGGTGGAGGCATTCCTAGCGGACCGTGATCCAAGAGCTTACGAGAACTTGATCGACCGTTTGCTTGCTTCACCGCGTTATGGTGAGCGTTGGGGGCGATACTGGTTAGATGTGGCCGGATATGCTGATTCAGAGGGAGGGAAGCTGAGCGCCGATCATCAGCGGGACGATGCATACCGATATCGCGATTATGTCATCCGCTCTTTTAACGCAGACAAATCTTACGATCGTTTTCTGTTGGAACAAATTGCTGGGGACGAGCTGGTTGACTACGAGAGAGCTTCGGCAATTACTGAAGAGATGATGGACAACTTGATTGCTACCGGCTTCCTACGGATGGGACCTGATTCAACTGACGAGCGGGAGGTCAACTTTGTAGATGATCGGTTAGATGTCATCGGGGATGAGATCGATATTCTTAGCGCAGGAGTCATTGGTCTGACAATGAAATGTGCCCGGTGTCACAGCCACAAGTACGATCCCATCCCACAACGCGACTACTATCGTCTTTTGGACATCTTCAAAGGGGCCTACGACGAGCATGACTGGATGGTGCCGCAATCGAGAGGCAGTGCTGGAAAGACGATGGTAAAACGTCATCTGCCCTACGTCCCTCCGGGGCTGACTCCGGCTCAGCTGATGCAGCAGGAGCAGGAGAGGGAAGTTCGCAATCGAGAACTCGATCGGCAGATTGAGGCCCTGAAAGCTGCACTAGAACAAAAGGCTGAACCCATCAAGAAGAAGCTTCTGGAAAACAAGCTGGACCAGCTGCCCCAGGTGCTCCGCGAGGATTTGCGCAAGATGCTAGAGACCCCAACGGATAAGCGCACCGAAGTCGAGAAGTACCTGGCTGAGAAATTTGAACAACGACTAAAGATTGAGCCTGAGGAGCTCAAGAAGTCTGATACGGCCTTTAGGAGCGAAGCCGAGGAGACGGAGAAAAAGGTCAAGCTTCTGGAATTCAGGAAGCTGTCCGAGCCTCGGATCCGGGCACTTTGGGATCGAGGCGTACCGTCGCCGACCTATCTTCTTCGGCGAGGAGAGCCGACAAATTTTGGGCGCCTGGTCGGGCCTGGCGTACCCTCCGTCTTAACCGATGGGAAGACTCCATTCGAAGTGAAGCCTCCTTGGCCTGGGGCTCAGAAGACGGGGCGAAGACTGGCGCTAGCCCGGTGGCTGATTCATCCTGATCATCCCCTAACCGCTCGAGTCATGGTCAATCGGATTTGGAAGCAGCATTTTGGCGTTGGGATTGTCAAGACGCTGGGTAACTTCGGCACGACGGGAACTCCCCCCAGTCACCCTGAACTGTTGGACTGGCTTGCTGCAGAGTTTGTCCGGCAGGGGTGGAGCATGAAAGCCATGCACCGGCTAATGATGACCTCCGATACCTACCGCCAAAGCTCAGCGGTGACTCCGTTTCTGGAGAAGGCGGATCCTGACAATGTTCTGTTGTCGCGAATGCCTCTAAAGCGGATGGAGGCAGAAGTTCTATACGACACGCTTGTTTTAATCTCGGGTCGTTTGGACGAGACGCGCTACGGGGTGCCTGCCCCGGTGCTGGTCCGAGGGGATGGCTTGGTGACGCCGATTGAGACCGAAAACCGCTGGCGTCGCGGCATCTACGTCGAACAACGAAGGACGCAGACGCCGACAATTCTGGAAAGCTTTGACTTTCCTTCCATGAGCCCGAATTGCCTGGAGAGGCCGGTTTCAACGGTAGCTCCACAAGCGCTCTATCTGGTCAACAATGCCATGGTTCGCGATCTGGCTCGATCTTTTGCAGAAAGAGTGGAAAAGGAAGTGGGAGCTGATCCTCAGAAGCAGGTCGAGCGTGCGTTCTGGATTGCGCTTAGCCGGCCACCTAAGGATGAGGAAAGGCAGGCCAGTTTGGAAGCATTACTTCGGCTTAGGGAAGAGCATGCCAAGCAACTTCGTGAACAGAAGGCAATGGCCCCCAAAACCGCCACACTGAAGGAAGAGATGGGCAAGGCTACGGATTGGCAGCGCTCCCAGAAAGGGGAAGTGTCCTTGTTAGCTCTCGCAAAATTTGCGCACACGCTAATGAACTCGGCCTCGTTTCTTTACATTGACTAACCGGTGTCTTACCAAGGCGGTGTCTTAGGGTTTCTTGAGGTGACTTATGACTCCTACTGGATCTGTCTCTCTCGCCAACACGAAAATGGTTAGCCGACGCGGCTTCTTTGAAACTTTCCTGGATGGCACTTATGGGATGGCTCTGGCCTTCCTCCTGAACCGGGATCTCTATGCTGGACCAGGCTCGCTGGGTTTCCGTAAAAGTGATGACGGGCCAGTAGACCAAAGAAGCGTGTTTGACTTGAAGCCGCGGTCTCCTCATTTCCAGCCCAAAGCGAAAGCGGTTATTCATCTCTTCATGAATGGTGGGCCGAGCCAGATGGATCTTTTCGACCCCAAGCCGATGCTGGACAAGCACCATGGGGAGTCCTACTTCGATAAGGTGGCGGCGGATCTAACCGGTCCTGAGCAAGCGGGTGGCCTGATGCGCAGCCCCTTTGCTTTCAAACAGTATGGCCAGTCTGGAATCTGGGTTTCGGAATTACTGCCCCACCTGGCCCAAGAGGTTGACAAGATCTGTGTCGTTCGTTCGATGTTTAGCACCCACTTCAACCATGAACCCGCCCTTTTCCTGATCCACACCGGGTCGTACCATTCCTGGTCGCCCATCCTTAGGAGCCTGGGTGGTTTATGGGCTTGGTAGTGAGAACCAGAGTTTGCCTGCCTACGTCGTTTTGGATGATCCACTCGGACTTCCCATCAACGGAGTCTGGAACTGGCAAGCCGGTTTTTTGCCGCCCCTCTACCAGGGCACCCGGCTCCGCTCAACGGGATCTCCCATCTTAAATCTGCAACCGGAAGCGGAGGAGCCCTCGGAAGTGGTCCGCCTGGGGAGTGACCTTTTGTCTCGATTGGACCGAATCCACAAGCGCAATCATCCCGGGCAACTTCAGCTCGATGCTCGTATCGCCAGCTATGAATTGGCGGCACGAATGCAGCTTGAAGCCACCGATGCACTGGACATCTCCAAGGAGGGCGCGGCCACTTTGGAGATGTACGGGATTGGTCACGAGCCCACCGACTCTTATGGCCGTCGCTGCTTGATGGCACGCCGCCTAGTTGAGAGAGGTGTACGATTCGTACAGCTTTATATCAATCAACAGATTTGGGATAACCACTCTCGTCTGGAAGGTGGAATGCGGGCCGCCAGTCTTCGGACCGACAAACCGATTGCCGCCTTGCTTCAAGATCTTAAGCAACGGGGTTTGCTGGACAACACCCTAGTGATCTGGGGAGGGGAGTTTGGGCGGATGCCTATTGCCCAGTTGGGCAACGGCCAAGAAGCGGCGGGGCGGGACCACAATCCGCGCGCGTTCAGCGTCTGGATGGCTGGAGGCGGGGTAAAGCCTGGTCTCGTTCATGGTGCGACCGACGACCTCGGCTATGAGGTAGTTCAGAATCCGGTCAGCGTGACCGATTGGCATGCCACGATCCTGCATCTGCTGGGCCTGAACTATCAGGAGCTGTTTTTTGAGCAAAACGGTTTGAAAGAAAAGCTGACGTCAGTCTTTGAAGCCCGCATCATCAAAGAGATCCTCGTCTGAAGTTTCCCTAGCAATCTTATTTAAATGAGTGCGTGACTTGGCTAGTGCAGCGTGGCGGCACGCTGCCTCGCCGGTGAGCTAAGAGTGAAGCAGCGAACGTGGAAAGCACGAGCTGGAAGTATTCAATTCATGCCCGTGGAACGAGGTAGCTCTTGCGCGTTGACGCGGATTCAGCAAGTGCCAACCACCTGATCGCGGAGAGTTCGCGCTTTCTCATAAACAGACGAACAGAGCCTGGCTCAAGGTGTACGAGCTGCAGCCTTCTCCAGAAGCCGCTCCAGCTGGCGATGCTGGACCAAAAGCTGGAGAGGAAAGAACGGGCAAGAAAGGAGCTGGAACTGTTTGAAACTTCAAGAGCAACCTACAACCAAGAACAGATGGCAGGCGATGAAATAGAATCCTTTGGAAGTGTTCCGTCCTCGTCTTTCTAGAGTCATCCTCCAACCGACACGGTGGTCGCTTCAAGTTATTGGGGTGAACGAGTTGTCGCCATGCAAAAGTAACTTCCCAAAATGGTTGATCTATTCGCTGTTGGCCGTTTTCACTTGGGGAGTATTTGGATTTCTTTCAAAGCTAGGCTCGGAAGAGCTCTCGCCTACACAAATGCAGTCTGTGTTTTCTGTCGGCATCGTAGCAATGTCGATTCCGGCTTGGTTCCGCGCAAAGATCAACAGGAATAGCAACAAGTTGGGTCTTTTTTGTGGGTTTTGCACTGGGTTCTTGTCAGTGGCTGCCAACTTGGCCGTCTTCGCCGCACTTCAGAGCGGAAAGGCTTCTTTAGTTCAGCCTGTTACAGGTCTCTATCCGCTGGTGACGGTCACTTTAGCTACGATCGTGCTCAAGGAAAGAATAAACAGCGTTCAAGGCGTGGGCGTAGCAGTGGCCATCTTGGCCCTTTGGATTCTTTCTAGCTGATTCACAATAGGTCGCTGAGATCTTAGTTTTTTGAGTTTTGAAACTCTGTACTTTCAGTTCAAGGGATCAAAGAGAGTTGATGAACAGCTGGATGCTATTTGCCCTGGTTGCCATCTCGCTTTACGGGATCGTCGGTCTTTTTCAAAAGATGGCAACTACTCGTGTGTCAGCAACCGCATCGGTCGTCAGTTGCGCCGTTGGTTACTTGCTACCATTTCCCTTCCTCTTGATTGCGAGTGATCCCTTCGTTTCTAGCAGTCTGTACCTCGTCATTGGATTTCTTGTGGGTGTGACCAGCCAGCTGGGTAGTTGGTTCTTGTTTGCCGCTCTCGAAAGTGGCGCTAAGGCCTCTGTGGCCGTCACGCTCACCGCGCTTTATCCATTTGTTACGGTTCTATTGGCCACAATTTTTTTGAGGGAGAGGCTAACGGCCTTTCAGTGGTTCGGGGTAGCGCTGGCGCTTCTCGCAGGGGCGATGATATCTTACGAGAAGCCAGCCTTTGAAAGTCCACTACCTACGCAGTCTAGCGGGGACCCATAACCAGAGATGTGATGGAAGAGACTTCCGGAAACTTTCCCGCAAGAAAATGCACACAGGCGACCTTCTAACACAACAACTCATTCAGTACGGCGTAACGCACGTTTTCGGCGTGCCAGGTGCTCAGACCAGCGCCCTGTTCGATGGGATTCTAAAACGCGAACCTCAACTTCGTCACATTGTCATGCGCGACGAGTGCAACTGCACATTTGCTGCTGATGCCTTTGCGCGCCTCACCCATCGAGTGGGAGTCTGTGACGTGACCGTCGGCCCGGGTTGTTTAAAGCTGCCCTCTGGATTGATGGAAGCCTACTATTCGTCGATTCCGATTCTGTGTCTCATCAGCGAACTCCCACACTCCTGGCGCTATCTGTACGATCGCGGTGCAGCCCTACAAGCCATGGAACAGGCAAAACTGATAGAACAGTTCTGTAAGTGGATAGTAACCTTGAATGCTCCCGGCGATTTGCCCACGGTTCTGGCCACCCTGTTGCGGCGTGCGGTGAGCGGGCGACCCGGTCCGGTAGCCCTCATTGTTCCTCAAGACGTCTTTGACGCGCCCGTTGCGGAAAGCCCTCACGGTAAGGTGGAGGAGAATTTGGGACGTTTCCCGATCTTCCGATCGAGCCCTGACGCCTCAGACTTAGAGCGGGCGGCACGGCTCTTGCTCAAAGCGAAATACCCTGTGTTGTTAGTCGGGGGCGGCATTCATTTGGCGGAAGCCACGACCGAAGTTAAGGAGCTTGCGGAGTTGCTAACCATGCCGGTCCTGAGCACATTTTCGGGTCGCGGGACCATTGAGGATGACCATCATTTGTCATTGGGTTTGCTTGGTAACATCGGCACGGGCTGCGCCGAAGAAGCAGCCAAAACAGCTGATTTGTTACTGCTGGTCGGCTGCAAGTCGGGCCAAAATTCCACTCTGAACTGGAAAGTGCCACGATCTGAGCAGACAATTATTCATCTCGACGTTGATCCAGCAGAGATCGGAAAAGTCTTCCGGACGCAAGTCGGCCTGGTTGGTGACGCCAAGTTGGGTCTGGTCGGGCTCATCAGCGCAGTGAAGGCACTGATGCATGAGTTGCCTACTCTTGCCGCTCAGAGCCAAGAGCGACTGCAACGAATCGCCTCCTGGCGTGATTCCTGGCGGCGTGAAACCAGCGAAGCTTTGACTTCCAATGAGAGTCCCATCAAACCCCAGCGCGTGATGGAGGAACTGAACAAGCTTGCCAACCCAGAGGACATTGTCTGCTGCGATGCCAGCTATGTGACAGGCTGGGGAATGCTTTTTTATCAGATACGGCGGGCAGGCAAGGTGATCTTGGCGCCAAGGGGCTCTGCGGGCCTGGGATTTGGGATCCCCTCAGCGATTGGCGCCGCCTGTGCCCGTCCAAGCAGTCGCATCATCGCCCTTTGCGGAGACCACGGGGTTTCTTATTCGATCGGCGAGCTAACCACAGTCGCTTACTATGGACTCAATATCAAGGTGATCATCTTCAATAACCAGGGCTCCCGCTGGATTGATCACTATCATCGCATTTCGTTTCAAGGCACTGGACAGCCTTTCCGCTGGGGCAACACCGACTTCGCCACTGTTGGTCGAGGATTTGGATGCCTGGGCATTCGCGTCGAACAACCCGCTGAAATCAGGGAAGCGCTCAGCCAGGCAATGGCCCACTCGGGACCCGCAGTGATCGACGTCGTGGTGTCCGGAGAGGAAACCCCCATCGCTGCCTACCGAAAGGCGCTGGAAAAGAAAGTCCACTAAAGCTGTCACTACCTTTCTATAGGGCGCTCATGAATTCCTTTCACACCTCTGAGGTACTGAGGAAGGTCCTGGAGTTGCTGTCCATAGACCAAGCCGCCCACGCAGCTTGGCAGCTGCACTCACTCAAGGTGGGATCTTGAGAGGAAGAGGTTGCGCATGATTTACATCGAATATATCAGCCGACGTTCAGGAGTCTCAGATGAGGACTTTGACGCCGCCATGGCTAAGGGTCAGGATGGTTGGGACTCCGGTTTTGCCGAGGATCAGCTCGTCTGGAATGCTGCTCGCACCTGGCGGCTGGGACCCGAGCCCGAGCATATTGGCGTATGGTACTCCCCTGGATTGGGGTTTGAACGCATCGACCATTGGGACCGGATTTTTCGCTCGGGGGAAGCAGACGAATTCGAGGTGCCATTTCGCAAGGTCGCAAGAATCGATATGGCTGGATGCTATGAACCGCTGATCGAGCCGGTCCGAACGCGCAACGGCATCTATTATGCCGAGTTTTTTCAGGCCACTGGAGGTCTGTCTGAAATTCGTAGCTTCTACCAGGAACGGGCCCAAAGGCATTCAGGGTTTAGTTTGATCCTGCTGGTTCAGCGCATTGGCCGCCTTGGACCAGATCCCGGCGGATTGGGCGTTTGGACGATTCCAAACTTTGCGGCCTTGGAAGAAATCGCTCACGAACTGGACGATGCTCATTCTCCGATCCGATTGGTTACGGCAGGGACCTACACTGATGTGGGGAATCAAATCCTCTGATCCCGATTCGCCGCAGACTATTGGGTCTGACACTTGATTCAAGACTAACATCTTAGACAAACATGAAGGTTATACAGATCGATTTCATTCCTATCAGCATTCCATACAAGCATCGTGAAGTCAGTTCTCAAGTCCAGAGAGACGGCGTTACGGATGTGATAGTCAAGGCCCATACTGACAATGGCTGTGTGGGATGGGGCGAAAGTTGCAGTGGTGCTAACGTCGAGTCCGTTTTGGAAGCGCTAAAGGCTATGAGCCCGTTTGTTATCGGGCGCAGTCCCTGGCAGACCGAGGCCATTCGGATGGAGCTTTGGCAGCAGGGGATCTGGTCGTTTCGTAAACCAACTGCTAGCTTTGCCTACGCGGGCATTGACATGGCGCTCTGGGACATCTGTGGAAAGGCGAGTGGCCAGCCGCTTTATAACCTGTTTGGCGGACGAGTGCGCGACCGTGCTAACTATTTTTACTACTTGGCACGGGGATCTTCTTCAGAGATTGAAGCGCAATGTCAAGACGGACTCAAAAAAGGGTTTCATGTTTTCTACCTAAAGGTGGGGATTGATATCGACGCCGAACTGGAAATGGTTCGCACAATACGCGAAACCATTGGACCCAAGTGCAAGATTCGTCTGGATGCCAACGCAGCCTGGAAGGTGAATGAGGCTATCCGTAATTTGGCCTTGCTGGACAGGTATCGCATTGACTTCATCGAGCAGCCTGTAGGCCAGGATCCAGTCGCCAATATGAAAGAAGTGCGATCTCGCTCCCCAGTTGCTGTTTGTGCGAACGAAGGGATGTGGACAGTCGAGGACGCTTATCGCCAGATTATCCAGCGCACGGCAGATGTGTATTGTTTCAGCCCCTATTGGGTGGGTTCTCTCGCTCAATTCCAGCGTCTGTGCTACTTGGCCCACTTCGAAGGACTCCAGATCTGCCGACATACCCACGGCGAGGCAGGTATTGTCGCCGCCGCTTCTCACCATATCCTGTTGACCTTGCCCAATATCGTTGATGGCAATCAACAGACTGCCTACATCACGCAAGACGACATCGTGAAGGAACCGCTCCCCATTGCTTCCGGACCGGATTGGGGAGTGCCGAGAGGAAATGGTCTGGGAGTTGAGATTGACCAAGATAAACTGGCCCGCTACCACGAACTCTACCGTGAAAGGGGCCAGTTCCTTCCATACGATCCTTGTCTCATCGGAAAGGAGAGGTAAGAGCATTCTGGTCTTGCTCGCCAAGCTGTAGTGAGACCGCCGAGCTGCGTCTCCGCAAGTGATTCCAGATTGGGCAAACACTTCTTTAGTACGATGACAGCCGACGTTCGTGTAACAAACAGATCACCCACCGGTGATCCAAGCTGGCAGGTGATTCCTGACCGGCAGGCCACTGCGTGATTCCAGAGGACAATTTTCCGAAGTCAGATTCTCAGCAGCTCAATTATTGGGGGCTTGCAAACAAACAAAGGAAAAGCTAAATTACCGACGAATCCAACGGGTAAGGGTTGTGGGACGAAGCGTTGTAAGAATGCTGTAACGAATTCACAGTTACAAGCCTAGTGAGCGGGAGTAATTCAGCGGTAGAATGCCAGCTTCCCAAGCTGGACGTCGCGGGTTCGATCCCCGTCTCCCGCTCCATCTTTTCAACAACTTAGGAGAAACTCCAAAAACGCTGTGCTCCAAAATGCTCCAATTAGAGATTTCCCAGCGCAAATTCCAGTGAGTTGACCGCCTTCTTCCTCCTTCCTAGAGCCGTTTTCGTATAGACATTCTGATTCACATCCACCGTATGGCCCAACTGATCAGCCACCACCTTCGGGTGAACGTGCAAGTCGTTCAGCAACGACGAATGAGACCTTCTCAGTACTTGAAAGTTAACCCACTCCAGTCCTGCTTCCTTGAGCTTTGGTGCAATCCATCTTCGCCAACAGTTGTCCTTCGACAGCGGCGTCGTTAGCTTCTCGGATGGAAAAACCCAAGCCGTGGGTTGCGTGTCGATCGATACCTTCTTCCAAGCCTCAATCTCAGACAGCAAGCCGTCTGGAAGGGCAACTTCGCGGACCGAGTTTGTTGTCTTCGGCGTATCCACGTGGCCCCGGTAGAGTCGTTGCCGGATTTCCGCATACTCATCCTGGAGGCGACCCCAAGTCAAGCCGAAGATCTCTCCCGGGCGCATTCCCGTAAGAACAGCCAGCTTCACGATCAGCCCCTCCCTTTGCTCAAACAGCGAAAACAGCTTCTTCACCTCAGCCAAACTCATCACCAGCCTCTCTGGCCTCCGGGCTTCCTTCGGGACAAACAGCAAGGAAGCCGGATTTCGACCGATGAATCCTTCTGCCAAAGCCAGTTCGAAAATCTGCTTCAAATCCCAACGAAGGTGACTGACAACGCTGTACGACAGCCCTCTTTTTGCCTTCTGGTCCAAGAAATCCTGCAATTCGTCTCGGCTGAATCCATTGATCGCTCGCTTGCCGAACTCGGAGATCAGGTGGAAGCTAATCCGGTCCTGATTGCTCAGAGCTGTTGAGTGTTTCCATTTTCGCCGGTAGAAGCGCAGAAAAACCTCTTCCACAAAATCAGCCAGGGTGCACCGCTCTGAGGCGGTCCGCTCTCGAAGGTTGAGCGGTGCCACGATGGCAGCAACCTTTGCTTTGGCTTCAGTCTTGGTGATCTCCCAAACAGAACCTAAGGCCCGACTCCGTCGATGACCGTTTTCCCACCATTGGGCAATCCAAACACCCCGTTGCTTCTTTACGTTTCCCTCCTGATACCGTTTACGCATACAGGTCTTCCTCCATGCGTCCAACGGCGCTGATTTTTGACGACGCAATCATACTATCATCGTCGGCCTTCTCATTGCTCCTTTTCCAGTGTTCCAGCGTGTCGCGCTGGATCAGCTTCCGCCTACCAATTCGAATTACCGCCAAACTGGAAACGTTCTTCACCTTCCCATTGATGGCGTTGTAGACATGAGCGACCGAACATCGGAGCTCCTGCGCAACTTCTCTGACGGTCAGAATCTGCCTGGCGTCGTCCATGACTGTCGAGACCCCCATGTAATACCCCACCTACGGAAACTGTTGCGGATTGGGCGAAGGGAAGTCGGCCGGTGGTAAAGTCGTGTCAGTGCCGACACCAAGGTCTGAGATCAGGGTCAAAAACCATTCCAGGCCTTCACGGCTCCAGCGATGCAAGGGGACTTCGTCGGGGTGGTTCTTCCAAAACTCCAGAAGATTGTTCGTCAGAAACTCTCAGTGTATCAACCACTCGGAGTTTACCCTCATAGCGTCCCTTTAGCCAACCGAGCTCAATCCAGCGCTGAATGGTCTTCAAGCTGCGGCCGGTGAGCTTCGCCAGCTCGGTCTTCGTTAGCCCGTCACGAACCCGAGTGCCTGCTTCCTTGGCCCGTGAAAGCCGGGTCCGAACTGCAGGGACGGAACGATTCAATCGTTGTGCGATGAATCGAACATTCCTGCTGCCAGCCAGACTGATCAGCCGCTGCTCCTCGACCGGGGTCCATTGCCGCAGGGGCGTAAGGCGCTGTTGAGTCAAGTCCAGCTTTCGGGCGCGGTCCCAGCAAGCCTGCCTTGGCCATCCAGTGAGGCTCTCGATTCTGTCAATGGTAGCTCGCCGCCCGGCCAGCCCGGACCGATAGCCTTGTTCGAGCAGTAGGTCGAGTTCCCGGGTCCAGGAGTATCGCTGTCGCTTTTCAGCCATAGCACAAACGCACTCGGTCACTTTGTCCCTCAGTCCCGAAATATCCTTCGTGTCAAAGCTAGAAGCTCTTGGAGGGAAACCTTAAAAGAAGATTCTTGCCCAACCCGAAGGCTTACCTGACCCGCCGTTAGACAATGGGCGGTTGAGACGCCGGCAAAACTCTTCCTTTTGCGATCCATCATTCCATCATCAAGCTTTATGATTTTTCGGAATGAGCTGAGATAGCGTAGTCGTCAAGGCCGTCGCAGACAACCCATCGCCTAGAGTCTTGCCTCTCCCTGAGGTCCTCGTTGCGCAGATCAGCCTCTTCGTCTGTCATTTCGCGGTAAGTTTCCGCTGATCCGTTCGTGCTGTCGTAAAGCTGGAAAATTTGCACATTCCCCTCAGAAAGGTCATCGATGAACCTTCAAATGTTAAGAGGCTTGAAAAGGACCATCCAACTGTGAGGTGTATGGTGGCTTTTCTTTGCCATCTAAAAGGAAAGAGGCATGGAGAACGGAAAATGTTACAGGTTGCAGAGCACCGATGATGTCGGCAGCTGGAAACACTCATCAGAGTCCGGTCACCGCTGAACGGCCGATCCGGCCTTATCTGCTGGGGTTCCTCTTGACAACCGAAATGATCAATCACAACGGGAAGCTCCATCGTCATAACGGAAGTATACCTACGGCATCGCAAAAATCACCGAGCGATTCCTGCTCCTTTGTCCGGACTTCTCCTATCTTAATGTCATCCAAAGATTGAACACTTGAGGACTTGGTTTACTTGGCCGAATGGATGTGTAAATTTAATGTGTGGTGCGGTCCGGCGACAGTTATCGGCGCAGGCTAGCGTTATATAAAGGCAGAACATCCAGTGTTGAAAAGTCATGACCGCTCCGAAGTCTAATTACGAAACAGATTTTACCGCCCAAGCGAAAAGCAACGATGTGCCCGAATTGGTTGTAGCCCCGTCTGGAGGCTCAGAAAACGAAGATGTGCCCGAGCGTTACCAAACGCGAGAGGATTTAGAGAAGGCGCTCAACGAGGCGAAGAAATCGGAGGCTCATCTCCGAAAGATCATTGACACGATTCCAACGCTCGCGTGGTGCAACTTGCCGGATGGCTCCAACGAGTTTGTTAACCAGCGATGGTGCGACTACACGGGTCTCTCTCCCGAAGAAGTACAGCGCGTGGGGTGTAAAGTCGCAATTCATCCCGAAGACCTGCCGAAGTGGCTGGACAAGTGGCGGACGCTAGTAGCTTCCGGAGAAGGAGGCGAAATCGAAGCGCGCCTTCGCCGCCGCGATGGAGCCTACCGCTGGTTCCTCATCCGAGTAGAACCCTTGCAAGACGAGTCCGGCGAGATTGTCAGATGGTATGGAACCAATACCGACATAGACGACCTGAAGCAGACGGAAGCGAAACTACGCGAAGACGAGCGCGAGGTTCGCCGGATTACCGACGCCATACCCCAGACCATTGTTGTCCTGGACCCGGACGGCACTCCGGTCTACGCGAACCAGGCAGTGCTCGATTATACCGGCCTCACCATGGAAGACGTGATCAACTTGGACTTTCGCGCACGGATCTTTCATCCAGAGGATCTCGAGAGGCTGCGGGACGAGCGCCGGGCGGCCCTTGCACGCGGTCTCCCGTTTGAAATCGAACAACGAGCGCTGAGGAAGGATGGGCAGTATCGTTGGTTCCTCATCCGTTACAACCCGTTCCGCGACGAACAGGGACGCCTGGTGCGTTGGTATGCAACGGGAACCGACATCGATGATCGCAAGCGGACCGAAGACAGGGTGCGAAACGAAAACGTCGCGTTGCGCGAAGAAATCGTACGCTCTTCCATGTTCGAGGAAATCGTCGGTTCCTCCGAAGCACTGCGTCAGGTACTGGCGCAGGTTTCGAAAGTGGCTCCGACGGATTCCACGGTCCTGATCTTAGGTGAGACCGGAACCGGAAAAGAACTGATTGCTCGCGCCATTCATAATCGATCCAAGCGTTCAGCCCGCGCCTTTATTCGAGTGAACTGCGCGGCTATTTCACCTTCGCTCATTGCTTCCGAACTGTTCGGCCATGAAAAAGGCTCCTTTACGGGAGCACTTCAGCGGCATCTGGGACGCTTTGAATCGGCCGACGGCGGAACAATTTTTCTCGATGAAGTAGGTGACCTCCCGCCAGAGACGCAGGTTGCCTTGCTCCGAGTTCTCCAAGAGCGGGAATTCGAACGAGTGGGTGGGAGCCAAACGGTTTCGGTGGACGTACGAGTACTCGCGGCTACGAATGGTGACTTGAGTGCAGCCGTGGCTGAAGGCACGTTCCGTCAGGATTTATTCTACCGTCTCAATGTTTTCCCGATTCGACTACCGGCACTGCGCGAGCGCGTTGACGATATTCCGTTATTGGTCGGATACCTGATCGATCGTTACGCCCAAAAAGCTGGCAAAAAGATTCGCAACATTAACAAGAAAACCTTGGACCTGTTCCACGCGTATGACTGGCCCGGCAACATTCGCGAGTTGCAGAATGTAATCGAACGCGCGGTGATTCTATGTGATGGGGAGACGTTTTTTGTAGATGAAGCCTGGCTTACGCGAGTGGCTCCCAAGTCACCCGCGACGTCTGTTCCGCTAGTTGCTAACCTAGTCGAGCGCGAAAGAGAAATGGTCGAAACCGCACTGCGGGAAGCCGAGGGCGTGGTCGGGGGTCCAACCGGCGCCGCTGCCAAGCTGGGCATTCCCAGGCAGACACTCGAATCGAAGATCAAGAAACTAGGAATAAACCGGCACCGATTCAAGACCTCGTAATCTCTCTCCTTAGAAGACCGCCGAAGTTACCGCTCAATATCCGCTTGCTCAAAGTCTGTTGCGTTTGACTTAGCCCTCGGCACTTTCGTCTGCCGCCATCGGATTGCTGGAATCAAATCTGACCCGGGCGCCGACGGGTGCAGGCCGAAGTTTCAGCGAACGCCGAAAAATCGGCCCGACCTCAGTCTAAAGGCCAGTAATTCATGTGATTACGAATGGTGCTGGTATTGCAATTCGTTCGAGTGTGGAACGTCAGACAGGTCGAACATGACCTTAAAAATCGAAAGGTATTCCGATGGGCTCAGCACGACGATTCGACTCATTGGCCGAATGCGAGTGGAGCACTTGGAGGAATTGAAGACGCAGATCAGGGAGAGCGGATCAAAGATTGCGCTGGACTTGGAGGAAGTGAACCTAGTCGATGTAGATGTCATTCGCTTCCTTGGGGCCTGTCAAGGAGAGGGCGTCTGTCTCCTTCACTGTTCCCCCTATATCAGCGATTGGATCGCCAAAGAGCGAGATTAAAAGGAATAGGAGAAAAACAATGTCTAAGAAACTGGAAGGAAAGATTGCACTCATTACGGGCGGCTCGCGCGGCATTGGTGCTGCAATCGCGAAGCGTCTGGCCGCGGACGGAGCGAACGTGGCCATCACATACGCGAAAGGTGCCGCCGCGGCCGCGTCGGTCGTCAAGGAGATTGAACGCGCCGGCGGAAAGGCGATCGCGATTCAGGCGGACGCCGCTGATGCCGACGCCGGCAAGGCCGCGGTCGAAAAGACCGTCGCGACCTTCGGCCGGCTTGATGTGCTTGTGAACAATGCCGGCACGGCCATTCCGAAAACGTTCGAGGAGACCACGCTGGAGGAGACTGAATCGTCTGATTGACATCAATGTCCGCGGCACACTGGTCGCGACGCAGGCGGCGCTGAAGCACATGAAGGGCGGCGGTCGCATCATCTGATCGGTTCGGCCGTGGGTGAGCGTGTCCTAGTGCCCGGGCTGGTACCCTACTCGGCCACGAAGGGCGCCGTGAAGATCTTTACTCAGGCGCTGTCCAGAGAGCTCGGGAGCCGGGGCATCACGGTCAATAACGTGCAACCGGGTCCGATCGATACGGATTTGAATCCCGCGGCGGGCGATTGGGCGGTGCCTCAGAAGGCCGCCACAGCGCTCGACCGCTATGGGCACGTTGATGAGGTCGCCGCCTTGGTGGCGTTCGTCGCCGGTCCGGAGTCCTCGTACATTACCGGGTCGAATCTGACCGTTGATGGCGGAATGAATGCCTGACCCAACGCCCACGAAGTCACGTTGCGAATCTCGGCAAGGTGATTCTGCAGGACAAGGCAGGCTCGATTGCGCGAAGTGCGCGGATGATCAACACGCAATACATATCAAGTGGAGGAAGGTGTCCAATGGCTAATGTGGTGAAGAAACACAGCATCTCTTCTGAGCTAGCACAGAAAATGGTGAATGCAGCGGTGGCGAAGGCCAGAGAACTGGGCGTTACCGAGAACGTAGCGATTCTCGATGATGGCGGCAATCTCAAGGCCTTTAGTCGGATGGATGGGGCCTCAATCCCTACCATTGAGATTGCGCAGAATAAGGCGTACACAGCTCTGTTCGGCGTCTCCACACAGGACTTTTTCGACTTTATCCAGGGCGACCCGTCGCTTTTGGCCGGTATTCCTGCGCTTGCGCGTGTGGCGGCGTGGGGAGGAGGGTTCCCCATTAAGGTGGACGGAGAAATTGTCGGGGCGATCGGGGTAAGCGGGGCGCCGGCGGTGCAGAACGACGTCGATTGCGCGAGAGCAGCCCTGGCGCTCGTATCCGATGCAGTGCCTGTGGGCTGAATTAGTAAGCCGAGCATCGATCATCACGAAGGACGACTAGAACATGAGCACTTATACAGCGACGACAGTTCCCACTCAGTTTGTTGAGGCCAACGGCATTCGCTTCGCTTATCGGCGCTGGGGCAAGCGAAGCGGTTTGCCCCTTGTCTTTAACCAGCACTTCACCGGAAACCTCGACAACTGGGATCCTGCGGTTCTGGATGGGCTTGCCGAGGAGCGTGAGGTCATCATCTTCAATAATGCGGGTGTGGCGAGTTCGAGCGGCGAAGTGCCAACGACGTTTGCAGGCATGGCGAAGAACGCTGCAGCGTTCTTCGATGGTCTCGGATTGACGAAAGTTGATCTTCTCGGCTTCTCGATCGGTGGGATGGTCGCGCAGCAAATTACACTCGATCGTCCGGAGCTCGTTCGCAAACTCATCCTTGTCGGAACCGCACCGCGCAATCACGACGCAGGAAACGGACAGGGACACATCACGCCCGAGACGGCCGAATTCTTCGGCGCTACCTACGATCCGCCCGAGAATCTATGGCTCAAGGTTTTTTTCACGGACTCTAAGAAGAGCCAAGCCGCAGGTCGCGACTTCCTGAAACGGTACTTGTCACGCACCGAAAATCGCGACGTTCCAATCAACGATAAGGTCGCTCCGGCGCAAATTGCAGCTGTTGGGCAATGGGGCACACATCCTGGAGAGCGCTTTGCGTACCTTGAGAACATCAAGCAGCCAACCTTGGTCGTGAGCGGCAACCACGACGTCATCGTCTACACGGTGAATTCACTTTATCTGGTTCAGAACATGCCGAACGCCAAGCTGATCCTATATCCCGACGCCAACCATGGATCTTGGTATGAGAATCACGAGGATTTTGTTTTCGAAACAAACCAGTTTCTGAATGAAAGCGACAGGATCGCTACGGTTACGACCGGCGCCGCTGACGACTGATATTTATTGGCTTAGTGTGAAGGAGAAATCTTATGACTACCCCCGTTGTTTTGGTCACTGGCGCACTCACAGGTATTGGACGCGCCACCGCCCTGGGTTTCGCGCGCGAAGGTGCCCGCGTCGTTATTTCTGGGCGACGCGATGACGAAGGCCAAAAATTAGCCGCCGAACTCCAGAAGCTTGGCGCTGAGGCCGAATTTCTACGTTCCGACGTGCGTCACGAGGACGACGTGCGCAACCTGATCGATAAGACGGTCTCGCGCTTTGGTCGTCTCGACGCTGCGGTGAACTGCGCCGGAACCGAGGGCACACCCGGCCCGCTGACGGAACAGACTGCTGAAACCTACGCCGCGACCTTCGACACAAATGTTCTTGGTACGCTGCTCAGCATGAAGCACGAAATGCGCGTGATGCTTGCCCAAGGAAGCGGCAGCATCGTCAACATATCTTCCACCTACGGACATACTGGTGCTGCTGGCGCTTCTCTATACTCGGCGAGCAAGCATGCGATCGAAGGACTGACCAAGTCGGCCGCACTCGAAGCCGCCCCGTCAGGGGTACGCGTCAACATGGTCGCCCCAGGTCCAATCGACACTGGGATGCTGAAACGCTTCACGGGTACTGACGAAAGAAAGGCGGCTCTGGTAGCGAAGGTGCCGCTCAAACGAATGGGGACACCCGAAGAGATCGCCCAGACCATCGTCTTTCTGGCGTCCGACAAGGCGTCGTTCATCACGGGTGCGTCGTACCTCGTGGATGGCGGCAAAACAGCCCAGTAATGTTCCTTTAGCTCGGAACTCGGTTTGCCGCGTTAGGAGAACAAAAATGAATCAGACGATGGAATCGAAAAATAAAGCGCTTGTCCTTGAGGCTTTCGATACGCTGTTCAATAAGCGGGACTACGCAGCGGCTGAGCGCTATTGGTCGCCCGACTATATCCAGCACAGCGCTCATATCGGGCCAGGCCGTGAAGGCCTATTCGATCTCATTAAGAGCCTCCCGCCGACGCTGAAGTATGAGCCCGGAACGATCGTGGCCGAAAAAGATTTTGTGATCGTGCACGGGCGATTTTCGGGCTTCGGCCAGCTTGTGAACTGGATTGCAGCGGACATTATTCGCATCAAGGACGGAATTCTGGTCGAGCACTGGGACGTGATCCAAGACGAGGTCACACAAGAACAATCAAAAAGTGGTCAACCAATGTTCGGCGACAAGTTCGCGATCTAAGCGAGGTGGCCGGATAAAAAGCAGATGTGTCGAATTACCGTAGAGAGGTTGAATCGCATGAGAGCGGACATTGTAGCTGGCGCAGTATTTCCCGATTATGAACTGACCGATCACACGGGCAAACGTCGCAAGCTTTCGGATCTGCAGGGGCCAGATCCCTTGATCCTGGTGCTGAGCCGGGGAGGATACTGCCCGAAGGACCGGCGCCAGGCCGAGGGTCTGGTCCAACTTCACCGCGAGATGGAAGTCGGCTACTCCCGCCTGGTCACTATCAGTACCGACAACTTGCTTTTGACGAATGAGTACCGCACCGGCGTGGACGCCCATTGGACCTTCTTATCCGATCCGGGACGCAAGGTTCAGAAGGATCTCGACATCGCCGAGTACACGGACCCCGAGCACGATCCGATGATCCCACATGTCATCGTCCTTGAACCTGGTCTGGTTATATTCAAGGTCTACAATGGCTACTGGTTTTTTGGCCGACCGACCGTCGAAGAGCTTCGGCAAGACTTGCGCGCCGTGTTGAAGAAATGCCGTCCAGACTGGGACATCACCATACCCGAACTGAAAGCAGCTTGGGAACGCGGTGAACACGATCGCTTTTATCCCTATGGCAAGACCTACGGGCAGGTGTTTCGGGAGCAGGAGTAAACCGCGATAGGTGTGCGGTGAAGCCAGTCATTGCAATTATTCCAGTTTCGTCCGCTTTCTTGAAGACGTTTGCTTAGCATGACTTGTGTTGTCGGAGAACTCAAAACACGGCATTATGAGGGCAATCGAAACCGTGCAGGCTCAGCCGCGGTGAACCTAAGATCATTTAACTTGAGTGGACCGCCCTTCTGTTCATAGTTATAGTGACGTTCGTATACGACCTGCGACTGGTTCCATCTTCGGAAGGCGCACTAACTCAGAGTGCACGTTGCACCGGACGCGGTGACCAAGTCGATCGTCCAGGCAGAATTCGTCTCCCCTGCGACGTCTCCGGGAATAGGCGTCTCTCGAATGGATATCGACAGACCACCGACTTCAGCCATGACGTGAAGCGGTACCAGAAAGTTAAAAAGAAGTGAGCGCACTTTCGCTTTTCCACGAATCGGTTCGGCGCGTGTCTGGTCACTGACCTCGATATCGTCGGCGTAAAATGCGTCGAAAATCTCAAGATACTTTTCGAAGCTCTCGCTGATGTCAGCCCAGGGATCGCCGCATTCAGGACGCGATCCCTGGTCCGCGTCCTGGTGTACAGATCATGATCAACGTGATCGGCGTAAGCGAATCTATGTCGAGCGGTCATTTGAGACTCCTCGAAGTGAGAATCTGGCGCGCTCCGTTCACCTCACCCTGCGGACCGCCGAACGCTGTTGTGGCGGCCTCCAGGATTTCGTCGGACAGCGCCGGATCGTCAACCGCCCGCGAGAGAATCACGGCTCCAATAAGGCCCGCCATTGTCGCCAAAGCCTGTTTCCGTTGCGCGGCGACCGATCGGGCCGGCATGAAACTGCCCAGTGCGTCAATCAAGGTTTGGAAGCCTTTCGTAACGGCGCGCCGCACGGCCCGCGGCTGACGCACAATATCGGACCCGACCGCGGCAATAAGGCACCCGTGCGACCGATCACTCCGATGTTGCGGTGAGAGGTACGCCTTTACGATGGCCTCAAGACCACCTGCTTTTGACGACTTAAGCGCCTCTTTCCACCACTCGCGACTCAACGCGGCCGTACAGGCTTCCGCGGCAAGATCGTCTTTCGACTCGAAGTGGCCATAAAAGCCGCCATGAGTCAGTCCGGCGGCTTTCATGATATCGGCCACCCCGATTCCCTCGAAGCCGTGCTTGCGAAACAGCCTACTGGCAACCTCGACGATCTTCTCCCGATTCGCTGCCGCTTGCTCCCTCGTGACTCTCATCGATGCGATCCTCCAGTTAAAAATACTCACTTGACATTATACATGATGTGCGTCATGAATAGTTATAGATGACGATCGTAATGAATAGCACGTTTAAATTCACATACGACACGCCACCCAGATGTTCCGAATGAAAGGGGTTTCTTATGCGGCAGTTGCAACTCATGGCTCACGGCGAACCTTCGGATGTCATCAAACTCAAGACGGTCGCCGAACCGGTCCTCGGCCAGGAAGAAGTTCTCGTCTCGATGGAGGCAGCTCCGCTCAATCCATCGGATTTTGTGTTAGTTCGAGGCAAGTACGGTGTCCGCCCTGCCTTGCCATCTCCAGTAGGCGCAGAGGGTGTGGGCCGAGTTACCAAGACGGGATCGAAGGTCGACGGCTCGCTGTCAGGCAAGCGGGTCATGATTGTGCCTACCTACGAGCAGGGCACTTGGGCGGAGCAAGTCGTTGTCCCGGTGCGAAACATTGTGCCGCTCAGTGGCGACGCTGATCCGTTACAACTCTCAATGCTCGGAATCAATCCTGTCACCGCCTATCTCCTCCTCAGCCGATACGTTTCCCTGATGCCCGGTGACTGGATCGGTCAAACCGCCGCTAACTCCGCCATGGGACAGTACATCATCAAGTTCGCGAAGCTGGCAGGAGTCAAAACGCTGAATGTCGTGCGTCGAGAAGAAGCGGCCGATCAGGTGCGGCAATTCGGAGGCGACCGTGTAGTACTCCAAGGCGACAACCTGGAGAAAGATATTGAGGAGGCTCTTGGCGGGAAGAAACTCAGTCTTGTCCTCGATACGGTGGGCGGAACTGCCGTAGGCGATTTGGCCAAATCGCTCAAAAGTGGCGGCTCGGTTCTCGTCTACGCCATGCAAAGTGGGCAGTTCCCAGCCATCTCGCCCAGAGACCTCATCTACCGTGGTCTTAGCCTCCACGGATTCTGGCTCATCAATTGGATACGCAACGCGCCCCGCACAGAGATTCAGGAGGTTTACCAGAAGCTGGGCGGCCTCGTAGCTGATGGTTCGCTCTCGGCCACAGTGGACCATGTGTATCCGCTCGACCTGTTCAAAGAAGCTTTCGAGCAATCTCTGAAACCGAATCGAAGTGGGAAGATCTTGTTCAAATTTGATGAATCGGTCAAAGGAAGGAAGTAATGAGTTCACCCGTTGTTAAGAGTAGAAACGTGCCAAGAGAAATGCGATGCGCTTCGCTGCCGCTCTGCTGGCACCGCTGGCCAGCTTTGTCGCTGGTCCGAACGTAGCTCTGGCTGCCGCACCCCCATGGTCTTTACAAGACGTTCTACGAGGACACCGTCTCGAATATTCGGAAGTGGCTCGACACCAAGCACAAATGACAGGGAGTGGTTGAGAGGAGATTGAATCATGGGAAACGAAGGCATCTATGTAGCTCTCGGGCTGAAGCTATGGAAGGCCCAAATCGAGAGGGCGGATAAGCTTTTTGGAAGCCTCTCATCCGAGGAGGTCTTGCGGGAAATAGCGCCTGGCAGGAACAGGCTGCTTTACTTATGGGGGCATCTCACAGCCATACATGACGCGATGCTGCCTTTGCTGGGCTTGAGAGAACGACTTCATCCCGAGTTTGATGTCGCCTTCGTCTCGAATCCCGACAAGTCGCGAGCCGACATTCCTTCGCACGAAGAGGTTCACCGGGCATGGAACGTCGTTAATGCTGAATTGTGGAACGGGTTTGAAAAAATGTCGCGGTCCGACTGGGTCCAGCGGCACTCTGCCGTATCGGAAGAAGATTTCGCCAAAGATGCTTCGCGCAATCGCTTCTCCATCCTACTGAGCCGCACGAACCATCTGTCCTATCACCTCGGCCAAGCGGTGCTCGGACTCAAATGATCGAGCGTGAAGCATCGAAGCTGGAGAGTTCCAGCTCAGCAACGACGGGAGAAAGACAATGACCAAAAAGCTCGAAGGCAAGACCGCCGTCATCACTGGCGGTACAGAAGGGATTGGGTTGGCCACTGGAAGACTTTTCGTCAAAGAGGGTGCCTATGTCTTCATCACGGGCTACCGCCAGAAGGAACTCGACGAGGCCGTGAAGGCAATCGGCACCAACGTTTCTGGAGTTCAGGGCGACGTTGCCCAATTGGCTGACCTTGATCGTCTTTACGAGATCGTCTCTAAGGTGAAGGGGCGAATCGATATTGTTTTGCCAACGCTGGCGTTGGCGAATTTGTTCCCTTTGGGGCCGTCACCGAACAGCATTTCGACAAACTATTTAACATCGATGTGAGGGGAACGCTCGTCGCTCTGAGTTAGGCAGTTATCTCATGGCCATCAAGTCCATTCTAAGGAGGAGTCTTATGAATACCCCCGTTGTTTTGATTACCGGCGCACTCATAGGGATCGGGCGTGCCACGGCACTCGCCTTCGCGAGGGAAGGGGCACGCATCGTGGTTTCAGGCCGGCACGACGAAGAAGGCAAAAAGCTCGTTGCTGAAGTCCGCAAGCTCGGCACGGAGGCAGAATTCGTGCGCTCCGACGTTCGCCACGAGGAAGACGTGCGCAGCCTGGTCGATAAGACCGTGGAGTGGTTCGGTCGCCTGGACGTAGCGGTCAACGCTGCTGGCACGGAAGGTGTCCCTGGTCCTGTGTCGGATCAAACGGCTGAGAGCTACGCGGCCACATTCGACACCAACGTGCTCGGCACGCTGCTGAGTATGAAGCATGAGCTGCGCGTGACGCTCCCTCAAGGAAGAGCGGCAGCATCGTCGATGTGTCGTCTACCTACGGCCACACAGGTGCGGCTGGCGCCTCAATCTATACGGCGAGCAAACACGCCGTCGAAGGACTCACCAAGTCAGCAGCTCTTGAAGTAGCGGGGACTGGCGTACGCGTCAACGTCGTTGCCCCTGGCCCAATCGAAACCCCGATGCTGAATCGGTTCACGAGAACCGACGAAAGAAAAGCTGGCTTGGCTTCAACTGTACCGCTCAAGCGCGTAGGGAGACCGGACGAGATCGCTCAAACCATCGCCTTTCTCTCTTCCGACAAGGCATCATTCATCACCGGCGCGTCCTACCTCGTCGACGGCGGCAAAACGGCCCAATAACTCTGGCACACATGGCACATGCGTTCGGGGAGGAGGATAAGAAATGAATCAGACGATGGAAGAGAAGAATAAAGCCCTTGTCCTTGCTGCCTTCGACACGCTGTTCAATAAGCGTGACTACGTAGCGGCTGAGCGCTATTGGTCATCGGACTACATTCAGCATAGCGCGCACATCCCGCCCGGTCGCCATGGTCTCTTTAACCTTATCAAGAGCCTTCCGACCACGCTAAAGTATGAACCGGGTGTGATGGTGGCCGACGGTGATCTCGTGATAGTTCACGGACGGTTCTCGGGCTTTGGCGCGCCCGTGAACTCGATTGCAGCAGACATTCTTCGAATCAGCGACGGGATTCTGGTCGAGCACTGGGATGTGATTCAGGACGAGGCCTCACGCGAGCAATCCAAGAGTGGCCTTCCAATGTTCGGTGACACGTTTCCGAAGTGAGCACGCACTGATGTTACGGACCGCGCTTCGCGCACGCTATTGTCCAACGGTGTTCCGGTCGCGGATGACTGCCGGGCGCTCTCAACGCCTTTTTCTTTCGCACTTCGGCGATGCGAGCCTTCACCAGGGTGGCCTTCATGGTGAAGGACAGCAAGAGGTTTCGGGACAGCGGCGGATGGGGATATGGGGTGTTTGATTACGACGCCGCGTCCAACACGTTTAAGCCCGGCACCATGGCTGACACGCCGCCGCAGGGAACGACGCCAAGTGCGGGTTCGCGTGCCACACGAAAGCGAAGGCGAGAGATTACGTTTTTACGGAGTACGGGAAGCGGTGAACCCAGTCGCCTCGCCCCCACGGTAAGTGCCTTTGAACAGTATCAGAAACCTCCAAGGAGGATTTATGGCAACGACAGCAGTCGCACCAGCAACAATGAAAGTGGCGCAGGTTCCAAAGGGGGAGCTGATTTCCAAGTCGTCGAGCGCGAGGTTCCCAGCCCGGGTGCGGACAGGTCCGCATCAAGGTGCAGGCCTGTGGTGTTTGCCACAGTGACGTGCTCACCAAAGAAGGCGCCTGGCCTGGAATTCAGTATCCCCGCATTCCAGGACACGAAGTCGCGGGCATCATCGATGAGCTCGGTGCCGGTGTTTCTGAGTGGAAGCAGGGGCAGCGGGTCGGCGTCGGCTGGCACGGCGGCCACGACGGCACCTGTTCCTCGTGTCGGCGCGGGGATTTTCATCAATTGCCGGAATCAGAAGATTGCGGGCATCAGCTACGACGGTGGATACCAGGAATACATGCTGGCTCCCGTGGAGGCTCTGGCGGCGATACCGGAAGGTCTGAGTGACGTTGACGCTGCACCGCTGCTTTGCGCCGGAATTACCACCTTCAACGCGCTGCGGCACAGCGGTGCGCTGCCCGGTGACCTTGTTGCAGTGCAGGGTATCGGCGGTTTGGGCCACCTCGGAATTCAATTTGCGAACAAGTTTGGTTATAGAGTCGCGGCGATAGGGCGCGGGTCCGAAAACGCGTCGCTCGCAAAGAAGCTTGGAGCGAACGTGTACATCGATAGCAGAGCGACGAACGCAGCGGAAGAATTGCAGAAAACTGGGCGGCGCACAGGTATTCTTGCGACAGCGCCAAGCTCGAAAGCGATGTCCGAGCTGATCGATGGTCTGGGGCCGAACGGCAAGCTCATGGTGGTGGGTGCGGCCTTTGATCCCATTGAGGTCACACCGATACAGCTCATCTCTGGAAGTCGAACGATTCAAGGCTGGGCTTCGGGAACAGCGCCGATTCCGAGGACACGCTGCGCTTCGCCGACTGACCGGCGTGTGTCCCATGATCGAAACATATCCGCTCGAAAAAGCGGCCGAGGCTTAGCGCGAATGATGAGCGGCGACGCAGAGTTCCGTGTCGTTCTGACAATGTGAAGC
>CAVVYL010000043.1:0-241198 GCA_963752385.1 uncultured Acidimicrobiia bacterium | reverse complement strand
CTTCCCCTAACCGTGGGGCGAAACGAGGTCCCCCCTCATAACGCCCTACAAAGTCAACCCATTTCTCCTTAGAACACACCACCGACAACAGGTGCACCAAAAAATCTGCTCCGCCTCTGAAATGTTTTTGTGGATGTGTCTTATCCAAGTGGGTACGGAAACTTTATGACACCATTGGACCTGATCAGACTTACAGCATTGACAGGCCGCACTGCCGGCAGGCCGGACGTGATCATCGGACTCATCGATGGACCTGTGGCGATGAACCATCCTGAGCTTGCTAGCGAGCATATTCACGAGATTCCTGGAAATGTGAAGGGCGCCTGTACGCAGGCCAACAGCACCGCCTGCCTGCACGGCACGTTCGTGGCCGGAATTCTGTCCGCCAAACGGGGATCGGTGGCTCCAGCGATTTGTCCTGGTTGCACCCTGCTCGTGCGCCCCATCTTTGCCGAAACCGCGGTAGCCAACGGCGAGATGCCAAGCGCCATGCCCGAAGAACTCGCCCAGGCCATTCTTGACTGTATCGATGCGGGCGCGCGCGTGCTGAACGTGAGCGCTGCTATAGCTCAACCCACTATAAAGGGCGAGCACGCACTAGCAGCGGCTCTGCATCACGCTGCCAAGCGTGGGGTCATCGTGATTGCGGCGGCGGGCAATCAGGGTACCGTTGGCAGCACCGCCATCACCTGTCACCCGTGGGTTATACCGGTGGTGGGTTATGACCAGCAAGGCAGGCCCATGAATCACTCGAACCTGGGAAGCTCAATTGGCCGGCGAGGATTGGGCGCACCCGGCGACCGAGTCACTAGCATCGGCGCCAATGGCAAGCCGCTGACCCTGGGAGGAACTAGCGCCGCCGCGCCTTTTGTGACCGGGGCGATTGCATTGCTGTGGTCGGAATTCCCAACCGCTACTGCGACTGAGATGAAATTTGCCGCTACCCACGCACAGACCGCAGGGCGAACGACAGTCGTCCCGCCCCTGCTGGATGCCTGGGCAGCGTATCAAATGATGACGAGGTAAATACCATGCCTGCGGAAAAGACCAAAACCGAACGCCAGCCCTACCGAGCGCGCCTTCCAGGGTTCGTTAGCGACAAGGATATCGGCCTGGGCGATGCCATCAAACAGGTGACTTACGCCCTTGGGATCCGACCCTGCGGTGGCTGCCAACGCCGGGCTGCCGCGCTCAACCGCTGGTTCGTCTTTACCGGGCGAGCCAAGTAATCCAAGTCCGAAAAATCCATCTTGAAGGAGAAGAACCATGGACCAAGAAACGAAAGACCCATCAGCAAGCCGGGAGGAGACAAAACGCGATATTGCTCTGGTCACACCCGCTCAAGCGGATGTCGTCGCGGCTTCGCCGACCAACGGGACGCCCTGCCCCACTTGCGCTAGCGGTGCGGGTTCCATGCCGGTCTCTCACGTCTATGCGCTTGGCCGAATCGAGGCGCGCTTCCCTCGCCTCTCAGTCGAGAAGGAGTTCGCTCAGGCGACCGGACGCGCCGAGACCGCGGGTCAGACCGATCAGCAGGCGTTCTACAACGTGCTTTCCAAACCCGAGAGCCGGTATCTCGCCCGCCAGCTGTGCTGGGTGTTGATGATCCAAGGTCTCGAAACTTACATCGTGCAGCCTCGCGATCCCAGGGATTTCGATCAACTGGTGGAGGCCATCCGCCCACAACCAAGCCCCATGGATATCGATGTCGTGATTGGTCTGCGCGGGCCTATCGCTCCGCCGGCGCTCTGCAATGGGCTCATGATCCCGATCGTTGTATTTGACCAGATTTACTCTTTCGACCGCGATGCGCTCATCAAAGCCATCCCGCGGCCGGAGACGATGACGGACGAGCAGTTTGACGCGGCGGCAGGGGAGGTGTTCGATCGGATCCTGCAGATGACGGATAACGCGGGGGCGACAGATGACCACCGGGCGCTGAACTACCTGGCCATGCGCTATCCCAGTATCTACGCCAAGGCGGCGGAAGAATTTGCACGAGACTTTTCCTTGACGGGGGTGGATGTGCTTCCTTCGCCCTTGAGCGGCGCGCGCAAGATCGCCGATGTCATCTTTTCCTACACCAACCGCAACACCGATTTCATCGAGAAGTTCTGCGTGCGGGTGGACGGGACTGAGGAGTTTCCATTCCTGGTCACGAAACTGTCGCCGTACTATGACCGTTGAATTTGTCTTACTGAAAGGAGACGAAATGAACATGCCAGGATTTACTGCAGAAGCATCGCTGTACATGCGGGGCCGAACATACTGCGGAGGCGTCAGGGCATCGAAGATTGGTGCGCCTGCAGCCGTTGTTGCCCAGCAGGCCCCCGGCTGCACAACCTTATGTTCGGATTGGGAAGGATGCAAAACGACGTGCGGCAATTGGCCGCCAGGATTAAGCAATTACCAGTGCTGGATCGACTGCCTCGCGCCAACGATCAATTGCCTTCAAAGCAGCGTCTGTTACCCCGGCCCATCTTCCCCGCCGCCTCCCGTCGGCTGTGAGCCCGGTGAAAAGTGCTGCGAACACGACGAGCAAGGTAATTGTATTGATTGCATTTGGCACAGCTGGAGATGTCCTCCGCGGCTGCGGCGTATATAGATGCGGCGGGCTGCAGCGCGGAGGATTAACTGGCTTCGCGGGCTAGTCGCCATCACCTTTAGACCTGAAGACCTATCAGGAGGGTCGAAATGAGCATGCCAGGATTTACCGCAGAAACTTCGCTTTACAAGACGAACGAACACTATCAGATGCCTCAGGTCATCGCGGCATTAAAAAGTGAGGGAGCAGTCGTACCACAGCACCAGATGAGGGTTGGAGGAGGGTTGGAGCCGGGCGACAGGTTTTGCATATGCCCTTGTTGTCTATGTACATTTGATGGCGTAATAATAAGATGTTCCTGCTGCTGAATATGCCTGTTTAGTTCGTAGCTTGGGTTAGTAGGCGAAGCCGTAACCCAATCAACTGACGCACAAATTTTTGGATTCGGCGCTAGAGCCGCTAATCAGAAAGGTTGAGGCCTTCAACTTTGGTCTTTTCCTTTGGCTTCTTGAGTAGGTTGGGTCAGGCGAAGCCGTAACCCAACGAACTGATGCTATGACCGTTGAACCAGCAAATGATTAGGAGGTGTGAAACGAACATACCAGGATTTACCGCAGCACATCTCTATCATACGAGCGAGCGCTACCAATTTGTTCAAGCTGAATTGAGGGTACAGATGGACAGGGGATAACCCCACAGCAGGACTTTATCCCCCCATTTCCGTGCCGCCCTTTTTTCGTTGTACTCCGTGCGTGAATGGAAAGCAATTTTGCTGTCCGCCGCCTGGTTTTGGTTTACGTTGTTTTGTTAGGAGATGTTGGGTACCTCTGCAAAGGTAAACTGCAAAGGATGCGGTGAGCGAAGGGAACCGCGCATCGCCCGCGACCGATGCGCTTCGTGCCTCCGCTCATTCTACGAGCTCTACGGCACTCGCGCATGCCCAGTCACGGGGGCTATAGGGATGCGGATGATGTTTACCGGGCTCAGGGTTGAGCTGGAATTCGTTGGCAACCACATTAACGGGCACGTCTAGCGCAAGGAGGTTGTATCTCATGGCTACCTATGACGCATCGATCAAAAAGGCTTTGGATCCCCAGCAGGATGATCTCATCAAGCACAAGGAGCATTGCTCGGCCGACCCCGAAAAGCTCGCGACGGCCGGGCGGGCGCTCGGGCATCAGGTTCGGATCAAGCGCAACGACGATGAGTACGGGTTCTACACGGTTAGCGAGGTGCGCCAGGAGAACCCGGACAACATCGTACGCATTGGCAAAGGCGGCCGAGAGCGACTCGGTACGAGCGACGAGTTTGACGGTACGCTCGACTCGCAGGTGCCACATGCGACCCTGGCGACGCTGAGGCCGAATGCAACGGCGAATTCGTCGAGCGGCTCGACGATGATGGCGCGCACACGGGGCTCATTGCCATCGCACCGCACGGCGGGGATATCGAGGCGTACACCGACCAGCAGGCCGAGCGCGTCGCGTCGCAGCTGGCGGGCAAGGGTGTCAGCTCGTGGCGATGCAAGGGCTGGCACCCCAAAGGGGCCTTTGACCACTGGCACATCACCTCGACCGATATCCACGAGGCGAGCTTTCCTCTTCTCAACTCGGTCATCTCTCGGGGCTTCAGTCATGCCGTCGCCTTTCATGGGTTCGACGACGCCAACATTCCGTTCGACATTCTCGTCGGCGGCCTCGCGTGCGAGGCCCTGAAGGAGAAGGTCAAGGGAGCCATCGAAGGCGTCGTCGGCTCGGATTTCACAGTGCACATAACGAAGCCGGATGAGCGGTTCGGCGGCGACGACAAGCGGAACATCGTCAACCGGCTCACCGCTGGCGGAAGGCATGGCATCCAAATCGAGCAGAAAAAGGGGCCTCGAGAGAAATATGCGTTGCCCATTGCCGATGCCGTCGCCAACGTCTACGACTCCGAGCTCGGGCTACCCACCCAACAAAAACTGAATTAGTCAAGCCCACGGATCCCGCTTCAAAGCAGCGCCCTGCGCTCGCCATCTCGCCCACGCGGCATGTGACCATTCAACAAAACCAGCCAGTCAGCCCTGTGAAATGTTTTCGCGGGAATGTCTTATCGAAGTGAAAGCGAGAAGCCTCATCAAACGTGTTCCGCTTTCTGTGAAGCCCGGCTCAACACACGCTATCAGCTGAAAACAAAAAGACGGTCCCTGGGAAAAGCCATTCAATCACCGAGATTTTGATAGGGCCTTTCATTGCCAGGGGCCGCTCGAGCAAGAGCCCAGCGGAAACACTCGCCGTCCAGAAGGGCAAGATGACTAGGGAGGACAACATGGTTAGGATTCGGACAGCAGGCACTCTGACACTCGGAGTGCTGTTTGCAGCTTGCAGTTCTCTGATAGTTCTCGGTCAGCTGATCGACAAGACCAAGGCACCTAACGTGGCTGGTCAAGGCATTAACAAATCATTGACGGAACAAGTTGGTGCTCGGGCGGGGCGATGTCATGACTCCAGACTCTTCCTGTTTCATCATCAGTCGCGATCCCTTTCGAGCCATTCGACGAGGGCGTCAACTCTTTCAGCGCAAGTTCACTCGGGCCGAGGGTCAGGGGCCCAACGTCGGTGACGGCAACGGCGACATCAATACTACCTTAGCCATAGGCGCCGGATTGACCGACAGTTGCGCGGCTTGCCATGGACGTCCGCGCGGCTCGGCCGGCTTCGGGGGTGATGTGGCTACCCGGCCAGACAGCCGGGACGCACCCCATCTTTTCGGCCTCGGACTTAAAGAGATGCTCGCAGACGAGATCACACTGGACCTGCGGGCTATCAGGGCGCAGGCTCTGCTGCAGTCCAAGAGCACAGGACAGCCTGTCAGCCGACGTCTGTTTAGCAAAGGCATACACTATGGATGGATTACCGTGCAACCCGACGGTTCGATAGACACTTCCAGAGTCGAAGGAGTGAATCCCGATCTGCGCGTCCGCCCTTTCTTTGCGCACGGTGAAACCATGTCCATTCGCGAATTTGTGGTCGGAGGCCTGCAGAATGAAATGGGGCTTCAAGCGGCCGATGCCGAGCTTGCCCAGGCTCGCGCTGGAGGCAAAGTGACCACTCTGGCCGGCATGGTGCTGGATGGATCCATCGATCAGATTGAGGCTCCGCCTACGGCCGATCCACTGGCTGATCCCGACGAGGACGGCGTGAAAAACGAAGTACCAGAGAGTCTGGTAGACTTTCTGGAATTCTATCTGCTCAACTACTTCAAGCCTGCAACTTACGCCCAGACAGAGACCACGGAGAAAGGGTCGTCATCTGTTTCAGCACATCAGATGTGCACGTTGTCATCGATCCGATTTATTGCTCAACCAGGACCGACGCGTGGCCGACGTGGAGACCGTCTACGATGCTACCCATGGCGTCTTCAACAGTCTCTTTGCCACGGCCGTGCCACTGAACGTTTCAATCAATGATGACTCGGGCTTTCCTGCCCTGAGACGACCCAAACTGGACCCTTTCCTCGTCAGGAATATCTTCACGGACTTCAAGCGGCACGACGTGGGTCCGTATTTCTATGAGCGTAATTACGACGGATCTATGCGCAAACAATTTCTGACGACACCGCTGTGGGGAGTGGGAAGTACCGCTCCCTATGGTCACGATGGACGCAGCCTGAATCTCACAGAAGTGATCTTGCGTCACGGCGGAGAAGCGCAAGCCTCACGTGACCGATTTGCTAATCTGCAGGAGGAGGAACGGTCGGCTTTGGTCGCCTTCTTGAATTCGTTAGTGTTGTTTCCCCCGGAAGATACCGCTTCCAACCTCGATCCGGGAGATCCCAGCACTCCCAACTTCCCACAATCCGGCCACGGGAGCATCAAGTTGAGCGTCCTGTTCAACGATCCTGAGGATCTGGAATAGGGTGTCGCCTTTCAGTCGCAACTCTAAGCGATGGCGCCCGCCGTCTGAATCTGTTCTCCTGTCCGCATTACCACCCGGATGCCGACTACATGGGCCCCTCAGTAGCGGCCGCCACTCCAGAGCGCGGGGGTCGATCACTCCGACGAGGCCAACAAACGTAAATCCCGCCTCGAGGCCTGTCGTGCCGCTCACCTCGAAGTGTGAGCAGTCCGTCTCACCATCCGAACGACAAGGGAACTGCGACCTGTGCTCTGTTGAGTCGCGATGCGGACATCGGCACTCTTCCGAGCCCGCTTGTCCTTCCAGAAGACCGTCGTAACCCGTTATCGCATCCGCGCCAAGAGCTTCCACGGAATGGCTGCTCGTGTTCCCTGTCTTTCAGCTGACAAGATACGAGAGACTTCGTTTCCACGTCTTAACCGCGTTAACCTGAAGATAACCTCACCTCAATACCATTCAGGCTGATATCGTTGTGGCAGAAATCTCGGGAGCTGCCGAGAGCACGAGTCCTTGCTCAGCCATTGCACGGTGGCTTATCCTCTCGACCAGTGTCGGGTCGTCGAATCGATCAGATTGCCAAGAGACGGCGCGCGCTGTCGGCAGAGCCAGTGGGATGACAGACCATGCCGGTGAATTCTGCTTTCTCAATACCGAGGTTCCGCAATCATGCCAGTCACTCACGACTACGTCGAACAACGTGGTGGGGACTATTAGTGATCAACATTCGAATCTTCAAGGAGGTTACAAAATGGTGGAGGGAGTTAAGAGGTTGCGAATCCAGCTCAGCATGTCACTGTTGATCAGTCTCTTACCGATGGGAATCGGGGCGCCGCTTTGGGCCTATTCCCCGCAGTCAGCGTTAGAAGCCGCTCCCGCTTCGGGCACGAACCAGGAAGCTCCACGGAATAGTCAAGGCCAAGTCGAAGAACTGAAAGCCCTCCTTTTCGAACAGAAAAAAGCGATCGAGGAACTGAGGGCTGAGTTGCTTCAGCACAAGTCTCTGATAGATAAATTGGAGAACAAAAGGACCGGTGAGGATACTAGCCTTGGGGGTACGCCTGGCATCCAGTTAGCCTCCATAGCGACGGTACCGATCCACACGGCGAGCCTGAAAGCCATGGAGGCGCCAGGTAGTGCCTCTAATCAGGGCTCTGCTGTTGTGGCAAAGTCAGACAGTAAAGGCGAGGAAGAACCGGCAGCTAACGCGTTGGCTGTGAACGGGTTTAAGTTCAGTGGGGATTTTCGCCTTCGCGCTGATGTTCAAGCCCGGTCTTCCAATGCCATCGCCGGCCCGCTGCAGAATGTCCGTGCGCGTTATCGCTTCCGGCTGAATATCGACAAGGATATCGACAAGATGGTCCGAGTCCACGCGCAGCTCTCCACAGCGCCAACCGTCAATCAGGCCACCAGCGACCAGGACTTCGCCGGTGTCGCCGTCAAACATATTTTCTCACTGGCAGAAGCTTATGTTGACTTCCATCCCAATTCGAAGTTCTCAATCCGCGGCGGGAGGATGGAAGAGGTCTTCGCGGATAACATGAGGTTTCTCTGGGATAACGACATCAGGTTAAACGGCTTTCAGCAGATCCTGAAACTGCCGATCGATGCGAACAACTCGTTCGAACTTCGAGCCGGCGAATATTGGTTGACCAATCCTAACGTGGTCATTCTTTCGCCCACGTCTCCCTTCGTCAACGCGGGATACCAGCCTGGACAGAAAGTACGCGATACGAATTTGTTTCATCCAGGTGCTGTCCTCAACTTCTCGAGAGGAGGAGCATGGAAGCATCAGTTGATCGGAGATTTTCAGATCTATCGCAACGCCAATCAAATCCAACTGGCCGCGACGGCCGATGGGTTCCCGGTCCTGGTAAACCCCGTGGTGGGGCTCGTTCTATCCGGGCCGATTACCGGGACAGGCAACGCCACCAGGGCGCCTGGAGGCGCGGTTTACACCGCCCCAGATTTTCACATCGCCCGTCTCTCCTACCGTATCGATCACGGTGGCCCTAAGATCTGGAATCGGGAAATGCCTTTCTGGTTTAGCTTGCAAATGTCGCGGAACACCCGCGCCAGCTTTCTGAGGGATGCGATCGCCGCCTCAATTAACCTCGGAGCCATAAAGAATGCCGGCGACGTGCGGTTCCTGTATCAATACCTCATTAAGGATGCCAATGCGCTCATCTCCCAACTCACCGATGATGAACTTGGCACCGGCTCAAGTGTAAACATCGCCGTCCATGCCCTGCGTTTCGACTTCGGGCTAACGCGTTTCCTGCAGTGGCAGAATCTGTTGTTTATCCAGAATGCGCGGCGAGGGAACAATCCCGATGAGTTGTTCTTTGTCCCCCTGCGCCGAGGAGCTAACTCCACGTTTCACTACCAAAGTCAGTTGGCCTTCACTTTCTAAAGAGGTTACTCCCCCCACCACATTTAATCTGTAATTCATATGGTTGTTACATTGAGTTCACATGGTACTGCTAAAATCAGTGGGTGCAGCGGATGTATCTGTGAGAAAGGAGCTTACATCTATGAGTTGGCTTAAGAGGAGTTTGACGTTGAGTTTTGGCCTAGTTCTGTTGTCGCTTCAGGCGGGGTTTCTGTGTGCCCAAAGGGCGATCACCCTGAAGGGCTCCGACACGATGGTGATCCTGGGTCAGCGTTGGGCAGAAGCCTACATGAAGAATAACCCGGGTTCGCGCATTCAGGTTACGGGTGGAGGCTCCGGCACCGGGATCGCCGCCCTCATCAATGGTACGACAGACATTGCTGAATCTTCCCGGCCGATGAAGGACAAAGAGAAAGAGGGTGTTAAGAACAAGTCTGGAAAAGTGGTCGCAGAGATTCCGGTAGCTGTGGATGGACTAGCTGTTTACCTTCACACCTCGAATCCAGTCAAAGTACTCTCCATTGAACAGTTGAAGGACATCTACACAGGAAAGACGACCAACTGGAAGCAGGTTGGTGGTAATGAAGCGAGAATTATTACATACGGTCGAGAGAACAACTCCGGAACCTATGCTTATTTCAAAGAGCATGTTCTTGCCAATGCCGATTTCCATCCTTCGGTTCAAACACTGCCGGGGACTGCAGCGGTTACGAATGCCGTTGCCAAAGATCCCAAGGCCATCGGATATGGTGGCATCGCTTACGCCAAAGGAATCCATCACGCCCAGGTCAAGAAAGATGCCGCCAGCCCTGCAGTGGAGCCGAACATGGAAAATGTACTGAGTGGGACCTATCCAATCAGTCGGCATCTGTATTGGTACACTGCAGGGGAGCCGGCGGGAGAAGTCAAGAAGCTAGTGGATTGGGTTCTTGGCGCCGACGGGCAAAAGTTAGTTGAGAGTGTGGGCTACTATCCTCTTCCCAAAAAGACAGGGACTGGCAAGAAAAAATAAGTGAAGGGTAATCGATTTCCGTGAATATTGAGAATCCATCTGTCAGTCAGACCATCAACTCCGTGGGTTCTGGGTTATTGAAAGGTGGTCTTACGGGGACAAGACTGAAGGATCTGGTCTTTGCCAAGGTCATCCTGTTTGCTGCAGTAGCGGCAATCTCAATTATTTTCCTGATATTCATCTACGTGGGAAAGGAGGCCTTGCCTCTATTCTACGACCCGGAGGCGAAAAAGGAAGCCAGCCTAAGTAACCTGTTTCTTCCACAGAGCTATGGCACCCCAGACATGCCTTTACCCTACGTTTGGCAACCGGTGTCAGAGGTTCCGAAATACAGCGTCGCACCCTTATTCCTCGGAACTCTGAAAGTCACCCTGATTGCCTTACTTTTTGCCGCACCCTTTTCTATCGCTGCGGCAATCTACACAGCAGAGTTTGCTTCACCCAAGACGCGCGAATTCATTAAACCGTTGATTGAGTTGCTGGCTGGCATCCCATCGGTCGTCCTGGGGTTTCTGGCGCTGATTGTGGTCGCCTCCTGGATCCAGTCTGTTTTTAACTTCGACTACCGTTTGAATGCTGTCACGGCCGGGCTGGCGATGGGACTGGCCATCATTCCCATTGTGTATACGGTAAGTGATGATGCTCTCACGGCAGTCCCTCGTAGCTACAGGGAAGCCTCCCTGGCTTTGGGTGTGACGCCGTGGAGGACAGCCTGGTCCATGGTGCTGCCTGCTGCGACTCCGGGCATTTTTGCGGCGCTGTTGCTCGGCTTTGGCCGTGCCATGGGTGAGACGATGATCGTGTTGATGTCTTCCGGCAATGCGGCTACAACGAATTTCAATTTCACCGAGTCGGTTCGGACGATGTCAGCTACCATCGCTGCAGAGCTGGGCGAGGTAGTCTTCCAGAGCCCGCACTATCATGTCTTGTTTTTTCTCGGTGTAATCCTCTTTGTATTCACTTTTTTGCTGAACATGGCCGGCGAATATACTGTTGCCCGTCTTAAGGAAAGATTGATGGGGAGATAGCAGGGCTTTGAGGATGGAGCTTTTGTGAATTCTCGTGATCAGGTGTCGCGCGAGCAATCGGGCAACGGCGGCTCGCGTCAACGCGTGGACTGGAACGACAGGCTTTTTCGGGCCCTTACGGGGTTGGCCTGTTGGATCATCGTGTTGATGGTACTTCTGATTGTCGGCAAGATCGCTTACCACGGCAAAGACCGTCTTTCCTGGGATTTCCTGACCATGGCACCTGAGGAAGGAATGACTGCGGGAGGAATTTTCCCGGCCATTTACGGTACCGCCCTGCTGGTTATCTTGATGACGATTGCGGTGGTGCCCTTAGGCGTCATGGTAGCTATCTACCTGAACGAATATAGCAGCCATACTTCCGCTATCTACAAGGTAACCCGCTTGGCGGTGACCAATCTGGCTGGCGTCCCCTCCATCGTCTTTGGTCTGTTTGGTCTGGGATTCTTTGTCCAAGGGATCGGAGTAAGTATCGATCGAGTCTTCTATGGTGGTCAATTGGTATTCGGTCAACCTGCCATCATTTGGGCGGCGCTTACTCTGGCAGTCTTGACCTTGCCGGTGGTGATTTTGACAACTGAGGATACCCTGCGAGCGATTCCCAATGAGCTTCGCGAAGCCAGCATGGCATTGGGCGCGACCAAGTTTCAAACGATCCTGCGCGCGGTGTTGCCTCAGGCATTTGCGGGGATTTTGACAGGTACCATTCTGGCTGTAAGCCGAGGAGCAGGCGAGGTTGCGCCAATCCTCTTCACTGGAGCAGCCTATTTCCTGCCGGAACTCCCTCACAAACTTCATTCCCAGTTTATGGAATTGGGATACCATATCTATGTGTTGTCGACTCAGTCTCCGGACGTCGAGGCCACCGAGCCGATTCTTTACTCCACCGTCTTCGTGTTGCTGGCTTTGACTTTTTTCCTGAATCTTGTTGCGATTATCATTCGTAGCCGGATGCGAACCAGGTTGAGGAGGGCAGCTTGAAGACCCGAATGGCGTTTGACAACCTTGCCATCAAGGTGCGAACCCCTGAATCGTCAGAAGGTAAACAGGTGCAACAACTTCCCAGCAAGATCATCACCGAGGGGGTTAATTTCTACTACGGCAAAGCTCAGGCGCTGCGCAACATTGGTGTGCAAATTAGAGAGAAATACATCACAGCCCTCATCGGTCCTTCTGGATGCGGGAAGTCGACCTTCCTTCGCACGCTGAACCGTATGAACGATTTGATCGCCGGTGCGCGGCTGGAAGGCAGAGTGTTCATTGATGGGCAGGATGTCTATGCCAAGGCGGTCGATCCGATCCTATTGCGGCGGAAGGTGGGCATGATCTTCCAGAAGTCCAATCCATTTCCCAAATCGATCTACGAGAACGTGGCCTATGGAGTCAGGATTAATGGCTATGCCCAAAACAAGACGGAAAGAGATGACATCGTAGAAAGGAGCCTCAAGGACGCAGCTCTTTGGGATGAGGTCAAGGACCGGCTCGACCGGTCGGCACTGGGGCTTTCGGGAGGTCAGCAACAACGTCTCTGCATCGCCCGGTCTCTGGCCGTAAAGCCGGATATACTGCTCATGGATGAGCCGGCTTCGGCCTTAGATCCGATCTCCACAGCCAAGATTGAAGAACTGATCTTCGAACTGAAGAAACGCTACACGATCATTATCGTGACCCACAATATGCAGCAGGCCGCCAGGATATCCGACCACACTGCGTTCTTTCTCATGGGGGAATTGATCGAGTATGACCTCACGAGCAAGATATTCACGAACCCTTCCCGCAAGGAGACAGAGGACTATATTACTGGTAGGTTTGGATGAGGCGCAGTCGCAGCAATCAGTGGTCTATCCAAGAGCAGAACAACCGTTTGCCTTCACTGCCTGGTCAGTGATTGAGAAGAAGGGGTCTTATGCATCGGCATTTTGAAGGAGAGCTGGAACAATTGAAGGAACGGATGCTTTACATGGCAAGCCTGGCTGAGAAGGCTGTTCGCCTCAGCCTGGAGAGCCTTGGAACCCGCGATGAGAGCAAAGCTATCGAGGTCATCGTGAAAATCGAGCCTCAAATCAACGACCTTCATCTGGAACTAGACGACCGGGCTCTCCAGCTGCTCGCTTTGCAGCAACCCATGGCGGTTGACCTGCGTTTTATCGCGTCTGCTATCAAAATCAATAGCGATCTGGAAAGAATGGGGGATCAGGCAGTCAACATCGCCCAGCGGGCGATGTCACTCATGAACCAGCCTGAGCTGAAGCCTTTGGTCGACATTCCTCGTATGGCCGAAATAGTTGAAAAAATGGTAAAAGACGCGCTGGATGCCTTTGTACGTCGTGATACCGATCTGGCCCGCGACGTTGTGCTGCGCGACGACGAGGCTGACCGTTATCGTGACTCAATCTTCCGCGAACTGATCGCACACATGATTCGAAATCCCAGGGCCATCCAGCCGGCTCTGGACTTGATTCTTGTTTCGAGGAATCTCGAGCGGATCGCAGACCACGCCACAAACATCGCCGAGGACGTCGTGTACATGGTGCTCGGGCGAGACATCCGGCATCATCTGGAAGAGAGAATATCGGCCACGAATGAGTAGCAGGACGCTGGCCGGGCCACCGCAAGAAACCCATCCTCTGGGGCAGAACAAGCCCGCTCTCACCTGGCTCCGGATCCTTTCCTATTCCGAAGCACACAGCGGATCTCAAACGGAAACAGCTCTCGTGCGCCCGCAGGCTACTCGACTCAGCAAGCGAGACTGTCCGCATGAACCAATCCTAACCTCTCAGCTGAACTGGCCGCTAATGTAGTCCTGGGTATGCTTTTCTCGGGGTGACTGAAAAATCTGCTTCGAATTGCCGAATTCCACCAGATACCCAGTGCGCCCGCCTTCAGAGGTATCGACGTACAGAAAGCCCGTATTGTCAGCCACGCGCTGCGCTTGTTGAAGACTGTGAGTAACGATGGCGATCGTATAGCGGAGCTTCAACTCCGCCATGAGCTCTTCGATCTTGCGGGTGGCAATGGGGTCCAAGGCGGAGCACGGTTCGTCCATGAGAAGGACTTCGGGCTCCGTAGCGATCGACCGAGCGATGCACAGACGTTGCTGTTGTCCACCGGAGAGAGAAAGGCCGCTCTTGGGCAGTTTGTCTCTGACTTCATCCCAGAGTGCCGCACGCTTCAGCGCCTCTTCCACTCTTGCCCCGATATCGCCCCGGTAGCGGTTCAGGCGCAGCCCGAACGCAACGTTGTTATAAATGCTCATCGCAAAAGGATTCGGCTGTTGAAATACCATACCAATAAAGCGTCTCACAGCTAATCTTCAGTAGTTGAACTGCAACTGGATCCTCATCAGGTGTCCTTTCTGCCGGTTATCAGGACGCTGCAGGTCCTCGAAAGTACGGTCGGAGTGGGTGTAGGCGGTCGTCAATTCGATATACGGGTTAGGCTGCCATTCCAAGCCAAATTCCTGTTCCCGGACCAGATAACGACGGGCGTCGAGTTCCTGCTTCTTGCCTCCGCCATAGTAAATAGCTCTGAAGTATGGACTCAGCACCTGCCCGTGAAATCTAGCCATGTACATCACCTGACCATATCCCCCTTGGAGGCCGTCGTTCTCGATGCGGCGAGCCGCCCGGTTAAACATAGGGCCGCGTCCTGCGTTATATTCAGCCTGGAAACCAAAAGGCTGGGGGTAGATCACCAAATGCCCTGCTACCCGCCGGTCCTGAAAAGTTCCCGGACCCTGAATTCCAGAACTTCGCTGGTCGCTACCCAGCGTATACTGGCCGGTATAGCCACTGATGCCGGCTTCGATGAACTGTCCGTTCTTCAGTTCAAATGGATAGGAAAAGCGCGCTACCGTGTGTAAGTTGTTATTGGCTTCAAGACGATTGGCTGTCTGACCATTGTAGAGCCCGGCCCCGAAAACTCCGTAATCACCAGAGCCTTTAAGTCCCGAACTTACAAGGTGACTGAACCGTTTCCGAACATGTTCAGGCGCCCAATAGAAAAAAGCGCCCAGATCGCGTTCATTGGCAACAGCACTATTAATGGCGTCGCTTCTGTCAAAGGCGAACCGAGTTTGGCTCGATTGGACATTCTCAAAGCCGAAAGGGACCTTGGATTGTCCAACCCGAATACGAAACTCCTTTTTCTTGTCCAAGGAGACATCAAAATACAAGTCACGAAGCTGCCAATAGCTCGTGCTAGTCCCTACGGTGGAGGCCATGTCGGGCTGAATGTACATGTACACTCGATCCGTGATGTCTCCGCTTAAGACCAGTCTGGCGCGCCGAGTGAAGAAGGCATTGTTGTTTCCCCAGGAACGATCGCATTGTTCGCAACCCAGGAGTTCGTTCGTTTCTAGGAGTCGGTTGTATCGAAATTGCGCATACCCCCTCAAAGAATATTTCTCAAACCACTTCTTGGCTGGAGGGGGCGCTTCTGTCTTGGCTTTGGTTTGGGTTTGTGCGAGAGCTGCAGTTCCGGGCTGGACACTGACGGGTGTCCTCGCTGGTTCAGCCGCTGACTGATTTGCGGGCGCCAGCGCGGCCACGGCCGCTACTGGTTCTGGCATTTTCACGCTGACCCCTGCCCGGCTTTCAGACGTTTCGTCGGTGTGCGCTAGGGAAGCTGCTTCAGCGGGAGGGTGATCACTCACGTTCTCGGTGCTTCGTAGCATCTGAAGCTTGTCGGCGAGCTTGTCGATCAGAGATTGCTGCCGATCGATTTTCGCCTTGAGATTCTCAATGGCTTCGTTCTGGCTTACGATCAACTGCTCCAGTTGGCTGATTTCGGCTCTCGAAACAGATGAGGAGTGAATTCGACTCTGGTCTGAAGGTTCTGGCTTTGAAGCGGACGCAGGATCCGGGATCTCTGACGCAGCCTCGACGCTGCAGGCGCAAACAATAATCAAGAAGCTGATTGGCAATAACCTGGCAGAGCAGCTCCAGACATATGCGAATGTCTGTGCGGGAGTGATGAGCATACGACCTCCTAATAGTTGACTTTGCACACCGGCTTTGGTGGTCGCAAGGGGACCTTTAGGCACCCGAGCGTTCGCTTTAGAACTCATGCCTCCTTTCGAAAAGGTTGGGCAATCAATGGCTATCAGTAACCCAGCACCTCAGGCCCGCGAAAGCCTCATCAATCGGTTGCTGACGATCGCCGCTGCGGCGAGCGCTGGTGGCATCATTGGTAGGAAGTTTCCCTTCACGGGTGTCGCTTCTTACGAAGCACCGCTGATTTTCCAGAGATGATGGTTCTTCAGGCTTGACAATGCGGCTCTTTGGCACGGGCTCGGGAAGCAGAGAGACTATTGGGTTCAAATGAACACTAGATTAAATCTAAGTCAAATTTTTTGTGAACAAGATCAGCTAGGGTCTTACCCGAGAGTAACAAAGAAAGGATTGAGAATGACTGCCAAGTCAAGTATCCCGACAATTAGTTGGCAGGCTTCAACCTAGGATTCAGGTGGTCTATGACAGGAGCTGTGGGTTACGGCAGTGAAGTCTCCTGAGTTGCAGAGAGTGGCCCCTGGAAACTGGCACCCTTCGTCTCATTCATGTTGGCTTGCCGGAGTTAGTTCTCAGATGGTTGTCCACGGAACACGCGCCTGCGCCCACAATCAGCAACAATATCGAGCGGAGAGGCATCGACCAATCCGTGCGCGCCTCGTGAGCCATGGCCCGGAATTCCTTGTTAGGAAAATGGTCGTGGCGAGGACGGCCACGATAGTAACGATCAAGAGAATGGCAGTCAATCGAGTCAGTGGAACCGAAGCGACCACAGTTTTGCTAAATCGTCACCACAGCATGCCCGATCGAGAGAAAAGAGAGCTGTGACTGTCGAAGCATTCTGCTCGTTCGCCGCCCGGCGATAGGCTTTTCAAACTCAGCTCCTGCAGGTCCAAAATACTCTTCCCAAATGGCCTTTCCACTCGCAGCCTACGGCGAAAAGGCATTGCGGATGCCTTCCACAATATCGTGGCTGAGCTCGCTTAACGATTTGATTTCTTCTTCGGCTCGTCTCGCTCGCTGAGGGCGCGTGTTGTACCAACGACGACCTCTACCGAGCCGGCAGCTCCAAAAACTGGACTGAAAGTATACTCTTGAGCCATCTGCAACCTGATGGCAGGGCTGTCTCGGTTCGGAAACCCGGTCAACCTGAGAGACGGATTCTTCACACCGTTTACCGACTCCTCCTACCTTTCCACCATTGGATATTCTGGTAGCCGTCGTCTTCCATGAACCGACGGTACTCTGAATATCTATGAGCAACCATGTTTTTCTTTGCAGTGTGCGATTCTGGATGGTGCTCCTGGCGAGTCCTATCTTACTGGCGATGATCTCGGTGTCACCCTGCAAGGCTCAAACCGACGATGAGGTGAAGCGCCTCATCGATCAACTGGATAGTCCCAACTCGCGGTGCGCCGGCAGGCCGCCAAGACACTCGATGAATACCTTCGTGACAACCGGTTGACGCCGGCTCAACTCAGCCTCCTCCGCACCTATCCGGAGGTGCCGACGCTTGAGCAGCGGCGCCGCAAGGAGTACATCCTGGCGAACTGGGCAATCCACTTCCCTGCTCTGGATCAGGCGCTCAGGGGTACGCGGTTCAAGACGACCGGACTTGGACGGGAAGATTGGAACTATGAATTCGGCGGTTTGTTCGGTCGTGCCAGTTCGAATGACGACGACCCGGGCAAGAAGCTTGTGGTGGAAATCAGAGGCAAGGAATGACCAAAAGACCAGATCGGCCTTCGAAGGCCGATCTGGTCGAGGTCCAGCTTACGGCTGAGGGGGTGGCCCGCAGGCATCCACTGGAGGAGTCACGTTCAAAGGCTCGGTGTCGCGGGCGTACCCATATCTGTCAACGATCTATGACACTACTCTGTGCGTACCAGTCTATGAGTCGTCCTTTGGTTGTCAGCTCAGTTGTCAGCGGACTCGGCGGAGGCGGCGGAGGACAGGTACCCTGCGTTCTCAGTGCATCCCTAAAGTCGTCCCCCTCAGAACGAAGGTGGGCCGTGGTACCATCGATAGACTTTAGGAACACTAGCAGATCCCCTCTCTGTGCCGGGCTCAGCTCCGTCTGAATCGTGGTCGTTGGCGGAAACTCCGCCCCTCCCGCTCCCAACCCGTGCAGCATAAAGACCTCCTCCAGGGTCTGAGCTTGGCCGCCGTGCAGATATGGGGCGTGATAGTTGATACTGAGCAACGAAGACGGGTTCAACCCATTCTGCCCAAACGCCGTGTTGGCGACGGCGTTGTCGCGTATCTCTAGGGGATTAGCGAAATCGAACGTCCCCACCTTCTTGAGATATTCGAAGGTGCTGTTGTTGCAGGTGAACGAGAAGAACTCGTTCGCCGGTGCTGCCAGGCCAGCCGCAGGTATAAGTCTGGTAACGCCGGGGTCCAGGGGTGCCCCATTCTGACTGACAGCTGCTGGGTTGTCGCGGTGGAAGATCTGGCTCGTCGTCCACTTGGCTCCGCCATGGCAGGATGCGCAAGAGGTCATAAAGACCGTCTGCCCTGCAGCCAGAGCCCCCGCATTACCCTGCGGCTGGTGTAGCGGCCGAACAGCGGCAAAGATCCACAGCGTTTGTGCATCGAGGGCTTCACTTCCCCCTTGCACGATGCCATGGTCGTAGACCGCCGAATTCACCGGCGTTAGCAGATTATCATTGGTACACGGGTTAGGAGGATCCTGACCGGTAGCATCAGCGCTGGCAAAGCCGCAGCCCCCCTGGGTGGCACGGGAGTTGGCGTTGAAGTCGGTATTGCTGCCGCGCACGGCGCTCCAGTTAAGTAGGCGCTGATCATCCGGGTTCTGTTTGGAGAACATCCCGTCCAGCGGTATCGTCTGTCGCGTCCCGGTGCCGAAGGACCAGGTTACGCCGTCGGCGAGCCCGTCTGGATGACACGAGCCGCAACTGCTCCAGGCGTCCTTCGACATTTTGCCCTTGAAATTCCGCGGCTCGAACTGGCGGATCGGGGTGCCGAAGATGTCATTGTCCGGAATGCCGAGGGCAGTGAAAAAGGCGAGCTTGCCGACGAGGACGGCGTGCTGGAAGCTGCCAGGTGCAGGCGGCTCGGAAGAATCAATGTCGCGTTGGAGTGTGAGGCAAGAACCGTCATCAATGTTCATGGATGTGACTGAGAAATTGGCCTCGTTGTTGGCATAGGCCCGTGTCCCATCCCTGCGCATGGCCACCCCACTCGGCAGGTTGCCCGTCTGGACTCGGCAGTCCACGCGGGTTTCGGCCGCATTCAGGATGTTGAGCTCGCCGGTTGCCGGATCAGCGAGACTGGCGCGGAGGACCTGGTTGCCGCCCCTGCTGACGATCAGGAACTTGTCGCCGGCGGCATTGGCATCGATATGCACGATGTCGTTGCCGAACGTCCTGTCGAGACTGGGGGGAGGCGAAGCCGTCTCCTTGTCAATCTGCTTGTTCAGGTTCCTGTCCTGGAGTCCGGCCCCCACCTCCGCCAGAGCCTCAGTGTCCACGACGTTGACGAGAGCCTGCACGTTCACCGACGCCGCCTCTGGTGGCTCGGGCTGTGCGCCGATGTTGGGCAGATACAAACGGTTGCCGCGAATCAACGCCGACAGGAGCTGGTTAGGGAACACACCCTGCGGGTTGATTGCGTTTACGTTGTCAGTTCCAGGTGAATCTGGATCCGGGCAGAAGATAAGAGAGTGGGGTTGGGGGGGGGCGGCCTTCGAGCAGAAAGCCGTCCGGCTAGCGTTAAATCCGGAATCAGCTAGAGGGGCCAAGGTAACTTTGGTGATGGCTGGGTTGCCGTTGCCCGCCTGGAACGCCTGGACGACTCCTTGTTTCCCGAGATCGCGATTCTCACCGTTGCCGTTGAACATGGGGTCGTTGAAGTCGGGATTGAGTTCGGCGAAGATCTGGGTGACGAAGACTGTTTCGTCCGCGTCATCGCCATCACCGTCGTTCGTGATCGCAAGAGCAGTGGGATTACGTTCAACATTCACTCTTCCCCAGAGGGTCCGGGAGGCTGTTTTGATGATGGCGACAGTGCCTTCCGTGTGGTTGGCCACGTAGAGCAGACTTCCGTTCGGCGTCAGCGCGCAGCCGCGTGGCTCGGTGCCCACAGGGATGGTCGCTACAACCCGGCGCTGCGCCAGGCTAACGACCGAGACCGTCCCGCTGATGCCGTTGGTGACATATGCCACCTCGTCGTTAGGGTGGATAGCCACGCAGCGAGGTTCTTCGCCAACGCCGATTTCGGCAATCTTGACAGCGACATCATTGCCCTGGTTATTTTTGACTCTAATAATGGACACGCTGTTCGCCTCGCGATTGACGACGACGAGTTGCCTTTCGTCGGAGGTCAGGGCGATGGTGGTCGAGTGGCTTGGGGTTTTGAGTTTCTTACCACCCTTTTCGGCGCCGAGGCCCATCAAGCCCACCAAGACTAGCGCGAGCGCAATTGCGAGGCGCGATGCGACCCATTTCTTTTCACCACGTCTTGGCCAAGACCGCATCAACGTTGTGAGACGAGATTTAATAGGATTCATAACTTGCTCCTTTCCTTACCGCTTTTCTCATAGGCTCTTTGCACAGTAGCCAATTCTGTCTTTCGGACTACTGTCATCTGCATTCCATCGAGAAGGGTGTTTCCTTCGTCCGCTGAGGACGGGGGCCATACCGCTGGCTGCATTGGTCATCAGGCCTTGCAGCCATGCTTCTTTTGCTTCTCATACAGCCTCCTCGGTCTATGGACAGCCTTCTTTTCCTACAGTTTCTATGCCTTGTTCTTGCGCTGCGATTCTGTGCCTTCACCTCCTCTCGTGGTCAGCTGAATACTTGCTCTCCTTCCGTGGGTCTAATCCTCAATCAGACATCCTGATTGCCAGGTATGGCGAGCCGGAACATCCGCACTCGAGCGGTAACTCGTGAGAATACTTTTCCTTGAAGGCGGCCTAGTCTTCGAGACCCCAACCTAGAGGCTCGATGTTAATCAGCTGGTATCCTCAATGTTAAGTTCCTATGAACGTTGAACAAGCTTTGGGGCGCGTCAGAGGCAATTGGTACCTTCGGACAAACCAGGAAATGCAAATCGGAGTGTTGGACTTGTGACAGACCCAGTAACCATCCAAGACAGAACCTATTGTTGCGCTGCTGGGGCTGGTCTTTCGGCAGGCTCATGGGCGGCGGTTGGACTTGTATTGTGCTATCTGGCGAAGCGGCTGCGGCGAGGGCTGAATACCAACGGGACCATGTATTCCTAAGGGACTAGTCGACCATAGTTGCGAAAGAGGCCTGCCAATTGGATTGTGTATTTCTCTCCTTTGAGAATAGCCCAACAATTCAAAAATTCATTACGAAAGAAAACGAATCAGCAGAACTTACCTTTTCACGGTGCATGCGCCCCACTCGGAGTGAGATTGAACTTGCCTTCAAAGCGATTCCTCCCTCGAAGTGGATTTGTTGTTATGTGAGGCCGCCCAACCAGCAGCAGGCACCCTGCCGTTCTTTGAAGGGCCAGCAGTTTTTTGCTATCGCTCAGGAAATCCGAAATTTAGATGGTAAGAAGGTTCTTTCGGGGGATGCGGTGGCTTTGGCGTCTGTCACGCAAAGTTACAATCCGCAACCCGGTCCTGTCACGGTGTGTGACAGTGAAACAGTGTTGGTGTGCCTACACTGGCAGCACGAACCCCATGTAACCTGAAGGTTGCAGAGGAGCCTGTTCAAATTTGAACAAATGTCTCAGAAAATTTTTCAGAGACGTTAGGACGGCAAGACAGCAACCACCCGATCTCTCCTACGCTTCGGTATCGAGGTCCTGAAGCAGTTTGAGACCTGGACTGTCGTGAGGAATGAAGTATCGGCGCCGACTTCCTGCGAAGCTACTTCGCCAATGCCGATGTCATAGGGGTTCCGGACTCACAGCTGGAAACGGTGCAAGAACTCTCCCGCAAGGAGAGATGTGGTCTTCGCGGTCTTTTCGGAGGGAAGCCTCAGGATCGATTTCTTAGAAACCACAATACGACTGGTGACAAGATGGATTTAAGCTCTATGTGTCCTTCCCGCATGGCCACGCCGGATGAGGAACATCCCCGACAGGCTCGGTGACTGGTCAGGGAATTCGTCGTCTCATGCTTCCGTTTCGAGCAGGCGCAGCAGATATTGTCCGTATTGATTCCCTTTCATCGATTCTGCGATCTCGCGGACTTGCCCAGGGGAAATGTATCCCATTTTCAAGGCGATTTCTTCGAGACAAGAAACCATCAATCCCTGGCGATCTTGAAGCGTTTGAATGAAAACGGACGCCTGAAGCAAAGACTCGTGCGTACCCGTGTCGAGCCAGGCGATGCCTCGCCCGAACTTTTCGACATGCAGCTGGCCGGTACGTAGATACTCCAGGTTAAGATCCGTGATCTCCAACTCCCCTCGTGCCGAAGGTTTCAGACGGGACGCGAACTCCACGACCTGGCTGTCATAAAAGTAGAGGCCCGGCACCGCATAGGATGAAAGAGGCTTCGCAGGTTTCTCATGCAGAGTCTTGGCCTTGCCCTGGCGGTCAAACGAGACCACGCCATATCGCTCCGGGTCCCTCACCTGATACGCGAAAATGGTGGCACCGGTCTCCCGCTCCGCTGCGGTCGTTAGATAGCGGGGCAATCCGTGTCCATAGAAGATGTTGTCGCCCAGCACCAGCGCCGCCGAAGAGTTTCCCAGAAAGTCGCGGCCAATCAGGAAAGCCTGAGCCAGTCCGTCAGGACTTGGCTGAGCGGCGTATTCGAGCTTCAGGCCCCACTGGCAGCCGTCCCCTAACAGCCGTTTGAAACCAGGCTGCTCATGCGGCGTCGTAATCATGAGGATCTGCCGAATACCGGCTAGCATCAGCGTAGACAGTGGATAGTAAATCATCGGCTTGTCGTAGACGGGGACCAGTTGCTTGCTTACCGCGCGCGTCAATGGATAAAGCCTCGTGCCACTGCCTCCAGCCAGGATCATCCCCTTTCTAGTCATTGATTCTCCTTCTTCAAGCCAAGCCGTTCCCGATCGTACCGGCCCTTCTGGACTTCGCGGCACCAGTCGAGGTTTTGATAATACCAGCGCACGGTCTTGGCGAGGCCCCGTTCAAAGTCATATTTGGGCCGCCAGCCTAACTCATGGCGGACTTTTTCGGCATCAATGGCGTAGCGGCGATCGTGGCCGGGGCGATCTGTGACGAAACGTTTCAGGGCCGAGTAGCGCGTCAGTCCCTGTCGTTGCATCGCGGGATTCTCAGCGGCGGAAACCAGATTTTCGAGGCAGGCACAGATGCTGTCCACAATCTGAAGATTCGTGCGCTCGTTCCTGCCGCCAATGTTGTACTTCTCGCCCGGCTTGCCATCGCGTAACACCAGCAGGATACCGCTGCAATGATCCTCCACGTAGAGCCAGTCCCGGACGTTGCCACCGTCACCGTAGATCGGAAGCGCCTTACCTTCCAGCGCGTTGAGCAGCATCAGAGGAATCAGTTTCTCAGGAAACTGATAGGGTCCGTAATTGTTTGAACAATTGGTAATGATTCCTGGGAGTCTGTAGGTCTCGTAGTAGGCCCGGACCAGATGGTCGGCAGAAGCCTTGGAAGCTGCATAAGGTGAGTTCGGTGCGTAGGGTGTGGTTTCCGCGAACAGGCCCGTTTCCCCAAGCGTTCCGAAGACTTCATCTGTTGAAACATGCAAAAAGCGGAACCGCTCCTTCTCTTCAGGCCGAAGCCGCGTGAAGTATTGTCGGCTGACCTCAAGAAGTTCAGAAGTGCCGACCACGTTTGTGGTCACAAACGGGCGAGGATCGTCGATCGAGCGGTCAACATGGGTCTCTGCGGCAAAATTCAGAACAGCGCCAGGCTGATGCTCCCGAAAGATGGCCTCCAGACAGGAGCGATCGGCAATGTCCCCCTTTACAAAGACGAAACGGGAGTTGCTCTGAGCGCCCTTCAAATTACTCAAACTGCCGGCATACGTCAGCTTATCTAGAACCACAACTCTGGCGTCCGTCGTAGCCAGGGCCAGGTGGACGAAATTGCTTCCGATGAATCCCGCCCCGCCGGTCACCAACATCGGTCTCATCAAAGGTTTCTCCTTCACCCAGGACGGGCCTCAGTATACCAAACTACCTGAGTACTGATCGGACGTGAATGCCAAAGAAGTTACGTTTGCGGGCTCAGCAAGCACTTGGGCAAGACGTTTATCCCACGCCGCTTTTGACCGTAACTCACTACAACCACTGTCGGCCTCGGACGAGGTCATGAAACTGGAAACCGGCTCTCCTCAGTTGCCCCTCAGATTTGACTTTGGTATTTGCGGTCAGTGCCGATATGATGACACCGCTTTTTTCTTGTGCGCAGCAAGTGTCCACTGCAGCGTTCTTTGCTTCCCACCCTTTTCGGATCGCCGGACTGTTTTTCGTTCCAGACTCGCTTTCAACCCTCAATGAGGTTAGCGCATGCAAGATTTCAAACAACTGATCCGGAACGTTCCAGATTTCCCAAAGAAGGGGATTCTCTTTTACGACATTACGACGCTGCTGAAGGATGCCGCGGCTCTCAGGGAGGTCCTAGACCTATTGGCATCGCGCTACGAGAAGCAGCAAATCGATTTGGTTTTGGGCGTGGAGTCGCGCGGCTTCATTTTTGCTCCTACGCTCGCCTACCAACTGGGCGCGGGCTTTGTTCCGGTGCGAAAGCCGGGCAAACTACCGGCGGAGACGCTCAAGGTCACTTACGATCTGGAGTACGGCAAGGACACGCTCGAGGTCCACAAGGATGCTATTCAGAAAGGGCAGCGCGTGCTGGTTGTGGATGATCTCCTCGCCACTGGCGGCACGGGTGCCGCGGCAATCCAGCTCATCGAGCAACTGGGTGGGAAAGTGGCAGGTTTGGCATTCCTCGTGGAATTGGAGTTTCTGAACGGCCGGAAAAGGCTCAACGGTTATGATGTTTATTCTCTACTGCGATACCAGGAATAGTTAAAAGGTCTGAAGAGGGATGTCCGAATGGGCAGTAGGTCATACCCGACCAGCGGGTCTCGGTGATGACCGTCGTCTTGCGTCTCGATTCAGGCTTCGTTGACCTGACGGAGAATCTTTAAGAACTCCCCCTCCCGCTGCATGAAGGCATCGACTACGTCAGGGTCGAAATGCTTGGCACGATCCCTCAGCAGGCGCCGCTTTGATTCCTCTGGCTCCACCACGTCCTTATACACCCGCTTGGATGTGAGCGCATCGTAGGCGTCAGCGAAAGCCACAATCCGGGCGCACAGTGGGATCGCATCAGCTGACCGCCCGAAAGGGTAACCCGTGCCGTCAAACTTCTCGTGATGGTGATAGGCGATCTCTTTGCCAAGAGTCAAAAAAGAACGCCCGGGGAGCTTGCTCTCGGCGGTCTTCAGCGCGTCGCCACCAATGATGGTGTGTGTCTTCATGATCTCATACTCTTCCCGCGTTAGCTTGCCGGGCTTAAGCAGGATGCTATCCGGGATGCCCACTTTGCCGACATCGTGGAGCGGACTGGATTTGTAGAGACTATCAATGAAGCCATCGTCTATTTCCACTCGGTACTTCGGCGATTGTGCCATTTGCTCAGCCAGAACACGGCAATATTTGCGCATTCTTTCCAGGTGGCTTCCAGTCTCCGGGTCTCGGCATTCCGCCAACTTGGCGAACCCGATGATCGCGGCATCCTGGGCTGACTGAACCTCTTGCAGGCGCTCAATCAGCTGTTGTTCCATGTTCTTCTTGTCGGTGATGTCTCGGACGATGAAAATATCGGCAAACGCGATGTCACGAGTGTCCTTTACTCGGCTGATTGTCAGATTGGCAAACCACTCCCTGCCGTCCTTGCGGCGGTCGATGACTTCGCCCGACCAATGCCCGCTGTTTGCCAGTTCATACGCCACTCGCCTGCCAAAGTCCCGAGACGAGCCATTTTCGCTTCCCTTAAGGATTCGTGGCACCGAACCTAAGAGTTCCTCACGCAGATATCCGGTCTGCTCTTCATAGGCTGGATTCACCATGATGATCCGGTTTTCCAGATCGGTAATCATGATTCCGTCAATGGTGCTGCGGACAATATCCTTAAAGAGGATGGAGTCTATGATCCCGACTTCGGCCTTATCCACCAGCTTCTGCTTGTCGTTCTGCTCTTTGAGGTAGTGTTCCCGTTTCTTTAACGCTCCGTAAACTGTCGTCACAATTTCGCCGGCAGTGGCGGGCTTGACAATATAGTCAAATGCACCAGTTTTCAGGGCTCGGCGGACTTGAACAGAATCGTTTTGCCCGCTGACCATGATGACGGCAATGTCCGGATAGGTTGAAACGATGTCCCGCAGAAGCTCGATTCCCGAGCGCTCCGGCATCACAAGATCCGTGAGCACACACGTGTAAGTCTGTTGTTGCAGATAAACCATGGCCTCATCTGCCGATGCCGCCTGGTCACATTCATAACCACTATGCTTTAGAACCTCAACCAAAGCCTTTCGAACGGTACTGTCATCGTCCACAATGAGAAGCCGATGAGAGAAGTCACTACCCATCGAAGCAGTCAACGGCTGATCCAACGACTGGTTCTGGACTTGGCTCTCCATAGCGAAATCTAAAATCCTCTCGATTCAAGGTGACCTGCAAACGCTCAAGCGCGACAAGCCAGACCTGGACGTTCCAAGCAAAAGGTGGAGGAGCGATAGCTGACTTCAGTGAGTCGTGCTAGCACAAGTTGATATCGGGTGCTGGTTGGCACGACTTTAGCCTTTTGTCCCATCACTTTCCAAAACTGGGAACTGACTTTCTCTAGCCAATTAGCCTGGAGTATCTTTCGGACAAAAAGACCAAGAGTGAGCTTAAAACGGCAGGCTTCGGAAATACCTGAAGCATCTCCAAAGCAAAGGTGGGATTGCGACCAGGCTACTCATGGGCATCCAAGTGGCAAACCGGGAGACGAAACATGAAGCCAAACCGATCTGAGACTTGTTGCGTCGCCAGCGATCACCAGGCAGCCCGCAGGCTTGACCCGCTCTAAGCCAACCAGAGTTCAATCTGAATTTGGAGCTCTCAAGGAAACGCTGATTTATGGCTCCGGGCCTTCCTCAAGGGTTTGTCGTAGTCTGAGGGCTTCTGGATCGGAGGGGAAATACTGGAGCATCACTTCCAGGTACTCTTTGGCGCGGCCGGGATTTTGACTGAGGACTTCAAGCTGGGCGAGCAGCAGAAATGCAGAGCGAGCTTCCTTTGGATTCAGGCGTGTGGCAATTTCCAAGTGCCCCTGGGCTTTGACATAATTTTGGCTTCGAAAGTACAGCTGGCCCAGCGCGTAGTGGGCCAGCATTGAGCCGTCATCCAACTTCCGGGCTGATTCGAAAGACTCAATCGCGGAATGGATCTCTCCTTGTTCCCAATACAGAAGGCCCAGGTTCAAAAAAGGCTTGGCTGAGTCGCTGCGACATTCAATGGCGCGCCGGAAGGCCTGGATCGCCTGTGGCCATTGCTGCAACTTCTGATGTTGAATTCCCAGGTTATTGTAAGCCTCAAAATAGTCGGGCTGCTCACGAATGGCCTTCTCCAGGTACTCAACGGCCTTCAAGCGATTACCTCTCTCACTCTCTTCCATGGCTTGCTGGAAAGCCCGCTGCGCTTTCTTAGAAACTCGAGTCGGCGTCTCCACCCGCTTACTCGGATCTTGACGAGAGAACTCGGTGACAATTTCGCGGACTGAAGCCACAGATTCCTGGTCGAGTCTGATTTCCAGGAAAATGGTCTTCGGTGTCGGGTAGGATTTGATCTCGATGGTCCGGACGATCGTCGCGGCCCCTTCGCGCTCAAGAGTCAACACGTAGATGCCGGAGGGCAACCCCTCAAAGGCGAAACTCCCTTCGTAACCGAGTGTCTGGCTACCAATCAGAGCGGCGCGGCTGCGGGCCAGTTGTACCTTGGTGCTACGCAGCGGCTGGCCGTCGAGGTTGATCACTCTGCCCCGAACCAAATGAAGTACTGGAGTGGAAGTAGACTTGCCGTCTGAGCGGAGCGAAAGACAGAAAAAGCTGAGAATCAAGGCCACGCCCAGTAGAGCTGGCGCTAAACACATCAACCTCTTTCTTGTTGTCATCAGCACGGAACGAGTTTCCATGGCTGAGTCTGATTCAGAGTGCGAGGTGTTCCAGCGGATCCAGCGCTGGCCACCACTCTCTGCCTTCAGTGACTCTGAACGTGCCGTCCCGCCACGAGCCTAGTCGCCAAACTTGAAATGCCAACAGGCGCTTGACACTCCCTTGGATTTGTTATTCCATTGCCTTGCCTACGCACCCTTCAAGGAGGACTGAATGAAAGACACCGGTGCAGAGCGCAGAAATTTCGCCCGCGAACGAACCCATCTTGAAGTGGAAGTATCGCAAGACCTCAGGCACCGCAAGGGAACGATGGAGTACGTCAGCTTTGGGGGTGCCTTTGTCAGCTTGGCAAAGACGCCTGACAAGGACAGTATCATCCAAGTCAAGTTTGATGTTCCTGGAGAGTTCGCTTCATTTCAGGGGAACGCCAGGGTGGTATGGGTTCAAAAGGACAAGGCAGTCGGGATACAGTTCCTGGATCTCCCTGAGTCTGAGAAACTCAAGCTCGAAAAATTGCTCATCGGTTGACCTGGCCCGAGATCGTTCTCGCTTCGAACTCATGACCGCTGGCTAAACTGTCGTCCCTCCTTTGAGTCCAGATTCCAAGCTCTTCATTACGCTCAGGCGCCACCTTTGTTTGGAACCTCTCAGACCAAACCGCTTGACGCTCCTTGAAAGCTGAGTCTATCATCTCTCTTTTGTGAAACGTCGAAAATTCATGTCTGGGTGAGTTTGCTAGCAGATGGGGATTGACAGGATCATTATCAGAGGTGCCCGCCAGCACAACCTCAAAAACATCAATGTTGAGATCCCTCGAAATAAACTTACGGTCATCACTGGCCTGAGCGGTTCGGGCAAGTCGAGCTTGGCCTTCGATACCATCTACGCCGAAGGACAGAGACGCTACGTCGAGTCGCTTTCGGCCTATGCGCGCCAGTTCCTGGACCAACTGGAAAGGCCTGACGTCGATTCCATCGAGGGGCTGAGCCCAGCCATTTCCATTGAGCAAAAGACGACCAACCGCAGTCCTCGCTCAACCGTCGGGACCATCACCGAAATCTACGATTACCTGCGCCTCTTGTATTCTTCGATTGGGGTGCCGCACTGCCACAGGTGTGGACGGCCCATCGCCAGACAATCTACCAAACAGATCCTGGAAAACGTCGGGGCTCTGCCGGAAGGCGAGCGCATCATGGTTCTAGCACCCATCGTGCGGGGCCGCAAAGGTGAATTCCGAAAGGTCTTGGAGGACCTTGCCCGCGACGGTTTCGTTCGAGCGCGCATCGACGGTACGTTGCACAATCTCGATGAAAAGATCCGGTTAGATAGGGCCAGAAACCATACTGTTGAAGTCGTCGTCGACCGGCTCCTGATCAAACCTGGAATCGAAAAACGGCTGGAAAGTTCCATCGAGGTGGCAATGAAATTGACCAATGGGATCGTGCTCCTGGCGGTCGTAAATGGAGAGGAGAAACTGTACTCGGAAAAGCTGGCTTGTGTGGACTGCGGGATTTCGATACCGGCGGTCGAACCCAGGACTTTCTCGTTTAACAGTCATTATGGAGCTTGTCCGGACTGCTCCGGACTTGGCTACAGGTTCGAACTCGATCCTGGTCGTATCCTGCCCGATCCGGAGAAGTCGATCCTGAACGGCGCACTGGCTCCGTGGAACGATGAGCTGCCTTCCTCGATAATCCGCCTCTTGGACGCCGTCCAGGACTTCTTCAAGGTAGATCTAAACCAGCCCTTTCAGACTCTGCCATCGAAGGTGCAAAGCGCCATTTGGAATGGCGTGAATCATCATGCCGAGCTAGGGAACGGCATTTTGAAGTTCATACAAGACAGCTTCGCCGGCGATTTCGACGATGGCCAGAGTCTGGGGGCCTATATGGCCACACGACCTTGTTCGGGCTGTGCCGGAAAGCGATTGCGGCCAGAAAGCCTCGCAATCAAGGTTGCCGGTCTATCGATTGCGGATCTCACAACACTTTCAGTTGGCGAGACGCTTCACGTTGTGCGGGGAGTCCAGCTCACCGAGCGGGAGAAAGTCATCGCAGGGCGTATTGTTCAGGAGGTCATCGAGCGCCTGGAATTCCTCGACGCAGTGGGACTGAATTATTTGAGCCTGGCGCGATCGGCATCGACACTATCGGGTGGCGAAGGGCAGCGGATCCGCCTGGCAACACAGATTGGTTCCAAACTGCGTGGCGTGCTCTACGTGCTGGACGAGCCTTCCATCGGGTTGCACGCCCGGGATAACCAGCGCCTCTTAACGATGCTTGAGCAATTACGGGATCTGGGGAACACTGTCTTGGTAGTGGAACATGACGAGGAAACCATCCGGCGGGCGGATTACGTCGTGGATCTGGGACCTGGTGCGGGAAAGACCGGCGGAGAACTCATCGCCAAGGGCACCGCCAGCGAAGTTGCCCGGAATCCCAGATCGCTTACAGGCCGCTACCTGGCAGGTGATTTGAGCATCGCCATCCCTGGCTTCCGGCGAAGGCCGAACGGCAATGCCGTAGCTGTTCGAGGAGCCGCCCACAACAACCTGAAGAACATCGACGTTCAGTTTCCTGTTGGACTGCTGACGGTCGTCACGGGAGTGTCCGGTTCAGGAAAGTCTTCTTTGGTGAACGACATCCTGTATCGCGCTTTGGCCAGAAGGCTCTACCGTTCCTTGGATGAACCAGGAAAACACAAAGATATTCAGGGCATCGAGCTGATCGACAAGGTAATTGAGATTGACCAATCCCCCATCGGCAGAACACCACGCTCGAATCCGGCAACCTACACAGGCTTGTTCACGCCCATTCGAGAACTGTATGCCTCGCTTCCTGAGTCGAGAGAAAGAGGGTACAAGGCCGGACGATTCAGTTTCAACGTGAAGGGTGGACGTTGCGAGGCTTGCCAGGGCGACGGCTTGCGGCGCATCGCGATGAACTTCCTTCCGGACGTCTATGTGCAATGCGAGGTCTGCCGCGGGCAACGCTACAACAGGGAAACGCTTGCCGTCAAATATAAGAGCTATTCCATCTCAGAACTCCTCGAAACGACCGTCAGCGAAGCTCTTCCGGTTCTTGAGAACATTCCGCAGATCCGGATCAAACTGCAAACCTTGCTCGACGTAGGGCTCGGCTACCTCCACTTAGGGCAATCCGCTACAACTCTTTCCGGTGGAGAGGCGCAGCGAATCAAGCTGGCGAAGGAACTGAGCCGGCGAGCAACAGGAAGAACGCTCTACATCCTGGACGAACCCACAACCGGATTGCACTTCGATGACATCAAGAAGTTACTGGAAGTCTTGACACGTCTGACCGACCTCGGCAACACGGTCATCGTCATTGAACATAATATTGACGTGATTAAGACCGCGGATTGGGTGATTGATCTCGGTCCAGAGGGTGGCCTGCACGGCGGAAGGATTGTTGCCCAGGGTACCCCGGAACAGCTTTCTCACGTTCGAGAATCCCATACCGGCCGGGTTCTGGCTGGAGTTCTGGAGCGCCGACTCTTGCGAGTGGCCGAGGAATCGCCGGCATACTCGAAGTAAAGTATCCACAAGACGATCCAAGAGGGGCACGACGGAATGTTTCTCCTGAGCATTCACTCTCGCCGTTCCCTCGCTCCAATGAGCGTGGCAGTGAAGCAGAAATCGCTTCGATCCGCTCTTCCTTGGTGCGCCTTGTGGATATCGTCCGCGGGCTAATCCAAGATTCTCAGGAACAGACACTTCAAGTAGTAGGTCTCAGGCACAGACAAAAGGAAAGGGTGGTCTTGGGCCTGAGTGCGTTTCTGTAGAATCTGGACCTTGCGCCGCGCATCGGCGGCCGCCTGAGTCAGCAGGTTCAAGAACTGGGTCTCGTCAATGAGCTGAGAGCAGGTCGCTGTCACCAGCAGGCCGCCCGGGTTGAGCAGTCGCAACGCGCGGAGGTTGATTTCTCGATAGCCGCGTACCGCAGCCTCCACGTGAGAGCGGTGCTTCGCGAAAGCCGGGGGATCGAGCACGATCGTATCAAATCGCTTCTTCAGGTGATCGTAGAGTCTAAGGCGGTCAAAGACGTTTTCAGTCTCGAAATGGACATTGCTGAATCCGTTGAGTGTAGCATTGCGCTGTCCCAACTGGGCTGCGGCTTCCGAAATGTCCACGGCTTCGACCTCATCGCAGCTGAGCGCCATGTGCATTGCGAAGGCGCCCGTATAGCAAAAGCAGTCCAGGGCTTTGCCACGCGCCAGTTTTTGAGTCCAGGCACGATTCTCGCGCTGGTCGAGAAAGGCGCCGGTTTTCTGACCGCTAAGCGGTTGCAAGTAGAATTGCAGGCCGTTTTCGCGGCAGACAATTTCTCCAGGATCTGCGCCTGACAAAACGGAACGGCTTTGCGGTAACCCTTCTAGCTCTCTCACCTTGCTGTCGTTGCGTTCGATGATGGCCCTTGGCTGACACAGCTCCAAAAGCAACTCGACGAGCATCGGCTTGGCCTGTTCAGCACCCTGACTGAGAGTCTGCATCGAGAGCACATTCCCATAGCGGTCCACAATGATCGAGGGTAAGCCATCTCCTTCGCCATGCACCAGCCGGTACATTTCGGTATCGGCGACGACGCGTTGGCGCAATTCCCAGGCTTGCTCAAGCCGATGCTTCCAGAAGCTGCGATCAATGGCTGCATCGTGCCGGGTTAATAGGCGCAGCGCGATGAGGGAAGCGGAACTGTAGAAGGCTTTCCCGCAAGGATGCCCTTTTCTGTCGTGCACCGAGACAATGGAGCCAGGATCGGCCTCACACTGCAATACATCGCCACGGTAGACCCAAAGGTGCCCGGCGCGCAGGCGATCCACACCCTTTGGCGAGACGACGGCGACCTGGTCACTCATGGACTACTCCAGCCGCTGTGAAGGTCAAGTCCTGTGTCAAGGCGAGTCACAGCTAGTTAGGGTGTCTGTGAAGGAAGCTGTGAAGAAGTGATAGGGAGCGGGCTTTTCAGTCCGCCAGCCAAGGCAACTTTCCAGTCGCCTTAACACCGGAGTGGCCAAGAAACCTGTCAGTCGAGGTGTTCGGCGAGCTGGAAAGCCCCCTGAACCAGCTAGGCTCGTAGCCTACCCCACATGCTGGACTGGGATTCTTCGCAGCCTCAAGCACTCCAGGAACCCGGTTGCTTTCAGCCAGTATGGCGCGATGGCGTAACTGGGGAGGAATTACTTCTTAAGGTACTTCTGCGGATCGGTGGAAAAGGCCTTACGATTGGCATCGCTTGCAAAGTAGTAGGCGCTACCTTCCAGGCCATAAATGAAGGAAGAGGCCTTATCGACGGACTTCCCGGAAACAGGATCAACGGCTTTGGTGTACTTTTGAGGCTCATTCTTGATTCTTTCTTTGCACATTTCGCAACAGCCGTAATAGGTCTTGCCTTCAAACTGAATCGGAATGCCAGGTTTCCCCAGTACCATGTCCTGCATCATACAGACGTATTCTCTCTTATCGACATTACCGCTGGCTGCCAGAGCCACACCGACAGCCAGACCGAACATCAGGATCACACAAATCATAGGTTTTTTCAGGCCCATCGCGAATACCTCCTCTAACGGTTTGCTGACCTGAAAATTCTAGCATAGATTTTCTGGAACTTTTTTGCTTTAAGACTGAATTGCAAGTGTCAGCCGGATGGTGACGAGGGCCCAAGGAACCTAATGATCGATCTCCAAGCGCTGAGCGATCCCGAGCTGCTAGGGCTGGCCCGAGCCGGTGACGAAGAGGCATTTGTGCTCCTATACCGGCGTCATCAGGGTCCGGTCTATCGCTTTGCACTGCAGACGAGCGGCAGTGAAAGCATTGCCCAGGACGTGACACAGGAAGTTTTTATGGCGCTGATGCGCGAAAGGCTGACTTTTGACGCGGCGCGCGGATCGCTCTCGGCTTATCTCTTCGGCATTGCCCGCAACCATGTCTTGCGCAACCTGGAGGGCAGTCGCTTGCTGGCGCCAATGGGCGAGGATGAAGATGCCTTTCCGTTAGAGTCGCTGACTGCGCCTGACGATCCGCTCGCCGATCTCACCCGGCGGGAAGGTCTTCAGGCGATGCGCCATGCCATCCTGGCACTACCATTGCGCTACAGGGAAGTAGTGGTGTTTGTGGACCTTGAAGAGATGAGCTATGCGCAAGCCGCTCAGGCACTCGGCTGCGCGGTGGGAACCGTGCGTTCACGATTGCATCGGGCCCACGCGTTGCTGATCGAGAGGTTGCGTAGTGCCGGGAAAGCCCTGCCAACATCCCGAGCGGGCAACATATCGAGGTGTTTTGCATGAACTGCCGAGAATTCGAGAACTTGCTTTTGCCATTAGTCCGTAGCGAGAAGTTGGAAAGTGATGCCCGTGAAACGGCCTTGAGCCACGCCGAAACCTGCTCCCGTTGTGCAGCCAGACTGTTAGACGAGCGTTCCCTGATGGCTGGACTACGCACGCTGGCGATGAACTCTAGAAGCGAGACAGCCCCCGCTCATCTTGAACTTCGTTTGCGGAAGGTCTTCCATGAATGGCAGGCAGGCCTCGAACCTGGAGCGCAGCAGGCCCAGAACCCACCGGAGAGCGCTAGACCTCCAGCGCATCTGGATCGAGAATCCTCCAGAACACCGAGGCGTCGAGCTTTTGCATTCATGGGGCTGGCTGCCTCGATTCTGCTACTGTTTGGGCTCATCCTGAACCGTAAGACTATGGAAAGGCCTAATGAGCAGGCTAGTCGTTCCCCGGGGCCCAAGCTTGACTCGCCCGGTTCTGCCGCTTCCCGTGAGAGTGCGGCACGGGAGACAGGCCTGCGAGTCCCTCAGACACGACTGACCCTGCCCGGGAAAGAGGAGATCAAGCGCGCAAGGGAACGCCCGAGACCACCGCAACGCGCCCGTCCACAGCGTCCCCAACTCCTCGCTCGGTCGTCCGGAAGCGTCTTCCGCGAGGCGGAAGATCCTGAGACAAGAGAAGAGCAAACCGAATTTCTTCCGCTCACGATCTATAGAACATTGTCTCCACTCGAACAGGGCCAGATCGTTCGTGTCCAATTGCCGAGGTCGGCTCTTCATGCTGTTGGGCTGCCGATGAATATGGAACGCTCCAGGGAACCCGTCCAGGCGGACGTCGTGCTTGCGGAAGATGGCACGGCTGTGGCCGTGCGGTTTGTGCGCTAGAGGGAGTGACCTGGTATCGCCCCGACAAAAACCAGGGGAACACGGAGTAAGGCTCTAGTAGGGTAAAATCAATTCGCCGTTTGCGTTGATCGTGGCGTTTTTTCCAGTCCTTCCAAAATTTCAGAAGAACGAAGACGGCGTGGCCGCGAGGACTTGACCCAAGATATGCAGAACTGGCTATTGCAGCGACAACTATACTGAGTTCTTGACTCTATCTTTCCTAAAGCAAGGAGATTACCTTATGAGATCTCGAAAACTCTCTTTCACGATTTTGGTAGCATTGCTTTTTTTTGCGACGGTGATCGTACGTGCTCTTACTCAAGAGGCTCCTAAGGGCAAGAAGTCGTCTCAAGTTGAGACCGACGTGCTGATTGAGGGCGCAGCGCCAATGATGTTCAACCTGCCAGTACCGATCCCAGGAGAGGCGGGAGGGCTGTTCAAGAGTGAGGTTAATTTCGGGTGGATTGCCTCCGAAATGAGCTTTGGCGGCAAACTGGTCAAAGACTCTCCTTATTCGGCAGAAGCAGTGACCGAAACCACCCAGACGCTCAGCGATGGCAATCGCATCCAGCATAAGAACAGTGCTAGCGTGTATCGTGACAGCGATGGACGCACGCGACGTGACCAGACTCTGAGCGCCATCGGTCCATGGGCGGCCGCAGGCGATCCACCGCAGACGATCTTCATTAACGATCCAGTAGCCGGTGTGAACTTCGTCTTGAACCCAAAAGACAAAACTGCCCGAAAACTTCCCCAGCCGAGCTTTGTCAGCAAGGGTAAAGTCGAACAGAGACCTCCGGCTGGGGCGACGCGGCGGGTTGAGACCAACGAGCCAGCCGTTTACAGCCCGACGGCAGAAGCAAGGCTCGCTGAACCGGCAGGCTCCGACCGCATGGTCGGAGCCCTCAGTCGGCTCGGGGTTGCAATTGAGGGGGTTCACCTCAACGAGAACGGCCCCAAGCCTGAAACGGAGTCATTGGGCAAACGGGTTATTGAAGGAGTGGAAGCCGAGGGGACTCGGACCACCATTACCATTCCGGCCGGGCAGATTGGAAACGAGTTACCAATCAATATTGTTTCTGAGCGATGGTTCTCCCCGGAGTTGCAGGTCGTTGTGCTGTCTAGACAGAATGACCCGCGCATGGGTGAGACGGTATATCGGCTCACCGCAATCAGCCGCAGTGAGCAGCCTGCCTCGCTGTTTGAAGTTCCAGCAGATTACACGATCAAGGAAGGGGAGAGCCCGTTTTTTCTGAAAAGGGCCTTTCCGATGCCGAGGAAGCCCGAAGGCAACGGCAATTGATTCAGCCGTTTTGCGTGCAGTGTTCAACCGGGCTGGTTTGATTGGAGCACGCAAGCTGCCCGCCGCCTTTCGAGGAACCCGAGAGGAGGAGTCGTGAAGCAACGGCAGCTCGCGAAGACCGGCTGGAGGGATAGCCGCCTACGGAGTCGCGACTTCGGCGCCATGAGCCATTCTCCATGTAAGTTTAGAGCTCGTCCCTAAGACTCATCCGGCGAGCGCAAGCTGAGCAGGAACACAGGCTGAACTCTCACTTTCGCGCGAATGACGAAGCGGGCCAGCAGTGTGCGTTCCTGCGGCTGCTCCGACCATGCGAGTTTTCAGACCCATTTTTGCTAAGAGAACTACCTGCCGTCCCCCTCCCGTTTGATCTTTCTTGGACTTCGCTTCACTTCCAGCAGCAGTTGCGGCTTCCCGGCTTCCTCCCACGCACTAACAACCATGGAAGCGACTGCAGAAATCGAATCGGTGAGCCTGTGTTCCAGTACACGGCGCGTCTGCAAGAAAAATCTCTCGAAGTAGGTGTCATCGTACGCTTCACGCCCCTCCGAGGCTTCACGATCAGCTCGGAGGATGGGATCTACGAAGGTGAAACTCTTCAGCAAGGCGTCAAAAACAAAGTCCAAGGGACTGGCTACGGCGGAGGCAGGGAACGGATGAATCACGAGCCGCTCTCGATTGCGGAGAACTAATTCAGTCTCAAAGCGAGAATGAATCCCGTGCTGGTTCGTGAGCTGGCCATCGTAGTTTTTGACAGCGTGAAACGGAACGTGCGCGTCGCTGACATAATGCGCCAGAGCCGCTGAAAAGAACTTGACGTCGTCGAGCGCGTAGCCGTGAGTGCCTGCTTTGTGTTGCTCAAAAGCCTGTATCAGCCGTTGGTAGATTTCTACCGTCCTCCACGGAAGCTGGCCCTCCTGTTCGATTCGCTCTTTGCCAAATTTAGCGATGGCGGCATCGCGGTCCCGAGGCAGTTCCCTGAATGGATAAGATCCAAAGGAATCGAGATCCAGAAAGTGCCGTGATGGCTCTTCCAGGAAGCCCGCATTTCGCCAGAGATCGGGATCGACGGAATGCTCTACGATGAAACCGCGGTGCTTTTCAAAGAATGGGCGTATGGACGCCGGTAGTACGTCAATCGCTCGATCGGTGATCAATCGATGGACGTCGAGACCCCAAGCCAAAACGGGGGGAGGAACTAGCAGTGTGAGGCACAGTGTCAGGGGAACAAGAGATTGCTTTTTCACCAAGTTCGGTGAGAACAACTTCCAAATCGAGTCAGTGTTGCTTGCTAGCGAGGAGTTCACACTTCGGCCAGGTTGTCAGCGAGCGTAATGCTTCGTCACCACGGGTCCTTCTCCCAGTTGGGGGTAAGGGAGAGGATCGGCTCATCACTCAGGACTCATCGATTGTAGCTCAGCGCTCTGACGCCGCTCTCTTTTACGCCCGGGCTGGGACATCTTGCAAAGCTGGGCTGGCAGCAGCCATCTCACGCTCACCGATTTGTTGCCGCCACATCGCGTAGTATAGGCCCTTGAGTTCCAGCAGCTCTTCATGCCGGCCCGACTCCACGATGCTCCCTTTCTCCAGAACGAAGATCCTGTCTGCGTGAAGCACGGTTGAGAGGCGGTGCGCTATCAAGATGGTGATCAGGTCGCGGCGGGTCGAGATGTCGCGAATGGTTTCACTGATCTCCTCTTCGGTGAGCGAATCGAGAGAAGATGTAGCCTCGTCAAATACCAAAAGGCTGGGCCGCCGCAGTAGCGCTCGTGCAATGGAGAGCCGCTGCTTTTCGCCGCCAGAAACTTTCACACCGCCTTCTCCAATCACGGTGTCCAGTCCCTTGTCTGCCCGCGCCAGCAGGCTTTGACAGGCGGATTTTTCCAGGACATCCAAGCACTCTTGGTCTGAAGCCGAAGGGCTCACGAATAACAGATTCTCGCGGATCGTGCCTGAAAACAGTTGCGTATCCTGGGTCACGAAGCCGATCCTCTCCCGCAGGCGATCGAGATCCACGTCGGTTACAGGAAAGCCATCATAAAGAATCCTTCCTCTTTGCGGGATATAGAGGCCGACAAGCAACTTTACCAGCGTAGTCTTCCCCGACCCTGAAGGACCAACAAACGCTATGGTTTCCCCGCGTTCCACTCTGAATGAAATCCCTTTGAGTGCGCGAGTCGTCGCCGTGCGGTGCTGGAAACTAACTTCTGAAAACTCCAGGCTGCCAATGTCAGACAAGGGTACCGGGCTTGCTGGTTTCGGCTCTTTGGGCGTCTTCAGGATCTCTTCCAGGTTGTTCAAGGAAACTTCGGCCTCACGGTAAATGTTGATGACGCTTCCCAACTCCTGCAGCGGTCCGAAGATAAAAAACGAATAGATCCAGAGCGCAAAAAACTCGCCCACAGTGATTTCCTGAGCAAAGATCAGATAGAGCATCAGGAACATGATGCTATTCCTCAGGAAATTGACCGAAGAGCCCTGAATGAAACTCAAGCTCCGCAGATAGCGAACCTTCTTAAGCTCTAGTTCCAGAATCCTGCCGGTTGTGTTGTTCAGCCTTTGGATTTCCTGCTGTGCCAGGCCCAGGCTCTTCACCAATTCAATGTTCCGGAGCGACTCCGTGGTTGAACCCGCCAGCGCTGTCGTTTCAGCCACGATGACCTTTTGAATTCTCTTAATCTTCCTGCTGAGCACCGAGCTCAGGAAGCCCAGCAGCGGAACCGTGAGAAAGTAAACTGGTGCGATGAGCCAGTGCACGCTGAGAGCGTACCCCATGACCCACACCACTCCGACCAACGACACAAAGACAATGTTAATTGACGCAGCAATCAACTTCTCCACATCGGTGCGGGCCTTCTGAAGCTTGCCGAGGGTTTCTCCGCTGCGTTGGTCTTCAAATACGCTGTAGGGAAGCTCCAACGAATGTCGCAAGCCGTCCGAATAAATTTGAGCCCCGAGGCGCTGCGTGATGACGTTAATGAAATAGTCCTGAAAGTTCTTGGCGACCCGCGAAACGAAAGCGACACCCACTGCCGCGGCCAGCCACAGGCTAACCCCCTTAAAGAACTCTGAGGTCGTGTAGTTCTGAGAGCGCGTTGCGTATTCGTCGATCACAATTCGGAAAATCCAGGGATCGAGCAAGGAGAAAATCTGGTTAATTGCTGCCAGAAACAGTGCTAGAAGTACCAGCTTCCAGTACCGGCGGAGATAGGCGACAAGCAGCCTCATAGTGGCGACTATTTTGGCATAGAGGGGTTTGAGAGTATAGTGCGGAGTGTCTGAATTCCCGGTCTCAGGCTCCACGGTGCGCCACGTGGGAACTGCGAGCACCAGCATTCGCGAGATCGTTGAAGGGTTTGTTGACGGAGTGTATCATTACTGGGAAATCGATTCCAACCCCAGGTCATCCGTTGAAATTCCCGTGAGGTTCGGGGGTGCCTATGATCGTTGGTATTCCGAAAGAGACGGCCCCACACGAGCGGCGCGTGGCTTTGGTCCCCGAGCTTGTCCCCAAGCTAACGCAGGCAAGTCTAGAAGTGTTGGTGCAGCCCGGCGCGGGAGTGGCAGCTGGGTTTCCGGACTCGATATATCTGGAGAAGGGGGCACGTCTCGTGCCGGACCTGATCCCGAAGTTGGACATTCTTCTGAAAGTTCAACCGCCAACTCTTGAGGAAATCGGGAAACTAAAGCCGGGCTCAGCATTCATCGGCTGCCTCCAACCTTACACGCAGTTCGCTGAAATCGAGGCTTTAGCCGCGGGCAGGATTACAGCATTTTCCTTGGAGCTGGTGCCCCGCATCGCCCGGGCCCAGCCCATGGACGCGCTCAGCGCTATGAGTACTGTCAGCGGGTACAAGGCAGTGCTGATGGCAGCCAACCGCCTTCCGAAGTTCTTCCCGCTTCTGATGAGCGCGGCGGGCACACTGACCCCAGCGCGCGTTTTCATCATCGGGGCAGGTGTGGCCGGTCTGCAAGCCATTGGGACGGCAAGGCGGCTTGGTGGAGTGGTGGAGGTTTATGACACCCGCCCAGCCGTGAAGGAGCAGGTGGAGAGTCTGGGGGCAAAATTTGTGGACTTGGGCCTGGAAACGAACGACGCGGAGGATAAAGGCGGCTATGCCAGGAGCCAATCGCAGGAGTTCTACCAGCAGCAACAGAAAAAGATGGCCCAATGCGTATCAACTGCCGACGTGGTGATCACGACGGCCCTGGTTCCCGGAGTGCGGGCTCCGGTACTCGTGACCGAAGAGATGGTTCGGCAGATGCGACCGGGCTCGGTAATCGTTGACCTCGCGTCCGAGCAGGGCGGGAACTGCGCGCTCACTGAGCCCGGCCAGGAAGTGGTGCGCCACGGAGTCACCATTTTCGGGCAGACCAACCTCCCCAGCACGATGCCGTTCCACGCAAGTCAAATGTACGCTCGAAATGTGACCAGCTATCTGGCTCACCTTCTCGTTGACGGAAACATTCGCCTCGACCTCAGCGACGAGCTGACTCGCGGGCCGCTGGTCACTTATCAGGGTGAGATCGTCCACCCGGCTGTGAAAGCCGCACAGTCGCGGGCAACCAGTCGAGAGGCGCCTCCATCATGACAACGGAACTGGAAATCGGGCTCTATATCTTCATGCTGGCGGGTTTTCTCGGCTATCACGTAATTTTACGTGTGCCCCCCTTGCTCCACACCCCGCTCATGTCGGCCACCAACGCCATGTCGGGAATTTCACTGGTCGGTTCCCTAATCGTTGCCGGCGCGGATCACGGAACCTTGAGCACCGCTTTCGGGTTCATAGCCGTGGCCTGCTCCTCGACCAATGTGGTGGGAGGCTTTCTCATAACCGATCGGATGCTCAGGATGTTTAAGAAGGGCCCAGCGCCGGAATCTGTAAGCGCGGGGAGTCTGGCCGCCACGGGAGCAGTAAAGCCATCTCAACGGATCTCCTCGCCCCGCACAATCCGCTGGGCACTTATCCTCGTCGGGATCGGTTCTCTCGCGATCATCTACTACTGGTCAAGTCAGCCCGGAGCGCTTGCCGCGATGACTGATCTGACGCCAGCCTTACGTTACTTCTATATTCTCTCGGCCGCTCTGTTCATCCTGGGGCTGAAAGGCCTCAGTTCACCCAAGTATGCGCGCAAAGGAATGTTTCTGGCTGAATTTGGCATGCTCTTGGCTGTTGTCGGGACTCTTTTCCATCACGAGATCGTCACTTATCGATGGATTATTCCGGGCCTGATCATTGGTTCCCTCGTCGGGGGTAGCATGGGATGGTGGATCCCGATGACTGCCGTCCCGCAACGGACGGCTCTTTCCCATTCCCTGGGAGCTCTGGCGGCTACCCTGGTCGGGATCTCCGAATACTACCGGCACGGCGCCGCCACGGGCAGAGTGCTGATGACAGCGATTGGGTTCGAAGTCCTCATTGGCGGCCTGACCTTCACCGGAAGCCTCATGGCAGCCGGCAAGCTCCAGGGGCTGCTGCCGGGAGCTCCCATAACCTACAAGGGACAGAATGCATCCAACATTCTGCTTTTGATCGTAATGGCCGGCTGCTTTATCACCTTGATCGTGATGCCGGCGACCAGTTCCCTGTTTTACCTCATGGTTGGGCTGGCCCTGATCTTTGGCTTCCTTCTGGTTATTCCGATCGGAGCAGCAGACATGCCGGTGGTGATCTCCCTGCTGAACTCCTACGCGGGTCTTGCCGATGCGGCGATGGGTTTTGTTCTGATGAACAAGATCCAGATCATCACTGGGTCGCTGGATGGAACTTCCGGCTTTCTGCTATCGCTGCTGATGTGCCGGGCCATGAACCGCTCGGCGATGAATGTCTTGTTTGGCGCTTTCGGAAAAATCGAAAAGGAAGAGGTTGGGGCGGCGAAGGAAGCGAAGGGATTTGTCCGCACGATTGTTCCAGAAGAGATGGCAGCAATTCTAGATGGATCGCGCTCGGTTATCATCGTTCCAGGATACGGCATGGCAGTTGCCCAGGCTCAACACGGCGTCAGTGAGCTGGCGCAGCTCTTGATGAAGCGAGGCATCTCGGTCAGGTATGCCATCCACCCGGTGGCGGGCCGGATGCCGGGGCACATGAACGTCCTGCTGGCCGAGGCCAATGTTCCCTACGATCAGCTGCACGAAATGGAGCGGATCAATCCATACTTCGCTGAAGCTGATCTTGCCCTGGTAGTAGGGGCCAACGACGTCACCAACCCTGCTGCCAAATACAACAAGAGCAGCCCGCTCTATGGCATGCCTATTTTGGAAGTCGAGCGCGCTAAGGCGATCGTGGTGCTGAAGCGCAGTCTGCGTCCTGGTTTTGCCGGTGTGGAAAACGAGCTGTACAACAATCCCAAATGCATGATGCTGTTCGGTGATGCCAAGGAAAGCCTCAGCAAACTCTTCACCGCCCTGAAATCGTAGGCCCGGAGAGCTGGGCAGAGATCAGGCAGGGTACTTTCCGGCAATATAGTTCTCCAGTTGGTGAATCGTCCCCTCCTGAACTGAGATAGTCCATTTCACCAGATCGCCGATGGAAACAACTCCCGTAACAGTTGCACCTTCGAGTACCGGCAGATGGCGGATGCGGCTGTTCGTCATGATGCTCATGCATTCGTCTACGGTCTGCTCCGGGGTCACAGAGATCACCGGACTGGTCATGATTTCCCTGACCTCGAGCTGCCTTGAGGATTTTCCATGAAGAATCACTTTGCGGGCATAGTCCCGCTCTGAGAAGACGCCAACCAACTTGCTGTCTGCGATCACCAGCAAGGCGCCCAGCTCTTTTTGGGCCATCAACTCGAGGGCCTGATAGACCGTGGCGCCAGGGCCAATGGACCAAACCTGGTGTCCTTTGAATCTTAAGAGGGCACTGATCGTGTCAACCAGTTTCATGGGTTTCAGGACGTGTCCGGGAACACCGAACTTGTCCTCCTCCAAGGTTGCTAACTTCTTTCGCTTTGGGTATTAGCCATCATAACGCGGCCCCGAGGCGAGGGCAAGAAAGGGAATTCCTGGTTGCCTCAGATCGGTTGGGCATACGACCGAGAGTGCCGCGGGGCCGCTTCGGCCGTCTTTCTACCAACCCAGCCGTCTAGAGTTGGCTAAGGTGCCAAAACGAAAACTCAGCCCGATGCAATGGGCTTCCGGCCTGAAGCGAGGTCACTGGTGGTTGGCATTGGTCATGATCCGACTGCTCATCGGCGAACCAGATCCCGACCTCCAACCAAAGAGAGACTACAGTTGACCGACAGAGTTGTCCGCAGATCTTCATTGATTTGCACTTCTAGAGGAACCTCTTATGGCAGAGCGAAAGGAAGGCACCATCGTTCACTGGCGGAATCTATCCCCTGAACTGGCGATCTTTCGGCTGGGCCCTGAGCGTGGGGAGCCGTTCCCTGGCTACAAACCTGGCCAATACATAGCCCTGCGGCGCGAACACTGCAGACTGACTCAGCGAGTGCTCAACGCTGACAGTAGCGTCAGCTTTGTTGCCATCCTGGATGAAGCCGGCCAGCAGAAGTACGGGCCGATAACCCACTCCTATTCGATTTCATCAGCTCCGATTGAAGCCGCAGCCGAGGGTTACCTGGAGTTCTACGTGATTCTGGAAAAATATCCGAGCGGCGACCTCGGCCGGTTCACAGGATCGCTGTTTACCGAAAGCCTCCACGAAGGCCGCTCTCTGACATACTTCAACCGGATCGCTGGCGACTTCACTCTGGATAAACGGGCGGCTGGGTTTCGGAGTGTCTTGCTGGTCGGAACTGGCACCGGCCTCGCGCCCTTTCGAGCCATGATCAAGCAGCTGTTTGCAGACGCACTTCAAGGAAGGAAAGACGGCGTCCAGTACACCTTGCTGCATGCTAATCGAACCCGAGCCGAACTCGGGTATCATGACGAGCTTTGCGTCATTGAGGCTTCTCGTTCGTTTGACTTCGCGTACGTTCCCTCCGTGAGCCGCCCAACGCCTCAAGACCTTAGCGACCCCAACATGGGCAAGGGACGAGCCAACAACTTGTTACGGGCCATTTTCGAACTACCAATGAAAGAAGAGCAAGAGCTGGAAAACGCCGTCGCTGGCAGCGGCGACGTCGATGTCAGCCGAGCCATGCTGGCACGCGCCGTCAAGCCAGTTCTGCCTGCCCAGCACTCCGTTCAGGAACTACGCGCACGCTTAAATCCAGTCGATACGGTGATTTTGAACTGCGGCAATCCCGCGGCCATGGCGGACATCCAGGCCATCGCTACGGCCCGTCATTTCCGTTTTGAGAAGGAGGACTGGTAGCTCCAAACTGGGACTGCCTTGCTCTGAGTTCGAGCAATCCCGGGAGCCGGTTCCCTGGTCCTAGTGCGATGATTTCCTTCGCCGCGGTGAAATTCAATTCGGCTCCGCACCTGGAGTCTTGCTTCCCCTCATCGCCCTGGTTTACTCCACCTTCCACACAGCTGGGCGTGGTGGGTTCGGACTTCAGCGATAATGGTTGGACAGATGTGCAGTGCCTCGTTCAAGCGCACCAGTCATGTGTTGCGATAGAGGGCAGGATTTGATTTTTCGTGTTGATCCGTGGCTATTCTTCGTGGCTTGGTTGTCTCTGCGCCTCCGCATCAAGAGTGCTATGTTACAACGACTTCTTTGCACGGTCACGCTGAGCGTTCTGTCCTTTCTACCTGTGTCATCGTCCTTCGCGGCTCCGCCCCAGATTCCCTCTTCAACCTATGACGAAGCCACCTCGGCGTTTCAGCAAGGCAAGCTGCAGGAGGCGGAAAAGACACTGCGCCTTGCACTTCGCAAGCATCCGAGCGATGCCCGAGCGCTAGGTCTGCTCGGAGTTATCCTGGATGCTCAGAACCGCTTCGAAGAAGCGGAGCGCTGTTATACGAGGGCTCTGGCCCAGGCTCCGACTTCGGCAGCGCTTCACAACAACCTGGGTAATCACTACCTGGCTCGTAAACTTCCAGACCGGGCACGCGCGGCCTTTCAGCGGGTTGTATCGATAGATCCCCAATCATCCCAACGCCAACCTGCAGCTGGCGCAGTTGAGCGTCCAACAGAAAGACGGCCAGCCCGCGCTGCGGTTTCTGGGCCGGTTGCCTGCTGCGGAGCAGATGACACCAGCTGTCCAGCTCCTGAGGGCCCAAGCTCTCTACCAGATTGGGAAAAGGGAGAACGCTGAGGCACTGCTGACGGAGCTTGAAAAGCATGCATCCAGCGATTCGCGCCTGACGTTCTCCATTGGCATGGTCTTTGTGAACTGGGAGCGTTTCGAAGAGGCGGAGAGAGCGTTCAGCCGAGCTTTAGAGGCTGCTCCGACTAACTTCGATGTCCTATACAATCTGGGGCTGGCTGCCACGAAAGCCGGACATCTCGAGCGCGCGGAGCAGGTGTTTGAGGCGGCACTGCGGCAACGGCCCGATGAAGCGGACTGCGTCATCGGTCTGGCCCGCGTCTACCTTCAGCAGGGCAAAGACGATCAGGCTGCTGCGTGTCTGGTGCGAGCGCAGCGGCTCGCCCCTGAGCGGCCGGAGCTGTTGCTGCTATTGGCCCACGCCTCCGAAAAACTGGGCTTTTACGGGGACACAGCCCTGGCATTTGAACAATATCTCAAGTTGCGCCCCAACGAGGACTTTGCCAGACGCGAGCGCGGTTTCGCGCTCGCGCGCAGCGGCAGGCGGAAAGAAGGACTCCAGGATCTTGAGTGGTACGTCCAGAAATACCCGAACGATGCCGATGGGCTTTACAAGCTCGGCATTGCTGAGGCCACAGCCGACAGGGATAGGGCTCTGGCACATCTGACTGTGGCGCTGGGAAAGGATCCCAAGTTCCTTCCAGCACGCTATGCTCGAGCCACGCTCCACTATCAAGCAGGACGAGCTACCGAGGCAATCGAGGATGTGAAGCCCATCCTTGAGCAAACCCCGGACGACGTGCATGCCTTGGATCTGCTGGGACAGTGCCACCTGCTGTTGGAGCAGCCCACAGAAGCTGCCAAGACCTTGAGCCGGGCAGTAGAGCTGGCCCCCCGGAATTCGCGAGCTCTACTTCACTACGCTCAGGCACTGCGAAGACTGAATCGCAAGGAAGAAGCCGACGCCATGCTAGTGCGGTTCAAGCAAGCGGGGCCGGATCAGGCGCAGCCGCGTGCCCGCTCTGGTCTGTTTGACTATCTAAACCTCTCGCCAACAGAACAGCGGGCTCAGTCTCTGGCGAGCTTGCAGAGGAGCGTTGCGGCAAGCCCCAGCGATTTCAAGCTGAGGATTCGTCTGGGAAAGGCTTTGCTGGCTGCAGGGCAGAGGGACGAGGGGTTGCAGCTCTTCGGGACCGTTGCAGAACTCACCTCTGACGGTCAGGTCTTGGCGGCATGTGGGAAGGCTCTGATTGAGTACGAAGAATACGGAGCCGCCCAGCGCTACCTCGAGGCGGCAGTGGGCTCAGGCCACCGCGAGGCGCGGCTCGATCTGGCTCTGGCGGTTTCCCGCACGGCCGGTCCGCAGCCCGCCCTGGCTGTGCTCGAGAACGTCCCCGCTGACCAGCGCGGGGGCGACTACTACTTGTTGCGAGCTCAGGTCATGGACCTTCTGGGGAGTGTCAAAGAGGCTGCGGAGGCTCTGAACCAGGGCTTTCGAGCTGCGCCGACCCGAGCCGATTTGTATTTCCAGGCAGCCTTGTTCTTGATCAAACACAACCAGTACCCAGAGGCCCAGCAGCTCTTGCAGCAAGCAACCAACCTAGTGCCCGACGTGCCGGAGCTCATGCTGACCCAGTCCATCATTTTTGAGTTGATGAAGGAGCCCGCTAAAGCCAAGCAGTTGCTCTTGCAGATGCAGTCGCGGTGGCCAGAATGGGAAATGCCTTACTTGATTCACGGTATTGTATTGGAATCGCGTCTTTTCTCCGCTGAGGCCAAGCCCATGCTGGAAACCGCAATCGCACTCGGAACGAAGGATCCCGCAGCCTACTATTATTTGGCACTGGCGACCCAGCATGCTACGCCGGACGACAACGAAAGCGTGCGAAAAGCCATCTTACAGGCAGTCCAGCTGAGTCCAGAGGATCCTTTCATTCGCTTGCTCGCGGGAAGGAACGCGCTAACTCGCAAAGACCATACCGCAGCGATCGACCATCTCAAGGTCGCGCTTCGCAATAAGCCCGATCTCGTGGAGGCCCATTACGCCCTGAGCGCCGCTTACCGCGGTATCGGCAATCACGAGCAGTCGGGTGTGGAACTGGCAAAGGCCCAGCAGCTGGAAAAGGAAGTCAAGTCTGACGATCTAGGCGTATCGCCCGTTCGCGATCTGTTGTTTACAGTCCGCCCACCGGGACGGGATCCTGTACCTTAGAGCCTGTCTGAAAACTTAGTGCGGTGCTGACACATTCGACAAAATTCATGCGTGTGTTGCACGCACGCCCGGTGCTTGCTTTGGACGACGGCAGCCGGCCTTAAGAATCGAGCCTTCCCGATTTCCGAAAACAAGCATCGATCTGATGCGGCTGGAGCTGCTTACCAGATTCCCAGAGCGACCAAATCTGTGCTCCCTCGCACCGCCCATCGGGACGCAACTTGGCTGTTTCTGCCTGCTAAAGGCTGTTGTATGATTGCTGATTATGTCGAGTTGCCCAAAGCTGATCCTGGCGGTCGCCTTAGCGTTGGCCTGGACTAAACCCGCCCTCGGACAGGAAGACTTCTTTGTCAAAAATGTGTACCCCATTCTGCAGAAGGCTGGCTGTCGATCCTGTCACGCCGAGGACGGAGTTGCGTCTGCCACACGCCTTCACTTCCCTCCGGACTCCGCCTCCCATCAGGAGATAGAAGCTTTTGGCACGAACCTGGTGCCTCTGGTTGACCATGAAAACCCCGAGCAATCGCTGCTCGTCCGGAAGCCTACCAACCGGGTTGCCCACACCGGCGGCGAGCGTATTGCGCCTGGCAGTGAAGACGAGAAGCTCCTTCTGCGCTGGCTGCGTCAATTTCCCAAGCTCGCACCGGAAATGCCGGCGAGCAAGGCGTCAGCTCATTCCACTCACACGGCCAAAGAAATAGGTGCGATGCGCCGGCTTACTCACAGCCAATACGACAACACGGTTCGCGATCTACTGGGAGATCAGACTCGTCCCGCCAGCCAGTTTCCACAGGAGGATTTTGTCCATGGGTTCAAGAACCAATCGGAAGTTCAAAGCATTCCGCCACTCCTGGCGGAGGCCTACAGTGCGGTTGCCGAGAGGCTAGCTCGGAACGCGTTTCGACGCGGTGACACCCACAACCTGATACCCTGTCGCCCAGCCTCCTTGCGGGACGCCGCTTGCAGGGACAAGTTCATTCGGCAGTTCGGTCGCCGGGCCTTCCGCAGGCCCCTAACTCAAGATGAGCAAAGGCGCTACGCCCAGCTGTTTGCCCGCGAGGCCAAGCATAGTGGCAAGTTTCTGACGGGCGCGCAGATGGTTGTGGAGGCCATGTTGCAGTCACCCAATTTCCTTTTCCGAATGGAAGAAAACTCCCGGCCCGAATGGACTTCTTACGTTGCGGCAAGCCGTTTGTCTTACTTCTTATGGGACACGATGCCCGACGAGAGGCTCTTTCAACTTGCTGCTGCCGGGGCCCTGGGCTCGCCAGACGAAGTCGAGCAGGCAGCGCGCCTGATGCTGAAGGACCCACGGGCGCAGCAGGCTTTAGACGAATTCGTTTCCCAATGGCTGCGCTTTGACCGCGCTTTGAACACTGTGAAGGACCGCCGCTTGTTTCCTCAATTCAATCCAGGTTTGGCAGCCGCCATGACGGAAGAAACGCGACGACTGGTGGCTCACTTAGTTTGGGACCGGAAAGACTTCAGGGAGCTGTTCACGGCCGAATACAGTTTCTTGAACTCAGACCTTGCCAGTCTCTACCGCCTTCCTGCTCCCAAGGAAGAGTTTGAGCGCGTCCAGTTCCCTGCGGGTGACCGCGCCGGCATCCTAGGTCACGCCTCTTTCCTGACTCTGACGAGCAAGCCGGAGGACACTTCGCCCACCGAAAGGGGCCTTTTCATTCGTGAACACTTCCTCTGTCAGCGAGTCCCGCCCCCACCCCCAGGCGTCAATTCCAACTTGCCGCCGCTCAGCGAGGACAAACCGCGAACCAACCGCCAGCGACTCGAGATTCACTTGAGCAGTGAGAGTTGTTCCAGCTGTCATCGCCTGGTCGATCCCATTGGGTTTGGCTTCGAGAAATTTGACGCCATCGGTCAGCGCCGGGAAAACCTGGCCCTGACCTTCTTTCCGGCGCGGGGTGACGAGGAAAAGCGTCCTCCCGCGAAGGTTGAGCTGGAGCTGGATACCAACGCCAACATTCAGGGTATTCCTGACTCCGAATTCTCCTCTCCCAAAGAACTAGGAGCGATTCTGGCCAAGAACCGAGAGTGCCAGATGTGCGTGGTCCGGCAACTCTTCCGGTTTGCACAGGGCCGCACAGAGATACCCGAGGACCGGCCGGTTTTGGAAAACGCCTTTCAAACATTTAAGGACTCGCAATTCCAGTTTCAAGAGCTTATGATTAATCTTGCAAAGTCAATGGCGTTATCGTCGGATGGACGGAGCGTCTCTGCTGAGGGTAGCGGCTTTCTCTTTCGCAAGGGCAAAAGGGAGGTCGCCAAGTCCTACACCAAGGGGCAACCCCCGCCGACGCCGGTCCCAGTTGATAACAGGGAATCTTTCAGGAGGTAAACCCGTGGCAGCAAAAACCATTCTCTCCCGCCGAACCTTTTTGAAAGGCCTGGGCGCCTCGGGAGCCATGGTCTGCGTGGGCTTGCCGCCGTTGGAAGCAATGTTCAATAGCAGTGGTACTGCCTACGCGGCAACTAACGGGACTGGCCGGGGTTCTCCGTTTGAATCCCGGTTTCTGCTTTGGTTTAACGGCAACGGCATTCCTGAAAAGTACTGGATTCCGACTGAGACAGGATCAAACTACACTTTAACGCCATGCCTCTCTCCGCTGGCTCCGTTTCGGAACGACGTCCATGTCATCACTGGGCTGGACAACCCGGCGGCTCGCAAACCGGGGCCGGGAAACGATCATCATCGCTCGATGAGCGCCTTGGTGTCGGGCTCATCCTTCACCGGCCAGGGGGCAGGCGGCGCTTCGATCGACGAGGTGATAGCCCAAAAAATCGGCGGAGATTCTCGTTTTCGCTCGCTTCAGATCGGTGTCTGCCAGGAGTCGTTCGGGGAGAGCATTCAGAGAAACCTTAGCTGGGCCGGACGAGATCGTCCGCTGCCGCCTGAGATGATTCCCCACAAACTGTTCAATCGGGTCTTTGGTACCAAGGACGTGGACTGGGTGACTCGCAAACGCAGCATTCTGGACGCAGTTCGAGAGGATGCCGCTGCTTTGAAAACCAAGCTCGGCAAACCCGATCAACAGCGGGTAGAGGAGTATCTGGGCTCTGTCCGGGACCTGGAGCGCGCCATCGCCAGCCTGCCGCCGGAATATTCGAAGGTCCAGGAGCCAGACTTGTCGGGTGATTTGAAGGACTGGCCGCGAATTGCCAAATTGCAGACCGATCTGCTGGTGCATGCCTTTGCGGCGCGCCAAACACAAGTTGCCTCATACATGCTTTCCAAGTGTCAGGGGCTATCGCGCTTCCCCTGGCTGGGCTATACGGCCTTACGGCACCATGACTATACGCACGAAAACGTGGAGACACCCCAAGGTATGCGCATCTTGCGCGACATCTGCAAATGGCACGTCGAAGAATTTGCTTATCTGTTGGCCAAACTGAAATCAATACCGGAGGGCGAGGCCACCCTGCTGGACCATACCTGCGTGTTGTTTATCCACGAGCACGCTGAAGCCAACTCGCACAAGAACAACGGGCTGGCTGTCATTGCGGCCGGGCATCCAGGACGTTTGAAGACGGGTATGCACACCAAGATGACCGGAACGATCGGAGATCTGTACTGGACGATCGCTGACGAAATCTTTCAGGCTCGCTTGAACGGTTTCCCAACCGCCGACCGCAAGCTGAGTGGTGTGGTTTAGGGCAGCGTAGGCACTGAAAGTCCCTTCCCTTCTTTGCCAGTGAAGTAAGGCCGCCTTTCCGCCGTGGAGTCCCCTCAGTGCCAAAGCTTCGCGGTTTGCCTATTATTGGGTGGTCATTCCACCGCCGACGCTAGTTGCTTCCGTCGCAGCGGCGGCACGGGGTTGGGGCGGATCGGTAACTTCTCCCAGGGTGTCTTGGAAAGGCCGTTCAGGTCCCAAACGACTCGGCCTTCGCGCACGGTCAACTCGCACTCCAGTTTCTGTGTCCCCATCAGCTTTCCACCTTCCACGTCGACAAAGCCGAACACTCCCTTGCGAAGGTTCAGCACCGTGATGTCTGCAGGGGCGCCCACGGTCAGGTGACCCAAGTCGGTACGCTTGATCTCTTTGGCCGGATTCCAGGTCGCACGGAGAATTATGTCTTCCAGAGACATTCCCAGATTCAGGAATTTCGACATGACATTGATCTGATCTTTCATCCCGGCATTCATGCTCCCGGTGTGCAGGTCGGTGCTGATCGAATCGGGCACAAGGCCCTGCTTAACGGCAGGAACGGCCTGCCGGAATAGAAAGCTGCCGGCTCCATGACCGACGTCGAAGATCACGCCGCGTTTGCGGGCTTCAAAGAGGTAAGGAAAGACCTTGCCGTCCTGATCGATCATGGGGACACGCCCCAAGTACATGTGAGTGTAAATGTCACCGGGGCGCAAATGTTTCAGGACCAGATCCTGGAAAGGTCTTTCAGGAACGAAATATCCGAAGTCGACCATTATGGGAACGTCTGCCAGTTTGCCTGCCTCCACGGCCCGGTCTACGGGAGCCCATTCCGGGCCTTCGTAATGGGCAGTCTTGATTCCCACGATCACGCCCGGGTGCTGGATGATCCGCATTGCCGTTAGCTTCGGATCCATGTCCGCCAGATCCTGCTCTACGGGTCCCCCTCGCATTCCATGTCCCACGATATTCAAGAGCGCCAGGACACGCGTCTGGGAGCGATCGATGACTTGTCTCTTGAAATGCGGGAAGGTCCTCCAGCCGCTTCCCCCGGCATCCACAACCGTCGTGACACCGCTCCGGAACGCAAAGCCGTCTGGTGGCAAGCTGCTCATGCCGTTGCCGAGATAGGCATCGGGGTCGGTTCCGTAGAACACGTGAGCGTGAATGTCGATGAGGCCAGGAGCCAGGTACAGGCCGGTGGCGTCGATAACCAGTTTGGTTTGCGAAGCCGGAATGTTGGCCGCCACCTGGGCGATCTTTCCATCGGCCACTGCCACATCAACGACGGCGTTGATCTGGTTCTTGGGATCAATCAAGTGTCCACCTTTAACAAGCAGGTCGTACTGAGCGAAAACGGAAACGGATAGCCCGGTGTACGCGGCAAGAAGCTGAATCAAGAGCCGGCAGGATCGAAAACGCATGAGGTCGTCTCCTCTCTCCAGAAAATCTCGACGGTGGCACGACGAGACCGGTTGTCCCCAGCCGCAGGGAACGCGGCGCCCCTTGGCGAGAGGAACAATTCCGGGGACTGTCATCCCCGCTGGTGTCGCCCAGTCTAGTGGCATCGAACGTGGTGCCGCAGCGACGGAGAAAGTCTCCCGAAAAATCGTCCTGGTGCTCGTCGTTCTTGCCGAAATGCAGAGGGTAACGACGAGAACGGATGAGGGCGATACCTTCTCATGTTCCATCGCCAACGGATCTCGCTGCGAGTATCCCGCACGCTTCCAATATTCCTTGTGTGGTATGGAAGCCTTCAGGTATATAGAAATCCATGGAAGCGACTTCAGTGAACTGGTCGGCCCCGAGGATACTTTTTCCCTGGATCTTAAGTCCACAAAAAGATCTCATCTTCTACATCGGCTCAGCACTGGCAGGCTGGCTCTATGTGGCCATTATCCTTCTTGGAATTCTAACGTTGCCCGACCCTTTGAGAGATCCGCTGGTCACGTTGCGACTTGGCTCGCTCGAGATCCCGCTCACGCTGCGGCTGCTCGTGATTGCCAGCTGGGCGATTATCCTGGACGCTCCACACGTCTGGGCGACGCTGGCTCGCACGCTGTTTGATCCGGATGAATGGAAGGTACGCCGCCGCGAAATGATCTTCTCGTTCGTCTGGTTCTTCGTCGGGCCGGCTGCGATTGTGCTGCCTTACGTCGTTGGCAGCCTCACGGCGCCGCTGGGTTGGTTACTTCCGGCCTATACACTCTCCTTTGGAGCCCTCAGCTTTTTTGTCTTCTTCCGCTTGTGGGCTTACTATCACGTCGTGCGCCAGCATTGGGGCTTCTTTAGTCTCTACAAGCGCAAGGCCGAAGACTCTGGCCCCTTTCAGAACAAGGTCGACAGCTGGTTTTTCAACTTGAGCCTCTACCTGCCGCTGGTCATGTTCATGACCAGCTCTTTCTATTTGAAGACCCCAGGCTACGTGGATCTCGGTCTGAGGACTCCGCTGGTCGGGCATTGGAGTTTGGGCAGAGTACTCTATCCCGCCGCCTGGGCGCTTTACCTCGGCGTCATCCTGTTTTACATTGGTTACCAGGCAAAACTCTGGCTGGACGGGCGTGCCATAAACGGAAGCAAGCTGCTCTACATGGCGGCGATTGTGCCCTTGCACTTCGTGGCATACAGCCATCCGCTCATGGCAGCTTTTTTGGTTCCGCTGGTGACAGTAGGGCATAATATTCAGTACCACTGCATTGTGTACAGTTTTGCCCAGAACAAATACGCCGCTCGTCCTCAAAGGGAGTTTCGCTATGTACGAGCCTTATTCAAGAATTTCTGGGTCTACGCACTGGTAGGACTTCTATTCACCTTCGCGCTTTATCGGGGTCCCTGGATCGACTGGTTGAAGCACTTTACCGGCATCCGGCTCGACCAGAGTCTTCTGAACTCTCTGGCGATGATGGCCGGTGTGAAGCATCCCGCCTCACTTTCGCTAGGCGAGAAGATTTTTGCTGCCTGTATCGCCGGTTTTGCGATGCAGCACTACTACCTCGACGCCAAGATCTGGCGGGTGAACCGGGACAGGGATGTCCAGAAGTATCTGAAGGTCTGAGGTACAAGCTGCCAAAAACACTCAACAGCCGGCACTGACAAACTTGACGAGTAGAATGGAGGCTGGCAGAGGCGCCTTGAGGTAGTTTCCCTGCTCCTGGAAAGGAGATTTTCGAGTAAAGAAACGAGCAATGGCTTCGAACCACTCTCTGTCCCTTTCGGTCGTCTCCTCTTCTGCTCCTGCTGACGGTACTCCCCACATCGGGGCAGCGTCCGGCTGCGCCCCCACCCGTTCCTCTGGCTGGCCTGACGGAGTCGGTCGAGATCATCAGAGACCGCTGGGGCATCGCTCACATCTACGCGAAGAACGAGCATGATCTTTTCTTTGTCCAGGGCTATAACGCTGCGCGCGATCGTTTGTTCCAGTTCGAAGTATGGCGCCGTCAGGCAACCGGCACGACCGCTGAGATCCTCGGACGGAAGGAACTCAAGCGAGACCTCGGCACGCGGCTTCATCTGTTCCGCGGCAACTTGAAACAAGAGCTCAATTTTTATCATCCCCGCGGCGAACAGATCGTCACGGCTTTCGTGGCCGGCGTTAACGCCTACATCGAGTTGACCCAGCGAAATCCAGCTCTGCTCCCATTGGAGTTCAAGCTCCTGGCCATCCGACCGGGCAAGTGGAGCCCGGAAGTCGTGATTTCGAGGCATCAGGCACTGTTGACAAACATCCGGCAGGAGCTGAATCATGCGCAGGCCGTCCGAATCCTGGGGCCAGAAAAAGTCAAAGACCTATCGTTCTTCCAGGGAGGTGATCCGCTCCTTACAGTCGACCCGGCGATTGACTTGTCACTGATCTCAAACAAAATCCTCGAACTGTATGATGCATTCCGCGACCCAATTAAGTTTACGCCTCAAGACGTCATCTTGGATTTGCGTATCCAATCCGCCTCGCTCACACGAAGCGCTCACGCCAGTGCGGCCGCTCTACAAGCCATGAATCCTGCCCAGAGTCGGGAGGATTTCGGCAGCAACAACTGGATTGTGAGTGGCAAACTCACCCAAAGCGGCAAGCCGATGATGATGAATGATCCACATCGCTCGCTGAGCGTGCCATCGCTGCGCTACTGGGTTCACCTGGTGGCGCCCGGCTGGAATGTGATCGGGGCTGGCGAGCCCGTATTGCCCGGCGTGTCGGTCGGCCACAATGAATACGGAGCCTGGGGTCTGACACATTTCGGCATCGACACCGAGGATCTCTACGTCTACGACACCCACCCAGAGAATCCTTCCCAATATAAGTACGCGGGCGGGTGGGAAGACATGCGGAGCGGCGAAAGGACACAATCCCTGTGAAGGACGAGGCCTCGGTTGGGGTCGAACTCAAATACACGCGTCACGGGCCGGTCCTCTTCGAAGACACGCAGCATCACAAAGCCTACGCGCTGCGGGCTGCCTGGATGGAGGTTGGATGCGCGCCGTACCTGGCGAGCTTGCGAATGAACCAGGCAAAAAACTGGCTGGAATTCCGCGAGGCGTGCACCTACAACCGAATCCCCGCGGAGAACATGGTGTGGGCCGGCATCGATGGCACAATCGGGTATCAAGCGGCCGGAATTCAGCCCCTGAGGCCTAACTGGAGCGGATTGGTTCCGGTGCCTGGCGATGGCCGGTATGAGTGGGATGGCTACCTGCCAATTAACGCATTACCGCATGTTGTCAATCCGCCGCAGGGATTTTTTGTCACAGCCAACCATTACCTGTTCCCGGACAAGTATCCATACCCCACAGCGCTACATTACACCTGGGCCGATCCCTATCGAGCTGACCGCATCACGGAGGTGCTTTCGAAGGGACGGGCCTATTCCGTCGCCGACATGATGCGACTCCAGAACGACGACCTGTCGATTCCAGCTCGTATCCTGGTTCCGTTACTGACCGGCCTGCCGTTGACCGATCCTCTGGCGCTCAAAGCGCGCGATCTGGTAGTCGACTGGAATTACGTGCTGGACCGGAACTCTGTTCCAGCGGGGATCTACACGATGTGGCAGCGCCGCCTGCAGGCTAATGTGCGTGACCTGCTGGTCCCGAAAGAAGCACAAGAGTTCGTGACCCTAGCCATGAAGAGGATCATCGACTGGCTTATCACACCGGACGGGCGTTTCGGGGCTGACCCAGTAAGGGGTCGCAACGAGCTACTTGTCCGCAGCTTCGAGGAAGCCACGGCTGAGCTCGTGCGGAAGCTAGGGCCTGATGTGAGCCGCTGGCAGTATGGGCAGGAAAAGTACCATCACGTGCTCATCCATCACCCGCTGAGCGAAGCCGTCCCGCCGGAATTGCGCTCTCGCCTGAGCGTTGGCCCGCTGCCAAAGGGCGGCGACCGCTACACGGTGACCGCCACAGGCGATGGTGACAATCAAACGACAGGCCCGTCGTTCATGATCATCGCGGATGCTGCGAACTGGGACAATTCCATGGGGCTGAATACTCCCGGGCAGTCCGGTGACCCAGACAGCTCCCACTACCGAGATCTATTTGAACAATGGGCCCAGGGACACTATTTCCCGGTGTTCTACAGCCGGGCAAAAGTAGAATCGGTGGCCAAAGAGCGAGTGATGCTCGTACCGGTCAAGGCGGCCAAGTGACACCCGTCGCGGCGAGAATTCGAGCAGTCCCGTGCCACGCTGAGGCGCCAGCGAAGATGAAAAACATTCCCATCTTGAAAGCGCAACAGCGCTCTCAGACGAGAGCGCTTGAGGCGACTGAAAAATCGCCTCAGCTGAGAGGCTGGAAAGCCTCGCCCACGTTCTTTCACAGCTCTCCTTTGTTGAAAAAGGGGATTCTCAAGAGAGCCTGTGTGCGACGATTCACCTTATTCACGCCCTTCATCGCAACGATCATTCTTCTGGCTGCCTGCGCCCGGCAGTCAGGCCCACCGCTGAGTCCTGAGGATGCGCTCAAGACCTTTCAAATAGAGAGGGGCTTTCGCATCGAGCTTTTTGCCTCCGAGCCATTCATCAGCGACCCGGTCGCGATGGAGTTCGACGAGAATGGGAGGATCTACGTCGTCGAAATGCACGGCTATCCCCTAGATACCGGACCGAGTGGATCGGTCAAACTGCTGGAAGACCGTGATGGAGACGGGCGTCCGGACAAAAGCACGGTGTTCGCCGACAGACTTGTGATGCCTACCGGCGTCATGCGCTGGAAGAACGGAATCCTCGTCACGGCAGCTCCAGACATCCTTTACCTGGAAGATACCAACGGGGACGGCAAGGCGGACGTTCGGAACGTCATACTGACAGGCTTCCCGTTCAGCAATCCGCAGCATACCGTCAACAGCCCGATCTACGGTCTGGATAACTGGATCTATCTGGCTTACGAGGGACCGTCGCGCGGGGTCATCTTTCCTCAGTTCTCCGATCCAGGACAGCCGCTGCGCTTTCCAGACCGCCCGAACATCCCCCGCGTGGATGTTGGTGACCGGGCCGTGCGGTTTCGGCCCGACACGTACGAAGTGCAAGCGCTCTCGGGTGATACCCAGTTTGGTCACGCTTTCGATGAGTGGGGCCACTACTTCACGCTCGACAATTCGAACCACGGCCGTCATGAGGTCATTGCTGCTCGCTATCTCAAGCGCAATCCGGATTTGCTGGTCTCCACAGCCATGCAGAACATTTCCGATCATGGCAACAACGCCAAGGTATATCCCATCAGCCGCAACCCGCGAATCGAAATGCTCACGGAGTTTGGTGAGTTTACATCGGCCTGCGGCATGGCACTCTACCTGGGAGGAGCCTTTCCATCAGCGTTTCATCGTGTTTCCTTTGTCAATGAGCCGGTTCATAACCTGGTGCATCGCGATGTGTTGTCTGAGGCTGGAACTAGCTTCGTGGCAAGCCGCGCGGCTGAGGGCGTGGAGTTCCTAGCCTCCACTGACAGCTGGTTTCGTCCCGTGAATCTGACAGTCGGACCCGACGGAGCCCTTTATCTTTTGGACTACTACCGTGAAGTCATCGAGCATCCGGAATGGACGTCCACGAACGTCCACACTTCCAAGAACCTTTACAACGGTTCAGACAAAGGAAGGATTTATCGGATTGTCCCGGACTCCTCAAGTTCTTTGCCGCTCCCCAAGGGTGTTCGGTTGGGCGAGGCCTCGGAGGCAGAGCTGGTGCGGCAACTTGGCAATCCCAACGTCTGGTGGAGGCGTACCGCTCAGCGGCTGCTCGTTGATCGGCAAAGCCCCGAAGCTGTCCAGCCGCTCTTCAAACTCTTTGAGGAAAGCCCATCCCCTCTAGCGCGGCTTCATGCTTTGTGGACACTCGAAGGTTTTCAGCAAGTCCAGGCCCCACTCTTGGAGAAGGCGCTCCACGACAGCGAGGCTGGTGTCCGTGAAAATGCCATTCGAGTCGCTGAACTGAACCTGGCCAAAGTACCGTCGCTCGCCGGGAAGCTGCTGAAGATGAGCCATGATCCGTCACCCAAGGTTCGATTTCAGCTGCTTTGTACATTGGGCTTTGTCGATTCAGCTGCTTCTCGCAAGCTCCAGGAAAGACTGCTCTTCGAGAATTTCGAAGACGAGTGGATGCAACTGGCGGCCTTGAGCGCATCCTCCGATCGATCTGCTCAATTCTTCAAGATGGCGACCACACGCGGATCGAATCTGACGAGCACTGAAACCAAAGGACGCCGGTCGTTCTTTCGCCGGATTTGTACTGTGATTGGCGCCCGCCAGAAGCCGGTAGAGATCCAAAGTGTTCTTGGGACTATCGCCGACAACACTGCGGTCCAGTCGGAGTGGTGGCGAACTGCCAGCTTGGAGGGCTTGGCAGAAGGAGCTCGAGGGAAGCCAACGGAGTCGCTGGCTTTCAAGAGAAATCAGGATCTGCTGTTGACGACCTTGAACGGCGCGTCTCCATCGCTGCGCCGCGGCGTGTTGTCGCTTCTGCACGTGACAGGACTAATTCAGAGCGCCTCTCTAAAAACAGCCCTCCAAAGGGCAGAAGGTGTAGCAACTGACCCAAAGGCGGATCCTGAAGTTCGGTCGGATGCGATTGATCTCTTGTGCCTGTGGCAGCCCGAAAGCCGTCTCGCTTTTTTTCAAAGGCTGGTCGATCCACGGGAAGCCGAAGGCGTGCAGCGGGCCGCAGTGAAAGCCCTGGGCCCAATTCCGGGCGAAGAGATCGGAAAGTTTCTGATCTCCAGGTGGAGAGTGTTCTCCCCAGACGTGCGGAGCGAAGCGGCCGACTCGCTGCTGATGGATCCAGGACGGTTGAATCTGGTTTTGAGTGCCTTGAAGAGTGAAGACATCCAGGGCTGGACGTTGAATTTCTCGCAGAAGCGCAAGCTGCTCATGAACCGCAACCCTGCGATTCGCAATGCAGCTCGGGCCATCCTGGACGAAAACCCTGGAGAGCGCGAAACCGTGCTGAAGCGATATCAAGCTGCCTTACAAATGGACGGGGACAGTACTCGCGGCCAGACGGTGTTCAAGAAAGTGTGCGCGAAGTGCCACAAGTTCGAGGGAGCGGGAGCGGAAGTAGGGCCAGACCTGGGCACGGTCAGGAACCGGCCCGCTTCCGTCATCCTCGCTGATATTCTGGCGCCAAGCAGGTCGATTGCCCCGAAATATGAGGCATACGTTGCTGAGCGAGTCGCCGGGGGCATCAGCGAAGGTGTAATCGGTGCGCAAACGCCAACGAGCATCACTCTGCGCCAGGAAGAGGGAAAGGAGCTGATGATTCCACGCAGCGATATTAGGAGGCTGTATGTTGCGAATCTCTCAGCGATGCCGTCCGATCTGGAAAAGCAAATCGATGTTCAGCAGATGGCCGACCTGTTGAGATACATCACCAGAGGGAAGTAGACGGGAGCTAGGGGGCAGGAGGAGATAGGGGCCAGGGGATAGGGGGAATTAGGGGACACAGCATAGGACACAGGACACAGGTGTAGACGGGAGAAGAGGGACAGGAACTGGTGCCAAGAATCCTGTCACACGGAGATCTGGTCGTTGGCAGAGAAGAGATGAAACTGGTGTTCCCTGTGCGCTTTTTTCTGTGCGCTTTTCTCTGTCCCCTACCCCCTGTTTCCTGTCGCCCACTCCCTGTCTCCTGTCTGCAATTCCCTGCCCCTCAGGAATTCTTTCAGTCTCTCCATCGCTGGCTCAAGCACACTCCGGTCAGCAGCGTAGCAGATCCGTACCGAACCTTCGCCGCCTGCGCCGAATGCCACGCCGGGCGCTAGGCCGACTCGCTTTTCCAGGAGCAGTTGCTTGCAGAATTCGAAGGAGTCCATCAAACCTTTTATTTTGGGAAACAGATAAAAGGCTCCCTCCGGTTCCGGTAGAATCACTCCAGGCATTGCGCTGAGCGCTGTCTGGCAGAAAGTCAGATTCTCTCTCAGTTGCGACACCATTTTCCGCACCTCCCGCTCACCTTCACGAAGGGCGACTTCGCCGGCTCTCTGAACCATCGAGGGAGCGTGTGAAACGATGAATTCGTTCATCTCCGTGGCTTTTCTAGCAAGATCTTGCCGTGCCACGAGCCAGCCTAGTCGCCAGCCCGTCATGCAGTAGCTCTTCGAGAACGAGTGCGCCACGATTACGGCGTCGTCCCGCTGGCAGAGTCGCAGGATCGACGGAGCGACCGCATCTTGATAATAAAGCCGTTCGTACACCTCGTCCGCAAGCAACCAAAGTTGATGTTCCCGGCAGAAGTCCAGCAGCGCTCGCTGTTCTTTTGAGGAAGCAACCCAGCCCAACGGGTTGGAAGGAGAGGTGTAAACCAACAGCCGCGTGCGGCGATTGAGCCCATGAGTCAAAGCCTGGAAATCCACTTCGTAACGGCGGTCGCGCAGGACTAGGGGAACCTCACGTGGGGTGGCCGAACACATCCGGACGATGGCTGAGCTATTCGGCCAGGCTGGCGTCAGGACTAAGGCTTCGTCACCCGGGTCCAGCACGCACCGAATCGCGACATTCAAGGCCTGAACTCCAGAGGCCGTGATCACGATCTCTTCTTGAGGATTTAGAGACACTTGATGCAACTCATCATATTTGTTGGCAACGGCCAGGCGCAGGCTAGGCAACCCCGCGTTGTGCGTGTAGAAGGTGTATCCGTCCACGAGTGCCTGAACGGCAGCGTCCTTGATGTATTGCGGGGTTGGCTGATTGGATTCTCCGAAATAGAGCTTCAAGACCCCCTCCATCTTGAAGGCCAAATTCGCTAGCTCACGGATGCGAGAGGGGGGCACTTCGCGGATGCTCGAGGCGAGAGGAATTGTAGACATTAAGGGCTCCTGAAAATGGGCCTCGGCGGCCCGCTAGTCCGCGATGAAAAAGCCGAGACGACGGCTGTGGCTGCTCAAAGAATATCCCGGCTGCTCGATGAGACCGGCTCACCCCTGCCGCAAAACGCGCGGCGTCCCCTTGGCCAGCAGGACAATTTCCGGGAAGTTTCATCCTGGCAGCGCCGCGCAACGGCAAGGGCAACTCTGCTGAGAATTGCGTTCGCGATTGTCCTCGATCCAAAGCCTGCCCAGGAAGGCCCATCTTTTCATCCTTGGCGGGGTCGCACGTGGAACGCCTCCAACATTTTGCAGTAAGCCTGGCTGTTCCTTTCAAATATTTTCGACTATTTTCTTTGATACGATGTCTAAAGTAGTCGGAAAGAAAGAACCAAGGAAGACGAAGCTTCAGGCTAATGGAACAGATCTTGGATTCAGCTCTTTCGAAAAACAGGTCGAAATCCGCCGGACCTCTCGAGAAAAACCAAGAAACCGCCTGGGTTCTGGCCAGTCAGCGAGGCGACACGGTGGCTTTTAATCGCCTCGTGTTGAAATGGGAGAAGCCCATCTACAACCTTTGCTTGCGCATGTTGCGAGACGGTGATGAGGCTGCCGAAGCCACGCAAGAAGTCTTTCTTCTGGCATTTAAGAGCATCCGGAGATTTCGACTGGAATCGCAGTTGTCCACCTGGCTCTACCGGATTGCAGCAAACTACTGCACCTCGCGTCTGCGCAAACGTCCAGCCGGCATTCATCTTTCGTTGGATGGTTCTGAGGAAGGCTTGCAACTGCGTCAGAATCTTCAGGCGAGCAGCTCGCATGAACGGGATTTCCTGCAGGCTGAAAGCGACTACCGGATCCGGAGTGCCCTGGATTTTTTGCAGCCAGAACAAAGGATCGTGGTTGAATTGAAGTTCTTTCAGAACCTGACATTCGAGGAGATCGCTGAAATCCTGGAAACTCCTGTGAGCACGGTCAAGTCCAGGCTGTATCACGGATTAGAAAACTTGAAGGTGCGATTGGGACGCGGCTCAAAGACGAGTCGTCAGGGGAAGTGAGAAGATGAAGGTCAAAAATTCCGAGTGTCGTCGAATTTACCTTGCGGTAGGTGGCAGTAAGGATTAGGAGGAACCAATGACCCTGAACTGTGACGATGCCAGGAAGTGGATACCCCGGGACCTGGTCGGAGACCTGGGGAATCCCGAGCAGCAGCGGCTCCAAGCCCATCTGCGGGATTGTCCTTCCTGTTGCAAGGAGCAAGAACTCTGTGCTGATACGTTGCAGCAGCTCGCTTCAGTCTCCGATGTTCCAGTGCCGCACCACTTCTTCGTTTACCCGGAGGAGCGTCGCTCCTGGTGGCTGGCGGAAGTTTTTCTTGCATCGCGTCAGGGCTGGAGAGTCGCCACCGTGGCCGCCGGGCTGGCCCTCGCGCTATTGATCGGGCTTGCCATGTCCCGTTTTCGGTTTAGGGCTGAGAGTGGGGTTTATTCATTCAGTTTCGGCAGGCCGCTGCCCAGCCACGCGACTCCTTTGCCTCCTTCGATCGACGTAACCGCCTTGAAGGCTGAGCTAGGCCACCTATTAGAGACGCGTTCGGAGCGCGAGCGCCTTGAGTTGATGAACACGTTGCGCAAAGAGTTCCATGAGGCCAATCGGAATCTGACCCGGAAGCAGCGCCGCCAGTGGGATTCTGCCTTGGCGACCTTAGAGGCGCGGCTGAACGATCGTCTGGGGGACCAATCGGTGGCTTTGAAAACCGGTGTGGATCGCTCGATGGGCAACCTGTATCAAACCTTGCAGCTTCAGCGGCAACAGGATCTGGCGATGACCCGGAATCGGTTGGATCGAATCACGACACAAGGTCAATTGAAGGATAGGGAAACCGAAGAGATCCTCTCTACGCTGTTGCAAGTGGCCCAGTTCCAGGAGAAATAACTTAGGCGGAGGAACTATGAAAAGAAGTCACTGGTTTGTGCTGTTGATGGCCTGTCTGATCTTACTGCCGCTCGCCGGTACCGAGAGCGCCCAGGTCCAGCCCTTTGATGTGAAGAAGTGTCGGCAGGAGCTGGAAATCATGAGAGGCATTCTGCGCACCACGCTGGGTTTTGCTTCGAAGGAATTGGCGGCCTCTACAAAGATCAGCGACGCCGATTCGAAGAATGCCTTCACCGTGTTTATGGGCGGTGGCGAATTTTCGAACATCGGCGCATTCTATTTGGCTGGTCAGGGTGCGGTCTTTACGATTCCCGCTTCGGGTCTTCGCGAGTCATTGCGCGTTCGCAAAGATCTGAATTGGAAGAATGCTTTCAACCTTAGACCGGGCACTTTTGAATTCAACTTCGACGATTACAACGACCTTGCTGGTCAGTTGGCCGATCAGGCGGAGCACTTTGCGCAGCCCGCGGTTCAAGGGATGCTGGCTCTGGAGCCTCCCGAACCGCCGGAGCCGCCGGCTCCGGCGGCGGCTGCATCACCCCCGGCTCCGGCTCCAGCGGCTCAGGCTGCCCCTCGAGCGCCCGCTGCCGTTCCTGGCAGCGAATCCAAGTCAGGGAAACAAGAGCAGATGCACAAGAAGCTCCTCGAGCTGCAGGAAAAAGCCAAGCGAAAGGCAGAAGAAGATGAAGCCAGCCGTGCCAGGTTTCGAGAAAGGCTGGACCAGTTGAAGGTCTTCTTGATCGAGGCTCTAGCCAATCATGGGGATTCCATGACCGTGGTGAAGGCCAACGAGTATCTCAACCTGGTCATCACGGATGACGGCCGCAGTTTTTGGGTAGGCGACGATCCTACCAGCCAGCGAGCCCAGCGGGAGATTATCTCGGTGCAAAAATCTGTAATTTCCGACTACAAAGCTGGTCGGCTGAGCTTGGATGGGTTTAAACAGAAAGTCATGAACTACCTCAACTAGATACCATCTGCAATTTCGGTGAGGCATTCTTGTCGCTGCTGTCCCCCAGGTAAGCCGCCTTGCGAGACAAAGGCCAAGAGTACGGGAGCCACACCCGCCGCACGAATTCTTATTTCGTTAGCCGGCCGACTTCATGCTACCCGATTTCTGGAGTACCTAAACCGCGACAGATTTTTCGGGCCAATTGATTCGAGATCTCAGTGTGCAGAGGAACCGCTTCCACAGCGCCATTCGACGGATTGCACCACAGCACTTCCTTCTCGCTTCATGTAACAACCATGCCTGCGGAGGTGGGTCAGTAGAGTGCTTCTCTTCACTTAACCACGACTGTATCGCGAATTGCGTCTGGTGGGACACCGCGCAGCCCGTCTTCTCGCCGGTCCTCAAGAATCAATTTAATAGCCTCTGCCAAACTTTCACGTGCTTCCTCCTTGGTCTTGCCCTCTCCATTCGCTCCAGGAATCTCTGGGCTGTAGGCGATAAATCATGGACCGTCTCGTTCGATGATTGCGGTGAATTCGTTTGTCATTTACGCGCCCTTTCAAACTTGTAACCAGCTTAGCTCAAAGACCGCGAAAGCGCACACGTTGGGGTGCCCGGCTAACGCCGGGCACCCGGCCGTCAACAGTAAGGCTCAGCACCGGCCGCCGCCTCGGTCAGCGATGAAGTCCCAGAAACCGACAGGGCGACGGCCGTCTGTTGTAGCATCTGGTTCTGCCAGGTTGCTGACCGGGATACCTCACTGGCCTCGGATGGTGTTTTGATCTTGCATGATCAGGTCCACCCATACATTTCCAGTTGGCGAGCGCATTAGCATCGTCAGCAGCTTGCCATCGTCAAGTCGGTCGCCCTTGGCTCGCCGCGCCCGGCGATTGACTTCGATGCTGGCCGAGTCCACCACGATGTTGTCGATGCCTTGCTCGCGAAGCCAGCGATGCAGCCAGAACCCGTCACGACCCGCCTCGTAGCAACTGCGCACCACGACCTCACCCGCCAGACCGCAGCGCGCCTTAGCCTTGGTGACCACGTCCAGCACCCCACGCTTATCGCCCGCAGCCACCGTGTAACGGCTCGGCCCCCGCGTACCGTCGCTTACCACCACTAACCATTTTCTTGTCGCTCCGCTCGAATGCCATGTACAACTGTCCTGCCACTGCTATATGCTTTCCCGGAATTCGGGTGCGTTCATCTCCGATACTCCTTTCGTCAAACGAGTTGGTCGAACTCTCGTTTTAACTTAAGGGGCACTCGGGACGGCCCTACATAGCATCTAGACGTTAGACCGCTCCTTCCGAGATACCATCGGTAGCTCCGCGTCGGCGGAGCGGAATACCCTTCCGCTCCAGGCGGTGGAAGCGTCGGCCGAAGGGAAGCCACGACCTGAGGGAAGGGCCATGACCATTCAGATCGGGTGGACGCGTCTGCGCGAGCTGCGGCGTTTCGTGCAGCGCCGCAGGTGGGATCGGCAGAAAGCGCTGTCCGTCCACCGACGGCAGGGGATGGAAGCCGACGCCGCCTACGCCCAACTGGTCCGTGCGGGCCGGTCGGCGCTGTCGTCAGCGGTGTCCCGTCGCATCAGGGACTACAGTTCCGAGGTGCTGGGGTCCCGACGCTTTGTCCCATGGTTGCGTGTGTACGCTGTCTGTCAGCAGCGCTTCATCGAAGGTTGGGTACCCGACGACTACTTCGAGCTCAGGGTGCTTCCAGCCCTTCACCGGTATCAGCCCATCCATCGAAAGCGCACGCTTTCACGGCGGCTGTTCAAGAGCGACTGCTTTCCCGACCTTGCGTACCGCGTCAACGGCCAGTGGTTCACGCCCGACTACGAACTCATCTCGCGGGAGGCGCTGGAGTCATTCGTCTTCGCCCGGCACGATGAAGTCTTCTTCAAACGCGAGAGCTCTCTCGAGGGCATGGGCGTCATGCGCCTTACCCGCAGCGAGCTCGGTGCCATCGCATCAGCCGAAACGGCCGAGGACGCGGTAATTCAGTGGGCCATCAGCCAGCACCCGTGGTGCTCGGGCATCTATCGCGACGCCGTGGCCACCCTTCGCATCACGACCTCCTTCGTGAGCGGCGCGACTCCGCAATTCCGGGCGGCCTACCTCCGGGTGGGATACGATGGCCGCCGGCTGGTGCAGTCGGCACGCCAGCTGCGCTGCTCGGTGGTCGACTCAAACGGCACCCTTGCAGCCGAAGCATTCGACGAACGCTGGAGCCCGCACCGTTTCCATCCCGAAACGGGCTTCGTATTCGCAGGGTCCGTCGTTCCACTTTTTGCCGACGCCGTCGCCACCTGTGTGGCCCTGCACGCGACGCTTCCGCACGACGCCATCATCGGCTGGGACGTGGCGTTGACGGCGGACAATGGCATCCTGCTCATGGAATGGAACAACCGGCACCCGGGTATAAAGTTCAGCGAAGCCACCGTCGGACCGAACTTCGCCGACTGCGGTTTCGAGCGGTTCAGGTGAGGCGTTGGCTATGTCGAAACGCGCGTTCGCCACGGCACTGGTTCTGTTGATGGTGTGGTCGGAGGCCGGAGCCCGATTGCACGGATCGGAATCATCACGTCCGGCTTCACGACGGCAGAAATCTCGGGACCGAACCCTGAAAACGCAAACGTTGCCGCCTTCCTTCGTGGAATGCGCGAGGTCGGCCACTAGTACGGGAAGGATTTTGTGACCGACCCTCGCTTGTCGGGATTTGTCAAGCAACGAACGTTGCGCGAGCGGAAGGTTCGCGACATTACCCGATTGGGAGCGCAGCGACCGGGCTAAACGCACCAGGAGCGCTGTCGTCGCAAGCGATCGGAATCGGGGCTTACTGGCCACAGCTGCCGCCTCGGACTCCCAACACGTTGTAGGCGGGAACCGGCCGATGGAAGCCCTTCAGCTCCAGCTCGCACACGGGCTCGACATCAATGCGACCTTCGACCTTCGCTAGAACCCTGGGAGAAATGAGTATCTGCATGTTCTTGGCCTCACCACATAGGCGCGCAGCCAGATTCGTCGCTGGTCCGATCGCGCCGTGGTCGAGGCGGTGCTCGAAGCCGATTGTCCCAATAGTGGCGTAGCCGCTGGCGATGCCGACGCCAAATCCCAGATCATGACCTCGCTTCCGCCAACCCGATGCGAGCTGCGACAGCGCCGCTCGCATGGCGAGCGCCATGCAGATCGCGCGGAACTCATGATCCTCGACGGGCAACGGCGCGTTGAACATGATCATCATCCCATCGCCCGCAAAGAACTCGATGGTTCCGTCATGCGCCATGATCAGTTTGCCGAGTTCACCGTGATACTGTTGAAGAACGCTCATGACCTCTTCGGGCTCAGCGGACTCCGTAAAGCCCGTAAAGCCGCGCAGATCAACGTACACGACGGTTATTTCCGCCCGGCGGGCCTTAAGGGCCTTTTCGCTGTCGCTGGATACGATCAAGTCGCTGACCTTCGGCGACAGGAACCGAGTAAGCCGCGACATTCGTCCGAGTTGCGCGACCTGATCGGCGACACGCTTCTCGAGCGTGCTGTTCCACTCGGCGAGTTCCGCAGCCTGCTTCTGTATTGTCCGGGTCTTTTCCTGGATCTCGGCGAACGACTGGGCGTTATCGACGGCGATAACGGCCTGATTGGCAAAGGTCTGCAAGAGCGCAATCTGTCGATCGGAGAAGGGTGCCACTTTGGTTCGGTAGATAGCGATGGCCCCGATCGGCTCCGACTGACGAAGCATTGGAACCGTCACGATGGTTCTGTACCCGAGCGACTTCTGCAGCGCCGAGTAGACATAACCCTCTTCAACCAAAATGTCGTGAACATGCACGACCCGACGCTCAAGCACAGCGCGGCCCACGAGACTTTCGGGCTTGGCCGGCATCGGCCAAAACGTCTGGAGTAGCCGAAGTCCCTCGGAATCGAGATTGTGTTGAGCTACTAGCGCAATCGCCTGGCCGTCGTAGCGAAGGATGAATCCGTACGCCGCGTCGCACAGCTCGACGGCGCGCTTCAGGATTGACTCGAACACAGGCTCGACATCCCCCCGCGACTGGTTGATCGCTTGCAGGACGTCGCTTGCCGCCCTCAGATGAGCTTGCGCCTCGGCTCGAAGGGCTTCGCTAACTTTGAGCTGTTCAGCGACTTTCGCGAGTTCATCAGGCTCCGAGCGCTGGCCGGACACGAATGGCCTCCATCTCTAGTGAGCAAGCACGAGGCGCGACCTGGGGGTTCAGGCAAGCACATTCTCCCTGATCGCGTGAACTCCTGGTAGCAGGTCGTGAACTTTAGCGCGATTGGGACCGCAGGTTACTTTGCGATGCAGGACGCGAACGTCGGCGGCTGGGCGTCGACGGGATCGGTGGCGATGATCATGGCTGACCGCGCGGATCGATCACTCTCTTCGCTTGTGCGCTTCGATCGTGTCCATTCGCCAGTACGACCAACGCGCGACGTATGATCTACGCGTCCCTGATGCCCAACTAATGATTAGATGGTTCTCGATATCATGCGCAAAACAGATAGCACAACGTCTTGCCTCACCACAATAACGTTTTGGTTTGAGAGGGAAGCTGTCGTCGTATATCATCCCAATTTACAAGATATCCAACTTTGGAGCCCTGACATGCTCATCCTCCCCGCGGAACTGATTCGGCCCTACGATACCCTGCTGAGTCAGCAGGAGTTTGAGAAAGTCGAGGGCGTCGTGAGAGCCAAGCGGACAACTTATATACCAGTCGTGCTGTCCCGGGCTGAAGTCGACCGGGTCATTTGCTTTCTTGAGCATCCTTACAGCTTAGTGGCCAAGCTTCTATATGGATGTGGCTTGCGGTTGTTTGAGTGCCTGAAGTTGCGAGTGCAGGATTTGAATTTTGAGATGAATGTTTTGACGGTGCACGATGGAAAGGGACGAAAGGATAGCACGGTGCCTTTACCGAAAGTGCTCGCGCCGGAGTTGAACAAACAATTGGAGACAGTAAGGCAGGTCCACCGGGGAGACTTGGCCTCCGGCTATGCTGGAACGTTCTTGCCAGGCGCCTTGGGTGAGAATTACAAGCGCGCGGAGAAAGAGCTAGTATGGCAGTGGTTGTTCCCCGCGAAAACACTGACCCAAGTACCAACAACTGGCGAATATCGTCGGTACCACTTACATGAAACCCATGTGCAAGCGGCGATCAAACGCGCGGTGCAGAGGAGCCAGATCACAAAACGGGCGTCCGCCCATACGTTTCGGCACAGCTTTGCCAGCCACTTATTGCAAGCGAACCATGACATTCGCACGATTCAAGAGTTGTTGGGGCACAGTGATGTGAAGACGACGATGATCTATACCCATACGGTCCAGAGCGTAACGCTCAAAAGACGAAGAGTCCGCTGGATTTTTGAGACAGCGAATCTGGACTCTTGGTCAAGACGCAGTGGGCGAAGTGTATGGAGAACTCGCGGACCTTACTGGAACATCGCATCCCGGCACGCGGCTGGCGTCGCGCGATCGCGAACCTTCGGCGGCGGGACAGGGAAGAGGGAGCGACACAGTAGGATAATAACCAAGGTAAGAGCGCAGCGCAAATGCAGAGGTCAGTCGCTGAGCCCAAGAGACGTATAGTCGTTGCCTGGGCAGAGCACTGATCAGTCGCCACTCGCAACGGATATGGGGGATCGGTGCAGTCTTTCCAGCAATCGGAAGAAACGGCTGGCTCGCTGTACGTCCTTAGCGATCTGGACTCTTAAAGCCTCTATGCCGGGGAATTTCTGCTCGTCGCGCAGGCGGTGCAGAAACTGAACTTCCATCGTGTCTGGGGGAGTCTCAAGGCTTTGATGGAGCAGATGCGTTTCGACTGCCAGTCCTGTTCCTGAGACGGTCGGCCGGGTGCCGATGTTGGTAACTGCCTGGAAGTTTCTCCCCTCAAAGCGCGCTAGTGATACATAGACGCCGTTGGCAGGGAGAAGAGAACCCTCAGGCTGGAGGTTCAGCGTGGGGAAGAGAAATTTCTGTCCGAAACCCTGCCCGTGGACGATTCGGCCACGCAAGCTGTAGAAACGCCCGAGGAGGCGGTTGGCCATGCTGATCCTGCCGGACTGAATCAGCTCCCGAATCCAAGTGCTGCTGACGCGGGCTCCGCGTACCTCGACCGGGGAGATGACATTCACCACGTAATCGCATTCCTGGCCCAAGGCCTCGAGAAGCGCCACGTTGCCGGACCGCTTATGCCCAAAAACAAAGTTTCGCCCCACAAACACGTGCCGGACACGCAACGATTTGACCAGGATCTCGCGAATGAAGTCTTCGCCGCTCAGAAGGGATAGTTCCCGATCGAACTTCAAAATCAGCACGTAGTCCACACCCAACGCCCGAATGCGCTCAATTTTCTCCTGGGGATCAAGAATGAGTTTTGGAGCTTTAGCCGGATGGAGCACTTCCAGGGGATGCGGCGAAAACGTCAGCAGCGCCGAACAGGTGCCCGAGGCGTTGGCCATCGCCGTCATTTCCTGAAGAATTCTGCGGTGGCCCAAATGGAGCCCGTCGAAGTTCCCAATGGTTATCGAGCTTCGCGACGACGGAGGGAATTCGCGGTAGTCGTGGAGAATCTTCATCGGTCAGCAAATGCTCGTCAGACCTTACCTCCTTGAGCAATCCGGACATAGCTCATTTTTAGATCGTAAAGGCAGTCTTCCAGCAGATGAGCCTCTTCCGAACTCAAGTTTCCCTGAGTTTTTTCTCGAAGAATCTCCAGGATATCGATGGTCTGTTTGGCTGCGGGTAGATCCTTTTCCGGCTTGCCACTGGCGGGATCTGGAGCAAGGCCTAGTTGCAGCAGGGCCGTTGTGCTCAACGAGAAAATCAGCGTTTGAAAGGTCATGGGCATTTCGGGATCGTGAGCCGGAAAAAATGAAGCCGGCTCTGCCGCTGATCTGTCCTGACTTGATGACGAGCTGTCAGCCGTTGCCTCGCGCAGTTCACCATCTGCCGTGAAAAGGCGCCGGTCCGCAACCTTGAATCCGCTGTCGTCCTCTCCCATAGCGCACCTCAAGAGCCAAAAGATCCAGAATCATTCAAAAACGATGGTAGTATAGCATACTGATTTTCTGCCAAGTCGCTTTATTGGTGCCTGCGCCACGTGTCACGGAAGATCAGGATGGACCGAGCGGTGCGGGCGACTCGCACATCAAGGAGCGTTCCCAGGAGATTCTTATGCGTCTGAACAGAATGTTGGCCAATATCGCGTGGGTGGGGGCTGTGGGGATTTTGTTTGCCGGATCGGTCGGCGGAGAAGGTCGTGAAACGGCTCAGTTCGAGGCGAAAGAGACTCTGTTACGGCCCACAGGATATCGGGAATGGGTCTTTGTCGGAAGTTCGCATGGGGCTCCAGTACGCCAAGAATCCGGAAGAGGATCGCGTCGGTGAGCGCCGAGGTCCAGCTTCGCAGGTGTACCATAACGTATATATTAACCCCAGCAGCTACCGGACCTTTTCAAAGACCGGACAGTTTCCGGAAGGGACCATCCTGATCCTGGAACTCGCAAATGCTGATATCAAGAAGGAGCCAGGGCTGCAGGGATCCTATCAGAAAGACTTTGTGGGGTTAGAAGCCTCTGTTAAAGACAGCAAGCGCTTCGCAGAGGGCTGGGCCTATTTTAGTTTCGATGGCCCGAACGGGAAAGTCAAAGATAAGGCACAACCATTTCCAAAAGACGAGTGTTGGTCGTGCCACCATCAGAAGGCAGCGACCGACCACGTCTTCACTCAATTCTATCCGGTACTCCGGGCAGTCAAACCCAAGTAGGCAAGCTAGCCTCGCCTTCGATCCTTTAGTGTTTGGGGTATGAGTGCGAGGACAGGAGGCCGAATAGCGGAGCCGCAACTAAGGACTAGCGCGCCAACGGTCACTATCCTCGCGGCCCGTTTTCAATAGCGCTCGCGCTGAATAGTCGGAGCCGCGCCTTCTCCGGAGCAGCCGAGCCACCAAGTCACTGGGCCGTGGAACCGCGCCCCCTTAACCCGGCTGCGTCAACCTGCATCTGTAAACGTCAATCTGTTGCCGAAGGGATCGGTAACCGACATATCCCTGCTGCCCCAGGGCATCACTTCTATTCCCGGTCGTGCGTACTTGTAGTCCTTGGCGATGAGCTCGCTTTTGAAAGGCCTCCAACTCCTCCGTTTCAATCCTCATCGCCGCGCCGGGCCGTGACTGTGCGCGAAAATGTCAAGGCCGGCGGACTGGCGGGTATTCACCCAGTCGCGCAGTTCTGTCGCGGCAAGGGCGCGCGCTGCATCGCTATACCCACCGGACCAATCGAAACGGTCGGGTGCTCCATACAGGTCAGGACGAACAACGTCGCGGATAAATTCATGTCGCCGCCGGCTGCATGGCCCTATTGCTGCATGGTGCCATACTAAGTGCTGTACGGACACTTTGTTAAACGTCAATCTGTTTGCCGGAGGCGATCGGTGAACCGCCCCATCGCTACTGCCGCAGCGCACCACTTCTATTCTCCGGTCGTCTGCAGTATTTGGAGTCCTTGGCTATGAGCTCGTTGTTGGAAGGCCTCCCACTCCTCCGTTTGCAAAGCTTCATCGCTGTGCCGGGATTATGAGTCTCCGTGATGTTCTGATAGATGGATGATGCAGCCGTCCTTTGAAATTTGCATGTATAGCGGTAGGCCCTCTTCGAAACGCTATGCTCCCAATCGACTCTGAAACCCAGGAACTCATCCCGACCATACGAATTCCTTCGCTTTCATGGCCGCAGCGCGAGCCAACAGGGCGCGGTCATCGCCTCAACCTGCACCCAGCAAAGCAGCAAAGCTGCCTGTGATTGCACGGCAGCCAAACCGTTCGTCTTGAATACTCCTGGAGGATCGGCTGCTCTCGTCGTCTTTCGAAATTTCATCAGACGCAGTATCTCCTTACCTAGGTATAGAGCTCCTTCGACCATCTGGACGGTTGCATTGGCTTCGTCAGTGCCGCTGGCACTTGAGGTATCCTGTTCACTTTCGATGCAGCAACAATGTCCTGACACGGCATTTTGCGTAATGCGCGGCCGAAGTTGGACCCGGTGAGAGCCGACACAAGAATGGCGCGAGGCATGGCCTATCGAGCTTCGCGAAGGAAATTGGGAAGAGCCCGCTTCTTATTGATCGATCGGCCCCAGTTGCTGGTTCAGCGTGGTGACGGAGTTATCTTCGATTTCAATCACCTGTTCGAGATCCCGGAAGCCTTCTTTTCGCAGCAAAATCCGTCGGACTCCCGCTGGGATTCTCAGACTGGCTGGCGTCACCTCGCGTCTTAGTTCGCCGTCCACGTAGATTTGGGCTCCCGAGGGAACCGTGCTCACCTTCAGAATTCCTGTTGCCTTAGTCAGGACCACATGGACCCACTGACTTTCATTGCCCGACAGAGCTACGATACGTGTCTCGGTGAGGTAGCCGGGCTTGCTCACTTGCAGCGTATGACGCCCCTGAGGAAGATTCTGAAACGTGTGGGGCGTTCGCCAACTCGCCTCCGCTCGATCGTCGAAGGCGATCGCCGCGCCGGAAGGTGTCGACGAGACCTGGATCGTGCCTGGCAGTGGAGGGGCAGGAATACTGGGGACCGTACTGGCGGGAGGAGTCACGGGCGCAGGTAGCGCGCCAACGCCACCATTTGCATCGGCAGGCACGTCCGGAACGGGTACTGGTGCCGGGGCTTCTGATTCCGAGATTCGTGGATCGGGCGGTGCGGACGGGCTGCTGGTATCGGCGGGAGCCTTGTCCTCTTCAGGTTGGGACGAAGGGGTGGCCGTCTCCGACGAGTACGAAGGAGGTTCCTTATGCCGGAGACGATCTAGCCACGGAGGGAACTTAGCCTGTGCCCGTTGAACTATTGCCTGAAACTGCCCTGGATAGAGAAAGGCGGCTGTAGTGGTAGCTCCAATCAGCAACAGGAGTAGCAGGAGTGTCCAAAGCCAAAACTTTCCTTTCTTGGCTGGGACTGTGACGAAAGAGGTTGTGGAGCGAGGTTCAGTCCGGACCAAAACAACACTCGCCAAGGATGGCTTGGAGCTACCCCCGATGCTCTTTCCGGCAGCAGGCTGGCCGATTGAAACGGCATCCAGCGCGGCGCAAAGCTCCTCTGCCGACTGGAAACGCTTGGCCGGGTCCCGAGCGAGTGCCTTCACGATCACTTCGTTGAGCTGCCGATCAAGATCAGGTTTCAACTCAATAGGCGGCACAACATCCTCGTGGACGATTTTGTAGCTTAGCGCTCCGAGGCTCTCCGCCGTGAACGGAGGCTGTCCCGTGATCAACTCATACAGAACGATTCCCAAGGCAAAAATATCGGACCTGCCGTCAAGGGACTGACCCAGAAAGTGCTCTGGAGCCATGTAACTCGGCGAGCCCAGCAATGTTCCGGTCTGCGTCATTTTGGTCGAACCGACTTTGGCAATCCCGAAATCGGCCACTTTCACTCGACCCTCTTGAGTCAGCATGATATTGGCAGGCTTAATATCGCGATGAACGATTCCGCGCTGATGAGCGAAACCCAGGGCATCGGCTGCTTGTCGGGCGATGTGAACGATGGTGGCATAATCGAGCTGCTGGTTGGTTTCGATCACGCTTTCCAGGTTCCGACCCTCCACCAACTCCATGGCAAAATAGGCCAGTCCCTGTTCCTCACCCACATCGAAAATGGTGATGATGTTCGGATGCGAGAGAGCACCGACTGACTGAGCCTCGCGCATGAGCCGCGCGCGCAGTTCCTCGAAATGACTGGGGTCAGTGAAATCGCCTAGGCGGATCGTCTTTATCGCGACCGAGCGGCCGATGGCAGGATCTTTGGCCTTGTAGATGACACCCATGGCCCCGCGCCCCAACTCTTCAATGATTTCGTACCGTCCGAGCTTTTGAAGCATAGGTGATCAGGACAGGCCGCAGAAATGAAACGGCGAAAGATCTGAACGTCCAGCCGCTCCATGCCGGTAGTCGCGGAATTGAAACTTGCAGCGCGATCAGCGGCCCGTCCTAGCGAGAGCCGATCATCCACCGCTGCTGAATTTTTTCACAGTTTTGGGTGCTGGGGCAAGGGCGCCTCAAGGGTTCCTCGGTTCCAGCAGAAGCTTCGGTGTCTCTGTGGCTCGGCAGGTCGGTTTCCGTCGGAAGCGATAAATCCTGAGAACACGGTTGTCTGTTCGATGCCAGGTGTGGATTGAGCGTCAGTTGCTGTTCAGTCGCGAGATTATAGGTTGCCACAAACCGGTCGGCAAGGGTTTCAGAACTGGAATGGCGGGACGTGGACGCCGGCTTTCGGCTCGGCAGCCTGTCAAACACGCTCCTAGACCGCCATCGACGGCACTTGCAACTTGATAGGTCCATGCTATCATGGCGTTCATTTCTCACAGGGGAACCTTCATGAAGCCACCGGCCTTCGGGCTTCCTTGGCACGCATTGGTCCTGGGTGTTTGTCTGCTGTCCAATCTCCCCAGTGTCCACTCGAAAGAGTCCAGTCACAGTATGAATCAGAAACCGCTGGTTGCCGGTGTTGAAACGGATGTCAGATCTGGTCTGAAAGTCGTCGTTTTGAAGTATGCAGACCCGGCTCGCCCCGGCATGGGTCTGGAATGCAGGATTGCTCCCGAAGCCGGAAGCAATCTCTATTCACTGAAGGTCGACGGTACCGAACTGTTGGTGCAGCCCGAGAAACTGGGCTTGCCGGCTCTGCGCTACGGATGTCCAATCTTGTTTCCGACACCAAACCGCGTGCGCGACAGCAAATTCACGTTTGACGGCCAAAGCTACAGTTTCAAGGCGAATGAGCGCACGCATTTTATCCACGGACTGGTGCACAGTTTGAAATGGAACATCCGGAACCCTTCGGCGGACAGCAAGTCCGCTTGGGTTGAGACTTTTCTCGATTGGGACTCCGGCGTGCCGGATTTTGGGCTGTTTCCGATCAAACATCGGTTGACGATGAAGTTTGCCCTGAACTCGCAAGGTGTGAAGCTGTCATTCATGGTCGATAACCACGATCAGAAGCGGCTTCCATTTGGACTTGCATTTCACCCGTGGTTTCAGATACTCGGTAGTCGGGCGGAGACGTATCTCCGGGTGCCGGCGCAGAAACATATGGAAGCCGAGGGCCTGTTGCCCACCGGTAATCTCGAGGATCTCGATGGATCTCCTTATGACTTGCGTGTCCCAGTCTCGCTTGAAAACTTGAGGCTGGATGACGTCTACTGGGGAATGCTTCCGGAGCAGACGCCTGGCTACGAGGCTCGCGACAAGGGTTTGAAGGTTACTTTGGGGGCTTCCAAGGAGTTTACGCATATGGTGGTCTTTACTCCACTGGGTAAACCCTTCTTCTGCATGGAAAACCAAACGTGCTCGACCGACGCGCACAACCTGCATGCGAGGGGACTGCAGAAAGAAGCCAATCTTTTGATTGTGGACCCTGGGAAGAGTTTATCGGGTTGGCTTTATGTAAAGGTAGAGCGAGAACACCAAAAGTAGGACGCGCTGCTTTCCAAGCGCGCTATTACACAATCCCAATTTGTGAGGAGACTATGCTCAAAACAATCTTCATTCAGTGCAGTGTGGCAGCTCTGATTTTCGGGTCTGGCATCTGGATTGGGAAAGCTACCGGTGCCAGCGCGGCAGGCAAAGGCCGAGTGTTTGAGATTCGAACCTATACGGCCAACGAAGGAAAGCTAGAGGCGCTTCATGCCCGCTTCCGCAACCATACGACGAAGCTGTTCGAGAAGCACGGCATGACCAACGTTGGGTATTGGAAGCCTCTAGATGAGCCGCTGTCGCAGAACACTCTCGTTTACCTGCTTGCCTACCCCGATCGGGAATCGGCCAAGAAGTCTTGGGAGTCCTTCCGCGCGGACTCCGCCTGGAAGAAAGTGGTACAGGAATCCGAAATGAACGGAAAGCTGACGGCCAAAGTGGATTCGGTCTTCCTGGAGGCAACGGACTACTCAGCACTCAAATGACGGGACTGAGGTAATTTCGAGACGAGGAATCAGGAAGGGGATGCTACGGCCGAAGCCCATAGCTGGGGGATGCGTCTCCCCGGCCGATTCCAATTACCCCGCACTGACTGAGGCCAGGCGAAGCCTTCTCAGGGCGCTTCAATGAAGCGCATTAGGATTCATTGCCCGACGGCTTGAGTTACTGAAGCGAATAAATCTGACGAAATGAGAACGCTCGGATTTAGCGCGCTCCCTGCGGATCTAGACTCGCCATGTGCCCTGCGATAATCTGCCCCTGATTCTCTCGCTTCAGCCATACGTTTGTGGTTCGGTATCGGTGATGGATGTCCACGCCTTCACCTTGAATTCTGACCACGAAGCGGTAACTCGTGACGGCGGTATCGCCGTGAGTAACCACCTTGATGTCTTCTTTGTCCAGGACGACACACCGAAAGTGCCGAAGCATACCAGCTCTATTTAAGGGGCCGCCATTTCTGGAACCAGTTGACCTTAGACGGTGTCCAGAAGGCACTCGAACTCTTCCAACAGGCGATTGAGAAGGACCCTGCTTACGCCTTGGCCTACACTGGCCTGCTGGATTCCTATACGTATCTGAATCGTCCGGTCGAAGCGAGGAAAGCAGCAGCCCAAGCACTAGAGTTGGATCCGACCTTAGGCGAAGCCCATGCCTCCTTGGGATTCTTCAAATTTCTTTATGATTGGGACTTCCCTGGCGCCGAGAAAGGAATTGAAGCAAGCCATCGAACTGACTCCCAATCGTTCAAGCGCACCATTGGTGCGCGATCTACCTGGCGCACATGGGGCGGCACGGGGAAGCGATCCATGAAGCATGACTTGCGCAGCAACTAGACCCCTTGTCGTTACTGATGAATCAAACGGCGGGATTGGTTCTAAGCGTGGCGCGTCAGTACGATCGGGCAGTGGAAGCACTGCGCAAGGTTACCGAGATGGACGCAAACTATGCCGCCGCTCACGGCACCCTTGGAGTCGTCTATGCACGAAAGGGAATGTGCGAGCAGGCGATCGAGGCGTTTGAAAAAGTAGCCTCCCTGGCCGGCGGGCATCCCGCAGTGGCAACGAGCCTCAAAGGCTTGACCGCATACTCTTATGCGGCGTGCAACAGACCGGACAAGGCCAGAGCATTAGTTGATGAGATTGCTGCCGAGCCGACCGCATCGTCTTATTTGCTGGCTACAATCTATGCTTCGCTGGGCGAACACGATCGAGCCTTGGACTGGTTGGGCCGAGCCTATGCCGACCGTGACTTTCAGGTCGTCTCCCTGAAGGTTGACCCAGCCTTCGACCCACTTCGCTCTACCAGCCGATTCCAAGAACTCCTCGCGCGCGTCGGACTCGCGTAATCTGATCGCTTCCCTCCCAAGTCGTCATCTCCGGCGCAAGCCGCTTCGAGAAAAGCCAGACGCTCCCCTTCCGGCTTCTCCAGCTCCTGCTGGCACAGCTCCTCAATCCCTTAAAAACGACTGGTCATGCGGCCCCAAGCACTTCTCCAAATTTTGCCAGATGTAAGAAGAGAATGTCATAGCGGGCCGGATGTCCATCTGCACCCACATTACCTCTTCAACCCGGCCGTCCAGTTGACCACAACCGTGAGCGGTCCAGCAGCAATTTTGCCGTTTATCGAGATTGTTAGCGTCTCGAACCTTGTATTCCCGGCAGGAACTCACCTCAATTCATGCAGCGAGGTAGAGTCAGGGAAAAATTGAAACTCGATTCCTGCTCAAACTGAAGCACTCCCCCTTCTCCGCTGGCCGACAAGGTGGTCAACCGCACGCGACGCAGAATTTTGCCGGCAGGTGACTGGGGATCTGCTCAACAGACTCCACAGAGCGAATCTTCTTGTGCGGGGCCACACGCTGGGCGGCGTAGGCCATGGCCGCTCCGGCGGTCAAGACCGACCTTCTCAATCCGGCTTGGGTTCTACATCAAGCTGAAAATCGCGTCCTCAGTCACGGCGACGAGCCCTTACGGCAACGCGAACACGAACACCGAGAATCCTGCCGCTGCGGCAACATACTGACGTCCATCGACTGAGAACGAGACGGGATTGGAGCGAACAGCGCCTCCAGTTTGAAAGTCCCACAGCGCTTTCCCCGTCTCGGCGTCCAGTGCGAAAAGATTACCTTCGTTTGTCCCTCCGAACACCAGGCCGCCGGCAGTCGACAGGACGCCGCTCCACGGCGGCGAGTGCAAGCGAAATTCCCACTTCAGTTTCCCGGTAAGCACGTCAAGGGCGCGCACGGCGCCATAGGCTTCGTCGCCAAGCAATGGCTGTTCGCCACCACCCATGAATTCTGTTCCCGGAACATACTTGGCCTCACCCTTGAAGTAATAGGCTCCCATCTCTCGCACAGGCACGTAAAAAAGACGAGTAAGCGGGTTGTACGACGGACTAAACCAATTGGTTGCCCCCTGCAGACTTGGATACGCCAGTGTGCCTTCGAGGCTCGGGTCGGTGTTGGGAAGCACGATGGGCCGACCACGCTCGTCCAGTGCCTTCGCCCACGTCTGGCGCGCATACGGGGTCCCGAGGAGAAACTCGCCTGTCTCGCGGTCCAGCAGGTAGTAAAACGCATTGCGGTTAGCCGTCGCCAGCAAGTTGCGTTGCCGTCCTGCAACCATGCCCTCGAGCAGAACGGGAACCTGATTCGCGTCCCAATCGTGCGTGTCATGAGGTGTAAACTGAAAATGCCATTTCCGTTCGCCGCTCGATGCGTCGAGCGCTACGACCGAACAGGTGTACAAGTTATCTCCGGCTCGTGCGTCGCCATTCCAATCGGGACCCGGATTGCCGACGCCCCAGTACAGAAGATTCAACTCCGGATCATAGGATCCGGTCAACCACGTCGCACCAGCGCCCGTCTTCCAACTGTCGCCAGCCCAAGTCTCATGGCCTGCATCACCTGGACCGGGAATCGTCCAGAAACGCCAAACTCGCTCGCCGGTCTTGACATCGTAGGCATCGAGAAAGCCACGAATCCCCGCTTCACCACCGCTGGTCCCAACAATGACTTTGCCCTTAATGGCCAGCGGCGCAACCGTGATGGAATAACCGGTCGCGTTGTCTGCAATGACCTTGTCCCATCGGACTGCGCCCGATTTCGCGTCGAGTGCCACCAGATGAGCGTCGAGCGTGCCAACAAAAACGGTTTCATCCAGAAGCGCCATACCACGGTTGACCGGTGGGAACCCCAGGGTTCGAACATCTCGAGGCAGGGTGCGCGACCACCGCCACAGGCGACTTCCCGAGCGGACGTCGAGGGCTGTGACTGCGCTAGGCGGCTCCGTCAAATACATCACCCCATCCACGACCAGCGGTGTCGTTTCGATCAGGCCGGGTTCTTTGATCTGATACACCCACACCGGTCTCAGTTTGGCTACATTCTCGGGAGTGATTTGTTTCAGCGCTGAAAACCGCTGTGACCGATAGCTGCCGGAATAGGTCAGCCAATTCCCAGGTTCACTCTCAGCGCGGACAAGGCGTTCATAAGGAACTTGCGCAAAGATGCTACGCGGCGCCAGAACGAGCAGAAAAAGGAGCAGGTTCACGCCTCTCATCGTCCACCTCGCAGGCTGGCCAGATAAGCAATCAAATCATCGATCTCAGTCGTGGAGAATACCGTCTGGTAACTCGGCATCAGACTACCGCTGGATTCCCTGTTCAACTCTTTCAGATCCTGCTTGCGGAAAGAGTGGATGCGGTTGTCGGCATCGCGAAGCTGGATGGTGAAGGTGTCCTCGTTGATGCGCATGCCTCGCAACTCACGCCCATCCTGGGTGACTACGCTGATGACAAGAAATTGCAGGTAGCCGGAGCTATCGCGAGCCTTGCTGGTGCCCGGATTCAGCAGCATGCTACGCAAGTGGTCAGGACCGCGACGGGCGCCGATTTCAGTCAAGTCCGGACCCAGGCTGCTCCCTCGTCCACGCACAATATGACACGTGAAGCACTGCCCCTTGGTCTCATAGAGTCGCTTGCCCCGCTCGGGTTCTCCGGGCAATGCGACTTGGGCTTGGCGACTCAGCGAGCGCACGTAACCAGCAACCTGCCAGATTTCTCGATCAATCATTTGCCAAGTGGGGGGCATTTCGCTACCGCGAATACCCTCCTTGATAACGGAAAAAAGGGCTGGATCGTCAGGAGCGCGGCTTAAGAACGGGACTGGTCAAGGCGGGACCTGTGCCGCCCGCCCCGCTCATGCCGTGACAGCGGGCGCACTGCCTTTCGAACAACCGCCGGCCACGCTCCAGATCTTCAGGAGTCTGGCTGGAAATCGGCGATTGAGCCATGACCGTAACGCTCCCGAGAAGAATGACGGTGAATTGGGCTGCCACGCTTGTGAAGTTGTGGACCCTTGTGAGAGTGGCGTATTTAGAAGAAACAGTCATTTTCGTCGATTGTCGGCGGTTGCGGCCTCAAGCTCCGGTTGTCGGCAGGAGGCAAACCCAGATGTAAGCCAGCCGAGATACTTTGGCTCGTCTCGGTAGCTGGGAATGATTTGCCCCTGAATCGCCTTCGAGTAAGACGCAGTCAGGCGTGTTTTGTCCTGATCGGCGAACTCTGCTGGCAGGTTGACCACCGGCTGGTAAAAGAGGCTCTGTTTGACATCGGCGACCAACATCGACTGCAACTGAGGCAGCACCTTCTCGGCTAGAGGCTTTGGCAAGACAATGCCAGCTACCACACCCTGACGCATGTTGGCGATGGCAGTATCAGACCAGGTCTGAAAGCCACGGATTCGCCCCAGAAAGTTGTCGTAGTCTCGAACCGTCTTGAAGGAGTGGAAGCTGTTTCCCGATCCAAGTACGGGGAAGAGGATGGCGTTGCTGGAAAATTGATTGATGGGCATGAGACGATAGCGCTCAAATGTGGCCCCTTCCAGATCGGTCTCCAGAAGCTGCTTTAGACATTGGTAACTCAGCTGGTCCTGCCTGGAGGACAGTAATGAAGGTTTGAACTTCGCGAAGCGCTGAAGATACTGTCGACACAGCGCTTCCTGCTTCGACCGATATTCCTCGCTGATGTCATTTGGGAATTGGTCGTCAAAACGATGATCGCCTGTAGCACTGGCTCTCAGCGGATTGAGCCGCGAGTATTCATTGTAGTACTCCTCCACGAGCTCCGCGAGTGTCCTGGATCCCTGATCGGCGTCAAGCACCCTAGGCAAGAACGGCTGCGGATGCAGCATGCAGAACATCAACAACAGGCTGGCCGACGAGCGAGTCGTAACTTGTGTTCTTTTCATAACAACCTCCGAGAGGGTACAACTTTCTTGATCTTCTCGCTGCGCTGTTTCTTGTGAAGGGAAGGGAGAGCGCAGAATGGAGGCGGGTGCCCTCACCACAGCCCGCTTGTTCTAACCTTTGTCTACCGGGTCCCCGTCAGCGTTCGGCCGGAGTATCCGGCGTTACGCTCCAGTACAAGGAATTGAAGATGAATGGAAAGGTGGCGTGGGTCTGACCTCTAAACTGGGGACGAAAGCCCAGGAGGACAATTCTTCCTTTGCCGTAGGTCGCGGCAACAGCGGCAGCTTTGCGGGCTAGGCGCTCTTCCCCGCGCATCCAGCCGGAGAGGAGGATGTCGCGCGGGTCGTCCGGGTATGAGGCGAGGACCCAGCGCTGCATATCCGCTGCGGGAGCGGTTGTGTCGAACGCAATAGCGCTGTCGAGGAACGCGGCCACTTCCTCCCGCAGGCCGGTAGTGACGGCGTGCTCGGTACGGACGCGAAGGCGGACCAGCGAGCCGAGGTTCGCATACTCGTCCGGCTTGATGCCGGTTAGGGCATTGCGGACGGGGATGTTGAACTCCTCGATGACGTAGTCGCAGGCTGCTGCGAAAGCCACGAGTGTTCCGCCGTCGTTAACGAACTTGCGCAGCACGTCGGCGCCGGCTTTGTCCAGTCCGCCCCGGTACTCGGGCGGCATCTCTTCCTCGTACTTCATCGCGCCGTCAGACGGCTTCCTGCGCCCCGTGGCAATCACGTCTTTCGGAATGTCGGGAAGGATGACTGCGTCGAAGGCCAGAGTCCCTGCTGCAACTTCCTGAGGTGAGAGCGTCTTCGGAGCGAAGCCGTAAGTGTCCAGCACCCAGCGTGTCCAGCCTTCATCCATCGAAGCGGACCACGGCTTGTAGAGGGCGGTGCGCGGCTTGCGCGAAAGCCTTTCACCGCGCCGGATGACTTCTTTCGTTTCCGGCCGGACCTCAGTCACGCGCGTTGTCGCAAGGGCATCCGGCAGCGGGGTGCGCTCGACGCGCACGCCCATCTGCAGCGGCAGCGTCCAGCTCGAAACATCGTAAGGCTGCAGGATCTCTTTCCCCGCCTGCAGACGTACCTCCGGGTAGCGCTGGGGCTCCATCATCTCCGTGATGAACTTCGCGTACGGCTGGGCCAGCGGAATCCAGTAGTCACCGTTCTGCGCCTGTCGCACCTCGACGTTGTGTTCGGCCATCAGCCACGCCAGGTGCTGCGCAGTCGGCCAATCGTGTTGCTCTCGCGGGATTCGATATGCCTCGCCCGTCTTCGCATGTGCGATTGCCGCTCGCGCTCGAGTGACGAGGTTCCGCAGCAGGTCCTCTCGGCGATCGGCCGCGATCTCGTGCAGCGCGTCGGAGGCGATGCGCTCGTAGTCCATAATGTCGCGCATCCGCCACCATCCGCCCCTCCACGGGTTTGGGTGATTGATGGTCGGCTTGTACTCGATGAGCCCTTTGCCGCCACCGCGGAGCTCAGTCGGCTCGATATAGACGGGTGACGCGATGCGCGCCGAGGCAGTCTCGAGCAGCAGCCCCGTGATGTTCTTCCACCAGCCCGTGTTCCGGGTGCCGCCGATCCAGTAAGCGTCGTAGACGAAGCCGTAGATCAAGCCGCTCTTATTTGCCTGCTCCAAGCGGAACGCCATGTTTGCGCCAATGCTGTTGACCTCGCGCCAGATCAGCGGATGGACGTCAGGATCCACGGGATCGGCGAAGGGCGGGATGAACATCCGTGGCCCTATAGATTGCATCTGGTGCTCGTCAACAAACACCTGCGGATTCCACTCATGATAGACGGCGCGGTTGAGGGCGCGCGTCTCGAGCTGGGTGAGCATGTACCAGTCGCGGTTGTTGTCGTGCCCGGTGTAGTGATGGTAAAGCCAAGGCAGCCGCCCGCCTTCGTACTTCGTACCGACGTACTTGCGATACCATTCTGCAACCATGATCTGGCCGTCGGGATTGAGCGAGGGAACGAGCAGCAAGACAACTTCACTGAGGCGACGCCTGGCCTCGGGGTCAGCCGCCGTTGCGAGCGCGTGCGCCCACTCCATCGCCATCTGGCTTGAGGCGATCTCGGTTGCGTGGATGTTGCACGTGACCAGCACGACGGTCCTCCCTTCGCGAATGAGCGAGCCGGCGTCAGAGTCGGAGAGGCCACGCGGGTCAGCAAGCCGCCGCGAGATTTCCTTGATCCGTTTCTTGTTTCGGATGTTTTCCTCAGAAGAGATGACAGCCATGATCATTTCTTCACCAAGCGTGGTCTTACCAAGGACTTCGACCTCAACACGAGGCGAAGCGGCATCCAGGGCGCGGAAGTAAGAAACAATCTGGCGGTAGTCGGCAAGGATTCGGTCAGTGCCCACCTCCATGCCGAGGAACTGCGACGGAGAAGGAACTGCTGCGCCAAGCACGGAGACGGTGAGCGCAACGAATACCGTGGTAACGACTTTCAGGAAGAGTACTGTGGCTGGCGTTGCAGAGGCGCACCTGAGTGGGCTCAGGAAGCTGTGATGACCCTTCGATGTGACCTGCTCGTCACATGAATCACTCATGAGATCACGCTCTCGCAGTGGCTCCGAGATTCATGTTCTGCATGGGCCTTCTGTTTGGAACGCTAAAGACAAACTCGGAGGGTGCGCCCTGCCGGACGCGGTGCGGACTCCCTTGCCATTAGGAAATGCGAACTCTCGCTAGGGTACTTAACTCCCAAGATTGAACGGAGTAAGAAATGTCCCTACACCGTGAGCTTCCATGGCTTTCGATATTTGGGCCGAAGTAGCTGATCGGCTTTGCTGTTTCCCCTGAATCGTTCGGCTTTGGCGTCCCAGATGAGGTGGCTCTTGGTGCGGTAGGCAATGTTCCCAAGTTGTGCGACAGACGATGAACGATGGCCAATTTCGATGTCACAGATAGGCATCTGGCGGTTCTTCACGCAGTCCAAAAAGTTGCGCGTGTGATCCAGATTGTGATGATTTGAATTTTTCATAGACAACGGCTCACACTGGTTCACGCCTTTGGAAGTCTTCTCTGGAATCGCTTCAAATCCGCCTCGATCGACGAACAGCGTGCCTAGAGTCCCGTGGAAGCAAATGCCGTAGCCGTGATCGTCAGGCCGGCTGGCATTACATTCTCGATTTTCATAAACACAAACGAACCCGGGATATTCGTAGGTTACCTGCAACGTATCGGGTGTCTCGCGGTTGTCCTGCAAGTAGAACTTTCCTCCCTGAGCCACAATGGAAGCCGGTGCATCGACGTTCATGGCCCACTGAACAATGTCGAGCAGATGGACGCCCCAATCAGTCACCATGCCGCCTGCATAGCTCCAGAACCAGCGGAAGCTGGACCAACGGTCCGGATGAACACCAAACCGGTTGGCGTTGAAAGGAACTTTGGGAGCCGGTCCCAACCACAAGTCCCAATCCAGATCCGCCGGTGGATGGCTGTCGGGCGGATTCCCTATGCCTTCGGGAAAGGAGTTCCCGTAGTTCCAGGTGCGCACAAGACTGATTTTGCCGATATGCCCCTGGCGGATGAGTTCAACCGCTTTCTGAAAATGAACACCTGAGCGCTGCTGTGTCCCAACCTGTACGACTCGCTGATACTTCCGCGCGGCTTGCACCATGCGCCGGCCCTCTTCCAGATAGACTGAGACGGGTTTTTCGACATAGACGTCCTTTCCTGCCTGGCAAGCCAGAATCGTCTGCAGTGCATGCCAGTGATCGGGCGAAGAGACAACCACGGCATTGATTTCCCTCATGTCGAGGATCTGGCGGAAATCCTTCAGCGACTTTGCTCTGCCCTCCGTGATTTTCAGCGCTCCATCTAGATTCGGTCCGTATACGTCGCAGACAGCAGCCACTTCAACTTCCGGCTGCTTCAAAAAAGTTCGTAGGTTCGATTGGCCCATGCGGCCCGTTCCAATGAAGCCAACCACGATCTTGTCATTTGGACTCACCGACGGAGCAGGCGACTGGGCGAAGCCGGCGCCGCGGTTGAAGCTCACTCCAGCCGCCATCGTAGCCATGGCGCTACGCTTGAGGAAATCTCTTCGTTTGAGGCGTTCAGGCATCATCAAGCTCCGTTAAGCCAATGAGCCAGCCTGACAGAGAGGCGAAGATCATACCCCGGTCTACCGAATTCTCGAGTTTCTCATAAGCCAGCGGGAAGACGCTTTCACGCATCACATCGTTGGCAGCGCCTACGTCCGTAGCCGGTTTTGGTGTGTCTGCCTGGAGGAAGGCCGGTGCCTACCAAAAGAATTGTCGAGCACAAAGTGGGCAGGCAAGGAATGACGCTCCCTGACAAACTATGACGTTAGCTTCCAGGGTGCGCGATACGCGCGCGCGACATAGGTCTCAGCTTCTTTGTCGCCGATGATCATTTCTCGGTCCACATCCCACTTGACTTGGCGGCCCAGACGCTGGGCGATGTTGCCGAGGTGACAGGCAATCATCGAATTGTGGCCTATCTCGACGTCGGAATGGGGTCGCTTGCGCGAATGCATACAGTCGATGAAATTCTGAACGTGAAGAAGATGCATGTCCGTGCTTGTCGAGGCCGACCTGCGGGGAACAGCCGCTGACCTGTAGATTCTCGGTTTGTCGATTCGATCTGTCTCGGGATAGACTTCCCAGCTGCCACGGTCCACCACCAGCACTCCTTGTTCGCCATGGAACTGAACACCATGTTCGCGGGCTTCCGGTCCACGGCCCACGCCGAGCGCGTGCTCCCAGATCATGCTGAAGCCAGGGAAGGCCCACATTACCTGCTGGGTGTCGGGAGTCTCCATGGCGTCGTTCGGATAGCCAAACTTACCGCCAATTGAAACCGCCGAGCTCGGAGCTTTGATGCCCATGGCCCAGTTGGCGATATCGATCATGTGGGCTCCCCAGTCTGTCATCAGACCACCGGAGTAGTCCCAATACCAGCGGAAGGTGAAGTGAAACCGGTTTTGGTTAAAGGGCCGCTTCTGGGCGGGTCCGAGCCACATATCGTAATCGACTCCCTCGGGAACTGGGCCATCGGCCAGGACAGGTGTTTCGCCCTTCCAATCAAGATAAGCCCAGGCCCGTACCAACCGGATCTTACCTAGCTTGCCGCTCTTAACGTACTCGACTGCCTCAGTGTAGTGGGGTCCGCTACGCTGCTGTGTGCCCATCTGAACGACTCGGTCATGTTTGCGTGCGGTTTCCACCATGACTCGTCCTTCCGCGATGGCGACCGACAGCGGTTTTTCCACGTACACGTCTTTGCCAGCCTGGCAGGCCATCACCGTGGGGAGAGCGTGCCAGTGGTCCGGCGTGGCGACAATGACCGCGTCAAGCTCTTTCAGCTCCAGGACCTTCCGGAAGTCGCGGGCTGTCAGCCCGGGTTTCTGAGAAGCCGGTTCGAGAATCTCTTTGACGGTCTTATTCACTTGTGAATCGTCCACATCACAGAGCGCCACACACTCGATGTTCTTAATCTTCAAGAAGTCGCGCAAGTCAGCGCGCCCCATTCCGCCGCAGCCAATGAGTGCCACCCTGATTTGGTCATTAGCTCCAAGAACCCGGGAGTAAGACGCGGCGGTCGCCGCCGTTGGCCGGGCTGCGAAGAGAGCGGTTCCTGCTGCGCCGAGGCTGATGGATCGTTCCAGGAACTCACGGCGTGTTTTGTTCTTCATCGAATTCTCCTCCCTCTTAAATCAAAGTCACGGTTCAGATTTTTGCAGGAGCCGCACACAGCTGGCTGGTTCGCGCCGCTCCAATCGTCATGAAGAATGCGGATGCACGCCTAGAATATGCGGTTTTGGCAAGGCACGCAACACCAGATTCACGGTCACGTCAACTTCAATCAGTCTGGCTGTCCCAACTGAGAAAGTAACCGCGAATGAGTCGTGGAGCGGTCCGTTGAGCGGCTGTCCAACCTTGACTTGGCTGGGATCGATGATTTACCCTTCGAGCCTTGACTGATCGAGGAAACGAGAGGATCAACACCCGACGTGGATCCCCAAAATGGCGCTCTTCTAATTCGAGTTGAAGATCAGCCGGGCGTTCTTTACCAGCTTACCCGCGTGATTGCTTTACACCAGGCAAACATCAGCCTGATTGACATCGTGAGCAAGTTGCGCGACAGCGCCTGGGTTTACCTAGAACTCCGAGACGTGGCGAACTGGGACCAGCTCGTCAGAGAGTTGGAAGCCTTGCCCGTAGTGAAGTCGCTGGAGCAGCCAGAGACGTTGCAGAAGATCTATGGCAAGCGGGTGATCATAATCGGCGGTGGCGCGCAGGTTGGCCAAGTGGCCTTGGGAGCTATCAGCGAAGCCGATCGTCACAACATCCGTGGCGAAAGAATCTCCGTGGATACCATTCCTCTGGTTGGCGAAAGTGATCTTGCGGCAGCCGTCCGTGCGGTAGCACGTTTGCCGCGAGCGAGAGCGCTCGTCATGGCTGGCGCTCTGATGGGAGGGGAGATCTCCAAGGCGGTCACAGAAGTCAAAGAGAAAGGAATCCTGGTTATCTCCCTGAACATGGCGGGCAGTGTCCCGGACGTCGCCGACCTGGTCGTGAGCGATCCCGTACAGGCAGGAGTTATGGCTGTGATGGCAGTGGCCGACACGGCCAAATTCGACATCAGTCGACAACGCAGCCGGCGGTATTGAGGCTCAGCAGTGAGCGATGAGTGAAATCGATGTCTCTTTGACGCACGGGGGGAAGAACCGGAGAAAATAAATCGCCATTTTCGGCGATGTTGACCCCTCCGTGACCTTCTGTGCCATGACGCTAATCGAGTTCGCGTGGGATTGGTTTCACTTTTGCCTCCGGCACCTGCTGGTGGCGCCCAGTAAGGATTGGTCGATCAACACTGATCACCGAGAAAAGAGTTTCGTACAGTAAGCCTTCTTCCCTGTGTCCCCTGTGTCGTTCGTATGATCCTGGATCGTCGCTTGGCGAAGATGTTTCGTCGAGAGCCCCTGAAATTCAGGGGCCCTGCACGAACCATCCAGCTAGCCCGTCTCCGCCTGAAGATTCTGAGCATCTGCCTTGGCTTGTGTCTGTCCTGCTCCTTCGCTGGCCCACTTCACGCCCAGATTTATCAGTTCCGAAATTACACCGCAGGTGACGGTCTTTCAGACAATTTCGTTTTCGAAATTCATCAGGACCGCAAGGGATTCATTTGGTTCGCAACCTCGATTGGCATCAGCCGCTATGATGGCGTCGAGTTCAAGAATTTCACGATCAATGACGGGCTAGTGAATAACGCCGTGCGTCACATTTACGAGGACCGGCGAGGACGCTTGTGGTTTTCCACGGCTGGCGGTCTCAGCTGTTTTGAGAATGGGCAATTCAAGAATTACACTCGTCAGGATGGCTTGCCGCACGACTTTGTGCAGGTGGTCCTCGAAGATAGCAAAGGCAATTTTTGGATTGGCACTCGAGGTGGCGGTATCAGTTACTTCGATGGTTTGCGATTCACGAACTATGGCGAGCGGGAGGGACTGAAAGGGAAGACCATCTGGTCGATGTTGCTCGACCCTCAAGGAATCCTGTGGATCGGGTCAGGCGAAGTGGGGCTTCATCGCTACGACGGGAAAGAGTTTCAGACATTTACCGCTCGAGATGGCCTGCCCGACGAACAGATCTTCAGCCTTCGTCAAGACCGTGACGGGAAGCTTTGGTGCGGAACAGGCCAAGGACTTTGCTGGTTTGACGGAACGAGTTTCCACCGCATTGAGGTGCCCGGCGAGAAGCCCGTCGACGTCACGAAGATGTTTCTGGACCACCGTGGTGTACTCTGGTTTGGCCTTTACGGTCAGGGACTGGGTAAGCTGGAGAAAGGCAAGGTTGTCACGTATCGAACCCAGAATGGCCTGGCGCATAACTATGTCATTTCAGTGTTGGAAGACCGTGAAGGGAACATCTGGGCGGGAACTCAGGGTGGGGGCGTGTCCAAGTTTGTGGGGGAGCGCTTCGCGAATTTTACGTCGGCTCAAGGTCTTTGTCCTGGACTGATTCACGCGATCGCCCAGGACTCCAAGGGTAGCCATTGGTTTGGAAGCCACGAGAGCGGGCTGTGTCGCTATGACGGCAAAGAGTTTCGCTATTTTAGAACTGGAAACGGCCTCGTGAATGATCTGGTGCAAGACATCCTCATTGATCCGGACGATCGTGTTTATGTGGCCACCGACGGCGGGTTGAGCGTTCTCGAGTCAGGTCGTTTTCGCAACTACACAGTTCGTGATGGCCTGCCTAATCGTATCTTGACGGTTCTGCGACGTGATCATCAGGGAAGGATCTGGATCGGTACTTTTGGCGACGGCGCGGTGCGGTTTGATGGCAGACGATTCACCCGATTCTCGAGCCAGGATGGCTTGATCAACGACCGTGTGCATAGCCTTTGGGAAGACCGTTCCAGGAGACTCTGGTTTGGCACCGACGAAGGGGCCAGCGTGCTGGAGAATGGCGTTTTCCGTAGCTACACCCGCCGGGACGGCCTGGGAGCTGGAAAGGTCAGTGCTATTGTTGAGGATGCCCAAGGCATCCTGTGGTTCGGCACCGACTCGGGGTTGAGCCGTTTCGATGGTCAACGCTTCAGACTCTATACGGTCGCGGACGGGTTGCCCGATCCCGTCATCAACTTCCTTCAGTTCGATGCAGAGGACAGTCTTTGGATCGGGACCAACAACGGCGTCTCCTGTTTCAGCCCGTCGACGGGAAACTTTCGAAACTACAATTCCAGAGATGGTTTGGTCTCCAATCAGACGTTAACCGGGGCCTGTCTGCTGGACAAGGATGGCAACCTCTGGTTCGGCACCAGGTCCGGCGTTTCCCGCTGGGATCCCGGCAACCGCGCCGCGCCGTTGGCGCCGCCTCTGGTCCATCTTGAAGCGGTAAGAATTTTCGACCAGGTTGTCCCCAGGGATCAGTTGGGCAAGCTGCCTCCGGAACAGAACCAAGTCAGCTTCTCCTTTGTGGGTATCTCTTTTCGTGACGAGAATCGCATCCGCTACCGCTACTTTCTCGAAGGATTTGATCCCGGTTGGCAGCCGGACACCGAGTTGCGTTTCGCAAAGTATACGAACCTTCCGCCGAGAAAATATCGCTTCCGAGTTCGCGCAGCCAATAGCGATGGCATGTGGAGCCATGAAACAGCAAGCGTGGATTTGGAAATTCAACCCTTCTTCTACCAGAAGCCTCTCTTTCAGCTGGTTGGGCTTCTGGCGGTGATGGGCTTGATTTCGGGGGTCTTCAAGTGGCGAGTACTCCGAATCCGGCGGCTGAACCAGGGATTGGAGGCCAACGTCCGGATTCGAACCCGCGAGGTGACCGAACAGAAAGAACTGCTCGCCAAGACTAATCTTGAGCTTCAGGCGCTGCAAAATACCAGCACCGCCATGAGCAGCACTCTGGATAAGGAAGAGCTCGGAAAACTGATTCTGGAAGCTTCCATGTCACTGTTGAACTGTCCAGGTGGGTTCCTCATCGACGACGTCTGGGCCAGCCACTCGATTCACATTACTCAGGCCTTGGGACTCGCTTCCAAGTTGAAAGGGTTGCAGTTGCCACTCGACACGATCAGCTCGGAAATCATCGAAGGGCGTGAAAGCCGCGTCTTTCTCTGGGAACAAATCCGTGAGGCCGTGACGAATCCTGTCCTACGCAGTATGCTGATTCCTTGCCAGATCGTAATGGTTCCCATGATCTGCGGTGAGCGGGTGGTAGGCATTCTGGTCCTGGGCCGGGAGCAATCCGGCCCGCGCTTCAATGAGCACAGCCTGTCGCTGCTGACGACCTTTGCCAACCAGGCGGCCGTGGCCATTCGCAATGTCGAGCTATACGAGGATATCCGCGCTTCCGAATCCAAGTACCGCACGCTGGTGGAGCAGGCCGGGGATGCCATTTTTGTTATCAACCAAAGTGGTGCGCTGGATTCGGTGAACCCCATGGCTACGAAGCTTCTGGGCTACACCGAGGATGAGTACAGGCAGATGCGCCTGTTCGATCTTATAACACCGGAGCATCAGGATAGATTGACAGAGAAGTTTCAAATGCTGGTTGAGCGCGGAAACCTGTTAGAATCCATCGACCTTATTCCGAAGAGTGGTTTACCAATCCCCGTGGAAATCAATACCGTGAACCTAGGCAATGGTCTCTACCAAGCTATCGTGCGGGACATTACCGTGCGCAAACGGCTAGAAGAACACCTGGCCAAACAGCGCGATCGCGCCGAAGAGGCCAGTCGCCTGAAATCGGAGTTCCTGGCCAGCATTTCGCACGAGCTGCGGACTCCGCTACATGCCATTCTGAGCTATGCCGACTTTGGCCTGGAGCGTTCGGGCCACGCCGAGCGGGAACGCCTGCGACGCTATTTCTTTGAGATCAAAGACAGTGGTGCCCTGCTTTTGAATCTGATCAATGATCTGCTCGATCTCTCAAAGATCGAAGCGGGCAAGATGCCTTACCGCCGCTCGCCTCTGGCAATGAGCGTATTGATCGATGATGCCTGTTCGCGGATCGCTCAACTGGCGGAAGCCAAAACCATTTCTCTTCGAGCGGAAGCTGTTCCCCGAGAGTGGCTCGTCTATGGCGACTATGAAATGCTGTTGCGAGTTCTCATTAATCTGTTGGGTAATGCCATCAAGTTCACTCCGATAGGAGGACACATCCGGGTCTTTGGTGACGTGCAAGACGCGTGTTACCGGTTCGGGGTGAGCGACTCCGGTCAGGGAATCTATCGGGAAGAGATCGACATCATTTTCGACAAGTTCGTCCAAAGCGGCTTGCACGCGCAGAAGGGAGCGAGTGGCTCTGGCTTGGGACTCTCCATTTGTCGTGGCATCATCGAAGCCCACGAAGGCAAAATCTGGGCCGAAAGCCCCGGGCCAAATCGAGGCAGTACCTTCTATTTCACTCTGCCTTGCCACCAGCCTGAAGCGGTTGCGAAGCCTGTAAACTCTGTATGATGGGTTCGGAAGGTTTGCCGCCCACTACCAAAGCAGAACTGTCGAAGGAAAAGACGTTGGCGAGGAAGGATCCGACCTTGGAACGGCAAAAGATTTTGATTGTAGATGACAACCCGAAGAATCGGGCCATCTGCGAGGAAATTTTCCAGGACGACTACGACCTAGTGAGCGCCGAAGATGGTTTAACGGCGTTGCGCTTGGTCCGCGAACTCCAGCCCGATGTCGTGCTGCTGGATGTCATGATGCCTGGCCTGAATGGGTACGAGGTTTGCCAGCGTATGAAGACTGATCCGGAAACGGGTCACATTCCGGTCATCATCGTTTCCGCGAAGGGACAGACGAACGAGATCATCGAGGGTTTTGACCGGCGCGCGGACGACTATATCGTCAAGCCCTTTGTCAATTCAGAGTTACGGGCTCGTGTCACGGCGGCCCTACGTCTGAAGCAGGCACAGGATGAGCTTCAGCAAGCGAACCGCAAGCTACAGGAGCATACGCGCAAGCTGGAAGAAGCCAACGAGCGGCTGAAGGAGCTAGACCGGATCAAGGCCGGGTTCACTGCCATGTTGGTTCACGACTTGCGTTCGCCGCTGTCGGTCATTCAGGTCACGCTGCAGATGTTGGAGAGCGACGAACTGGTGGCGCAGTCGGAATATCAAACTCTGATTCGAGAATCGCTTGCCAGTTGCAACGAGTTGTTTGAACTGACCAGCGATCTGATGGAGATCTTCCGGTCTGAGTCGACGACCATGGTGTTGTCGAAGAGCCAGATCTCACTCCAGCGCTTAGTCGCAGAACCGTTCCGCCAAGCCTCGGTTCTGGCCAAAAAGAAAGAGATAGCCCTTGAACTAGATATTCCACAGACCCTGCCGGATCTCAGTGTTGACACATACAAAATGCAGCGGGCCTTAACGAATCTTCTTTCAAATGCTGTCAAATTTACGCCCTGTGCTGGCACCATCTCACTCAACGTCTGTTTGCGATCCGCCAGCGCAGACGATCCCACTCCGGTTGTTTTGATCGAAGTCATCGATTCAGGTGATGGTATTCCTGCTCACGACCTGCCCTATATCTTCGATCCTTACTATCAAGCCAATCCGAAGAACTCTGGTATCGGCAGTGGTCTCGGGCTGGCTATCGTCAAACGTGTCGTGGCAGCTCACGGAGGCGAAGTCGCAGTGAAGAGCAGGCTTGGCCAGGGCAGCCGCTTCTCGATCAGGTTGCCGCTGGACAGTCGTTCGGGCGAGGACCAGAGAGACTCGATTCCAGACCGGCAATAGCCAGCGACCTCATGCCGTCCAGGGCGCGCGTTCGTAGTACCGCCTCCAGGCAGCGATGGTCGGAGCCGACTGAAGGCGGACGCGTGCCAACAGCGGACTGGCCCTGTCAACTGTTCCGCGCAACGATCATTGCAGTGTGGCAAGAGTAGCTCCTGCCGGACGGACGTCGATTGAGTGAACCGCAACGCCTAGTTTGCGGTCGTCCAGCGTGCTGGGAATGATGTCACGAGCAGGAATGGTCCTGTCGAGAATGAGCTCAATGCGTGTAAACGGTTTGTCGCTGGCAAGGACAGTTGTCGGCGCCACACCAGTTATTCGGTGCCATTCTCCTTGCAGGGCGGAACACTTGATTTCAAGCTCATGTCCGTTTACCCTCAGTCGGACCCTGTGTAGAATATCCTTCGCTGCTATGCGAGCTATCTGCAAGGTGATGCGAAGTGGGCGGCTTCTGGCGAGCGGAAGATCCAGGCTCGAGACCGGTCCCGGCCCGGTCCACCGATGCCCCATGCCGAGCTGCCCTTCCCACTGATACCAGCCTACTCCTACCGGACCAAAGTCGAGCGTGCTGTGAAAGACCGAGTGCCGGATCGGCTGCGATTTCGCAAAACATTCTTCGTAATGACGGTTCAGCCAGACTCGAATCTTGCTCGCCTCATCGTTGGTAGCAGTGGCAGACGAAGTCCCAGCGTCGTCGCTGAATTTCTTCTTCAGGTTGCCACACATAAGGGCATAGCGCTCCTCAAAAACCTGCGAAGCATACCGATACAGCTCCAGATCCAGCCGGTTCATTTCTGCAATCAACTCAACGATGTCTGGCGGTAAGTCTGAACGGTTCACGCGATGGGGCGTGTCGTTCAGCGTAATACTCTCCCTGGGAAGCCACCCGAAGCTGTACGACAACAGGTTCAGAGACTGCTGCATGCGCTCAGTAAGGCCGACAAATGCGAACTCGCGAAGGTTTCCCTTGGCCTTCTCCAACATATCCTGCTCAACAGCTTCAGGCATGGATCGCGGGTTACCACCAGCTATCAGAAGCGTTTGAGCGTTCGATACCGCCAGTCGCACAGACTCATCTGGACTGCGCAGGAACGAAAGTAGTCCCCTCGCCACTTCAGATTGTACTTTTCTCTGCAGAGCAGCTACCTCGTCGTGATTATGCTCAACGCCGAATATGCCAACAAAGTGCCTCTGAAAATCATACATCGATAGGACTCGTTCGACAGGATGTCGAAGCAGGGTGAGATAGCTGGGCTGGTGATCCAGGTAGCGCCAAATATCAAAACTGAGATGGGCGCTAATGAGTCCGTATTGGCACCGCGTGGAGTGAGGCATGTCTGTAAACTCGGGCCAAAACTTGGCGGGGCAGACATTCTGGGCGCCAAACTGATTCTGCAGGTGGTGGGAGAAGGCTATCCCACCCGTCTTAGGTATGTGTAAAAAAAACAATTGCTTCGCGAGTAACGCCTGACAATCCGGATTCTGTCTTGCTGTAACCGGCGGACGACCTCGAGGGAATTTTGAGGACATTCCTGTCTGTATGGCGTGATCAGAGCAGAGCGCGGTAAACCGTTCCTTTGCGAAGGCGTGAAGCTTCAGATCGAGAGCATTATGGCCCTCCAACAGCTCAAATAGTTCATCACCGAGTTCAGTCCGAATTTCGGCGAGTTCCTGAGACTCGTCCTTGCGGACGACCTCTTCCTCATCCAGCCAATATCTGTCGAATCGCAAATCGGGGAAGGTGGAGGAGTACAGCTTCTGGATCAGTTTGGCAGACGCGTCGAAGCAATCAACCAGACCGATCACGCCCCAGTTATCGATCAGGGAACAGGCCTCCGCCAGGTCAGGGTCGGTTGCGTTTGCCTGGTGAACACTACCATTTCGGACCGAGGCGGCAGAAAGATGAACGACTTGATAGTTCCTGATGACGACTCCTCCATCTCCTCCCTCCAACGCCCAGCGCACATAACCCGCAAAGCCACGGACACGTGCAATCTCCGAGTTGGGTTGGGTGGGGTCGGCGCGAACAAAGTTGAATACGGAACGCGCTCGCTTAATCGGGTGGCTTAAGAAGACGATCGGCTTACATTCTGGCCAGGGAAGGGGAGGGCGCGCCAAATGGCTTGAGACCGATCTGAGGTGAGAGGATCTGACCAGGAAGTGCTGCAGTTCGGCAGCAGGCATCGCGTCCCGGGATTGCGTCCCATCGAAGGTAGTCCAGGCATTGCCAAACGATCCCTTCAAAGCAGCCTCGACGTACTCTCCAGCATTCCTGAAAATGTTGTAGTGAATGAGAACCGGGCGTCTCGTGCTCATGGCCTAGCTTGCCTTTCAAGAGGACTACAACGTTTTTTCAAGCTGTTTACTACACGTTTTATGGGAGCCGTTGAGGGAATCCTGTCGAGTCTCCCGCACCGCAAGCCCCACCAAGAGTCGGGGACATCCTCCTGCGTCTTGAGACACTCCGTCTTTGCGCACCGGTCCTTTCTCCTGTCCTTAGAAAAAAGAGCCCGCCATCATCTCAATGATTCGCGCCAGTTGGGTTCCGGCAACGGAAGAAGGCAACCTTCGCCAAAAGAACCTCGGGAAGGGTCGAGCCGCGTCACCTCCCCAATTCTCGTCCGCCAGAACCCAAAACTGGTCTCAATTTCGGTGCTTCTTGGAGTAGTGTTTGAAGCGGACACACACCTCCGCGACATTCAGGCATCTAATGTCAACAAACGAGAAACGATCGGAGAATCCAGCGGCTACTGACCGTCGTTTCCCGTTCTTCTTCTTTTGGCAGAAGGATTCGTGTTTCAACAATTCAGGGATGTCCTTGATGATCGACGAGGTGCAGCGGGATAGAGCGCTGATTTGGCGAAACCGAACGGAGATTCTAGGCCAAATCGACACAATCGAGCAAGACTCGATGAGAAACGATCAAGCGGTGGAAGATCCTAGAAGGCCCTGGGATCGGATCAGGACTTTGTCGTGTGGTCGCGTTCCAATCATCTCGGAATCGCGCCCCAGCTCTTTCCGTTCTGGTTTCCTCAGCATGTTGTTTCTCACCAATCTGTGATATGAGTATTTGGTCACCCAATACTATCGAACGAAGGAGGCCTCCTGTGACCATGAAGTCCCGAGGGTTTCTGTTGGTTCTGTTCGTGAGTCTTTGTCCTGCCATGATCTGTGATGGGCTCAAGTCAGGCCCGCCGCTGCCTCACAAGCTCGTCAAGGACTGGGCAAAGCTTCCCAAAGATTGGAATTTCGGTGAATGCCCGGGAGTAGCGGTCGACAAACAGGACAATGTCTGGGTGTTCAATCGTGGAGCCCATCCCGTCATTCAATTCGACAAGAGCGGGAATATGCTCCAGTCCTGGGGCGAAGGCCTGTTCAAGTCAGCCCATGGAATTCGCATCGATTCGGAGGGCAACGTTTGGGCTGTGGACGTGAAGGGTCATATCGTATTCAAACTGAGCCCGGCTGGAAGGGTCCAGATGGTGATTGGACGAAGTCCTGGAAACAACGACAGTAAGGACGCCTTCAATGAGCCCACTGCCATTGCGTTTGATCGCCATGGCGACCTCTATATCTCCGACGGCTATGTGAATTCTCGGGTCATCAAGTTCAATAAGGACGGTGACTATCTGCTCCATTGGGGGAGCAAAGGCACTGGGGACGGTCAGTTTAATCTAGTGCATGATGTAACGCTCGACTCCCAGGGTCGTGTCTATGTGGCTGATCGAACCAACCAGCGTATCCAGATTTTTGATGGGACTGGCAAGTTTCTTGGCAAGTGGACCGATATCGGCGCTCCCTGGGGAATCGCTTATGTCGCAAAAGAGGATGCGCTCTACATGTGTGACGGTCTTAACAACCGCGTGATCAAACTGGATCTCAATGGTCAGGTGCTAGGCGTGTTGGGTAGTCAGGGACGGATTCCCGGAAAATTCGACTTTGCCCACCACATTGCGGTCGACAGCGAAGGATCGATCTATGTGGTAGAGATCAAGAACTGGCGGGTGCAGAAGTTTGCCAAATAGGTGCCTTAGGGAAACTACAGGGAAAGTGGCAGCGAAGCGAGGCGCATCAATTCTGATTCACTGGGTCGACGAGTCCATGCCCTTCATCACCTAGCCACGTGTTCCCTTCACTTCAATCTCCAGGAACGATACCTGGAAAAACGTAGGCTTGCAACATCACCAAGACTCCAACCAGGGCAGCCAGCACTACGCTGTGGAAAAACACGTAGCGTAGGATCTCGCCTTCATTCCCTTGCTGTCCGGTCGCCACTCCAGCAACAACGATGCTCTGTGCGTCGATCATTTTGCCCATGACGCCGCCAGAACTGTTCGAGGCTGCGGCTAGAACCGGTGAAATGCCGAGCTTCTGAGCTGAAATCTGCTGCAGGTTTCCGAAGAGCACATTCGACGAGGTGTCGCTGCCTGTGAGAGCCACGCCCAGCCACCCCAGCATTGGCGAAAAAAACGGGAAGAGAAACCCTGTGCTGGCAAACGCCAGTCCCATGCTGGCATCCAGCCCACCGTACCGGGTAGTAAACCCGAGAGCCATCATCGCAGCGATGGTCAAAAGGGAGAGGCGAACTCGCCGGAGCGTTTTTATGTAAGTCTTGAGAAGGTGTCCTGGCCCGACCCCCAGCAGGAGTCCCGAAAGGATGCCAGAAAGCAGCAGTCCTGTCCCCGTGGCGGAGAGCCAGTTCAGGGTAAAGACGGCTTCCTCAGCTTTGGGAACTTTTACCACCGGAGGGGTTCGAAGAACCGCCTTGTCCAGATAGGGCACGGGAACCCTCAGGATGGAGACGCTATTGAGATAGTTCTTGAACTGAGGCACACCCCATAAGAAAACCAGCAGAGACAGGATGATCCAAGGTGACCAGGCAACCCAAGCCTCCTTAGCCGTGGGAGGCGTTTCAGCCTCTGCGTCGGCTTTGCTCTTCTTCGAAGCTGTGACCGGGCCGTCACCCAAATCGGCTTCTTCTCCCTGGAATCGCCAGATCGAGCGGGGTTGCCAGAATCTAAGCAACAGCACCAGGGAACCGATGGAAACCAGTGACGAGGCGATGTCGACGAGCGAGGGACCATAGAAGTTACTGACAACGTATTGGGGAATGGCGAAAGTGAGTCCTGAAACGAGGCAAGCTGGCCATACCTCCACCATGGCTTTCCTTCCCGCCATCGCCCACACGAGCCAGAAGGGAACGATCACCGAAAACACCGGAAGCTGGCGCCCTACCATGGCGCTCAAGTCTTGCATTGGCAGTCCTGTTACGCCGGCCAGTGCAATGATAGGTGTTCCCAAAGCCCCGAAGGCAACGGGCGCCGTGTTACCGATGAGCGAAAGACCGGCGGCGGCCAGCGGCTTGAACCCAAGCCCAATGAGCATGGCGGCGCAAATAGCGACGGGCGTCCCAAAACCGGCCGCGCCTTCAATGAACGCGCCAAAACTGAAGCCGATGAGCAGAGCTTGAATCCGGCGATCACTGGCCAGACCTGCAATGGTCTGTTTCACCACGTCAAACTTTCCCGTCATGACGGTGATGTCGTAGACAAAGATGGCGCTCAAAACGATCCAACCGATGGGGAACAAGCCGTACGCAGCGCCGTTTCCGGCCGCCGCCAGCGCCAGCTTCACCGGCATTCCGTACACAAACATCGCGACAATCAGAGCGGCGGCAAGGCCCGCCAGAGCCGCCCAATGCGCCCGAACATGCCAGAAGGCCAGTAAGCCAAGAAGTACCACCACTGGAAGTGCTGCCACCAAGGCAGAGAGCAAGAGATTCCCAACTGGGGTATAGATTTGCGACCAAGGCATAGAAGGGCTCTCCTGAGTTTTGGGATTCGCGGCATTATAGCAGTGTGCTGGGAAGGGTTGCGACGAATTCCTGCACTGCCGGTGCAGCAGGCCGGATGCGGCTCTGGAGAGGATTTCTCATCAGTTGCATGCCTCCTTAACTACCCGCTGAGCTTCTCACCTTTGAACGAAAACGCTGTCGAGTTGCTGGAGGAGCGCTTTCTGCGCGCCCTTCATGAACGCGGACATGCTACCAATCTCCTAGCGCCGCTCGCACGGGGCTTGAACTCGCAGCTCACACTGGTGCGGGGGTCAGACTGAGCCTTGCCGGTTGCTTCGCCAGGATAGATCCATATTTTCGTAGACATCAAACGCAGTTTTGGAGATTTTGGAACGAGCACCGCAGAAGGTGGGGCGGAGTGAACTCTATTACACTGATAAATCATGGGATTAGCGAACTCTGAGCAGGGGTGTTCGATGGTTACAAAATTGCATTTCAAACGTGTCCAAATATTTACATCCGGACTGCCAAGACTAGAGACCTCTACGAGTTTCAGTCATGTTGCAGAGACGTTTCTATGATGGTCAATCGGGAAGGCGCCCTCAGGAATCTTCTCCTGGCGACCGCGCAGGGCGTACAGACTCGAAGATAGTGATCGATGAAGACCGACCAATCCCGGCAATCAGGATTTCAAAGGGAAGTCCCTGGCTGTCCCCAATCACAGGAAGTTATTTACTGCTCATTTGCTGAAAGGAGGAACATGAAAAACCAAAGACTGGAACTTCGACACTCGCGTTCGTGGCTGATTCTTTGCTGCCTGGTCATTGGTCAACTCTCAGCCGCCTACGCGCAACTCGTCACGGGAAGTATCACGGGAAACATCTATGACCCGTCCGGAGCGCCCGTACCCAATGCGAAAGTGACAGCCACGAATGTACTCACGGGTGTCGCAACCTCGCGCGAGGCTGATCCCGCAGGCCTATACCTCATCACGAATCTTCTGCCGGGTAACTATCAACTGACCGTGGAGGCCAAGGGTTTTCAGCGCTTTGTTCAGCAAAACATCGATTTGAAAGTCGATTCCAAAATGAATATTGATGTGAATCTGGTACTCGGGGAGATCACTCAGGAGATCACTGTCAGTGCGGCTCCGGCGATGCTCAAGACCGAAAAGTCCGACGTTAGCTTGGAGATTCCCGAGGAGATGGTAAAAAGCCTGCCGACCCTGGGCCGAAACGTTTCAAGGTTGCACTTTACGGCACCTGGCACAACGAGATTTCGGGCGAATGACACTTGGTTTCAGAATGAAAACCCGACGCTGTCAGCGGCATCCAGTACAAACGGTCGTTTCTGGGGAGAGAACGACTATACGTTCGACGGTGTAACGAACGTGGAATACGGTATTACGGGTGTGCAGATCATGAATCCGAATCAGGATTCGATCCAGGAAGTCAAGCTCACCACGTCTGATTATGACGCCGAGCTGGGTCAGATTGGGGGGTTGGTGGCGCAATATGTTAGTAAGTCGGGTACGAACGATCTTCACGGCAGCCTGTTTTGGTTTAACCGCAACGACGTTTTCTTTGCTGCCAATCCTTTCAATGAGAAGGTTCCCGGCACGGGTAAGGAAGGGAAAGGTACCGGACCCGCACCGTTCAACTGGAATCAGCAGGGTTTCAGCCTCGGCGGGCCGATCAAGAAAAACCGGATGTTCCTTTTTGGCGATTATCAGGCTACACGTACCAGTCAGGGCGCGTCGATTCTGACCACCTTTCCCGTTGGCGATTTTCAGCGTGGGGATCTTCGACGCGCGTTGGGTGATCCAATCCAGGATTCGAATGGAAACCCAGTCATGGTCACTACTCTTGAAGGTGCTGTCGTCCCGGCCCGTCAGAATATGATCTTTGACCCACTGAGCGGTAACCCGGACGGCACCGGGCGTCGCGCCTTCTCGTGCAACGGGCAAGTCAACGTGATCTGTTCCGATCGATTTAATCCAGTGACAGTCAACTTACTGAACTTGCTCAACGGCGAGTCTCAAGGTCTAGCCGTCAATCAGGCGCTTTTGAATAATAATCTCGCAGCCTCAGGCTCCGCCCTTTTCAATCAGGATCAGTGGGATGTCCGATTCGATGCGAACATCAACGACAGCAACAAGATCTTTACTCGTTACACCCAATTTCGATCGAAGCAAGACAATCCTCCTCTGTACGGCTTGGCAGGCGGTCCTGGCTTCGCCGGAGGAACTCCGAATATCGGTACTTTCCGCAACCACCATGCGGTGGTCAATTACACTCACACCTTCAGCCCGACTTTCTTGACAGAAGCTCGCGTCGGCTTTGCCCGCTTCGGCTTGCAGAGCTATCAATGGGACGTTGGAAATACGACCAATGAAAACGTGGGAATCAGAGGCATCAACGTGGCCGGTGATCCCGTCACTGAGGGATTAGCAGCCTTTCGCATCGACGGCCCAACGGGTAACTTCGATATGGGTTTTGGGAACCAGACTGCCATTCCCCGGTTTGACTACAATACCATCTTTCAATACTCAACACACTGGACCAAGATCAGGGGAGGGCACGAATTTCGCTGGGGAGGCGATGTGTTCCGTCAGCGCTCGGACTTCAATTCGATCAACGAGAGCACTCGCGGCGATTTCAGCTTCAATCGACTGCTGACTGCCAATGCAGATATTCCCGGAACCGGACTGGGAATGGCGTCTTTTCTGCTAGGCACGCCCTCAGCCTTTGTTCGAGGAAAAATAAACTTCATTGCAACGGACCGGGTCTGGCGCATGGGCTTCTACTTCCGAGACGCATGGCGGGTGACTCCGAAACTGACCGTCAACTACGGCATCCGCTGGGATTTCATCGGACGGCCGCATCCCCGTAATCCGGCGGAAAACTCCAACTACGATCCCGAAACCAACAATCTGCTGCTAGCCTGTGTAGGCCAAGTCTCCTGTACGTCGAATGTAGACAATGATCTGAATGATTTCGGTGCGCGTTTGGGAATCGCCTACAAGCTATTTTCGAGCACCGTCATTCGTGCGGGATATGGTCGGAGTTATTTTGCCAGCAACTTTGGAGGACACTTGGGGACTCTAGGAGTCAACTTCCCCATGCAGGTACGTCAGAACATTACCCAGACGAATCAATTCTTTGCGTTTCCAAATCCAGAAAATGGTGCTCCTTTCACCCTGGACCAAGCGGTTCCCACGGCTCCGAGCGTTCAAATACCGGAAAGCGGACTCTTGCCTTTGCCCCCGGGTCTGAACGTTTGGTCGGTACCAAGAGATAGCGAAACCTCAGAGCTGGACTCTTGGAACTTGACTCTTCAGCACCAGCTGTCCCAGAACTTGAGTGTCTCGGCGGGGTACGTCGGCAGTGCCGCGAGAAACCTCTACGACAACCTGGACATCAATGCTCCCTTCCCCGGAGCAGGCCCCCTCAATCCTCGCCGGCGATACTTCAATCTCACTGGCAATGCCGGCCCCATCAATCTGCGCTGTCGTTGCGCCGCATCGAACTACCATTCCTTGCTGGTACAGGTCGAGAAACGATTTGCAGGAGGCTATTCGCTCATTTCCAATTACACCTGGGCGAAAGCCATCGACGTCCAGTTTGGAGGCTTTGGCTGGGCTGGTCAGCCAAACAATCCCTTTGACCGCAGGGCCAGTAGGGGAATCTCAGAATACAACCGAGCCAGTGCGCTGACTATCGGACACGTCTGGGAGCTGCCTTATGGCTCCGGACGACGTTATGGTTCGTCCGCTCCTGCGGTAGCCAAAGCCGTTCTGGGTGGTTGGAGTTTCAATGGAGTTACGACTGCCTACAGCGGGTTCCCAGTTTCCATCGTCTGGGGTGATGGCAGCTCGCTCAACTCAACCTTCGGCCAGCGGCCGGATCTCGTCGGTGACCCAAGAGTTGACAGTCCGACGCGGGCCCGCTGGTTCAATCCGGCAGCCTTTGCCAATCCTAGACCCTACAACTGGGGCAATTACGGCCGCAACGGAGGTGACCTTCGAGGTCCATCGTTCTTCACTGCAGATTGGGCCCTGTGGAAGAACTTTGGGTTCAGATCTCCCGCTATCTGAAAACACCACATTGGAATTTCGCTGGGAGACTTTCAACTTATTCAACAATACAAACCTCGACACGCCTGCTAATACGGCCGACAGTGCAATAGCAGGCCAGATCACCGCCATAGAAGGCACCATGCGCCGGATGCAATTCGGCTTGCGATTAGTGTGGTGACGGTTTGAGTCGCAAAATGGCCGAGTGACCTCTCGATCTTTTCCCCTGGGCGTCCCTGGGCGTGAACAAAGAGATTCTGCGTTACGCCCAGGGGCTTTCGTGTGGCGCCACATCTCGTTGTCTCCTTGTCTCTCGCCTACCCCTTGACAACCCCGACTCGCGAACTGAGAATGAAACAGCAGCTTCTTGAGAGTTCCCATGTCTCGGCATAGCTTTGCGGGAACCCTCGCCTGGGACAATAATGCTTCCAAAGCAAACCCAAAACTTGAGATGGTCTGGACTCCTCAAGGGAAACGGGTTTCAGGTGTTGTGAGCTGTTGTCTTGTTCCAGGTTCTCTCGGCTGCGCGGTTAAGAACTAAGACTTCCTATGACACCCTGTTGTTCACGAAGGCAACTCCATCAGTCTCCCTGGCTTGTCTGCCTGTTCGTTTGCCTTGGTGTCCTCGTTTGGGGCTCGCCACGTCAATGGGCTGCATCCCAGGGCGAGTCCTCTCCTGATCGCTGGGTGGCCGAGTGGGTGTTGCGGTTAGGGGGTAGCGTCATTGTTGTCGGGCAGCAGGAGCCCATTTGGCATTTGAGCCGCCTTCCCAGGGAGAACTTTCGTCTTCACACAATTGATCTGGTTGGGACGAACATCGATCCGCCGCACCTGAAATACCTCTCAACACTTCCTTCACTGAAGGTCTTGTTCTTGCCGGGGCCGATGTGGAATCCCAGTGCCGGCGCCAAGAAAGATTACTATGACGAAATGCGGCACTTGCGGAAACTGACTTCTCTCGAGAAGCTGCACTTCAGTGATCATTTCATCACTTACATTCGGTTCAACGATCAGGGTCTAGACCCCATCGCCACGTTGACGGAACTCACAGAACTTCGTCTGCGACTCACAAAGGTTACAGGTAGGGGATTGGGGCCGTTTCGCAATCTGCGCTGCCTGGATTTGAGCTTCACCTTGATGGACGATGCCGGCATGAAGAGCCTGGAGAACATGGCCCAGCTCTCCAAGCTCTACCTTCGCGATACGTTGATCACTGATGAAGGTCTGAAATCCATCCGGCAGCTCCAAAGACTCACCGAGCTTGATCTGCATGGGACCAAAGTGAGTGACGCTGGAATGGCCTCTCTGCAAGGGCTCTCTGAACTGAGGAAGCTGAACCTGCTGGGCACCGCGGTCACTGACGGAGGGCTTTCTTTTTTGGACAGGCTGCCTCATCTTGAGGAACTCGTGCTCTATCGAACAGCAATTACGAACGCTGGGCTCGAGACGTTGAAGCGCACGAAGCAGTTGCGCCAGCTCGACCTGCGATACACGCGAGTGACTGAAACCGGCTTGGCCAGGCTGAAGGCAGCATTGCCTGAGTGCCAGGTCGTGTTTCCCAGTTCTTCGCTGCGCACTTCACTCAGACCGGTTTCAACCCTCGCTGGAAAGGGAGAGGACGCCGTGGCCCAATGGATTGCGTCCCTCGGTGGAAAGGTGCGTCGGTCGGAGGGAAAGGTCTGTGAAGTGTCGCTCGCATCAACCGCGGTGACTGACGATCAGCTGCGGAATCTTCAGGAGCTCTCTACGTTGCAGAAACTAGACCTGCGGATCACCGAAGTGGGAGATCTGGGTGTTCAGTTTCTCACTTCATTGCAGAACCTGACAGAAGTGGCGCTGGATCATACGCTGATTACCGATGCGGCGTTTTCCCATCTCTCCTCCTTAAAAGGCCTGCGCAAGCTCAGCCTGAACCACACACTGGTCCGCGGTTCTGGATTGGCGGTAGCCAAGGGCTTTGAGACGCTCGAAGAACTCTCACTTTCGGGAGCCCCGATCACTGACGATGGCTTGCGCGAAATGAGTTCACTGCCGTATCTTCAACGCCTGGTCTTGAGCCATTCCGACATCACTGATCAGGGGCTGACTCATTTGCAGGAGTTGAAGAACTTGGCTGTTCTGGACCTTGCAGGAACCGACATCGGAGATTCCGGTTTGAAGGCCCTCGAATCCCTTTCTGGGCTGCGCGAATTGTCTCTTAGTTATGGCAGATTTACCGACCAAGGGGTGAAATACCTGGAAAGCCTGACAGGTTTGACTCGGTTGGATCTGGTTCGCACGCGAGTCAGCGATGAGGGAATGAAGTCAGTTGGCAGGCTTAAGGAACTGGAGCACCTCAATCTCGACTACACTTCGGTGACCGACCAGGGACTGGTTCAGCTAAGATCGCTGAGCAAGCTCAAGGTTCTCCGTTTGGACAGCGCCAAGGTTACCGACGAGGCCACGGCGGATTTGCAGGTTCTCTCTCAGCTCAAACATTTGAACCTCTATCATACGCTCGTGACGGAAAGAGGATTCGAACGCTTAAAAGAGGCTTTGCCGGGCTGCGAGATCGTATGGGACCGGGATTCCAGCTTGCCAACGCGCCGGGGAAGCTGATTTCATCTGCGAGAAGTCTGAAGAGAATCGGGAGGGCGAGCCTCCCGGCGAGCCGCTCTCCTTAGAAAGCGATACTTCATCACTGCCTGACCGCATGTTGCGGACAAGGGAATTCGGCAGGCGCCGAGCGCCGTTGCAGCAATCTCTTAACGGCTCTCGTCTGCCAACGGAATTATCTCAGGGAAGGGTCGAATTTCGTATGCGTCTCTCTGCCATCAGTTTGGGCTTCGTTGTGTGCAGCTTGGTTTTCGCGGGTGAGCCGACTGAAAGTCAGTTCACCGCCTGGGTTGCAGAACAGGGCGGCTCGGTGAAGCGAGATCGGTCGATGCGGCTGCAAGGGGTCTGTCTGCGGGCAACCTGGATTGCAGATACCGACCTGTTGCGGCTGGCGCCAATCAAAGGATTGCAGCAGCTGGACCTTTCCTTCACCCATATTACGGATCTGGGTTTGGAACGGCTCAAGCCGCTGCCCTCTCTGGTTGACCTGAATCTTCATTATGCGGAGTTTGTGACAGATGAAGGTGTTGCCCACCTACGCGGCTGGAAGGCCCTGGAACGCCTGAATCTGAAAGGGACCAAGATCACTGACACGGCTCTCGAACACCTCGCCAGTGTTCCTAGCCTGAAGTGGCTGGATGTGAGCTTTACGCAAGTGACGGACGGCGGGCTGGAGCACCTCACCAATTTGCCCCGTCTGGAAACGCTGGTCATCGGTGGCAACAAGATGGCGGGTACCAGCCTGCCCCTGTTGAAGTTGTTTCCGGCGTTGGCTCACCTCGACCTCAGCGGCAGACAGCGCACGGATTCCGGACTTTGGGGGATTCTTTTGACAGACCTGAATCTCGACAGTATTGCGGTCTTGACCCGATTGCAGTCGCTAAATCTGGGTGGAGCGCGGGTGACGGACTTCGGAGTGTCCAAACTGAAAGCCTTGACTGAACTCCGGGACCTCGATTTGAGCAAGACACAGGTTACAGGCGGCGCACTCAAGACCCTTGTGGCGCTACCCAGGCTCGAGCGGCTGCGACTGTGGAATGCGGAGCGGATCGATGACAGCGCCTTGGCTGTACTTCGAGACATGAAGCAACTGACTGTTTTGGATCTGACGGAGACCCGCATTACAGACGAGGGCGCCGCCATTTTGCAGGGCTTGGGCTCGCTGCGCGAAGTTTACCTTGGAGGAACGGAAGTCACGGCGGACCGGGCCGAACAGATTCGGCAAGCTAATCCGCAGTGCTTTGTGAGTTGGTGGAAGTCAAAGCCAGCCACAGGGGAAGCTGAGAGCGAGCCGGAGTAGCGATCGTGAGCGTCCGAATTCCCCATTGCGTGAGCTGATGGCCAGCAGAAAGCCCGAAGTACTAACCGCCTGACGCGTGAGCGTATCCGGCCACCCCCTTCACCCAGTATCTGAATTCCCGCCCTCTCCTGGTACGGCATCGGAAACCAGTTTCGAGACGCGTTCGAGGAATTTGTTCTTGTCGTTGTCCAAAGGGCGGTTGGTGAACAGCACGAAAACCAGTTTTCTGTCCGGGTCAGCCCAGCAAAGAGTTCCAGTCGCCCCTCTGTGGCCAAACGCCTTGGCTGGAGAGCCTTCGAAAAAGACTCCCTTGCCGACCTCCCAACCCAATCCCCACGGCCGATTCAGACCCTTATTTTGATCAGTGATCATGGCTTGGGCCAGCTCCGGTTTGAGCACTCCACTTCCGTGGTCAAGCATCGCCTGTAACAAACGGTAAATGTCACCCACCGTCGAGTGCATGCCGCCCCAGGGCACCCCAAGCTTTCTCCAGTATGAACTGTTCCAGTTCCAAGTCTGATCGCTCGCGGACATCCTCAATTCGCCGCTCGACGGAAGATCGCATTGAACCGTGTCGGCAATGTTCCTATGTCCAATTCCCATTGAGCTGTGCCGCATTTTCAAAGGAGCAAATACCTCCTGCTGCAGGAAAGCATCAAGCGGTTTCCCCGTCATCCGTTCAACGATTTCCGCGGCCAGCAGAATCCCCATACTCTGATACGAGACGTGGCTTCCCGGTGGAAATAGCAATGGAGTGCGCAACGTCAGGGAGACAAATTCCTTCAGCGGAGCTTGCCGCTTTCGGAGCTCAATATTTTCCGGCAACATATCCGGGAGACCGGAAGTATGCGAGAGCAGGTTGCGAATTGTGATGCGCTCGCGCCCGTCCCCTGTGAACTCCGGCAGATAGTTTTGAGCCGGATCGTCCAGACGTATTCGTCCCTGGTCGACCAAACGCATCACGGCCATCGCGGTAACGGGCTTGGAGATGGAGGCAACCAGGAAAATGCTCTGGCTCTGGCAAGGTTTAGAACTGGGATCCCGTGACAGTCGGCCAAAGCCGCGTTCTACCGCCACATGCCCGTTCCGTGCCACCAGCAACGCCGCAGCGCCCACGGCTCCGCTAGCCACTTCCTGGCCAACAAGGCGGACAGCGGCTTCCAACTGGTCCGAATGCACGGCGGAGGTTTGCGTCACGCTTTGTTGCGAACCCATCAGAAAGATCGGTAAAGAAGCCAGCCACCAGGACGGAAATGAGTCCATGAGAATCTCCTTTCAGGACAGCAGACACGCACCATCTTTGGCTGCCAGTTTGAGTCCCACTCCTGATCGAAACACACGAAGGTTGATTTTAGAGGAAAGGTTGCTAAATACTTGCATCTGGTCGCATCCGCCTTTCGTGAGCCTTCTTCACGGCCGATAGTTTCCCGACACCGGAAAAAACCGCAGGTCAGCAGTCGCTGCTTTGCGCGACCTTTGATTATGACCGATCGTTCTCAGAGACTTTCATCTCAGCTGCTTCAGACCTGGTTTGAGGAGGTATCGCAGCAAGTCTCCGCTCTCGGCGTTCTGTTCAGTCCCGCGATCGAGCAGCAACAGCTACGCGGTTACTATCACACTTTGCGCGAGATTTGCCAGCAACCTTTTACCTGGTTGGACACCGCCAATCGGGTTGCTAACTACCGAGACGAGTTGCAGGCGTTGCTGAAGGATTCCGGTATTCGAGACGGGCGCGGGTCACTGGTATTGACCGGATCTGGCAGCTCTTATTTTGTGGGGGAGTGTCTCAACCTGGTGCTGCAGCAAGCACTGCGGGTTCCGGTGTTGCCGGTGCCGGCTGGCCTGATCCTAACTCACACAGAGCTGGCACTCCCGCCGCGGCGAAAACTGCTTGGTTGTTTCCTTCGGGCGTTCCGGTGACAGCCCTGAGAGCAGCGACCGCCCTCGATCTGCTGCTAGAGACGAAGCGCCAACATCGACACTTGATCGTCACCTGTAACCACAGCGGGAAGTTAGCGACGCGGCACCAGGGTGATTCGCGCATACTTGTGCTGGTGCTTGACGATGCCACCTGTGACCGAAGTCTCGTGATGACGAGCAGCTTCACCAACATGGTGTGGGCCGCCCGTGCGCTCGGAATGATCGAATCTCTAAACGAGTACCATGAAACGACCGGGAAGCTGGCACAGCTCGGAAAAGAAATTCTCTTGCGTCATTCACAGGCTCTCGCGGAAGTTTGCCGAAGCGAGTTTACGTCTGCCATCTACCTGGGAAGCGGAGCGAGCTTTGGGGCCGCGAGAGAGTCGGCTTTGAAGATGCTGGAGATGACTGCCGGTCAGGTGTCGACGTCGGCTGAAACCTACCTCGGCGTGCGCCACGGTCCGCTGACAGCCGTCCTGCCCACTACCCTGGTTGTCTGCTTTCTCTCCGGCGAGCGCCTAGCTCGGGCGTACGAGCTGGATCTCATCCGCGAGCTCAGTCAGAAGAAGCTGGGAATGCGCAAGGTCATCCTGGGTGAAGATGTCCCGACAGACCTCATGCTTGAGGGCGACATGATTCTGGAATGCCCAAGCCTGAACCAGGCAGGCGATGAGAATACTCCTGTGCTCCACACCATTGTTGGACAGCTACTGGCCTTCTTCCGATGCTTGAGTCTTGGTCTCAAGCCGGATTTGCCTTCTGCAGGAGTGATTCGCCGAGTGGTTGGTGACTTCACGATTCACCGGAGGAGTTGACCGGCGGCGACTCAGTGAAAGCCATTGCTCTCGGATGCAGATTGCGGAGGTAGACGCGCGGATGTGCGCAAATGGGAAATTAGCCGGCGCGATCGGCATGCGTTTTTTTTCATTTTTCCAACAAAGGCCTCTGTTCAATGCCGAAGATCCTGGTTGTTGGTGAATTGAATCCTGACTTCGTTCTGCAAGGCTACTCGGCCTTTCCTGCTCCAGGCAAAGAGGTGCTGGTCGACGAGTTCAGCATGACTCTCGGCAGCGCCTCGGCGATCTGTGCTATGGGATTGGCACGACTCGGGCATCAGGTGGCATTCCTGAGCAGGGTTGGAAAAGATCCCTGGGGAGATTTTTGTCTCGAAGTCTTGAGTAGTGGCGGACTCGACGTCTCCAGAGTCATCCGCGATCCCAATGTAAAGACAGGTGTAACGGTGTCCATTAGCTCGTCGACCGATCGGGCGCTGGTCACGTTTCTGGGTTCGACTGCTACTCTCAGCGAAAACGATGTTACGGATGAAGCGCTGCGAACCTTTCACCATCTCCATGTTTCCTCCTATTATCTGCAACGGGGGCTGCGTCCGAACTGCCGGCGCCTGTTCGCTCGTGCTCACCAGCTGGGCTTGACGACTTCGCTGGACCCAGGCTACGACCCGTCAGAAACTTGGGGACTTGACCTTCAAGAAGCGCTGGAGGAAATCGATTTGTTCTTTCCCAACGAAGTCGAGGCTAGCGCGCTCACGGGTCGCGAAAATCCTGTTGAAGCTTTGGAGGCATTACAGAACGGACGCACGCTGACGGTCGTCAAGCTCGGCGCGAAGGGATCCATGGCAATGCGAGCCAGCGAGGTCATTCAGTTTCCAGCTTTCTCTGTAGACCTCGTCGACACGACCGGCGCTGGCGATTCCTTCAATGCGGGTTTCCTGCATGCCTGGCTGCTCGCTAGTCCATTGCGGGAGTGCCTCCGCATTGGAGCTGCTTGCGGTGCGCTCTCCACGCAAGGGCCGGGGGGAACGTCTGCGCAGCCAGATCTCGCGGCGTTGCGACGTTTTCTCGCAGAAAAACACGAGGAATGCCCGTCGCCTCACCAGGACAACAAATGAATCACATTTCAGGAGAAGGCTCTATGCCACTCTGGGGTCGCAGGAAATGGCTCAGAACCACGTCGGCTGCCTTGTTTGCGAGCAGTCTGTCTGCGAAATCGTTTGTCTCGTCACCTGGACCGCAGGGTCCAGCCACGAGGAAGAAAACGGGGCTTGACTTAGCCGATTTTGAACCGAGAAGCATGCTTCATGTTCCGGTCACTTCGGTCGAGCGGGCAAGATTCCCCGTCATCGACATTCATACCCACCTTGCGTTTGCGGCTAGCAGCGAGAAAGGCGTCGCCTTGAATGAAGAGCGAAAATTCCTGGCCGCTCCGGCAGAGCTTCTGGAAGTCATGGACCGCAAGAACGTTCGCACTATGGTGAATCTCACTGGCGGTTTTGGGGCTGGACTGGCGAGATGCATCCAGACTTTCGACAAAGCGCACCCGGGCCGATTCCTGACTTTCACTGAGCCCTGGTGGAGTCGCAGCCATCAGCCAGACTACCCGAAGTTTCAAGCCGATGAAATCCAGAAAGCCAAGCGGGCCGGGGCACGCGGCTTGAAGATCTTGAAGACCTTGGGGCTTTATCTTCGGAAGGAACTCACCAGTGGACCTCTCGTAAAAATCGACGATCCTCGTTTTGACCCCATGTGGGACGCTTGCGGTCAGCTCAATCTGCCTGTGGCTATTCACGTGTCCGATCCCGAGGCTTTCTTTCTGGAGACGGACCGCTTCAACGAGCGCTACGAGGAGTTGGCGAATCATCCCGACTGGTCGTTCCACGGTCGGGACTTTCCGAGCAATCGTGAGCTGCTTGAGGCCCGCAACCGTGTTCTGGCCAAGCACGCCAAAACCCAGTTCATCGCACTGCATGTCGGCAACAATGCAGAAGACCTGGCTTACGTTTCTCAGTGTCTGGATCGCTTTCCCAACATGCATGTCGAGATCGGCGCTCGCATCGGCGAGTTGGGGCGGCAGCCGCGCACCGCTAAGAGGTTTTTCGACAAGTACCAGGACAGAATTCTCTTTGGAACCGACGCCGTGCCCAACGGCTTCGAAACACCGCAGCAGATCTTCGGCGATAGGCTCTACGAGATTTACTACCGCTTTCTGGAGACGGAAGACGAGTATTTCGATTACGCTCCGGCCCCAGTGCCTCCTCAAGGCCGCTGGCAGATTTACGGAATTGGATTGCCAGAAAGCATTCTGCAGAAGGTTTACAACGCCAATGCGGCCCGGCTGCTGGGAATTGAAATGTGATCCACGGCTTGGAACAGAACCACGATTGCATCCCACAATGTCTACTTCTCCCGTCGAATTCCGCGATTTGACCATTGATGATGTTCCGGCGGGACTGGGGCTTTGCCGGTATGCCGGGTGGAACCAGTTGGCCGCCGATTGGGAACTGTTCCTGAATCTGAGCCCCCATGGTTGTCGTGCCGCAGTGCAAGGGGGCCGGGTGGTTGGCACGGTAACAACGGTCAACTATGAGAATCGATTCGCCTGGATCGGCATGGTGCTGGTCGACCCGCAGTTCCGCGGCCGAGGAATCGGCACCAGGCTGCTCGAAGAGTCACTGAAGATCCTGCTTAACCTCGGTTGCGCCCGCTTGGATGCGACGCCACAAGGCCGGCCAGTCTACCAGCGACTCGCCTTTGTTGATGAATACGAGCTCAGCCGAATGCAACTGGATCTTCCCGAGATGGGCTTTCAGCTGAGTTCATTCAAGGGAGATGAGGCGAGAAGAGGGCTGGCAAGACGGATGGTCGAGACTGACTTGCCGGCTGTTCGAGGGATCGACCGCTCGCATCTTTGGTGCTGATCGGCACAGGATTCTGCGCTGGGCGAAGGAACAGGCTCCCGAGTATGCCTGGGTGATCGAGGGACGCTCCGGAATCGAGGGTTACTGCTTTGGCCGCCACGGACACAAGTTCGATCAGATTGGTCCCATCTATGCGCCTGTCGAGACGCTGGCCCAAGCCCTCACGGCGGCCTGTTTGGCTGGAACAGCTGCAAAACGGATCATCATCGATCCGCTGCACCATTCTCCGGGCTGGATCTCCTGGCTACAGGAAATTGGGTTCGTCCCTCAGCGCCCATTCACCCGCATGGTTCGCGGCGAGAATAGTTATCCGGGTGAACCCAACCTGCAATGGGCGATATTTGGACCTGAGTTTGGATGAATCAGAAGATAGAGGACGATGCAGCGAAGAAGTGAAAAGTTAATGGGCTGGGCCAGCCGCTTCACAGCGCCGCCGTGAGAACTGGTTCAATGCATCCAGGTCTGCCCGAATGGTGACCGCGGAGATGCCAAATTCCTCAACGACCCTGCCAACGGTCACCCGTTCCTGTTCCTCCAGAAGTTCCAGAATCCGGCGGCGCCGCTCCTTGATCAAGAGACGCGGGGCTTCTGCGGTTGCCCTTCTGAAACACTCCCTATTTCAGCCATCGGTCTAGATTCTCGGCGACGAACTCGTCGTCACGTAAATGCGGATAACTCTTGCAGACTCGATCGATCTCTTCGCGCTGTCCAGGGGACAAGTCTTCGAGGGGATCAAGACAGCACCGGCTTTCCAGAAGCCCCTGGCGATGCAGAATCTCGTGAAGCCCCGCGATGCATCCCGCGAATCCATGGCGTACGTCAAACAAGGCGGCATTGGCATCGGTCAATTGATTGGAGAGCGCGAGCAATTCGAGCGCCTTTTCGGACCGTTGCTCCCGGCATTCACGCACCAGCTGCAAGATTTCCACGGCGCGCTTCGTCCAAACTGCCCACTGCCCCAGGAGTCCTCCAGAGAAGCGGACCGGTGCCGAGAATTCATTGCCCCAACTGGAAAATCGGCCAGCAAGTCAATGAGGATGTTGTCGTCGTTGCCCGTGTACAGTGCGACTTCGTCCTGGCGTCCGCTATTCGCCAAAGCTCTGGCGACATCGAGTGTGTAGTAACGGTTGAATGGAGCCACTTTGATTGCAACGATGTTTTCGATTTCCAGAAACTGGGTCCAGAAGTCATAGTCGAGGAGTCGGCCGCCAACGGCTGGTTGCAGATAAAATCCAAAAAGCGGAAGGATCTCGGCAACTTTCGCGCAATGGTCCAGAATCTCTGGATTCGCAGCCTCCCGAAGCGCTCCCAGACTCAACAAGCCTGCATCGTAACCAAGCTCTCTCGCCAAGGAAGCTTCTCGAAGCGCCTGCTGCGTTGGGCCGCAGAGGCCAGCGATTTTCACGAGCTTACGTCTGTTGTGCTTCTCGTAAACCTGGACTGCGTCGGCAGCCAGACGCAAGACGGGTTCGAGCAGCCCGATCTGCGAATCGTGAATCGCAAACTGCGTGGTGTGCACTCCCACAGCCACCCCGCCGGCGCCGGCGTCGCAGTAATAGCGGGTGAGCGCCACTTGGTGGCGCTCGTCCAGCTTGCGATCGCCCCGTAGCGCCAGCGGGTGGGCAGGAATGACACAACCAGCCAACAACGCTCTGCGGATTTCGTCCATCGTTCGCATGATGCAATTAGTAAGACGCTTTGAAAGTCTTCGTCAGCAAAGTCGGGCAGAGCCGACGAAGCCTTGCTGTCGGCAGACATTTTAAGAAGGCTGTGACGACCTTCTTTGACAAGGGGAATTCCCTTAGAACCTCCCGTCCGACACCTCGTACTTCGTTGGTTTGCCCAGATACGACCCTCCCGACTCCACCCATTGGGCTACCCACTGCATCAGTTTTTCTGCACTGATCTCAGGTTCACCCAGTAGCGAGCAGCCCAAACTGGAATCGCTCAGCAAAGCTGTCGTCCCTTCCTCGCCTTGAAAGCGCACTTCTTTGCGCCATCGGCCCGCAAACCATGCAGCCACGTCACGCACCGAAAGCTTTTCGGGTCCCGTGACGTTTAGGATACGCGGCGGCGATTGGCAAAGGCTCAAGCTGCGCAGCGCCAGCGAATTGGCGTCACCTTGCCAAATGACGTTGGCATAGCCGACCGTCAGGTCAATGGGGGTTGAGTTGCGGACCTTCCAGGCAATGTCCACGAGCACGCCGTAACGCAGATCGACCGCGTAGTTGAGACGAAACATCAAGCAAGGTGTCCCGAACTCCCGGGAGAAGTATTCCATAACACGTTCGCGACCCAGACAGGATTGAGCGTATTCGCCGACAGGGCCGGGCGCGTCCGTCTCCACTGAGCCTGGGCCATCCGCCGCAACCAGGGGATAGACATTGCCGGTAGAAAAAACCACCAGACGCGACCTTTGAAAACGGAGCGCGATATTGGCCGGAGCGATCGTGTTGCTGGCCCAAGTCAGATCCGATCGATCACCCGTTCCGAACTTCCGGCCCGCGAGATATAGGACATTCTCGCAATCGGGCAATCGGCCAACCTGATCACGGTCCAGAAAGTCACAAACCAAAGTCTGAACGCCACGTTGTTCCAGTTGATCTCTTGCCGCCAGAGAGGAGAACCGAGAGACGGCCAGGATGCGACGCGCCACGCCGGCCTCATCAGTTGCGCGTTTGGCGCGAAGGGCAAGCGAGGGTCCCATCTTGCCCCCCGCTCCCAGAATCATGATGTCTCCCTTGAGCCGACTCATGCATTCAACATCAGGAGAGCACGGCCGTGAGAGAAGTTCTTCGAGCTGGTCTTCGGTTTGAGGCGCCTGCGTGCTCGTCACAGATTCCATAGTTGCCCCTACAAGTTCCCGAATTTCTGCCCGCTCAGGCACAAACTCTGGCGTGAGTCGTCAGGTTTTTGACATCCATTTTCCGGACACCCGCGCCAGAGGTTTATACGTTCAACCCAACACTCCGTCAAGCTCAAAGAAGAAAGAAATCACAAGAAAAGCAAATATTACTTAAGGTATGATCGAAACCCGGGACGGTAGGTGTGACGCGCATTTCGTATGAATCACGCCATCAGCGAGACGACCATGAACTCCCACCAACAGGAACAATTAAAGACACAAGGGTATGTGGCCTTGGAAAACCTGATGACGCCGCACTTCTTAACGGCCGTACAGAGCCGCGTAGAGGAGCTGTTCGAACTCGAAGGTGATGCGGCCGGTTCGGAGTTCAAACAGGAACCACAAAGCCGGCGTCTAGCCAATGTGGTGAACAAGGGCGATGTGTTCTTGCAGGTTATTCAGACTCCAGAAGTTCTCGAGTGTGTAGAGCTTGTTCTGGGAAAGGAATTCAAGCTCAGCAGTCTGAATGTCCGCTCGGCGAATCCGCATTCAGACTGGATACAGCCCTTGCATGTCGACGGCGGCTTCCTTCCTGACGACAAAGGCTATTGTGTCTGCAACTCCGTGTGGATGCTGGACGATTTCACAATCGACAACGGCGCCACCCGATTGATACCGGGAAGCCATCAATGGCACCGCAGGCCGACAGACATCTTGCAGGATCTCACAGCGCCACACCCAGAGGAAATCCTCCTCACTGGCAAAGCCGGAACAGTCGTGGTAATGAACGCTCACCTCTGGCATGGAGGCACAGCCAACCGCACCGGCCGGCCGCGCCGTGCTTTGCACTCGTATTACACGCGCAATGACAAGCCGCAGCAACTTTACCAGAAGCGATTCCTAGACCTTGACGTGCAGGCTCGACTGTCACCTCAACTCCGCAAATTGCTGGCCTTGGATGATCCCCTCAACGATGAGATCAGTTCGAGAATCAGCGGTATGAGCGGCTTTCTAAAATAGCTCTTCTCGGACGGGAGCAGGATGAAGAAGGAGCGACTGTCGTCGGCACTGCAGCCCTGCGGAGCTACGCCAAAGCTTCGACGCAGCCGCGTTCGCGCTGAAGCGCAGCCTTAGATCTGATACCTCAGATACACTGTCCGCAGCTCGGAGTAAAAGTCAATGGCCACACTCCCTTGCTCGCGATAGCCAGTGCTGGAGGCTTTGGTACCTCCGAAGGGTAGCTGGTATTCAACGCCCGCCGATGGCAGGTTCACAATGATCAAGCCGGCTTCAATTCGGTTGATGTAGTTGAAAACTTTGTTCAATTGGTTAGTGAGCAGCGAAGCCGAGAGGCCAAACTTCACGTTGTTGGCCAGTTGAATCGCCGCATCCAAGTCTTTGACGGGCATCACGGCCAGCACAGGTCCAAAGATCTCTTCCTGGGCGATGGTCATCTCTGGGGCTACTCCCGTGAAGATTGTGGGCTCGACAAAATAGCCTCTGTCGTGACCCGGGCCAGTCAAGCGATTGCCACCACACAGAAGCGTGGCGCCTTCCTTCTTGCCGACTTCGATGTATCTCAACACCGTTTTCATCTGGCTCTCATCGACACAGGGGCCGATGTCGACGCCTTTCTCCATGCCGTTGCCAACGCGCAGCTTCCGCGTTTTTTCGACGAGCAACTTGACGAAGTCATCAAAGATTGCCTCCTCGACAATGGCTCGGCTGGTGGCTGTGCACTTTTGCCCCGTGGAGAAAAACGCCCCGTTAACGACGACGTCCGTGGCCAAATTCAAGTCGACATCGCCAAGGACGATGGTTGGGTTTTTCCCTCCCATCTCCAGCTGAGTTTTAGTGCCACGTTGCGTCGTTTTCTGCTGGATGCCGTTACCCACCTCGCAAGATCCGGTAAAGGAGACAGCCTTCACGGCGGGGTTGCTGATCAACTCGTCGCCGATGGTCGAACCGGAGCCGGTCACCATGTTAATCACTCCCTTCGGTAAACCAGCCTCGTGGAGTGCTTCGATAATTCTTACCGTGCACAGCGGCGCCAAGGAGGCGGGCTTGATCACCACTGTGTTCCCACAAATCAGCGCCGGAGCGATCTTCCAGGCAGGGATGGCCACAGGGAAATTCCATGGAGTCAGCAAGGAGACGACACCCAAAGGTTTGCGGAAGGTATAGGCAAAGACGCCGTCGCGCTCCGAGGGAACAGTCTCACCGCTGAAGCGGGCCCCTTCGCCGCCGAAATAACGGAAGAGGTTGACGGCCCGGCCCACCTCTCCTTTCGCCTCGGGCAAAGTCTTCCCTTCCTCGCGCGTCATGTCCGCAGCGACGCTCTCGGCGCGTTTCTCGAGGAGCTCTGCTGCGCGCATCAGAACGATGCCTCGATTGGGAGCCGGCACCGCTGCCCAGGCGGCTTGGGCCTTCTGGGCTACGTCGAAGGCGTTTTGCACGTCAACTGCCTCCGACGACTGGTAGCGGGCGACCAACTCTTCGGTATTTGCCGGGTTGATGCTGTCAAAGACCTTGCCAGAAGAGGAGTTGACCCACTCTCCCGCGATGAAGTTTCCATATGTCTGAGGCATGATCGTCCTCCTTGATCAGAACAAGTGACGAGGAGCGTTGGAACTGCTCCGCGTAAGACCTAAAGGCATCTTAGATTTCGGTGGCAGCTTTGTCAATTGCGGATACCGACCAAGAAAACAGACGCTACAAGGGCGGGGAGTCATGAAGATGAGCGTTGGACGCTAGATTACGCAGGTGAACGCGGATTAGGACAAGAAGCAAGACTGAAGTGACAACTAACAAGGACATCCTCATCCCTTCAGTGCGCTATTGTTCTTTGGATGGACATGGCGTCCACCTGCGCAGTTGCGCGCCCTGGGTTCCTCTTCCTGTCTCACTCTGGCTTCCTCTTCTCCCTCCTTCCTCCCTCCGCAAAGAATGGAGAAGCCGAAAAACTATGGTATCATTCTGTGGATCTCGGAGCTGGCATGTCCTCTCCTGACCCTGCCGGACGCACCTCGCTGAATCACACTCAAACGCAGGAACTGGACAAAGATTGGCGTCGTGTTAACATCCAATTCACGCTCACGTAACCTAAACCCGAGGTTCAAGGCGGTAGTCGTGGATGCAACGCGGTTTCTGGATTGGGAGGTCTCTTCATGAACACAAAACAGGCTCATGTTGATGAGCAACGGCTGAGTACCATTACCAGCGGGCCGTTGCCGGCTTCGCGCAAAGTCTACGTGCCGGGGGCTCTATTTCCATTCATTCGCGTTCCCTTGCGTGAGATTCGTCAGACACCTACCCAGCAACACATCCCCTCAGGAATCCAAGAAACTGAGAATCCGGCAGTGACTGTCTATGACACGAGCGGTCCGTATACCGACCCGGAGGTCACTATCGATGTGCAAAAGGGGATTGCACCGATCCGCCGGGCATGGCTCGACCACCGCGGCGATACGGAGGAGTTGGGAGGGGTCTCATCGCATTACGGACGGCTCCGTCTGGCTGATTCCAAACTCGACTCTCTGCGTTTCTCGCATCTTCGCAAGCCTCTGCGCGCCAAACCCGGGCGCAATGTGACGCAGATGCACTACGCGCGCAAGGGCATCATCACGCCCGAGATGGAGTTCATTGCCATTCGCGAGAATCAACGCGTTCAGAAGATGTTTGGTGCGCAACATCCGGGAAACTCCTTTGGCGCCGGCATCCCCAAAGAAGTGACTCCTGAGTTCGTGCGGGATGAGGTCGCGCGCGGCCGAGCCATCATTACAGCGAACATCAATCATCCCGAGCTGGAACCCATGATTATCGGACGCAATTTTCTGGTGAAGATTAACGCCAACATCGGCAATTCTGCGGTTACCTCCACGATCGAGGAGGAAGTGGAGAAAATGGTTTGGGCAATTCGTTGGGGCGCCGATACGGTTATGGATCTTTCTACCGGACGCAACATCCACGAAACTCGGGAATGGATCCTGCGCAACAGTCCTGTGCCCATAGGAACTGTCCCCATCTATCAGGCACTGGAAAAAGTGAATGGCAAGGCTGAAGAACTTACTTGGGAAATCTTTCGCGACACACTCGTTGAGCAGGCCGAGCAAGGCGTGGACTACTTCACCATCCATGCCGGTGTCTTGTTGCGCTACGTTCCACTCACCGCCAAGCGGGTGACGGGCATTGTATCCCGGGGCGGTTCCATCCTGGCGAAGTGGTGTCTCGCTCACCATGCCGAAAACTTCCTCTACACGCATTTCGAAGAGATCTGCGAGATCATGAAAGCCTACGATGTGAGCTTCAGTTTGGGCGACGGCCTGCGGCCCGGGTCGATTGCCGACGCCAATGACGACGCACAGTTCGCAGAGCTGGAGACTCTGGGTGAACTCACAAAGGTGGCCTGGAAGCATGATGTTCAGACCATGATCGAAGGCCCGGGCCACATTCCCATGCACTTGATTCAGGTAAACGTTACCAAGCAACTAGAAGCTTGCGGCGAAGCGCCGTTTTATACGTTGGGGCCTCTGACCACCGACATCGCGCCCGGTTACGATCACATCACGAGCGCTATCGGTGCGGCTATGATTGGCTGGTATGGCACTGCCATGCTTTGCTATGTCACCCCCAAAGAACATCTGGGCTTGCCGAACAGGGAGGATGTAAAAGAAGGCGTCATCGCTTATAAAATTGCCGCACATGCTGCCGACCTGGCCAAGGGGCATCCAGGCGCCCAGGCCCGCGACAACGCTCTATCCATGGCGCGGTTCGAGTTTCGGTGGGAAGACCAGTTCAATCTTGGCCTGGACCCCGAAAGAGCGCGTGCATTTCACGATGTCACGCTGCCGGCAGAAGCGGCGAAAGTGGCTCATTTCTGCTCCATGTGCGGTCCGCATTTTTGCTCTATGAAGATTACCGAGGACGTTCGTGAGTATGCCAAGCAGCTAGGTTCACCCCAGAAGAAGCCATCAAGGAAGGAATGCAGAATAAGTCCGAAGAATTCAAGCAAAGTGGAGCGCAGATCTATCAGAAGGTGTAGCGGCCCTCTTGCGGCACGACCAAGTGAGGAAATGCAGGCGTCCTTCTCCAAAGGGTGCTAAAACTACAAGCCTCACCTCCTGCGGTCGGAGAGCTCCAACTCCAGCCGGTGATGCTGAAACGAAAAGTTCACTTTGATTTAACATGACTCACATAGACTTCTGCTGCATTCAGTCTCGCTAATTCTCTTCATGTTCCCACCCAGCATGAAACTCAAAGAAGAGGATGCCATGAAGGAGAAAGCCGTCCCGACCGCTGCACCTACTCTTGCCGAAAGTCTTACTTCCCCGCCCCAAGAACAGGATGCCGGAGATACGGCTTCTGCCAAGAAAGCGGCGCTCGAAAGAAAGTGCCAGGATTTGTTGTCATCCCTGGCGAGCTACCAGACACTTTACGATGACATCCTGGCGTCACTGGCTGAGGCTCATCAGCAGACCCTGACCTACCTGCAAGACGAGTTGATTCAGCTGAAGGAGAGAATCCCAGGCCTGGAGAAGAAGTCGATCAAGCGGCTAAAGCTCGCGGGTACCCTGACCTCGCTGGACAAGGAGAGCCAAAAGATCAAGCTCAAAGCCAGCCAGAAGAGAAAAAAGGATCTGCATCGAATGGACGAGTTTGGTTTGGTTTCCCTTCGAACACTTCGGGCGCTGAATCGAAAGATCGCGGAGAGATGATTTTGGCTGCGGACAGCCGCCTCTCACTGAGTTAGTACCCTGGTGGTTTGTCAAAGAAGCGATAGTCAACTACGTAGGAAAAGCCATCGGGAATGGCTCTGATGTAGAGTTCTGCTTTGAGAGCATCAATGCAGCCTTCTACAAGCCTTTCTTCAAGGGGCCGTTGAGTCTCTTGAGCTTTCCGATTGACGGCCTCCCAGGCCACTTTCGTGAGTTTGAAAGTTCCCTTTTGAGCCTGACCCTCATTGAAAACCGTGCCCGCGCACTTAAAGAAATCGCCATCGGCTTCGGCGGATGGCCCCATCTCCAGTTCGAACATCTTGTCGATGAATTTGAACGTTTTCCTCATGAGTGCCTCAATTCAGTGGGGACCACCGTTTGCCTGGCGGTTTTCGGTTGATTGGCCGGATACTGGGGAGCCTTGCCGCGAATGACTCTGACGATATCCTCGGCCACCATAGACATGCGCTGCATCGCTTCCTGCGTGTGGGCTGCGACGTGCGGGGTGCCGACGAAGTTCTCTAGACGTAGCAAGGGATTGTTGTAATCTGTCGGTTCCTCTTCAAAGACGTCGGCGGCCGCACCTGCGATCCAACCTTGCGTGATCGCCTTGTATACGGCCCGTTCCTGCCATACCGGTCCACGTGCTGCGTTGATGATGAAGGCCGACTTCTTCATCATGGACAGTTCCCGCTCGCCAATCATGCCGCGGGTCTCTTCCGTTAGAGGAACGTTCAGCGAAACGTAATCACTGGTGCGCAGAAGTTCCTCGAGCGAGGCCGGCTTGGCCCCGAGGGCGCTCTCCCACTCGGGCTTGGGAACGATGTCGCGGAACAAAATCGGGCAGCCAAACCCATGATGCCAGATTCTGGCGATAGTCGAACCCACTCGCCCCAGACCGACAATTCCGAGCGTTCTGCCAAGTAGCTCCTGGCCGACGTGCGTGTTGCGGTCTTCCCAGCGGCCCTCTTGTAACGCCCGCATGCTTTGCGGAATCTTTCTCGAGAGCATCAGCGCCAATGACAGCACCATTTCCGCAACGGACTGGGAATTGGCCTCGGGGGTACTGACGACCCAAATACCCAGATCGGTGGCGGCATCGATGTCCAGATTGTCGAGTCCGACGCCGTGTCTTCCGACCACCTTCAGATTCGGCGCCGCTTCCATTAGTCTCCGGCTCACGTAGCCGCGAGTCCTGAAAATAATTCCCTCCACCGCCGGAACAACCTTCAGTAAAGCTTCTTCGTTGACCGCCTGGGGAAATACCAACTCGCATCCCTGCTGCTCCAGATACTCCAAACCCTTCCGATGGACCTTCTCAAACAGCAGGACCTTGGCCTTCTTCATGAGAGTGTCGCTCTCCTCGATGAAATTCAAATGGCGGATTCTATACCGGACGGCTCGTTCCGCAAGCAGTAATCTTTGCGTCGGTGGTGGCGTCATGGTGCTACCGACGCCTGCAGTGCCAGTGCCTGGTCTCTGTGGCTCGCTTGGGCTGGAACAGGCAAGGGCGGCCGCCCTGTTTCGCCTCGGTTTCGAACCCAAAAAAACGCGCGAACACGAAGTCAGGCTCAATCTCCGCGCTCTGCGCGTCGTTGTTTGCAAAGCTGTTCAGGTTCAGAGCAGTTTGCTAATCACCTGGCCGCCGTTGGAGAGCTTCACGGGACGGCCGATCGGTGTCTCATACTCGTGAGTGAAATCAATGCCGACTCGGTCATAGATCGTGGCCACGAGGTCTTCCACCTGATAGGGATCCCTGGTCACTTCAGCCGCCTTGGCATCGGTGGCGCCCAGGACCTGACCGCCTTTGACGCCTCCGCCCGCCATGACGATAGAGAACGCCTTCGACCAGTGGTCACGTCCAGCGTCAGCATTAACTTCGGGCGTGCGGCCAAACTCCCCCATCAACACGACCAACGTGGACTCCAGCAAGCCACGCTGGTGCAGATCCTCGAGCAGCGCCGAATAGGCCAAATCGAGTTCGGGCAGGAGCAGCTTTTCGAGGGTCGTGAAGTTCTTGCCATGAGTGTCCCAGTTCAGCCAACCCTTGGTCACTGTCACAAACCGCACGCCGGCCTCCACAAGCCGGCGGGCCAGCAGGCAGCCCTGGCCTACCGGCGTGCGACCATAGCGATTGCGGGTCGCATCAGATTCAGACTCAATATCAAACGCCTTTCCCGCCACAGCCGACCGCATCAAGTCATACGCCTTCTCGTAGAAAGTGTCGACGGTGGCGAACTCGTTGCTGGCATCAATGTCGCGAAACTGTTGGTCGATCTGGCTGAGCAGCCATTTTCGATTGTTGACGCGCGCCCAGTCGATGTCGGTAGGCAGAGTCAAGTCGCGCACTTTGTAACCGGAAACGTTGGGGTCTCCCGCGATAAACGGAGCGTAAGTCCCGCCGAGGAAGCCTGCACCAAACGACGGAAAGATGTTCGGAATGGTGACATAGGCGGGCAGCCCGTTCTTGGACCCTTTCTCTTTCGCTATGACCGATCCCATCGACGGAAATTCCAGGGTCTGAAGAGGCAGATAGCCAGTGAGCAGATAATTAATCGCTCTTTCGTGGTTGGCTTCACGTGATGTCATCGAGCGGATGATGGCATATTTGTCAGCCTGCTGGGCGATCTTCGGCATGTGCTCGCACACCTGGATGCCTGGGACATTGGTTGGAATGGGCTTGAAGATGCCCCGAGTTTCCTTGGGGCCGTCCGGCTTCATATCAAAGGTATCCATCTGGGGTGGCCCGCCACTTAGCCAGACGAGAATCACCGAGCGCTCCGGACTCGACTCCTTGCCCACATGGGCCGCGGTCCCCTCGGCGAGAGCTTTCACGGCGAAGAGGTCACGCAGGCCCAGGCCGAAGAGTCCCAGGGACCCGATCCTGATGAAATCTCTCCGTCCAAACAGCTCGTTCGGTACCTGACCGCAGTCACATTTGGCAGCCATGATTCGTTCCTCCAGATCCTAAGCTCGCCCATTCATGAAGAACGAAAGACACCAGGGTAGTTCGTTCTCCTCGGAACCCGCGCGGGCCCGACATCAGCGGTTATATAGAAAAGCCTTCGAGTTCAACAACGCCCAGACGTAGTCTTCCAGCCCCTCCCGACGAGAGCTGCTCTTCTGAATGCTCTTGCAGGCCGCGTCGATTTCCAACGTCGTCGGAAAGCGCGACAGCGTGGCCAGTGTAAAGTGCTCCACTATTTCCTGGTCGCTCTTCCCTTCCCGCAGCAATCGCGCAACCTGGCCCTTTTCATGGCGTAGTTTGCCGTTGATGGTCTCGCCGCTGACCAGGTTCAGCGACTGGGTTACGCTTGCCGACTGCTTGCGCGTGCACGTCGCATTCTCGCGCGTCGAACGGTCGAAGATAGTGAGGAAATAAGAATCCACGATTGGATCAGGCAATTGAATCGCTCGCTTACCCGGGTAGAAATAGGGGTAGCGTTCAGGAACGCCCGTTGCCTGGGCGATGGCGTCGGCCAATTGTTCAGCGCTCAAACGCCGCAGAACGTAATGTGAATACGAAGTCCGGTCGTCGCGGTTGGTTTCGTTGGGCTTGGCGGACAGCTGGTAGGTGCTGGAAGACAGGATGCGTTTCATAAGCTTTTGCGTGTCGAACTGCAGCTCAACAAAGTCTGCGGCCAGGCGGTCTAACAACTCGGGATGGCTGGGGGGATTCGTAACTCGAAAATCGTCCACTGGCTCAACAATGCCACGACCCATGAGTTCTTTCCAAATGCGATTGACGGCGGCCCTGGCGAAATAAGCATTGGAAGGGGATGTCAGCCACTCGGCCAACCGGACGCGCCGATCTTCTGCCCGCCGAAACTCCGCATGAGATCCACCCAGGAACCGGGCAGGCACCGCCGCCTTGGTTTGCGGGTGCAAGAACTCCTTTTCCGGATCGATGTAGAGAAAACGTTCATTGTTGCGCGCGCCCCCCTTGAACTTTACCTGCGAGAAGAAGGCTGCCAGGCCCATAAAATCGTCCCGCTTCCACTTTTCACTGGGATGGTCGTGGCAGCGCGCGCACTCCAGGCTGACGCCGAGGAAGGCTTGGCTGACGAAGGTCGCCATATCGTCCGGCTTCTTCTGAACCGAATAGAAGTTCGTTGGCAGGGCCTGATAGGTTCCCCCGCTGGAGGTGACCAGTTCTCGAACAAACTGATCGTAGGGTTTGTTTTGCGCGATGGACTCCCGGATCCACGACTGGAAGTAAGCCGTCCCGTTGTACAGAAACTGCGGACTGTTCGTGAACAGATCACCATACTTGAGCGACCAAAAATCCGCATACTCGGGCCGCTTAAAGAGTTCATCAACTAAGTTCTCGCGTTTGTTTGGAGACGTCTCGGCCAGAAACCGTCGCACTTCTTCAGGACGTGGCAATGTTCCGATGACGTCGAGATATACGCGCCGCATGAATTCGCCGTCGGTAGAAAGTTCCGAAGGCAGCATGCGCAAGCGGCTGAGCTTTTCGAAAACCAGATCATCGATGTAGTTATTACGGGCCAGTTTGGGGACCTTCGCCAATGGGGGCCGTAAGACGGCGGCCACACGGGCGACTCCCACGGCCCCCAGGGAACGCACCATGATGTTAACCTCGCCGGTTTGCTTTACCGAGACCAATCCTTCGGGGCTGACTGAGACGACGCTCTCATCACTGGGCGTGTAACGCATCTGACGGGTCATATCTACTTCGCGACTGTCGCTGTATGTCCCAATCACCACGAGTTGCTGCTGCTGGTCGCGGCTGGTCATAATGCGCTGCCCCTGCGGATAGACTTCCAAGCGCTCCAGCCTGGGCCCTCCCGGCTCTCCCTGAGGGACTCCGGCGGCGATCCAGTCACGCAGTGCGCGGTATTCGAGAGAATCCTTTTGAAGGACCTGGCCGCCCCCGTGAGAGATCGCAAAAGTCGGCTTCCTAAGAACCAAACTTTCTTCGGGGCTCTTCAGGTTGACGCGACGGCCATCGTTTGCTTTGACAATTGCCTGATAGTCGCTATCGGGATCGTAGCCGAAGAGAGACAACTTGAAGTCGCCTTGACCATTGAGCGCTCCGTGGCACCCGCTGGCATTGCAACCATAGCGCGAGAAGATCGGGGCGACGTCGGTCGCAAAGTTCAGAGTCTTAGGCCCAGTGTCGGCTCTGACGACAACCAGCGCTGAGGCGGAACGGCCCGCGACGTTCGCCTTGACTCGAGTGGTTCCCCGAGACATTGAAGTCAGAGCGCCCTGTGGTGCGACACGCACGACGCTCGCATCGACGGTAGAGATCGTTGCCTGCCGCGTGAGATCGCGCGAAGTACCGTCAGCATAGCGCCCAGTTACAAGCAGACTCTGGTTTTCTCCCAGCCCTGAAATGAAGACTGCCTTCGGCTCGAAGAAGATCTCCTGCAAACCCGAAACTGGCGCTGCCGGGGAAACCGGCCGTTTTGGAGCAGCCGCAAGCCTCAAGGTCGCGAACGGGAGGCTAAGAATGATCAGGAAAGTTAGGTTTCCGATAGGCACGATGGTTCTCTCCGAATTCGATCCAAAGCCTCTGCTAGCCAAGTTTTTGCGATCCTGATTTTTCTTGCCTGAGTCCTCTCTGTCCTGCATCTGGAACAGACGGTGTGATCGATAGCCGCAGCCCAAGCGACATCCCGCTTTCATTCCCTTCAGCACATCTGTCCGTGTCCGTCTTTTCTCCGCATCTTTGCGGTAGCCCTTGCTGTCGTTTCTAGACTAATCCAGCTGCAGGCTGATCCGCGGAGCAGCCGCGCTGAACTTCCTTCCACTCTGTTCTGCACTCCCGATGATGGCTAGATTGGGAACCCTGACCGGTACGGCCTCGGCGGCAGCTCTTAAGGTCACCCTGGCCATACGTCCTTCATCGATCAACTCAATTCCCTCAATCGAGACGCCAGGTGGCAGATTCTCTGCAGCCAGCGTCAAGGGCTGCCGAAAATCAGGCCTTCGCGTCACCCTAACTCCAAATTCAGATGTCCCCCCGCGCACCAGATAAACCGTGGAGGCAGCAGATTCAAGCGCAAACTGGGGCGGCTCAATCACGGCCAGAAACGGCCCAGACGGCGACGAATCGTCAAAAGCCGGACCACTCCCCTGGAATCGTTCCGGTGGCAAGGCGGCTCTGCGCCGCACTTCTCTTCCATCGATTTTAGCAACACCAGAAACCTTGATCTCAGTCAACCCCAATGGACAATCGGCAGCGCCCTCAAATTCCAAGCTTCCAGACTCTTTCTCCTTTTCGAGAGTCAAGCCTTTGGCTGTAGCTCCACTGGGCAAACCGGCAGCCTCAACGGACACGTCGCCCTTGAAATCACCCAACCGGCGCAAAGTCACCGCCACCTTGCCTGTGCCACCGCGCGGCACCGTTGCGCGATCGCTCTTGAGCGAGAGCAGAAAATCGGGCTGCTGCTGTTCAACGGTGAGCCGATAAACGTGATCCGGGCCGCCACGGCGATAGAGGCTGCTAACGTTGATCCAATGGTCCCCCGCCTCCTGAAAGGTGAAACCGATTTGCGCATCGCGGTTCAGAGGACGGTTAGTCCACTTGACGTCATCGTTTGACGCTAACAGTTTGCCTTTGGCATCCAGCAGCGTCAGAAACGAGTCGAACACCGAACCATACTTTTCCGCGTCGACGCTGACGACTAGCGATGTTCCTGCCGCGACCGAGATACGAAACCAATCTTCGTCACCGTCCCGGTCGATCCGGCCATTGACCGTCACGGGAACCTGCAAAGCCTCCGCCCGAGCCTGGTCCGAATTGGGTTCGTTCTCGCGAATCTCCGGCAGGCCGCTAACCAGGAATTTCATTGGCGCAAGCGTACCGGAGTCATCTTTGACTGAGAACTCATAGACCCCCGGTTCGGCCTTGGGATCAATCCTCACGGCCAGGCGGAACTCACCCGTAGAGCAACGTTCCAGTATTTCACCCGAGATGAGCGGCACGCCATCGTTCCCGGTCGCCTGGGCAGCCGCTCTTCGGAAGTTCAGCGCCATCTTTGGTTCCACGAAATCGGCACGCAGGGTCACTTCGAGGGTCGTCCCAGGCCGTCCGCCCATTGGGAAGACCGACCACAAGAACGGGCTTTGTCCGATGCCCAGCTGGTAATTCAAGTCGGTTCTCGACTGCCCGCCGGCAGGCATGCGCGTCAGGGTAACCGCGGCCAGGTAGTCGCCTCCCTTTTCGAAGGTATGATCCAGGTAGGGGTCCCAAATAAAGCGCCCTTCGTCGTGGACTAGTTCTCTACCGTCAGGATAGAGAATCGCCAGCGAAACGTCGGCTGGAGTTCCATTGCGAGCGCCCAGCACGTTGAATTGAAGCCGCTGTCCGGCCATGGCATGAAAGTGATAAAGATCGACGTCCTCTCCAGACTGCAAGCGACCACTGAGGAGAACCGGAGTTTGGATCTGCATAGGAGAATCCAACTCATCATTGGGCTCAACCTCGGTCGGTGTCGGCCAGAGGCTAACTCGAAACAGCACCGTGTTGGACACCCCTCGAGGAGACACCAAACGAAAGGGGCGCGGCCCCGGAATCGAACTGGATGAGATCGAAATCTCTACCTGAGCCGCTGTGAAGGTTGACGTGATCACCTTGCCAGTAATATCTTCACCCTCGAAACGCACCTGAGACACGCCGTCCAGAAATTCCCCTTGAACCTCAAGCCGAAGCCGAGCACCCGGGTGAGCTGCCATGGGGAACACCGCGTTCAACTGGGGCTGCCGGCTAGCTACTTCCGGACCCTTAGTCGGCTCGGGCCGATCTTCCTCGAAACTGTAGGCCGTCAGGCGAAAGCAGAAATATGCTGAGATCAGAAGGCAGCCGACAAGCAGCGCCAAAGGTTCATGGACCCATGCTGCCCTGGACCTGCCACTTTGAAGCGAACCAGCCGTGCTTTTGAAGGTGAAGAACAACACATCCCCTCGACGGAAATTGACTGTAAAGATAGCGGATAAACGCCAAGTTTTCAACGGCAGAGTCGCAATGCAAACCCGTCAATGAGCAGTGACACGACTGGCTTTCAAGCTTGCAGGTTCAGCGGTCTTTCTAACCCGCCCAATTCAGCGACTGGCAAGTTCTGCGCCACTCCCTTGAATCGACTCGAAAGTCAGCTCACCGGGTTGGATCGCGATTTCTTCAGCCGAAGAAGGAGTCAGAGGTACCGCTCCCAAACCGCGGCCCGCTGGAAGCGGGTGCTCCCAGGCATGCCGCGTAACTGAGGAGTTGCCCAACTGGGCAAAAATGGATTGAAAAGGCCGGGTCCTTTCACTATACTGCGTGGGCTTTCCACGCGGAAAGCCCTGATAGTGCCCAGGTAGCTCAGGCGGTAGAGCGCAGCCCTGAAAAGGCTGGCGTCGGCGGTTCAACTCCGTCCCTGGGCACCATCCGTTCCCTCCTCTGAAGGACGCCTCTCTCAGATGCGGCAGAGAAGCGAAAGAAAAGGGTCTGAGAAGGCTCCCTTCTCAGACCCTTTTTTCGTCTTCATCTTAATGAGCGGAGTTTCTAATAGGCTGAGTTTCGACCTTTAGGGTGAATAGGGGAGGGTGAAAGGTGTCGGCGTATCTCGACCCGAGATTGGAAGCTTCACCGCCTTGCGCTAAACCCTCCGACGGCTGGTTCTCCGTTCTCCGGTTCGCCACCTCCCGGTTTTCCAGATTCAGCGCTCCATCCAGATGCCGTGCGTCGCTTCATAGTGGCGAATCTTATCCTCGTGCTCGAAAGTCAACCCAATGTCGTCCAGCCCATTCAGCAGGCAGTGGCGGCGAAACTCATCGACGTCGAATTCAAAGGTCAGTCCGTCATCTGAACTGACGCGCTTCTGAATCAAATCCACGGTTAGCGCGTATCCGGTTTTCTGGCGCACTCGCTGGAAGATCTGCTCGACCTGTTCCTCAGAAAGGCGGACAGGCAGCATGCCGTTCTTGAAGCAGTTGTTGTAGAAGATGTCAGCGAACGATGGCGCAATAATGCATCGGAAGCCATAGTCCTCGAGCGCCCAGGGCGCGTGCTCGCGGGAGGAGCCGCAACCGAAGTTCGCGCGCGTAGCTAGAATTCTCGCGCCCCGATACCGCTCCTGATTCATTTCGAAATCCGGATTCAATTGCGTTCCATCGATGAAACGCCAGTCGTAGAAGGCAAACTGCCCGAATCCGGTTCGCTCAATTCTCTTCAGGAATTGCTTCGGAATAATCTGATCGGTGTCGACATTCGGCAGGTCGAGCAGCGCGACAGTCCCCGTCAGTCTCGCAAATGGCTCCATTGTTTGTCCTCAAGAATTGTTGCTGTCTAGCCGATTTTCGGCTCCCCGGTCCTCCACGGACCGGTTCGTCACAAGAACCTCCCGTTCAACTCGACTGATACTGTCGCACATCGACGAAATGGCCTTCGATGGCTGCAGCCGCCGCCATGATCGCGCTGACCAGGTGCGTTCGCCCTCCCTTGCCTTGGCGTCCTTCGAAGTTCCGGTTCGAAGTGGAAGCACATCGTTCACCTGGCTTAAGAATATCCGGGTTCATTCCGAGGCACATCGAGCAGCCCGACTCGCGCCAATCGAAACCAGCCTCTTTGAAGATCCGATCCAAGCCTTCTTGCTCCGCCGTCTGCTTTACCTGCTGCGAGCCGGGCACCACCATGGCATAGACGGTTGGAGAAACCTTCTTACCTTTAATGAATCCCGCGACTACGCGCAGATCTTCCAGGCGTGAGTTCGTGCAAGAGCCGATGAAGACCCGCTCCACGCCAATGTCCGTAATGGGTGTGCCAGGCTTCAATCCCATGTAGTCCAAGGCGCGCTCAGCCGACTTGCGGGAATTGGCGTCGTCGAAATCTGCCGGCTCAGGCACTCGCGAATCCACTGACACGACTTGCCCAGGATTCGTGCCCCAGGTCACCTGCGGACTCAGGGCGGCCGCATGGATATCGAGTGTTCGGTCAAAATGAGCTCCGGGATCGCTCGGAAGCTGCTGCCAGGGTTCCACAGCGGCCTCAAAATTCTTAGGAGCGTAGCGGCGACCGCGCAGGTAGGCAAAGGTGATCTCGTCCGGCGCAATCATTCCGGCGCGGGCGCCACCCTCAATCGACATGTTGCAGACGGTCATCCGCTCCTCCATGCTCAGTGCCTGAATGGTATCTCCCGCATACTCGATAACCGATCCTGCGCCGCCTCCTGTTCCGATCTGACCAATGATAGAGAGAATGATGTCTTTGGCCTCAACCCCGTAAGGCCGCTTGCCAGTCACCCTGATGAGAAAGGTTCTGGGTCTGTCCTGTAACAGACATTGGGTCGCCAGCACGTGCTCGACTTCGCTAGTGCCAATTCCAAAGGCCAAGGCGCCAAAGGCTCCATGAGTGGAAGTGTGACTGTCACCACAAACCATCGTCAAACCGGGCAAGGTAATCCCCAACTCTGGACCGATCACATGCACAATGCCTTGCTCCGGACTGTCTAGGTCAAAGAGCATCACGCCAAACTCTCTGCAGTTGCGGCGCAGAGCCTCGATCTGCTGAGCCGAGATGGGATCCTGAATTGGCAGCGACCGCAACGTAGTGGGGACGTTGTGATCCATCGTAGCGAACGTCAGATCAGGGCGGCGGACCTTGCGGCCGGCCCTGCGCAGCCCTTCGAAGGCCTGAGGCGACGTCACTTCATGTACAAGATGACGATCGATATAGATAAGGGGTGGTTTCCGGGACTCTTCATGAACCACATGAGATTCCCAGATTTTCTCAAACATGGTTTTTGGCTTCATGGCTTGCTTCTGGCTCCGAGTGCTCGGTTTAGAAGGATTCGCACGCTGCCCTGAGGAACACAACAACCGCGCGATCAGTCATTATAACCAAAACCAGTTGAAGTGAGGAGGACTGCGTCTGTCCTGAATTCCGAAGTTGGCCAGCGAGGCTGCCGCTAGCCCGGCGGGAGACATTCTTGTCTCCCAATTGAGGCAGGTACGCTGGCCCAACGCGCGTGGTTCGTGATTTGTTGCAGGACCCACGTTTGCATCTTCCAGTTTGGCGTGGAGTGTCTCTGATCATTCCCCTGCATTCGTGTTCCTTAGTGTCATTTGTGGATCCGGCGATACCTTGCTTTTCCGCATTGGTCGAACTGAGGTAAACTCCCGTGCATGCAAATCGCCACACTCGACTGGGTTGTCATTGTCACCTACTTCCTCTTTGTCGCGGCCATCGGGCTCATCGTGGGGTTGCGGGTCAAAGACACCGAGCACTACTTCCTGGGGAAGCGCCGCTTTGGAAAGTGGCTGATGATTGGCCAAAGCTTCGGCATCGGCACCCATGCGGAGATGCCGGTCTCACTGGCCGGCGCGGTGTACAGCATTGGCGCTTCCGGCATCTGGTACCAATGGAAAAACCTGTTTGCAACACCGTTTTACTGGATTATGGCTCCAGTTTTCCGCCGCGTTCGGAGGACGACTCTGGCTGAAGTGATGGAAGACCGTTACGGAGCCTGGATGGGCGGCATCTACACGATCTTCGCCCTGGCTTTTTTTACCATCAACACCGCCAACATGTTGAAAGGCGCGGCCAAGGTCATCAACCAGGCGGCTGGCGGAAATATCGGTGTCAACGAGATTGTCATTGCCATGACAGTGATTTTCATCGTCTACAGCCTTGTGGGTGGACTGGAGGCGGCAGCCTGGACGGATTTTTTCCAGGGGTTCCTGATCATTGTCCTTTCGTTCATGATCATTCCGCTGGGCTGGCAGGCCGTAGGTGGAAGTGAAGGGTTGCGCGGAGCGCTCGACGCCTACAAGTTTTCTCTGGCTACGCCCCAAGGCATTACGCCCTGGGTGATCTCAATGCTTACCCTCAATGGCCTGATCGGAATCATGGCGCAGCCTCACCAGCTTGCAGCCGTGGGCACCGGCAAAGATGAAAAGACCTGCCGCGAAGGAATGTTGTACGGGAACTATGTAAAACGGTTCTGTACCGTGGGCTGGGCGTTGGTGGGTCTTCTGGCAGCCACGATGGTCGCTCAGGGCCGTTTCGGAGTCTCGACTCTCGCTGACCCGGAGGACGCTTTCGGCTTCGCGTGCCGTCAACTGCTCTTCCCGGGTGGGCTGGGCCTGATGATCGCGGGAGTCTTGGCCGCCAACATGTCCACTTGTTCCGCGTTCCTGGTGGACAGCGGCGCGCTGTTTACTCAGGGGTTCTACCGCCAATACCTCAGCAGAGATCGGCCGGATGCTCACTATCTCTGGGTAGGCCGGCTCAGCGGCTTTCTTCTGACACTGCTGGGAGTCGTGTATGCTCTGTTTTTCGTCGAACGCGTGCTCTATTCCTTTCTGCTTACAGAAACGATGGCGACATTCATGGGGATCAGTTTCCTGGGCGGAATTGTCTGGGAGCGAGCCAATCGCTGGGGCGCGTTAGCCAGCCTGGTTGTTTCCCTGGTGACCAACTTTACGCTTTACGCGGTGCGCAACGAGAGGTTGGATCATTGGGATCCGAACGTTTTCTTGATCGCGCTGCTCGCTGGCATGGCAGCGCTGGTTGTCGTCAGCTTGCTGACAGGGCAGGAGCCGGAGATCAAGGTCCACGCTCTTTTCAGCCGGCTCCAAACACCTGCTGAGACCGGCAACCCAGCCCCCTATCAGGCGCGATCAGCCGCCGAAGAGGGAAAGCAACTTCTTCTGGTCAATCTTCTCCACCCGTTCCGTGGCACTCACGGTGTGGGCTTCTTGAAGGCCTATCGTGTCGATCTCACGGGGTTTGCGATCGGGTGGGCTTTGGCAGTTGTTCTCGTCCTCGGCACGAGTTGGATGTTTCAGTCGTGGGGGAAATGAGGCATGGGTGAGGCTTGAGGCGTGGGGCTTGAGACTTGAGGTAGAGATGCGCGATCCAAAGAAGCTTCAGGCTTTTCAATTGGCTGATCAGCTTGCCCCGGTTGTCTACAACGCAACCCTTGCTTTTCCGAAGGAAGAGCAGTTCGGTTTGGCGGCTCAGATAAGGCGGGCTGCCGTGTCAGCCCCAAGCCTCAAGCCTCAAGTCTCAAACCTCAGGTCTCAAGTCTCAAGTCCCAAGCCTCAGGTCTCAAGCCTCCTCAGGTCTCAAGCCTCAGGTCTCAGGTCTCAAGTCTCAGGTCTCAAGCCTACAACCCCATCAACTCCTTCACATACCGGGGTGCCGGTGAACCGAAGGAAAGAAGCTTGTCGTGGAAGGCCTTGAAGTCGGCAATCGGCCCGTGTTTGGCTTCGTAGGTCTGACGGATGTCGTTGATTTCAAGGTTGCCGACATAGTAAGTCGATAGCTGAGTGGATGAGAGGCAGGCGCGGCGCCACTTTCCGGCAGCTTCACCTTCCTCCTGGAAACCTTCGTTCATCATCAGGTCCAGCGCTTCCTTTTCGGACATTCCGGCGGTTTGAATCTTCTGATCCAGAATGGCATTGATGATCAGCCGCAGCCGCATCTTCAACTGCTGCATCCTCACCTCAGGCCCACCATAGCCTCTCTCAACCATCAGTTGCTCTGCATAGGTCGCCCATCCCTCAACAAACGGCCCACTCGTAAAGATTGCACGGATCAGCGTCGGGGCTTTGAATTTGTTGGAGTGAGCCAACTGCAAGTAGTGGCCGGGCATCGCCTCATGGATCGTGAGATCCTCGAGCATGTAGTTGTTGTATTCCCGGAAGAACGAGGTGACGCGCTGGGGTGGCCAGTCCGTTGGCGTCGGGGAGATGGTAAAGAAGGTTTCTCCGTTGTTTCTCCAAGGGACCCGGAGAATCACAATAGGCGACCGCCACGCCTCGTTGGAACTCCGGCATGACGATGATCTTGACGGGTTCATCGGAAACCGTGACCAAGTTCTGCTGCCGGACAAACTCAGTGATGACTTCCAGGTTCCTTCTAGCCAGTTCCACAATGGTTTCGTTCGTTGGACGCGACTCCGCCAACTTGTCCAGGACCGCCTTCACCACCTTCTTTCGATCGGTTTTGTCGTTCTCAACGGGAGATTGGGGGAAGTATTTCCGGTAGAGCGGCAAGGCTGTTTCAAACAGTAACTGCTGCGTTACGCGGAGGTCTTCCTCCGCACGCTTCAGAATTTCCTCCAAAGAGAGATCCGATTCTAGAGTGTAGCGGAGCTTGTCCCGAAACTTGTTCTCGCCGATTCGGAAGCTCCCGTTTGAGCGTGGCAGTAACTCCTTCTCCAGCCAGCTGCCATAAGACTCCAGCGCGGCAATGACCTGGGATTGGATCGGCGCAAACTCTGCGATCAGCTCGGGTACCTGGTCGAGATAGGTCTTCAGTTCGTCACGAATCAGAGTGATGTTTCCTTTATTCTGGAGAATGGCAGTCTCCGTCTCAATGCGCGGCGGGTTTTTGAGGTTGGCCTTAGCGGCCTCCAAGACGGCGGGAATACCTTTCAGTCGGGCTTTGACACTCTGCAGGCGAGCTCGTAAGGGCGCAAATTCCCTGGCAGCCAGTGCGTAGATTGCTCCTCCAACATTGTAGAGGCGAGGGCTCCATTCGTACTCCTTCAGGTTTTGCATTTGAAACAACGTGCCCTCGATCTGGGAGCGCAGGATCTGAGAGTCAATGCGGTTCACCGAACTGAGTGCGCTGTTATCGATCGCGGTTAGTCGCTCCAGAGATTCACGCTGGAACTGAACATACGCTCGGACGCCAGCTTGGGTGTAGTCGTTCATCCGGTCATCGAAACGATGATCTCCCAGTGTCGTGGCCAGTTCTGGATTCATCTGGAAAAGCTTCTCGAGATAGCCATTGGCAAAGCTCTCAAACTTTTGGTCTTCGCTTTGAGCCTGGGAGCAGCCCAGCAGCAGACAGCAAAGAGCGAAAAAGCCGAGCAATAGTTTCATGAATCTCCTTGAGAACCCGTTACAGCCAGGTCGGGCTGCGGGCTGAGAGGTTGCAGTTCCGCGACATTCTAGAGGAAATCGCCCAAAACGAGCGAGCAGAAAAGCCTGATACTCCGATAGTGCTGAGAGGTTACCATGGTCGAAAAGCGGGCTTGGCAAGCAAATCAGCCAAGCCTGAACGCGAATTGCTTCTATAATGGGTAGCTACCAACGCGATCTATTGGATCTAATGGATCGCCAGACCCATTGACTCCAATTGCTCAGGAGAAGCCCTTATGCACCGCCGATTCTGGCTTGTGACTCTTTTCGGCGTGATGGCAACGGGACTCCTCAGAGAGCCGCCTACCTCGAAGAGCCGTTCGGAAGACATCAAGCTGCTGTTGCCGGCCTCTGTGCGGCAGGCGCCGCCGATCTCAGCGAGACGAGAACTGCCATGATCGTTGTGATGTCGGTTTCTGCGACCGAGGAGGAGTTGCAACAGGTCGCTGCCACCATAGAGTCGCGGGGTCTGCGGTCCTTGCGAATGCCCGGGGGCGACCGCGTCGCCATCGGGATTCCCAGCGCCATCCCGACTGACGTGCGCGAGCCGCTGTTTCAGACGCTCAGTGTGCTTCCTGGCGTGGAGCATGTGACTCACGTCAGCCGGCCCTATAAGCTGGCGTCGCGGGAATTTCACCGCGCCGACACGGTAGTTGAGGTCAAGGGAGTTTGTTTTGGCAGGCGCCAGATTCAGGTCATTACAGGTCCCTGCTCCGTCGAGAATTACGGACAGATGCGCACGGCTGCCCAAGTGGCCAAAGCATCCGGGGCTACTGTGCTGCGAGGCGGAGCGTTCAAACCTCGAACTTCACCGTATGCGTTTCAGGGACTTCAGCAAGAGGGACTGAAGATTCTCCAGGAAGTAGGCGATGAAACCGGCTTGGTGACGATTTCCGAGGTCATGCAACCGGACTTGGTCGGGGTCGTGGCCAGTTATGTCGACATCCTGCAGATTGGCGCGCGCAACATGCAAAACTTTCCGTTGCTGATCGAAGCAGGGCGCTCCGGTCATCCGGTCATGTTGAAGCGAGGACCTAGCGCGACGATCGACGAATTCCTGCTGGCCGCGGAGTATCTGCTGCACCACAACAACGCAAAGGTTCTGTTATGTGAGCGGGGTGTGCATCCACTGGATCGTGCCTACACTCGAAACACACTTGATCTGAATGCCGTGCCCGTGCTGAAAGAGATTTCGCACTTGCCTGTCATTGTCGATCCCAGCCACGGGACGGGCGTCAGTCGCTACGTTCCCGCCATGGCGCTGGCAGCTGTTGCCGCAGGGGCTGACGGACTGATGGTAGAAATGCACCCAAATCCAAGAGAAGCGCTGTCTGACGGAGCCCAATCGCTGACTCCAGCGCAGCTTCAAACCCTGATGGCACAACTGCGGGAGTTGGCCCAGGCGGTGGGCAGAGAGATTTAGGTTACCCGCCACGCCTCTTCGTCTCTGGGGTTCATGGCCTTCATCGTGCCAGGAATGCAAATGACACTGCGTCTACTCTACGGCTGACGGACTGCCGCTCCTGCGTCCGGCGACGCGGATGCTGCGACGCTGGAGAGTCCGTCTAGTAGCGAGACTCAGCTGCGTGGCGTTCTCAGATAGGCTTCGATTTTTGGCACCACTTCAGGGTGCTTGTCAAAGTTCGTTTGAGCCTGTCTTATCGGCATGAGATAATGAAAAATCGTGGCTACCGCACAGGCGGACCAATCCGAATCGATGTCATCACGTTGGAGAAGCAGCTATGCCTGACAGGAAAACGTCTTGGATCGTGGCCATTCTGCTCGTCACTCTTGGCCTGTTCTTCTTGCTGGTTGCGTACGGGGTCTATCGCCTCTTCCGTCCAGACCAGATTGAATTGACTCAAAAGAGTGTGCTTGAAATCGATCTTGCGATGGACATTCCGGAGCTGCCGCCCACCTCTTCCTTGGCCCGGCTAGTGAACCGAGAGACTACCTCCATGGTCGATTTGAACCGCATCTTTCTAGCCGCAGCAAAAGATCCGCAAATCACGTCGGTCTATTTGTCCATCCATCCGCTCTTTATGTCGTGGGCCCAGGTCGAAGAACTCAGAGACTTTCTGAAAGAATTTCGCAGATCCAACAAGAAGATTTTCGCCCACTTGCAACTCGACCTGGCTGAGGAAAAGGAACTGTATCTGGCTTCGCTGGCAGACCAGATCTATCTGAATCCGGACGCTGGGTTGTTGATCAACGGTCTCGCTGCTGAGGTCCGCTTCTACAAGCGGCTTATGGAAAGGCTCAAGGTCGAGCCACAGTTCCTGCAGTTCAAGGAATTCAAGAGTCCGGAAACCTTTACGCGCGAGAGTATGACCCCTGAGTTTCGTTCCATGCTGGAGGGCATCCTGATCGACATTCAAAGCCGCTTTCTGCGAACGGTGGCGGAAGAGCGCCAGATCGATCACGCCCGCCTACAGGAGCTAATCAAAACTGGCCTGACCCCGGCCTCGCTGGCTCTCAAAGAGCGCCTGGTCACGGCTCTCGGCTATGAAGACGAGGTCCATTCGAAACTACTGGCGGAGCTCGCCGGAAGCAAAGAATACCGCGCGATTCGTCCGTCGCAGTACCTGAAAGTGATCGACGGCCGGCGCGGCCAGCGTCGACATCGTGTAGCGCTGCTCGGAGGCCTGGGTCCGATCACTTCGGGCTCCAGCGATGAATTCTGGGATGAAACCATGGGGGGAGAAACGATTGCCGCCCTGCTGCGAGAGATCCGCAAGGCTAAGGACATCAAAGGCGTGTTGTTCCGCGTGGACAGCCCGGGCGGTTCGGCTGTGGGTTCCGACAAGATTTGGCGTGAAGTCCGCCTACTGGAGAGCAACGGCAAACCAGTGGTTGCCAGCATGAGCGGTGTGGCCGGATCAGGTGGCTATTATATCGCTATGGGTGCTCGCAAGATTGTGGCGCTGCCGTCGACGATTACCGGCTCCATTGGAGTCATCTTCGGCAAATTCAATGTGCGTGGCTTCTTCGAGCAATGGTTGGGCATCACCACCGACGAAATCCGACTGGCCCAAAATGCAAACATCTTTTCACTGACGCAGTCGTTATCGGAGGCACAGAAGAACCAAATCCGAAGCTGGATGGAAGAAATCTACACGAACTTTGTGCGCAAGGCTGCTGAGGGGCGTGGGATGGCCTTTGAACAACTCGAAGCCAAAGCTCACGGTAGAATCTACACGGGCGCTCAAGCCAAGGAGCTACGGCTGATTGACGAAGTGGGTGGACTCGCCACCGCTCTCTCACTGTTGAAGAAGGAGTTGAAGGTCCCCGAAAACGAAGAGGTCGAGCTGGTCCTCTATCCCAAGCCCAAGAGCTTCTGGAAAACGCTGGCAGAAGGCGATTTTTTCAGAACCTCCCTGCCCAGGATCTCCGTGGAATCAGTAAGGGCACGGCTGCGCTCTTTGGAAACACCTGCACCTTGGCTCGTGGCTCCGGAAATTGACATTCATTGAGAGTGAGCCACGAAGAACAAGAAGGATCACGAAGTAGAACGCGTCTCAACTGCAACAGCCTACTCCAGGGCGATTCCAGGACCCACGCGCCGTCACATCTCCGCAGATTCCTCCCGATCCTTCCCGTTCTTGTGGACTCAACCTACGCAGTTTTGGCGATCTCAAAAGCCTTTGCCGGCCATGACCGCACCTCGCTTCGTCTCCGAATTGACTACCAAGCTCAAAGCCGAGAGTGGCTGACCGTTCGTCGAGCGGATTTCCAGCGGACCATAACCGCTTGGTACCCCCAACGCCGCAAGAATGTCCGGGCGGTAGATGAAACCACCAGCAGGAATGGCCACATTGGACATCTGTCCTTGCACTACTCCTTGGGCGTCGCGAGCCACGATATCCACCAGGGCTTCGGAGCTGCCTTCGTTTGAGACCATCAGCGAAGAAACATAACGGCCTCCCAGATTACTCACCGCCGCAATTGCCAGGTTGGTGCCTTTCGACATCGTTGGAATGATGGTCGGCGTATTCGTGGCCTGGTCGATCGTGGAAACAAAGGCATCGATATGCTGGTCTGGGGCGAGCCGAATAGTCCCAATCGGCCCCGGGTTGCCAAACAGAGAGTTGACACTCTGAAGCTGCATAAATCCTCGAGCTGGAAGAGCCACCGTCATAGCAGAAGTTGCCCCACTTTCCTGACCCAGGTTGACCGCTACAGTGCCAGGCACATTTGTAAGGTTTTGTATCCCTAGATTGGACCGGAAAGTCCCATCATCCAAGGCGAAAGGAATACTGCTGAACTGGTTGGCTTCCACCAGTTGACCCCGCACTGCGCCGCCGGGATTCGCCGAGGTATGCAAATTGACGTAGTGGCCCTGAGGATTCGTAAGGACCGCATTCAGAATGGCAAGCATCTCCGGCGTCGTCGGCAGAGAGATCAGCTTCGTGATGCTGCCCTTGCCGGTGCTGCTTTCAATGCTGGTGACACCTGAGTTGATGACAACGTCCCCGTTTTCGCCGGCCCGCCCCGTATGGATGTGGAATCCGTTGAAAGTCGTGCTGCCGGGAAAGTTGTAATTAGTGTCAAACATGACAGCCCCGGAAGTGATAGCGCCCGAAGTGTCCCGGGTCACATCCAGCGTTATCAATGCCGAAGCGCTGGCATTCAGCTCAGGGATGGGTGGCACCTCGTTTGAAGGAAGCATGTTGGCTCGGTAAAAGTGAGTCTCAGTCGTGCATTGACCCCGAATCTCTCCCCCCGGATTATCCGAAGTGTGAAGATTAATGTAGTAGAGGTGCGGCGTGGTCGCCAGTCCGTTCAAGGCAGTGATCTGCTCGGCAGTGGTGAGGGCAGGCGTAGTGAACGTCAGTGATCCGACACCATCGGGCTCGGGGGTCGAAGCGAGTCCTGAGTTGATCACCACGGGTCCGTTTTCGCCGACGGGAGCCGAGTGAAAGTGAAAGCCAGTCAGCGTCACAGCCCGGCCGAACTGGTAGGCAACATCGAACGTGACGACACCCGACGTAATGGTTCCCGCGACATCACGGTCCACGGTGACTCGGGCGAGCGCCGTGCCGGAAGAAGTGACTCCGGTAATGGCTGGAGATTCGTTATCAGGACTCAACTTGGCCTTGACATAAAAGGTTTGGGTTGACTGGCCCAGGGCGTCGACCGGAGAGACGACCCAAGCAAGAAAACATAGGACCAGGACATACAGACGGATCGTGGGTTTCATGTGGCCTCCAGTTTTGAGAGGAGGGACAAGCCTCCTCCGAAAGTTTTGAAATTGGGAGAAAACTAAATGCCCTGAGTTGTAACAGTAGCAGACCGAGCGTATGCCTGCCTCTATTTCAGCTACAAGAACTCGCCGGGCGAGGTTACAGAATCGACTGTTGAACGGTTGCGAGATGGTTCTGAATCGTTATGCCCGCAAGACCAGCCTGCCCGTTGACAGTTGGGTCAGATATGCTACCCTTTGCGAGAAGTCGCGGGCTTGGACACCTCTTTGGAACATTGCAGCTTTTGCATCGTAGAAGAACCAGCGGTCGACTTAAGGTTGCGATATGGGTAAATACATTCCATTTGCCTTCAAGAATTCTCTCAGGAACAAGCGGCGGACGATCCTGACGATCGCCAGCATCAGCGTTTCATTGTTCCTGCTGGGCATGTTGATTGCGGTGTACCATGCCTTTTATTACCGTGCGGGTCCGCCCGAGCAGGCCTTGCGGCTGGCGATGCGCAACCGGGTTTCGCTCGCGTTTCCTTTGCCGGAGTACTACGAGCCCAAGATTCGTCAGATTCCCGGCGTCAAAGAAGTGGCCTCACGCTCCTGGTTCGGGGGAGTCTACATTGACAATCGGCCCGAACACTTCTTCCCCCGGTTTGCCACCGATGCTGAGAAGATTTTCAAAGTGTACCCGGAGATGAAGCTTGACCCGGATCAGTTCAAGGCGTTTCAGAATGAGAGAACAGCAGCTGCGATTGGAAAGACGCTGGCGGAAAGGCAGGGACTGAAGCTGGGTCAGAAGGTGACCCTTAAAGGAGACATCTACCCGGTGAACTTGGAGTTGACGATCCGGGCCATCTTCGAGGGAACGGCAGACAGCGGTGACAACCTTTTGTACTTCCATCGGAAATATCTCCAAGAGTCGTTGCCTGAGGCTCAGCGCGGCACGGTAGGCACGTTTGCAATCCTGGCCGACTCCCCTGAATCTGTTCCTCGAATCGCCCGCGTGGCTGATGAGATGTTTCGCAACAGCGACCGGCAGACCAAGACCGAGTCGGAACGTGCGTTCCAGTTGAGCTTTGTCTCGATGCTGGGGAACGTAAAGTTGTTCCTGCTGAGCATCTGTGGTGCCGTCGTTTTCACAATCCTGCTGGTGTCAGCCAATACTATGGCGATGTCGGTCCGCGAGCGCATCAAGGAGATCGGCGTGCTAAAAACGTTGGGGTTTACTACAGGCAAGGTGTTGACGATGATCATCGCCGAGTCGGTCATCATTGCCATGATTGGCGGACTGCTGGGTTGCCTGTTGGCCTTTGGTTTTTGCCGCTTCCTGACAAGCGTTCAGATCATGTTCGGCGGTCTGTCGATGCCGCCGACGGTCATTTTGATCAGTCTCGGCGTGGCTTTTGCCATCGGCCTGTTGAGCTCAGTCGTACCAGCTTACAACGCGTCGCGAGTGCCGATTACGGAAGCTTTGCGGCACGTGGGGTAAGATTAATTGCAGAATGCAGATTTCGGATTGTGGATTTGACAATCAGACATCCTGCAATCGGCAAACGAGAATTCCAATGGCCATCCCCCTTTCGTATAACCTTCGCAATCTACGCGTGCGCAAGACTACGACCCTCATGACAGCGCTGGGCATCGCGCTCACAGTCGCGGTGTTGCTAGGAATCATGGCCATGGTGGCTGGACTGCGATCGGCTCTGCAAGCCACCGGAAATCCTTTGCAACTGATCGTTGTGCGGAAAAATTCACCTTCAGAGTTGAGCAGCCAGATTGCACGCGAAGCTGTGCTGGCCATCCGATTCAAAGAGGGAATTCAGAAGACGCCGGAAGGGGAGCCGATGGTTTCGCCGGAGATCGTCACGGTGATGAACTTGCCGCGCAAGAACAATCCCGAGGGGGCAAACGTTACCATCCGAGGGCTTTCCGCCCTGGGTGTCCAGATGCGGCCAGAAATCAAGGTCGTCGCCGGACGTTGGTTTGATCCCGGACAGCGCGAGATCGCTGTCGGCAAGTCCATCGCGTCCCGTTACGTCAATGCTTCCGTGGGCGACACGCTCCGCTTCGGTCGCGGCGACTGGAAGATCGTGGGCGTCTTTGACGCCGGAAAGACGGCCTTCGACTCTGAGATCTGGAGCGATCTCAATCAAATTGCCACCGATCTCAACCGCAACGAGCTACTCTCGTCAGCATTGATCCGCGCCACCGATCAAATCACCTTGGAGGCTCTTAAGAACAGCATGGCTGACGATCAAAGGCTGTACCTGGAAGCCAAGACCGAGTCGGATTACTACGCTGCACAAACCAGTTCCGCCGCTCCCGTGGAGTATCTTGGAATGTTTGTGGCAGTGATCATGGCGATCGGCAGCAGCTTTGCCGCCATGAATACCATGTATGCCGCTGTCGCGCGTCGCGCCCGGGAGATTGGTACCCTCCGGGTTCTAGGCTTTTCCCGTGGAAGCATTCTGCTGTCGTTCGTAATTGAGTCACTCGTGCTTTCGCTGTTGGGGGGATTGCTGGGCGTTCTTTTGGTCGTACCGCTGAATGGGATGGAAAGTGGGATTGGAAACAACGTCACGTTCAGCGAAACAGGATTTGACTTCCGCATCACCCCTCTCATAGTCGCAGCCGGTGTCGGTTTTGCGACCTTGATGGGGATTCTAGGCGGATTGCTGCCCGCCCGCACGGCAGCGAAGCAGGACATTTTGAATGCGTTGAGAGAATTATGACAATCTTCACTCAGTGACTAGCTTTCAGCGGTCAGCGTCCCCGCGGTCTGGTAAGGTTGGGTCTGGGTAGGACAGCTGAATCCGGAGTGCCTAAAAGGTTATGGCTATCGAAAGCAAGGACCTGAATGACTTGAAGATCGATCGCAGCCGCCGGCGCGGCTCTGACAGCCCTTCCAAGTGGGCAACCCGGTGGATCATTGCGGGCGTAGTGCTCTTCGTGTTCCTGGGAGTGGCCGTCACTGCTTTCCGTTTTGCCAGCCAGGCGACGGAGGTGGAAACCTACCGTGTTAAGGCCGTGTCGTCGCAGCCAGGCGACGAGCCGGGAATCGTTCTTAACGCTGCAGGTTACATTGTGGCTCATCACAAGATCCAGCTAACCGCCAAGGTGATTGGGAAAGTCGCCTGGATTGGAGTCGAGAAGGGAGACCAGGTTAAGGAAGGGCAGGTCCTGGTCCGGCTGGAGGATGCCGAGTACCAGGCTCAGCTTCTGCAAGCGCAGGGCAGCCTGGACAATCTCCTCGCTCTGTTGAAGGAACTGGAAACGGGATCGCGTCCCGAAGAGATTGCCCGTGCAGCAGCCAATCTTGCCCAGGCTAAGGCCGACTTGGAGAACGCTCGGATCAATCTTGAGCGGGCCCGTCACCTCTTCAAAGAGACAGTCGTTGCTCAGCAAGAGCTCGACAATGCTCAGGCCCGTTACGATGCTCAGAAGGCTGGCGTGGAAGCGCTGACTAAGGAACTCGACCTTTATCGCATTGGTCCCCGCCAGGAACAGATTGAAGCCATGCGTGGCCGGGTGCAACAGGCGCGAGGGGAGGTGGCGCTGCGTCAAACTTTCCTGGATGCAACGATTATTCGTGCTCCGGTTACAGGCACCATTCTGGAGCGAGCAGTGGAGAAAGGTGAATTTGTCACGACCAGCTTCGTGGGAGAGCGAGGGGCCAAAGGATATGTGGTTTCCCTGGCCGACCTGAATGATCTCCAGGTAGAACTCGATATTAGCCAGGAAGACTTCGCCAAGCTGTCCATGGCACAACGGGCGAGTGTGACCACCGACGCTTTCCCCGACCGAAAGTATGACGGTGTCATCGCCGAAATGTCACCGGAAGCAAACCGGCAAAAAGCGACGGTCCAGGTTAAGGTACAGGTCTTGAAACCAGACTCCTTTCTCCGTCCGGAGATGAACGCCCGGGCGGCATTCCTCGCGAGAGAAATTACCCAGAAGAAGGGACAGACGCCACCCGCCCCAAAAATCGTCATCCCAACTTCCGCAATCCGTGACAGCGGCGGAAAGAAGTCGATCTTCATTGTCTTTGAAGGTAAGGCAAACGAGCGGCCCATTCGAGTGGGTAGCCCCAGTTCGAGAGGTGTCGAAGTTGCCGACGGCTTGATCGGCGGCGAAGAAATCGTTCTTACGCCTCCCGCAACTCTGAAAGATGGAGATCGAGTGGCCGTCAGGCAGAAGCAAGGCTGAGACTTGAGGCTTAGGGCTCACTTGAGGCCTGAGACTGGAGAACTATGGACGACAACCTCATTATCGAAACGCGAAACCTGCACAAAGAGTACAAGCGAGATGAGTTTCAAATAATCGCTTTGCAAAACGCCAACATCCAGATTCAAAAAGGCGAGTTTATTGCCCTGATGGGTCCCTCCGGATCTGGCAAATCGACTCTGCTTCATCTGATCGCGGCGATCGATCGTCCCAGCCAAGGCAGCGTCCGCGTCCTGGGACAGGAGCTGCAGGAGCTCAGCGACAAGCAAATTGCGCACTGGCGCAATGAGCACATTGGATTTGTCTTCCAGACGTTTAACCTCATTCCGGTGTTGACGGCCCGGGAGAATGTCGAGCTTCCGTTGCTACTCACGAACCTCAACAAGAAAGAGCGCCTCGAACACGCTGAAACGGCGCTGCAACTGGTCGGGTTGGGTGATCGCATGGGCCATTATCCACGCCAGCTGTCGGGTGGACAGGAACAGCGAGTTGCTATCGCTCGTGCGATTGTCACCGACCCAGCGGTGATCCTGGCCGACGAGCCCACGGGCGATCTGGATGCCCAGTCGGCCAGTGAAGTGCTTACCATTCTCTCCAAGCTAAATAAGGAGCAGGGCAAGACGATCGTGATGGTCACCCACGACCCCCACGCCGCACGCTACGCCAGCAAGATCCGTTACCTGGAAAAAGGGGAACTCCTGCCAGAGGGCTCGCTACCGCAGGTTTAAGGAATGGGAATGCCGGATTCGGATTGCGGAGCCTGGATGGCGCACCGCCGATTCCGGGCTCCACGTTTGGAGGCTTTGAGGGTTGAAGATGAAGCAGGCTGGAAACTCGAGGTCCTGAATCCCAGAACTCGCGATTCCGCATTCCAAAATCCGCAATCGGCAATCGTCAATGGCCTCCCTCGACCACATCTCCATCCTTCTCGTCGAGCCGCAATCGGCCGGAAACGTCGGGTCGGTTGCTCGGGCGATGAGAAACTTGGGCCTGCATCGTCTGATCCTAGTTAATCCGCAAATCAAACTTACGGACGAAGCCTTCCACCGTGCTTGCGGCGCCGATGAGATCCTCAGAGACGCGCAAACTATCGAATCCCTGGGCAAAGCGGTGCGGCTCTTCGGCCTCAGTGTGGGCACCAGTTCACGTTCCGTGCCTTGGGTCACCACGGTTCTGCGCCCAAGAGAGCTAGCTTCGCGCCTGACGCAGTATTCAGTCGATCAAAAAGTCGCTCTGATCTTCGGTCCCGAGCGAACGGGTCTGACCAACGAACACCTTCGATTTTGTCAGTGGCTCGTAACGATTCCAACCCAACCTGACTTTGAATCAATGAATCTGGCGCATGCTGTGGCAATCGTGGCGTACGAGATTTATCAGCGCTTGAGCATGGCGCCTGTAGGACGGTCGTTGCAAACAGCGCCCTTGGACCAGGTGGAAGCTTTCGTCGAAGGATTGGAGGAGTGTCTGGCGGAAATTGGGTTTCTCAACCAGCAAAACCCGCAACAGGTCATGGTCACGCTGAGACAAATTCTAGTTCGCGCCTCTCTGGAAGAAAGAGACGTGAACATCCTGCGAGGAATCTTGAGGCAATGGAATTGGTATGCGGAAGGATTGAAGAAAAGGCAGCGCTCAGCGGAACCTTGACTTTCCGCTATCAGCTCAATGGCCGTCTCTCGACCTGGACAAGAAGTAGCTGACGTGGACCTAAGCCCGCCAAAACGCCATCGCCTTTCTTGAACTGCCGTCCTCATCTGATTGCATCGCGCTGACGGCAGAACGTGTTCCCTACAAATGCGTAGCCCTGCGCCGCTCTCCGCGGTGTTCCGAGTTGGCTTTGGCTTCACTCACCACCAGGTTTCTCCCTTTGAAGAGGAAACCATTGAGACGCTTGGTCTCCCTCTCCAGTTCTTCGCGTGATCCTACCTCCACAAAGCCAAAGCCGCGCGACCTGCCGGTATTAAAATCATTGACGATCTTGACACTTTCGACACGGCTACCTTCGCTGCCAAACAGTTCCTGCAGCTCTTGCTCCGTCGCGCGATACGAGAGATTTCCAACGTAGATTCGATAGGACATAGGTCTCCTTTGGTCCGTCTCAGGCGAAACGCTGGGGCGGAGCGAAACGAGAATTCTCCCTGCATATCGGAAACAGTTCCTTTTCTCTGTCTTGGGTTTCAAGGAACAACGGAATGCCCTTTCGCTGGAAGGAGAGCTGAAGAAAGCAGACGGCAGCCACGCAAAGGCGAGAGAGCATGGCAAAGCATCTCGCGTCAGGCCAGACTCCTGGGTTAGCACTTGCTTTGCGTTGTGGGGAACTGAGGTGAGAGTCCCGGGAGCCCTGAGCTAAGACTACCAGGCGTGCCAAGACCGCGAGCAAGGCTGGCGTAAAGCAATCGTCAGACATAGAAACCGTGTGACTCGAGAAAAATTGCGTGAAATCTACCCCAAAGGGAAAGTGATGTCAAAAAGAATTTCCAGGATCCTAGTCGAGAGGCCTGGTCAACCTTGATTCGAACTCACAAGGGCTCTCAGGCGGCCACCGCAGCGCGAAATCAAGCCTCCCTTCGGCCCTTTCTGGAGGTTTGAAGTTCTTCCTCGTGTTCTTCGTTGGGGGAAGATTTGGATGCTGATTCGCTAGTTCCAGACTCCAGGGATCGCCGCCCGGCACCGAGGGCAGGCACAAGCGTCAAGCACGTTTCGCAACACGCGAAAGCCGTGGCGTTCAATCAGGAGGGTTTGACAGGTAGGGCAATACGTATTCTCCCAGTTTCCCACTGAGCCGGGAAGATTCCCTGCGTACACGTAGCGCAGCCGGGCCGCTTTGCCGATTTCACAGGCCCGCAGCAACGTGCTGACCGGTGTGTTGTCTGGGTCGGTCATCTTGTAATCTTTGTGAAAAGCAGTCACGTGCCAGGGAATGTCAAGAGAAATGTCTGCCAGAAACTGAGCGATGTCGGTAAGTTCCTCGTTCGAATCATTGAAACCGGGAATGATCAAGGTGACAATTTCGAGCCAGAATCCCTTGCGGTAAAGCTGTTGAATCGTTTGCAACACCCCGTCGATCTTGCCGCCGAGCTTGCGATAGTTCTTATCGCGGAAGCTCTTCAGGTCAACCTTATACAGATCGACCCACGGCCGCAGGTAGTCGAGCACTTCCGGCGTGCCATTCCCATTAGAAATATACGCGGTCTTGAGACCTTGGAGTCTGGCTTTTTGGAAAACCTCAACAGCCCATTCGCTGGTAATTAAGGGTTCGTTGTAGGTGCTTGCCAGGATGCGCGCGCGGTAGCGCTGGCTGAGCTGCACCAGCTCGTCAGCGGACACTTCACGTGGCGGCGCAGTGGCATTGGGGTCGCGTAGGGCCTGAGAAGTAATCCAGTTTTGACAGTAGCCGCAGTGAAAGTCGCAACCCAGCATGCCGAAGCTCATGGCCAACGAGCCCGGAAGAGCATGAAAGAAAGGCTTCTTTTCAACCGGGTCGCATTGCAGTGCGCCCACGTAACCCCGAGGTACATAAAGCGTGCCACCCTCATTGAATCGGACCTTACAAATGCCCGGGAGGCCGTTCAGAATGACACAGCGATGTCCGCAGGCAAAACAGCGCACCCGGTTGTCGTGCAACTTCTCGTACAGAACGCCTTCAGAGGTCCGCTGCGCCAAAAGGTCCTGAAGTGTGCTCGTTTCACTAACCTTCGCAGGCATACGACTCTCCACCAATCAGTGTCCTGACTCCAGTATAGGGCGCACAATCCGGTCTGACAAGTGGAGCTGCCGCGGAGAACGGGCCGCCGCTACCGGAATGGGCCAGCCATTCCATGCTTGATTCTCGGTTTGCTTGTAGGATAGTCTCTGGCCATTTCGACATAGAGAAACCGCTCTCTCGCGGTCGTCGTCCCGATGGCATCCGCACGGCGCAGGACAACTCAACGGAGTATGATAGCGCTGCATCGGTTGCGGTACCGAATGGAGGTGCCGTGTTGACAGTCACGGTCGAGAGGGGCTTGCCTGCTGCGAGGTCACAGAAATGATGGACACCTCCTCGCATGATGTTCTCCTGGTAGGTGGCGGAGGTGCTGGTCTCCGAGCCGCTATTGCCATTTCCGAGCTTAGCTCCAAGCTCAGTGTCGCCGTGGTTTCCAAGGTTTATCCCATGCGGAGCCACACGGTGTCGGCCGAGGGGGGAGCCGCAGCCGTTATCAAGCCAGGAGACACGCTGGAGGATCACATCTACGACACGATCTCCGGAGGCGACTGGCTTTCTGATCAGGACGCTGTGGAGGCTTTCGTCAAGGAAGCTCCCGAAGAGATGTTGCGGCTGGAACACTGGGGCTGTCCCTGGAGCCGGGATCCCGACGGCCGCATTGCCGTTCGACCCTTTGGGGGAATGAAAAAAGAACGCACGTGGTTCGCAGCCGACAAGACCGGCTTTCACATGCTTCACACCCTGTTTCAGACTTCCCTTCAATACGATGCCATCGCGCGCTATGACGAATGGTTTGTCACCCGGTTGCTGGTTGACGATGATCGAGCCCAGGGAGTGGTTGCCATCGAACTGAAGACGGGAAGGATTCAGGCCATCCTGGCTAAGGCCGTGATTCTGTGCACGGGAGGCTGCGGCCGGGTCTTTCCGTTCACCACCAATGCCAATATCAAGAACGGCGACGGCATGGCTCTAGCCTACCAGGCAGGAGTGCCGTTGAAGGATATGGAATTCGTTCAGTACCATCCCACGGGCTTGCCGTTCACCGGGATTCTGATCACCGAGGCCTCGCGGTCTGAAGGAGGCTTCCTGTTGAACAAGGATGGTTACCGGTATCTGCAGGACTACGATCTCGGCAAGCCCGAGCCGAAACCGATTTTGCGTTCCATGGAATTGGGGCCGCGCGATCGACTCTCCCAAGCATTCGTCAAAGAGCAGGAGAAGGGGCGAACGGTTGATGGACCTTATGGGCCAGTCGTTCACTTAGACCTGCGGCATCTGGGAGAGAAAATCATCAACACCAAACTCCCTTTCGTTCGCGAGCTCTGCCTCAAATATGAGAATATCGATCCTGTCAAAGAGCTGATCCCGGTGAGGCCAGTGGTTCATTACATGATGGGCGGCGTCCACACTGACCTTAACGGGGCAACGCCACTCAAAGGCCTGTTCGCTGCCGGGGAAGTCGCTTGTGTCAGCATCAACGGAGCCAATCGCCTAGGGTCGAACTCTCTCACTGAACTGCTCGTCTTCGGCGCCCGGGCCGGCAGGGCTGCCGCAGCTTTTGCGTTGGACCAGCGGCACCCCAACGGCCAGGTCATCGCCCAGGCTACCGACGAGAAACGCCGATTGGAGGAACAGTACCTGCGGAAGACCGCAGGCAGGGAGAACATGGCCAGCCTGCGCGGAGAGATGCAGGACATTGTGGAGAGAAGCGCCGGCATTTACCGCAACGGCGCTTCGTTGCAGGAGGCGGTGGAAAAGCTGTGCGAATTGCAGGAGCGATTCAAGTGGGTGGCCATCACAGATCACAGCCGCACCTTCAATACCGAACTGACCTCTGCGCTCGAGTTGTCCTATATGCTGGATGTAGCCCAAGCCATCGTTGAGTGCGCGCTGCATCGCACGGAGTCACGCGGTTCGCACCAGCGCACGGATTTTCCAAAACGAAATGATGAAAAATTTCTGGCTCATTCTCTCATCTTTCGCCAGCCGGATGGTTCGTCCCGCATCGAGCACCTGCCGGTGACCATCACTCGCTGGCCCCCAGCCGAGCGGGTCTACGGGAGGTAGACAACATGGCAGATACCATCGTCCTGGAAGTGGCGCGCTATCGTCCCGAGCAGGAGACGGAACCGACGTTGCAGAGCTTCGAGGTGCCTTTCCGCAAGGATTGGGTCGTGCTCGATGCGCTGAATTACATCAAAGACAGCTTGGACGGCTCGCTCTCGTTCCGGTGGTCCTGCCGGATGGGAGTGTGTGGCAGTTGCGGAATGATGGTCAATGGTGAGCCCAAGCTGACCTGCGCGACCTTTCTATCGCATTACTTGCCAGGTCCGGTGCGCGTGGAGCCGCTTCAGAACTTTCCTGTGGTTCGAGACCTCGTCATCGAAATGACGGATTTCATGTTGAAACTGCAGAGTGTCAAGCCCTGGATTCTTCGAGGGGCTCAGAAGCCCCTCTCAGAAGGCGAATTCCTCCAGACCCCAGAGCAGTTGGGAACCTACAAGCAGTTCAGCCTGTGCATCAACTGTTTGCTCTGCTACGCCGCCTGCCCGGTCTACGGGCTAGATCCCCACTTCATTGGACCGGCAGCCGTTGCCCTGGCACAACGTTACAACATGGATTCCCGTGATCAGGGGGCCAAGCAGCGGCTCGAGATTCTCTCGCAGCACGAAGGCATCTGGGGCTGCACTTTTGTTGGGGAGTGCACGCGCGTTTGTCCCAAGAACGTGGATCCGGCCGGAGCCATTCAACAGTACAAGTTGACAGCTGCGAAAGAATGGTTCAAATCCTTCTTGATGCCTTGGAGCGCGCGATGAAGAAGTCCGTTGCTTATACCGAGTACCATCCCAAATGGTATCGAACTCGGGTGTCCACTTACTGGTGGAGCCGAAGATGGACTTATCTGAAGTTTATCCTCCGGGAGCTGAGCAGCATCTTTGTGGCTTATTTTGTACTGCTTTTGCTGCTGCACTTAGGCGCCCTGTGGAAAGGGGAGGCCAGCTACGTTGGTCTTCAAGCGTGGTTGAGAAGGCCGTCGGTCATTGCGCTGAGCGGAGTCAGTTTCCTGTTCGTCCTATTCCACACCATCACCTGGTTCAACCTGGCGCCCAAAGCACTCCCTGTGCGCCTAGGCGGTAAGCGTGTGCCCGATGCCGTGATCGCGGCGCCGAATTATCTGGTTTGGCTGGCAGTGTCTGCCGGCATCGTTTGGCTGGTGGCGAGAGGATAGAATGGTCAAAAGATTCAACGAACCGTTTCTGTGGACGCTCTTCAGCGCCGGAGGGGTCGTGGCTGCGTTTCTGGCTCCTGTCTTGCTCTTCCTGTACGGCCTAGCGTTTCCGCTGGGCTGGCTGGCTCCGCCGACTTATGAGGCAACACTGGCCTTGGTCCGACATCCTCTGGCCCGGCTGGTGTTGTTCGCACTCTGTTCGCTTCCACTCTTCCACTGGGCTCATCGCTTTCGCTTTACGCTCTACGATGGACTTCAGATCAAGCATCTGAATGAAGTGATCACCGTCTTCTGCTACGGGGGAGCGCTCGCCGGAACGGCTATGGCGGGCTACCTATTGTGGAAAATCCCATAGCGACGTCAACCCGGCCCAGTCCGGTTTTCTCAATCTCAGGAGGAAACCAATGTTTCAGTTGAAACCCCTCACCAAAGATGCCATCCCAGCAGCCCTGGAGAAGGCCATACGGTACCGTTTGCTCGGCGAGCCTGGAGCCGCCGAAAGCATTTGCCTTGACGTCTTGGGGGTTGAACCTGAGAACCAGCAAGCCCTTGTTAGCCTGCTGCTGGCCCTGACTGATCGCTTCGGCAAGGGGTACTCCGTTGGTTCCATCCAGGTCGAGGAAGTCCTGGCCAAGGTTCAGGACCCATACGAGCAGAAGTACTATCATGGATTGATTTGTGAGCGGCGCGCCAAAGCCCAGCTTCACCAGGGAACGCCAGGAGCGGGCTTCGGGGCCTATGAATGGTTGCAAGAGGCAATGCGGTGGTATGAGGAAGCAGAAGCCATTCGTCCGGCCGGGAACGACGACGCATTGCTGCGCTGGAACTCCTGCGCGCGCATCATCATGGGCAACCAGCTAAAACCAAGACAGGTCGAAGAATTCGAGCCCATGCTGGAATAGCTTCGGACGCGCGCCCTAAGGTTTCGTTCCTTTGGATGAGGACGGAAGCCTTTCTGCATTCCTCCAGTCACGCGACTGAAACCAGGCTAGAGTCGCCACGCAGTTCTGACGAACAACCCACCGCACCCCAGGAGGACTTCTTTGATCGACTTGTGGCTTGCTGATCTTGTCGTTCTCGTTCACCTGGCATATGCCGGCTTTGTCCTCTTCGGCTTTCTCGCTATTCTGGTGGGATCAGCACGCCATTGGACCTGGACGCGGAATCTCCGGTTCCGCGTCATACATTTGTTCTGCACGGTTCTGGTTGGCGCAGAGTCGGTGCTGGGAACCACCTGTCCCCTGACGGCGCTGGAAAACGATCTGTTACGGAAGGGTGGAAAGGCAGGTTACGAGCGTTCTTTCGTTGGCAAAGTGATGAACGAGGTTCTCTTCTACGACGCACCCGAGCATGTCTTCACGATCGCCTACGGCGTTCTCAGCTTGTTAACGATCATGAGCTTTGTTCGTGTCCTGCGCCAATCTCCCTCGTCAGCCAGCCGGAATAATTCCGGTCAAACCCGTGATCGCCTATTGGGACGGACTTGATGAACCTGCCTTAGCCGCGGACTTGCTCTTTGGCAGTTCAGCACCCTGGTCAGCGTGAAAAGCCCAACTCGAGGGGAAATTATAAGACTGTTCGTTCGCCGCACCACACCTGCAGGAATACTGCCCGCCCGACAGGTAGATTTGGGAATTGCACTCTTTACAGAAGCCAGCTGGTACCTTGGATTTACTTGACCTCATAGACAATGTCTCTTCTTGCCTAGGACATGTTACAAACGTGATTATTGAACGAAATCCCAAGGCAAAGCTAGAACAATAATCAAGTCACAGTAATGCGTTTAGTTACAGGTGGCAAGAGCACCAAGGGTCGAGCGGGCGCTCCCGCGCACGCTGGAGAAACGCGCGACGGAGGACAGCGGTCCCACGCGCGCGTTCCACCCATAACTAACGCATCACACACCCCGGGTGTGGCTGCCTTGAAACAACCGAACCGGTGAGGATCGTGCCTGGCGATCAGCACAAAACTCCAGCGCTTTTCACCACGTCGAGACCACCAAACAGTACCTTGTCGGCGGCTGGTGAGTAAGGCTGTTCGCGCAGGTTATCTAGGTTCACCAGTTTCCGGATAGCCGTCAACCGCCCACAATGCGAAGCGGTGTGTGGTGATGGCTCGGGCCACGTTCCGACAACACCCTCCCACACACGGATGTGGGCACCCGCTTCTGGCCCAGCCGCAATCGAAAATCGCCAAACCCAGGCTAAGAAAACACTGTTGGGCTCGACGGCAGCCCTGAGAGATTCTGAAGCGTTCGGGCCTTCACTATCGAGTAGTTTCCTTGTCGACTGGAGATCTGGGTTTTGCTTCGGCCAAAACCTACGATCTGGAGGTTCGGCTCCCGGGCAAGGTGCTTACCACGGGTCTTCCTGATAACCGGCTGGCGAGAGTGAAACGACTGAGAATCGTTCACGGCCCTCCCTGTTTTTCCCGGTTTTAAGGGGAGTTTACTCAGGCTGGGGAATGAGGGAACCATGCTGCGACCTGGCCTCGCCATCTCTCAGCGCCTTGCAGCCTATCGCCAGCGGAAGATTTCTTGTTAAGGTTGTACTGAGAATCCCAGTTATATTCGTCTTAAGGATCAGAGAGCATAAACCTCCTAGCCAGTAGGGTCTTGAATTTGACGTATAGGGGAACCTGTTTGCAGCCCACTGCATTTGTCCTCGCAAGACCTGTCTGTTTCGCGGCTTCGAGGTGGGAGAAGCGTGAATGCCGATTGAGGGGCGCAAAGAGATCTGCCTGGACAGGGAATTACTGCGGATCGTTCAGGAGGTTTCGAGGCTGGAGCAGAAAGTCACCAAGCTGTTTGAGCTCTTGCGGGACCCTGTCTATCGGTACCTGACCCTGGTGCTGGGAAATCGGTCAGATGCAGAAGACCTCACTCAAGAAGTCTTCTTGCGGTTTTACACGTGTCTGGCCAAGGGCCAAGCCGTTGAAAACGTGAGGGCATGGTTGTTTCGGGTTGCCCAAAATCTGGCGGTGGATCTGCTGCGGAAGTCGCACCGGATGGAGCCTATGCAGCCCGAGGCGTGGGATCAGCTCGCCTTGCAGCGTCTGGATCCCTCCCCGGACGCGGAGCTTCAGATCATGGAACAGGAACAGAGAAGAGCTTTTCTCGTCAGCTTACGAAAGCTTTCGCCTCAGGAGCGGCACTGCCTATACCTCAGGAGCGAGAGATTGAGCTACAACGAAATTGCGGAAATTCTTGGCATTGCCGCCACGACGGTGCCTACATTTCTGTCCCGTGGCATCAAAAAGCTTAGGAAGAATCATGACTAAATTGAGCTATCGAGACCTGCTGCGATGGGCGTCTCATCCGTCGGAGGAAGAGCTGCTGTCTTACCTTGACCAGCAACTCCGAGCCCGGAAGGCCGGGTGCATTCGCCGGCATCTGGAAGGCTGTTGGCGCTGTCGGGGGAAGCAGGAGGAAATCGAACGCTCCATTTCCGGCATTGTGAAAAATCTGAACGGGCTTTTGGGTGATTCGGCCGGTTATCCCGCCCAAGCCCAGCCTCGATTCGAAGACCGACTCCGGCGACTCGCGCTTCAGACCGAACCTCTTCCACCGTTTCTCAATCTCTTCGCCTCGCTGTCCAGAAGTCGCATCCCAATTCAATTAGTCACTAGCCTGCTCTTCGGCCTCGTCGTTGTGCTTTGGTTCCTCTCCTTTGGATCATCTCCTCCGCTGTCCGCCAAAGAGGTTTTGCATCAAGCCGAACAGGCCGCGAGGGTCAGAATTCAAAACGTGGTCGCACCGGTTGTGTACCAGAAGTTGAAGATACGCCGCCAGAATGCTGCTCTCAAACGGGAGGAGGCTGTCTCCTGGGAAATCTGGCGCGATCTCGATAATTCGCGGTCCAGGGAGCGTGTTCTGGACAACAAAGGGTTGCGGTTTATCGAGGCTTCGTTGAATAGCTGGTCTGCCGACGGTCATGGGTCGGACCCTGTCCCGCAGAGCCAACAAAAACCCGGGGCCTTTCCCGGGCCGGTCCCACTGGGCTCTCCCGACCTTCCCTCAATTTTGACTGAGTTGGACAGGTCTTTCAGGCCAACCACATGAACCGGCTCGACCCGCTTTCTCCAGCCAGTTTCATGTCGTGGCAGCGGTCCGTGAGCCCAAAATCCGAGGAGGTCATCGAAACCTTTCTACCGGACGGTCAGAAGTCCTTGACACTCAGGAGCGCGGCAGCCCGGTCGCTCAGAGAGAATGCCCTCGTCCGGGCCGAACTGGTCGTGCGGGCCGAGGACTGGCATCCGGTGGCCCAGCGTCTGGAAGTGCAAGGCGAGCAGGGTATGCGGAATTACGAACTCATTGAGATGGATTATACGGTGCTGGCTTCCAACTCGTTGCCCAACTCGATTTTTTCAGATCTTCCTGAGCAACCACTCCCCATCACGAGTGCTCCTGTGCCTTCGCCCGTGATTAATCCGACGACGGCTGAGTCGTTGGCCTCGGAGGTGGAAGCGAAGTTTGCCCTGCACCGAGTGAGAGCTTGCATCGGCAGGCCGATCTCCGTCGTCAGAGTTGAGTCGGGCCGGATTGAAGTGCGAGGAATAGTGGAGACCAAAGCACGAAAGACTGAGTTGGACTGAGCTCTGAAGGGTATTCCCTGGTTAGCCTCAAAGTCCAAACGATGGAAGAGGAGGCCTTGCCTGCCGAAGCGTTGCACGCCGCCTTGAGCGAAGCAGAGGAAGCCACAACGGTGGTGCCCTTGATGACGGAGTCGCAGGCTGTGAAGGGACTCGGCATTCAGGATTTGCTCGAGCAATACTTCCGCCGAGCTGGAGGTCCGACAGCTAGAGTTCCAGAGCAAGTCGCGTCTCTGTCCAGAGACGCCGTCTCTCTCTCTGAAGGTGCGTTAGAGGAAGTGTGGGCTTTGCGCCGCCTGGCGGAAGGAAGTCTTTCCGTCAATCCCGAAGACCTGCGCATGTCCAGCCGGCGCTTACTGGAGACGATGGTAAGGGATCACGAGAGTGCACTGAAGGCCCATGCCCAGCAGTCCCAGTGCTTTGCTGAAACCTGTGCTAACCGTGTTACTCGTTAACCAGCCGGGGTCTGTCGCGAAGGAAACCGATGGAACGGAAGATCGGCTGAACTCGAAAAATCCCGAATGGATCGCTGCGTCACTGCGGCTCTTTGAAACGGTCGACCGAATGGTTCGCCTGACATTGGGCTTGTTTGCGGATACCCGGCTTCCGTTCGACTCGCGAGAGGCGGCCATCCGGGACCTGATGTCGATCTTTGATCGCGTTGAAATGGAGCTTGAACTCCTCGAAGCCCAAACCGCTCGCACTTTCGCCGAGCAGTCCGACTCACTCGCTGTGCAGGAACGTAAAGAGTAGCAGGCAATTGTCGGTTGCTGGAAAAGCTGCCATGGCGGAAAGGCGCAGCCTTTGCGCAAACAGGGCAGCCGAGCCGTTGGAAAGGGTCAAGTTCACGCCCTCATCGGGAGCCTCCAGTGCTTGCGAGACTTCTGGGCGGCTAGTGGACGCTCAACGGCCCTACCTGCTCCTGAGAGAGTGGCGCCTTTGCGTTTGTCAGCGATCGATTTGATTAAGCCTGAATCTTATGTTTCGAAGCCAAGACGCTTTTCTTTTCTAGGGTAAGGGAGTTTCTTCGCAAAAAGGGAGGCAGGTATGCAACATATGCAAGAATTCTCAAATTCCTCAAGCTGGCACGGCAGAATGGTTGTGGCCCTGTCATGCCTCTGCCTGCTTTCATTGGCAGCCGGGCTGTTTGCGCCAGATGTCCTGGCCCAGGTCTACAGCGGCTCGCTCACCGGGGTCATCACCGATCCGTCAGGGGCGGTAGTACCGGGCGCCAGGGTCAAACTTACTGATGTTGACAAGGGTTTCACTTATGATGCGGAGACGGATAGCGAGGGAAGGTATTTGTTGCGTTCATTGCCGCCGAGCAACTACCGGCTTTCTGTTTCGTTGTCAGGCTTCAAAACTCACGTGCAGGAAGGGATCACACTCAACGTCAGTCAAAACGCAACCGTCAATGTGGTTCTCCAATTGGGTGCTGAAACCCAGACAGTTGATGTGGTGGAAGCCACACCCATTCTTTCTACTCAGGACGCTGTCACTGTGCAGTAGCTGAACCGGACCTACATCAATGACCTGCCTTTGGTGGGGCGGCAGATTTTCGATTTGGCCTACCTCTCCCCTGGCATAACAGAGGCTGCGCAGAACGTGGGCGGGCCTGACAATAACTTCGTCTCCAACAGTGTACGCAACGCCACAGCTGATATCCTGCTCGACGGCGTTTCGACCACCAACATTGAGCAAAATAGCGGCATTCAAGTCCCTCTTTACACGCCGTCTGTCGACGCTGTTCAAGAGTTTAAGGTCCAACAATCCAATTTCAGCGCTGAAATCGGCTTCAGTGGTGCCACGGTCATTAACGTCATCACGCGCTCCGGGACGAACGCGTTCCACGGAAGTGCTTATGAGTTTCTGCGCAACGATGCCCTCAATGCCAACAACTTCTTCAACAACCGCAGTGGAATCGAAAAGGCACCTCGACGCTACAACCTTTTTGGCGGCACCATTGGCGGGCCGATTAGGAAGGATCGGACTTTCTTTTTCTTCGACTACGAAGGTGTGCGAGATCGCGAGGCGGAGACTAGGCTGGGTGGCGTTCCGAGCTCGGCGATGCGGGCTGGGAATTTTGGCGAGATTTGCCATGACGGCTTCGACGCTTCAGGGCTGTGCGGTGATCCCGAGGGGCAGATCTGGGATCCCTATTCAGGCGAGCCGAATGACGACGATGGATACATCCGGTACCGATTCGTCCCCTTCAACCGGTTGGATCTCTATCAGAGTCCAGGTCACCCCGATCTGGCGGATACGCCTTTTCAGTTACCAGCCAGACCAGGAAACCTGATCGATCCGGTGGCCTTTAAGATGATGCAGTTCTACCCACTGCCGAATATTCCCGGAGGCGACCAGTTCGAGAACTGGATTTTTTCGGTATCCAGTCCTAGCCGCAACGACCAGTTTGACATTAAGATCGACCACAGCTTCGGCGCCAACTACCGGATCAGCGGCAAGTATGCTTTCACCAGGAGCTCCAACGAACCGCTCAAATGCTTTAGCAACCCAGGCGATCCTTGCGATGGTGGAAAAGACCGAACCCCGGCTCACCTGTTTAGTGTGAACTCAGTCCATACCTTCAACCCCAAAACCCTGCTGAACTTTACTTACGGAGTGACACGCCAGCTGATCGATAGTCACAATTCGCTGGAGGGCTACCCGGACTATGACATCGTCAGAGACCTGGGGTTGCCGGCATACATGCTGCGTTCGGGTGTTCCACAGTTGCCGGAGATCACTTTGGAAAACTACCAGGGAGTTGGAACCCAGAGTTGGTCTTTCTACCGGTATGGCAATGAGACCCATCATCTGTTGACTAGCTTGAGTCGCATTCAGGGTCGACACGATCTGAAGTTCGGCTACGATGGGCGTATGCACCGCCAGAACTCGCTCTTTCCCGGAGTTCCTGGAGGAGTGTTCGCTTTCACTAAAGCCGGTACGGCCCAAACCGCCTGGAGCGGCGGCGGTGGTGACGATCTGGCCAGCTTCCTCATGGGCGCAGGACCGGCGGCGCCTGGGGGGAATACCAGGTGCCGGTGACTCCTGCCGCCCAGAGCTTCCAGCACGCCGGTTTCGTCCAGGACAACTGGCGTGTGACCGACAGGCTCACACTGAATCTGGGTCTGCGCTACGATCTGGACCTGTCTCGCACCGAGCGATTCAACCGGATGAGTCATTTCGATCCGGAGGTAACTTCACCATTGGCAGCACAGACGGGTCTGAACCTTCGCGGCGGAATCCAGTTTGCCAGTCCCAGCGATCGGGCCGTTTACGGATCGGACACCAACAACCTCGGACCCCGTTTCGGCTTCGCTTATAAGTTGACGGAAAATACCGTAATACGTGGCGGCTACGGACTGTTTTATGCTCCGAGTCGTCGGGGCGCGGCCGGTCCGGATGCGATGGGCTGGTGGGGGTTTGATGCGTATACAACGTGGCTACCCACCTTCCAAAACGCTGAGTTCATCCCCGGGGCGCGCTTGAGTGATCCTTTCCCGATTACCGGACCTGATCTGCCCCCCGGTAGCTCCAAAGGGTTACTGACCAGTGTTGGAGGCACTTTCAGAGCTCCCGTCAGGAGTATCACAACGACACCCAACGAGCAGACCTGGAGCTTTGGGTTCCAACGGGAGTTGCCAGGTAACATTGTGATTGACACGAACTACGTGGGTAAGAAAGGGACGAACCTGTATTTCGCCAATGCGGGACAGGTCAATCACCTTGGACCCGACGTGGAGAGCATGCCTCGAGATGGGATTATTGCCCTGAATGACTTCGTGCCCAATCCATTCGCTGGGGTCATCACCAGTGGTGAGTTGTCCGGTCCTGAGGTCCGGGCCTATCAGCTGCAGTTGCCCTTTCCGCATTTCACGAACTTCAATGCGGATGACCGGCCCGTAGCCAACTCGATCTATCATGCTCTCCAGTTTCGCGCCGAGAAGCGCTTCTCGAATGGGCTCCAGTTCCTGGGGACCTACACTTGGTCCAAGTCGATTGACGACTCCTCCGTAGCCAGCGGCGACACCGCTTGGCTGGGTGGAGCCACGAGTCTCCAGAATCCGAACAAGCGCTTCCTGGAACGCTCCGTCTCCCAGTTCGATATCCCGCACGTCTTCCAGTTCAGTTGGGTTTACGATCTGCCCATTGGGCGAGGGAAGGCGCTGGGTACGGACTGGAACCCCGTGGTCAGCGGAATCTTCGGGGGGTGGAAGTTCAGCGGCAGCTGGCGAATGGGCAGTGGCCAGCCCATTGGCTTGACTCTGGCCGATGGCGTGTCGCAGAGCGTTCCGACCTATGGCGCCCAGCGTCCCAATCTGGCAGGGAGGCTGGAGAGCTATACTGTCCGGATTTTGTTGGCAGCTACTTTGCTAATCCAGAAGTCATCGAGGTGCCCGATGACTTTACTGTTGGCAACGCTCCACGGGCACTCGACAGTGTTCGGTCTCCCGGAACTAATCTGGCGAACCTGGAGCTTTTCAAACAGGTTCCTCTGGGCAGTCTTCGCGAGGGAGCACGTCTGGAGTATCGAGTGGAGTTCTTCAATGCTTTCAATCGTACGCATTTCAGGGCACCCGACACAACTTTCGAAGGTGGAAGCTTTGGAAGGATCTCAGAGCTGTTACGTGGCCCTCGTGAGATCCAGATGGCTCTGAAATTTTACTGGTAGTGCAGAGCAGACAATCCTGCTGGTGGCATCCCTCCGGGTTTCTTATCGCTGTTGGCCCATTCGCTAGTGATGTCGCTGACGCTCGACCACCGGCGAATAGCTGGCAAGCCTCCGGCGTGTTCGGCACAGTGCTCAAGAAAATAGGAATAGCGATTCCAGGTGCAGGCTGAGAGTCTGCATGGTCTGTGCTGCTGCTGTCTCGGCCCAGCAGTACCATCGGATTGTGGAGAGCTCCAGCCATCGGCCGAAGTAGGACAGCAGAGCGCAGCTAGCCTCTCACACCCGCGTCCTGAAGCTGTCGAAACACTGAGCGAGCGCCCTAAATACGTGTCCCCCGTTTTCCTACTGGGCGTGTCCCACAAGTCTGTTGCCGCACAGAGTTCTCTGTTGTCCCCCAGTCCAACGCGTTCCAGCAGTTTTTCGCAGCTCCTCATAACAGATTTAACAAAGGGAGCAGCGCGAAGCGCTGGGCTTGTCATTCACGTTTCCCGTCGTTGTCGGGATGTTCAGGAGAAACTGCCATGAATCGATTGACTCAACGCGGAGCTCTTCCGCTGCTTCACTTGCTGATCCTTGCCGTCGGGTTGTTGTTCTCGAACGATTTCACTGCAGCGGACAGCCGAGCCAAACTTCCTGCCAGCCCTTTGATTTGCCTGTGGGAGCATCAGGCAAGTGTGGATATTACTCCTGTAGTCAAAGCCTTAGGATTCAACACGGTATGGACACACGATCCCCCCTATAGCGGTCAGAATTGGGAAGAAACATTGATGTACCGCCATCTTCAGGTCCCTGGCGTCAAACACGTCATTGCAAAGGTCTACCGGACGATCTGGGGCTGGACACATGAACAATCTCTTAAACACGCCGAGTGGATTGCAAAACTATCACTCACCCACAAGGAGATCATTGGACTTTATTTGAACGATTACTACGACGAGATTACTGACAAAGGCCGGACTAGCGAGCAGTGGGCAGAAATCATAGCGAAGGCCCGATCGGTCAATCCGAACCTGCCACTGTGGGTGCCTCTCTATCCTCCCGGCCACTTGGAGAAGCCCTACGACTTCTACCACGATGCTATCATCATGAACATTTATGATGTGAAACAAATTCCAAACGCAGAGAAGCTGCTGGCTGAAACAGCGAGGAAGCATCCGTTAAAGCCCATCGTGACCGGCCTGTATGTAAAGAACGACGATAAGCCAGCGCGTTGGATGAAAGAGGCAGAGTTCAAAGAATTGTTAGGTATCTTCGTCAAACATGTCAACGCCGGCAAGACTGTCTGGCTGAGTATTTTCAGGGCTGCCGACTTGAGGGACCGTCCAGAGTATATGAGCTGGGCGAAGGAGGCACTGAAGGACCTCAAACTCCCGCAAAGTAGCCAGTGAACAACCCCACTCAGCAATCAGCCGGTAGCACCCAGGAAGCCGACAGCGGTCTCGTCGTCGGCAGGGGCACCCGCCAGGATCATCTTCAGGAGGCAGGGGCGTTTCAGGAGGAACTGCCGGGAGCCCAGCTCTCCCAGAATCTCGTAGCCGTCGATGGCCTTGTCGGGTCGCTCTCGGGAGCCACTGTCACGAGAGCGTTCGCCACTTCCAGGTGGGGCCGAAGGTCATCGTCGGAATAGTATAGGGATTGGCTGAAGCTGCGTGCCAAGCAAGGGGGACAATCTCTGACGTCTGTCTTAACAAGAGCCCCATGTGCAGCTTTTCAAGAACGTACCGAAAAGCAATTCTTAGATCATCATATATTGGTAACGTCCCCAGAATCGCCGCGATGATGACCCATCCGTGCATTGAGAGTCGCTGCCGTTTGCTGCCAGTTCACTTTGTATAACCTCTGTCGGGTCCTGTCTTGATCGCTTACAACCTATCCGATCGCATAACCAGGCTATCCTTTCGTATGGATTCCAGCCTCCAGCGGAGCTGCCGTTGATCCGACCGAAGGTGTCTCACACAATTCAAAACCCTAAGCGGACTCAAGGATTCCCAGCAAATAAGAAGGGACTTGTCCTGTGCTTTATCCGGCAGCGCAGGGGAATTTCATCTTCTTGCAGGCCGCCCTACGGAGGCGGCGAAGCACTTTGAAAGAGCCATGGAGCTGGGCCCGGAGCCGGTTCCGAGACGAATTTTTTTCGAGCGCGAGCTAAAGGCTTGCCGGCTCATGCCGCTCAAATCAATGATCGTTGAACCGCCCACCCGGCCATAGCTCCCGCCTAACGCCGCAGCGTTTACTGATCCTGTCAGTAGCTGTGTAGTTTAAATTAACTGTCCAAATCTGTTTTAACCTTAATTTAAGCTTAAACGCTCTCTTATCGGAACGCCCTCGAGGGGATCTTCAGTCTGCGGCTCCAATATGAGTCAGTTTGGCCGGCGTAGGTCCCAATATCAATGTAGACGAACCGTTGCTGGGGCGGTCCCTGTACGAACGGTCCGCCCAGTGCCGCCATGCTGTGGGAAAGGCCCTCCCTGATCGACGGCTGAAATTCAAAGGTCAAATCGTTTCCCGTCGAGCGCTGCCTTTCGGACGGCTCGTAAGCGCTTCCGCTGCCCGCTGCAATGCGAAATCAACGCCTGCGGTCGCTGCTCGATGACAATCCGGAATGTGAGTCCACGAGCCATATATTGTGAGTTTATGCCAAAGTTGCCCACTTTGCCGATCGCTTCCGGTTGGGCCGGTTTCCGAATAGGCCGTTTATCGTGTGGTAACGGCGCGCCCGCGGAATGATCCCCAGCGAGACCCATTTATCCAACAGCAAAAAGAGGTCACATTCTTTTGACTCCTTTGTACTAAGTGTTCTTTTTATCGTGATTGGAAATAGACTTCGGCGGACTTACGGGCGGCATCTAGGATTTCAACGATCTAAGCTGATGCCCTGTCATCGCGGCTCTCACAGAATGAGCCAGGGTAGCCGAGGCAAACTTGGCAGATTTGGTCGTGGCTCCGGATGAGTTAGCTGGACGCTCGAAGATCATGCCTTACGTCGCGCGCCCTCAGGACTACGCGACGATTGAAAGCCGCAGATTTCGCTTGACAATAACTGTGAGATTATATAACATATTAGTTATATATGGTTTCACGCAAGACGCCGAACCTCAATGCCGCCTTCTCTGCCCTGTCCGACCCTACACGTCGGGCGATCCTTGTCCGTCTGGGCCGAGGCGAAGCGACAGTGATGCGGCTGGCGGAGCCTTTCGAGATGACGCAACCCGCGATCTCGCGTCACCTGAAAGTGCTCGAAGGCGCCGGGCTCATTACCCGTCGAGTCGAAGGCACGAAGCGCCCTTGTCGGTTGGCAAAGGCCGGTGTGGAAGCGATCGACCAATGGCTTGCAATGCTGCGAGATGCTTTGGCGAGAAACTACGACCGGCTAGACGACGTCCTGGAAACGATGAAACCAGAGAAAGAGAGGAAACGCCATGAGTAAAATGACGCTTAAGACCGAAGGCGACCGACATGTCGTTGTGACCAGGCGCTTCGCTGCGCCCCCTGAGGCTCTGTATCGTGCACACACAGAGCCGAAACTTATCCAAAAATGGTTGCTCGGGCCGGACGGCTGGACGATGCCCGTCTGCATCAGCGACGCGCGACCAGGCGGGAAAATCCGCTACGAATGGACGGACGGCAAAGGCGGCGGATTCCATCTGACGGGCGAATATCTGGAACTGGAGCCGTACAGCAGGATCGTTCATGTGGAGCGCATGCATTTGCCCGACCCGACGCCTGACAATCACGTGGAAACGAGGTTCGACCCGGACGGCACCGGCACGTTGATGACGCTGCGCATGACCCTGCCCGATGCCCAAACACGTGCGGCCATGCTTGCTACTGGCATGGAACACGGAATGGAAGCCAGCTACGTTCGGCTCGAAAGCATGATCTAGGCTGGTTCAAAGGTCACGCGATATCGAATCCCAGCATTGCCCCTAAGCCGGCAAATCCTGCGGCGCGCCTGACTCAACCCGATTGTGGTAACCTCAGTCTAAGATAGCGGCCTCTCAAGACGGATTGCCATCGTGAGTGAATCTGATCTGCGGGCTGGAGCTGAATGTGGTTTCTTATCGCTGGGTAGGGAGGCGAAGAGATGAACACCCGCATTGAAAAACTGGAAGACTTCTTGAAAGACAACCCGGGAAATGCCTTGTTGCAATACAGCCTGGGAGTGGAGTACCTGAAGATTGGTCAGCCGGAGAGGGCCATCGCGTCGCTCCGCGCGGCAATCGCTGCCAAGACTGACTATTCGGCAGCTTATCGTGAACTGGGGAAGGCCATGGGCCAAGCCGGTCTTAGTGCGGAAGCCGCGGCCATATACCGCCAAGGAATTCAAACCGCACAGACAAACGGAGATTTGCAAACGGCCAGAGAGATGCGTGTATTCTTGAAGCGGCTCACCGGCGAAGTCTTGACGGCAGAGGAAGAGTGTTGCGAGTGAAAACAGAGGAACCCCGCAAACGCCAGGGAGCATGGATACCGAAATCGTGACGCGGGGGACCTTACCTAACTCGCTGAGAAACGCAGCGGCTCGAGATAATGTGCGCGTTCTCCAGAATCAGCTCTTATGCAACAAAGACCGGAGTAGGTCAGTTTCCGGTTAAGTCGGCTAACCGGAAAGTGACAGTCGCGGTTGTCGAATGTTCTTTCGCTCATGTGGTATCCACAAGGTAGCGGTTTTGCGGCGCTCAGTTCGACATGGCAAAAAGGCAACGCAGGAATGACGGTCCGGGTCGGTTACTTTTTCCCTCTCCCAAATAGGATTTTTCCAGGCTTTACTTCCAGATGCTTGCCCTGGTCGAGCACGATGATTCCATTGACAATGACGTATTCGATGCCTTCCGGGTACTGATGTGGGTTCTCGAAAGTCGCCTTGTCAATGACGCGATCGGCACTGAAGATCGTGATATCGGCCTTGTTTCCGGCTTTGAGAAGGCCACGATTTTCAAGCCCCAGCTTCTGAGCATTCAAGAAGGTCATCTTCATCACCGCTTCTTCGAGAGCCAGAACCTTTTCCTCGCGCACATACCTGCCGAGCACTCGTGGAAACGTCCCGTACCAGCGGGGATGCGGCTTCCCGCGACCGAGAATCCCGTCCGGGCGCACTGCTGTGCCGTCAGAACCAATGGAAACCCATGGAACCTGCATCGCGGTCCGCACATCTTCTTCACTCATGAGAAAGTAGATCGCAGGCACCGACCCGTCCTCGTCTTTCAACAGGTCAAAAACGACGTCGGTCGGCTTCTTGTTCAAACTCTTCGAAATCGCATCGATCGACTTTCCCTCATGCGGCTTGTTTTTCTCTGACTTCACCGACGCGACAACACAACTTTCCCAGCCTTTCATTGCGGTGTAGTGATCGAACCAGCCTGGCACACCTTTCAGAATGTCTCGTTCCATACGAGTCCGCAGCGCCGGGTCGTTCAGCCTTTCAAGCATCCTGACGCGCCCGCCTTCCATTGCCCAGGGGGGAATGAGCGCATCCAGGTTGTTCTGGCCAGCAACGTAAGGGTACTGATTGGCGGTCACTCGCAAGCCTTTAGCTTGTGCCTGGGAAATCAGATCACAGACCTCCTTCATCTTTCCCCAGAGCCGCTTGTCGGAGATCTTAAGATGAATAATATCTACCGGAACCTCACCCTGCTCCCCAATAGTGATGGCTTCACGGACTGCGTCCAGGATTCCTATGCCCTCCGTGCGCATGTGGGTGGAGTAAATACCTCCATATGGCTTCACGGCAGATGCCAGGTCGATCAATTGACGCGTATCTAAGTAGGTGTCAGGTGGCACGATTAGGGAACTGGAAAGTCCCATCGCTCCGTCTTGCATCGCCGCTGCCGCCAGCCGCTTCATCTGATCAGTTTCCTCTGGCGTAGGTGCGCGGCTCTCGTCACCCAGCACGCAGCTTCTGATCTGCGTCGCCCCGACGTAGGAAGCGACATTCACCGAGATGCCACTGGTTTGAAGACGCGCGAAGTATTCACCCAGTGTCTTCCAATCTGCTTGAAGGCCGTACTCACTGAGGTCCAGTTTCGCTTTCCCCTGCAGCGGCCCTGCCGAATGGGCCTCGCCCAAGACTTCGGTTGTAACCCCTTGCCTGATCTTGCTCTGTGCGGTGCCGTCGACGAGTAGCGTGTAGTCCGAATGGCTGTGAATATCGATAAAACCTGGGGCGACCGTCAACCCACGCGCATCGATGATGCGCTTGGCGGTCATCTCGTCTTCCTCCAGCCGGCCAACTTTCACAATCTCATCGCCTTTCACGGCGACATCTCCGGGAAACCACAGTTGGCCGGATCCATCCACCACGTTGCCGTTGCGAACGATGAGATCGAACCGTGCCTCCGGTTCCTTCCGGCCACAGGACAGCAAACTCGCGCTGAGCGACAAGCAAAGAACTGCGCACATCTGTTTTGAGGTCACTTGAGCCACACTGATTCTATTGATTTGATTGGTACTTACTCAGCAACTAATCCCCAGGAACGGGGCATGATACAGGGTCTATGGGCACAATTTGGGCACAATGGAAGGTAGAACAAAAGAAGAATAATGGCAAGTTCAGTCAATAAGGTAATCCTGGTAGGGCGTTTGGGAAAAGTACTTGCGAGGACGCCCTCCTTGCGCGAACCGGAGTTAGTGGTGATATATTGCAGGAGCTATGAGTATGTTCTCTGATTACTTATCAAGTAAGCTAGGCAGGAGCGGTGTTAGGAACCTTGAGCGGTCTGGTGTTCCTCGCAGTGTAGCAATGAAATTGACTGGTCATTTGACAGAAGATTCGTATCGTCGCTATGACATTGTGAACGAGTCTGACTTAGCGAACGGAGTAGCTAAGTTGCAAGAGTTTAAGAGTCGTAAATCCAACTTCCGCTAGTTCGGAGAGAAGGGGTAAAGCTCGATTTGAGCAGATGTTTTGCGATCAGCACCTAGATGCCTTGCCCTACTTACGCATAAAGATAGTCCCTGCGCACAGTGCGATCTGGCCGAAGCTGAGCGGTTGCTGGATGACCTGGCAAATGATGATATTGATCTTGGTGAGGTTTTGGTTCAACGTACAATGACCTTCCTCGCACGCCGCAAGGCGAAGGAGCAGCGATGAGCAACGAAGAGACAGCACATATCGATTTTCTAGAACTTCAGCAAAGAATGAAAGATGCTGAGATCAAACAGCTGAAAGAGCAGTTAGAGTCCGCGAAGAAGGTTGGCAAAGCAGCTTGTCAATTACTGGAACAGGAGCAGACGAAATCAGGCAAGCTACAGGCCGATCTGTCTGAGGCTGAGCGGTTGTTGGGAGATGCACGGGTAGCTTTAGATGATGCTGGATGGGAGTATATTCCAGACAAGATCGAAGCCTTCCTAGCACGACTCAAGGAGAAGCGTGATGGGCACAATTACGGGCACAATCTGGGCACAGGCGACAAGGGAGGAACTGTAAGTGATTGATTTTATGGTGTTATTTCAGGTTAAAGGCTCCCAGCACATCTGTTTTGAGGTCAGATTGATCATTGGGGTCCTCACAGGCAGGGATGGAATGTTAGAACGCATCAGGGTTAACTGCTCTCTCCAGTCGCGACCGTAAGGGAACCCGAGGCGCGAGTATGACTCCAGGCTCGGCAGTACGATGGCGCTCACAGCCAGCAAACTAAGGGCCAGCCGTCGAATTAGGGCGGGCGAACCATAGAGGCACGGAGAATTCAGTGCGTGAGACGCGAACAGGACGCACGAAATGCGAATAGACGGTGGGATCCCGTTTCACGCTTCTCCGACTTTCCGATTCGGTCTCCGTAGCTTTGTATCTCTCTGGCTCAGAAACCTGCTTGACCAACGGGGATTCTCACTTCGGAGGCGGACTCAGTGGAGTCTCGGTGGCCTTGGTCGGAGTCTCGGCAGTCTTGGTCTTGGCGAGGAACTCCTCGAGGCCTTCCAATGAATTCTTGTGAGTGGCCTTGTAGATCGCCTCCAGATTCTGCCGTCCCATCTCTGTAAAACTCCCTCCCAAAGCAATGGTGCGGGCGAAAGCCTCCATGGCCATTTCTGCCCGGTTTTGGTAGGCATAGACCACGCCGATCTGAAATTGAGCAAATTCGTAGGACGAATTTAGCTCCAGGGCGCGAGTCAGGTAACCTTGCGACTTAGCCAGATGGATCGTTTCTGGGTTCTCCGCTGGAGCAGCCTCGCTGGAAGAGCCAGCCTTAACTGGTTCAGCCGGTTTTGAGGAACTGGCAGCAGGGGCAAGCGCTTCCGTCTTGTCCGGGCTGGCAGGAACCGCAGTTGCGCTCTCCTGACGAGCCTTTCGAGCGCTTTCAAACTTGGTAAGAAATGCGCTTCCCAAACAGGCATAGTTTGACGCCAAATACTGGTTCCGGTCGGCAGTAAAGCGTGCTGCATCAGCATTCGCCGGCATTGTGAGTTTCTCCAGGATTGTGATCGACCGGCTGGCCCGATCGATGGCTTTGTCTGCCTCTCCGTGATACGCATAGGCAAGAGCCAGCACCGACAGCAGCGCGGGACTGGACGGCAAAACCTGCAGGCTCTTTTCTCCATGCTCGACGAGCTTCTCGTAGTTATTCAACTGCTGGTAGACTGAGCTAGCCAGCTGATGCAACGTGGGGTTGTACCTCGATTCCGGATACTTTTTCAGAAAGTCCTCAATGAGGACGGCGCGCTGGCTGGAGTCCTGGGTTTGGGTAATCTTGAAGTAGTCCGCCACTTCCTCGGGGGGTTCTGAACTTGCTTCGCGGGCGGCCGGCACGTCGTACAGCTTCAAAGTCTTTGGCGCTTCCTTCCCGGGTTCCCCTTCCGCTTTGCGTGCTGGATCAGGTTGGTCCTGAGCCAAAACCAGCGATCCCAGAAAGCTAAACACTACCAGCCAGCCAAGGAACGAAATTCTCATAAAGCCCCCATCTCTCTTGCAATGCTGCAACCTGATGCGAGAAGCATAGCAAATGCAGGCCGGACATCCCAACCGATTCTTGATCCCAGCATGCCACCGATGGCTATTGGGTTCATCTGCGTCCCAAGTTTTCTCTGTCATAGGAGACCACAGAATTGATTCAAAATCTCAGGCTGCTCAAATGCGTTTCGAATACCGCGTTGGGTTGCGGCCCGGGACTGACTCTGGCTCGGTGGCTGGCTGCTTGACCCTGGCTGCTTGACACTCTATCATTTCAAGGGCTCATGTCTAAGACAGGGATCATTCAAGACGATCTTTTCCTGCAACACGACGCCGGACCGTTCCACCCGGAGCGCAAAGAGCGGCTAATTTCCATTCACGAAGGCCTACGAACGTATTCTCGGGCCAGTCAGCTTTTGCGGTTGAAGCCTCGCCTGGCCACCGAAGGAGAGCTCCAGCTGATCCATTCTCCGGCACATATTCGGAGAATTCAGCAAACGTTCGGCAAAGATGCAACTCAGCTTGATCCGGATACAGTGGCGAGCTCCAGGAGCTATGAGGTTGCGCGCTACGCGGCTGGGGGTTTGCTCCAGCTGATCGACGCTTTGTTTGACGGAGAGATTGAGACCGGCTTTGGGTTCGTTCGGCCACCCGGCCATCACGCCGAGCCGGACAGGGCGATGGGGTTCTGCCTATTCAGCAACATCGCCATTGGGGCTGCTTATGCCCTTGAACGGTACAAACTCTCCCGAGTCATGGTGATCGATTTCGACGTTCATCATGGCAACGGCACTCAGAAAGCGTTCTACCAACGCAAGGACGTGCTGTTCGTCTCGACACATCAATTCCCGCTTTACCCAGGGACAGGCGATTTTCCAGAAATTGGCGAAGGCGAGGGGAGAGGATTCACGGTCAACTTCCCCTTGCCTCGCGGTGGAGATGACGCGCTCTACAACGGGCTGTTTGACCAAATCATCCAGCCGATCGGTCGGTCGTATAGGCCTGACCTGATTCTTGTCTCGGCCGGCTACGATGCCTACGTCGATGATCCTCTGGCCGGCATGGAACTCACGCCTGAAGGATTCGCGGGTATCAGCCAATCGATTGTCGCGTTAGCCAGGGAAGTTTGTGGCGGAAAGGTCATTTTTGTGCTCGAAGGAGGTTATCATCTGAAAGGGCTGCAGAAGAGTGTGCTCCGGAGCCTGGACGTACTGACCGGTCTTGGTGAGAGTAGCCGCCAGTGGGAGTCGTCGCCAGGCTTCGCGCGCATTCTAGACAGGTCGCGCCAGGTCTTCGGTCCGTATTGGAAATTCTGAAGGACTCCCCCTCTCTTGAAAATGATTTCTCTTCATTGGCAGGGAGGGGATCAAGGGGAGGTCTTTCGCGCACCCCCTGCCGCACAACACGCGGCGTCGCCCTTGCCAAGGGGAACAAATCTTGCTCCCCCTTGCGAAGCGTATAAGGGGGAGATGAAGAGGGGGTCCTTACTCTACCGTCATTTTCATCGATGTGGCGCCGCAAACGCGGCCTGCGCTACACTTGAGGTGCACATTGTTTTCATTGGAGGCGGCGGCGCAACCGTGAAGTCCATGCTTCATGCGTTTCACACCCATCCCGGGCTTTGCTGTGGCCTCCTTGTTTTGGGCTTCCTGGTACCCGCAGCTCAAGCAGAAGACCGTTCGCAGTTCCTTGCTCAGCTCGGTCTGCCCGAACGCACTAAGCAACTGTTGGTGGTAACTGCTGCTGATTGGAGAACCTCGAAGGGCGCACTTCAGCAGTACGCACGAGACGGACGGGCTTGGAAGCCGGTTGACATTGCTTTTCCGGTCGCGCTTGGCCGCAACGGAATGGGTTGGGGACGGGGGCGGTTCGGCTTGGATGTGCAAGCTGCTCCTGAAAAGCTCGAAGGCGATGGCAAGTCCCCAGCCGGCATCTTCGAGTTGGGAGACGCTTTCGGGTATTCGCCGATGCCGCCCCAGGGTTGCCGTTTGCCTTACCGAATGGCAACCAGCCTCGACTATTTTGTGGATGACCCGGAATCGAAAGAATACAACTCCTGGATCAGGCTAACGCCTGATGACAATTTTCCTCAGAAGCGTTGGAAGTCCTTTGAAAGAATGAGGCTGGACTCCGATGCCTATGAGCTCGGAATCGTGGTGAAGCACAACATGACACCCGTTGTGGCGGGAAAGGGCAGCGCCATCTTTCTGCATCTGCGGGGTGGACCAGACACCACTGCCGGTTGCACAGCTATGTCTCGAAACAATCTGGTTGAAGCGCTGCGCTGGCTCGACACTTCAAGGCGACCTCTCTTGGTCCAGGTGCCGGAAACCGTGTTGCAGGCCGGAAAACAGAAGCCGGTTCTGCGCTTCCAGTGAGCCGGTTCCGTTAGGGGATGCCCCTCCGGTTTTCGTCAGCGAGGGTGGTGCCTACGATAAGCCAGATTTTTGAGCCGTTGCCGGGCCAGTTCGTGACTATAATGGAACCATGCGAATTTCGCTGGAGGTGGGCTGATGTTTGGAGGTCAGATCGGACTTCCCGAATTGTTGATCATCATGGTGATCGCCCTTCTTGTCTTCGGGCCCAAGAAGTTGCCTTCGTTGGGAAAGTCCTTAGGAGAAGGCATCACTTCGTTTAAGAAAGCGATTAGCCGTGGAGAAAAGGAAGCGGAAGAGAAACCATCGGACGAAGACCTCAATTCGTGAAGCGATGCCACTGCCTTTTTCCTACCCTTTTCTTGAGAAGCGCCCTCGGAATCGGCACCCATAGGTTGTCGCGCCATCCGTTAAGCAGCGCTCCCATGCGAACGGAAAATCCGAGATGAACCCCGGGATCGGGCCCGCGAGCACAGCGATAATCCCACATCGCCGCCAACCGCTATACCAGCACGACCTGCGCGGCGCATTGAATCCCAACCGATAAGCTCTCACACCGCATCCAATCAATTTTCGACAGGTTCGCAGCCACTGTGGTGATCTGGGCCAAATTCATCGCCTTCGGTTCACGAAGATTCTGACGTCCAGCATCTCGCCATCACGACAAAAAGGAAGGGAAGCAGAAATTCGTAAATCGCCCCTGACTTTTCATGTATTTGCTCATCCTCTCAGCCAATACCACTGCCGTTAGAAAAGCTCCTTGATGGGTGCGATGCCGATCTTTGAAAATAGCCCGCCTAATCAAGAAAACCTTACGAAGCAACAAGAAACAGAGGGCGTTAGCTTTTCATCGGGCTAGGCGCCCCAACGCGGCATGAACTATTCTCCTGAAACCTGTTAACCCTTAGGCCTCGGATCTCGTTATGTCGGTGGCGGGACTTATGAGCCGATAGGGGTGACCGACCGGCACAGCCGTCCGCCCGTCGAGTTTCCAGGACACGTCGACACGTTGTAGGAGGATTTATGCCTAAGGCAATCCCGATTATGCTCTTGATACTGACAGTTGGCACAACGCTCGGGTCTATCGTCTGGATGGGGCTCAACGCCCGGAAGGCAAGTATGCTGGTCAAAGCGCGGACAGAACTCCAGACCAAGCTTCTCGATCGGATTGGGTCAGGCCACGAACTGGCTGAGTTTTCACGAACCGAAGGTGGTCAGCGCTTCATTCAGGCTCTCTCCATGGAACCTGGCGAGTCACGTATGGCCAAGGGAAGACCAGTCGACCGGATTCTGGGATCCATTCAAAAAGGGGTGATTCTGGCTTTGCTGGGGCTGGGCTTCCTATTTCTCAGTTGGAGATACCAGATGCTCGACCCCGGAGCTTTCTTTTTCACTGTGGTAGGGGTTATCGGCTTGTCCCTGGGAATCGGTTTCCTAGGGTCGGCGGGAGTGTCCTACCGCTTATCAAAGAGGTTCGGCTTGATTACCGAAAGCGAAGCCAGCAAAAGCAGCGAACTCTTCTCGCAGCCGTAGACTTCAACGACAATTTTCCATGACGATTTGGCCAGGAGTCTTTGTCGAGATAGCCCTAGCCGGCAACGAATCCAAAGTGACGGCAAGAGTCGAGCGACAGGTCGTTTTGAGTGAAGCGGCGTTCCACTGTTTCTACGACAGGACCGCCCGTCCTCTGTGGTCCTACATCTCCCGCATCTGCGGAGATCCAGCTTTGGCTGATGACTTCTTACAAGAGGCTTATCTCCGCTTCCTCCGAGCACCCCGCTTGGAACAGGATGACTCTCTCATGAAGGCCTATCTGTACAAGATCGCGACCAACCTGATCACTGATCATTGGCGGCAAACTGCCCGCGAACAAAGGCTGGTGGTTCAGAGCCATTCGGATGAAAACTTCCGAGAAGAACCTTCGCCGTCAGCGAGAAAGGCAGAGGACAACATTCTTCTGAACCGTGACCTGTCGCGCGTCTTTCAGGAGTTGAAACCTGTGGAACGCGCTTTGCTGTGGCTCGCGTATATCGAAGGCTCCGAGCATCGCGAAATTGCTGTCACTCTAGGGCTCAAAGAAAAGAGCATTCGGGTGCTCCTCTTTCGGGCACGGCAGAAGCTCGGTCGGCTGCTCGGACGAAGAGGATTGTGCCCGAAGATCACATCATGAAGTTCACAACCTGTGTTTATGAACAGTCTGTTGTTGAAGCGGCCAAGTCGGGCCAATGGTCCGAACCTCTGCGAAGCCATTTTGCAGGTTGCGCTCTTTGTCAGGAAAGCCTTCAAGTTTCCATGTGGATGCAAGATTTTGCTGAAACTGCGGACGAAGCCCGTGAGCTGCCTGATCCGCGCTTGATCTGGCTGAAAGCCCGGCTCGCGCAGAGACAAGCTGCTGCCGCCGAAGCCCTGAGACCTCTGGAGTTCTTCAATCGCGTTGCTTACAGCGTGGTTGGCCTGCTACTGGTAGCCAGTCTGGCGATGAAATGGTCACGCATTGAAGCTTGGCTGACGCGCTTGAATTCAAGTTGGGCTGCGGTTTTCGGTCCTTCGGAACTCGCATCTCTGTTTGTTCCCCTGGCCTCGCTGACGCTGGGTCTGCTTTCGCTCGCGGCCCTTTTCGCTGTCTACGCCGTTTTTGCCAAGGAGTGAGCCAGACGGCACCCTATTGGTTAATTCACCAAGCGATTTGAAGTGTGCCTCAACTTTGGATCGTGGTCCTTTGGCGTCTTGGCGGTTCAAATCTAGCGTTGGGTTCTCGCTTGTCCGAATTAGGATTTCCCCACCTCATCTTCGCAAGATTTCTGCTCTGAAATTCAGGCGAAATTGCGTAAGATGAGTTCTCGATTCTGGAGCGGGGAAGAAAGAACTCATGAAGCTGGCGTTGTGCAACGAAGTCATTCGGGAAATGGATTTCCCAGCTCAATGCGCCTTTGCAAAGAAACTTGGCTACGACGGGTTGGAGCTGGCACCGTTTACGTTGGACGAGAACCCGCATCGACTGCCCCCGAGTCGCCGTGCTGAGCTTCGCCGAGCAGCCGCGGATGCTGGCATTGCCATCACCGGTCTTCACTGGCTGCTGATTACGCCCAAGGGACTCTCTATTAACAGCCCGGAGGCTGTCGTTCGCAAGGAAACCGTTGCGGTGATACGTGGGCTGATGGAGCTTTGCTCGGACCTTGGCGGCAAGGTGCTCGTTCACGGCTCCCCGAAGCAGAGAAATGTGGCTGATGGCGATTCTCGTGAAGAAGCCTGGGAACGGACTTGTGAAACCTTCGCCACGGTCGCAGGTGACGCCCAAGCCGCCGGGCTTGTCTATTGCATCGAGCCTCTGCCTCTGCGTGAAACCAATTTCATCAACTCCGTTGCCGAGGCAGTCAAGCTGGTCGAAGCCATCCATAACCCCGCGTTTCTCACCATGATTGATTGTCGCGCTGCCTCGTCCGAGAGTTTACCGACTCCAGAACTGATCGACCGCTGGCTGCCAACCGGCAAGGTCGCGCATGTCCACTTCAATGATCAGAACGGTCGCGCTCCGGGGCAAGGCGAGACCCGCTTCGAACCGATCGTAGCGGCGTTGCGGCGTCAGAAGTATGAAGGCATCGTTGGAGTGGAACCTTTTGAGTACGTCCCCGATGGACCTGCGAGCGCAGCCCGGGCGATCGGCTACATCCGAGGAATCATGGACCGGTAGAGCCCGCTGTCCCAGGAAAGAAACGGATCCTCATTGTCCTCTCGTCGTCCTGCTCGATTGATGCGACGACCCGGGGGCGAGCACGATCTTCAGTCAGACAGAGCATCCGTATGACCCACCAGACGATTCCCTCCTCACCGCGCATCCTAACCACGACTGTCGGCTCTTACCCGATCCCCGAGTGGCTCGCGGCGTTGCCCAGCGATCAGGCGCGTAGCGACGCAACCCGGGTGGTCTTTGACGTCCAGCGGCAGGCCGGCGTCGACCTTCCTACAGATGGCGAGCTGTATCGGTTCGACATCAATCATCCGGACACTAACGGGATGATCGATTACTTCATTGGGGCGATGTCAGGGATCGAAACGCGGCTGGGAAAGTCAGGTTGGGAAGCTTTCGCCAAGCTCTCACCCATGGCTTTTCGTCGGAAGCCTGCTGGTGCTGTGAATTCAGCCATCGGCGAGGGCAGCCTGAACTTGCATGCCGATTGCGAGGCGGCGGCGGCAGTGGCCAATGGGCCTTTCAAGTTTACGGTCACCAGTCCCTATATGCTCTCCCGAAGCTTGTTAGACAATCACTACGGGAACTTCGAGGCCTTGACGCTCGCGATAGCCGATGTGCTGGCAGCTCAGGTGGCAGATCTCCCCTGCGCTTGCGTCCAGGTCGATGAAGCCAACATCACGGGGAATCCCACCGATGGCCCGCTCGCGGCCATGGCCATTAACCGTCTTCTCGATCAACTAAGAGTTCAACGGGCGGTGCATCTCTGTTTCGGTAACTATGGTGGCCAGACGATCCAACGTGGCGAATGGCGCGCCTTGATCGACTTCCTGAACGCGCTGCATGTGGACCATCTCGTCCTGGAACTGGTGCACCGTCCGCTAGAGGATCTGGATGCTTTAAGAGATGTCAGCAGTAGAATTAAGATCGGTGTCGGAGTCGTCGATGTTAAAATAAACCACATCGAGAGTGCTGACGAGATTGCCCGCCGCATTGAACTGGTTGAAAGAAAGCTGGGAGAAGGTCGATTGGGCTGGGTTCATCCGGACTGTGGCTTCTGGATGTTAAAGCGTTCGGTGACGGACCGGAAGATCGAGGCGCTGGTTAAAGGCCGGAATCGCTATTTGGGAACTTAGACGCCTTTGGAGCGCATCGTGGCCGCACTCGGTGCTCGTCAGGACGAGCTCTACAACGAGGCCCTTTTCAGGAGCGATTACCATGAGAACACAACACAACCGCCGCAATTTCTTGAAGGGCGCTGGCGCGGCTGCTGTAAGCGCCATGCTAGTTCGCACTCGCAAGGCTTTGGCCGCCAGCGACACCGTGCGCATCGGAGTCGTCGGGATCGGCGGCCGCGGTAAGGATCATATCACCGGCTTCCATACGCAGCCAGGCGTGGAGATCGTGGCCCTCTGCGATGTTGACGAAGCCATCCTGCAGGAGCGAGCCAGCCAGTACGAGAAGCTGTCGGGCAAGACCGTGCAGTGCTATCGCGACATGCGACAGCTTTTCGAAGACAAGACGATTGATGCGGTCAGCTTCGCCACACCCAATCACTGGCATGCGTTAGGTGCAATTTGGGCGATGCAGGCGGGCAAGCATACCTATGTTGAAAAGCCGTGCTCGCACAATGTCTGGGAAGGCCGCCAATTGGTGAACGCGGCCCGCAAGTACAATCGGCTCTGCCAGCATGGCACGCAAGGCCGCAGCTCGCCAGCCGTGCGCGAAGCCATTCAGAAGCTGCGCGAGGGCGCGATTGGCACTGTCTATATGGCTCGTGGCCTCTGCTATAAATGGCGTCCGTCGATTGGAAAGGCCGGCGGACCTCAGCCCGTGCCCCAGGGTGTTGACTATGACCTCTGGTGCGGACCGGCAGCGAAAAATCCGTTGATGCGAAAGAAGCTCCACTACGACTGGCATTGGCAGTGGGACTGCGGCAATGGCGACATGGGCAACCAAGGCGTTCACGAAATGGATATGGCCCGCTGGGGTCTGGGGGTAGGGCTACCCACGCGTATCACTGGAACCGGCGGCCATTATATGTTTGACGATGACCAGGAGACGCCCAACACGCTGATCTGCACGTTCGATTATCCGGAGCAAGGCAAGATGATGCAGTTCGAAACCCGGCACTGGGTTAGCAATTATGAAGGCGGATTCGGCTCCAACGGCAGCAACAACGTCGGGGTGCTGTTCCTGGGTTCCGAAGGCTACATGGAACTCGAGTACTTCAAATACCGAACCTATCTGGGAAAGGAGCGAGAGCCTGGCCCAACGGGAGCAAGCGAGGCGGACCCCTGGAAGACTTTCGTTGCAGCGATTCGTAGCGGCAAACGCGAAGAGCTGGGTGTCGATATTGAGGAAGGCCATCTGTCGAGCGCACTTTGCCACCTGGGCAACATCGCGTATCGATTGCGACGCAGTATCCAATTTGATCCGGCGAGCGAGAAGATCCTTGGTGACAGCGAGGCCGTCGCTCTGCTGACCCGGAACTATCGGGAACCATTCGTGGTTCCGTCCATCGCACAGTCTCCTTCGAAAAAGGAAAGACGAGTCAGCACTCTAGGAGAGCAGCGAGAAGCGTAGTGCGCCGCCGCCCTCGCAGCGTCGTCGCCCTACGCTCCAAAAGGAAACACGGTAGTTGTCATTGAAGTGTCTAAAGTCGAGTCAAGGTGGCCCTCCCAAATTGTCAGCCGAGTGTCCCCATAACCTTTCTGACCAGACATAAGCGAGCTCGTGTCGCGAGATCGCGGAAATTTTTGCGAACGGAGTAGCAGTCCCTTGCGCTATGGAAGAGGACAACGATTTCCAACCGAGCGTCGTAGCTTCGTAGATGAAGAGACCGGCGCAACCCTTCATCAGATCACACAACATCCCTGTATTAGTCACAACCTTTACTTCTTGAACTGCTCATTCACCCCTGACAGCAAGCGGGTGATTTTTACCTCTTACCGCGACGGAGAACCGAATCTTTACGAGGCTGGCTTTCCTGACGGGCAGATTCAGCAGTTGACCGAAGGAGCTGGGCTTCATCCCTTTTCTGCTTGTCTCTCGCACTGCGGAGAGTTTCTCTTCTTCACACGGGCTGGCTCGATTTGGAAACTCGACCGGCAGTCATTAGAAGAATGCTCTCTGGCCTCCTTTGAGAGCGCCCAGCTTGGAGAGTGCAACCTTAGCACGAGCGGCGACTGGCTTGTGACGGCAATCAAACAGAATGGGCAGTCAGGCATCGCCCTGGCGCGAACAGATGGCCATGAGCGCCGAGTCCTGCTTCGCTGGCCAAGGACCATCATCCACCCGCAGTTTCACCCGCTGGATGACCAGCTCATTGAGTTCTCGAGTGACCCGGCTCCACGAATGCACTTGTTGAATCGTGAATCCGGAAAGGTTGAATGCCTTTACCACCACGGGAACGACGAATTTGTCGTGCACGAGACCTTCCTCGGATCGACTGGCGATCTCGTCTTCACCGTCTGGCCATTCTCTCTGAAACGCTTCGACCTCAAGACCCGCCAGATTCAGGAGATCGCCCACTTCAACGCTTGGCACATTGCTCCGGATGGTGCAGGCAAGCGCATTCTTTGTGATACGAATCACCCGGACGCGGGAATTCAAATCGTGGATGTCGCTACGGGCGAACGGCACACAGTGTGCTATCCCAAGAGCTCGAGTCAAGGCTCACAGTGGAAAACCTCCCGCTATGCGCTGGCCGAAGATTGGGCCCGTGCTGCTGAACAGCAGTCCCAGGAACGAAGGCAGAGTTTGAGCTGGATGGAGATGAAGACCGACACCATCTACGGTCCGCAGTGGACCCATCCGCATCCGTCCTGGAGTCCGGATGAGAAAAGGGTCGTCTATACTTCCGATGTTTCCGGATTTCCGCAGGTTTATGTTGCAGAAGTCGGTGGCAATGGGGGTCAATGACGTCGGTTAGGGGCTGATGGGCGCTCCTTCCAGTTTGCTCCACGCCATTCCAATTCGGCGCGAAGAGCACGCTGGGGCCTGCGCCTTCAGGATTCGCAAGGGCTACGAAGCCACTCTTCGCAAGCTGCTCTCGGCATTTCGCGACGGAAAGCTCGCTAGCCTTCTTTGGACTCGAGGTGTCATGTCCGGCTCGTTTCATCCTGGAGGAGACATCGTCTGGTGGCCTACGCCGGAGTATACCGAGCGAAGCCATCTCAAACGCTTTATGAATCAGCATGGGCTGGCTTCGTTCCCTGAATTGCAGGCCCGTTCGATCGAAGACATCGCCTGGTTCAGCGACGCCGTCCTCAAATATCTCGACATCCAATTTCAGCAACCCTATTCGACGGTGCTAGACCTTTCGCCGGGAATCCAGCGCCCAAGCTGGTGTGTGGGCGGCAAGCTCAACATCGTTCATAACTGCGTCGACAAGTGGGCTGCCAATGCTGGAACACGCAACTGGTCGGCGATTATCTGGGAAGGCGAAGCTGGGGAAACACGGCGATTGACTTACGGAGAGCTAGCGGCGGAGGTGAATCGCTGCGCGAATGCGTTGCGTGCCCTGGGGCTGCGCAAGGGCGACGCGGTCGGCCTTCACATGCCCATGACGCCGGAGATTTGCACCGCACTGCTGGCCGTCGCCAAGATCGGCGGCGTCATACTTCCCCTGTTTTCCGGATACGGGGCTGGAGCCATCAGCTCCCGTCTCGCCGATGCCCGGGCGAAAGCCCTGTTCACGGCTGACGGCGCCTTCAGACGAGGCCAGATTGTTTCTCTAAAGGCAGTGGCAGATCAAGCCGTGCGGCAGGTTCCCACTCTCAAACAAGTGATCGTGTTGAAGCGCACCGGAAATCCAGTTGTGATGCAGCCCGGACGCGATCACTGGTGGCATGAACTGATCCCGGGGCAATCCGATCAAGCCACCTTCGAGCCAACCGACGCCGAGGATCTGCTAATGATCATCTATACTTCGGGAACGACAGGACGACCGAAGGGCGCGGTGCACACCCATTGCAGCTTTCCAATCAAGTCGGCTCAGGACATGGCCTTTGGCACCGACGTGCATCCGGGCGATGTAATTTGTTGGCTGACCGACATGGGCTGGATGATGGGACCGTGGCTGGTGTTCGGGGCTACGCTGTTGGGGGCTGCCTGCTTTGTCTACGAGGGAGCGCCTGACTTTCCGGGCCCCGATCGGCTCTGGGCCTTGGCAGAGCGGCACGGGATTTCGGCGCTGGGAGTTTCTCCGACCTTGATTCGTTCGCTCATGATTCACGGAGAAAACCCGGTAAAGCAACACGATCTCTCTTCTCTCCACCTCTTTGCTTCCACGGGTGAGCCCTGGAATCCGGATCCCTGGACGTGGCTATTCGAAGTCGTGGGAGGCAGAAAACGTCCGATTATCAATTATTCGGGTGGCACGGAAATTGCTGGAGGTATCTTGATGGGCAATCCGCTGTTGCCGTTGAAACCCACGGCCTTCTCAGCGCCCTGCCCAGGCATGGCTGCGGATGTGGTCGATGCCGACGGAAACTCCATCCGTGGACAAGTGGGCGAGCTTGTGATTCGCGCCCCTTGGATCGGCATGACCCGCGGCTTCTGGCAAGACGAGCAGCGCTACCTAGAGACTTATTGGTCGCGTTTTGAGAACGTTTGGGTGCACGGTGACTGGGCCGCAGTGGACAAGGACGGCATGTGGTACATCCTCGGGCGTTCAGATGACACCATTAAGGTCGCCGGCAAGCGCATCGGTCCCGCGGAAGTGGAATCGGTGCTGGTAAATCATCCCGCGGTGAGCGAAGCCGCTGCGATCGGCGTGCCCCATGAGATCAAAGGCAGCGAAGTCGTTTGCTTCTGTGTGCTGGCACCCGGCTCCCAGCCCTCGGACAGGCTGAAGCAAGAGCTCCAGACCAAGGTAGCTATCGAGATAGGCAAGCCACTCAGGCCAAGAGCCATCTGGTTTGTGACGGATCTCCCGAGAACGCGCAATGCTAAAGTCATGCGACGCATTCTCCGCAGCGCCTACCTCGGCGAGGATCCAGGCGACACGTCGGGCCTGCTCAACCCCGAAGCTATCGAACAGATCCGTCACGCGAAGTAGGCATGGTGGTGGCGACCCCAACTGGGCGTTTTTTATCTTTTTTGAATGGAGGAAAATTTCATGGCTAACTCGACTGAAAGAGGACACTCAGAAGCTTAAGAGCAAAGTCAAGGGACAGGTGGTGCTCCCTGGCGACCCGAACTATGAAGAGGTTCGCAAAATATGGAATGCCATGATCGACCGCCGACCCGCTGTCATCGTACGGTGCGCAAAGGCCGATGACATTCCGCATGCCCTCGAGCTGGCGCGTCTGAACGGGCTAGAGGTATCCATCCGGGGCGCAGGGCATAACATCGCAGGTAATGCCCTCTGCGAAGGCGGCCTCATGATCGACCTTTCAACCATGAAGAACGTCCGTGTTGATGCCACAAACAGGCGCGCTTTTGTGGAACCCGGGGCCACATTGGCTGATTTTGACGAAGCAGTACAGAAACATGGGCTGGCCACTCCAATGGGGATCAATTCAACGACGGGCGTCTCCGGTTTGACGCTGGGTGGCGGGTTCGGCTGGTTGACGCGCAAATACGGCATGACCGTCGACAATCTGGTTTCGGCAGAGGTCATCATCGCAGACGGAAAGAAAATACGAGCAAGCGAAAACGAGAACGCCGATCTGTTCTGGGCGATTCGAGGCGGCGGCGGTAACTTCGGGGTTGTCACTCAGTTCGAATTCAAGCTGCATCCGGTGGGACCTCAGATATTGGCCGGGTTGATTGTCTTTCCGTCGAAACAGGCAAAGCAGGTGTTGAGGCAATATCGCGAATTTGTGGAATCTGCCCCCGAGGAGCTCAGTGTGTGGGTGGTGCTTCGCCAGGCTCCGCCGTTGCCGTTTCTTGCCAAAGAGGTCCACGGCAAACCAGTTGTTGTGTTAGCTATCTGCCATGTTGGAGATATTGCAGAAGGTGAGAAGCTGATAAAGCCTCTGCGCCGTTTTGGCGAGGTGCAAGGTGAACACATCGGTGCACAGCCATACGTGCAATGGCAGAAGGCCTTTGATCCCCTGCTTACACCCGGCGCAAGAAACTACTGGAAGTCCCATAATTTCACCGAACTCCGCGATGAGGCGCTGGACGCCATGATCGAGTTTGCGAATAAGCTGCCCTCATCGCAGTGCGAGATCTTTATCGGACTGATCTCAGGCGCAGCTAATCGCATTCCGGCGCATGCCATGGCATATGCTCATCGGGACGCAAGGTTTGTGCTGAACGTGCACGGGCGATGGGACGAGGCGGCGCAGGATGAAACGGGTATTGCATGGGCCCGCGCGTTTTTCAAAGCCTCGGCACCGTATGCGTCAGCTGGTGCCTATGTGAACTTCATGACTGAAGATGAAGGTGACCGCGTGGTAGCGGCTTACGGCGCCAACTATGCTCGGCTGGCACAAATCAAACAGCGCTACGATCCGAACAACGTTTTCCATCTGAATCAGAACATCAAGGCATGAGACTTGAGGCCTGAGGCTTGAGTCTTAAGGCCTCAAGTCTCATGCCTCGCTCTCAGAGCGGCAACAGAATCCTGAAGGTGCTGCCCTTTCCAGGATCGCTTTCAACTTCAATCTTTCCTTGATGCTCCTCGACGATCCTGTGGGCGATAGCAAGCCCCAATCCAGTTCCGACCTTCACTCCCTTGGTTGTAAATCCTGGATCGAAGATCCGACAGAGATTCTCGGGCGCGATCCCTGTTCCAGTATCGGATATCTCTACAGCTGCAAATTGGCCCCGTGTGTGAGTTCTGATGACGATATCGCCAGAGTGCTGTATCGCTTCGATTGCGTTGACGAGGAGGTTCATGAAGACCTGGTTCAGCTGGCTCGGGCGACACGTCATAGGTGGAATCGCGCCATAGTCCTTGTGAAGGGTGATCCGACCAACCAGCAAGTGCTGCAGAAGCGTCACGCCGCTTTCCAGGCCCTCGTGAATGTCAACCCTATCCTGAGCGGCCCGATCGAGACCAGCAAAGCTCCTGAGGCTCGAAATGATACCCATTATTCGATGGGCTGCAGCTTGAGTGGTTTCTCCAACTGCCTCAACTTGCTCGAGCAATTCGTGCAACCGTGCCGGTTCGAAGGTGTCTGGCGACTTCTCACGGTCGGCCAGATTGTCCTTCATTCTTGAGACCAGGCGATTCGCTGTGGCGTTGGAACAGGACAAGGCTGCAAGCGGATTGTTGATCTCGTGAACGATTCCGGCAACCAGGTTTCCCAAAGCTGCCATTTTCTCGGACTGGACAAGTTGCGCCTGTTTCTCCCGTACCTCACGGGTTCTCTCCTCTACCTTCTGCTCGAGAGTTCGACTGTACTCCTCAAGCAGACGTTGCGCCCGATGCCGCTCGGCAATCTCCATGCCGAGGGCAAGCAAATCCGCCAGAGAAGCAGCAAAGCCCTGGTCTTCCAAACTCCAGCGCCGGGCGGATCCGACATGCTCGAGGCAGATGACTCCGATCATCCTTCCTCCAATGTGAATAGGGGCATCCAACATTGAAGTAATTCCCAGAGGAGTCAGATAACTGGCTGAAAACTCAGCTGTTCTCGGATCCCTTCTGGCATCATGAGCAGCGACGGCCCGCTCAACCTTCAAACTCCGGAAGTAATTCGGAAAATCAGCTTCGGCCAGTTCGAATCCCCGAGAATGCTGTCCTGTACTGTCTTGGTACAAATCGACACAGTGAATTCCTGTGTCGCCGCTCGTGTAGAGCCAAATGCTACAGCGTTCAACATCGAGAGTTTCGCTGGCCCTCTCAGTCACTTCCCTCTGGAAAGCCTCCAGATCTCCATCTGCCAAAGCTTGACTTCGGGCCAGTCTCGAAAGCGCTCTATTCTGGCAACTGTGCCGGCTTTCGCTATCACTGGGCCTTTCCTTGGATTCGCAAATTCGGTCGGGCCTAGCCCTAAAGCCCCTTCCCAGTGTTCGGTAGTTCATTGTGGCTTTCCGACTTAGGGCGCCTCCGCCTATCGAGTCGCTCCTTTGTCCTGTCCCCTCATCTCTGAGCTCAGTCATGCGGGCTGAATCTTGCCCAAGAGTTTTGTGGCGCGTTGAGCGTATCCCGGCGCCTGAACCCGCAAGCTTCTCCGTGGTTGCTCGAGATAGGACGCGCTTGTTGCCAGCTAGTATCTCGCTGAGCCATTCTAATATCCTGAATGCGACCCGGTACACGCTTTATTCTATCCAAAAAGATACAAACTGAGTCAATTCTTGACTCGGTCACTCGCCATGTCACCTTTTGAGTCACTGAGGTCACTCCCAGAGCCTTCAAGCCGAAAGTCAAGGCACAGTCGCGATGACTCGCCCAAGCCAAGGCCAAGTTCTAAGCCAAGGCGGGGCGGCAAGCCAGCTGCTCATCCCAGGCAAATTTGCCGTCAGTCCGCTTAGGAACCCTTCATGACCGCCTGTCGCGACAAGGCGCAGTTTGATTATGCAGATCGGCTACCATCTCCACAAGAGTTAGCTAACTAGAACCAGTACTAAACCTATCCCTTCCAGAGCATGAGCGGACGCCGTCAGGACTGCTCCCATTATTATTCAAGGAGCTGGCTCCAAGTCCTTTAGAAATTCTGGAATCTTTCTGAGATCTTACGAGGCGAGACTGTGCTCATACTGAGCATATAGCACGATGGATATCCCGGTGTGCTTGAGAAGCTACTTGGATCGCAGATTGACAAGAAGTCAGGACCTGGGTCAAGTCCGGCCAGCGCGACCGTATTTGCTCAACGCGGGCGCATTACCGGAGTGAAACTCGTCCCGCACAGCTGGCCGTCATGCACCCCTTGATACGCTTGCGCACGCCGCGGCCAGCAACCGATCCAGTCAACCTTTTTGGCGATTTAGACTTTGACGAGTGGTGAGATGTAGGGGTTCCCCTGGAGGACTTGGTGGATCGCCAGCGGCAGTTCCTGAACCGCCTTCAGCTTCAGAACGTAGCCTTGCACACCGGCAGTAAGGCCCTCTCTGACCAGCACTGGGTTATTGTGCATAGTGATCAGGATAATTCGGATTCCAGGGTACTTCTGCATGATGATTCTTGCGGCCTCAATGCCGCTCATCTGGGGCATTGAGATGTCTGTAATGACGACATCGGGTTTGAGGTTTTCGACAGCGGATAACAAGGCCTGCCCATCTCCGGCGGTTCCAACCACAGCAAACTCCGGCTCGAGCAAGTCTCGGACGCCCTCCAGGAAGTCCTCGTGATCGTCCGCTATTAGAACACGTACTCGTTCCATACACGCTCTTGTTTGGACCTGCTCTGATGATTGCTGACCGATCAGCCTAGCCTAAGGTCTACCTCAGTCCCGCCGTCGCGTGAGCGCGAGCACCGGACAACCCAACTCGAGCCCGCGAAGTACTCTAGGCCCTAGACAAGAAAACAATAAGCGACCTCACACAGCCGAGTCGAAAGCGATGAGTGTGGGGTTGGGCTGAGGCGCCGCGCCTGCTGATGTCGACGGAAATCGTTTCCTTTTTCGCCCACCGGATAACCCTAGCCGTCCTGCCTGATCCGAGTCTATCAGGAAAACTACGGGTCTCAAAAACGGGCCTACTGAGAGGGGTCGGGGTGTGCATGGGGAACCGACACCAGAGCCAACTTGATCGCATGGAGGACGAGTTCTGCGGTGGTTCGAACGCCGAACGCCCGCATCATCTCATACTTGTGGGCTTCAACCGTTCGCGTCGAGATGTTCAAGATGGCGGCGATTTCCTTGGTGACGCGGCCTTCGGCAATTAGTTGCAGCACCTCGCGTTTTCGACCCGTGAGGCTCGCAGTTGACCGCTCTGAATGGCGGTCTGCTTCTATCAGAAAGGTGATACCGTCCTCGGCTATTAGGGGAGTAACGTAGCGACGATCCCGAAGCGCTTCACGAATTGCCATAATCAGTTCTTTGCTAGCAGAGCGTTTGAGGAGGTAGGCGGAGGCCCCAGCGCGAAACGCCTCCTTGGCGAGCAGTGCCTCTCCGTGCATCGTCAGGAAAACGATCTTGCTGCGTACTTGTTCTGCCCTGAGTTGTCTTGCGGCATCGAGGCCATTGAGCAATGGAATCGAAATGTCTGCAACAATGACATCTGGCCTCAGCTGCTTGGCAGCCTTTATCAAGGCGAGGCCGTCGGCGACCGTGCCGACAAGTTCGAATTCGTCCTCCAGGAGGTTCCGTATACCTTCTGCCACAATGGCATGATCCTCAGCTAGCAGCACCGTTGCTTTTCTCACGCCTTGCTCCTGAGGGACTGCGGGATGCCAATCCCCGTGTCGCGGACAGACAGCTCAACAGCCTCCCCGACGTGACAGAGGGCCACCCGGATCTCGCCGTCGAAGGTGAACTTGAAGGCGTTAGACAGCAGGTTCAGAACGATTTTTTCCCACATCTCGCGGTCAACATAAACCACATCGGTCAGTGGCGGGCACTCGATGACCAAGCGCAGCCCAGCGCCAAAAAGTTGATCCCTGGTTCTCGAGCCCAGCCAGACGTCGATCCTTGAATTTGGATACTCTGGTGCTCGGCCAGCTCGCGACGTAACTCGGCCATCTGACCGCGAAGTTCCTCGACCTCACATGTAGTTTCCTGTCCTGCTTCAGAAGTGGACATAATCACCTCTCGCTTCGCAGAGCCCAATTTTTTCCAGGACTGGCCCGCAACTGATGACTCCTGAAGTTACCACGAACCACTTCTTGCCGATCATTGTGCAGAGAATTTGTAGACAGTTGTCGAAGTGTACTTCTGACCTGGCTTGAGAACGGTTGAGGGGAAATTCGGCTGATTGGGTGAATCCGGAAAATGCTGCGTCTCAAGGCAGAACCCGGAGCGTTGTTCGTACACGCGGCTGCCCTTGCCTTTGATGCTGCCGTCCAAGAAATTGCCGGTATAGAACTGTACGCCCGGCTCTGTCGTATGAACTTCCATCACCCTGCCACTTGACGGCTCAACCACTCTGACGGCGAGCCCGAGCGTGCCGTCAGCATGGTTGAGCACCCAGTTGTGATCATAGCCCTTGCCGAAGATCAGCTGTTCGTCCTGCTGGTTGATTCTGGTACCAATGGCTGTCGATTCCGTAAAATCCATCGGAGTGCCCTTGACACTCCGCAGTTCGCCAGTCGGAATCAAACCCTCGGTCAACCGGGTTAAAGCGGTCGGCCTTGATCATCGCTTCGTGATTGAGAATGTTTCCTGAGCCGGCCAGATTGAAATACGAGTGGTTGGTCAGGTTCACGACGGTTTCCTTGTCGGTCGTGGCGCTATACTCAATCTTCAACTCGTTCTGATTGGTCAACGTGTACACAACAGTCACCGCCAAGTTTCCCGGATAACCCTCCTCGCCGTCTTTGCTCAGATAAGTCAAAGCAAGTCCCACACCATCCTTGTTTCGGATCTCTTTGGGTTTCCAAATGACTTTGTCGAAACCCCGAGTTCCGCCATGGAGATGGTTCTCGCCATTATTTTTGGCGAGGGTATACCCACGGCCTCCAAGGGAGAACCTCCCTTTGGCGATCCGGTTTCCGTAGCGCCCGATGATCGATCCGAAATAGGGATTGTTCTTCAGATATCCTTCGAGAGTATCATGACCAAGCACAACATCCCCCATTTTTCCGGTTCGGTCCGGCACTTTGAGAGACACGACGGTACCGCCATACGTCATGATCCTGGCCTCCACGCCCTGAGCGTTAGTCAAGGTGAAGAGGTCGACCGCATTTTGTTCCGCGATTTTTCCAAAGGGCTGTTTACGGATCTGCGGTTTGCTGTCACCGGGCATTCGAACGCTCAGCGAGAGCAGGCATCCAACTCCAGCGAGCACTAGAAAGAATTTATCGCAGCAAGTCATTATGGATTCCTCCTCTGACTACTTGGTTCCAACGGCAGGATGAAGACGGACGGACAAGCCAGGGCTACCTTTGCTGATACGTTTGGACCTATCACGGCCAGATTTTCCGAGGGATTCCAGCGCCCACAATGACTATGTCACAGTTCGTCGCACTCATGCCCTGATGCCATAGCAAAAGGGATCTGCGTCATCGAAAATCAGCGTCGCTTCCGAGTTCACGAATGCAGAGCCCGTGATACTGGGGAAGACTTTGCCCTCCACAACTTTCACTCGTCCCTCGAACACGCTTCCGAGGATGCCTTCCTGCACCCAGATCTCGCCTTCCTTCAACTTGCCGTCGGCGTAGAGACAAGCCATCTTTGCGCTTGTGCCGGTTCCGCAGGGGGAGCGGTCGTAGGCCCTGCCCGGACAGAGCACGAAGTTCTTGCTGTGGGCACCGCCCCCCACCGGCTCACCGAAGAGCTCCACATGGTCGATCTCTTCCCCCTGGCCGCCGGTGATTCCCTGCCGGGTCAGCGCTTCCCGGATTTTCCAGGCGCAATCAGTCAACTGCTCGGTATTCTGCAGCGTGATCGGCAAGCGGTGATCGCTGACGAGAAAAAACCAGTTGCCGCCCCAGGCCACGTCTCCTACGAAACAGCCGTAGTCGCCCACCTCCACCTTGACGGCTTTCGCTGCTCGGTAGCTCGCGACGTTGGTTATCGTGACTTCCCCTGTCTTGTGAAGCTCAGCGCCAACGACACCCACGGGCGTTTCGATGCGGTGTTTTCCCGGTCTGATCCGGCCCAGATGAGCCAGCGTCACTACCAAACCAATCGTTCCATGACCGCACATGCCCAGATAGCCGACATTGTTGAAAAAGATCACTCCGGCGGCACACGCCGCGTCGGAGGGCTGGCAGAGCAACGCGCCAACGATGACGTCAGATCCTCTGGGTTCGTTGACGACTGCCGAACGAAAGCGATCGTGCCCGTCACGAAATCGCTCCAGCCGCTGCGCCAGAGAACCTTGACCCAGGTCAGGCCCTCCTTCCACAACGAGCCGCGTGGGCTCGCCGCCCGTGTGCGAGTCGATGACTTTCACTCTGGGAGCCATTGCACTATTGCCAATCAGCAGTTCGCTTTCAGCAATCAGCTTCCATGATGGCGCTAAAACAGATCCGAAATCTCTCAAGAAACTACCGAGGCGTGCCGGCCGACGGAACTGTGACCCTCAGCGACATGAGGTTGTTCCCTGCCTTCGGCCTTCGTGTCCTTTGTGGATGTCCGGCGTTCGCCTTCGAGAAATTGGAAACATGGCTTCGTCAGCCGTCCGTCACTTTACCATTGGGTCGCTTTGACTGCTAGTCCTCAGTTTGCCTCTGCTGATGCCAGTGTCCGGCCGGGACGCGAAGACTGAGCGACTTGCCCTTTGCGTCGAAAGGATGAAGAGTAAAAGGGTTCAGACTCCAGACGCATTTGTGTTGCGCTTTCATGCATAGCGGTAGTACGATTCGCCGCACTTTCAAAAAATGTTTTGCGTACTCCGATAGCACGCATGCATCGACGCACCTTTGTCAGAACCGTAGCGGGCCTGGGGCTTGGGCTTTTGACGGCTCCACGGCCGATTCTGGCCGTGGATGCCGAAATCGAACTGGCGCCGCAAGAACCTGGCCCGGTGATCAGCCCCCATCTCTACGGACACTTCATTGAGCACCTTGGGGGCGTGATCTACGATGGAATCTGGGTGGGCCGGAACTCGAAGATCCCGAACGTCGACGGAATCCGCAGGCAGTTCACGGAGGATATGAAGCGAATCGGGGCTCCCAATCTGCGCTGGCCGGGGGGCTGTTTCGCTGATGGATACCATTGGAGGGATGGCGTCGGCCCGGCAGCCAAACGCCCCCGCACTTACAACTTCTGGGAAAGCCGGATGCCGGCCGGTTTGCACGCGACGGAAACGAATGAGTTCGGCATCCATGAGTTCATGCGGCTTTGCCGTTTGGTCAGCGCTGAACCCTATGTAGCCGCGAATGTCGGCTCTGGCACGCCGAAGGAGTTTCACGATTGGGTGTCGTACTGTAATGCTCCCGCCGGAACCGAGACCCTGGCCGCCGAGCGGGCCGCCAACGGTGACTCAGAGCCCTTCCGCATCCAATACTGGGGCGTGGGGAACGAGTCCTGGGGCTGCGGCGGAGACATGAAACCCTGGGAATACGCCATCCAATATCGACAATTCGTGACGCAGTTCCCCGTCTATACGAAACCGTTCCTGATTGCGACGGGTCCGCGTGGACATTCGCGTGACAAGGATATCGGCTGGACGTCGGGTTTCTTCGAGGCCATGCAGGGAGGCCACCGCAGCGAGGTGCACGGATTCGCGCTTCACTTCTACACGGACTTCCGAAACGTGAAGATGAAGGTGGGCGAATTCACCGCCCCTGAATGGTATGCGGTACTGCTGGAAGGTCACCGCACGGAAGCGATCCTGTCAGAGCACTGGAGCACAATGAGCAGGTTCGATCCGACACACCGGACCAAGCTGGTGATTGACGAGTGGGGAGTGTGGTATCCGCCCGGAGAGGAGATTGCGCCAGCGTACATTTTGAGTCAGCCTGTGACGCTGCGCGACGCGCTTCACACGGCCATTACCCTCGACATCTTCAATCGACATGCCGAAAAGATCGCCATGGCTAACGTCGCGCAAACCATCAATTGCCTGCATTCTCTGTTCCTGGCGCAGGAAGAAAAGTACGTGCGAACCCCGCCCTTCTATGTCTTCGAAATGTTTCGGTCGCACATGAACGCGCGCCTGGTACCTATGCGCCTCAAAGTGGCCGATCTGACGGTATCGGTGCCCCAAGGTTCCGCCAAGATGGCAGCACTTTCTGGTTCCGCGTCGATCCGCGACAAGCGTCTGACGGTGACGTTGACTAACCCGTCCCTGGATGCGGCCGTCACAGCCCGCATTCGACTGGCAGGCGGAGCCCGTACAAGGGAAGGACGAGGCGTGGCGCTTACGCACAGCGACATGAGCGCCGCCAACACCTTTCAGGATCCCAATAAAGTGGTGCCCTCGACTCTGGCTGTAAGGCTGGCAGGCGAGACCGTCGAGGTGACCCTGCCGAAGCAGGCCGTTGTCGCGGTCGAGCTTGTGATCGTATGAAGGGCTTCCATCGAGAGCCTGCTGGAAGCGTGCGCTCCCAGCAGGTGCTGTTGACGGAGGATAGCCTTCGAGATTGGCATTGAACGTATGATTCAGGAGAACCTCTATGTTTCTTAGCCAACACCTCAGGGGGCTCTTTGTGGTCTGGATCCTGGTAGGCGTGTCAGCTGTGCTCCACGCCCAACAGCCGACGGCTCGAATCAAGATCGATACGGAGCGAGTTATTGGGGAGGTGCACCCTCACGTGTTCGGCAATTTTGCTGAGCACCTGGGCCGCTGCATCTACGGCGGAATCTACGAGGAAGGCAGTCCCCTATCAGATGCCGACGGCTTCCGCAAAGACGTGATGGAGGCCACTCGAGGCCTGGGCGTCACGTTACTCCGCTGGCCAGGCGGCAATTTCGCGTCGGGATACAACTGGAAAGACGGCATCGGCCCGCGCGACCAGCGTCCCGCGCGGCCGGACCACGCCTGGGGCGCGCTCGAGTCAAACCGTTTCGGTACCGATGAGTTTCTGCGCTATTGCGAACGATTGAGTGTCGAGCCTTACCTCTGCATCAATGCGGGGCTTGGCTCCATCGAAGACGCGCGCAACTGGGTGGAATACTGCAACGAGTCGCGAGACACCTATTGGGCGCGAGAGCGACGGAAGAACGGGCGGGAGAAACCTTGGGGGGTGAAGTACTGGGGGCTGGGGAACGAAATCGACGGTCCCTGGCAGCTGGGCCACAAGAACGCGGAGGACTATTCAAAGTTCGCGCTCGAAGCGGCCAAAGCCATGCGGCGAGCTGACGAGTCCGTTATGCTGATCGCGTCCGGCTCGTCCAACTTTCGCCCCGGGTGGGACTGGATCGGCTGGAACCGCACCGTGCTCGAGCGCCTCAAGACGGAAATCGACTACATCTCGCTGCATACCTACATCGGGAACCGGGAGAATAACTTCGAAAAGTTCCTGGCCGTCTCCAGAGACATCGATCATCGCATCGAGGTGGTGGAGGGGCTGATCAAAGCGGCGCAAAGCGGCATGACTAATCCGCGGCCCCTCTACATAGCCTTCGACGAGTGGAATGTGTGGTATCGCGCGCACGGAAATACAGAGTTTGAGATCGGTCGCACGGGCCTGGAGGAGACTTACAACTACGAAGATGCACTGGCGATGGGAATGTTTCTCAACTCGTTCATCCGCCATGCGCACATCGTTAAAATGGCCAATCTGGCCCAACTGGTGAACGTGATCGCGCCGATCTTTACCAACAAGCAAGGTATGTATCTGCAAACCATCTATTTCCCGCTAGCCGAGTACGCCAAGCAACGCGGTCATCAGGCGATCGATGTCCTGGTCCAGTCGCCGCAGTACAAGCCCGATGGTGGCCGTTCGCTCGGCTACCTGGACGTTTCGGCAACCCACAATCCTGCAGCGAAACAAGTCTATGTGAACGTGCTGAACCGCAGTGAGAAGAGCGACATCAGCGCACAGATCTCCAATGTCCAGGGGAAACTAACCAGTGGCGTTGAAGTTTGGCAATTGAATCATTCGGACCTGAAGACAACCCATACGTTCGGAGGCGACACCAAGGTGCGTCCAACGGTTAAGGCCGTCCAAGTCTCCGTCAACGAAGACGGCTTCGCCTATACTTTCCCGAAGCACTCTTTGACGATCCTGAAACTGAAACTCCAATGAGGCGAGCGAACCAGGTTTAAAAAGGGAGTCGATGAGCATGAGCGTTGCATCGCGTCATTTTGTCACCTTAGCTGAAGCAGTTCGTGGCCATGTACCCTGGGCTATCGAGGAGTGGTTGTGCCGGGCGGACGTCGTCCAGAACGAGCACCTGTTAATGGTGAGGGTGAACATGGACCCCGGGAAGGCACATGCTTTCCACAAGCACCCAACCCGCGAAGAGTTGCTCTATGTACTCTCCGGCCGCGCCGAGCAATGGGTGGGCAAAGAGCATAGAATCCTCGGCCCGGGCGAAGTGGCTTTCGTGCCCATGGGAGAGGTTCATGGCACCTACAACCCATTTCCCGAAAAACTGGCCTTCCTGGCGATTCTCTCGCCAGCCAAAGCTCCCGAGCCCGCGATTGTCGATGTTTCCCTGGAAGAACCATGGCGCTCGCTGCGCCTGGAACCGGATCGAGGGATAGAGCACGCGGATCGACGATGAAGGATAGGCCGCACTTTCATTCTCGCATCTTCATCCTCCATCTTCCAGCCTCTGTCTTCTATCCTTCTACCCTCTAATCCAACTGGCAACCACCATTGCCACGATGCTCTGCTCAGGACCAATGGATACCAAAGGCGCGCGAATACGCCTTTCTGGCCGAGCGAATCAAGCAGCGCGGCCATCCCACGCTCGTGATAGACACTGGCGTTCTAGGGGAGCCAAGGCTCAAGCCGGGATATTTCACGAACTGAAGTAGCCGAAGCGGCGGCGCCGACATCGCGGCCCTGGTTTCGAGCCACGACCGTGGCGAGGCGGTCCCGACGATGTCGCGGGGCGCACCAGTCCTGCTTTCCAGACTTGTGGCTGAAGGCAAAACGGACGGCGTCATTGCCTTTGGGTGGAAGCGGTTGCACGGCCATGGCTACTTCGTGTTGCTGAAGAATATGAAGGTGGGTCGCTATCGTCTTGGTTCGGGGTAGTGGTCGTCAACACCAGGATGCGTGCTTCCCCCGGTTACTGGGCGACAAGGTGCCCACGACCCAACGATCGAGGAAAGAAATCGCTTGCAGATGAACCACCCAACAAGAAAATCGGTTTCTCGTTTGGGGTTCACGCTGGCGGCCTTCAACCCTCGACCCTTATCGCCATTCCCGGAAAACCCTGTAGCTCTTTGATATTCATTCATATTCATTGAAGAAGAAACCCTGCGAGTGATGGCAATCATTCATTCAGAGCGACCGCTCCAAAAAAAAAGTTGTTGACACTTCTGTGACAGAGTGGTATTTGTTTAGCATAATTTGAAACCGCTTACAGCTGGTCTCTCTTTTGCGAATCACTTAAGGAGGGAGTCATGAGACGGAGGTTGAGCGCTGCCACGCTAGTCAGTACTCTGGTGCGGGTTGGTTGCAGGGTCAGTTTTCGCGCAGCGGGCCGATCGCGCTACCATCACCGGATTGGTCAAAGACCCAGCCGGAGCCGCCATCCCGGAAGCAACCGTAACCATCAGGGACGAAGGCACGGGTATAGAAACCGTTTTGCAGTCGAATGAAGCCGGAAACTACACGACCCCCTTGCTTGTCTTGGGGACCTATACCGTAAGGGTCGAGAAGACGGGCTTCAAGACCTTTGTCCGCTCCGGAATTATCCTCACGGGCGGTGTGATCTTCCGCCAGGACGTTCCTCTAGAGCTCGGTGAGGTGAGCCAGACCATCGAGGTAACGGCCGCGTCTGAGCAAATCAATGCCACTCAAGGAGATGTCTCGAGCACCGTTAACGAGAAGTACTACGAGGACTTGCCGGTCGTTATGGGGGCGGACATTCGATTGGCTGAGTCGCTGCTCTACCTGCAGCCTGGCTATCTTCCCATGAAGCCGAACGGCGACCCAATGTTCCGAGGCAGCCAGTTCAATTCGCGGATCAACGGGGGGCAAAGTATGACAGCCGATAGCTTCCTCGACGGCGCCGCGTTTGGCTACGCTTCAGGCCACCAGCAGACGCACGAAAGCTCCCCTCCAATTGACGCGATCAAGGAAATGAAGGTCATTACCAGTACTTACTCTGCGCAGTATGGTCACACCAGCGGCGGTTTTATCGAGTACACTGCTAAGTCTGGTACCTCTGAGTTACATGGGAGTGTGTACGAGTATTACGCCGAAGATAGTTTCAACGCCCGCGGCTTCTTTGGCTCCAAGACCCCGGGTAAGAACAGTAACTATGGTTTCACACTGGGGGGACCCGTCTGGATTCCCAAAGTCTACGATGGCCGCAAGAAAACCTTTTTCTTTACGAACCTTGACGTTCTAGCTTTTCGCCAAGGGATTTTGCCTGGCTTTGGGAACACCGTCCCGATTCCCGAAATTCGGCAAGGCAATTTCAGTTCGCTTCTGACGGCCAACCAAGTCGGAACTGATGTTCTGGGTCGGCCGATCTTCGACGGACAGATTTTCGATCCCCGCACGACTCGCACTGAGAATGGTGTGCCTGTACGAGATCCGTTTCCAGGCAATATCATCCCTGCCGGTCATCCGTTGAGAAGTGCCATCGCGGCCAAAATAATCCCACTGATCCCGCAACCCGACAGACCAGGCCGGGCTTTCAATGTGGCTGGGAACCCCAATGGTGATCAGACTTGGGAACTCGACGCCAAGACTTGGCTCGCCCGCATTGACCATTCCTTCACTCCGAACTTCAAGATGAGCCATACCTTCTTTCTGAATGAGCGGCCATCGATCAGGAACTGTGGGGGCGTGCAGGGATGCACGACCCGTTTTGATGGGCAAACCGAGCCGGAAAAGAACGACGATTACGTCGGAGAAGGATTCTATCAGCGCATTGCAACGCGTCATGCGCATCAGCAGTTCGATTGGATTATCCGCAATAACCTACTGAACCATACGACGGTCGCGTTTGACCGTTGGTTAATGCAGGGGAACCCTCTGGCAGCAGGTGTGGGGTGGCCACAAAAGCTGGGGATCACCGGCTTGAGGGATAACACTGCCGGTCTATCGAACATGAATTTTGCAGGCAATAGCCCCTATTCTACTCTCGGTCAGTCGTGGCAGCGATTTGGGTCTGAGAGTACCAACCGCTGGCAGTTCTCCGATGATCTCACCTGGATCAAAGGGAGACACACGATCAAGACGGGTTTTGAATACCGCAACCATCAGATCAACCAGACTGGTTGGGGCGATGGCACAGGAGGGACCTTCAATTTCAACCGCTTGGGAACTTCCGGCTACGATGCCCAAGGGAACAGTTTAGCGGCTACTGGCGATCCTTTTGCTTCGTTCATGCTCGGCCAAGTCCATGACGCAAACTTCCTGATTCCGACAGAGTCGACATTTGGCGAGTCCTATATCTCGCCGTGGGTGAATGACGAGATCAAAGTCACTGACAAGCTGACTGTCAATCTGGGTGTCCGCTTTGAATACCAACCAGCGCGGACAGAGCGCTTTGATCGCTATTCCACTTTTGACCCAACAGTCCCAAACCCAGGCGCCGGCGGCCTGCCTGGGGCTCTCATCTTTGCTGGAACAGGCCAGGGCCTTACGGGCAGCCGAACGCTTGAGAATCCCCCCAGAGATGGATGGGGGCCACGGTTCGGATTTGCCTACCGGTTCGGCGACAAGACTGTGATCCGAGGTGGCTACGGCATCTATTACTCTGGTGTGCCTTTCAGCCAGTTCATGGCCCGACCCACCATTGGTTACCAGTCGAATCCCACCGCACCGAATCTGACCAACGGCTTGCAGCCTGCCTTCTACTGGGACAATGGTTTCCCGCAGTCGGCGGTCACGGTTCCACCTTTCATTGATCCTACTCTTAGCAACGGAACCGGACCCGTGGCGGTGGACAGGAAAGGCAGTCTCACGTTGCCCAGAGTTCAAAACTGGTCTTTGACACTGGAGCGCCAGGTAAGCGCCAATCTCCTATTCGATGTTTCCTATATCGGGAACCGGGGAACCCGTCTGGTCCACAATCCACAGTCTCTGGGTACTGCGGCCAATATGAATGATCCAAGGGTCTTGGCACTCGGGGCAAGTGTGTTGCAGGCCGATATCGACTCTCCAGAGGCTATAGCCGCCGGGATTACACCCCCTTACGCAGGATTCGTCGGGAGCGTAGCCCAGGCTTTGCGGCCGTTTCCCCAGTACCAGTTCATTAATTATCGTAACGTCCCGACTGGGAACAGCATTTACCACTCTTTCCAGACCAAGCTGGATAAGCGGTTCTCCTCTGGTGTTCAATTCCGGGTCGCCTATACCTTCTCGAAACTCATTGGCGACGGCGCTGAAAGCGCGCAGTCCGCCAATGTTGGCGGGCCTGGGATTCAGAATCCAATTGACACTCATGCCGCTGAACGCACCTTGAGCCAGGACGACGTTCCCCATGTGTTACTAGTGAGCTACACTTGGGAGCTGCCTTTCGGTCCAGGCAAGCGGTTTGGCAATGTTGGAGGGGTGCTGGGCAAGATCATCGGTGGCTGGGGATTTTCTGCCATCCAGCGCTATGAGAGTGGCCGCCCGCTTGGAATCGACATGAGTAACGATCTCGGTGGTCTCCTGTTAATCCCTCGAAGCGTCCGAATCGAATTGGAGGGGGACTGGCAGACCTAGGAGGAAATTTCGATCCTGGCAGCGATCGCTACCTTGTGCCCGGCGGTTGGGCCGATCCGGGGCCGCTGGCTTTCGGTAACGCGCCGCGGCGCGACGGCACGGCACGCGGTTTTGCGAATTTCAGTGAGGACTTCAGTCTGATCAAGGACACTCGAATCACCGATCGCGTCAAATTCCGTCTGGAGGCGCAATTCGGCAACGCCTTCAACCGGGTGCTCTTCTGTGACCCGAACACCAACTGGAGCTCGGGCGAGTTCGGACAAGTCTTCTCGCAGTGCAACACGCCGAGGTCTATCCAGTTCGGAGCGAAGTTGGATTTCTAGACGGCGTTCAAGCAGGATTCTACAAAGGCGGCCGAACGGAGCGAGGCTCGGCCGCCTTTTTTTTGCGCGCCCATTGCAACCACAAGACCGTCTTTACCGCAGAGACGCTGAGACCTAGGGAAGGCCGGGAAATCTGTGGCAATCCCGAGCCGCAAGGCTAAGTTCACTTGTTCGTTTTATTTAGATTTAGGATTTGTGTAGCCATTCGTGGTTGGCCATTAGTCATCAGCTAAGTCCTCTTAGTGGTTCGTCGTCGACACTTATAGTCGCCCCGCAGTGCAGCCGTGCAAGACTTCTCTGCGCCGCTGCGGTAAGATAGTGGAGTCCAACTGTCTCATCCAGGGCCAATGACAATACGAACGATTCCTATTTTAGTCATACTTGGAATCCTTCTTAGTGCAGGAGGGGTCATCCTGGTTTCGGCCCCGCGCAGGACCGAGACCGCGACTTTTGCGGGAGGCTGCTTCTGGTGCATGGAACCGCCTTTTGACAAACTGAAGGGAGTGCGTTCGACCACGTCGGGCTACATCGGCGGTCGTCTGAAGAACCCGACGTATGAGGCAGTGTCTCGCGGCGGGACAGGTCACGCCGAGGCCGTTCAAGTCGTCTTCGAACCCGACAAGATCAGCTACACTCAACTTCTCGAAGTGTTCTGGCGTAACATCGATCCTACGACACCTAACCGGCAGTTCTGCGACCGTGGGAATCAGTACCGTTCGGCCATCTTCTACCATGACGAAACCCAGAAACAACTGGCTCAAGAGTCCAAGAATGCGTTGCTCAAATCTGGACGCTTCCGGAGTGAGATTGTGACGGAAATCGTTCCGGCATCGGAGTTTTATCGCGCCGAGGAGTACCATCAGGACTATTACGTCAAGAACCCCCTCCAATACCAGGAGTACCGCTTCCGCTGCGGGCGCGACCAACGACTCGGCGAGCTTTGGGGCACGACTACAAAGAAGAAATAGAATGGCAGCTCCGCAAACCCGCCAAGATCTCAAGGTCTGAGAGCTTTTGTAGCGCAGACCCACGTCTCATGAGGGGCTGCGCCTGCAAGTCCCTGGACCCAATGCCAAGAGAATACAGAGGGCATTGCAAGCGCATTATTCCTTTGCGAAGATGTAGGACATGAGACTTGACCGATGGGCAATGCTGAAGCCATACCTGCAAGGTGCCTCTCGATGGTTGCTTGCTTGTCTACTGCTGCTTTCCTGGATACCCTGGGCAACGGCCAGTGACGAGGCCTCGGCAGATGCCATTCGTCGAGCTTCGGAACTCATCGTTCGAGGAGACTTGTCGGGCGCAGAGAAAGAAGCCAATCTAGCCCTGTCCAGTCCCTCCACTCAGCCTCTAGCGTATGCGGCGCTGGGAGCTATTCGACTAAAGCAAAAGGAGTACGCCGAGAGCGAACGGCTTCTGCAAAAGGCCATCAGGCTGAACCCTGATCTGGTGGGCGCTCGTCTCAATCTGGGAAGCCTCTATCTTCTGCAGCAGAAGACACCTCAGGCTGCCGAGGCTTTTCGCCGGGTGTTGACACGAGATCCGCTCAACGCCATGGCAAGGCTTTCTCTCGCCAGAATCGAGAACGACCAGGGACACTACACCCAATCGATCCAGCTGCTTAAACCGATCCTGTCCGCGGTACGCCAGACCCCGGATGGACTTCTCACTCTGGCTGCCAGTTACCTGGGCGCAGGTGACAAGGCCGCCGCCAAGAACTTGGTGTCTGATTGGAAAGCCCTGAACGAATCGGATGCGAACTCTTCGCTCAGCTTCGCGATGCTGCTCTCCAGATCTGATTTGGATCAGGAAGCCATCGAGGTGCTCGAGGAGGCAAAGAAAGCGAATCCGTCTTCCTACGAAGTGGCCTTCAACCTCGCCGGTTGCTACGTCAAGAAGGGAGACCTGAAACAAGCTTCGTCCAACTACGAATTAGCGCTTTCCAACAACGAGAATTGTACTGCCTGCTTGCTCCAGCTCAGCTATCTCGCAGACCGCGAGGGAGACGTGGAGAAAGCCCTGGCCTATCTGATCCAGGCCAAACGGAAGAATCCCGACAATGCCGAGGTCCTTTTCGAGTTCGGAAAGATCTGTCTCAAGAAGGACCTCCTGCAGGATGCCACGAAAGCTTTGGAAAGGGCTGTCGAACTGGAGCCTCAGCGCGATTCGTATGTCTATGTGCTTGCCTCGGCCCGGGTCGGGACCAAGCGCTTCGACGAAGCCAGAGTGCTTCTGGATGGCTTGCTGAAGAAGAATCCAAATGACCCGCAGTTGAACTATGCGCTGGGTGCTGTTTTCTACCTGGAAGCGAAATTGGATGAAGCGGCCAGCTTTTTCAGGAAGAGTCTTCTGCTGAAACCTGGACAGGTGGCCTCTCTCTATTACCTCGGAGCAGTGGCCCAAAGCAAAGGAGAGAGCTCTGAAGCCACCAAAATATTTCAGGAAATCTTGCAGGGGCACCCGAACCATGCGGCGAGTCACGAAGGTTTGGGGGCGGTCCTCTTGAAAGAAGGAAAATACGCCGAGGCGGCGCAGCACCTTGAAAGAGCGGTTGAGCTCAATCCAAACTCAGCCAAGGCCCACTATCAGCTGGGGTTGCTCTTTGCTCGTTTGGGAAAATCGCAAGAGTCGAAACAGGAATTGGAGATATTCAAGAAACTGCAAGAGGAAGAAAAGGATGCGTTCAAAGAACTGTTCCTTCTGACCCCACACTGACAGCTGGAGCACTCGCGCATCTCGTCCTGGGAGCGCACGCTTCCAGCGTGCTCTTTCCCGTGAAAAGCTAGCCCGTCAGCCCACCGATTCATGCGGCACGCAAGATGCGTGCGCTCCCAGGATTATTGTGGCTTGAACTTCTCGGTCCTGACAATTCCCTGCCCTTCCTTGATGACGACCAATCGATTGACTGCGAGGTTGGCATGAGACTCTTTCAAACCTGAAGGCCAGCGAATCTCGATCCGATCTACCTTTGTCGTCTGACCCAACCCGAAATGGAGGCGCAGATCGTTTTGAGAGTAGTAGCTGGAGCCGCTCATCACCTCATCAATCTGGACACGCCCGCCTGTGGACACACTCACCCGCGTGCCAATGGCGCTGCGGTTCGAGCGGGTCCCGAGGCACTTCACCAGGATCCAGTTGTTCTTATTACCCCCGTCATTGCGCAGCAGCGACGGGGGACCGTTAATGTTGTTGACGATGACATCGAGATCTCCGTCGTTATCGACATCTCCGAAGGCACAGCCGCGGCTGACATCAGCCCTTTCAATCCCCGGGCCGGCCTTCAGCGAAACATCTTCGAAACGCCCATCCCCACGATTCCGGTACAGAATCTTCCTCTGCTGATAGGTAACGTGTAATTTCCGCCTAGCAACTTCAGGATAAACATGGCCGTTGGCTATAAAGATATCCTTCCAACCATCATTATCGAAGTCGAAGAAGCCGGTACCAAAACCCAGGTACTTGGTATTGATTCCAAGACCGGCCTGGAATGCGGCATCGTGAAACGTGCCATCCCCGTGATTAAGATATAAGGTGGTGGTTTGGTCGGAAAAGTTCGTCCGGACGATGTCAAACCAGCCGTCCCCATTGTAGTCACCCACCCCCACGCCCATGCCGGCCATCGCGACTCCGTCTTCATTGAAGGCGCATCCGGCGGAGACTCCAATCTCGCTGAATGTTCCATCGTGGTTGTTACGGTAGAGGAGGCTGGGCGCTGTGTCGCAAGCAACGTAGATGTCGGGCCAACCATCGTTGTTGAAGTCGGCGGCTGCGGCCCCCATGCCGTAAGATCCGACAGGACGCCAATTCTGGCTCACCAATGTCGGTTGAACCACTCCCCGAGGATTCGCGATGCGAGATTTCTCGGACACATCCTCAAAGGTTCCATTCCCTCGGTTGCGAAAGAGGATATTGGTCCCGCCTCCGAAGCCTTGCGGACCGCAAGCGACTGGGATGGTGTTATACAGGCAGTACTGGTTTTCGCCGGGCTGCGGAGCGCGGTCCGGATCGAAGCTGACGTAGTTGGCCACAAAGAGGTCCAAGTGGCCATCGAGATCATAGTCCAGAAAGCAACAGCCTGCTCCCCAGCGGCGTTCGCTGCCCGACACTCCCGCTTTCTCCGACACATCGGCAAACGTTCCATCACCGTTGTTGCGGTAGAGAACGTTGTAGCCCCAGTAAGTCACGAAGAGGTCGTCAAGCCCGTCATTGTCATAGTCGCCCACACAGCAACCCTGGCCCCACCCTGAGCGGGTCAAGCCCGACTTTTCTGTGACGTCGGTGAACGTTCCGTCACGATTATTGTGGAAAAGATAGCTTCTGGGCTCTCTGCCAGAGGGCAATCCTTCAAAAGCAGTCCCATTCACGAGGAAGAGGTCCAGCCACCCGTCATGATCGTAGTCGAAGAGCGCGACTCCACAGCCCATCTCTTCCAAAAGGAAGCGCTTCGTCTCAACGCCACCAAAGGTGTTCTGCGCTTTGGCGAGGCCGGCAGCGGCTGCAACGTCTGTGAACTGCACCGGGAACGGAGGAGTCTGCACCCCAGAAATCTCCGGGGATTGGCCAGGCAGGGCGATGAGAGCGCGGGCGTATCCTCCACCAAAAAACAACGCTGCTAAGCGCTCGAGCGACAGGGAAAAACCGAGTCCGTTGAGGACACTCAGAAATTTGCGCCGGGAAAACCTTGAGTTCAAGCCTCGCTGGTTCATTTCACAAAAGAAAGGGCGTCAGCCAGTGCCGACGCCCCTCGAAGCATCCGCGAATTGTGTGAAGCGTTAGGTATTACCTAGCCCCTCAAGGCGCGCCCGTCGCCGTTCGTAGACTCGTTACCACCGCCGTCAGATCGCGCAGCGAATTGACAAGGACGCTCTGCGACTCGACGACTGTCGTCACTGCCGCCTCAACCCTGGCAAATCGCTCCCCAAACGCAGCCTGCTGCGCCACAAACGCAGCTTGCTGCTCAACGATGAATTCCATCACATTCTTCATGCGCTGAAATTCCTGCTCGTTCATGTGCAGTGCCCTCACTGGAAGTGGATTTTACCATCATCGTCCCAGTAGAGACTAGCTTTCGCCACAAAGTGAGCATCCCGCGCCCTGGGAAGGCCGGCAGCCTTGCTGGATCAATTGGGAGCAATTGAGTTCGGCGACCGGGCTGCAGAAGGCTCATTCCTTCTCGTCTCGCGCCGCTTTCTCTCGAAATCGGCGGATTCCTGCTCCATCTTCTGAAAAGTTGCAAACGCCTGCTGACTCTGCTCATCCTTTCCCAAGTGCCGATAGGCGGTGCCCAGCAAGTAGTAGTATTGCGAGGAGAATGAGTTGATTGAAATCGCCGTCTCTAAGGCTTCAGCGGCCTGACTCCATTCTTCGCGGTAGCGGTGAGCCTTGGCCATCTGGAAGTAGGCGGAGTCCGACTTCGGATTGAGCTTCAGCGCCTTCTGAGCATACTCGATAGCAAGTTCGTGCCTATTGATCCGATTGTAATAGCTGCCTAGATTCACGTACGGTAACGCAAAGTCTCCACCGCGCTTTTCATTCAATTGCGCAGCCTTTTGATAGTTCTCCACCGCAGCCTCATCCTCTCCCAAAGCCTCCATCACAAAACCCAAACCATTGAATGCCTCCATATAGGAGGAATTCAGCCGAACGGCCTCCTCAAAGGCCCGCTTTGCCGGGGGATAGTTGTCCTGCGCCGAGTGCACTTTCCCGAGGTTGTAGTGGATCTCCGCTGAACCCGGCTTCAAGCGCACAGCTTGCTCGAACTCAGTTTGTGCGAGATCGTATCTCCCGATGATCATGAGAGCCCGTCCCAGGATTTTGTGAGCTTCAGCGTTCCGAATGTTCAATTGAAGGGATCTTGTCAGTTCCTTGATCGAATCACCGATCCTGCGCTGTCCCAGCAAGGCGTAACCCAATGCATAGTGCCCCCACCACGAATTAGGATGGCTGCTCAGATAATCGAGCACGAGCGGTTCAACCTCTTTGAATTTCTCCTGGCGAATAAAGCTTTCGATCGTTCGCAGCTGCTGCAGGTCGCCCCCGTATTGACTCAGCGCATTGGATCAGAAGAAGGGATGGCTGGAGAAGTCAACCCCGGAAAGGTCCACCACAGCGCTCCTTGCCGTCTCTCTACGTTGACGAATGCCATTGAGGCTTTCTCGAGCGGGCTCGTAGCCGGCGTCCAGTGCCAAAGCGGCTTCAAAGGCAGCAATCGCGCCATTCGGATCACCTTTGCCTTGCAAGGCCAGACCCAGGTGATGTTGCGCCTCTGCTGACGACGGACGAAGCCGCAGGGCATCCCGAAAACCCGCTATGGCCTGCTCGAAAGACTTTTGCTTCAGTAACGCCTGGCCCAGGCCGAAAGTAGCTACGTAGGAGTCGGGCCGAAGTTCAAGGGCCCGTTTAAACTCCGCGTTCGCATCGTCCGCGTCTCCATTACGCAGCAGTGCTGTGCCCAGACTCGAGTGAGCTTCGGCAGAGTCAGGCTGCAGGCGGACAGCCTTTCGGAAGCCAGCGATGGCGTCGTCCAGTTCCCCTCTCTCTAACTGAAGCCTCGCCTCCCCCATGATAAGACTAGCCGTCTGGCTGGCTTGATCCTGGGCGATCGCCTGGCGGCCTTTCTGCAGTTCGGCGGCACCTACCCGCTGTTGACCTGTTCGTACCAAGGCCAAGCCGAGCTGATAGCGGGCCTCTCCGAGCTGGGGGTCTAAATCGACTGCCTTTTGCAGATGACTGACGGCTTCCTGGATTTCTCCTTTCCGCATCAAGCTCTTGCCAAGAGAGAGATAGGCGGGGGCGAACGTGGGGTCAAGGGCTATCACTCGGCGCAGTTGCTCGATCTCTCTTTCAGAACCATACTTGAGGTTGTATGCCAGCGCCAGGTTGTAGTGGGCCCGGACCAAGTCCGGCTGCAGGCTGATGGCTTTCTCGAGCTCACGAATTGCCTCTTCCTGTCCGCTTGTGACCAGGGCAGTTCCGAGGTTGCCGTGCGCTTCCGCGTAATCTGGCCGGTATTTGATCGCCTCCCGGAATGCCAGAATAGCGTTCTCCGTCTCTCCAGTCTGGGTCAGGAGCAACCCCAAATTGTTGTGTGCCTCGGCAAAATTGGGACGTAGACGAATCGCATCGCGAAATGCGCTGACAACTTTTTTAGCGTCCGCTCCGGCTCTTCCCAGCAGGCGTCCCAGGACATTGTAAGCCTCAGGGTGATCGCGCTCTTGAGAGAGGGCGCGTTGGAGCGCGCTAATCGCTGAATCGAGATCGGGATTGGGCCCTGCCGGACTCGTCAGGTTCAGGCCTGCCTCGAGCTGACCCAAGCCAGCATCCAGCTGTCCCATCCTCAAAAAAACGACGCCCAGATCGAAATACGGAGATTGAAGTTTGGGATTGACGCTGATAGCGCGCTGCAAGTGCCGGCGAGCTGAATCCAACTGGCCCGTCTCGCTCAGTGCCATGCCGAGAAAAGCGTATGCCTCGCTGGCGGCGGGATTCAGTCGAACCGCTTCGTTCAGAGTCGATACCGCCTCAGTTCTCTGGCCGCTATACCACAGTGCGGCGCCAAGGTTATACTGGGCGTCAGCCAACCTAGGGTCCAGTTGAACGGCTCGCCTCAGGTTTTCCAGCGCGCCCGCCAGATCGCCAGTCTGGCCCGAGACAAAGCCCAGAAGATTGTAGGCTTCAGCATGATTGGGATCGATCTCCACTGCCTTTCTGAATGCTTCTTTTGCAGCTTGCTTATTGCCTTGGGCCAACGCGTCGGCCCCTTGCTTATAGAACTGCTCAGCCTGGGTGTCAGCTTGACGGACGCGATCAGGCGAAGCGCGTCGAACCTCAGCGGCCTCTTGCTTCAACGTGAGCCCCAGGCTGTAGTAGGCCTCCCGCAGCTCTGGATTGAACCGCAGGGCTTCCTCAAAGGCTCGAATGGCCCCCTGCAAGTCCCCTTTCTGTCTCAAGGTTTGGGCTAGCTGATAATGCGCCTCAGCGCTTCCCGGTTGCTGTCTAAGGACAGCATTGAAATGGAGCACGGCTGCGTCAGGGTCTCCCTTTGTCCGCAGAGCCAGGCCCAGATTCATCCGTAGCGCGGTATCCTCAGGACTGAGTGGCAAGGGCAGTTTCAAAAACTTTGATTGCTTCGTCGAGTTCCCCGGTCTTCGCGAGGGTAGACCCGAGGTTGACGTACGCCCGAGAGAAGTCATTCTTTAGGGACACCGCTTGCCGAAACTCGGCGATGGCGTCGAGAAAGTTGTTCTGCTGCGAGTACGCCAGGCCCAACCAGTTGTGAGCCTCGGCCGAGCGAGGGTTTCTCCTCACAGCTTCCTGGTAGTGGCCGATCGCTTTCTCGACTTCTCCGCCCTGGAGCAGCATGAGTCCGAGCGTGAGCCGGGCCTCCTCGTAATCCGGTTTCAGCTTCAGAGCCCTGGAGAATTCTGACGAGGCCTCTGCCTGTTTTCCAGCTTCTCTGAGTGCCACGCCGTAGTAATAGTGGGCTTCTGGGGACGACGGTTCCACTTCAGTTGCTCTCCGAAAGGCTGCGAACGAGGCTTTCGAGTCACCCGATCGGTTCAGGGCTATGCCAAGACCGATGTGTGTGGCTGCGCGACTTGGATCCAGTTTTACGGAGTGCTCGAACTCCTTGGTTGCTTCCTTCCATTTCTCCTGTCGTAGCCACTGGATCCCCTGCCTGTAATGCTTGGCTGCTGCATCCTGAGGACGCCCGGTTTCCAATGTTTGCGCACCACTTTGCAGGATCATGAAACAAAGCAGGGCACCCCCATAGACAGGAAGCGCAGCTGGCGAGGCGATGAAGTTCTTTCGAAGGCGGACCATCTTGCAATGAAATCAACCTGAAGTTAGCGCTTTCATTCTAGCACAGCCCAACAGACCGTTCATGGGAGCTCTGCGACGGCAGTCTTCCAGCCCCTTGCGTGACTTTGGATCAGAGCTGCCGGACCTGAGGGCCTGCGTCCCTGTCAGCCCGCAATCCGAACTACGCTCATGGCCCAGCCCTCCAGAAAGCTCTCTTGGCAGCTCAGTCGAAGGCGCCTACATTCCGGAGCCTTGCCCGCGCTCAAAGTGGAGCACAGCCATGAACGAACCTGACTGTGTCTGGTGACACCGATTGCAGGATGTCGATGTGTAATAGTGCGGACAACACGGCGCCTTCCCTGCTGGTTCCGCGCCTGGGCAGCCCTGCTGGGAACACATACTTCCAGAGCCTACTTCCACCAGTGCGCCGGACTTTTGCCTCCGGATCTGGAGACCGGCACCGGAGTCTCCGAACCCGCAAGAAATCTGTCGAAAAACTCTGACAGACAGCAGCATTCGAACCTCTCTCACATCAAGGAAAAAAGACGCTTGACAGCCATCGCCAAGTCCGATAGGTTCCGGCATGTAAGCCCTTACATTGCTCTATCAATTGCTCTTCGCAGAGCCAGCCGCCTGGCGTTGAACTCCTTTCTGAAACGTGGAGGAAGCAAGACATGAAGCAATCAGCAGGATTGGTGCTCACGATGTCGGCGACACTGTTGCTGATGCCGGCTCCGGCCGGTGCGCAGACAGGAACATTGGGAGCTCGAATCAAGATCGATACCGACCGGGTAGTCGGACCAATTGACAATCTGATCTATGGCAACTTCATCGAACATCTGGGAAGGTGTATCGAGGGGGGAGTGTTTCATGAGAAATCATCGCTTTCGGATCCCAACGGCTACCGCAAAGATGTCCTCGAAGCCGTCAAAGGTCTTCAGGTTTCGATCTTGCGCTGGCCAGGCGGTAACTTCGCTTCCGGCTACCACTGGGAAGACGGCATTGGTCCGAGAGATCAGCGTCCAGCGCGGCTGGAACTGGCGTGGGGCACAACGGAGAGCAATCGCTTTGGCACCCATGAGTTCTTGAACTACTGCGAGATGCTGGGCACACAGCCTTACATCTGCGTCAACCTGGGCACCGGCAGCTGGGACGAAGCCAAGTTCTGGGTGGAATACTGTAACCTGCAAGGGGGCACACGCTACTCTGATCTCCGCAAGAAGAATGGCCGCGAGAAGCCTTGGGGCGTCACTTACTGGGGATTGGGAAATGAAATGGATGGACCTTGGCAAATGGGGCATCGCAGCGCCGAAGAGTATAGCAAGTTTGCACTGGAGGCCGCCAAACTCATGAAATGGACAGACCCGAACATCAAGTTGATCGCGGCTGGGTCTTCCAACTACCGCGCCGACTGGGTCGGCTGGAATCGCACTGTCCTTCAATACCTCAAGAATCATCTGGACTATCTTGCTTTGCACCTCTACGTTGGAAATCGGAGCAACGATTACTACGAGTTTCTGACGAGCTCGATCGATTTGAATGACAAAACAAGAATTGCCGAAGGCCTTATCAATGCGGCTCTGGCAGATAACCCGCAGCGAAAGCCTGTTTACATTGCCTGGGACGAGTGGAATGTCTGGTATCGCGCGCGAGGGGAAAAGGAGAGGGGACGCCAGATCCTGGAAGAGAAATACAACCTGGAAGATGCGTTGGTAGTGGCTACCCTTCTGAACACCTTCGTCAACAATGCCCACATCGTCAAGATGGCCAACATGGCGCAACTCGTCAATGTGATTGCACCAATCTTTACGAATGACAAGGGGCTTTACTTGCAGACGATTTACTATCCGCTTCAGTTATTTGCAAACAACAGCAAGGGGACCGCTCTCGATGTTTTCGTCGATAGCCCCACCTACAAGACGCAAAAGTACAGCGCAGTGCCTTATTTGGATGTATCGGCCGTGTACGACAACGGGACCGTGATCGTGAACGTAGTCAACCGTCATCGCGACCAGCCAATTGCGGCTGAAATCCAAAGTCAAAAGGGCACCTTCAGCGGTACTTTCGAAATTGCGGAAGTAAACGGACCCGACATCAAAGCCGAGAACACTTTTGGCTCTACCAAAGTGCAGATCGCCCGCAAGACTTTGAGTGCACAGGGCGATCGCATTAAATATCAGTTCCCTGCTCACTCCTTCACGATGCTCAAAGGGTCATTAGGGTTCACCGGTGACGTCTCCACGGGAGAACGGGAAAGAAGCCGCCAATGAGATTAAATCAACGCCGCTCGAAGCCCGGAGTGTTCCGACTCTTTCCACTTTAGTCTGCGTTCTCCTCAGCTCTTCAGCTGGCTCGGCGAGGTTGCCCTCGCTGTTATCTATGAGACTGGCAAGGCTTGTGAATTCTCGGCAATCCGACAACTGTTTGTGCACGGTTTTGCATGCACGCCAAATTGGTGTTCATTTGCGCATTGCTCGTGATTCCGACCCGTCCGTTGAGGGAGATTAATCGCTTCCTTGACGAGAACAGCTGACTTCGATACGATTGCGCAAAGATGCTGCACATCGCGGTTCCGCTCAGTCGCCCACGCCGGAGCTGATCCAAAAATCGAAACCAACCTTGGAGTCCTCGGTTCCCTTCCGGGTTCGCGGTAGCTACGGGTACAGCGGCAGAAGAGGCGGAGCGCTATCGCGCTGTTTAGGGCAACTGATCAACCTGTGAAGTCCTGGTTCTCTGGATCTGGAAAGGTCGAACCAGCTATGAGTCTAAAGGAAGTCGCGAAACGGGCTGGGGTTTCCAGCGCCACTGTCTCTCGCGTACTAAACAATACGAATGTAGTCAGGAATGCGACACGGCTGCGGGTAATCAAGGCCGTGGAAGAGCTGAGCTACTACCCCAATATCCACGCTCGAACTTTGGCCGGGGGCAAAAGCCGCACCTTGGGAATGATCGCCTCCAATCTGGAGAATCCGTTTTTTTTCGATATCTTCCGGACCTTGGAAAGCGACGCACACGCCAAGGGCTATGAAGTGGTGGTCGCCAATACCGACTATCGGCCCGAACAGTTGGTCACAAGCGTGAGAACGATGTTGGAACGACGCGTGGCCGGACTGGCCGTGATTGTTTCCGAAACGACTCCTGAACTGACGCGGGAACTGGCTGCCAGCAAGATCCCTGTGGTCTTCTACGACGCGGCGACGCCGCATCCCAACATCTTCAATATTTATACGAATTATCGCCGTGGGATTGAGCGCGTGGTGGATTACCTGCATTCACTCGGCCATCGCCGTCTGGCTTTTGTGGGTCATCACTCTACACTGGGGCCCACCGGCGAAAGGGAGAAGGTCTTCGTGGAAACGGTTTCGCGTTTCGCTTCAACCAGCGAATGGCGGACGGTGGCCGACGAGGATGGCCCGGAAGGGGGACGCCAGGCTGTGCGCGAGGTCCTGGCCTCGGGGTTCCGGCCGAGTGCCATCGTCTGTGTTAATGATTTCATGGCGATAGGTGTACTGCGCGAACTTCTGGACCAGGGACTGCGAGTGCCGCAGGATGTGTCAGTGACAGGATTCGACAATATCAAGCTGTCGGAGTTCTCTTACCCACGGTTGACGACCGTGCATATTCCACGCGAGCGCATTGGCCGCTTCGTGTTCGAGCGCCTCGTTCCAGATGCGACCCGAAAGCCGGTGGGCCGTGAGATTCTGCTAGACCCTGAATTCGTATTGAGGGAGTCAACTGGTCCGGCTCCCAAATCGGGCCACCTTTGATATCGCCGCCTTTGTAGCCACGACGACCGTATCCTTTCGCCGCCATGGCCAGTCCGTCTTGCTTCCAAGACCCACACCCGCCCCGACGATTCCAGCAGTCCATTCCTGTCGTTACCACCAACCCAGCCACCTTCTGCCAAACGCATGTCCGTAGGGCCGCGGGAACTCGCGCCCGGTGTGGCCAGTTCGGCAAGTCCCGCGAAGAAAAGTCACACCTCGATGAAGACGCGGCAGGAATCCAGTGAGATGCGACTGGCGCTGCTTCGTCGGGAATCCAGGATTGATAAATTCTCTTGACTCTCGACTAGCACAACAGTATTGTGGGCCTCCTGAAAACGCTTTCAGTTCTTGAGAGCCCGGAGGGACTTTGGCTTGGCTCGCCGATCTCTTCCCGCCTTTGGCCGTCCATTCTCTGACACCGAAGCCTACAGACACTTCTTGCGAATGGACCGGAAGGGAAGGAGCATGCGTGGTCCTTAGGCGCTGATGAAAGGGCAGGGCGGCTGCAGAGTTCCAAAAATGAACCCAACCAGCCAAAGGGGACCTTATGACGACACTAGGAATGATTGTTGGCAATCGTGGATTCTTTCCGGCACATCTCTGTGAAGCGGGGCGCGCGCAGGTTCTCAAAACCCTGGAGGAAGCTGGTTTGAAAACTATCGCTTTGCCCCCAGACGCCACGCGGTTCGGCGCGGTGGAAAGTCTTTCGGATGCCCGCAAGTGCGCTGATCTATTCAGAGCGCATCGCGATGAGATCGATGGCGTTCTTGTCACGTTGCCGAATTTTGGCGACGAGCGCGCCGTGGCCAACACGCTGCGCTGGGCAGAGTTGAACGTGCCCGTGCTGGTCCACTCGTTCAACGACGATGGAAACAAGATGAGCATCCAGTTTCGCCGCGACAGTTTTTGCGGAAAGATGTCAGTCTGTAACAACCTGCGCCAATACGGAATTCGCTACTCACTGACACGCTTGCACACAGTGGATCCGAATAATCCCTCCTTTCGCGAGGATTTGCGACGCTTCGCCTCAACCTGCAACGTGGTGCGAAAACTCAAGAACGCTCGCATTGGGGCTTTGGGCGCTCGGCCGGCAGCCTTCAACACCGTGCGCTATAGCGAGAAACTGATGGAACAGTCGGGCATCAGCGTCGAGACGCTCGACCTGTCCGAGCTGCTGGGCTGGATCCACCGCATGAACGATTCGGACAAAGACGTACAGGATAAGCTAGGTGCCATCAAAGACTACACCCAGGTAACGGGAATTCCCTCGGCCAGCCTCACGAAAATGGCCAAGCTAGGTGTAGCGATCGACCGTTGGGTCAAAGATAAGGAGCTGACTGCTACGGCCATCCAGTGCTGGACAGCCATGGAGGAATTTTACGGTGTGGTCCCTTGCACACTGATGAGCATGATGTCGAATGCGCTCGTCCCAAGCGCTTGCGAAACCGACACTGCAGGTTTGCTGGGTATGTATATTCTAGTGGCTGCCTCCCGCAAACCTGCGGCACTGCTGGACTGGAACAATAATTACGGGGACGATCCAAACAAAGGCGTTGTTTTCCACTGTTCCAATCTCCCAAAGGCTTTTTTTGCGAGCCAGAGAATGGACTATCAGGAGATTATCGCGGGCACGGTGGGCAAGGAGAATACCTATGGAACGATCGTGGGCCGCATCGCTCCCGGACCATTCACCTATTGCCGTGTGTCCACCGACGATTTGCGTGGATGCATCTCAGCCTATGTAGGAGAAGGTCGGTTCACTGAAGACCGGCTCGAAACCTTCGGCGGCTACGGTGTGATTGAAGTGCCCAACTTCCAGAAGCTGCTTCAGTTCATTTGCCAAAATGGCTACGAGCACCACGTAGCGGCCACGCGGGATACCGTCGCAGCCAGTATCGAGGACGCATTGGTAACCTACCTGGGCTGGAATGTCTATCAACACAACTGAAGTCTGAAAACAGCTTTCTCTCGGCTGCACCGGTTCCGACAAAGCAGGAACCGGAAGAACGGCGGAAAGAACTGATGGCGTCTCAGCACAAGTGGACGGTTTGGAGTCATTGCGCTCGCTTGATCCTCAGATCTATCTCCCCAACCACTGGCCTTTTCCATTCTGGTTTGCGATCATGAAAAGCAGATACTCCATTGGCCTGGACTACGGAACAAACTCGGTGCGAGCCCTGATCGTGGACATTTCCAATGGTCGGGAAGTGGGCACGGCGGTCTGGAACTACGAACTTGGCACTGAAGGCGTCATTCTTTCACGCAATCCGAACTTGGCCCGCCAACATCCTGCGGACTATCTCAAAGGCGCCGAGATCAGCATCAGAAAGGCACTTGCCCAAGCCAAGCGTCGCGTTCGTGGCTTCCAGCCACACCAGGTCATCGGTATTGGCGTTGATACCACAGGTAGCACACCCTTGCCTGTGGACCGCAACGGCCATCCCCTGGCGTTTCACAAGAAGTTTGCCAAGAATCATGCGGCCATGGCCTGGTTGTGGAAAGACCATACCGGCATCGCCGAAGCGGAGGAAATTACTGCGCTGGCGCGAAAGATGCGGCCGGAATACCTTGCTAAGTGCGGCGGCACTTATTCAAGCGAATGGTTCTTCAGCAAGATCCTGCACTGTCGGCGAACTGCAGCGGAGGTATTTGATTCCTCATACCTGTGGGTGGAAATCGCCGATTGGATTCCCGCGGCACTGACGGGCACGGAGCATCCCGATCAACTGACCGTTGGCGTGTGTGCCGCGGGTCACAAAGCCATGTACAGCGACAGCTGGGGCGGCTATCCTGATGCCGAGTTTCTCGCCCAACTGGATCCGACGCTTGCTGAGCTGCGCTCGCACTTGCGCTCCAAGGCGCACACCGTTGATCGTGCGGTGGGCAGGCTGACGGAAGGGTGGGCCGAACGAACTGGCCTGCCCTCAGGTATTCCCGTGGCCGTCGGCGCGTTTGACGCCCATCTGGGCGGCATAGGCTCTGGCATTGCACCCGGCACGCTGGTCAAGATCATTGGCACCAGCACCTGTGACATGATGGTCGTGCCGAACTCCAAGCCGCTCGCAGACATTCCAGGGCTTTGCGGAATCGTGGATGGCAGCGTCCTGCCCGGGTACTTTGGTCTGGAGGCCGGTCAGTCGGCTGTGGGAGATGTCTTCAACTGGTTTGTCAACTACGTTCAACCCGGCCGCAAAGCAGCAGGGTCTCACGAAGCGCTGAGCGCGGCCGCAGCCCGGATCAGGCCTGGAGAATCCGGAATGCTGGCTCTGGACTGGAACAACGGGAACCGCACCGTTCTGGTGGACCAACGGCTCACCGGCTTGCTGATGGGGCAAACCCTTTACACCACTTCGGCTGAGATCTACCGCGCGCTCATCGAGGCCACGGCCTATGGGGCTCTGACCATTATTAACCGCTTTGAAGAATATGGCGTCAAAGTCAAGCAAGTGGTCAACTGTGGTGGCATAGCGGAAAAGAGTCCGCTGGTTATGCAGATTTATGCCGACGTCACCGGGCGCCCCATGAAGGTGAGCCGCTCGGCACAAACTTGCGCACTCGGCGCCGCCATCGCCGGTGCTGTAGTAGCGGGAGCCTATTCGAGCTGTGAAGCGGCGCAGAAAAAAATGACAGGACTCAAACCACACGTCTTTAGGCCGAGTCTCGCAGCCCACTCAGTTTACAAGGAACTTTACCCGCTATATCGCCAGCTTCATGATGCCTTCGGCACCCGGGAGTGGCACGGCAATCTGCATGGCGTCATGAAGCAGCTGCTGGATATCCGCAACCGAGTCAGAAGGTGATCTCTCTGTGTTGGAAAAACTGAAAGAACAGGTCTGTGAAGCGAATCTGCAGTTGGTCCGCGAAGGTCTCGTTGTTCAAACCTGGGGCAATGTCAGTGGCATCGACCGCCAGAGCCGCTACGTCGTGATTAAGCCGTCTGGTGTTCCTTACGACGAGATGAGACCGGAACATATGGTTGTCATTGGGCTGGATGCGGGCCGAGCCCTAGAGGGCCAACTAAGGCCCAGTTCCGACACTGCCACCCACCTCGAGCTCTATCGAGCCTTCCCTGGTATTGGCTCAATTGTCCACACGCACAGCCTGTACGCCACGGCCTGGGCTCAAGCTCAGCGCGAGATCCCGATTCTGGGCACCACCCACGCAGACTACTTCAACGGCCCAATCCCTTGTACTCGTTTCCTGTCCGATGAGGAGGTCCAGTCAGATTACGAGCGGAACACTGGGCATGTAATTGTGGAGCGATTCGCAAGGCTGGATCCACTGCAAATGTCCGCCGCGCTCGTAGCCGGTCACGCGCCATTTGCTTGGGGTACGAATGTTCCGAAAGCTGTAGAGAATGCGATCGTGTTGGAGTATGTTGCACGACTCGCCAGCGAAACCCTCAAAGTAAATCCTGACGTTACTTTCCTTCGACCTGCGTTGCTCGACAAGCACTTCTTCCGCAAACACGGTCCGGGCGCCTACTACGGACAGAAATAGGACCGCGCAGGACGAAGGCTGCCCTCAAGAGGTGAAGTAATGTGCCTTCCCACCACGCAGAAATGAATCTTTCACTGGCTCAGGCGAAGGATTTGATTCCGGATTTGTTCAAAGGCAGTACTCAGCTGGCTGGCATCACCCGCGAAAAAGTACTTACCTTCTGGCTGCCCGGGGCGAAAGTCAGGAGAACTTGGGTCGTTGGCGATTCGCTTGAGAAGGTCGTCGCCACGTTCCAGGCTTGCTCCGGCTGGTATTGTCAGCAGTTGACCCATCCCAAGGGTGTAGATCCGAATCCGATGAGCCCCGCTGGTGTCAGTGCGCACGGCATTGGCAATGATCTCAACCAGGTTCCGAGCGGCGTTATTCACGTTTCGAACAGTCGCAGTTGTTGCGACTGGACGGTTGCCGCCAACCAACGAACCGTCGATCAAGTTGAACTGAGTCGGGAGTCCTGATGAAGGGTTGGGATGATAGCTCTGGGTCGGCAAACCTGTGATCCGTGGCGTCCCTGTCGACCATTGCAGGTCAATGTTGGTGCTGCGAGGGGATGAGTTCGTACCGCCCGACCAGGCAGATTGATTGGCCGGACTACCAGGCGTTCCCAGCGTCACCGTAAGGGCGGTGATGTTGGGGTCGTTGACACCGTCACTCGTACTAGAAGTCCCGCCCATCTCTGGAAAGTCGAACGTATTGACTACTCCCTGAGCTGGGTATCCAGGAGAGACACCAAAGGTCCCTGACCAGGAATTAGGAGAGCCGTCGGTGAACAACACAATAATGCGCAATCCCGACTGGCTGGCTGAGGGAACCCGTCTCAGTTCGTCCCAGCCTCGATAGAGCCCTTCTGACGTGACTGTATAGCCCGAAGAAGTGCCTGCCGCGATGTGTGAGTTAAGAGATGATCTGCTGAACCCGCGAGTGATGCTGATCGGGTCGAAAACCACTGTGTTGGATGAGTACATAATCAGGGCTATCCGATCCTGCGACTGGTCAAAGTAGCTGACGAATTGAGTTGCAGCGCTCTGCACCTGTGGCCAATCACTGCCGATGGAACCAGACTTATCGATTACAAGCGACATGTCGACCAAGCGTCTAGAAGCTTGGCCCGAACTTCTTACTGTCAAATTGTTGAATCCGGCAATCCTCATGAACGTGGTCGGGAGAACAGCGGTCGAACTCACGTCAATAATATTGCTTCCGTCAGAGGCAACCGCAAATCCCATGATGGGAGGATTTTGTACGGAACTAACGCCAAGATATCCATTCGGGAAGTTGGCGTTGAAAATCTTGTTGGCTTCAGCTTGGGCTCCTGCCTGACCGTTGCCGATGACCCGGGCTGCCGCGAGGGCAGCGCCATCCACCGCTTTTGACAAATGTGCTCTCACCTGATAGCCACGTCCCAGGTCAATAGCCAGTCCCGCCAATGCCAGCAGCACAAACATCATCCCCGCCAGGTATGCCAGCGCAAAACCCCTCGGGTCTCGAAACTTCCCCGATCGGTCAACTCGACATAAGCGCGCTTGAGTTGCCATAGTTATGTCCTCGTTGTAATCAAGAGCCTGCTTCGCGCTAAGCGCCAGGCAAGGCCTCCTTCAAAAATAGGCCGACGCGTACAGATTGCTCGGCAGTCTGGCTCCGAAGCGCTCAAACGGCGTGATCAGATTGTGGTGGGTGTACACCTCAGTTACATAAACAGACTGTCCCGCAACCAGCGTCAACCCGTTAGGCAGTGCCCCTGCAACCCGGATCCGTGTATCGTTGTCGGCATTCTGAGCGATGTAGTTTGGGGCTCCGTTGTAAGCACTGGGGTCAGGGTCGCCAAAAACACTGCTGGCACTCAGTGTCCCAATCACGCGACGCTGGGCGATGATCGCCCTATTCAAATTTCCGCCGCCGGTCCCTAGCTTGACGACTGACAGAATCAGTTTGCCATCCTGACCGAAGCTGATCGGAGGTGTCGTTGCCGCCAGCAGCGCGTTCTCCGCTTCCTGAAGCGTGCTTTGGCGGGAGATGAGGTTTGAACCCTCTCGCGCCAGCTTGATAATCAGATGGTTTTCGTAAAGCGCGTAGCCGACTTCGATGACACCTAACACCAAAAGCAGTAATAGCGGCAAAATCATGGAGAACTCGACTAGCGTTTGTCCCCGCTGGTAGGGCCAACCACATAAGCTTGGTTCGTTACGGCGCCGAAGAGTCTGGCACGGCCGATCTAAAGGTAGCGGAGGGGCTATTTTGGTCATGTCACTTTCCTCGAGAACCTAAGATGTCGGGAACGGTTCGTTCTTCATTGTTGAAGAGACCCTGAGCTGGATCTCCCCGTTGGTGAAGAACGGACGCAGCAGGGGCGTGAATGCGCGCCACGGATAGTTCACGGTGACGCGGATCACATCGTTCGGACCACCGGTTCCTGAAGTTGCTTTCGTCACGTTGTAAAACTGAAATGCCGAGTCGCTGATCTGTAGCGACGGCGTCGCCTGGCGCATGGCAATCTTGACGGACTGCTCTCGGGAAAACTTCTGGCCAGGATTGCCCGGGTCGTTCATGGATTGACCCGTTACGGCGTATCGAGTTGCCTGACTGACGCCGTTCTCCAACGCCAGATAGGCATAGAACAGAATGCTGAAGTCCGCAATCGCAAACGTCAAAAGAAGCAGCAAAGGCAGGATCATCGCAGCCTCAACGAGGTTGGCACCGCGGCAGTCTTTCCAACGCCGCTCGCTCCCAGATCGCCCTGGCCTGCCCGAAGAGCATTCGGTTAGATGATTGGTGGTCGCTTTCACGGGAATTCAACCTCATTTAGGATTTGGGAGCAGTTCCCGACACCCCAGCCCCTTCCCCAGAGTAAGCAACTAGTACGCCAAGTACACATAGACACTTTTGGCACATTTTTGAGCTTCGTCTGCCTTTGTAGAGTCGCCTTCTATGTTCATTGCCAATCGGACCACTAGTTTGTCTGATCAAACAACAGGAGTTATGCAGAGCTCGGGCTGAATTGGGAAGTTGTCTCCGCCTTGGTCGAGGAAGAGGATTTGGGAATATTCTCCGGGTCCATACGGATTCGCCTGAATTTGTGATTGGACGTCTCAATTCTGAGCAAGCCGAGCACAAAGGGATCGCATATTCTAGCCATCGCTGGTCGCTTCTGTGCTTCGACGCTTCCTACATGTCCTTCCCTCGACTTTCAAAGCCCATCGAACGCAGCTGGTCGAAGTTCCCTGTCTGGGAGTTTCTACATGAGAGGTGCAGAGAATGAGCGTGAGAGAGGACCTGCGAGCCCTTGCAGACGACGTAATACAGAGAAGGCTGTCCCAACGCGCCAGTCAGCACGGTAGGTTGCGGGCTTCCGTGTGAGGTGACGTCGCAACGGTAGTCGGGTAGGGAAAGATGCTATCGGGTGGTCCTGCTGCTGAAAGGCTGCGACGCCGTCCGCCAGCAGCGGAAATTCCCCCTCGCGATCCAGATGGGAGCTGGTGTGCTTTGACAAGACCGTGCTTCTTCAAAAAACAGCCTTAGCAAGCCAATGAAACTGAGAATCGGCGCCGCCTGGACGGTGTTCCGCAAAGCGCGGCCATAAGGTGCTCCCGGGCTGGCGCACAGCCTGTGACAGGAGTCAGAGAGGGCGAGGCCAATCAGAGGTTTCGTTCCATTCGAAGGGATTCCCTCAACGTTCTGCAGACAGATAGTGGCTCGACCTGAATTGCGCTTAGCGAGCTCAATTCTGAACAGACCCAAAAGCTATGGATGTCCGGCTTCAAGAATCGCAGTCCTTCTGCACCTAGACCTCCGGCTATCCGTTGTCTTCTGTGAGAGTGGTGGTCGACGTCTCATGGAGCGAAGACCTGCCGATAGCCCAGGTTTACGAAATTGGTGAAGCGTGGGGTCCCAGGCGGGAGTTTCGCTGGAACCAGGAAGTCTGTGTCGAACGCATAATCTCGGGTAGGTGGCCCGTAGGAGCCCACGCCAGGGAAAGGTTGCCTTCTTAACGTCTTCGTCGGTCTTGGCGCTTCCACCATCCAGGAGGCGTGCTTGGGAAGATCAGCCCTGCCCCTTCCCAAGCTTGGCCCGCAGTTGCTGCTCCACCAGAGGCGGCACCAGACCTTCGATCGAGCCGCCGAACTTGAATACCTCTCGCACCAGTCGTGAGCTCAAATAGCTGTAAGCCTCCGAGGGCATCATGAACACAGTTTCGATGGCGGGTTCGAGGCGCCGATTCATCAGTGCCATTTGCAATTCATACTCGTAGTCAGAGACGGCGCGAATGCCGCGCACGATCACCTGAGCCTTCTGCTTCTTCGCGTAGGCCACGAGCAGGCCCTCGAACGTATCTACCCGTGCGCTGAGGGACTCCTGCTGTAGGATGGTTCGGATCATGTCCACCCTCTCCTGTGCACTGAAGAGCGGAGCCTTCTCGGAGTTGACGAGCACGGCCACAATGAGTTCGTCGAATAGCCGAACTGCGCGTTGAACGATATCCAGATGCCCGTTCGTGATGGGATCAAACGAACCCGGGTAAATCGCGACAATTCTCCGCATAGTTGAGACCACAACTGATGATTGCCAATCAGCGATCGCCAATTGCGGCTGACGTCCCAGACCAGTCCTTCGTCCTGATTATTGACAATCGCAAATCGGTAATCGGCAATATGATGTGCCCTTTCCGCTCTCTGGCTACGCTTGCATCCGAAACAGACTCAAGACCGAATCTCCCTGGCGAACTTCGCGAAACTTAGCGAGCTGCGTCGTCTCATCAGGCAGGATAAGGAACTTGGAGTGTTCCGCGACGACAAGGGCCTCCGTGTTCAGCAACCGATCGCTCTCGAGTCGCTGCAACGCCAAAAAGTATTGCTCGGCGGCTGCATAGGGTGGGTCCAGAAAAACTATATCAAACTTCTTTCCGGCCCGTCCCAGGATTTTCAGGCCAGTTAACGCTGGCTGACCGAGTAGCTGGCACCGCGACGACGGCTCCAGACCCAGCGCTCCCAGGTTTTGCCGGAGCACTCTCAAGGCGCGCGGTTGCGGCTCGATGAATGCCACGAACCGAGCGCCGCGGCTGATCGCCTCAATTCCAATGCCACCGGCTCCAGCAAAGCAGTCGAGAAAGCAACAACCAGTAATTCGCGCCTGGAGCAAGTTGAAGAGGGTCTCTTTCAAACGGTCGGACGTCGGACGGGTTGTCGTCCCTTCCAGAGTCTTTAGCCGCCGGCTGCGGAACTCGCCTGCAATCACCCGAACCATGTTCGATTTCCGATTGCGGAATTCGGATTGCGGAATGAAACCATTCGCCCAAGATCAGTTCAGACTCAAGAAACGGGCAGCTCGATCTCTCAACGCGAAATCGCTGCCGACGCAGTTCTTCACTCGATAATCGGCGTCAATTTCATTCCGTATTCCGCGATCGACCATCGGCATTCCGCAATCCGCAATTCTCTCACCCCACCGCCACCAGCCCGTAATGGCGCGGCCAGCTGGATTTGAGATGCGTCACGAACTCGCGAAATTTTTCTTCCGACGGCGGATGCTCCACATAGTTTATCGCCTCACGCCGCGCGGCTTCCAGAATGTCATGATCGCGAATCAAGTTGGCCACTCGCAGCGAGGGCAACCCCGACTGGCGGGTTCCGAAGAACTCCCCTGGACCGCGGATCTCAAGGTCCTTTTCCGCGATCTTGAAACCATCGGTTGTTTCCACCATGCAGCGGAGCCGCTGCTCAGCCTCTTCTGTCAGATTCTTACCGCACATGAGGAGACAATAGGATTGGGCACGCCCGCGCCCAATTCGGCCGCGCAGCTGGTGGAGTTGTGCCAGCCCGAATCGTTCGGCATGCTCGACGATCATCACGCTCGCGTTGGGCACGTCCACACCAACCTCGATCACCGTGGTGGAAACCAGAATCTGCATCTCGCCGGAAGTGAAGCGAGCCATCGCCTCTTCCTTTTCCGCGCCTTTCAGGCGCCCATGTAACAAACCGACACGCAGGTCTGGAAATACCTCCTGAGAGAGGTGCTCGAAGGTTTTCTCGGCAGCGCGCAGATCGATTTTCTCTGACTCTTCGATCAGCGGGCAAACCACGTAAACCTGACGGCCTTGCTTAATCTGCTGGCGAACGAATCCGTAGGCCCGCTGCCGCTCGGTATCGGTTGCAGTCCGCGTCACAATCGGCGACCGGTTTGGCGGCAGTTCATCAATGGTCGACACGTCCAGATCCCCATACAGCGTCATGGCGAGAGTTCGCGGAATTGGCGTGGCGGTCATCACGAGTGTGTGCGGATAGCTTCCTTTCTTCATCAGGTGAAACCGCTGCATCACGCCGAAGCGATGCTGCTCGTCAATGATGATCAGGCCAAGTTTCTGGAACTCCACATCCGGCTCCAGAAGGGCCTGCGTGCCGATCAGGAGCTGGATTTCCCCATTGGCGATGTGGTCGAGAAGCTCCTGGCGAGCCGCTTTTCTCAAGCCGCTTTTCAAGAGCCCCATCTTGTAGCCATTCCTGGAATAAATATGACGCGTGTTAAAGAGATGCTGTTCCGCCAGGATCTCCGTCGGCACCATAAATGCAACCTGATAACCGTTTTCGATGGCGATGGCCGCCGTCTCCAGCGCCACGATCGTTTTCCCACAACCCACGTCACCCTGAAGCAACCGGTTCATTGGCACCGCGCGGCTCAAGTCATCGACAATCTCCTTGAGCACTCGCTTCTGCGCCGCGGTGGGGTGAAACGGCAGGATCTTCTTCAAAGCCTCGCGAACCGCAGGAGTGGCCTGAAACGGAATACCGGGAGAGGCACGCACTGCACGGCGTTTCAAAGCCAGCCCCACCTCCAGGAAGAACAGCTCCTCGAAAATGAGCCGTTGCTGGGCTCGTGAACGGAAGCTCAGTCAACTCATCCATGGATACGGAAGCTGGTGGAAAATGAGCCTCCTGAACAGCGCTGCCGCGATCCAGCAGATTGCGCCGAGCAAGGACTTCCTCAGGCAAAGCGTCTGGAATCTTGGTTCAGTTCCTGGAGCATCCCGAAAACGATGCGCCGCAACACCCGCGAGCTGCATCCCTTGATGGCTTCGTAAACCGGAACAATCCGGCCCATCTCGAATGAATCGCCCGCCAGACTCTCCTGATCCAAAATCTCAAACTCCGGGTTGATCGCTTGGAGGTTACCGGTGCCGTAGCGATCGACTTCGAACCTTCCGTAGAAGATAACCTTCTGCCCAGACTTGAAAACCTTCTTCTTGTCGAGATAGTCCGAGTGAAACCACTTGCAACGAACGACCCCGCTGGAGTCGCGGGCCGCCAGGTCAAAGATGCGATGTCGTGTCTTGCGGGTGATGAAAAGGCCCGAGGTCAGCACTTCGACGAGGATAGAGGCCCGCTCGCCCGGCTTGAGCTCCTTGACTGTCGTAAAATGAGAACGGTCTTCGTAGCGATAAGGCAGGTTGTAGAGCAGGTCTTCGACCGTAAAGATGTTGCGGGACGCCAAATCCTCACTCCGCCGGGGACCGATGCCTTTCACAAACTGAACAGCGGTAGACAGCTCAAGCATGAGGACGTTTCGGAATGCGGATTAGGGATTTGGGATATGGGATTGCGGAATGTGGATTGCGGAATGCGGATTAGCAGTTGCCTGGTTTTCCAGCGAATTCGAGAGCGGCCCTTACTGAGAAATCAGGCGTCCCGCCGTCAGTGCCCTAAACCGATCTTGGAGCCGACATGGCAAATCCGCACTTCGCTGATGGGCAATCCACAATCCGCAGCATTCCGCAATCTGCATTCCACATTCCGCATTCCGCATTCCGGAATCCGGCTACGCCGGCTTTACCGGCGCGGTCTTCCCAGCATCGCGGCGAGAGACGAGGAATGCCTTGATAAACGGATCCAGATCGCCGTCCAGCACCCGATCCACATCACCCACTTCGTACTTGGTTCGATGATCTTTCGCCAAACGATAGGGATGCAGCACATACGAGCGAATCTGGCTTCCCCAGGCAATATCCATCTTGGCATCTTCGATGGCCTTACTTTCGGCGCGCTTTTTCTCGAGTTCCAATTCATACAGGCGTGAACGCAACATCTTCATGGCCGTGGAACGATTCTTGTGTTGGGAACGCTCGTTCTGGCACTGGACGATGATCCCCGTGGGAATGTGGGTAATCCGAACTGCCGAGTCCGTTGTATTGATATGTTGCCCACCAGCGCCGGTAGAACGATAGGTATCGATGCGCAGGTCCTTCTCGTCAATCACGACTTCGATCTGCTCGTCGATCTCCGGGTAAACAAAGACCGAAGCAAACGACGTGTGCCGGCGTTTGCTGGCATCGAAGGGCGAGATCCGCACCAGCCGGTGAACGCCGATTTCCGCCGTCAGCAGTCCGTAGGCATTGAGCCCTTTGATCGCCACGGTGACTGACTTCACCCCAGCTTCGTCACCTGCCTGGTAGTCAATCAGTTCGGTGGCATAGTTGTGCTGTTCGGCCCAACGCAAATACATACGCAGCAGCATCTCGGCCCAGTCCTGCGACTCCGTGCCGCCTGCGCCCGGATGAATCGTCAAAAAAGCGTTGCGCTGAGCATTCTCGCCACTGAGCAGCGTTTGCGTCTCGATCTCAGACAGCTCCGCTTCCAACCGGCCTATCTCCTGTCTAATGTCTTGAGCAACATCCTCGCCTTCGGCGCCGAGCTCGAAGAACGCCTCTAGATCCTCTACCGCACGCTCCAGCTTCTGGTCGAGGGCGACGTCATTCTCCAGCTGCCTGCGCCGCTGCAGCAGACGCTGCGACTGCGATGGGTCGCTCCAGAAGGTCGGGTCGGAAATCCTCTTTTCCAGCTGGCTCAGCTCGCTGCTCTTGGTATCCGAGTCAAAGATAACTCCGAATATCTTGGATTCGTGTCTTTAGCGACTGAAACTCGCGGTTGAGTTCTTCCAACATGATCTTGTGCTCCTTCTCGAAGTTCTCCACTTCCCAGCGAACTCAGGGCATCTTAGCACAAATGGATCAAAGCGTTGCTCCCAACCCAGCGACCTCAGCGACCCGGCTCCATCAACCCGTCAACCCAGGTTCCGTCAAATTAATGATGGAGATGTCGACATGGTCCTGCTCGGCTTGGAGCCAATCCAGCCAAGACGCAAGCGAGGATTAGTAGCCCTTCTCTAAGCTTAGGCTGCCCTTTTTCTTCCACTCAGAAAAGAAAAAAACGAAATCAACCAAAAGAAAAAGAAAGGAATTTCGACCTATGCCAGCTTTCTTTTAGGACAAACCAACATTGAGTATCAGCCTATCAAATGCCATCTTCTAGCACATGAGGAAGTGCTGCTCGATCATCTACGACTTTGCCTGTAATTGCGCCAGGGCCTTTTTCACTTTAGGGATGATGTCACGATGTTCCTTTGGCTCGGCTTTTTCGAGGAACTTCCTGAAGTAGGTGATAGCTTGCTGGGTGTCTCCAGCGTCTTGAGCTAGAATTCCGAGGTTCATATAGGCTTGGGCTAGCCCTGGATTATACTGAATGGCCTTCTCAAAATACTGTCGGGCCTGCTCTTCGTGTCCGCGCTGGATTTCCAAAATCCCATACAGATTGTTTGCGACCGAATGGTGATCGTCCTGGGCCAGTATGGCTCGAAGGACCCGTTCGGCATCCGCTAGCCTGCCCATCTCAAAATAGACAGTGGACAGGTTATCCAGATTCTTAAGGTCGGTGGGATTCAGGCTGGCGGCTTGTTCCATGAATTCAATGGCGCGCGCCTTGTTGCCGAGCCGCAGGAAGATCGCGCCGAGTTTGGCCAGGATCTGGTCTGTATCCGCCTTGTTCTGGATCGCTTCCTGGTAGAGTCGAGCCCCTTTGAGGATCTGACCCAATTGTTCGTAACATACCCCGAGATGTTCGTAAATCAAGGGGTTGGTTGGATCTCGGCGGAGCATACCTTCAAGCAAAGGAACGGCATCTCGGAAGCGGTCATGGTTCATGAGGTTCCCTGCTTTTTCAAGGACAGCCAACACTTGAATGTGGTCCTTAGGATCCGGCCCCGACATGTCAATTCGAACCTTGCGCTGGGTTCCAGCGCTGGCATAACCGAGCGACTGCAACTGTTGGCGCGTTTGTTCATCCACAGGCTGCATCTTGAGGATTCCCAGGTTCTGGGGTGGACCCGCAATCTCCCAGACTTGCTTCTGCAGGCGGTCTGAGTCTGCCGGGTATTGCGTCACCACGTTGCGCGTTTCATTAGAATCATCCGTCATCCGGTAAAGCTCGGGTTTCGGCGAGACGATCAGTTTCCATTCGTCCGTCCTCGTCCCACGTAGTTCCGACCATCCCAGGTGAGTCTTTGGATAGAGCGTCTCCATGTAAGAGTAATTAGTCCGGACGCGTTTCCTCTCAACGATTGCGGGCATCAGGCTGGTTCCCTGAACTTGATTTCCGGGCGAGAGACCTAAGTAATCCGTTATGGTTGGCATGACATCAATAGAGCGCACCTGCTGGGTCACCACTTGGCCCTTGGGTATTCCCGGTCCGGCCACAATTAACGGGATATGAACAGTCGACTCATAGAGAAACACCCCGTGAGTATACTCACCATGTTCACCCAAGCTCTCACCATGATCGGAGAGAAGCAACACCAGAGTCCGGTCCAGTAAATGCTCGTCGCGCAGCCAATCGAGAAGGCGGCCGATCTGCTCGTCTGTGTAAGCCACTTCACCTCCATATAGATCCTTGGCATACTTCGATCGATAAGCTCCTGGAGGATCGTAGGGAAAATGCGGGTCGTAATAATGCACCCAGAGCAAAAAGTTCTTGCCTGGCGTAACGCCAATCCCCTGTCGCTTTCGCTCGTCCAGCCACTCAATGGCATGCTGGGTAACCATCTCGCCTCGGATTTCAGCTACCATGCCTGGCAGCCTCCCGCTGGCTTCTTCTTCCTTCATGTCGTCGAAGTAAAAGTTAAACCCCTTACTCAACCCAAATTGGCGGTTCAGAACGGCCGAGCCCACCACCGCCCCGGTTTCCAATCCTGCCTGGCTGGAGACAGAGGCCAGAGTAAGAACGTTGCTGTCCAGGACGAAGGCCCCAATATCGCGAATCTTGTGGACTTGCGGATAGGTGCCAGTCAGGATCGAGGCATGCGAAGGAGTGGTGAGTGGTATCTGAACAACGGCCTGGGTGAATAAAACTCCCCGAGCCGCCATCGAGTCGATGTTGGGGGTGGAGACTGTTTTCTTGCCATAGCAGGAGAGATAATCGGCACGAAGCGTATCGACCGTGACTAGAAGAACATTGGCACCGCGAGATTGCGTGGATCCGGTTCGAGGTTCTTGAGACGTCTTCGAACTGTTCGAACAGGCGCCGAGAGAAAATAACAGAGACAGCACTACGCAACTAACCAGAAAGTGAATAGGTTGCATCATTCTGGCGACGGCATGGAGTGCCAACGTTGAATGTAAGGCTTTCTCAAGAACCACAATGTTCCCCTCCAGTCGATCACGACTCTATCTGAACCAAAGACGTACCTTCATTCGCTCACGATGCCAATTTGAGCAATTGAATCCTCCTGATGGAGTTCAGTGAAGGCGAACTTCTCAATGTCCTTTCTTGTCTTCGAGGGAATTCGCGCGAGATCTCTAGGAATCTTTTTCGATACTCAACTTTCAATCTGCACCCACCGTGGAATTCTCGAGTGTTTCTTCTGTCCTCTCAAAGCTTCAATGTCGATCGCAATTCTCGATTGCGTTCGTCGACAACATATTTCTTCTCAATTCTCCCATGGGCCCTCTCCATTGAACCTTGATAACTTCAAACTAATAATACTAAACGTTCAAGTCCACCAACCGGGTTAACAGGTTGGGTAGAGTCAAAACAGACCTACAGGGGCCCCCGCAGTTCCGTCTTTGGATCTCACCAAGGGCGACACATTCTTGTCTTGCGGCCAGATCTTTCCTGTTGTGTTTCTAGTCCACAGTTCCCGTTCTCCTGCAGGATCCTTCAGGTCGTTGAACGCGGGAGAGGGGTCGCAGACTGCGGCTCTCACGTTCTTGGTCGGGGATCAACAAAAAGGCCCTGGAGAGGATGTTTTCTTTCCAGGGCCAAAAGGGAGAAACTAGCTAAATCAAGAACTCCATGAGATTCAGATCAGAAGTTAATCCGAGCCGCCAACTGAATACTTCTTGGTCCGTGCGAAACACCGAGGATACGACCAAAGGTGCTCGGGTCGCTCACATCATTGCGTGGATCACTCCTGCCGGCACGGTTCAAGAGGTTGGAGAAGTCAGCGCGGAATTCAAAGTTCGCAGCTTTCTCTGAACTTCAACGGTATCCGCTTAATGATTGAGAAATCTTCCGAATGCCAGGCAGGCCCCCTCACGTTTGGTAGAAATCTGGGGCCATTGCCTAATCGCATACCCACGCCGTTTTCAGTGCCGGGAGGCTGCGCGAAGGCAGCAGGATTTATGTAAGGTGTTCCGTCGACAGAGTCAACTCCACCGTCCCAGTTTGCTTTCTGTTGGTCCGCAGGCAATACGACGTCGGCCCGCCAACCCGGCGGATTGAAGAGATAGCTGTTGTAGTCGTACGCGCTGGCATGGATCCAAAGCGGGTTGCCCGACCGGTAGTTATGAATACTACTGATCGTCCAACCACCGACGATGTAACTGGCTACGCCGGACTTAACCCAACGACGATCTTTCCCGAAGGGCAGGTCGTAAATCCAGGTAAGTTTGAAGTTCTGTGGATGGTGGAAGGTCGTGACAGACTTTTCACCGTTTCGGTTATAAAAATCCTGGGCATATACGTAGTAGTTTCCAATCGGCGTGTCAGTAGTCGCCAACGCCTTAGAGAAGGTGTAGGCGGCTAGAAAACTCAGGCCAACAGCGGTCCGCTTGGTGACCTGGATCTGAAGTGAATGGTAACTGGAGGTTCCATCATTCTGATTCCGGTTGGAAACCCCATAGTACTGAGGCCAGGGCCGCAATGCCTGTGCCACGGAGCCTTCGAAACTGGGATACGGCTTTGCAATCTCGGGATGGTCTGAAATGTCATCCTGCAGCGCATCACCCAGAGAGAGGTATTTGGGATCCAGTTGATTGAGATAGCCTTTGTAGAAATCATTGATCAGCCGGGTTCCCTTGTTTCCGATGTAGTTTGCTTCAAGCGCCGTACTCCAGGGCAATTCGTATTGAATCCCGAGATTCCAGTTCTGGACATAGGGCTGACGAATGCTATTGTTGGGCAAATATGCGACTGTGTCGCCATTCATCAGAGCCGGATCGAGGTTTGGCAGAGTCCCGGTGTAAGGGGGATAGCCACTATCCCAAAGAAGGCCAGCATCCTGGGCGAACCGGCCGGAACCGGCGGTGATCGGGTTGGAGCCGTTAAATCCTGCATCGAGCCCAGCCCAGCTCCAGCCGTTCTGTATGGGAGCACTGAAGTTGATCCCATAGCCACCCCGAAGAACCAGCTTGGGCTGTACATTCCAGGCAAAGCCGACTCGCGGCCCAAACTGCTTGTAATAACTGTCCTGGAAACTGCTGCGCCCGTTACAGCCCTGACAATCGCCCAGGAAGGCCAGCGCACCCGGGTATCCATCTGCCCCTGGATTCGGCATGGTGGGGTCCATCGCCGACATCCGATCGGCCACTTCGGTCAGTGGACCAGGGATTTCCCAACGCACTCCCAAATTCAGAGTGAAATTTGGACGAACCTTCCAGTCATCTTGAAAATAGAAAGAGCTGTACCACACTCGCTGTCCCTGGTTTGCGACCGGTATGCCGAGACCCGAATTGTTTACAGCCCCCATCAGAAAACTGGCATAGGCAAATCCCGTGGAACTGGCAGACCCCGGCAGCGCTGTCTGATCGTTCCTGAACGTGTAGGAACCTGCTGCGGCGAGAGGCCGGTTGTTGTCATGATAACGGCGAATCTCTGTTCCAACCCTGAAACTATGGGCACCACGAATCATGGTGAGATCGTCGACATAGACAAAGCTCTGGTTGGCACCGCCACCGGCGAAACTGATTCCCATCCTCGTCCCTCCGTTCAGAGTAGGACTGGGGGCATTGAACGTGAGCAATGGGAACGTGTTTTGTCCCACGCCCGTCAGCCCGATCTTGCCTGCCCAGTCAGCGCCAATAATAGAGGGGGCGGCCCGTTTTGGTTGCCAAACCGGTTGAAACCAAAACCGAAGTGATTGAGCGTCGTCGGATTGATGGTCCAGTCTTCACTGAATCGGAAGAGCCGGGAAGGGGTCCCTTGACGTTGCCATACGCTGGAAGCCGGGCCCGGAATGGGAAGGAATCCATCTCCCGAGTGGTTATCACGCTCCCGCTTGCTGTAATTGAAGAATCCGGACACCTTGTGGTTGGCAGAAGGATGGAGTCAATCTTGATCCCGAGTACATCGAGATTGAAATTCGGACAACAACCGCTCGTACGAGGGATGTTGAATCGGAATGTCTGGAAAGCAGGATCCGGAGTGTCCGCCTGAGCCAGGATCTCCTTGCTGACGGAACTGAATTTGTCTGCCGGTATGATATTCCCTAGGAAAGGATCACGAATCCAGCTACCATCAGCGAGCTGCCTCGAGGTCGTTGGATCATAAATCTGGCCATAGACTATGTCTCGGCCCAGCGCATCTTGTCCGACGACCGTTCCCGAATTCGAATCCCCAGTAAAGGCAGGATCCAGCAGTCTGGAAAAATCACCTTGTTTAAACTCGGGGAGTGGAACGGTACCGTTGACAGACTGAAAATCAAGCTGGTTACGACGGTCTCCTTCATAGGAGACGAAAAAGTGGGTGCGATCCTTAAAGATCGGACCACCGACTGTTCCTCCAAAAGAATTCTCTTTGTAAGGAGGCTTGTCAATGTTGTCTTTGTTCTCTCCCCAACTCCTGGCGCGAAGAGCCCTGTCTCGATGGAACCAATAGGCAGTTCCATGAAATTCATTGGACCCTGATTTCATGCCGAAGTTGGCCACCGCAGTCTGAGTTGCCCCGTACTGGGCGGAGAGATTGCCAGTCTGCAACTTGAACTCGGATGCGGCATCCACGCTCGGGCTCATTTCGTTGTTGCTTCCCCCAGTGAGGTCAAATCGACCTAATGTGATGCCATCGATCAGGATTTCGTGGGTATAAGCCTGACCGCCATTGATCGAGCCGAGAAATGTACCCCCCTCAGTTCCGGGCATTGCCGTGAAGATAAAATTCTGCAACTGCCGGAGGCCATCTTCGACTAGGATCGGCCAAGTATGAAATTCCTTATCCGTGGTTTCAGTACCAATCTCTGAAGTTGAACTCTCCAAGAGCGGGGTTTCAGAGGAAACCGTAATTCGCTCTGAAATTTCTCCCAGTTCTAACGTGAAGTCTATCGTCACTGTTTGCGCCACGCGAACGTCAACATTATCTCGGATCGCAGTTTTGAAGCCTTTAAGCGTAGCCGAAATCGTATAAGTCCCCGGGGTTACGTAAGGCATCCGATAAAGCCCAGAGTCTGTGGAAACGGCTTTGTTTTCGCCACCGGTGTTTTTATTCAGGGCGACCACTTCAGCGTTTGGCACTACGGCCCCGCTGACATCTTTGACCACACCGGTGATAGCTCCGCGTTCACCCTGACTGAAACCATTCGAGGCAAAAATCAGAAAGGCCAGCGAGCTAAGCGTTAACCTCCGACGTCTTGACATAGCATTCATGTTTGCCTGCCTCCTTGATGATCCAGTTGATTTAGAAGGGAGCTAATCATACAATCTGGGAACACGCATTATAGAACTCCAAGCAATATTTGTTCCACTCAGAACATTATCTTGTCCAACGATATAAGATTGTTATTCTGTTAAGATTAAGTAAATTAGCAGTCTTCCCAGGAGTAGAGTTACTAGAGCTGATGCGAAAGACTGTAGATTTCTACGAAATTTTGGAATTGACGCTCAGCAGATTCGCCCTCGATCAAAAATTCTAGCACCTGCCGAAAGGTTGGACTTGACACAACCTTTCACGAAATCTCACAGGGTTGGACGGTTCTCGCGCACGTTATGTCTGTATAAACAGTGTCGAATTGACCAATCGACTGTTCAGTTCTGGCCTTCGGATATTCTATCATTTCCCTTCCTGGACCGTGATGATTCGATCCACCGGAATTTGTTTCATGGTTGTCACCCTGCGTGATGGCCAGCGCACACTGAGTTCCTGTATCACTGTTGCTTTCCCGAGTCCGAAATGGGCTCGAGGATCATTACACGAGGCGAAGCTACCACCAGCTTTGAGCTCCCGGGTTTGGGTCGCTCCGTCCGCTACTACGGTGACTCGTGCTCCTACCCCCAGATAGTTGCTTTTGGTTCCGACCAGTTTGATCAAGATCCAGTGATTCCCCGGCACTCCCTGGTTCATGAGCAAGGAGGGGTGATCGTCCAGTGCGACTACAGCAACGTCAATCGCACCGTCGTTATCGAAGTCAGCGAAGACAGCTCCCCTGTAGGACTTCATGGCTTGAAAACCCGGACCGGCAAGAGCACTGACGTTCACAAATCTTTCCTTGCCGTTGTTAAGATAGAGCTTATTCTGTTGCCGGTAAGAGATCTTAAGACCGTAGCGGTCCACCTGTGGAAAGATGTGCCCGTTTGCGACAAAGAGATCCTTGAAACCGTCATTGTTGAAGTCGAAGAACCCCGTTCCCCAGCTCAGGTCAGGATAGGAGTCTTCCGCAATTCCTGAACTAAAGGAAGCGTCCGTGAAGAATCCTTTGCCGGTATTCTGATACAGGGTGTTCCAATCGTCTGAGAAATTGGTGACGACGATATCCAGCCAACCGTCATTGTTGTAGTCTTCGAAATCGACACCCATCCCTGCCTGCTCCCGGCCATCCTCGCTATAGGCGACTCCCGCGTTGGCTCCAACTTCAGAAAAGGTTCCGTTGTGATTGTTATGGTAGAGGTAATTCGGCGTCGTATCGTTCGCTACGTAAAGGTCAGGATACCCGTCATTGTCATAGTCTCCCCAAGCTGTGGCCAAGCCATAGTAGCCTTCCTTGTCGGAAACGCCCGCTTGCTCTGAGACCTCGGTAAATGTCCCGTCGCCGTTGTTCCGATAGAGAGAGTCTCCCGCGCCTTTAAGACCGCGCGGTCCGCACGCGACGGGAATACCGCGGTAGGAACAAAACTTACCTTCGACCGGGAGATGATTGAGATCGTAATCCAGGTAATTGACCACAAACAAATCGAGGTCCCCGTCAAGATCATAGTCAGCCGCAGCGGCTGCCGCAGACCAGCGCGGGTCGTCGACACCTGCCTTGGCAGTCACATCGGTGAACGTGCCATCCCCATTGTTCTGGTAGAGAATGTTAGGGCCAAAGTTAACCAGGTACAGGTCCTGCAGCCCGTCATTGTTGAAATCGGCAGCAAGCGCGCCTTTGCCCCAATAGCAGTTGATGACTCCTGCTGCGCGCGTTACATCGGTGAATGTGCCATCTCGATTATTGCGGTATAGAGCTCCCGGATATCGGTCTCCCTTGCCGGCCCGGGAACTCTCGATCGTGCCGCCGTTAGCGACATAAAGGTCCATCCAACCGTCGTGGTTGTAGTCAATGACCGCCAGCCCGCCGCCTATGGATTCGATTAGGAATTTTTTCTCGACCCGATCGCCACTGACCACCACCTTGTCCAGGTGAGCCTCTTTCCCCTTCTCAAGAAATGTCGGAATGGACGGAGAGATCTCCGAGCGGAGAGGAAAGAGGAGGCCCAGGAGCATTGTGGCGATAGGGATGCCCACGTACCTCGATACGATTGGATGCAACTGCTGGGCCTCCTTCTTGGCTAGTTTTTCTTTCCTTCGGCTGAGTCAAATCGAATCTCGCCGGGGCTCGCGCTGCGAATCTCCCTGTTCAGCTTTCGAGCTTTCTCGAATAGCGCTTCGGCTTCCTGATCTCGTCCTGTGAGGCTGAGGACACGCGCCAACCCATTGAGAGCTTCTGGATTGGCGGGATCCATCTCCACTGCCTTACGAAAATCAGCTTCCGCCTCCTTCAATTGCCCCAATCGATTGAGGCACCTCGCCCGTGCCAGAACAGCCTTAGGATTCTCCGGCATCTTGGTGACGGCGAGATTGAGATCAGGCAGGGCAGAGGCCCACTCACCTTTGGCCATCAGCGCATGTCCGCGAAACAGAAAGCTGGGAGGATAAGAGGGATTGCTTTTGATCTCCTGATCGAATTCTGAGATCGCCGCATCCGTTTCATGAAGCGAGTAAAGAACCAAGCCTCGGTGAAAATGGGCCAGCGGAGTCTGCTCATTGAGCGCAAGCACCCGATCGAACTCGGCCAATGCTTCGACGCTTTGACTGAGGTTGTGTAGCGCCCGGCCCAGGTTCAGATGGGCTTCAACGTCGTCCTCTGCCAACTCAGTTGCCTTGCGTAGATGAGATTCAGCTTCCGGGTTTTTGGACTCATCTAACCGTTTCATGCCCAAGAGCAAATGAGCACTAGCCAGATTCTTCTTGAGGACAACGTCCGCCGGCCATCGCCGAAACCCTTCGGAGAAAACTTCAATGGCTCGCTCATAGCGCTCCTCCTGCCCCGCTTGGATTCCTACGGTGAGATAGAATCGCTTCTCTCCAGGAAATCTGTCAAGACCTGCCAGGGCGACTTCGTGCAGATCTTTAGTCCTCCCCTGCGACTGGTAAAGGCCACACAGGGCCAAGTAGGGGCCGACCTCGCGAGGTTCACCCGCGATACATTCTTTCAAGAAGGCCTCGGCCACCTTGAAATCCTTCCGCACCAGGGATTCGGAGCCCAGCTGGCAGGAGTCCTCGGCAGAAGCTGTCGGTGTCAATTGCGCTGACAGAAGGACTCCGCACAGAGTAAGCCAGATAGGAAGGCTGGACTGGAAGTGTCGCCTCAGATCCTGTACTGCAGAGTCAGCTCTTGACTCTGCGGCCTTAAGCGTCGAGAGCCGTCTACGGGATAACAAAAGCCGCAGACCCAAGACCCGGGTCTGCGTTACAATCCTTTCGGTCCCGAGATCTTCATTCATTTGCTGGGCTTTTATGGACTTAGATTTCTAGCAGCATCGTCGATTGGGCTCAATAAGAAGCCCAAGAGCTGAGAGACTTGAGAAGCTCCTGGAAATAAATTTGATACGCAGTTTTTTCCGGTCAGCGGTCTGTTGCTCGATGCAGACGACAGAGAGAATGCGTTCATTCCAGCCCAACGAGACACGGCGGACTTGAATTCGTGAAGAACAGCGACTTTAAAGGTATCCGACGTGAGGTTTATGCGGGTTGTGTCCGACTGTTTGGACCTAATTACAGGACACTCATCCTGCTCGCTCTATTGCGCTTGCCAAGATCTGAAATCGCAATACTTCAAAATTAGTTTAAACCAATGTCATGGAGCCTTCCAAAGAAAAAGAAACAACCGCTTCAAAGTAATCCGTTAGTTATTTAGTTAGTGGGCCAACCACTCGCGTCAGCCAGTGTGAGATGCAAAGCGGTCAGAGTCTCATCTGAGGATCCGGCTGCTGACGCAGCTGGTCCCCTTTACACGACTCAGATACTTCCCTCTGGATCACGCCAGTGCTTGGACGTCAGTTTGCTACAAATCAGTCGCACCCCCGATGTTTCTTGTCCCAATGGAACAAGAATACTCTTTCACCAAGGGTCCAATGCGGGCCGACATCCTTCTGCCGAAGGATCAATGGAACATCGCGGCAAACCCATGATCCTGACCCGGATGTCGGAACGCCGTATCTGAATCCGGCAGCGTTTGCGCCGCCGCCCCTCACTCCCGGCAACGTGCCGCTTCATTTAGGTAATGCTCCCAGGTATTTATCAAACCTCAGAAATTTTGCGCGATATGGTGAAAATCTTTCCCTTATCAAACGCACCGATCTGGGCTTTCGAGAGGGCATGAACTTTGAGCTTCGAATCGACGTCATAAACCTATTTAACAGGATTGGTATCTGTAATCCGAGTACCGACACCAACGACCAGGTCAATTTTGGGAGGGTATTCGGCAAGTGTGGCGGGCCCAGAAACATTCAGATCGGAGGTCGCTTCACTTTCTAAGTGCTTTCTGACTCTTGAAGTTTGAATCAGCCTAAGCCCCGACGAGAGTATAATGACTCTCCTCGGGGCTTTTGCCTTTTAGGGCTTCTGATCTGTTTTCGCAAAAGACAGTTGTCGACCAATCCCCTGGAGCTACTTGTCTATGTTCTCTGTCAGCCGGACCGGGCGGCTCGGCCTGGTCTTGACACTTGTCACCTTCACCTTTCACTTAGGTGGGTGCTCCTCTTCTGGCCCAAATCCCAAACCCTCACCAACAGGTGCAGCTCGGGATGTCAATCTGTTGCTGATTACCATCGATACGCTCCGTGCTGACCATGTCTCTTGCTACAGCAGCAAGAAAGTGAGAACTCCGCACCTTGATGCTTTGGCATCACGAGGGGTTCGGTTTGGCCAAGCCATTGCCCAGGTTCCACTCACGACTCCTTCCCATGCTTCCATACTCACGGGTTGTTACTCATTGGTGCACAGGATCCGAGACAACGGTGGATTTGTCTTGGATAGTCGGATTCCCACTTTAGCGACCGTGACCAAAGAAGCCGGTTTTCGTACGGCTGCGATAGTCGGCTCAAGTGTATTGCATCATCAATACGGAATGAATCGTGGTTTCGATGTTTACCAGGACGACATGAACGAACAGGCACGAGTTAGTATCTTGCCTGGCGTCGTTGCCGAAATTCGCGGCGAAGTGGTAACGAAACGTGCTTTGGAGTGGCTTGAGACGAGTTACAAGCAAGGAATTGGCCTCCGCCCGGGCATGAATTTTTTCTTGTGGGTTCACTTCTATGATCCCCATTTTCCTTACGATCCTCCCCCTCCATATCGCTCACAGTATGCCAAGGACCCTTATTCGGGTGAAGTGGCCTTTACAGACGAACAGGTCGGAAAACTGCTCCAGGCATTGACCGACCGTGGACTGCAGGAACGCACTCTGATATTCCTCATGGCTGACCACGGAGAGGGATTGGGGGACCACGGAGAGTACACTCACGGAGTGTTTCTTTACGATGAGACGATGCATGTTCCCATGCTGGCTGCTGGCCCCGGTATTCCTGCCGGCAAGCTGATAACACAGCAGGTGAGAACCATCGATGTCATGCCGACGATTGCAGACTACCTGGGCCTGCCTGCGGGAGACAAGGTGCAGGGCGTCAGCTTGATGCCAGCCATTCTCGAGAATCGTGCTGTTCAAAGCAGCTACGCCTATCTTGAGACTCTTTACCCAAAGACAAGTCATGGGTGGTCCGAGCTCCGCGCCATGCGAACCGACCAATGGAAACTGATCGCCGCGCCAAAGCCTGAGCTTTACGAACTCAAACAGGATTGGGGAGAGAGTTCAAACGTGCTGAATCGGTATTCCACAGAGGTCGACCATTTGCAGAAAAAAATGTGGGAGATCACTGGGCCGCCTGAGAGTTTCGGGAAGCTGGAAACCCGACAGGTAGACGAAAAGACCATGCAAGAACTGCAATCCCTAGGCTACGCCAGCGCAGGGAGGCGCCGGGATATCCGGATCGACATGTCCGGACCGGACCCCAAAGATCGGGTCCACGTCCTGAAGGTTCTCGACCAAGTAGCAGACTTGATGAACCATGATCGATTTCTGGCGGCAATTCCACTTCTCGAAAGAATTCAGCCTGAAGATCCAACAAACCCCGTCATCTATAGCAAGCTCGGGACCTGTTACCAGCGAACCGAAAGGTTTGACAAAGCTGCAGACATCTACCGGAAAGCCATTGAACGCAAGGCCGACACAGATCAGACTCACGCTGAGATAGGGAACCTCTACGTCAGGAAGGGACAATTGAAAGAAGCCGTCGCTTCGATGGAACAGGCTGCCGAAATGAATCTCACTAATCTGCAGAACCTAACTAACCTGGCAACAACATACCTTCACTTGGGTCGATTGCCCGAAACAGAGCGCGTGCTCAAGGCCCTACTTTCTCAGAACGCTCGACACGCCATGGCGCAAAACCTTTACGGCATTCTGGAGATACAACGAGGTAACGGCAATGGGGCGCGCGCTCATTTTGAAAAAGCCATCGAATTCAATTCTGATCTAACCGAGGCTTACATGAATCTCGGTTTGCTCGCTCAAAAGGCCGGTGAGCCTCGAGTCGCCATCGAGTACTACAAGAAGTTTCTGGCCCGGGCCAGCCCGAAAGACCATGCCGAGTACATCCCAAAAGTGAGGGCTACCATAGCAGAACTGGGCGGGATCTTATAGGAGCTGGTTGGGGACGGTCAGTTACTCGCTGCGATCTGGAGACCGTGATCGATGAGCAGTCTCGTCCCGTGAATCTGTGACCTTCGAGCCGTGGTCACATCCGCACGGTTTAGACTGTACCGAGTCTTGCTGGGCTTCTGAGTTGAATTTGACTTAGTTCATGACTTAGTCTAGTCTTGGCGCTGGAGGCAATCCGACGATGCAGGTTAATGTGCACGAAGCCAAAACTCATTTGTCCCGACTGCTGAACCGGGTGATCAGCGGCGAAGAAGTCATTATTTCCAAGTCGGGGAAACCGCTGGCCCGGCTGGTGCCCTTTGAAAAGCCGTTCAAGAAGCGAATTCCCGGACGCGACCGGGGGCTTGGTAGCATCGCGAAAGACTTTAACGCGCCGCTGCCGGATGCTCTCCTCGAGGCCTTCGAGAAGTGAGGTTTCTCATCGATACAGAGTGCTGGCTCTGGTGGTTTCTTGAACCCGAGCGCCTGAACAGCAAATCGGCCGATCTGATTGCAGATCGCACTCAGTCAATCTATTTATCTGCTGCTAGCTCGTGGGAAATCGCCATCAAGTGCCGGTTGGGCAAACTGGTCTTGCCGGAGGCCCCAGCCAGCTACGTGCCGCGCCGCTTGCATGAGGAAGGCATGTTGTCGTTGCCCATTGAACAGACGCACGCGCTTCACGTCTATGCCCTCCCCAATCATCATCGCGATCCCTTCGATCGCATGTTGATTGCCCAGGCCCAATACGAATCGCTTCCCA
>CAVVYL010000042.1:0-14468 GCA_963752385.1 uncultured Acidimicrobiia bacterium | reverse complement strand
CAGTATCTTCAAATCAATCAACGGGCTTGCAGCTCTCCTCACGAGAATACAGGTCGAAGAATCACGGTTTGGCGGAAACGTTGCACTTCGCCGAGGTAAGAGGGGCAATCAGTTCACATTGTATTGGCGGCTGAGGGTGATGGCTGAAAGTTCTGCCCACGACAGCCTCACAACCCGCACACAAGGTGCAATAGGAGCATGGATAGTATGAAGAACTGCAATTCACCATCGAATCCGACCACGAGTCGCATCCTGCTCATCGCTTGCGCCACTGCTTTCGCCGTGGCTTTCACCGTCTCGCTGCCGCAGCCGGGCCAGGCAGACGATGTCACACCGCCACGCATGCCCGCCAACTTCAGGTACCTCCGGGGAACACGGCGTTCCTCGTAGGTCACGCCGTCGGCACCCAGAACTACATCTGCCGACCCTCAAGCACCTTAATCTCTGGCGTCGCCTTCACACTCTTCACGCCCCCTGGCAATGCCCTTATGGGGCAATCGCGACCCCCCATGGTTGCTCTCCGACCTTAATCTTGGCTAGTACCCTATGCGTTACAGCATCAACCACAGACACATCATCCGATGGCCCATTGGCGGTATAAATTCTTTTCCCGTCCGGTGTGATCGCAATCCCCCATGGGCGTTTGCCAACTTCAAAGGATGCAGTGACTCGATGGGTCGAAGTGTCGATTACAAAAACTCTACCACCGTGCCCGGTGGTGACATAAACTTTCTTCCCATCGGGTGCAACAGCAACGCCCATCGGCCTTACATTGTGACCATTTAGTTGGATGGTATGCGTTACTCGATGTTGGGAAGTGTCCACAACGGACACGGTACCGCCCGTCTCGGACGTGACATAGGCGCGGGAACCATTCGGGCTGAAAGCGGCCGCCACGAGGCCTGGGGCCAACCTTGAAAGTGGCCTTAACCTTGTTCGTTTCGGTCTCAATGACAGATACAGTTTGGCTGTTCTCAGCCGTCACATAGACGATCTTCCCGTCGGGGCTCAAGGCGACGCCTTCGGGCTCTTCGCCCACCGGAATGGTTCGAATTACTTTGCCACTCGTCAAGTCCACCACGCTGGCCAAGGAGGCATCCTCGTTGGCAACGTACAGTTTAGTTCCATCCCGGCTAATGACAAATTGCTCCGGGTCAGATCCTCCCGGCAGAATTCTGATGAGCTTATTTCTAAGAGGGTCAATGACGCCAATGCCGTCTGCCTGTTTATCCGCAGGGGCAAGGTCTTCCGTTCTTGCGCTCGGGCCTGCAAAGGGCGAGCCACTCAAGGCAACGTACACAGTCCTTCGGTCTGGACTCGCCTGAATGCCTCTGGGTCGCTTTCCCACAGGGATTGTGGCTAGAACCGTATCGGTGGTCGCATCAATTACAGTCACATTGCCCGAGGCCTCATTAGTGACATATACCCGCGGAGAAGGCGCTGCCGCCAAAGCACCCGTGGGGGAGGAAGCTGGGCCGAGGGCAACACTTTCCGCTTTGGGCCAACCCTCTGGCGGGGTCCAGGGACCACCGTTCCCTCCTACCTCATCCGGTCTACCTGGAGGCAACACTCTCTCTGTTCTTGCCCTGACATAGGTATAGAGGTCTGTGACTTGCTTATCATCAAGCAATTGCTTCCATCCCGGCATCCCTTTCTGAGGTGATCCATTGCGAGTTGTCAGGAGAAACTCCTCGTAGGTTATCTTCCTGGAAGGATCACTCAAGTTCGGCGCCAAAGTGCTGCCAAGCGCATCAGCTCCGTGACATCTGTAACAGTAGACATGCCACCATTTCCAGCCATTGTAGACGCGTTTATAAACCTCTGACGAGTCCTGGGCTCGAACGCCCGGAAGATTAACAAAGGGCCCCAGTATCGAGACCAATGCCACGAGGACAACTAAGTCCCTTCCCCTTAAGATCCGCTCTTTGAGATCTCGACAACCGACAGGCTTACTCATCAGGGGCATCCTTCTTGCCATTCACGAGGGGCACTCCATATTCTTCTAGGATCTTTCCGATTTCATCTTGCTTTCTGTCAAGTATCCTTTCCAATTGGGCCTTTAGTGCGTCTTCGCCCTGTCTTACTCCTATGCAGATATCGAAGGCAAAAGGCAGATCCCCTTCCCCAGAGGGGACAGGTAGCAATTCCAACGGGACGCGCTGTTTCTTTGCAAAATACCCTGCGACGGGTCCCCACACAATCGCCACATCAATCTCACCGGTAGTGACAGCTTCGATGATCCTGCTCGGCGGATTCTCTTGGGAGTAAAAGGTGCTGTACCCGACCACATTGTCCACGATTCCCCTTCTCCCCAACTCGTGGACGGGAGGAGGATTCGTGTAATCGTTGCCAAGCAAATGCACCCCAATTTTGAGCCGTCGAAGAATTGGATCATCCAGGGATCTGACCTGCAAACCTTTGTCTTTGAGATAGACAAAAACATACGTCGATCGGTAATATGGTTTGGTCCAGCGAACCAGATCATGTCCTTTGGGAATACCCATCACGACATCACATCGTGCCTCCTTTAAGGTAGCCTTCATGGTGTTCCTGATGAAGCCAATCCGTTGCCCCCACCAGACATAGAAAGGAGAGGCTTCAATTCCTTGGCAACGAGATCGGCGATTCTGTTTTCGAACCCTTCCAGCCGCCGGTTGGTAAAAGGGAGATTGTCAGGATCGGCGCACACCCGCAACTGTTTGATCTCCTCTCCACTGGCACCGCAGCTTTGAAAATACATCACGAGTAGGAATAGTCCACAGATGCTTACATTTCGTCTTGGGGTCATAGATCTAGCCAAAACAAGGTTGAGATGCGCAAGCTGAAGGTGCAAGGCAAGAGTAGTAATTGCTTCTAGCATCTCGCCAAACACCTCGGCTTTGCCCGGGGCCTCGCAAGGTTTGACTTATGCCTTGTCGTCGGCTTCCTGACTCCTGGTTTTTCTTCTTGTTCCTTGTCCCTTGCCGCGTTTAACTGGCGCTAGGGGAGCGCGAACACGGTCAATACGCCACCCAGGGTACTATATTTATCTACGTCGCCAAAGGCACCAAGCGCTCCCAGTCCGGCAGTGGGATCCTCTGGACCTATTCCACCCGCAATCCCAATGCCTGACCATCCCCCGATACCAGAGAGGACGGCGACATACTGCTTGCCATCAGGACCGGTATAAGTCATCGGATTGCCAATGATACCGGAAGGAGTTTTGAACTTCCACAGCACATCGCCGGTGTTGGCATCGACTGCCTTCAGCCATCCTTCCATAGTGCCGTAGAAGACGACGTCACCCGCGGTGGCAAGTGCACCTCCCCAGGCAGCCAACTCCTCCTTGATGCCCCACTTCTTCTTACCAGTGCTCGGATCCCAAGCAATGAATTCACCCCGGTGCCCGCCTGGACCCGGCGAACTCACCACTATTGCGCCAACATACGGCTGACCTGCCTGGTACTTGACTTCGACCCCTTCATAATCCATGCAAAGATTGTTGGTGGGTACATAGAAGAGGCCGGTTCTGGGGGAGTAGGAGACAGGCTGCTGGTTCTTTCCTCCCATGGCGGAGGGGCAGATATTCTTGGTGTTCTTCGTCGATGAGGTTCTCTTTTCCGGAACTTCAATGGGTTTCCCCGTGTTCATGTCTATCCCCTTCGCCCAGGTGACATGAACGAAGGGCTCCGCCATGAGCAGCTCACCCGTTTCGCGGTCCAGCGTATAAGCAAACCCATTGCGGTCGAAGTTCACGAGGGTTTTTCTCATTTTCCCCTTGATCTCGAGATCGACAAGGACATTCTCATTTATCCCGTCATAGTCCCATGCATCGTGGGGGGTCTTCTGGTAGGCCCACTTCGCTTTCCCGGTGTCCGGATTGCGAGCGAAGATCGTCATTGACCACTTGTTATCGCCAGGCCGCTGGTCGGGATTCCAGGTCCCAGGGTTGCCAGTGCCGTAATAAAGAAGATCGAGTGCAGGATCGTAGGAGTACCAACCCCAAGTTGTGCCTCCGCCCTTTTTCCATTCCTCGCCCTTCCAGGTCTCTACGGAACCCGGAAAGCCTACTTCTTCCTCCGGACCCGTGCTGTACATCCGCCAAATCTGTTCGCCGGTGTTGATATTATTAGCTGTCACAAATCCGCGGACCCCGAACTCACCCCCGCTAATCCCTGTAATCACTTTGTCCCTGATCACCAAGGGGGCACTCGTGATGGTTTGACCGTTCTTATGGTCTCCCTGCTTAACCTTCCAGAGTTCCTTGCCCGTAGCGGCATCCAGAGCAACCAGATGCGTGTCCAACTGGGTGAGAAAGACCTTGCCCTCAGCGTACGCAAGCCCTCGGTTAACCGTATCGCAGCAGGCGATCGGGACTACCTCTGGATCCTGCTTAGGAGTATATTTCCATTTTATAGGAGCTCCCTCTCCTGCTAGGTCCAGGGCAAGCACGGGGTTGGGGAAGGGGGTATGGACGTACATTGTGCTGCCGAGCACCAAGGGAGCACCCTCGTGTCCGCGCAACACGCCCGTCGATAACGTCCAGGCAGGCCTGAGATTCTTGACGTTCGTGGCGGTAATCTCGTTCAACGAGCTGTAGCGGGTATTTGCGTAGTTCTTAGCCGGCATCACCCACTGTTTATCATCCTGCTGTAGCTGAACAAGCTCGCTGTTTGCGTAAACTAAAGACGGTAGCGCAAACGCTACTACCAAAATCAGTCTCAATAATCTCATCATAATATTTCTCCTGAAAGGCAGACACTGTACGCCCTTCACTTGCAATTTCTGAAAAGTCGATGAATCCAACTCTGACTCAGCCTCACTCCTGGCTAGCTTAGAAGGCTGCAGCCCCTGCCTCTGCCACGGCATGGTCTTGCTCGCCCGAGCCGCCACTCACGCCAATGGCACCAACTACCTTGCCCTCTCGATTGAGGGGAATGCCACCAGCAAAGATCATGATCCGGCCATCGTTGGAGGCGCCTCAGGGATTCCTGGGACAGGTTTCTCGAATTCGAAACGAAAGCAAAATTGCAGGTCCCCGCAAACCGGCCCCCAGTACAGATTTCAGACGATATAACCATAAATCAATGTAGAAGCTGCTCGCAGTGCTGGTTTCAAGACCGATCGGGACTGGAGCCGTACCAAGGACCCTTCGTGTTGCATTACCTTCAAAGACGATCATCGAAGCAGGTGACTGTCGGCCCTGGTCCGACGCCAAAAGTATACGCGTTCTCACGGGAGACCGTGCAGCGGAACCTCTACCGGATCCCGCTGCCGTGACGAACTGAAGGCCACCGCGGGGTTTCGCTTTTCGTAGGCTAGGGAGGTGCCTATCTACCGTGCCCTCGGGCTACCATCGGCACCGGGGCTATTGGTCAGTCGTCGGACGTTATCAGTTTCCGGTTTGCCCGTGACCGGGAAACCTTCCGGCGGCACATCAGCTAGAGACGACATACGGCCAAGGGGAGGACCTGAGCGAGCCTCGCGCCAAGGAACGGGAGCAACTTCCTAGAACATTGCCCACCTACCCAGTGGGGCTATATACACTCCCTTCAGCATGGCCCTGCGCGGTATTCGGCGTCCTTTGTCACAAACTGGGCTGGTACATCGCAGAAGCGCGGATTGCGCTCTCGCTTGCCATCTGCGTTATCAGTGAGAAAGCCGCCTTCGTCGATCGGCATGTTGGAATCCGGCACCGCTACCTCGAAATGGACGTGCTTGAGCATTGCGCAACCAACCGCGTCTTCATCGCCAATATATTGGCCCGCCTTGACCATGTCGCCGACCTTCAAACCCGCTTGGCGTGTGGCCGAGCCGCGTGCTAAGTGCGAATAGTTGGTCCACTCGCCGTTTTCATGCGAGATCCAGACATAGTTGTTGTGGCAAAGCGCAGCCGCTCTGGCGCTCTGTTGCTCTCCGTAGCTGTCCTGGATTGCCATGACCCGGCCATCGGCCGCTGCAACGATACGATAGGGTCCCTGACCCTCAACGGCATAGAGATCAACCCGCCCGCGCGGTCGGTGAGTGCTAAAATCATCAAACACCTTGACCATGCTTCCATCGGAGAAAGGGAGCCGATACACGCCCAGGCTGGCGGGCCTGAGGTCGGCATCCGACGCCGTGATAACACAGTGGGTCAGCACGATAAACGCCACAACAATCGACCGCATTTCGCTTCTTTTCTAGTCCCCGGATCGAAATAAGTATTGCATTCTCATGTATGGCCTAGCCAGTTCATATTGCAAAGCCAACCGCATGAACGTAACTGCGCGCTGGCCATTTCAATTGCAGGATACCACGCCGTTCAGAAGTTGCGTTTTTCGATGTCAGGTCGATGTATAAGGCCTGTCTGCACATGTGACCTGATGGATTCCGAGCGTATCGTCGGCTAACCGGAAGTAATCCAGCCACTCAAGCCTTCATCGCGGTCAACTTCCTGTTTGCCCGTCAACTTGACCTCTCCTCTAGCTCCGCGTAATATCTCCCCAATCGCTGTTTTCCAGAGTCTTCAGCTGTCTAGCCGAACGAGTGTTAGACATCCCGATCGAGGAGCCATTTAGTTTCACTCATTCTGGAAGCCTTTGCCGACTGCTTGGGAAACAAGCCCTCTCCCTGAACTTTGGTGAAAGGGCGTATCGTTCACGTTCAGCTTTCTGGACTGGAACTGCAGAACGTTTGAGAGCCTCACGGATCAATCATTTTAATGAACTCTTGGAATGGAGAGTGGCGTGAAAAGACTGTGGTTTGTGGTCTTGGTGACGAGCCTCGGGGCCGGAACTGTGCTTGCCCAGGGTAAGGAGACCGAAAGGCTGGCGCACTCTGCCAAGGTTTTTGGTGAAATTATGGCGGCACCCGACAAGGGCATTCCGGGCGACCTGCTGGATAAGGCTGACTGTGTGGCCATCATTCCAAGCATGAAAAAAGCGGGGTTTATTTTCGGAGGCCGGTACGGCAAGGGGATGATCAGTTGCCGCAATAAGGCTCAGACGGCCTGGGGACCGCCGGCGATGGTTATTCTGGAGGGCGGCAGCTTTGGCCTGCAGATTGGAGGGGCCGCGGTGGATGTCGTGTTGCTAGTCATGAATCGAACCGGTGTCGATTCCCTATTGAGTAGCAAAGTCACACTCGGCGGGGATGCCTCGGTGGCTGGAGGACCAGTGGGACGAGCCACTACGGCGGAGACCGATGCAGCCATGAGAGCCAAGATCCTCAGCTATTCGCGTAGCCAGGGGGTTTTTGCCGGACTGGAGCTGAAAGGATCGACATTGCGGTCTGACAAGGATGCAAACAAGGCTCTGTATTCAAGGCAAATTGAAGCCAGGGAAATCTTGACGCCAGGAAAGGTTGGCGTTCCAGCTGCTGCCCACCCCGTCATTAAAGTGCTGACCAGATACTCCCCGAAGGGAAAGTAAAAGTGGATGAAAATGGAGCATGCGCTTGTGGCGTATCCCGCAACCAGGGCTTGACAGGACCCGCAGGCATAGCGGTAGACTTCTCGGGTCGGCTCTGCTAATCCAGCAATGACGGGAGGCAAACATATGGCGTTGTACCCAAGCAAGCTCGCTTTTTTCATCGGGCTGTTGGTTATCTCACCGGCTTTTTCCCGCGGCAGTTTCGCTCAGAAGAAGAACCCTATCGAGGCCAGTCAGGAGTCCGTTTCCAAGGGTCAAACCATCTTCAAGAAGAACTGCCAAATGTGCCATGGCGAAAAGGGCATGGGGGATGGGCCCGCAGGCCAGCGTATGAATCCGAAGCCCGCGAACTTCACCGACAAATCAGGCATGGAAAAGATGACTGATGGAGAGTTATTTCAGGCCATCACCAAAGGGAAACACCCAATGCCGGCCTTCGAGCACAAGCTCAATGAAACTGACCGCTGGCACGTCATCAACTTTATTCGCACCTTTGCCGGGGCTGCCCCTGCCAAATAGATGAAACATCGCCTTTGGTTTTGGTTCACCCTGCCGTCCATCCACCTAGCTTGCGTGGCCGGTGGACCGAGAATCGAGGATGTTAGGTCGGCAGCGCAAGGACGACTTTCTGGCGATGCTCGCCCACGAACTCCGCAATCCTCTTGCCCCCATTCGAAATGCCGCGCAAATCCTTCGTCTGAAGGGTCCGCCCTCAGCGGAGTTGCAATGGGCCAGGGAGGTGATCGACCGACAGGTACAGCACGTGACGCGGCTGATCGATGACTTGCTGGATGTGTCCCGCATCACGAGAGGCAGAATCGAACTTCGAAAATAGCAGGTCGAGCTAGTTGGCACTCTGCCTGAAGAGGTCTCTTCGTAGATGCAGGATCTCCTGAGCTGGCCCGGATCCGTGTCTGCTGGGGCGGCAGACACCCAAACTTGCTTCCTTCCCGACAGGTGTTCTGGACTTTTCAGTACTTCAACTTCCCGGTAATTCTTCGATTCCAAGTGCACGAATCCTCGGCGATATACTTTGACGACGCACAGAGCGCACTAACCCTACTTAGCATAAGTGTCGCTTAGATACCGAATAATATCGGCGAATTCCTGGTCGGTGGCGGAAGCGCCGTTCTGGACCATCCGCTCAACTAACTCCCGCGCTTCTGATTCCGACCGTGGTGGTGATTTCGCAACCACTTCATGTGGATGACACAAAGAACACCGCATTCTAAAAAGCTCACGCCCTTTCTGCGGATCATAGGGAGCAAAAGTTGTTTCCCCTGATATTGCACGCCGATCGGCCAAGCCTTTCACAGCCATCTGGGAAGCGTCACTGCGTCTTTGTTCATCTCGCCTCTGCCCGGCTACTTTTTGAAGTTCAGGGGTGATGGCGACAAGATATGATATCACCTCCCATTGTTGACCCTCGCTAATGGGCTTGACCAGATTCGAGCGCTCGGCCATCCGTGTGACAGTCTCTCGCCAATTTTCTGGAGTGCGGGGCCTGGCCAGAACCGTGCGTAGATCGTGACATTGGACACATTCCCTGAGCAGTATAGCCTGTCCGGCCCGCAAGCTCTTGGGAGAAGCCAATCGCTTGCGATCCCCTTCATCCCGCAGCCCGGCCAGCAAAAGCTGTTCACGCACTCGCCCAAGGTTTTGCGGGTCGGAAATGGGGCCGTTGACCGTAGCAGCCCGCAAGTATGCCTCGCGAAAAGCAAAAGGGATTGACAGTCCCATCAGAAGGATAGTGAAGATGAGAAGGCCGACACCGAGAAACGGAACGAGTTTCGATTCCAGATGCTTGAAGAACCGGACCACCGAAATCTTCACCAGCAGGATGGCCCCGATCGCCATACCGAGGGTGAGATGAGCAACCGAGCGGGCCGGCAATTCGATTTGGTATTCCCAAAGCCTAGGCACCATCTGGGATAGAAAATAGAGATAGATGGCCAAATAGACGTACCCGATGAGCCGATGAAGCAACATCAGCGACGGGGGCGCTTCACTCCTGTAGGTTTTTTCGTCGAAGGGATACCCCCACAAGTGGAACATCAGGAATGTCGAGACTGTTCCTAAAGCCAAGAACACCAAGCCTAGTATGGCGTTGCCGATAGGACTCATTTTAGTTCTCCTTTCTCGCACACGCCTCAAGGCTAGCAGAAGTGGTAGTGTCTGGCGCACCCACTTGGATACTCAGTTCTCCAAAGCGTTGCTTGGGGAGGGCGTGCGAGGACAGATCCGCTGAGGAACCTGGGAGGCCCAGCGGGGTGGCGAGTGAGATGCCAACACCTTGGAAAAAGTCATAACCCTGGCAACGGTATTGTCAAGTTGACGCGATCCAAGCACATGACCCGGGGTAATTCCTTTGGATCGCCTGCCTCGGCGATGTCCGCTTTGCGGAGACGCCACGATCATCGGCCACGGTCGGCGGCTTCGCCAGGCGCACGACGACCGGAGTGAACACATCTGGGTGCGGCGTGGGATTTGTCGGCCGTGCCGGAAGACTTTCACCGTTTTGCCCAACTGGCTGGTGCCGGCGGGACATTACAGCCTGCGCTGTCGACAGCAGGCCTGTGACCGAATGGGTGCCGGCGACTCTGCTGAGCAAGCCGTGCCGGATTGCAAAGATCCGTCGTGGGTGGCTTTCCGTGCCCGTACCTTCGACCGGAGGCTGGGCACAGACTTCCGTCATGGGTGGATATATTGGGAATCACAGTATGGTGCTGCGTGGACTTCTCGGCCTTCTCTGTGTTGGCTCTTTGCCCTGCCGGGGAGAGTCAGCCAGGGGCTTCTGGTTCTTAGCAACTTGCTGATTGGCAAGCGAGGTCATTCGCCTAACAGCACTCCCAGGAACTGTTTCACTTCTTCACGACCTCTAGTGGGTAAGCCAGGTAACGGCCGCATCAGCGCGACGTAACGGGCGGCGAGACATGATCGTTCCACAAGAGGGAAGCGAATCAAGTATCTGCCCGGGCTTACTCTGGTTCTAGTTAATGAGTTCAAACCAACGCCGCAACTGGGAACAATTCTTCTTCAAGAGAGTTGACTGCTTCCATATTTCTACTATGATGGAAATAGGAAGTAGCTCGGATTTTGTTTCCAGAGGAGGTGTGCATCGTGGCCCTCAAGACTAAGGAGACCACTGAGCAGATCATTCGCTACGCCGACATGCTGACGGCGATGGGTACCGAACCGCGACTCCGTATCATGCGGCTGCTCCTATCCGCTCATCCTGACGGGATGGTGGTGAGTGATATCCAGTCTGAGCTCAACATTCCGGCTTCCACCCTGTCGCATCACCTTGAAAAGCTCAAGCATGAAGAGCTGGTAGCAGTCCGGAGAGAGGGGACGTACCTGTACTACCGAGCCAATCCCCAGGCACTGCAAGAACTGCTCTCATTCCTCTATTCGGAGTGTTGCACTCGCAATAGAGCCATCAAACCCGAGGAGATTGTTCAGATTTGCAGATAATCCAGAAAGAGCGAGAAGCTCGAAAGGAGAATATGTTGCCGACTCCCTCCCTGTTACCCTTGCCGGTGGTCTCGCTGTCCGCAGCAATCTCCGGAATACAGACTCAAGCTGGTGCCAAGAAGCGGATTCTGGTCCTTTGCACGGGCAATTCCGCTCGCAGCCAAATGGCAGAAGGGATTCTGCGCTCTCTCGATTCTCGTTTGGAAGTCCTTTCAGCTGGTACTCACGTTCGAGTCAATCCGAATGCAATTCGCGTGATGCAGGAAAATAGGCATCGACATCTCCCAGGTCAAACCGAAAGGTGTCGGGCAGTTTCTCAGCCAGTCGTTTGACTATGTCATCACGGTCTGTGCTGACGCCGACCAGAACTGTCCCGTTTTCATGGGCCAGGTAGGAAAACGAGTCCATATTGGATTTACCGATCCAGCCAAGACCACAGGCAGCGAGGAACACGTCATCCCGATTTTCCGGCAGGTCCGCGATGAGATCAGAAGCAAATTTAGCGAGTTCTATAAGAAAGAGATCAACAGCAGCTTGTGATCTGAGTCTCCACACGTGCGATCCTAAGGGGCCAATATTTTTCGAGTGATGTCCCACGAGATCCATCGCCCGTTCGACAACTAAGATGAGAGGCATTGAATCAAGATGACGGTCGTTACCGAACGAATCTGGAACGAACATTCTGCTCAGCTCCGTGGCTTTATTCATAGACGCATCCCAGACACGTCAGTTGTAGATGATGTCCTTCAAGACGTGTTCGTCAAAATCCAGGCTAAAATCGCTAGCCTCAAGGATGAGACCTCTCTTCAGAGCTGGCTGTATCAAATTACCCGTCACACCATCATTGACCATTTCCGAAGCCGGAAGCCTGAGCAGGAATTGCCTGAAACATTGGATTTACCTCAACCTCAGCAGCCTCGTGTTCTGGAAGAACTGGCAGAGTGTGTCCGGCCAATGATGGATGCTTTGCCAGAGAAATATCGACTTCCGCTCCTGTTGTCCGAACTGGAGGGGCTGCCACAGAAAGAAGTAGCGGAAAGGCTGGGGTTGTCCTTGCCCGCCGCCAAATCTCGTGTCCAGAGAGGACGAGAACAGTTGAAGGATTTGTTCACCGAGTGCTGTCATTTCAAGCTTGACCACCGCGGCAGTGTAATGGGCTACCAACCTAAGGGCAAGGAGTGCAACCGCTGCTGATTTTTTTTTGGGAATCCTGCGTCTTTTCTCAGAAAGGGCCGTCATTGGAAGTGAGACTCAGCGGACGGCTGAGCACGAACAAGACGAGGAGAAAAGAAAATGCAAACTCTGACTTCAAACGAGATTCGGCAGGCGGTTCGCGAAGAGTATGGGAAGATCGCTCAGTCCGCTGGACGAAGCTGTTGTGCACAATCTTGCTGCGGCGCTGAATCCGGAAAACACGCTGGCGCAGCAGAGACGGCTCAGGCACTCGGATACTCACTGGAAGAAATCACGGCTGTTCCGGAAGGCTCCAATCTGGGGCTGGGATGTGGCCATCCTCAGGCGATAGCGTCCCTGAAAACGGGTGAGACGGTGCTAGACCTCGGCAGCGGTGCAGGCTTCGATGTATTTTTGGCAGCACGGCAAGTGGGAGACTCTGGCTTAGTCATTGGGGTTGATATGACTCCCGATATGGTAATGAAGGCACGCTCAATCGCGGCGAAGAGCGGTTTCCGGAACGTGGAGTTCCGATTAGGAGTAATCGAACGCCTGCCAGTTGTGGATGGCTCCGTGGACGTGATCATCTCCAATTGCGTCATTAACCTGTCTCCCGAGAAAGAACAGGTGTTCAAGGAAGCCTTTCGAGTCCTGAAACCGGGGGGTCGGTTGGCCATCTCGGATATCGTTGCCACGGCTGAACTGCCGGAAGAAGGTCGAAAGGATCTTGTCCTTTATACCGGCTGCATGGCAGGAGCCTCGCTTATCAAAGATCTGGAACGGATGCTGACCGACGCGGGCTTCGCTCAAATCAAGATTGAACCCAAGGACCAGAGCAAGTCGTTCATCCGAGAGTCGTCGGCACCTGGAGGGGGCATTCAGGACTTCGTGATCTCGGCAACCATTGAGGCAGCCAAACCTCGTTTGCGGCCACAGCAATGGCTCGTGGACAGTCAAGTTGCGGTCAGATAAGGTCGTACTCGATGCTCGGAAGTATGGGGCAAAGACCTGCTCCTAGTCGTCTTTTTTCGTTTGGGACCCACGCGACCCGAACGCATTTCGCCTACGCAACATTGGATCGCGTGCGCTACGAGCGCGTACTGTACGAACCGAACTGGCTTCTACGAGTTGATCGTAGAGCCACCAGAGCTGACGCCGCAGCAGCGTTCACGCACAAGATGTTCGACGAGTGGCTTCGCCGACCGGGTGCAACCCCAGCAGACGTGGCACTGAAGACGCGGTGCAACGCACCTCTGGGCATTTCATGGTAGATGTTTTCACTGATGACCAATGGGAAATGGATTGCCGGGCCCTAAAACGAGGACTGAGATTCTGAGGATTGGAAAAGGGCTTCTTTGGCCTTTTCCAGCCGGTGTTTCTGCTATCGAGTGTTGGATCCAAGCATAACCGGCGTCATCCAGGATGAGAAGTAATGCCGTTGAGTCGTTCGGCTGTCCAGGAACTCTACACGAGGGGAATTGACCGCTACAGTTCCTTCATCAATGCGTTCCAGTCTCCGCGAGGGATTCAGGCGGTACTCCGACGCTCGCAGCTGCTTCGGCCTGGACTTCGCGTGCTCGATGCAGGCTGCGGTTTCGGCATGACCACCTTCGCCTTTCTGGAAGCACTGCGGGCAAAGAATTTCAATTACAGAAGCATTGATGCATTCGACCTCACCCCCGCGATGCTGCGGCGATTTGAGAAAGAACTGAAGGCCCGCGGGATTACTCGAGTCCACCCTTGGGAAGCCGACGTACTCGCTCTTGAAATGCTCCCGCCTTCATGGACCAACTATGATCTGGTCCTGTCGGCTTCGATGCTCGAGTATCTTCCGAAGCAGGATCTGCCGCGCGCTCTGGCTGGATTGCGTGCGCGACTCGCCCCGAACGGTCATATTCTGGTTATCATCACGAAGAAGACCCCGGAAACAAAAGTTCTCGTCGAGTGGTGGTGGCATGCCGAACGCTACACGGAGGACGAATTGCTAGGGGCTTTAGCCGCAGCGGAATTCCGCGATCCAGCATTCCGGCGGTTCCCCTGGCGGTACTTCTGGCTGAACCGTGCGTCGCACGTTATCGAGGCCCGACGATGAGCCCCCCTACAGAGGGGATTGGGAGGTGCAAGGCACTGCCGTTTGGAGCGTATTCGAGAGTGTCGCCTAGCGTCTAATAAACACTACGGCGTTTATCTGGCCAATCGTCATGCCCGCGCGGCGTTAACTTGTTCAGAATGTGGCGCGTGCAGAGATTGGACCAGATAAACGTCCAAAAACCTAGCCAATCTATTGATTCTCGATAGCTTGCGCTGAAACTTCGGAGCAAACGGATTGGCCGGTTTTTGTTTTTTGGAGGTTAGGGAGGAGCAATCCGTGCAATCCATGGCGCTCAAAGAGCCCAACTTCCGGTTTGCCCGTCATCCGCTCGGAGCGAA
>CAVVYL010000041.1:0-101375 GCA_963752385.1 uncultured Acidimicrobiia bacterium | reverse complement strand
GCTTCGCCGCTGAAAGGGTCCCCTTGCGTGATGTTCAGAGCCTGAATAATCTGTTCCTCGGAGAAGACGGTGTCCCCTGTCACTTTGACCTCACCGAGACGGTAGAGAGGTCCTTCTTCAAGGCGTACTCTAACGATGACTCCGACACCGCTCTCTTCTACTTGCGGCTTGCCAATGCGCGGTTCGAGATAACCATGAGCACTCAAGAACTCGCGCAACCGTTCCAAGCCTTTTTCAAGTCCCCCAGCCAGGGTTGGTCCCTTTCTAGGCTGGTTAGATGTCGCAGTTGAGGTCATGGCAATTCGGAGTTGATCGGCTGTGAAAATCTGGTTGCCTTCGAAGTCAACTTCGATTCCTGTACTTGAGTCTGCTACGTGAGTTGCTGCCCGCACTGCTGACATCCCAACCAGCGTTAATGCGAGTGAATTCAATACCACCAAGCTTCTGATCATCTCTGACCCCAAAAGAGCCCACTCCAAACCAGAGAAAGAGACGGTCGCGATAGGGGCATCGCACGACTATCATTTACGCAGTTTGGTCACAGCATCTTACCAATGAGGAGACCAACGTTATTCCTCATTGTCCCCGTGGGCTAACGATTTAACGATGAGCCGCGTCCTTCGCGCCGACTCCATCGTTTTAGATTCTTTGCCGGGTCTCGCCGTGCCGGAGGTTGGGAAGAGGCCCGCAGTGAGCACTCCGGCCGTGGACAGCGGGCCAGCCTTCCCTGCGCCGCCGAGGCTCCCTTTTGTGCGCCGCCCTGTCTTCCAAACTCCAGGAGGTCACCTGTGAATAAATCACCCATTCCCTGTGCATTTCCTCTTTGACTTTTTACCTCAGAGGTCTCTCCCGCGTTGGGGGCGAGGGGAGCCGACTTCTTCGCTGAATCACAAGTTTTGACAGGATCCCCTGTCACCCCAGCTTAACCCGAATCGAGACGAAACATCTGGCGCAATCGGGCCTGTGCAGATACAATTCGCTTCTGTTTCAAACAGTGAAGAGCCCCTCTGTTACTGCCCGCCAGCTCCTCTGTCCAGCAGGGGAATCGGTCGAAGGTTTCACTTCAAGGAGCAGCCCGAATATGCGTGCCTTTTCAACGATCGTTGTGTTTCTGGTACTGGCGTGCTGCCCGGGTCTGGGACTGAGTCAGGCTGCGCGGACTGCTCCGGAACTGGTGGAACTGGGCGTCCTCGAACTGGGGAAGGCAAGATACGACAAGGCCGTGGACGCTTTTCGCGAGGCCGTTCGCTTGAATCCGAGCATGGTGGCGGCCCACCGGGGATTGGGGCAGACTTTCACCGCCCTGGGAGCTACCAGGAATGCGGTTGCCTGTTTTCAGGAAGCTGTTCGGCTGGACCCGTCAGATGCCCAGTCGTTCTTAGAACTGGGCAACGCCTATCTGGCTTTGCGGCTAGCGAGGGAGGCAATCGCCGCCTACCAGGGAGCGATCACGCTTCGGCCGAAGCTCGTACCCGCTCACCTGGCCCTAGGGAACGCCTATTCGATTGCCGGGCCCTTGGAAGAGGCGATTGCGAGTTACGAGCGGGTCATTGCGATCGACCCAGCCCTGGCTGACGCGCACGCTAACCTCGGCATGAGTTACCGGCGATTGGGCAAGGATGAAGCCGCGATGCAAGCCTTTCAAAAGGCGATTCGCTTCAATCCTCACGCGCCCGGCTTGTACTCGATGCTGGGCGACATTTACTCGGATCTCAGCCGGTACGCCGAAGCCGTCGACTGCCTGAACCAACTGGGTCGCATGGAACATCCATCTGAAAGCCTTTATCGGCGACGCGGCTTCCTGAACCTGTATCTCTCCAGGGGCGACGCGGCGGCCGAGGACGGCCGGGCTTGTCTTCAACTTCTGGGCTGGCATGCTGAGGCGTCACAGTTTATGGCGCTGCTGGCCCATTTTGGCTACCGGCAGGCGAAAAGGCCCGAGGACGCGGCTCGAATCCTGGACGAAGCGGCCAGCCAGGCAGATCGCTCTCGCTGGCCCTATCCCGTGTTTCAATACCTGCGCGGCGAGCTGGACGGCAACGAACTGCTGCGCGGGTCGATCAACAACGATGAACTGACGGAAGCACACGGCTACGCGGGATTGGACCTGGCTTTGAAGGGGAAAACTGCTGAGGCCTTGGAGCACTTCTCATGGGTTCGTGAATATGGCAACCGGCACTTTGTAGAATACCACTTCGCGCTGGCCGAGCTTGAGCGAATCGAGAAGTCAGGCACGTCTTCTGCGTCTGAACCCAAGTAAGCGTAAATGAAGGACGCCGCATATTGTCGATCTCATCAAAGTGGTAACCTCATGTGCACACGTCTAGGCAAAGATTCCTTCTTTGATGAGCACGCCATTCGCCGCGCTGCCATGCAACTCGGAGTTCCCTGCATTACCACGCTCTCGGGTGGGGCGGCCGTCGCTAGCGGCATCGCCGCCTTGCAGCAGAACAAGGTAGATGTGCTTTCATTGCAGGAGTATCACGAAATCAACGTAATAGGGACTGAAGGGAGCAATTGACGGTGCGTGGGGACTGAAGGAAGAAGATTCCACGAAACGTGGATCCAGCTGCGCAGGCTCGGCTACAAGTGCTCACAATATAGCAACAGTCTGCTCTGGGAAAGCGTCGCCTGACAACGGTGCCGGTTGTCAGGCACCACCTTGTTGGGCGGCGGCTCCGTCGTTTAGTCGGCTGTCTTTTGCCGGGCTCCAGCGATTTTGTTAGAAGCGGCCAAGTTATTCCTTCGCGCTTGCGATTACTTGCCGGATAGCATTGACTACCAAGTCTGGTTCGTCGTTTGGGATGTCATGGCCACTTTTGTCTGTGACCATGAGTTTGCCGCTTGGCAGTTTTCTCAGCCATTCTCTGTAGCTCTCCAGCCTACGTTCAATTCTAACGCCCTCCAAGGCTTGTTCGGCTGGAGTGAGTGTTGAATCTCGTTTGCTATTTGCAAGCACAATCACAGGGAGATTCGGTCGCAGCGAAGCCGCTTGCGCTTGCTGTAATGTGGAGAGCATGCCTTCAAATTCTTCCCGTACCGGTTGAGGCATCGTTGCCAAGGATTGAAGTGATTCTTCTCTCATCATTTCTAGTTGTTCCTTGTGCATGATGCTCGCCCACTCGTCTCGTAGCCTCTCCGGTGCGCTTGCTAATATTTCTTCCCCTTGCTTGACGACATCCGAAAACTGAACCCGAAGCAAATCCTGTATCCCTTTAGATAATTGTGCTCTTCCAAATTTGTCCTCCATGTCTCTCACTTTTTCTGGGTGATGACCCCTTAACCACCCGGTCACATCGCCATTTTCTTGGCTTAAGCGATATTGGGTAGGATCCACAAACACCATGCCGGCGACTTCGCTGGGGTACAGGCTTGCGAAAACATGAATATAGGGGCCGCCAATTGAGTGTCCGACCAGGACATATGGCGGCCTTAGCTCGGCGGCTTTTAGGGCGGTGTTTAGTTCCGTGGCTATCTGCAGCCCAGTTCGCGGTTTCGGTCTGGGTTCAGACCCTCCTATCCCAGCGTGGTCATAGGAGACTACTCGAGTGAACTTGGCTACCGAGGCCCGCACTCTTGTCCAACTCTCCACCCCTGCCCCCAAACCAGACTCCAACACAACCGTGGGAGTGCCATTGCCTCTCACAACCAGACGCAGCCTGTAACCGCCTACATCAACTGTCTTCGAGGTTTCCGGTGAGTGGACATCTTGCCTGGAAGCTGTGCAACCCAGGAGGCTGATCAAGGAAATCAGCACGAGCAGATTTCTCCATCTCATGTCACTGCCCTCCGGGGCGGCTGCAAGAGCTTGATGCCGCGCGAAACTGTAATGCAGCCCCGGTCAGGTGCAGCGCCTGGATTTCGTCCAGCGCCTGACAAGGCGGACAAGCCCGCCGAAAAGAGCGACAAGTGGCGGAATTCGTGCGAGCTTCCGACTTCGGTCTCAGTTCTCCCACGCCTCGACAATCATCGCATCGTCTTCGCGGGTCAGTGGACAGCGGTCAAAATCGCCGTAGATCTCGAAACGGCCAAATCCAGCGGCCCGCAATAGCAACGCCATTTCGTTTTTGTAAATGTAGCGCAGACTCATCTCGGAACGATGGACCTGCTGCACGCTGCCATCGGCGCCCAGCAATTCCAGCTCGTTGATGGAATGTTGAACCTGAGCGACACGGTCGAAACTGCGAGTATCGTACATCCGCATCGGCAGGCCGGTCGACGGATGCGGCATTTCGCCTTCCAGCACGCGCGTGTTCTGCGGCGTGCCGATGATCGCCAGCGATGGGAAGAACGTGTCAAAGGCCAGTAGACCGCCGGGCAACAAATGCTGCCTGCAGAGCGACAAGCAGCGGATTTGTGCCTCTTGCGTCATGTTGTGGCCGACGGCGTTGAAGGGAATCATGACCAGCGCGTAGCGGCGCGGCAGGCTGAAGTCGCTCATGTCGGCCTGGTGCAGGCGCGGTGAAAGCCGCAACTCCCCTGACTTTCGCCGCAGCGTGTCCAGCATCGGGGCAAACAGGTCCAGCCCCTCGATGTCGACACCCGCTTGCAGGCAAGGCAACAGGATCCGGCCCGTACCGCAACAAACATCCAGCACCGGTCCCTTGGCTTCCTTTGCCAGGCCTGTGTAGAAGTCGAACCCGTACGGGATGTCCTTGAGGAGGAGGTCGTAGACCTCACCGTCGTCAAACGGTGTGGGAAGTTTTTCGGATAATCCATTCATGGTTGGGCCTGCATGTACCGGGTGCGAAATACCTCATCAGCCTAATCGGGATAGGGGGAGGCTTCGCAGCCGCACGCCTCCCACACCACCGTACATGCGGGTCCGCATACGGCGGTTCGGCGGGTTGAGCTATTCAGAAACCCTTAATCTTGGAATCCCCAGAGAGTCAAAATAGACATTGGGCAGGGCTATGGCTAAAGCTGGACTCTTGGCCAACCGCCAGGGTCCGTGGTTACTCTTCGCCGTTTGGTAGGCCAGTCGTCGTTCCACTCCCCGTTTGCGCAGTTGCCGGTAGCGCATCCGAAAGCGTTGCCACTGCTTCCAGATCATGCTCCGCAGCCTGCGCCGAATCCACTTGTCAAAGTCTGCCGGCACTGAGGGCGTCTGGCACTGTCCAAAGTAAGCCTGCCAGCCCCGAAGGTACTGACTTATTCCTTGGCCAGGCACCGGAAGCTGATCCCTCGTGTCCGGCTCGTCAGTTGCCGGACTCTTTGCTTAAACCGCTCAGCGGCCTTCCAGGCAATGCGCCCTTTCGGCTGCCGATCCCGGCTGAAGCTAAAACCCAGAAACTTCCGATCCCAAGGTCTGGCCACCGCACCCTTCTCCCTGTTGACCTTCAGCTTGAGCTTCACCACGATAAACTGGCTCACGCTCGCCATCACCCGTTCACCGGCCCGACGACTGCGCACGTAGATGTTACCGTCATCCGCGTAACGCGCAAACCGATGTCCGCGTCCTTCGAGCTTCTGGTCTAGTTCGTCCAGCACGAAGTTCGGCTTGTTGTCAGTCCCGTTCCAGCGGCATCTGCGTTAGTCTCGTGCTGAATACCAGTCCAACACTCGTAAGGCGCGCAGCGTGTTCCACCGGCTCGGCCGGCCCTCGCCCTCGTCCACCTCGACCGCCATCGTGCCGCGGTGCTGGTTCTCGAGCGGCCACCGGCCGTCGCCGTCGCGCTTCGACTCGACCAGCTCGATTGCCTCGGCCACGCGCTCGTCGGGAGCGACGCCGGCTCGGCGCAGGTACTCGAGCCCGCGCAGCACGTCGTAGTGCCACCACGTCGGGAAGGCGAAACGGGTCCAAGCGGCGTCGACGACCTCACCGGTCGACCGCCGGCGGAAGAGGCGGCGCTCGAGGAGGTACTCCTGCCCGCGGAGACGGGCCTCGGTCATCTCCGGGCTGCTCCCGACGCGTAGTTCGTGCTCGAGCAGGGCCTCGAGCACGCAGATCGTGGTGTTGAACGACGACCGCGTCGAGCCGTTGGCGGCCTCACAGTTCCAGCCGCCATCGGGCAGCTGCTCGGCCAGCAGCCGGTCGACGATGCCCCGGACGTCCTGGCCGAAGTACGCGCCGACCGCGCCCACTTGTCCATTGATACAGGGCTCCACCTCACCGGCGAAGAAGGGATTGCCATCACACTCCTGCGGGCCGCAACCCTTCCAGGTCACGCCGTCACGGACGAGCCCCACCGCGCGACGTGCCTGGTCGCTCGCGGGATCGAGACCCAGGTCCCGCAGCAGCATCAGGACGTGCATCGTGGAGTTCCATCCACGGTTCCACGCCGCGCCGCCCCACCGCCCGTCGGCCCCCTGGAGGGCAAGCAGCCGGGCGCCCGCGCCCTCGGTGGCGACCCGCACGCGCTCGGCCGCAACCTCCTCCGCGGGCGCACCGGTCAGGTCCCGCATCACCTGCCAGCGGATCGAAGGGTCAGAATCAAGCAGCCACTCTATAACCGATCTTTTTGGCTTCGGCACTTGCCGTTTAGGTGAGTTCGCTGCCATCTGCTGGTCCTCCTTACTGTGGTCAAAAGCCGCTGTTGGTGGCCCAAACGATCGGGCACATTGCGGTTCTGCCCGCAACTGGATTCGCTGTTTTGCGCTTTGCCAGCAGAGCACCGAAAATTGCGGTGGGAATATTCAACGCCACGGTCGTGGTGAACCAGGCTGGGTTCTCGCTACCTCCGATCAACAAGCCGGTTGCGAGGGACATAGTCCCGACCAGCGACAACACAACGTCCACGACAGTACCGATGAACACTGCCTTCACCGAAACTCGAGTCATTACGTCACCTTAGAGGCGCCGTCTAAACACTCAGCATCAGCCGCGGCGCGAAGCGCCGTCGGCTGCATGAGTTGTTAGGCGGGCCGAGGGAACTCAGAGATGCAGACCTCTAGGCAGCATTGACCTGATAGATCTGAATAAGGTTGCCGCAAGTGTCGTTGAAGACGGCCTCCGTCGTCATTCCCAGGTTCTTCGGCTCCATCGTGAACTGAACGCCCAGCTTCTTCAGCCTGGCATACTCCTGTTGAATATCGTCAACCTGGAATGCCATGAACGGTATGCCGTCTTTGACCAGAGACTCCTTGAGCGCTTTCATGGCCGGATACTTGGCGTTTGGCTCAAGAAGCAGCTCGGTGCCTTCTGGCTCCTCGGGTGAGACAAGGGTTAGCCAGCGGACGCCGTGACCGAGTGGGATGTCCCGCTTCTTCACAAAGCCCAAGACTTCGGTATAGAACTTGAGCGCCTTATCGTAATTCGATATCGACACGCTTGTCAGCCTGATCTTCATTTGAATAGCCCTTTCTCAGAGGTTGAGCGGCCTCCCAGCACCCGAGTTCACCAAGCTGGACGGAGCTGAGACCAAACTGCAGGTTGAAGGGCTTAGCGAAGGCAGGATGGGCTTCGGGTGCCTGGTGACAAGTCTAGCACTGGGTGCTCGAGGCCGTCTAACGGTGAAAACTCAGAACAGCCGAGAAAAAGGGGCATGGAAAAAAATCATTCGCGCCCTCGAGAAATTGCAACCTGAGGCAAATACGAGAGTCCGTTTTTCGCTGTCTCAAGAAAGATGTGGTTTTCACACAGTCTGGCGGCGTGTTGGGCAGCGCGGTTAACATTTGCGACAACCTACTTCTTTTTAGAAACTCTCATCAACGAACGAACTTCCCGATCTATTTGCTCCTTGAATTCGGATGCTATTGTTTCACTGCCGCAAGACACGACTCTCTTATAGTATGTCAACACAACTTCAGATGTCCCGTCCGGTGAAGTTGCGAAAAACTGTTTGAGGTACATAGGAAACACAACAGCGACTCCCTTGTCGCGCAAGAAAAGTAGCTCTGGATTGCTGTCAGGGACATCTGCCGGCGTTACACACTGCTCTCTGGAGGTAAACTTGATGCCATTCAGCGTCTCAGCCTTTAGCTTGCTGTAATCAAGACCACCGGAACCGTCCGTGTGCATTTCAGCGTGCATAAGGATAATGCTGTCTCCCTTGGAGAAAGCGGCCATAGACACATTGAACTTCACACCGTCATAAATAGGTTGGTGATGAAACTCACCGAGCGGCGTGAAAGATTTATCGATCTTCAATCTGTATTTAGCCTTGTGTGTTGATTCAAGGGTGTTACCTCTTACCATCAAGTAATCGAAATTAAGCCCGAAGGTAAATATCAAACCAACTGCAAGAGTCAATGTCACGTTATGACTCGTTTCAAAACTGTTGTGGTTCACATTTCAAACGTCCGTCTCCAACGATTTGTTAGGCATTCTGGTTTACGTTGCCTATGGCAATCGTCACTTATCGAGTCGCTGTTTGAGATGGACGGTCACGGTTTCGCCGGCTTCCTTTGAGATGGCCTTGCGAACATCAGCTTTGATGGGCAGCTTGTGCGTACCGTCCCCGAGAGCCATGAACGAACTTTGGAACGGGTGGCCATCGACGGTGCCTTTCACCTTCACGATACCACGCGTACCGAAGTATTCGGCCGAGCCCGGCATGACCACGTAGGTCCAGCCTCCCTTGTTCGGGCTCTTCTTCAGCGTTGCAGTGAACTGCGTGTCCAATTTGCTCACGGTTGTCCTCCAGGATCGGCTTCCAACGACCTCATGACCTCTCTGACAACAACACGCTGAAAACTTGATCCTCATCCACGATGAAACCGCCATCGCGGTAGGCCGGCCAGTTGCCTGACGCCCCCCGCACAGATCCCGGCGTGCAGTTTTCCCGCACCGGGCTCCTCAGAAAGACTCGCTTCCGCAAAAGGCGTCGTCGCCTTCGTCGCTATTCCCCTCAGTGAGGTTGGCCTGGTTTGTCCGGCCTTTCGTGTCCGAACCAGGTTTCCTTTGTGGGCTGCGGATTGCTGTCCGCCCCTTCCCTTGTAAACGGCTCTCCCGTTCTCTGAGTACGACAGCGAATCTGTCTTCCTCCAGTCCATCGGCTCCCTTCCTTTCGGGTCAAGTGGCGGAACGCAATCAAGCTCAGCCGCTGGCGCCTCGTGCCATTCGGCTAGAACCCGTGTCAGGCGTTGCCCCAGGAGGCCATTTTAGCCCAGCACTTCTAGCAGACAACCCTTCCGGTCGAGCAGCCTGTCCGCGATCTCCACCATCCTGCGGTTTGGGACCGCAATCGGGCGCTGCGCCAACACCCGCTCCATTGCCTCCCCCTCGCGCCCGGGGCCGAGCCAGCACGCGTACATGATCAGTGCCGCTGCACAGGAGCGGCTCACTCCGGCTTCACAGTGGATGAGTACCTTGCCACCGCCCGAGCGGAGACCCTCGGCCAGCCGGATGATCTGCCATACGTCCCCTTCCGTGGCGCCGAGTTCCGTTACCACGTCGGCAACGAGCAGACGCAGCTTCCGGTGGATGTTGTGGTAGCCGGCTGGCAGGTCATCATGCGCTTCGCCAATGGAGACGAGGTAGGTGACTTCGGCGCAGCGGTGGGGCGAGCTGAGGATGTCGCCCGCCTCGGGGCGGCTCGCGACTTCGATCGTAAGCTCTACGACATCCATGGCTGAATCAACTCTGGTCCTGCCGCCTAATGACCTCAAGATGAGCGGCGGCTCAGCGGGCATGCCTCGCGCCAGCATCGGGCATGACCAGTCCTTGATGGATCACCCTATTTCGCACTTTCTGTAGGTCGGTAGCCTCCTCAAGTAGGGTCTTGGTCGAGGATTGGCGCCGTACGTTCGCGACATCGATGCCCGCGAGTTTCTCGAAGAGCCCGGCGAGAAGCTTGTTATAGCGATCAAAGCCGGTCTGTCCCAACGTGAACTCGACAACCACATCGGCCAGCTGTTCCTTCCTGGTGAACGAGGCCGTACACCACGGGCTTTAGAAGAGTCACTTTTTTTCATGGGGAGGGCTCGACTCTCATGGACAGCTGACCGCCGGCAGGCGCAGTTCTCGCAAAGCTCCACATGCCTTCACATCCATCTAACATCTTTTTCCCTAAGTTCAATGATGCGAAGGGCAGCGATTTTGCGTATGAGCGCCTTCGGCAGCCGTTTGTCGTGGAGGAATTGAATTGAGCCCTTACCGGTCTTGTACTTTGCCAACTCCTTTTTGAATGGCTTCATCGCGGAAGGGGTTGGCATGAAATTGAGGTGCGATTTGAATGCGGCAAATGCGAAAAGAATTCGCTTCTCTTCAAACACCGGCGATCCCCATTTCATGCCTTCCGTAGCTCGGGGTGCAGCTTTCTTGAGAATTGCATACATCTCGCGCAGATTCTTTTGCGCTTCTTTGGGAGCGGAGTTTATGTATTCGGCAATAGTCGTTGGTTTAGTCTTTGACATGGTTCTGTTTTAGCCAATTCCTCTCCCGAAGCGCAAGCGCTTTTGGCAATCTTGGCAACCTTCACAAAATAGCCCTCCATCGTGGCGAGCAGCCGCAGCTGTATTCTCACCGTTCCATCCTCGATGGTTACCGAAAGTGTCGACTCATACGAACGGTTGATTTGCGGCGAAGACAGCTTCAGGCGTTTGTCGGAGATCTGGATGTAGAGCCGAGCGCCGAACACGGATGCGCACCTAACCCGGCCCGGTTGAGCGCGGCGCATTCGGGCCGACGGCGAACCAGCTCCTGATGGATGCATCGAAATTATTTAGGACGTTTAAGGAAGAATTCTTCCGATCGATCAGCTTCATGAATTACGCTAACCACTTCCCATCCTTCAGCACCCAACTTGTTTAGTGTCGCGATGATTCCCATGCTGTTATCGACCTCTTCAATCTGTCCCCGGGGAGTCGAGCCACGAAGAAGTTGAGCTTTAGCATGACCGTCACTGTTCTGATAAGTGCCAAGAATGTAACAGTACTCCCATTTCTGAGCGTTGTTTCTTTCCTGTTGCTGAGCGCGAGCTTGCTCCACAACTCCGTATCGACCTAGCAAACTAACCGCAGCGAGGCCGACAACGGCTAATGTCAGAAGAATTGTTTTGCAGTTTCGATTGCGCTTCATTGTTTGGCTTCCTTTCCCAAGAGTTAATAAAGATCTACACGCACGGACTGACAACAAACTGCCAGAATTTTGGACCAACGCCCTGATCATGAGCCGCCTAACCGGTTTGCGGTTGAGCGACCGCGCTTTTTCAGCGGTCCGCTCCGACCGCGTGATACTCATCAAGGCCTCCCTTGGGAGCATACGAATTGGGTATGCTCCCGGAAGTGTCCAATTCCCACAAGGAGGGAGACCTGATGAGATTCTACACCAAAGCCCACGCTTACTACTGTGGCATCGACCTGCATGCCCGCTGGATGTATCTGTGTGTCCTCGACCAGCAGGGGGAAGTCCTGCTCCATCGCAACCTCCGCGCCTGTCCCGAGGTTTTCCTGAAAGCGATCGAACCCTTTCGCCAGGATCTGGTCGCATGCGAACAAAAGGCCCAGAACCGCTGAATTTTACGGTTGGTGCTTCAAGGCCCTGGCGCGGTCGTTTGCCGGAATGAACCTGAGCGACATTCACCCCTTCTTAATCGAGAAGCACAAACAGCTCAGAATCTCAGAAGGCCACCGAGTCGCGGTCAACAGGGAACTGGCCGCACTGAGCAGCCTCTTCAATCGCTGTATCGATTGGGGAAAGTTTGACGGAGCGAATCCGGGCCGCACAGTCAAGAAGCCCAAAGAACCGTTGAATCGGACGCGATTTCTTACAGAAGACGAAGAGACGGCGCTGCTGAGCCAATGCGAAGAACCCTTACGAACAATTGTCTTGGTCGCCATCTATGCCGGCCCACGGCTACAATCGGAAGCACTCACGTTGAAGAAGGATAACGTGGATCTACAGAGACGGCTCTTGACCGTGGAAGCGGCCTACTCCAAGAACGGCGAGACCGAAACGATCCCTACACTCGAAGCTGGTTGAAGCGCTGCGGGCTCGTATGCAAGAAAGTCGAAGCGAATACGTGTTTGAGCACCCAGACGGAACGCGAATTCGTTCCGTCAGAACCGCGTTTACAAATGCCTGTCAGCGTGCTAAGTTATCGGGCGTTACTCCCCACACTTTGAGGCACACATTTGCATCAAGGTTGGGAATGATCGGGGCCAACGACAGGGAATTGCAGGCCCTAGGAAGCTGGAAAGATCCGAAGATGATTCAACGTTACACCCATCTTTCACGGCAGCACCTAGCAGAAGCCGTGGAGCAAATTGGCTCGGATTCCCCTACGGTATTCACTACAAAGAATGTTCATTCCTCGTAAGTCATTGAGCGGAAGTGGCGGAATTGGCAGACGCACTAGATTCAGGTTCTAGCGGTCGCAAGGCCATGGGGGTTCAAGTCCCCCCTTCCGCACCAATCCCTTAGTACCCTCCAATCAGCATAGGTTGCCGAAGCCAGAGTTTGTCGATCTCAAGGGGTCTCTACAGACTTCTATCAAGGCATCACCTTCATACCGATTCAAGCCGCACGGGGGGATCGGCTTCCCCTTATAGGTATTCAGAGCACCGATAGGTGCGAACTGAATACCTAGCCGGAGCAGTAGCTTTCTTTCTTTTTTGCTTCTTTTTTCTTTCTTTGTGGAAGCTGTGAAATTGTGGAAAACAGCCAGCTGGACAGCCCGCGAGCTTTGATTCAATCTGCAGGGCAAGCACGCAGCGCCTGGCTACGAATAGCTTGCCCTGACCATTCTGATGGTTTAGCCCAGAGCTTCGAGCCAGGCGCCGCACCAGGGGCCTGAACGCATCACTCAGATGCTGTCCCCCGAGGACTCTACTATAAGGACTGCGCCGGTTCCTGGCAAGCGTGTGACTACAGTGATATCGCTGGGAGGTCGCAACACTCATGACAACGCCATGTTCTGTCCCGAAGGAAAACCTCATCACGGTCTATGTCGGTTTAGACTGGGCCGATCAACAACACGTCGTCTGCTGGCAAGCGGCCGGCTCGACCCAGGTAGAAACAGCCACCGTGCGGCAACGCCCCGAGCAGTTGCAGGCCTGGGTGGCGCAGCTGCGGTCGCGTTTCCCGGAAGGCGTGATCGCCATTGCCTTGGAGCAAAGCCGGGGGCCAGTGATCGCGGCTCTGATGCATTACGACTTTCTGCGACTTTACCCGATCAATCCCAAATCGCTGGCCCGTTACCGGGAAGCGTTCTCCAGCAGCGGCGCCAAGGATGATCCCAACGACGCCGCCCTGCTGCTGGACCTGCTGGTCAAACACCGGGATCGCTTTTCGCCCTGGATACCCGACGATGCTCTGAGCCGGCAACTGGCCCTGCGGGTGGAGCATCGGCGGCAATTGGTGGATCTGAAGACTTCCCTCACCCACCAGTTGAGCAGTCAGCTGAAACTCTACTTCCCCCAAGCGTTGGACTGGGCTGGGGAGCTGGACAGCTTGCAAGCCTGTGATTTCCTCCAGCGCTGGCCCACGCTTCAAGCCGTGCAGAAGTCCCGGACCACGCAGCTCGAGAAGTTCTACACCCGCCATAATTGTCGGCGTCCCCAGCTGATTCAGCAGCGGATCGAGCAGATCGGTCAAGCCCAGCCTTTGACCCATGACATCGCCCTGGTCGCGGCCGGCTCGGCGATGGTCTTGGCTTTGGTGGCGTTAGTACGGGATTTGATCTGCCGCCTGCAACAGTGGCAACAGGAGATCAGTCAGTTGTTTGTCCAACATCCCGACCAGGCCTTGTTTGCCAGTTTTCCGGCGGCGGGTCCGGTTTTTGCTCCCCGCTTGCAGGCCGCCTTCGGGTCGCGGCGCGATCGCTTCGCCTCGGCCCAAGAGGTCCTGCAGTTTTCCGGCGTGGCTCCGGTCACCCAACGCAGCGGCAAATCCTGCCAGGTCCATCGACGTTGGGCGCGCCCGAAATTCGTGCATCAGAGCTTTGTCGAATTTGCTGCCCTTTCTATACCGCACTGCGGCTGGGCTCGGGCCCTTTACCAGCACCTGCGAGCGCGCGGCCATCGACACTGGGCCGCCATTCGCATGGTCGCCTACAAGTGGATTCGCATCCTATTTCGTTGCTGGAAAGACCGCGTTGCCTATGACGAACCGAAATACCTGAAATCGCTGCAGCGCCGCAATCCTCGACTGTGGGCCGCCATTCCACAACCTCCTCCCGAGCAGCCTAAGGCCACAGCCGCCTAAGGGGGAAGATGTGAAAAAACTGTGGATATCAGTTCAAGGTTCTTTCAAAAAACCCTTGACAGATCACCTCAGATGTCTGGGCGTTGGTCCAACCATCAGCTCTCCCCTTCGGGCGCGAGCTCTCCCATGGATGACAAGCAACACAGGGAACCGGTCAATACGACGAAAGACTCGGAGGACCGATCAGCTGGTTCCGGCCGCATTTCGATAGGTCGCTCGCCTTTCCTGGACACCGCGAACATCGGCCACGCTGCTGGCGTGATTGACGTTGGGGCGGCGCATCGACCTTGATCGACGACCTTCTGGTTCGCGGGTACTCGAACATGACCCTGCTGGGAAGCCATCGTTGCTAAACGACTTTCTAGTTGGCCCTAATCTCAATAGACTTAGAAGCATATGCAGATCACGCAGTACCAGGTTACGTGGACACGTAAGAACATTTTCCGCCTACTAACCCTGGCAGTTTGATGCAGGGTCAACAAAGGAGGCCTGTTATGAGAAGGCTGATCGGTATGCTTGTTCTGGTCCTGCTTTTCATGGCAAGGGGCAGAATAATTCTCTCCAATCCAGCTGAAACCGAGATGGAGTGTAGGGAGATCGAGGCAACCCAGACGGTAACCGCTGACCTAAGCACTTTCACGACAAGGGGCAGGATCCGCGGCGATTTGAGAGGTACGACACAATTCACCGGCGATTCAACTTCACTAGTGCCAGTTTCTGGCACGTTCTCACCTCCCCTCAACCCCACCCTCGTCTACACCGGGGACTTAGTAATCACAACCAACAAGGGAACCCTCACGACCCGAGGTGTTGGGGTCTTCGAAAATGTCCCTTTCGGATCGGGCTCGCAATTTGACCGAGTCATTGCGGGGACCGGAAGGTTTCGGGGCGCAACAGGCATCCTCCATTTTAGTTTCAGGGCGAATGGCGATCTAAGTGGCTTCACGAGCTCTGTTACCGGAACGTTGTGTCTAAAAAAGGCTGCCGATAATGATGCTTTCTTGCCTGATTAGGGATCGAATCGCATCACCTATCCCAGGTTGGGGACGAGGTGTGCAAGTGTCTCGTCTCCGTAGCAAGTCCCTCCGACAATGGGTTCTGCTCGAACTAGACCCGAACGCCTAACGAATAGGAATCTGTGTAAGCGCTCCCGACCGTCGTGTAACATCAATGGAGAAGGTCAAAGATCCGCACGCGCCTATCTTCTCAAGGAAGCTGCTTCACTAGCGACTGCGCTTCGCTCCGTCTCTTGGTCTCGGCAGGGAACCCCGAGCCGTGTCCCTGCCGGGAGTCAAGGCGGCAGCTTATCTGGCGCGACGTTAGACGGCAGCTAAAGGTGGAGGAACAATGGTCACCGTACGAACGCTCTTGCTTGTCGCGGTTGTCCTGGTAAGCCGAGGTATCGTCGTGGCTCAAACGGCCGAAACCGGTTTCCTGAATCGCTCGGTCATTCTCGACGGAGTGGAGTACGCGTACCAGATCTACGTACCACGTGAGTACAAACGATCTGTGGCGTGGCCGATCATCCTAGCCCTGCATGGAGCGCGAGAGCGCGGTAACGACGGGCTTCTGCAAACAGAGGTTGGCTTGGGTAGCGCTATCCGGAAGCATGCGGACCGCTATCCCGCCCTGGTCGTCTTCCCGCAGATTCCTGATGGTGGAACCTGGCAGGGTCTTGGCGCACGAGCAGCGCTGGCAGCGCTAGACAAGGCGATGGCTGAGTTCAACGCCGACGCGTCGCGGGTCTATCTCACCGGCCTATCAATGGGGGGGAACGGTAGCTGGTACCTCGCCTTCCATCATGCCGATCGATTCGCGGCCCTCGTCGTCGTGTGTGGGTGGACCAGTGAGAGGCGCGGCGCTAGCGGCGCGTCTTATCCAGCGATTGCACCTGCCTCCGTGCCAGACTCGTTTGCCCCCGTTGCACAACGTGTCTCTCGAATACCCGTTTGGATCTTCCATGGTGACGCCGACCCAACGGTGCCTGTGGAAGAATCGCGGCGCATGGCGTCCGCACTCAAGGCAATCGGCGCGAACGTCCAGTACACCGAGCTGCCTGGCGTCGGGCACAATTCGTGGGATCCCGCATACGGCATGGCAGAACTTTCGATGTGGATGTTCAAACAACATCGACAGTAGTGCTGCTGCCTGTGGAAGAGCGCGATCTGATCCACGATACGGTTCGGTTTTCTTGGCATGTCCTCGGGAGGGAACCCGGGCAGTTTGTCCCGCAGATGGCGGGACGTCTCCTGCCGCGGTGCGATCGAGCGGCGATTCTGGAGTTTACCGATTCACTAGCGTCACTGGCGTGGCGGTGACGGCGAACGGGAGACCCAGGTGTCCGCCTCTGTGGATATCTTGACTCAGGAACTTCGCCCTGAAGTTGATGGGGCGTCGGTCATTTTTGGGGAAATCTATTCTGCAGGGAGGGTCCTATGAAACCATTTCTGTTCTGTTTCATCCTGGCGGGCCAGATGGCCGCGCAGGAGCTGCCAACCCGGTGGGACGAGCTTACAGCCAGTGATTGGGTGACTGCTCAAAAGGAGGCAGCCTACACCTGTATCCTGCCGATCGGTATTCTGGAAAAGCATGGACCGCATGTGCCGCTGGGCTCGGATTTGATTCAGGTGCGCGAGTGGGCGGCGCGGGCTGCCAAGAAAGAGTATGCAGTAGTCTTTCCAGATTTCTTCTATGGTCAGATTTACGAAGCCAAACAGCAGCCGGGTGCCTTTGCGCTCCCGTCCCGCGTGGTGTGGGACTTGCTGGATGCCACCTGTGAGGAGATTGCCCGAAACGGCTTCCGCAAGATCCTTATCGTGAATGGACATGGCGGCAATCCACAACTGCTGAGGTATTTCATCCAGTCGCAACTGGAGCGACACCGCGACTACGTTGTCTACTTCTACGATCCAAAGCCCGACCCGGCCGCGCAAGAGAAGATCAGCAAACTCCGCAAATCCGATCCGGAAAGCGATGGTCACGCCGGCGAACGCGAGACGTCCACGCTGCTTTATCTGCGCCCGGAGCTGGTGCAGATGGATCGTGCCACACAAGAGTCCGGCGCCAATCAGAAGCGGCTCGACCTTCCGGATCTCTACACGGCCATCGGCTGGTATGCCAGTTATCCGAACCACTACGCTGGAGAGGGATCAAAAGCCACCCGGGAACTGGGACAGCTTCTTACGGAACAGAGAGTTGAGAACCTGGCCCGAGCCATTCGCACCATCAAGTCAGACGCGCGAGCATTGGAATTGCAACGGGAGTACTTTAATCGGGTGCTGAAGCTGGACGGCTCTGATCCTCAGCAAAAGTAGGGAAGCGACACTCTTGGCTGGCTATCGCGACGCACTGGAGTTTCAAATTCTACATTTTGTTTTCAACAAAGAGGGTAGAGTTCCGCTTCTGTGGCAGGGGCGGGATGCTCAAGCCAAGGAGCGCTGATCCGCGCTTCGAAACCCGACAATCTGATCAGTGCGATTGACTTAAGCGAAGATCCGCAGAATTTGCTTCTGAACTTGGGTGAGTTCGTTTTGGGCTCTCTCGACTTCGCGGATTTTTTCTTCGAGGCGTTTCAGCAGGATTGTTTTCTCCAGGCCGTTGCGGATGATGAGCTTCAGGTCGTCGTTGTTCCAGGGTTTCTCGATGTATTGATAGAGTCCGATGTCGTTGATGGCTTTGATGGCGTTCTCTTTGTCGGCGTAACCTGTCAGCAGAATGCGGGGGACGTGCGGAAGCTTCTCTTTGACTTTGCCAAGGAAGGTAATGCCGTCCATTTCCGGCATCAGGTAGTCGCTGATAACCAGGTCGACGTTGAGCTGATCGAGTGCCTGAAGGGCTTTGACCGGGGACGTGAAAGTAGAAACCCGATAGTCTGTCTCGATGGCGAGGAAAGATCGTATGGAAGTCAGCACCATTTCTTCGTCGTCAACGAGCAGAATTGTGATGGGGTCCGACGCCGGCATGCAGCACTCCTTGCTTATTGAACAGGCAGCGTAATGGTAAACGTAGTTCCCTTCCCCACTTCGCTCTCGACGGCGATTCTACCATGATGGTCTTGAATAATCTTGCGACAGATCGATAGGCCCAACCCAGTACCGACACCCGCACTCTTCGTGGTAAAGCCAGGATCGAAGATCTTACCTAATTTGTCTTTCGAAATCCCAATCCCGGTGTCCCTGATGGTGACATTGACTTCATCCCCCTCCCGGAACGTTTTGATCGTGATGGTCCCCTTATCGGGGATGGCCTGGCTGGCGTTAACCAGAATGTTCATGAATACCTGGCTGAGCTGGTTTGGGTAGCATTCAACTTCGGGCAGGTGGCTGTATTCCTTAATCACCTGAATCCGGTTCTTGATCTGGTGATGCACCAGGATGAGGCTGCTATCGATACCTTCATGGATGTCGACGCGTCTTCGTTCCCCTTCGTCCAGCCGAGCGAAGTTTTTCAAGCTGCGGATAATGTTCATGATCCGGTCGCAGGCGATGCGGTTGTTACGGTTAATGTCCTCGAGGATACCCATGATTTTGACAACTTCCGGATTCTCTCGAACATCCGGAGGGCATTGAGCACAGTTCAGGAAGTCCTGCATTTTACTGACCGAGCGAATCAGGGTGTCGTTGTTGCTGTTAATTGAGCCGATCGGAGTGTTGATCTCATGCGCGATGCCGGCCACGAGTTGTCCCAGCGAGGCCATTTTCTCCGACTGAATCAGCTGTGCTTGAGCTTCCTTCATTTGCCGGTTCGCCTGCTCTAATTCGCGCGCGTAATCTTGAAGCCGGTGTGCAGCCCGCCTCTGGTCGGTCAAATCATCGACGATCGCGAAGCTCTTCCGCTTGGCTCGGAGCGGGACGAAAGTGAACTCCAAGAAGCGTCCTTCGATCTCACGGACCAGATCGAACGCAGCACCCTTCCCGTCCAGCACTGGTTGCAGGTGAGAGAGATAGCCCTCGGGAAGAACTCGGCCTGCCTCTTCCCGGGGAATCTTCAATCGTTCCAGCAACTCAAGGAAGGCGCGGTTCATCAGGAGAATACGGCCCTGCAGGTCAAATTCGACAATTGGGAAGGGACAAGCTTCGGCGTATTCCGCTACCTCTGAAGTGTTCAAAATGGGGTCAGACATAGAAGATGACTATCGAAGGAAGGCGTTTTCCCCGAAACCCGCAGCTCGTCAATTCGCCCGCGACGATGGCTGCTCGGAGGGCGGCTCGTGCTCTTGATTTCCAATCAACCCTTTGATGCGCTGCACGAGCGCTTTAAATATGCTCTGCGTGATTTCGACATGATCCGAGAGTAAGTCATAGAATTCCTCCTGTTCGATTTTCAGCAGGTGCACATCCTCGAGAGCCGTCGCAGTCATCAGCCGAGGTTCATTGTCGAACAAGGCCCAGGTTCCGAACGCCCGCCTTTCGCCGGCAACCAGGATTTCCTGATTGCCTTTATGCAACCGCACCCGTCCCCGGATCACCAAGTACATCGCATCGGCGTTTTGGCCTTCCCTGAAAAGAATCGAATCCTTGGGTGCCTCCACTTCGCGGGCAATCGAGCCGATGAAGGAGAGTTCTTCGGTCGTAGAGTGGTCAAAAATGTCCACATTCTGAAGAAAGAGAACTTTGTCAACAATGGTCAGCATGGGTGAATACAAACTGCCTTGATATCCGCGGGTATTAGGGCTAGCCAGAGGACATCCCCACAATCGCTAAGCTGTGAAAAGACCAAGAGAATTCGGCTGGCCTCTCGATTCTCGGGCCACCAGCGAGAGGGCTGACGCTCCCTGAGTTTCCCACCGCTTCACTTTGTTAAGGGAATACGAAAAGGAACCCTTACACAATAGCTTCTGAACCCTCCAGTATCCGCAAACTGTGGCGAGCCGTTTCGCGAACAGACTCACTTTGACTGGACTCGGCGGAGCGGACAGTTTCCAAAAGCTCGACCAGACCGAGACTTCCGACCACATACAAAGAGATCGTTTGGAGCCATTCGTCCCGACCGTGAATGAGCTGGTCGAGATAAGCGACCCGGGTTTTGCGCTCGAGTCCGAAGCGTTGATTTCCTCGCGCCAACAAGGTATCGATGGCCGACTCTTCCAGAATCGGAAAGAGCAGCTGTTTGAGATCGGGCAAGAGCAAGTTGTCGAGAAACTCAATGGCGCTGGCCCGGATATGCGACTGCTGGCTACGCCATCCATTATAGGCTGAATAAATGTCGTTGGGCGGATAGCGCAAGCCGAGCAACCGGAAAACTCGCTCCAGCTTTTGGTCCATCCGCTCCTGGAGCGACTTTCTCAGCAATCGCAGCGCGGCCTGGCTGCGAGACTCGTTCAGGTCTTCAGAACGAAGCATGATGAAGAACTCGTAGTAATCCTTCAGCTCCTCCAGAACGAACAAGTCAATCGCTTGGTCATTGAACGACAGACCGGGAAACTGCACCCGCATCTTGTTGAGTGCTTTGATCACCCGATATCCCAGGAACGGGCTGAGGCGCCGCAACGCCTGGACCAATCCATCAACAGACTCTTGGCTATTGATACTTGACAGCACCTTCGGGATGTTGGTCCGCACCTGCAAGGATTCCTGCGGATCGTTCAAATAGTCGCAGAGCGTTCCAATGATGCGAGAGCCATAACGAAGCAGCGCTTCGCGCACCTCGCTACGCAGCCGGCGATCAGCCAACTTCCGCACGAGCGCGGGCAGGGCCTCGCGGCTACGGATTTGTCCGCAACTCCTGATGGTGGTGCGCACCACTTCGAGGGATTCATCTTCAAGCAAGACGGCGAGAAAGGATTGAAGCGGAGAGAGGTCGGAAGCCAGGCCCAGAGCTGAAGCGGCGGCGATTCTGGCTACTTCACGCTGATGGCCTTCTTGGCGCAGTGCACGTTCGATGAAGTCTTGATCGATAAGTCCTTCCGGATTCCAATTGTACTTGGACACTGCCTGAACAGCCGCCGAGACGATGGCATAGTCCTGATCGGCTAGAAACTCCTTCACTCGTTCTTCCGGCCGGCCCCCTCCTAGCAAGCACAGGTAGCCAACAGCTTCGGTTCGCACAGCGAGATTCGGATCTTCAAGGCATTGACGAACCGCAGCCGCGATGTCGGGCCGGGGATCGGCAGCCAGACGCTCGAGAGCCAGAGCCCTGACTTTGGGTGAGGCATGACGAATGAGGGGCTGAAGCTGGTCAGACCACAGGCTGGTATCCACATCTTCCAACAAGCTCATTGCGTAAAGCACGTGACGCTCATCCGGGCTTTCCAGAACACCCAGAATCGGCTTGAGCGTGGCGCTGTCGGTGATTGAGATGCGCAGGGTCTCCGGCTCGATCGTCTTTTTCTCTAGAGCTAGACGAAACGTGTTGAGATACTCCTGCCGGATGGTGAGCGAGAGGTAGATCCACAGGCCAATCATGCCGCAAACCAGCAAACTCAACTGGGAGATCGACAGGATGACGACCTGAGAGCAGAAGATCAGCAAAACACCCCCCAAGCCGCGTCCCAGACGATCGATGAACATGTCGATGAAACCTTTGACTTGGTTCTTGATCGACATAGGCACGGGAAGATAGAGGAGCTCAATTCCCGACCGGTGGATGGAATAGCGAAAACTGCCGTCGCTCACCTTCAAAAATCCAACAGCCAGAAGACTGGGAGCGAAAGCCAGAACCAGTGAGCCCGCAAAAAGGCCGACGGGGAGAAACAAGATGGAAGCTCCAACCCCGAAGCGCTTCAGAATGCGAGGTGTGAGAAAGATCTGGAAGAGGAGCGAAAAGGCTCCGAGGTAGGCAAAGAGCGCTCCGAAGAAAGAGGTCAACTCGTCCTGGGAGCCGAAAGAAGCGTTCGAGAGAAACTTCAACTGGTAGTCCACAAAGGATTCGACAACCACCGTGATCGCAAGGACCGCAGTCAAAATGGTCAGGTGGCGTGAACTCCAGATCAGTTTCAGGAGACGCCGGGTCTCGCCACCGGCGGGGCTCGGTTCTTCCCGGCCAGTTCGCGCGGGATTGATCACGACCTCCTTCGAAACGCTCTCCAAAATAGCGAGGGTCAGAAGCCATGAAACCAATGCACCACAGGAGCAGGTTTTCAGTCCCGAACCTGGGAGCCCCAAGGCTGGTGAAGTAGCCGCCGAAAATCCCTCCCAGCACCCCTCCAGCGCCAATCAAGGCAAACAACCGCTTGGCTTCGCGTGGATTGAAGACATAGTTGGCGAGCAGCCAGAATTGCGAGGCCGTGATCACCCCGAACACACTCACCCAAATGTACAAAACATAGAACATCCAATCGCCGACTCGGTGCAGCATCAGCCAAAAAAGGAAGAGGTTTGAGATAATCAGCAGGGATGTCGTTCGGATGAGAGTTTGGAGAGAAACGCGCGAGGCCAGCCGCGAATAACCCGTGGCGATCACTCCCACCACGAGAGCGATCAAGATGTAAACGTAGGGGAGTTGCTCCGTACCAATCTGCTTAAGGAAAAGGGCATCGCGTACCGACTTAGTGGTCACGTAGCAGCCGATAATCAACAGCAGATAGGAAGACATGAGGAAGAGCCGGCGCAGCTCTCCGTCACGAACGTCGAGAAAGCGGTTGAAAATCTTGCGGAGAGAATCCATCAGTGAGGAGTTGACCAGCTAACGACCCTGGTAGGTTGTGACGGAAGCTGGAACCGATTCGCCGGCCCCTTGCAAGGGCAGAGAAACCACAAAGGTTGTTCCCTTGCCGACTTCGCTCTGAACGGAAATGGTCCCGCGGTGGTCGTGAATGATGCGAGCAGAAATTGACAAACCAAGGCCGGTTCCCACACCCACTCCCTTGGTGGTGAAGCCCGGATCAAAAATTTTCTCGAGATGCTCGGGCTTGATCCCTCTGCCCGAATCAGCGATAGAGATCTGTACCTGCTGGCTCTCCAAACTCGTGCGAATCCGGATTTCACCCCTTTCCGTGATCGATTGGATGGCGTTGACCAGCAGGTTCATGAACACCTGGTTTAGACGATTCGGAAAGCAGGGGACCGGCGGTAAATTCGAGAACTCTTTGACGACTTGTATGCGATCGCGCAATTCATGCTGCAGAAGCGACAAAGTGCTCTCAATGTTCTCGTTCAGATTTACTTCCTTGAAATCAGCTTCGTCGAGTCGGGCGAAGTTTTTCAGGTCTCGCACGATCCGGATGATCCGGGCGCAGGCCACCTGGTTCACATCCATTAGTGAATCGAGAGTGGCAAACATCGTCTGAGATTTTTCAGTGGGATTTTCTGGCCGATGTAGCATTTCGTCGCGAAGAATCTTCAGAGCGCGCGTCGTCACATCGAAATTACTGTTAATCGTTCCCAGCGGAGTATTGATTTCATGAGCTACTCCGGCAACCAACTGGCCCATGGCAGCCAGCTTGGCAGATTGAACCAGCTGGGCTTGGGCCTCCTTGAGTTCCCTGTTCTTCCGCTCCAGTTCCTGAATGTCGAGGAAGCGGGCGTAGCCGACCGAGATCGCCTGGGCCATCTGCTGAAGGACCTTCTCGTCAGCGGCGGTGAGGTCCTCAGGCTCCCTGGCCGAGAAGGCGATCAACCCGTGAGAAAAGGGAACATCGAGCAGACAGCGCGGATAGACGTCGATCGGTGAAATCTGGAACCCCATGTTGCGCTGGGACCGCTCGGCCACGCGGGTAAGCTCTTCTCCTTCGAGCGCTCGCCGAAGAATTGTCTTGTTTCTCCAGGCTTCCATCGCGGCCACTGAAGGTACTTGCCCAGGCTGCATGACATGCTCGACCGCATAGAAATCGACTTCATCGTCGATGGCCTGCGAGGGAAGCGAGGGCTTGAATTTTTCCCGAACGAATGACGGCAGGATAATATGTTGCCGAAAACGCTGCGCCTCTTCGTCAATGATATTGATGCCACACCCGGTGAACTTCATTCCCAGCCCCAGAAGCTCTTTCCGCATCACATTGAGGACCTTCGCCCAGTCTCCCGACTTCTCCATGGCCATGACTTCAACATGAACGCGGTCGACCGCCCAGCCAACTTTCAGCTCCTGGTTTTGCCGCTCGAGTTTCTTAAGGTCCTCGTATCGGGCATAACCGAACCCCAGGATCTGGCCGAAGCTCTGGATGACCGTCATCGTGTCGTCATCGAAAGGCTCGCTCGGTCTTCTGGCGAGTGTAATCGTGCCGTGAGTGAACGGCACCTCGACCAGGCTGTACAACTCATCGGACATCGGTGGAACGGGACCGGTCACTGGGATTCCAAGACCCTGAACCCTGTCGATCCACTCCGCCAGCTCTCGAGTTCGCGTGGTGTAGCGGTAGACGTGTCCCTCCTTAAACTGCTTCAAGGTTTCGCTGAGGCTCGGTAGGCCTTCGCACTGGAAACAGGCAGAGAAAGGAATTCCTTCCGCCATCAATAGCCCGTCTTCGTGGACGCCGTAAAAATCCAGGGTTTGTGTGGTTTCGTGAAAGATGTTGATGCCGCAGTACGCCACATTGAGGCCGAGCGTCTGAAGCTCAACCCACAAGGCCACGACCAGTCGCTCCAGATCATCCACACTTTGCATCGTCAGGATGGCACTGGAGAACTGCGTGACAGCGCTATGAATTTGTTCGCTGGAAACCTTGATCATACGCGCTGAAGAGGCCCCCGAAACTGAAGACCTATTCTCGTTCAATTCCAACCACGGAAAGAGTGTCCTTGCTGTTTCGCAGGTAAACTCGCATGGGTCTGGCCCAGTTCGGTTGTTTGGGGTGATGTGTCGTGATTTCAACCAGTGCATAGTGGGCTCCCGCATCCGGAGGACCACCGAACGCTTCAGCTGGGATGGCCAACTGCTTTTCGCTCACGGAGGCTTTCGCGCCAACTGCTTCACGACTTTCTTTTCGATTGTCGAACTGGTACCACTGCGCTTCGTAGCGATCGGCTTCAGGAAGGACTAACAAACGAGCCGCCGCGTTGTCGAAGAGCAACTGTCCGTTCTTGACTGAAAACTCATCCAGAGGGTTCACCTGATTCAACCACGCCCGCCCGACCTTGTCCCGCCGCTTGATCAAACAGGCAGCCAGGTAAGCTTCGGCTTCAGGATCGCTCAACTGGCCGGTTTTCACAATGGCTCGAATCTGTTCGTTGCTGAAGGACATGACGATCCGCGCAGCCCAGAATGCGTCTTCATCGGTCATATTGTTGAAGGCGACATTGGGATACTCCGGTCTCCATTTTACCGGATCAAAGAAGTCGGCTTCAAAATTTCCAATCGAGGGGTAATTAGGATAGTCCACGGGAATCCAGGGCCGAACCCACAGACCAAGGCTGAGCATTGTCTTGAATGTCGGCCCGGGTTCCCAAAGGTACTCATTGCCAGCTCTGGGCTTCTGGGCAAAGATGCTTCCACTGCCGAGCGTCGAGCCAAAATCGAACAAATAGTGGCGAATGAACTGACGCCCGTTTTCACTGACAAGGGTGTCGAAGGTATTCACACTACGAGAATCATCGTGGTTCAGCCAGGCGCTGAAGACCCTCAGGCCACGCAACTCCCGGCGGTGTTCGTGGGGAAAGATGTCGTTGGGGTCGTCCGTGCGGGTGCCATAGTACTTGTATTCACCCACGGGCTTGCCCGGAAGAAACTTGCTGGCGACGGCGCGATAGGTGCCCTTTTCATTTCTGTAGGCGCGTTCCAGGATCTTATCGACATCCTTCTGCGTCATGGGCCGAGCTTTGCCAACCAGGTCCACGAACTCGGCCTTGGGACTGAGGTCAATCTGATTGCGCGAGAAATGCACAACATAGTCTTCCGCCACGAAATAGCCGATCGCGTAGAACAACTTCGTGCAGATGACCTCCGCGGAAGTGGCCATTTCCGGATTGCTGAGTGGGTCGAACTTGAGCTGGTAAGTTGTACCTGTCGAATCCACGACTCGAAACCCAGGGGTGATGCCGCCTTGTTTGTTCTGAACCACCAGCCACTTCTGTTCCAACGATGGGCCACCACGGTCCGGACCGCGTACCAGTTCCTCCAGGGTCATGGGTTTGCGGCCATGACGGTTCGTGAACCAGTTCGAGTCGGGCACTTCGCCTAGGGTGCTAATGTTCAAAGCGCGACGGCTCGTCTGGTCGCCTGGGCCGGCGAAAGTGTTCTCCAGGAAGTCATAGTAGTCAGCCACGCTATGGCGAACTGGGTTAGGGACGTTCTGATTATCTTCATCATGCCAAATCGGATCGTCTGGACGAAATTTTTGGGCGGCAGTGAAAGGCGAGAGTACAAAGGCAAAAAGAAAAAGCGACAAAGGAAGGACTCTGCCGCGGCTTGCGGTGTCACTGGCAGTCTCGGTTGGCATTTTGACTTTGAACTCCTAAGAGAATTGGCAGTTAAGTTCTTTGTCTTCAGGACGAGCCCGGTCAACCCTCTGCCGCATAGAGCGGAGCGTAGCCAATGGGGACAGAGCTGAGAACTGCCATGTCATTCGTGGCGCCGCCAAGCGACTGCCTCCTTATTAGATCAGAATGGCGCCGTGAACGTCAGTCAATCGAACACAGCGGAGCGGAGAACACAGATGTCATCGATCCGTTCTCCAATATAGGGGAAATGCCGGCGCGAACTTGAAGAAGACTCGCGTGCCTTCGTGGCTGAAACCAATATCGATGCGCAGGAACACCGACTTGGCTGTGTTGAAGCGGAAACCAAACCCCACGTCACTCTCCAGGTCTTTGAAATTCACATCGCTGCGTCGGCTGGTCACCTTTCCCGCATCTCCGAAAATGGCCATGTCCAGACCGGAGAATGCCTCCCATCGATATTCGAGGTTCATGAGTATGAAATTCCGATCGCGAAAGCGAAACTCTCGATAGCCGCGCAGCACCGCACTGGCATCCGAAGGCATCATGTAGAAAGGAATGCTTTGTCCCGCGCTGGTATCTGCCAGAGAAACGTGAGCCCGGAAGGCGATGACTCGCTTCTTTTTCAAGAAAGGGAAGTATTGCTGAAACTCTGCATCCAGGCGCCGGTAGCTGTACAGGTTTAGCTTCTGATCGTCATAGTAAGCGTAATTCAGCAGGTAGAAACCGCCTGCGTGAGCATTCAGTGGTTCGTCTCGATAATCAACACTCAGGAACGCATCGGCGTGATAGTAGTTGGGCTGGTTGATCAGTTCGGGGAACTCGGCTGGACTGAAAAGGTCTTCGGTGCTCGGATACCGCTTGTCGGTACCCCGGCCGATGTTGGTCTTGAGGTACCCAACACGTGCGCCGGTAGTGAGCCAGCGAGTCCAGTTCCAGCCTAAGGTAAAATCAAACAGGGAATCTTCCTGAGCGAAATTGGTACGGTCCTGCTCCCGGGAATCGGGCCCGATGCCGAAAAAATCCTCTTGAGGGGAACTCCGGTAGCGGGCATAGAAATCGGCGGAGAGCTTGCCGCCTAACAAACGAGGTGCGCCGAAAGCCAAATCGTATTTCTGGTAAACCCGCGTGGAGATTGCTCCCGACGTTCTGAAGTACACTGCCTCATCAGCCAAACGTGGCTCGTATCGAACACCCCCGGCAAAACCTGAACCTGTGCTCATTCCACCGAAAACCGGGTGAAAGCGTTTCCAGCCTTCAGCCAGCTTCTCCAGGAGGCGCTCTTTCTGAACATACAAGGCGCCTCGTTCAACGGAGTTTCGTTCACTAGGTTTGACTTCCTTGCTCTTCGTCTCTCGACGCTGCTCCCACTCCTCCTGACGGCTTGGGGTGGCGTCTTGTGCCCGCAGTTGCAACGAGCCACCCCAAAACGACAGTAGCGTGGCCAGTATCAGCAGCAGGACCCGCTTGCCGGTTTCACTTCGACCCAGGCTCGAGCGAGACGAAGTTCTCAACCCTAGCACTCGTGTCCCGTTGTCAGGAGAAGACTGGAGGAGAGTCCGGATGTTCAGATCTGTAATTTGAGAGTGCGCTCTCACTTGATACGATCGATTCAATCAGAATCCTGAGTTCGATGATAGGACGGGCGCCTCGGCGACTTGCTGGAGCCGGCTGCGGTTGCTGGCCAGGCTCTTGATCATCCTTACCCGCCAGAATCAATGGCAGGGATTATGGCATCTCGCCTAACCGCATGCAAGCGATACGATCCTTGGGAGTTCTGAAGGAGTGTTTGCAGGCAGAGGTTGACATCGGCGATCGAAGGCAGGCCGCTGGCTCGTGCTGTGGCGTCGTCCAGCTGGTCTCGACATAAGGACGCGCTACGCTAAGCCGATCATCACTATTGACTTTGCCTTCCTGGCTCCGTATAATCGCCGCTTCTATTTGCGCGTCGCGCGGAGGGTTTGGTCATGTACGCAGTCATCAAGTCAGGGGGCAAGCAGTACAGGGTTTCTCCCGGGGATATCGTGCGGGTGGAGAAGCTCGACAAGGCGGTCGGAACTCCTGTTCAGTTCGAAGTCTTGGCTATCAGCAATGACCAGACTACCGTGGTGGGTTCGCCGCAAGTGGCCAAAGCTCAGGTCCTGGGCACTATTGTGGAAAATGGCAAGGCCAAGAAGGTCATTGTTTTTAAGTATAAGAGAAAGAAACAATATCGGGTCCTGCGCGGCCACCGTCAGCAATTCACGGCGGTGAAGATCGACGAGATTCAGGCCAATTAATTCTGAGGGGTTAAGGAAAAGATCATGGCTCACAAGAAGGGTGTCGGCAGTTCGCGGAACGGCCGCGACTCAAACGCGCAGCGGCTTGGCGTGAAACGCTTTTCAGGAGAATGGGTGTTGGGCGGTTCCATTCTGATCCGGCAGCGGGGAACCCGCTTCAAGCCAGGCCGCAACGTCGGTTTGGGAAAAGATGACACGCTTTTTGCGAAGCTGACGGGACAGGTCAGATTTGAAGAAAAGGGTCGGAAGGGAAGATTCGTGAGTGTCTATCCGGCACCTAGCTAGGCTGAGCTGGATGGTTGTTTCGAAGTCGACAAAGTGATTGAACCGAGAATCCCCTGCTCTAATGGAGACTCTGTCCTTTAGGCAGGGGATTTGTTTTTTGGAAACCAGCGGTCCCAATCAGCTCTCAGTCGAAGACTGAATCCCGCGCCCTGGCTTGGCGAGCGAAGCCGCCGAAGGTAGGAGTGCGCCGTGAAAAGATCGGGTCCGGCGGAATAGCTCGTGTTCCTCCCAGCCTAGGGCTCCTCTTTCCGCTGGGCCGGGGAAAATCTGGTAGGCACGTTGAATGCGTTGTTGGCAAGTCATGGTGCAGCTTTCCGATCGGCCAACAAAGCCACTATGACCGCCGCAAGCGCAATGATCGTGGGTCAAGGGCTGCAACCCTTGCCGGGTTTGTATGTTTCTCGATGAAGCGAGAATCAGCGTAAAAGCAGGCGACGGAGGCGCAGGCTGCATGGCTTTTCGTCGGGAGAAGTTTGTCCCGCGCGGTGGGCCAAGCGGCGGTGACGGTGGTCGCGGCGGGCACGTCTACATGGAGTCGACGCTCCGCCACAACACACTGATTCAGTTTCGGTACAACAAGATCTTCAACGCTGAACGAGGCGAGCATGGCATGGGCAGCAGGTGTCACGGCAAGGATGGTGAAGATCTGATCATCCAAGTGCCAGTTGGAACCATGCTTTACGATGAGGCCACTCACGATCTCCTGCATGACTTTAGCCAGCCCAATGAACGCATCCTGGTTTGCCAGGGTGGTCGCGGGGGTCGAGGCAATGCCCAGTTTGCTACTTCGGTGAATCGCGCGCCACGTCGATTTGAGTATGGCTTTCCGGGCGAGTCCAGCAATCTGCGGTTAGAACTGAAACTCCTGGCTGACGTCGGACTGGTGGGGTTTCCCAATGTCGGTAAGTCGACGCTGATCTCAAGAATCTCCTCCGCGCACCCCAAGATTGCGGATTATCCTTTCACCACAATCGAACCAAACCTGGGCGTGGTCGAGCTGGACAACTTCAGAAGTTATGTCGTAGCTGATATGCCTGGGTTGATCGAGGGTGCCCACCTCGGGCATGGGTTGGGGTTGCAGTTCTTGCGACACATCGAGCGAACGAAGGTGCTTGTCCATCTAGTGGATCTGTCGGATGCGCACGGGCGGGATCCCGTTGAGGATTTCGAAACAGTCAGCTCGGAACTGATGAAATATAACCCGGCCATCTTGAACAAGCCGACGCTCTTGATTGGTTCGAAGCTGGACGCGATGGACAATCCGGCTCGCCTGAGTAAGCTCGAAGCGCTCGCAAAACGGCGGGGACTTGGGTTTCGGGCTATCTCCTCTGCGACGGGAACTGGAATTCAGGAGTTGAAGTACCAGATTGCGAGCTTGCTTGAGGTGGCCGTGAATGCGGCTGCGGTTCAGGCCGTCGAACTTGGACCTTGAGATAGAACCTAGAAGCAAGTATCTCATCGTCAGAGGGAGTCATTCTTGCGCTTAGGTCTCCTAGGTGGCACGTTCGATCCCGTTCATTCCGGGCATTTGGAAATTGCCGATACTGCCATCAAGGTAGCCGGTCTGGATGCCGTCTATTTCGTGACGTCTGTTCACCCGCCCCACAAAAGCGAAAAGACTCAGGCCAATTTCCTTGATCGGCATGCCATGGTGGCTCTGGGCCTCTCCGGCAGCCCAAAGTTGATTCCATCCAGCCTCGAATACGACCGAACGGGAAAGTCCTATTCGATTGACACAGTACGGCACTTCAAGGAAAGTACAGGGCCATCCAGCCAGGTTTTTTTCTTGATCGGCATGGACGCATTTTTGGAGCTTTCCACCTGGAAGGACTACCGGCGTTTTCCCGAGCTTTGCAGTTTCCTGGTTTTTGCGCGACCGGGCTATGATCAAGACGAGCTGGCTCACACCCTGCCCGAAAACTTCGATGCGGCGGGTCTGGGCTGGAAGACGCAGCAGGAATTAGGTGTTACCTCTGAGAAAGGGATCTTGGTGCTCACCGATTTTTCCAATCCAATCTCTTCGACGGAGATCCGCGAGCGAGTTCGTACGGGGCAGCCGATCCGCGACTGGGTGCCAGCGCAGGTTGAAGAGTACATTTCGAAGACCAGGCTCTATCTGAGTTAAGAGGACTATTTGAAGATTCGCGACAAGTATCTGCGTTTTGCGATTCAAGCGGCACAAGACAAGAAGGCGTTAGATGTGACGCTACTCGACGTTCGAGGGATTGCATCCTTTACCGACAATTTCATTATCTGTTCCGGAACTTCAGTGCCCCAAAACCAGGCCATCTCCGATGAGATTCTGTTGAAGCTGAAACAGGAGGGCAGGATTCCGAACCATATTGAGGGATACCGGCAGGCAGAATGGATTCTAATGGACTACTCAGACTTCGTCGTGCACATTTTTTTGCCAAAAACACGCGCCTTTTACAATCTGGAGCGTCTTTGGCGAGAGGCACCCCGACTGGAAATCACCCAAGCAGTATGACCCGAGGGTGAGGTCCAAAGGTCAAGGTCAACGAAGGCGAACCCCAACCTGCCGCATCTCAGTACAGTATAACGGCTAACCCAGAGAAAGGCCGAGCTGCCACGATTTCGGAATCGTGGATGGCGAGACCTTGCTCGAAGAGCCCACGCGAGATAGGTTGATGGATTGAAGATTGCACTCCTCTGGGTTGGAAAAACCCGAAACCCTCATCTGCAAAGGTTGGTCCAAGACTACTGGGAGCGCGTCAGCCACTTCTGTGAGCTTTCGCTGAGGGAAGTTCCCCCAGTCAAAGACGGAGATCGGGCCCGGCTGATGTCTCTGGAAGGCGAACAGCTGCTCGCAAGAGTGAGTTCCTCGGATTGCCTGGTTCTTCTCGATCCCGCAGGGCAGAGCCTCACCACAGAGAAGTTTGCAGTGTTTCTCGCCAAACAGCGCGATACCTCATCCAGGACTCTGGTCTTCTCAATCGGAGGCCACGAGGGCTTTTCCGAGGAAGTGAGACTGCGGGCCAACCGCATCCTTTCTCTTTCCCCGATGACCTTCACCCATGAGCTGGCGAGATGCCTGTTGCTTGAGCAGATCTACCGCGCTTTCAGCATTCTTCACCACTTCCCTTACCACAAATAGGATTTGTCTTTTTTCGGGTTTTGGCTATAATACCCAGTTTCATTTGGGCGCGAACTTCTGTTCTTATTGCTGAAGATGCTGGCAAAAACTGACGAACTGACTCTGGGCGACTAGGAGTTCATCACAATGGATTCAAGAAAATTTGATCATTACCGAAAGAAATTGCTGGAAAAGAAGGATGAGCTGTTTCAGACCGTTTCCAAGACGGAGCAGTATGGGCGGGAGGCAGACGAAGATGCCACCCAGGACATTGCTGACAAGGCAGCCAACTCATACACGAAAGAATTTCTCTTCAGCCAGAGCAGCAGCGAGCGGACAATCCTCCAGCTAGTAAATGAAGCGTTGGACCGCGTGGAGAAGGGAACGTTTGGCTATTGTGTGGCTTGTGAGAATGAAATCAACCAGAAACGTCTGGAAGCTGTGCCCTGGACCCGCCACTGCATCGGTTGTCAGGAAATGCAAGAGCAGGGCCTCCTTGAAGAAGCCTAGATCAGCTGGGATTGCCATCCAGCCTCTCCCGTTTGGTAAGAACCCGTCCTATTCTGTGGCCCGCTGTCAATTCCCTCATTAATCTTTTCTTTCCTGCCACCTGTAGGATTTGCCAGGCTGTAGTGGATGACTGGTCGCTTGGCGTCGTGTGCGAATCGTGCTGGAAGGCCATTAGGTTGATTGAGGCTCCTTACTGCAGCCAGTGCGGTTATGGCTTCGTCTCAAAGGCAGTTAGTTCGGAAGGAGCCCTCTGTGGAGGCTGTCGGCGAGGTCTTTATCAGTTCGACTTCGCGCGGTCACTTGGTTCGTTCCAGGAGCCTCTCAAAGAAATCATTCATCAGTTCAAATACCGGTCTCACCCGGGCCTAGCCAAGCCACTCGCATTCCGGCTGGCCTCGGCGTACACGGCGCATCGTGATGTCTTAGCAGCCGACCTGATTATTCCAGTGCCATTGCACCGCTGGCGGGAGAGGCAGCGCGGCTTCAACCAGGCCTTTGAACTTTCAAGGCACTTCGCCAAGCTCGCCAGGATTCCAGTGGAACGGCACTGGCTGCTGCGGACGCGTCCAACCAAAGTTCAGGCCGGCCTGTCCCGACGGGAACGTCGGTTGAACATGAGCGGCGCCTTCGCAGTTTCGAAGCATGCAAAGCTCGAAAGGAAAGCATTGCTTCTTGTAGATGACGTGTTTACTACCGGAGCGACGCTGAACGAGTGTGCTAGAATCTTGAAACAGCAGGGAGCTTCAACCGTCAGTGTCCTCACTGTCGCCCGAGTTATTCGAGAATAGATTTCAGCCCATCTTGGCGAGGCCACAATCCACAAGAGAACTCCTTCGCCTTCCGATCAGCGAGGAAGGGTGGAACAGGTGGACCGAGGCATGGAAATTTCAGCAACTGTCCCCCTTGACAGGCTCGACAAAGGGAGCGCCGAGCCTTTTGCCGCAGGAGGTCGGCGGGTAACCGCGTTTCCAATCCGGATCGCCGCTAGAATGCGAGGAGAATCTGTAGTTTTCCCTAGAGTGGCCGCCGCCTGCGGCTGCGCGGGGACAGGTCGAAAGTCCCATTCTGAATGCGGACAGCGGTCGCGGAGCTATCGCGAATGGGATGGCTCGCCGTTCGGAATTCCGGCCCTCCGGCAGCACCAGGCTCGCTTGCCAGTCGGGATTTTCAGGAGAGGTTGCAAAGTCACGCTGATACTTCTCTTTATGATCGTGTGGGTGCCGGTGGCTCCTTTCGGGCTGGCCATCGCCAATGTGTATCAGGCTGATTCCAATGCCTCGGCCCCCTCTTCCTCCGCAGCGACCGATTTGCTTGCCCCCGACTATCTCCCGCTTAACCTCGGCAATCGCTGGATATACACTCGCACCGAAAGCCGGTTCAAAAAAACCGATGCGGTACGGGTCGAGATTATCAGCACGCCCATTATCAAGTGGAAGACATACTACATCTTCAGCCAGCTCCCGTTTGTGCCAGGTCTGGAGAGCGCGAACAACGTGCCGGTTCGCTACGACCTGGAGACCCGTCGCTTCCTGCGCTTAACGGAGCGAGGAGAGGTCCCTCTGTTCCCGGTTGGCCTAGAGAGCGATGCGAGATTCGATGCTTCGGTAGATGAGAACGGCACACCTGTTCAGAATCGGCAGAGTTACCTCACCTGTCCAGACTGCTCCGACTCTGGAATGGAGATAGTCTTCGATCGGGGCACGGGTGTGACAGCCGTTCAAGTCACGCATTCTTGGGGAACGGAGAACTACGATCTGAAATCAGCCGAGGTCAACCAGAAGAAATTTGGTGAGCCCATCATCGTCGAGAAGCCCAAAGACCCCGCCTCCAGACCAGCCGGGCCGGTCATCAGCCGGGCCGATCCGAATCTCAGCTTGACCCTCGAAAAGAAAGATACTGGGGCCCTTTTCATTTTCAAGGTCAAGAACCCCACCGAGAGCTTTTTGAGCTTGAACTTTACCTCAAGCCAGGATTTTGACTTTGTCGTTCGAGAAAAGGAGAGCGGCTTTGAGATCTGGCGCTGGTCGAAGGGTAATTTCTTCTCTGCAGTTGTCCGTAATGTGGCCTTACTGCCTGAGCAGGAAAAGAAGCATGAAGTTTTCTGGGATTTTAAAGATAACGAGGGCAATGACATCCAAAAGGGCGAATACCTGGTCAGCGCCATTCTCACCACTCGCGATCCCCGCGAATCGGCGCCCGTCTCCTTGACTTTACCCTAGATCCATCCATTGCCGATCGTCAATATCCAGATTGCCCATTGAGTGGGGCTTGCATTCTCAATCCTCAATTTAGCTGGACCTCTACCTTGCCGTCTCCGCTCGGATTGCGGGTTCGCTTCCAAAGAAAATCAAAAATCAACAAGGCGTAGAAAGGGTAGTACTGGAGTTGCATGAAGAATGAACTTTGCCGCCAGACGCCCAATGTCCACCAGTCGATAAGGACGTAATAAGAAAACGCCGTCAAGCAGCTGAGCAGCAGCCAGGCAGGGTTGGGAAAGAAACAGAGAAACGGTACGAGCCATAGAAGATACCAGGGGAACAAGGTCGGGATGCACAGCAAAATCGTCCCCGTCACCCAAAAGAGTTGTTTCAGCAGGTCCTGCTCTGTGGCCACCCACCATGCCACTAACAAGGCCACGACCAGGAAGAGCAAGCGTTCCACCGCCTTCTCATCGGACAGATGCTCTGACAGTCGATAAAAGAGAAAGCCGTTGAACCGCCACTTTTCCCGGTAGTACTGCAGCGCTGAGAAGAGGTGACTTCCTGCCGAGGCGTAGGGAAGATATCCACCTGCTAGAATTAGCGGAAACCAAACGAAATGTTTCGATGGGATTCTCTTAGCAAAGAACGGAAGACCGAAAACCGGATAGAGCTTGCAAAGAACCGAGGAGGCAAGGAGAAAGACCGATTTTCGATGTTGATCGGTTAGGCAAAACAAAACGCTGCCGAGCAGGAGCGCCGACGAGCAGACTTCGTGATGGCCGCTACCTGCAGTTTCCACCACAACCAGTGGATTCCAGACATAGAAGATGATGTTGCCCATGTTCCGTTTACGAATGCGCAGAAGTCTGAGCAGAATCCAGACGAGCAGGACTTCGATTGCAAGGAAGAAGAGCTTGTATCCCCAGATCGAGCGGAAGACCCAATAGATTCCGGCGTGAAGTGCCTGGAGCAAAGGCGGGTAGATGGCCGAAGCGTCTTTGTTGTTCACTTTCCCCCAGATTTCGTTCCGAAGATTCGTTAGCTCAGCGGCCTCAGGCGGGAAGCGATAGGGATTCACTCCCTGCGTCTGCAAGTAGCCTTCCCAGGCGTAGCGGTAGACGTCGTCAGACAGCGAAGGCGGGCTAAACAACAGGATCAGTCGAAACAGCAGGCCGAAGCCGAGGATCAGCCAAACGTGGCTCCGTTCTCGCGTCGTCGAAAGGTACCCACAGGCCACCAGGTAAACGATCGAGACCGCAACGTAACAAAGCAGAAACTCGGGGATCTTTGCGCGCAGGTCGCCACAACGCAGCATCTGAAAATACAAAAGAGTTGATATAACTCCAAAAAGAATCAAGCGGATAGGCGACGAGCAGGCTCTAATTTGAAGTTGATATTTCCTGGGACCAACGGTATATTTCGTTCGGCTTGAAGCGGGACTTGTCATCATCGCATTCGGAAGGCGGGATTTCGACTTCGTCCGAAGCGCTCCAAGGATAGACTGTTGGATGACAGAAACAAGGTTGTCTTCAGTGGTATGCCGCCGGTGATTGAGTGACCGCACTAAACTTGTTAGCACAGGGTTTCCTTCAGGACGTCAAAACGTTTTTCATCCCGTCCGGAATCTACGGGCAGTTTATCGAACAGACACGTCGGCACTATGTTCTGGACACGTTCGACATTCTCATCCTGATTCCATACTTTACCATCCTCGTCCTTCTGGCCATGTACGGTTTACATCGCTACCAACTGGTCTATCTTTACCTGAGAAACAAGAGGCCCGTCCCACGCCCTGAGCGTTTCCTGAAGCTTCCTTCCGTGACGATTCAGCTGCCCGTCTACAACGAGATGTTCGTCGTCGAGCGGTTAGTGGAATCGGTGGCGAAAATCAATTACCCAGCCGAGTTGCTGGAGATTCAGCTCCTGGATGATTCGACCGACGAAACGCAGCATGTGGCTTGCAAGATTGTAGATTCGCTCCGAAAACAGGGGGTTGACATTCACTACCTGCATCGGGACAACCGCGCAGGATTCAAAGCGGGCGCTCTCGAGGAGGGACTGAAGATTGCAAAGGGTGAGTTCATCGCCATCTTCGATGCCGATTTCGTTCCCGATCCCGAGTTCCTCAACAAGACCATTCATCATTTCAGTGATCCGAAGGTCGGGATGATCCAGACTCGCTGGGGCCACATCAATCCCGACTACAATCACCTGACGCGGGTCGAGGCCATGATCCTTGACGGCCATTTCGTCATGGAGCACGGAGGCCGGTATAATTCTGGCCGGTTTTTCAACTTCAACGGGACCGCGGGAATCTGGCGACGGGCAGCCATCGAACATTCCGGCGGATGGCAGCACGATACGCTCACCGAAGATACCGACCTCAGCTACCGCGCTCAGATGCGAGGCTGGAAGTTCCTGTATCTTCCGAACGTGGTTTGTCCGGCCGAACTTCCAGTTGAGATGACGGCATTCAAGAATCAACAGTTCCGCTGGGCCAAGGGTCTCATGCAGACCGGCATCAAATTGCTTCCAGAAATACTGAAAAGTCACCTTCCCTGGAAGATCAAGATCGAGGCGGTCTTTCACCTGACCGCCAACTGCGCCTACCCCCTGATGGTGTTGTTTTCGTTCATTCTCCTGCCGGCCATGATTGTGCGTTTTTATCAGGGCTGGTTTCAAATGCTGTTAATCGACCTGCCTCTCTTCCTGGCCGCCACTTGTTCCGTCTCTTCGTTTTACCTGATCTCGCAGCGAGAACTCTATGCAGACTGGAAGAAGAGCCTGAAGTATTTGCCGTTCATGATGTCGGTGGGGATCGGTCTCTCGGTCAGCAACTCGCGCGCTGTCATAGAGGCGCTGTTCGGCATTCAAACTTCTTTCAAGCGCACTCCCAAGTACCGTATCGAATCGGCCAAAGATCGACCTGCTGCTGGAACCAGATACCGGCGCAAGAGTGGATACACTCCCTATCTGGAGTTGATCTTAGGTGCCTATTTTGTGCTGACGGTCCTGTATGCTTTCTTTAGTGAAAACTATGCGACCCTACCTTTCCTGATGCTTTTTGTCGTCGGCTTCATTTACACGGGTGTGATGTCGCTCTTTCAGAACAATCTCACACGCTTCCTTAATTCGAAGATTCCTGACTGAAGGTATTGGAACGTTGGCCTGTGGCCTGTCGACAGGCCAGGATGCTTTCGCCGCCTGGATGGCAGCCATACTGCCCAGTAGACGCTAAGTGTCCAGGTCTTTTTGTCCATGTCGCTTTCAAATTGAGGCTAGGTTCACTTGGTGCCGAAGAAATTCAGGAAGCGGTCAAACGCATCTGCACTCTCCCGTTTCTTGTTTGTTCGTCGAAATCGGAGACAGTCCTTCGGGACAGGGTGATACCTTAGTAATGCTTTTCATTTCCAGCTTTTGTGACTGTAGGAAACCCGGAGCGTTTCGTGCGAAGTTCCATAGTCACCACAGAGAAACAAATGAGGCATAGCTTTTCCTTGGAAAGCTCTACCTTGACTGTCTATCCCGGCAGTAGTAGCTGTGGGAATCTTTGCCGGATCTTTCTGCTGGTCTACCTCCTGCTGCTCTGGGCGTCACCCTCCTGGGGGGACGGCATCAGTCCTGGGGAGTACAGGACTCGCAGGCAGGCTTATGCCGAGCGCGCCAGAGACGGAGTGACCATCCTCTTCAATTCACTCGATGAGGATCTGCGAGAATTCAGGGTCGACAAGGACTTCTACTATCTGACCGGTTTCAACGAACCCGAAGCCGTTCTGGTTCTCTCTCCCAACCATCCAGACCACAAAGAGACCTTGTTCATACCCGAGCGCAATCCTGCCCGGGAGAAATGGACTGGCGTTAAGCTGGAGGCTGGACCCGAGACGGCAAAGCGATTGGGCATTGATCGGGTATTGACATTGAATCAGTTTCAGTCGGAGCTCACAGCCCTGGCGGCTTCCCAGCGCAAGATCTACGCCGCTCCTGCAGAGACGCGAGGCAACCGGCCACCCTCGGTGCATGACTGGCACGTTGCCAGGCTCAAGGACTTGTTTCCCTTCGCCGAGTTTGTGAGTGCCGGGCGCCACATCGCCTCCTTGCGAATGAGGAAGTCGGCTGCGGAGGTGGCCCTATTGAGGCAGGCGATTCAGATTACCCTTGAAGGTCACCGGGCGGCGGCCAGGGAGATTCGCACCGGACGGCATGAATACGAAGTGGAAGCTGCTCTGGAATATGAATTTCGGCGTGGAGCAGCACGTCCAGGATTCCCATCCATAGTGGGCTCTGGACCGAATTCGGTGATTTTGCACTACGACAAGAGCACTCGCCAGATGCAGGCAGGCGAACTGGTCGTAGTCGACGTTGGCGCGGAGTTCGAGGAATACACGGCTGACGTCACCCGTACCTATCCAGTCGGTGGCAAGTTCACCCAGCGGCAACGGGAGATTTACAATATCGTTTTGGCTGCTCAGGAGGCAGCACTGAAGGAGGTGAAGCCGGGCGCTATCATGAGCAAGAGCGGAGGGATTCATAAGGTTGCCTATGAGTATATCAACACGCACGGCAAAGACCTGAGGGGTAATTCTCTCGGACAATATTTCATCCACGGAACCAGTCATCACTTGGGACTGGACGTGCACGATGTCATGGATGACCCGTCCCGGCTGCTCGAAGCCGGCATGGTGATCACGGTCGAGCCTGGCATTTATGTTCCAGAGGAGAACCTTGGTGTTCGGATTGAGGACGATGTCCTCGTGACGGAAACGGGGTACGAACTGCTGACGAAGGATTTGCCTCGAACGGCCGATGAGATTGAAAGGCTGATGAAGACAGAGCCACGTCGGCCTTGAGAGCACTGCTAACCTGCCCACGGGCTTGAGACGCACTGCACTCTGCGCAGTTTGACCGTCTCAAACAAGTTTCGTTCTCAGCAATTTTGGAGGTCGTGATTCATGATTCCAGCAACAGGCTTGAGACGCGGTATGGTCATCAAGAAAGAGGGTCAGCTCTACTCTGTCTTCTCTGCAACTCACAAAACGCCTGGAAACCTGCGCGGTTTCGTGCAAGCCAAGCTCAGAAACTTGAGGAGCGGAGCAATGGAAGAATACCGCTTCCGGTCCGTAGATTTGGTCGATAAGGTCTCTCTCGACGAGCAGGAGATGGAGTATCTTTACAAAGACGGCAGCGACTATTACTTCATGAACACGGAGACGTACGAGCAGATCCACCTGAACAAAGAGACGCTAGGGGAGAGTGTTCTCTTTCTGATTCCCAATATCAGGATCAAGGTGGAATTTTACGATGGCAGTCCGATCGGCATTGAGCTTCCGCCCGCAGTCGAAATGAAAGTGATCGAGACCGAACCGGGTTTGAAGAGTGCTACGGCTTCCAACGTGAACAAACCCGCCAAAATGGAAACCGGCCTAATCGTTCAGGTCCCGCCTTTCATAAACGCTGGGGAAAAAATCCGCGTCGACACCAACGAAGGCGAATACCTGGAACGGGTGAGATAGCTCGTTGGAGAAATCCTGGGCCGGGCTCCCCACCACTTTGTGAAAGCTGTGGGAACCGGCCACCTAATCAGGCTAAGCGTCAAAGGCAGCCTGCAGTCCTCTGCTTTTTGTCTCTCTTTCAGCCCCTTCTGTTGTCTCCCGCCTGTACGGTCAATTCCTCGGCAGTGTGACGACGCCCCACGGCCGATCTCCGGCCTTGACCTTCCGGATGACCGTCCCTGATGCCACTGCCACGACGGAAACGTCATTCGATGGTCCGTTGGCAGTGAAGAGCAGTGTTTCGTCCGGCGACAGGGCGATCCCCCAGGGACGCTGGCCTACCTCGAATGAAGCAGTGATTTTTTCGGTGGCAGTGTCCAAAACAAGGACTCTCTTGCTGCGCCCCGTGCTGACATAGAGCGTGGAACCTTGCTTGTTGATGACTGTGCCCATAGGCCGCATGCCCTCACCCAGCGGAACAGTGCGGAGCGCCTCCTGCCGGACAGCGTCGATGACCGTCAGTGTTCCGTCGTTTTCGTTGGTAACGAACGCTCGTGAGCCATCAGGGAGAAACTCCACCGACCTGGGGCGACGGCCAACCTTGATCGTCTTCACGGCTTTGAGAGCGGCAGCATCTACCACCGACACGGTTCCGTCATTCTCGCAGGTGACGTAAACGAATTTGCCGTCGGGACTGAGCGTTACGCCTTCCGGTTCCTCGCCGACGGGCAATGTCGTGACAATCTTCCCACTGGCCAGGTCGACAACAGTCAGGCCGGCGACGTCCTCGTTGGAAGCGTAAAGCCTCTTACCGTCATGGCTCAATGCAAACTCTTCCGGATCCGACCCTGCATCGATTTTGTTGACCAACTTGTTCTGGCGAAGATCCACTACACCAATGCCATCTGCGCTCTTATCGGGCGGTGGCAGGGTACTTTCGTCAACGCCGGGCGGTGCAAACGGCGACCCGCTGAGAGCAACGTAGAGCAGGCTGCCGAACGCATGGAGGCCTCGAGGCCGTTTACCTAGCGGAATTGTGGCTACAGCCTCCGGCTGGTTGGGATCGATGACGGTCAGGTCGCCAGAGGCTTCGTTGCTGACATAGACGAGATACGGAGACAGCGACTGACTAGGGCGGCCGCATCCCGCGGTGAACACGGCCAACATGAGCGCAACAACGAAACAAGTTCGCGAGATCATGATTTTAGAATGGGCAGTCCAACAAGAAACATGGAGAGGATGAGACGCAGAGAAAAACAGGACGAAGATGCGATTCTCACAATGCCGGTCTCAGCAAAAGGGGTGCTCGGCGATGTAATTCCACGATAGTCAAGAACCTGGAATGCAACCCTTATTGAAATCCGAGACGCCGATTGGCCAAGAAACTCTTCGCGCTTCAGCATCTCTGTGCTGAGCTTAGCTGTAGGTCAAAGTGTCCGGGATCAAAACACGATGCGTTCCTTCTTGGCTTCGAGCTTCTCCGCATCCACTCCCGGCACCTTTTTGAGGTCTTCGATGGACTTGAATTTACCGTTTTTGGTGCGATAGTCAATAATGGCGGCGGCTTGAGAGCGCCGTAGGGAGAGCCTGCTCTCCAGTTCAATGGCAGCGGCCTTGTTCACATTGACTGGGGGCATCTCCTCCGCCGGGAAGTGTTTGGTCAGGTAGTCAAGAATCAAAGCGAACTCCTTGTCCGTTCCATTGGTGCCCAAAGCTACCATCTTGTTCAGAGTCGCCTGCCAGCCATCGCGATCCTGCCGCTTCGAGACAGAGCGTTCCAGTTCGTGGCAACCCTTGCAGAGTTTCTCGGTCTCTTTGCGCCCACGACCTTCAGGGAGTTGTGCCCACAGATTAGTTGAGAACAGCAGAAAGAGAATGATTCGTGTCATTGGTTGCCTTTCACCCAGTGACCGAGTCAGCCACTGGCAGTGCCCTAGCAGCCGGCAGGCGCAGGATGTTGCCACTCTAATGTTCCATCGGGAAGCCGAAGGCGTACTGCGTTCCATCGTAGCCTCCTACATACACGCGGCCTCCACTTGCCGCAAGGCCCCCGCTATGCACAAAGGACGTGATGGTACTGCCACTGTTCCACAGCTCCTTGCCGGTGGAGGCATCGAGAGCGTGCAAGATCGCCGGGGAGGAGCGTTGTGCGCGCTCCGCGGCGGTCAGCTGAGGATCGCTTGAGCGAAACTCGCCGCTGGAAAGCGCAAAAACCACGCCATTGACGATTACGGGCGGCAGCGGAGAAACCATGTCGCGCGAGACCCAGACAGGCCGCAACGTGGGAGCCCCTTTCTCCTCCACGACCTGGAATGCAACAATCGCACCGTTTTTGACCTCGCCGTTGCCGAAGGCAAATCCCGCGGCTGCGGCGACCGAGCCGCCGGCCGGTGCCAGCAGCCAGCGTGTGCCAGCGGAGCCCTGCCAACTGGCCAACGAGCCCGCTGCAAAGTCCGGGCTTGAATAGGCCGGTGTTTTTGCCAGCGGCGGGTTGCTCATCGCCGCGGTGTCGTGCAACTGAATTTGGCCGTCGCGTAAGGCCACCGCAATCAAATCCTTGTCCTTGTACTCGAACACGACGGGCGAAGAAGTGAAGGCCTTTCCGGCTTTGTAGGAGCTCTTGACGGTGAGCGTGCCCTGCTCAAGCGCCACCAGTTCCCCGTCCCTGGTGGCCACATAGAGTGTCCCGTCAGGGCCTACCGCGAAACCTGCCGATCCAGCCACTCCACTGCTGGATTTCCAGTGAGTCACTTTCTTGGACTCCAGATTGAGCGCCCAAACTCCGTCCTCCACGCCACCGCAGCCGTTTACAGTAGCCACATAGGCGGTGTTGTCAAACACGATCAGGCCCAGGGCATTCGCGTTGGGCGGCAAGAACTGGACAGGCGAGTTCGATTCTTCGCCATTGGATACATAGAACGAATGGAACCTACCGTCGGCCGCGACAGCGTGCAGGTACTGCGAAGCGGGGGCATAGGGGTTGCGCGGAGGTGCGGTTCTGCGGCCAGGCCTAGTCGTCGGAGGTGGTTCAACTGGCCGCTCTTTCAAAGTGACCGCACCCTTGAAGGGTTTGCCAACTCCCGACTTGGCCGGGCTGCTACGCCCGAAGCCGCGGACACCCCCTGCAGCCGGGTATCCGGCAAAAGTGGGACGAGTAGGGCTCGACGTCATTCCACCGGGACAAAGGAGAGACGTGGCGGAGCTGGAATTCGATGCGAGACCTTTCTCCCACTCGATGCGCGCCAAGTCGACATCAATCGCGAAGACTTTGTCCGAACTGCCACCCCCAAAGCCGAGCGAACGGAAGCCGCGGTATCCAATATAAAAATCGAGGAGTACCAGAGGCATCAATGAATTCAGGTGCCGCGCCTCGTCCTGTAACTTGACCTTCCAAACGAGCTCAAAGCCGGGTTTCCCCATCGTCTCGGCAGAAATCTTCGCGTCACCCCGGACCCAGCCAGACCGTTGGCCATCGCAGCCGATGGTCATCCAGTCCGAACCCCGTTGGGCATACAATTGGCTCACTGCTCCAAGTACGTAGCCTGCAAACACCGCGGAACGAACGAACTTTTGCATACTCAGAGACCCTCTTTCGGTTCGTAACCTGAAACTCGGATGAAGTCAGGCTTTCCGTCAAGATTCTGGCGCCCAAGCACCAGCAAACTTGGCTATCGGCCATTTGCGATGGGTGCCTTGGGCTTCAGGTAGCCCTTCGAAAACCGCCACTGACCATGAAACATCGGCCTTGCCGGGCGATCGATCAGCTTCAATGCTCCCTCCACTCCTGGGATGTCACACGCGCACGGTTTACTGTATAGTGGAGCGTTTGAAGAGAAAAGTAAAGCTGCGCTGAGTGACCTGAGTCATCGGAGAGGCCAACCGTGAGAAGAATCCTGATGGTTATTCTGTCGTTCGTGTGGCTGTTTGGCGTCAGTGCCTGGGGCGCTGACTGGTTGACGGATGGCGGCGATGTGATGCGTACGAACTGGCAGAAGGACGAAACGATCATCAACACGAAGAACGCCGAGAACATTAAGTTGCTTTGGAAAATCAAGCTGGACAATCTTCCGCGCCAGATGCATTCGCTGCTCCCCCCGCTGGTAATTGGACGCCTTGACACGACCAGCGGGCCGAAGCAGGTCGTGATCCAGGCTGGCGTCTCGGATAACCTCTACGCCATCGACGCTGCTACAGGTGAACTCCTGTGGAAAAGGCATTTTGACAGCACTTATAAGGACCCACCAGGCGGCCGTGGACCGAGCGTGCTGTGCCCTGGAGGCATGACGGCAAACGTGACGATCGGCCCCGGTGGAGCGCCCGGTAAGTACACCATCTACGCTGCTTCCTGGGACGGCCGCCTGTGGCAGGTCAACGCTGCCGACGGCAAGGACAACACACGGCCCGCCAAGTTCATGCCCCCAAACGGCAAGCCATATGCAATGAACTTGTTCAAGAACGTTCTGTACACGCACAGTGCGCAGGGTTGTGGCGGCAACCCGAACGTTGTCTACGCTTATGATTTGGCCACCAACAAAGTAGGCAGTTGGGGACCAGCGGGCGGTGGTATGTGGGGCCGCTCCGGTCCCGCCATCAGCGCCAACGGAACGATGTATACCGGTACGGGGGACGGGCGCTGGGACCCGGAAAACGGAATCTTCGGCAACGGCATTATCGGTGTGAAACAGAATCCCGAGACCAAGAGTCTGGAACTTGTAGACTACTACGGGCCTTCCAACGCCGAATGGCTCTTCAAGCGCGATCTCGACATGCAAGTGACGCCTACCATTTTCAGTTACAACGGCAAGGAGTACATCGTGGACGCTAGCAAGGAGTGTCGTCTTTACTTCATGGATACAGAATCCATCGGCGGCGACGATCATCGGACACCTGTCTACCGCACGCCGCTCATCTGCAATGAAATTGTGGACTTTGCGGAGGCCGGCATCTGGGGTTCGCTGGCCACGTGGGAAGATGCGAAAGGAACCCGTTGGGTGTTGACACCCTTTTGGGGACCAAAGCACTCCCAGTTCACTGCGCCGGTGGAGCATGGGGAAGTCAAGAAGGGTGCCGTCGTAGCGTTCAAAGTGGAGCCGAAGGGGGGCAAAGTGCAGTTGTCCCCGGCGTGGATTTCGCGCGACATGGATCAGGCGGAGCCGCCTGTGATCGCCAACGGCGTGGTTTATGCCTACGGCAGCGGCGAAAACACGGCGCAGGCATTTCCGGACGTGGGCCTGGACTTCCGGATGGAGCGGCGCATTCCCAAGTCGACGCACGCCGTGCTGTATGCTCTGGATGCCCAGACAGGCAAGGAGCTCTGGTCCAGCGGGAAGCAGATCGCCACCTGGAACCATTGGGGCGGTCTCGCGATGGCGAACGGTCGGGTCTACATCAACACGTACGACGGCGTTCTATACTGCTTCGGCATCGAGAATTGAACTCATCGAAATCGGCGGTTCAGACGACCACAGACACGCGAGGACGCGAACAGGAACAGGGCGAGCGCATGACATCCTGGCAATTTCGCTTTCACAAAACGGGTAAACGAAGGCGTGATTGCACTCGACTCAAATACTGGGTGTGGCCTGTTGGGTTTGTCGAGGCCTCGACCTGTTTCGACGAGGTTGCGGTGCGTCCAAAGGAGAAATGGACTCTACGCTCCGCTGGCCGACCTCGCAACAAGCTCTCTAAATCCCGATGTTTCTGGCGCCTCATTTTGATCTTGCTGTCCGGAAGGCTGCTTGGCATGAATGTTGCGGTCCAGGCGCAAACGGCGAACCCAGGCGAGGCCATCGCCGAGTTGGAACGGGAGTTGGCCGCCCATGTACGTCTTCTGAGTGACTGGGGCGGGCTCACTCGGTATGGCAGCGAGAATACCGAGTTGGGCCCTCCCGCTCCGGGCGTTGATCGAGTGGTGTTTCTGGGGGATGAGATCACGGAAACCTGGGGCCGGGGCGAGGCGAAGTTCTTTCCCGGAAAGCCGTTTCTGAACCGGGGCATCCGCCATCAGACGACGCCCCAAATGCTGGTCCGCTTCCGCCAAGATGTTATCAGCTTGAAGCCGAAAGTCGTGGTGATCCAGGCAGGTTCCAGCGATCTGGCTGGTTACTCGGGTCCAGCCACACAGGGCACCATCTCCGAGAATTTCATGTCGATGACCGAACTGGCTCAGGCCAACGGCATTCGCGTTGTGCTGGCCTCGGTCACACCTGTTTGCGACTGCTTCAAGATCCTGACGGATCGCCGGCCGCCGGGAAAAATCATTGGGATCAACGGATGGTTGAAGGACTACGCGGCCCGAAGTGGTTCGGTCTACCTTGACTACTATTCTGCGCTGGTCGAAGGCCGGGCAATGAAGAAGGAATTGACAGTGGACGGTCTCATCCCGAACGACGCCGGCTACAGCGTGATGGCATCGCTGGCCGAGGAAGCCATAGTGCAGGCTCTGGGCAAGAAGTGACGCGATCCGTTAGTAGCCGATTCCTCACACCACTGCAGCAAAGGGCGAAGGCAGGACCTTAATGGCCACGTCTCGTCCCAGACACATCATGGGTAGCGCAGACTTGCGTTTCTTGCAGGTCTGCGGCTCTTGTTAGTGCGATTCTCCTACCAAACCCTGGGAGCCCAGGACCTCAAAAGTCTAGTTCCACGGGCCCGCACACAGTAGGAGCCGTGCAACTGGACTGCTCAGTTTTTCCCGCCGCTCAGAACTCAGGGGCGGGCTACGCTTCGCTTCAGTCGAGATATTTCACAAAGACGACTTCGTTCTGGGCCTCATTGTAGATCAGTTCGTCGACCTTAGCTTGCGAGATCATGATGCCGAAGCCGCCGGGGCGCAGACCCTTCTCCTCGCGAGAATCCATGTGGTTCAACGGGCTGCCTTCGGGATGGCCTACAGCGGCATGCTTCAGACCCTTAAAGCTAAAGCCTGGTCCAGGGTCAGCGATGCGATACAGCAACATGCGGTTCGCACGCAGGTAGGCGATCCGCACCTTGCGGTTCGGGTCCAGCTGGCCTCCCCACTCGATCGCGTTGAGCAGCAATTCGCGAAAGGCGGTCCCCACTGACTCGCGCAGCTCCGGTGCCAGGTCGGCTTTGAGATGCGCCATGAAACCCTGGATACGCTCGGCGGCCTCACGCTCGCAAGGCACGAGCAACTCCACCCAGGAGGGTTTCGCGGAGATAACCTCAATGGGGGGCGACACAGGCGCCGTTGCCAGAACGTGGCGCAGCAGCTCTACCAATGCTTTCGGTTCAACCGGCTTGGTCACGTATTGGTAAGCCTGTTCGCGAACTGCCTGCAACAGAGTTTCGGGAGTATCGTCGGACGTCATCACCACGACTTTGGGCCGCGCTGGCTCACTGCGCAGCCGCGCCAGGACTTCGAGCCCATTCATCCGAGGCATCCAGATGTCGAGCAGCATCAAATCGACCGATTGCCTTTTCAGATGTCTGAGTGCGTTGGCGCCATCTTGCGCCGCTGTCACGGAAAAGTTGGCAGCTTTGAGCAATCCAGTAAGTAGATGGCGCGTCGCACGGTCGTCTTCGACGACCAGTATGCTGTTCATTGTTTTCTTCTAAGAACGATCTATTGGTCAACGCATTTCGGAAATGCCTTCCCAGGGTCAGTGCCTGCCGCCCAGGTTCAAGAACTAGTTAAGATTGATGCATCCTCTCCCGCCACCTTCGGCGGTCTGGGTCGCTCGCTACTTTTTGTGGCCGACCGCAGCCGATCTTCCTGCACGACGGATTGCTGGCTTCGGCTGAACCTTCGCCAAACCGCGGCGTCGGCCTTTGGCTGGCTTCTTACGAGGCTTGGAGGCACCCACGGTGGCCAGAGCCCGCTCCAGACGTGCGACTTCTTTCTCCAAGGAGAGATAGGCGTCCTCAGCGCCGGTCAGCTCCCCGCGTCGCCCCATCGTCTCCAGCTTCAATGCTGCTTCAAACGGGGCCCGAGCAGCGAAGTTAGCAATGGAGCCTTTGAGAGCGTGTGCTGTCTGCTGCAACCCTTGCGCGTCTCGTGAGGCAATGGCCTGTCGGATGCTCAACAACATTCCAGGGCAATCGGCCAGAAACAGCCTCGTGAGCTTCCCAAGCAGCCGAACATCACCGTCGACCTGTGCCAGCAGGGCGCGTCCGTCGAGAACCTGGCCAGTATTTAGAGCATCAGGCGCACGACGATCTCGCTTGGCGGAGGTCGAAACCATCTCCTCGACGACGCGTCTCAGGCTCTCTGGTTGAATTGGCTTGGCGAGATAGGCATCCATGCCCCGCTGCAAGGCATCGCTCCCGATCGCCCTTCAATGCGTGAGCAGTCAAAGCAACAATGGGGATGTGCGTGCCGGTTGACTTCTCCTTGTCGCGGATCATGCTTGTAGCCTCCAAACCGCCCAGTTCAGGCATCTGGACGTCCATCAGGATGAGATCGAATCCGCCAGAGGAGCGCTCCAGAGCCGCCAGCGCTTCACGGCCGTTGTGGGCGACGGCGACTCTATGTCCCTGCTTTTCGAGAATACGGACAGCCAATGCCTGATTCACGGCATTATCCTCTGCTAAGAGGATACGGTAGCCGCGCCGGCGTTCGCGCGATGACCTATGGCTCCCCGCCTGTGAGGCCACCTCCTCGCTTGAGCCCGTACCCATTACGGAGAGAATGGTGTCCAGCAGATCGGACTGCTTGACGGGTTTGGTCAGGGACGCCGCCGCTATTTGCGGCAGGCGGGCGCGTGTTTTGGGTCTCGACTGACCGGGTGTAGTCAGCATGATGATTGCGGTCTCGAACAGCTTCTGTTCTCGCTGGATGCGTTCAGCCAGCGCAAATCCGTCCATCGCAGGCATCTGACCGTCGATGAGCGCCAGGGCGAACGGCCTTGCTTCTTTGTCGGCTTGATGCATCGCGGCCAATGCTTCATGTCCGGAGGCAACTGTGGTGGGCCGCATGTTCCAGCTAAGCAGCATTTCTTCCAGGATGTGCCGGTTGGTCGCGCTGTCGTCGACAACAAGCACGGCCAAACCTCGCAAACCGGGAGGCCTTTTGCCGACCTTCTTTTCTGGCTGTCGCCTGAACAGGGCAGTAAAGCGAAACGTGCTGCCCTCGCCCGCGCGGCTCTCGAGCCAAAGGTGCCCCCCCATCAGTTTCAGGAGTTGCAGGCAAATCGACAGGCCCAGTCCCGTGCCGCCATACTTCCTCGTCATCGAACTATCGGCTTGTTCAAAGGCTTCGAAGATCGCTTTCTGCTTCTCCGACGGCACGCCTATCCCTGTGTCGGTGACGGCAAAGCGCAGTTGGACCTCAGCCTCGCTGGACGTTTCAGTCTCGGCATGAAGCACCACTTCGCCGCGCTCCGTAAACTTGATGGCGTTGCCCACGAGATTGAAGACGATCTGGCGCAGCCGGCCTGGGTCTCCCACCAGCGCGTCTGGAACATCGGGCCGGATATGGCAGGCGAGTTCAAGTCCCTTTTGCTGAGCCCGCAAGGCTAACACCTTCAAGGCATCTTCGAGAGTATCCCGCAGGTCGAATGCGACGGAGTCAAGGTCCAGCTTTCGGGCTTCGATCTTGGAGAAATCCAGAATGTCATTCACGAGCGCCAACAGCGAGTCGGCAGAATCCTTCACCGCCGTGAGATATCCCCGCTGTTCGGGGGTGAGCCTCGTGTCCAAAGCCAATTCGGTCATGCCAATGATGCCGTTGAGGGGCGTGCGAATCTCGTGACTCATGTTGGCCAGAAAATCGCCTCTGGCCTGAGTGGCCTCTTCAGCCCGGCGCCTGGCGGCGTCGAGTTCCTTGACGAGTTGCGCGAGCCGGGCTGAATCTTCCTCCTGGACCTGTCTAGCTTTTTCCAGATCGAGCGCATATCGCTTCAGCTCTTCTTCAGCCTGCTTGCGCTCAGTGATATCGCGGGCGTCTGCATAGATCAGTTCCAGTCTGGGGAACGAGACCGCATTCCATAAGAACCACTTGTAGGAGCCATCCTTGCAGAGATAGCGATTCTCAAACGAAATCGTGGCGGTGCCGGTTGCAAGCTTCCGGGCCTCTGCCGCGGTCGCTTGACGATCTTCGGGATGAATGAATTCGTAGCAGGGTTTCGCGAGAAGCTCTGCGTTGGTAAAGCCCAACGCTCTTTCCCAGACAGGATTGAGCCGCTTGAAGTACCCGTCAAAACCGGCAATACACAGCATGTCGAGCGACGACGTGAAGAAATGATCCAGCTCGGCCTGGGCTCGCCGGCGCTCGACGAACTGTCCGATCTGGCCACCAACGCTGGCCAGCATCTGGAGCAGATCCTCATCCGGTGACCGTATCTCACGGCTGAAGAACTCCAGGACGCCCAGAACTTCACCGCGAAGCAAGATGGGAAAACCGAAGGCGGCGTGTAGTCCGCCGCGGGCCGCGATTGGCGCCCGGGGAAAGTTTGCATCCTGGACAACGTCAGGGATCCAAGCGGGTTGGCTGCTAGCCCAAACCCGGCCGGGCAAACCGACGCCCTCGGCAAAGGTCGTCCGCCTGGTTAGCGAGTCGAACTCTGAGAACTCAACGGCAGGAGCGTGCCACGTTTCAAGACAGCGCAGCACACCGGCATGGCGGTCCACCGTCCACAGGACGCCATACTCCCAACCCAGACTTTCGCAGATAGCTTGCAGGATCCCGGGAGCTGCTTCGCCAAGTGCGCAGGATTCTGCCAGTACCTTCGTGGTTGCATATTGTGCGAAGAGCAGCTTCTGAGCCTGTTGGGGCTGGGGAATCGCTCCCGCCAGAACGGCCGAGGCGCGTCGCCGTTCACGTTGCTGGCTGACTTGGCGGCCCGTCGGGGTTCCTTTTGGCATTGAACGTTTCCTGACTAGATGCTTGATGAAGCTATTGTAGGCCAACTTCGGGAAGCGTGAGCAAGTTTAGGGTGCGACGCAAGGAATAGCGTGAAGGCGAAGAGTGCATCTGCGAACACATGCCGCCGTCTCCGAGTCTCATCGGAAATTCTCCACCAGCATCAGGTCGCTGCCGGATTCGTCAGACTGGGCGTACAAGAAGGTCCGGCGGTCTGGAGAAACCGTGAGCCCCCACTCGGGTTTACCTTTGATCGGAGCAATTGTCCGAATCGAGCCGGTGGCGAGCTCTTTGAACCGGATGTAAGAAACACCCTTTGTCGTCGGGTTTCGAGATGAAATAGATTCCCTCGGCTACAACCACCCAGCCACCTTCAGGATGGATCGAGTCGATGACTTGATTTTCCGTGCCCCCGTTTGTTGGAACTCTCCAAATGCCATCATCTTTATGGTAGTAAATGAACTTGCCATCGGGCGACTCTACTGGTGCACCACCGCGGACTCCCAACACGGGGACCGCCTCGCCTCCGTCAACAGGCACCTTCCAAACCTTATGCTCTTCCGGTTCGGTCCGACTGAAAGTAGATCCACTTGCCATCGGCTGACCAACTCTGGGTTCCCATCGTTGGACGGATTCTTCGCCAACTGCTTCGGTCGCCTCCATCCCAGCCGATGACGTAGATGTCCCGATTGCCTTTGGCATCGGAGTAAAAGACAATCCGTTGTCCGTCTGGAGACCATCTTGGCCTGTTGGTTGCGGTCCTCCAAACGAGGTCAACTTTTCCGGATGCGACCCGTCGCTGTCGCACACCCAGATCTCCATGGATCCCGACCGCCTCGAAGTGAAGGCGATCTGCTTGCCATTGGGAGAATAGGTCGGCTCGATCTCATCACTTGTGGAAGAGATGAATTTCACCGCCTCCACTCGGCTTCCCACCCGTCGCCGGGACCTCGACTCGCCAGATATTCGTATCCGAACGTCACGACGGATAAGCCAACCGGTTGCCCTGGCGGGAAACGGCCAGACTGGCCAAGGCTTCCAAGCAAAGCGAGCCGCTCGGGTTGCGCAGACTTCGATGGCCGAACTTCCAAAGGCTCGGCTGGCAGTCCAAGCCAGTGGTACTGGCGAGGAAGGCGATTTCACGCCCGTCGGCGGTCCAGGCTGGACTATGGTTTATCCGGTTGTCAAAGGTGAGCTTTTCCGGCTCTCCTTGTGGTTTTAGGTCTTCCGAAAGCTTGAGGAGGCACAGATCGCATCGATTGAAACTCGGCTCGATCCGGCTGAAGGCCAAGCCAGGCCATCCGGAGAAACAGCAGGACCAAAATCAGTTCCGATCCGGAAGGCGGATCGGTCAGCTTACGCCTTTCACCGTGTCTCAAGGGCGAGCAGAAAGAGGGCATCGGGTTCTTCGGCACGATTCTTTCCAACAACGACCAGCGATTTGCTGTCCCGTGTCCAGGCACAGTTCGCTCGTGAGAAAAACGGTTAAAATGCCTCTGACACATCAAACTCCGCGATAGTGCGTTCGGTGCCTCCCCGCTGTGGCTTCACGATGTAGGCAATCCGCGTAGGTGACAAGTAACGCCCAAAAGCGATGGAACGGCCATCGGGAGACCAGGCCGGGTTTACGTCCCGAGCCGGATCATCCGTCAGCTGGAAAGGATCTTCCACTCCGATCTGCTTGATATAGATGTCGCTATTATCGTCGTGCCCTGTTTCAGCCCATTCGAAACGCCACTTGGTTGCCATCGGGAGAGAAACTTGGAGAGCCTTCCCGACCCGGATCAGTTGTGAGAGGTACGGGCGTGAGCGCGGCTTCCGGTTGCCCCGTGCCTGAGCGGCCGAGCCAGAACCACGCGGCCACGGCCAGAGAAACAACTGCGGCGGCAAGAGTCACCCATCGCAGTAGCGAGAACACGCCTGGGCTTTCCTGAAGAATCGTTACCTTCCTTGACGCCGAGCAGCCGTGACTCGGATTCCTCCTTGAGTTCCTCCAGGGCTACCTTCAGATCTGCCATGCGTTGGAAACGGCGTTCGGAGTCCTTTCCGCAGGCAGCGCGTGATGATCTTCTCCAGATCATGCGGAATAGTTCGAGAGATTTCACTGGCCGGCTTCGGCTCCTGGTTCAGGACTGCCGCCAGAATGGACATCTTCGAATCGCCCTGAAACGCCCGTTGTCCCGTGACCATCTCGTACAGCACCGAACCGAAACTGAAAATGTCCGAGCGGGCATCCACGGGCTTTCCTGCAGCTTGCTCCGGAGACATGTATGAGGCTGTGCCCAGGATCGTGCCTTCATCCGTCCAGGGCGGTATTGTACGCGTCGGCTCATCTTCCCCGACCTGCGGCCTCTCAGTCAGCTTCGCCAGACCGAAGTCGAGCACTTTCACCAAGCCGCCCTCACCAACCATGATGTTTCCCGGCTTGAGGTCACGATGAATGATGCCGGCGGCCTGCGCTTTCGCCAGCGCATCGGCGATCTGGATGGCATACTTCAGAACCTCGTTCAACTTCATCCCACGGCGCGGAATCAGCTGGCCGAGCGTCTTGCCCTCGACATGTTCCATGACAATGAAGTCGGTGCCGTGGTCGCTGGCGATGTCGTGAATGGTGATGATGTTGGGATGATTGAGGGCCGAGGCCGCTTTGGCTTCCTGGACGAAACGCCTTTTGCGATCCGGATCCGCCACGAGTTCGGGAGGAAGCACCTTGATGGCAACGAAGCGGTCCAGATGGGTGTCGCGTGCCTTGTAGACGATTCCCATCCCTCCCTCGCCGAGACGAGAGAGAATCTGGTAATGCCCAAGTTGCCGACCTGTCAGTGACTGTTCCGCCGCCACCGAGGTTCTTCTAGCGGCAGCTTCCATCGGGACCGCCTCGATGAAGTCATCTGCCTTGCGGTGTGCCGACAGCAAGGACTCGACTTCCTGGCGCAATGTGACATCACCCTGGCAAGCATCATCGAGGAATGCAGCCCGACGATCAGGCTCCTGCTCCAGAGCCTGCTCAAGCAATCGATCAACTTGTTGCCAGCGTTCGCGGTTCATAGAAGCAGTGGCGAGTAGTTAGTGATGAGTGGCGAGTGATCCGCTAATTAGCGGCGAATTCATGGAGTGCGGGAGTTTGCTCCCACTTTTGGCTTGTCACTCTCCGCAAGTGATAGGTTGCCGCCGCTGTTTACCTAACGTTCCCTCCCAGTAGCGCCCGCAGCGACTGTACCGTCTTCGAGGTGATCTGTCCCAGGGCAGAGGCCGGATGGCCAGCTTCGGGGAAGACCAAAGGGTCGTTCTTCTGGATCTCCCGCACAGCGACCGGTGGAATTCCGGCCGAGAAACTGGTGTTGAGCGCTTTGATAAATTCATTGGCGATGATCGCATAGCCCGTGTTGGTGGGATGAACTCCATCAAGTGAAAAAATACCACCGAGGAAACCAACAGTGAGCCGCTGACCGCCCTCGACAATGCCTCGGGCCTTGACGGTTTCATAGAGTGAAGCCAGGTCGACGACTGGAGCTCCGTGGGCCGCTGCCTGGTTCGCAATGGTGGTGTTATAGGCTTGGGTCGCCGAACGAATCGCTAGGATCTCCGCTGCGTCAAGCACAACCTCAGAAGGTAGCGGCCCTGGATTCAGGTTCAACAAGATAGGCGGGATGTGCTCAAAGGCGTCGGGAGCTCAACAGGTCTCCGGGACCGAGTCCCAGTTTGAGCAGAAAGAGCTGGACCGGAACCCCAAAGAGCCCTGCGGCCACGGGTGCAGGCGTAAAGAATGGGATCGCTGTAACATCCGGGATATTAGCAACGACCAATTTTGCTCCTGTCGCCGCCAGCCTGCTCATCACTTCGCCGAACGCTGTCTCGAAAGCTGCAGGCGGTGTGAGGAGAGAACTGTCCCCGTTAAGGGCTGCCCTCGTGGCATCGTCACCGCCCAGCCACACGAAGACGGTCGTTGGATTCAAAGCCTCAGCCCGTTCGATTTGGCTTAGAGGCAGGCCGGATCCCAGACAGGGTTGCGGCAGTCCCAAAACCAAGTCAGTTAGATCCGGATCATCGAGGTCACAGCTGGGTCTGGCGCTCAAAGCGTCCTGGACTGTGGCGCCGGGCACTGCCAGGTTTCTCGTTTGGACGGCTGGATTGATCCGGCCCGTGGAGTTCCCCGGGGCTGTCTCTATCACCAATGGTGGGCCGACGCTCACGTTCGTAATGACATTGGGAATTCCCGGGAAAGCGATGAGAGGGAGTGGCCGCAGCGGCACACCTGCCTGCCCGGCTACAAGGGAGGCGTATCCATTCTCCTGTTGCGTTTCGAGTAATGACCCATTCTGAACTCCAGCCGATGTAGAGTCACCAATCACCACCAGATTCGACAGATCGGCTTTCTTGCCCAGCTGCGCGTGTCCAGAAGGCATTAGGGTACAAACCATCAGCGAGACCCATAGCACCCTGCGAAGATTCAGGCACTGCCGAAAAACCTTCGGTGATTCCATACCGCACCTCCAGAGAAGATGTATTCTTCTGTGAGATTTACCAGTTACTCCTGAAAACTGAATTCTGTGTCACAGCATTCCGATAGACACGGTCGCCTCAGGGCCGCTTGTTCCAACCACCCCCTAGAGGCTTCCGGGCCGCTCTCAGGCATACCACTTGCCCGATTCATGGAGTGGATCTTGCGAAGCTTGCTCCCGCTTTTGGCGTTCCGCTCTTCCATCAGCGGCAGCAGAGCCACGTTCACGATAGAGCTAATCGGGGACCTGGAAGCGATCGAGGTGACGAGTGAAAACATTTTTCGAGCGCCTATGCTGTCGCCTGAAAATCGATATCCTCCAACTCGTGTTCCTTGACAGCTTGCACGCCACTTAACCCTCGTCACTCGTCACTGTTCTTACCACTCGCCACTGTCTTCGACATTTCCCGGTACGGCCAGGCTTTGTGCTTTGTTCCACTCGACTTCAGCCGTTTCTTCAACGCTCAACCCGCCAAAGTAGCGAAGCTCAACGATCTGGCTCTTTCTTGGGATCGAAATTCGCCAGGGCTTTTAACGCATCGTCAATGGCAACCACCTCCGGCGCTCTTCTCCGGTGCCAGCATACATGGCCTCGTCCAGGGAAACATGCACCGCTTCCTGCTCCCCCTCTGCCAAGGGACGTTTCCGGGCAAAGTCCACCAGAATGTGCCGCATGAGCTGCGCCGCCACGCCCAGGAAATGGGCCCGGTTCTGCCAGCTTACGCCCTTCCAGTCGATCAGCCGCAGGTAGGCCTCGTTGACCAGGGCTGTCGTCTGGAGGAGATGGCCGGGCCGCTCCCGCTTCATGTAACGCCCTGCCAACCGGTGAATCTCCGTCCGTACCAGAGGAACCAGGCGTTCTAAAGCTTGGTTGTCTCCTTCGCGCCATGCCTGCAACAGCATCGTGACGTCTGGATTTGAGGGCATGACCTGAACCTACCCTTGGCTGTGACGGTTCTACGCTTGGGCGGATTATACCACTGTGCCCGCGGTGGCTTGCCTAATGCTGACGACAAACTTTTTTGACCGGGGTGACTGCACGACGATGATGTTGGGATGATTCGATGCCGAGGCGGACCTTCGCTTCCCGCACCAATCGTCTCAGGCAAGGGCTATTTCTGCCGGGTGATGTTCGGGAGTGGAACGGACTGGGCGGGCTCGAACAATCCGAAGGAAAAGACGGCGGTCGCGGAAACAATCGCCACATATTGCTTGCCATCCGCCTCATAGGTCACGGGTGAAGCCGTCAGCAACTCGCCCATGTTGAAATGCCACAGGTGCTTGCCGGTTTTTGCCTCGAGTGCCACCAAGTGCCCGTCGTCATCTCCCACAAAGACCACGCCACCCGCGGTCGATACTGTGCCGGACCACATATCGCCGGCTCCCGTCATTGGATACTCCCATACTCGTTTGGCGGTTCTTGGATCGATGGCGCGCAGGATGACCTGTCCTCCTTCTTCAGTAGCCCCGCCGCCGGAAAAGTTCTTCATCGGCTGCGGCTCTTGGGACGAGCTACTGAAGAGCCCGCATTGCTCGAGCGTAATCACATAGAGAAGTCCCGTACCCGGGTGATAGCTCTGGCCCATCCAATTGGTCGCGCCCTTGACGCTCGGGCAGACCCAGTTGCCCTCGGGAGTGGGATCCTTACCAGGAATCAGAATGGGACGGCCTTTGGCGTCAATGCCGCTCGCCCAAGTGAGGTTGTCAACCAACTGCGTGGCGCGCAGAAACTCGCCGGTAGTGCGGTCCAGAACGTAGAAGAAGCCGTTACGGTTGGCATGCAAGACCACCTTGCGCATCTTGCCGCCAATTTCCGTATCGATCAAGACCGGCCAGCTCTGGGCATCCCAATCATGCGTGTCGTGTGGCGTGAACTGGAAATACCATTTCATCTTTCCGGTGTCGAGATCCAAGGCGACGAGCGAACACGTGTACAGATTGTCGCCCTTGCGAGCAGCGCCGCTGAAGTCCGGCCAGGGATTGCCCGTCGTCCAATAAAGCGTGTTCGATTCTGCGTCGAAGGTGCCGGACAACCAGGCAGCGCCTCCACCCCATTCGATGAGGTCCCCCCAGGTTTCGGAGCCAGGCTCACCTCTGGCGGGTACCAAGTAGGTGCGCCAGAGTTCATCGCCTGTTTCAGCCGAAAGCGCTGCAACGAAGCCACGCACGCCGCTATCGCCGCCTGTACTACCCACGAGCACTTTGTCCTTGACGACCAAGGGTGCCGAAGTCGAAGTTGTTCCTTTGGCCGGGTCCGCGAATTGACGGCTGAAAATGACAGCACCGGTTTGCCTGTCCAGCGCTGTGAGATAGTTATCGTTAGTCGTGAAATAGATGCGATCACCAAGCATGGCCGCCCCGCGATTGACGCCTTGGCCTTTCGCCTTGGTGTCCAAATACTGCCAAACCAGACGGCCCGAGCGGGCGTCCAGGGCATACACAGAATTTGAGTTCGTGACATACATCACGCCGTTGTAAACAATGGGCGAGCTTCGCAACCCGCGCGCATTGGGCACGTGATAAACCCATTTCGGCGCCAGCCATTTCGCGTTCTCAACCGTAATCTGCTGGAGCGGGCTGTAACGCCAACCCGGATAGCTGCCTGCATACGTCGTCCAGTTCTCGCCTGGCCCCTTCAGAATATCCTCGTATCGCACTTGCGCAGACACAGGAATGCACAGGAGGCAGCTGACGAGGAACACTCGCATCATTTCAGTCCTTTCCCTTGCTGGATGTAGCTCCGGGCGGGCGCAGGCTCTGGCGCGACAAGTAGGCCAGCAGATCCTCCAGTTCCTGCTTGGAAAGTCGTGTGCCGAAATCGTCCGGCATGGGCGACCGCTCTGAAATGGCTAGAGTCTTGACATCGATCATCGAAATCAAGTGCAGAACACCTCGCGCGTCCACGACTTGAAGCGCATAGTTGCTGCGATTGTTTGCCACCCCTTTGATCACCTGGCCGGTGTTCAGGGTCACGGTGACGGACTCTTTCCCTGGGAGAGTCGAGTCCTTGGAAGGATCGAGGATACCCTCCCTGATCACAACAAGGGGTTGGGTGCCGCCGATGTTGGTAAGATCAGGCCCCATCCGCCCCCCTTGGCCGCGAATCGAGTGGCAGTTCGAGCAACCCGACTTACTACCCCAAAAGACGTCTTTGCCGGCGTCAGGATTTCCTGGCACCCTGTTCTCGCTGGCCGGCCCACTGAGGGCATGAACGAAAGCCACCAGTTTCCAGGTCTGCTCGTCGTCCAGCTTGGTGGGGGGCATGTCGGCACCCGGCAAACCATTCCGAATCGCGGAGAAGATACCTTCATCGCTCAATGGGTGCCATAAGGTGCGTCGGACGAGATTGGGCCCTCGGCCTCCAGTACCGTCCGGCCCATGACAGCCGGCGCAGGAAGTTGCATACAGCTTGGCGCCGGCCGCTACGGCTACAGGATCGCCAATCGCTGGATTCCGCGATTCGCTGGGATTTTGCTCGTGCTGAAACAGGGCAACCATGAGAACAACAGTTAGAACGGACATAAAGACAGTTTATTTTAGTTTTGGGTCGTAATAAAGCATGGCTTGAATTGGGCCTAAGTTCCTGAACCACAGCTCACCCAGAGACATCCCCCTACACCCCCTTCAAAGGGGGAATCACTGCTTAACTCGTCACGTCACTCAATGAAAGTTCTCCACCAGCATCAGATCCTTGCCTTGTTGATCGATCTGCGAGTACAAGATCCATCGGCCATCGGGCGAAACGGTGAAACCATGGAATACCGGCTTCTCGAGCGTAGCGACCACTCTGGTCTTCTTGCTAGCGAAGCTGAAAAACTGGATGGAATAATGGCCGGCCGAATCGGGTCTCGGATTGAAATAGATCCCCTCATCCACCACGGCGAATTCACTGCCACCACTGAAGGATTCGAGGACCTGGCTCTCCTCTCCGCCCTTCACGGGAACTTTCCAGAGGCCGTAGGTATCCTTACTGCTTTTTCCATAGTAAAGAACCCTTCCGTCAGGTGACTCTACCGGCATATGCCCGCCCTTCCTAGTCACCTGGACCGCTGCTCCCCCGTGAGCGGGCATCTTCCACACCTGGTCCTCTCCGCTCCGGTTCGAGGCGAAGTAGATCCACTTCCCATCGCGCGACCAGCTCGGCACGAGCATCATTGGCTGGATCGCTGGTCAGGCGCTGCGGCTTACCTCCGTTGGCACTGATGACGTAGATCTCATACTGGCCTTCCGCGTCTGAAAAAAAGACCAGGTGCTCGCCGTCCGGAGACCAGCGCTGGCCTACAGTCAGTGGACCACCAAAGGCAGTCAACTTCACAGGGTTCGAGCCGTCGCTGTTGCACAGCCAGATTTCATAGCCCCCCGAGCGATCCGACGCAAAAGCGATTCTCTTGCCGTCCGGAGAAAACTCGGGGCCGGCCTCATCGCGTGTCGAGGAGATGAAGCTCATCGGCGGAGTCGTCTTGCCCTGCGGGCCAGCTACTCCAACACGCCAAATGTTTGGATCGGCAAGCTCTCGGGTGTAGGCAAGGCGGTGTCCCAGCCGAGAAATCGCAGGATAGGAGCCGCCCTCGCCGACGGATGCCAGCCGTTGTGGCTTGCCAGAACCGGAGGCGGCCACTCTCCACAAGTTGGGTCTGCCAACCGAACCGGAAGAAAAGATGATCTCACGCCCATCCGGGGTCCAGGATGGACTGGAGGTATCCCGATTGTCGGAGGTGAGCCGTTTCGGCTCCCCGAGGGCCTTGAAGCCATCGGAAAGGGCCAGCAGGTAGAGATCGCCAACAAAAAAGACAGCCCTCCGAATGAACACCAGCGTGTGGCCGTCCGGGGAAAGGGCCGGGGCACTATCACCAAACAACTGCACTGGTGGAGACATCAGCCTGCATTTTTCGCCGCTCTCGACAGATAGCAAAAAGAGGGCGTAGGGATCCGTAGGAGCACTCTTGTCGGGAACGACGAGCCACTTGCCGTCTGGCGACCAGGCCAGCCCTGAGTACCCAGAATATGGCTCATTATGGATTTCTGCCAGTTTCCGTTCCGAGCCGCCCAAGGCCGGGATCAGGAACACTGCGGCTTTCCCTCCCGGCAGCTCACGCAGGAAGGCGATCCAGCGGCCATCCGGCGACCAGGCGGGGCTGAAGTCGGCGGTGGGATGGCGGGTCAGCGGCAGAGGTGGCCCACCGCCGATGAGCTTGACGTAGATGTCACGGTTGTCCTGTTTGTCCCCGTCCCAGACGAAGGCCACCTGGTTGCCATCGGGCGAGAAGGAAGGTTCCCCCTCGTAACCCGGATAACTGGTGAGGGGAACGGCGGCGAGGGGCTCTTCCGGCACTCCCGAATGGGAGCGACTGAACCAGACCGCTGCTGCGACAGCACCCAAGAGGGCCAGCAGGGCGGCCCCCCAGAGCAGGCTCCGACGGCGACCCCGCTGTGATGCGGGTGCTGCGGCGAGCTTGCCTGAATCCGACTCTTCCTTGAGTTCCTGCAGGGCAACTTTTAAGTCGGCCATGGTTTGCCAGCGGCGTTCCGGAGCCTTGCGCAGGCAACGCGTGATGATCTTCTCCAAATCTGGAGGAACATCTGCAACCAGTTGACTGATTGGCTTGGGTTCCTCTTTGAGGATGGCGGCGAGCGTAGACACCTTCGAGTCACCTTCAAATGCCTTCTGGCCGCTGATCATCTCGTAGAGCACCGCCCCAAAGCTGAAGATGTCCGAACGGGCATTGACCTTCTTGCCTTCCGCCTGTTCGGGCGACATGTAAGACAATGTCCCGATAATCATCCCTTCTACTGTCTGGGACTGCACCGTGCGTGTCTCTCCTTCGCCATGACCAACCTGCGCCCTCTCGACCAGTTTCGCCAATCCGAAGTCGAGTACTTTCACCAAGCCGCCCTCACCGGCCATGATGTTGCCAGGCTTGAGGTCACGATGAATAATGCCGGCGCCGTGGGCTTTCGCCAGTGCATCGGCGATCTGTATGGCGTACTTCAGTACGTCGTTGAGCTTCAGCCCGCGGCGCGGAATCAGCTGGGCGAGCGTCTTGCCCTGGACATATTCCATGACCATGAAGTCAGTGCCGTGGTCGCTGGCGATGTCGTGAATGGTGACGATGTTGGGATGATTGAGGGCCGAGGCTGCTTTGGCTTCCTGCACAAATCGCCTTTTGCGATCCGGATCTGCTACGAGTTCTGGCGGGAGCACCTTGATGGCAACAAAGCGGTCCAAGTGCTGATCACGCGCCTTGTAGACAATTCCCATCCCGCCTTCACCAAGACGAGAAAGGATTTGGTAGTGACTCAAAGTCTCTCCCGTCAAACTCCGCAGCGAATCCGCTGACTTTTGGTTAGCAATCCCGAAAGCGGGAGAACTCAAAAGGCTTCCCGCCTGCTCATACGCCTCGAGCAATGCCTCTACTTCCCGGAACAGCTCTTCATCACCGGCACAAGCTTCGTCCAGAAAGTCACGCCGCTCGCCAGGCTCAAGCTCCAGGACGCGCTCTAATAGTTTGTCGATTTGTTGCCAACGTTCGGCTTTCATATCCAAAACCAATCACCCGCGAAGCGCGCGAAGGGACACGGAGAAAGGTTCGAGTCGCTTTTCAATGGGTTGCTTCAGAGGGCTGTCTCTGAAGGTGTGAAAAAATTGGATTGCGGCAACACTGAACCACCCTCTAATCCACAGCCAAAAACGCAGGTGGAGCGGGCCCTCCTGCGCACGTTTTTTGCCGGGAGGAGTCGATTTTCAATTTTTTCACAGCTCCCCTGCCTGCCCAGTAACCTAGTCGTCACTTATTGCTCGCCGCTGTCTTCGACAATTCCCGGTACAGCCAGGCTTTGGCTTTGTTCCACTCACGCATGACCGTGATGGTTGCAATTCCAAGGACTTCAGCCGTTTCTTCAACACTCAGCCCGCCAAAGTAGCGTAGTTCAACGATCTGGCTCTTTCTGGGATCGAAATTAGCCAGGGATTTTAACGCATCGTCGACGGCAACTACCTCGGCGCTCTTCTCCGGCGCCAAATGCAGAGCCTCGTCCAGGGAAACATGTACCGCTTCCTGGTCTCCTTCTGCTAACGGACGCTTGCGGGCAAAGTCCACCAGGATACGCCGCATCAGTTGCGCTGCGACACCCAGGAAGTGGGCTCGGTTCTGCCAACTGACACCTTTCCAGTCAATCAGCCGCAGGTAGGCCTCGTTGACCAGGGCTGTCGTCTGGAGGAGATGGCCGGGCCGCTCCCGCTTCATGTAACGCCCTGCCAACCGGTGAATCTCCGTCCGTACCAGAGGAACCAGGCGCTCTAAAGCTTGGTTGTCTCCTTCGCGCCATGCCTGCAACAGCATCGTGACGTCTGGATTTGAGGGCATGACCTGAACCTACCCTTGGCTGTGACGGTTCTACGCTTGGGCGGATTATACCACTGTGCCCGCGGTGGCTTGCCTAATGCTAACGACAAACTTTTTTGACTGGGGTGATAGTTTTTTGGCTTTTCGACCGCCTTAGGGTGTGAAGCAGTTGGTTGCGCAGCCAACCCACCAGATAAAGTCAGGCCGTCGGTGAGCTTCAGCCGCCGCCCAACAAAGACCTTAGGAGGTCCTATGTACAAGCATGCCTATCGAGTGCTGATAGCACTCACTCTCTTTGCCGTGCTGATGGTTCCGGCGACTCAAGCGCAGTCCATCTTGAAGGCAGAGATTCCCTTTGACTTCGCCGTGGGGAACAAATGGCTCCCCGCCGGCGAATACCAGGTCAAGCCTAACCTTGACTCTCACGGAGTCATCTTGATTCAGAGCCAGGATGCGCGCTCCTCCGCCCTTGCGATGACAATAGGGGTGCACGCCGGAAAGACTAGCGATGTTGGCAAGCTGGTTTTCAATCGCTACGGCGAGCAGTACTTCCTCTCCAAGATCTGGACACCGTTCGTCCGACACCGGTCGCGAATTGACCAAGTCCCGCCTCGAGCGCGAAGTGGCCGCCCACAGTAGGGTGAAACCTGCTGCCACGGCGGTGGCTGCTGTCAAATAAGCCGTCGCCAGTGTGTCGTGGGGAAGCGGCGCCGCTGTCTCCCCATGACAGGCTTTTTAACCTGACCTCGTCAAAGGTCGGCCTGGGAAGGCTGATCTACCAGCTAGTGGGCAACTTCATACCGCCGCGGGTCGCGGCTCCATTGGCTGGCTGACCTTTCACCATCCTTCGGCCACCCTCTCCCCATGAACGGGAGAGGCTAGCCAAATTTCGACCCGTTCTTGCACTTCGGCCGCAGCACTTGGTTGGCAAGGAAAAGAATACAGGAGATAACAGATGTGTACCGCAACACGATGGCTGACGAAAGGAGCATCCATAGCACTAGCTCTTTGCCTGTTTCTTCCAAGCCGAACTACCCCGGCCGAAGAGTCTGTCTGGCAGAAAGCAATTAGGGAGGCGATACACGTTCGCCAGCAGGGACGCTACGCCGAAGCCGAGCAGGCCCAGTTGCTCGCTTTAGCCGAAGCCGAAAAGTTTGGACCTGAAGATCGCCGTCTTGGCCTTGAGCCTGAACAACCTCGCCGCTCTGTATCACGCCACCGGGCGGCTCCGTGAAGCCGAACCGCTCTACCGGAGGGCGTTGGTCATTTGGGAAAAAGATTCCGAACGCCTGGAGGTCGCCAGCGTCCTGAGCAATCTGGTGCGACTCTGCCTCGACCAGGAGAAGTACGACGAAGTCGAACCGTTATCCAAGCGTGCCTTGGCCATCGCGCAAGGCCTGGCACCCAAGCATCCAGAAGTAGCCAACAGTCTGAACAATCTGGCCGATCTTTATACAATCCAGGGTCATTATGCACAGGCCGAGCCACTCTACCGTCAAGCCTTGGCGATACTGGAGGAAAACTTTGGCCCTGAAGACTCCGAGGTTGCCTATGGTCTAAGTCACTTGGCCAAGCTCTCGGTTATCCAAGCCCGCTACGCCGAGGCCGAGGCCATGCATCGCCGAGCGATTGCGATCCTCCAGAAAAACCCAGGGCAAAAAGGATCTTCCCTTGCCAGCAGTCTGAATAACCTCGCCGACTTGGTCCTTGATCAAGGCCGGAATGCCGAAGCCCAAGCACTCTACCAGCAGGCCCAAACAATTTGGGAAGGAATCCTGGGAGCCGAGCATCGCAATGTCGCCTTGTGCCTGAGCAACCGAGCCCGGCTTCTCAAGAGACAGGGACGATTGGCCGAGGCCGAACCGCTGTACCAGCAGGCCCTGGCGATCTGGGAGAAGGCTCAAGGCCCGGAACACTTGAATGTCGGTAACGGCTTGAGCAACCTGGCACAACTCTACTTGGCGCAGGGCCGCTACCTGGAAGCGGACCCACTGCTCCAGCGCGCGCTCAGTATTCAGAAGAGGAAAGTGGGAACCGAGCATCCCGATGTCGCCGCAACTCTCAATAGTTTGGCCACTCTGCGCGCAGCACAGGGCCGCTACTCGGAAGCGGAGTCCCTCTTTCGACGCGCTCTTGCGATTCAAAAGAAGGTTTCAGGACCAGAGCACCCCTCGGTGGCTGTCCTCATGAACAACCTGGCGGACATCTGCCGCCTGTCAGGCCGATCGGGTGAAGCCGAAACCTTGAATCGACAGGTTGTCGTCATCCTGGAAAAGACTCTGGGACCAGAGCACCCAGAACTGGCCATGGCTATGAACAATCTAGCCACACTCTACCAGGATCAACAGCGTTACCCCGAGGCCGAGCGGCTCTATCGGCGGGCTTTGGCCATTGAGGAAAAAACTTTTGGGCAAAACCATCCCGGCGTCGCCACCCTGACCAACAACTTGGGAAGCCTGTACCTTCGTCAAAAGAAATACGACCAAGCGGAAGTACTCCTTCTACGGGCCTTGAACGTCCGGGAGAAACTTCTCGGGCCCGAAAACCCAGCCGTCGGGGACGTCCTCTATAACCTGGCGAAACTCAACTTCCTCCAGCATCGCTACGCCGAAGCGGACTCGCGTTTCCGCCAGACGCTAGCTATCCAGGAGAAGAGCCTGGGACCGAATCACCTTGATCTGGCTCAGACCTTGACCGATTACGCCTTGCTTCTGCAAGAAAGCAAACGCAGATCCGAGGCGGCAGCCATGAACGCTCGCGCCAAGGAGATCCTGGCCAGAAATCCGGCCGCCAGATCGGCATACCAGACCGTGGATATACGCGATCTCGATCGCAGCGGAAAAGCCTGGAAAGAGTAATGGAGCACATAGACCCAAGAGCCGTGACGCACGCTGAGACATTACCCTGGAGAATTACGAAGACTTGCTCAGATCAAAGAGACATGCCCATTTTCACCTTTTTGGCCCGAGACCTAGTTTTTGGCCACGTCGGGAGAACCCTGGATTTTCGTGACAATATCTTTGAGGGCTTGACCTGAGCATTGAAACAGTCGGATCGCTGCGATTCCAGCCGCTCCGCGATCCAGGCAAAGGGAATAGTTTCCAAGATCGATCCCGCCCAGAGCCAGCACGGGGACCTTCGACTTCAGACAGATTTGTTCCAGAACGTCAACGCCAATGGGGTCTCCGTAGGCAGCCTTGGAGGGCGTGTAGAAGATGGGTCCAAGGGTGACGAAGCTGACGCCCTGGTTCTCTACCTCCCGGAACTCGGCGGGGGAATGAACCGAAGCGCCAACCAGAAAATCCTTGCGGGGCACTTGAGCGCGAACCACCTGGGGCAAAACAGAATGTTGGCCAAGATGAATGCCGTCGAGATCTGCTGTGAGCGCGATATCGAGGCGATCATTGATGAGAATTTTACTGTGAGCGCCTTTGGCTAGCGCGCGAGCTCTCTGGGCAAGCTCCAGCAGCTCTCGTGTTGGAAGATCCTTCTCCCGGATTTGGATTAGATCAATACCAGCTTCGATGGCCAGCTGGATCTGGTGCAGGATTGGAGCTGGAGAGGAGTGACGGTCCGTGATGTAGCAAACCAGCGGCATCTACTTCTGGTTCAGTTGGGCAACGACCAGTTTGAAGTGCATGGCTTCCCAGAAACCTAAGCCGATATCCACAAGGCCCAACCCCGTGACGGCTCCGCGGAAGTAGTTGTTGAGGACGAACTCACGAATGGAAGGGATGTACAGGAGGAAAAGGTTGTGTTCCCAATACTGAGACCAGGGGAAAATAACGAGAAAAAATCCGAGCTCAAAACAAAAAAAAATGAAGACGACAACCAGAATCTTGTTAGCCATTAATCAGGTGCTTTAGGGTCTCGATCTTTTCCGAGACATCTCGGTAGTTGATATTCACTCCGTAGACGTCGAGAAATGTCTCGAGAGCTGCCTTGGTGTTGCCAGCCATTTCGTGCGCACGGGCTAAGTCGTAGCGCAGTGCCTGATAGGTTTCTTCATTCCGGCCAGGACTGGACAAACCTTTCGTGAACCACTTGATCGCCACCTGAGGCAATCCCTTCTCGACAAAACAGAGCCCTAACATATTACAACACTTCACGAATTCGTCGGATGCGACATCGTGGGGCAGAGTGTTGAGGGCCCTTTGGAATTCACCAATGGCTTCTTCGAGGAGACCCATTTCCTTGAAGGCAATGCCCAGATGGTAGTGAGTTTCATGGTCTCCCCCTTCACTATCGTCTTCCATGCCTTCCTTGAACTCTTCGAAGACATCTTCCAGACCAAGCGCCTCAGCCGACTCGCCAGATTGAGCAGAGTGGGTGTTCTGAGCTGTTCTGCTTGAGGCCATTGGGAGCGCGGCGTTTTCGGGCCTGGACCCAGTCAGCTCCTGATCAAGGTCAATCATCAACTCGTCAAAAGAATCCGCAGGTTGTGATTTGACGGCCCTTTCTGGAGCAGCCAAGTCCGGTGAGACGGCTGTACTCTCAAACCCGGCAGCGTGCTCAATCCCATGGGGCTGACTAGCCGCGTCCGAAGGGGCTACACGGGTGCTCTCGAACTCTTCGCTCTTGATTCCTTGGACGACTGCAGCCGAATCCGCAGGGGCAGCGGGTTCGGAGCCTTCATTGGCAGCGCCGTCGGTGTGCGCTTTCAACAATCCTTCGTAGCGCTTCATTCGCTTTTGGAATTCTGCACTCGTTGCAGTGCCAAGCTGAAGATACTGATCGATGGAATTCTTGGCCTCCGACAGAAAACCCAGGTCCAGATAGAAATCCGCTTCCTGAAGAAGTTCTTCCAGGCGCTTGGGATTGACCGCGGCGGCTGCCGTTGGCGCATCCGAAGGCATGTCGGCTGATAACCGAGCCCCCTCCTGTGGCTGGGCGTCGCCCGACCCAGACTGAACCGGTTTCTCGTGCAGGCTCGGATCATATTGATATGCGAGCGCAAAATTGCGGCTGGCATTGTCCGCATCGTTGCGAGCCGTAAAGATGTTCGCCAGGATCAAGCACTCTTGTGCCGCCTTCTTGAGTTCCCCGCCCTTGGCATACAAGTCGCGAATTCTCTCGTGAGCCTCAATGTGATGAGGGCTGACGTCAATGGCCCGCTGATACTGTTCGATGGCCTTGTGATAGAGGCCGTATCCGGCGAACAGATCTCCCTCAACAATGAGGCCCTTGACTCCTTCGTCAGCGCCCGATGAATCGGAGGCGAGGTTCGTGAGCTTGTTGTTCTGGAGCAACTGTTCTACTGGTGCGTTCAGAGATGAATTGTTCGGCAATGGCACTCATATCCGGAACGAGCCGAGGCAACTCGATCTCTTCCGCGCTGCCGCCCAAACGTTCCTGGACTTGGCGGAGGTTTTCACGATGGACTGCACTGTGGGGTTCCAGCTGCACCAACTGCGCGTAAATGCTCACGGCTTCGGTATGCAGCTCACGACGGGCATAGATTGCGCCAGCCCGTTCCAGCAGTTCGGGAAGGTAGGCAAGCTCCTTGGACAAACTGTAGAACTTAATGAGTTCCAGAATCGTGGGAATGTGATCGGGGGTCTTCTGAAGAATGCTCTTCAATTGAGACTCAATAAGTTTCCCTTCTCCGTGCTTAATGGCAAACTCAGCGGCCTGACCAGCCTCTGCGGCCGCCTTGTCCAGGTTGCCGTTCAGAAAATAGGCCTTTGACAAAGCAGCTTGAAGCTTGTAGTAGTGAGTGTCCTGCTCGATTAGCTGGCCGGCAACTTTTTCGGCCTCGTCCAGATTTCCTGACTTGAGATGGAGGGCGAAACTGACTTCTAGGACTTCAGGCTTGAAATCGTGGAGCGGGATGCGGTTCAAGGCAGCCAGCGCATCACTTGCCTTGCCCAGTTCACTCAGAACTTGCGCGTAAGTGAGCAACACCTGAACATTGTTCGGGTCCAGCTCTTGAGCTTTCTTCAGGTAGCCTGCGGCTTCTTCGAAAGCGCTCTTTCGGCGGGCCTTCAGGCCAGCGGAAACGTAAGCGGCGAGGGCACTTTCCTTATTTCCAAGTTTCTCGTAAACCTCGCCGGTCCGTCCGTCAAGCGAAGCGCTCTCAGGGTCGATTTCGCCGACCTTTTGGTAAATCGCGATCACATCCTGCAATTCACCCTTCTTCAGGACACAGTCTGCTACCTGCAGATAGTGGGCCCGAGCATCACTGTTAAGCCCTTGCCGCAGGTAAAGATCTGCGAGACGAGACAAAGCCTGAATCTGGCCCGGGTCAATCTTACTGACCTTCTTATACATGGCAATGGCACGCACAACAAATCCGCCATTGTCATAGCTCTCGGCCAGGCGCGTGAAGCACTTGACCGCTTCGGGAATGTTCCCGATCCGGACGTAAAGATCGCCGAGGGTGTTGACTAAAGGAAGGTCGGTGGGATCCTCCTTTATCAGCTTTTGATACTCCGAGATCGCGTGGCTGATCTTGCCCTGAATGACGTATTTTTCAGCAGACTTTAGAACCTTGGCTTTATTTAAAGCCATTCCCAATCCTTGTTCGGAAGTTTAAGTCAAACGCAAAACATAGCCAACACTTCGCACTGTCGAGACTCTTCAGCGGCCCCCTTGTAACTCCACATCCCAAGGAAATCTTGACAGAGGCTTGATCGGCCCAAATTTGGCCGACCTGTGAACTGTCTCGCCAGAAAAGGAATGCTAGCATCGGGGCATAGAGGGCCCAATTTGAACGCCTCGGAAAGTCCAGCGGTGAAGCTCCGTTGGTCCCAGCCTTGTGAGAGCTTCTAAGTGCCTGCTGGTTCCGTATCCTTTATTGTGGACGAGGTCATAACCGGGAAACTGAGAGTCTAACTTCGAAACCAACCGGTCTCGCTCAACCTTGGCCAGAACAGACGCCGCAGCGATAGAAACCGACTGAGCATCTCCTTTGATGATTGACTTTTGCGGGACGCTGCAGCCAGCAACTAAGAACCCATCGCAGAGCAGAAAATCCGGCGCTTCGCGCAATCGCTGAACCGCCTGCCGCATGGCCTCCAGCGTTGCTTGCAGGATGTTTATTTCGTCAATGACCCTTGCCTCTACAAACGCAATGGAATAGTCCAGTGCGGTTTCTCTTATCGTTTCGGCCAAAAGTTCTCTTTGCTTAGGGCTTAGTTTCTTGGAGTCGTCGATTCCATCCGGCAACCTTGTCAAATCCAGCACCGCTGCAGCGGCGCATACTGGCCCGAACAATGCGCCACGACCGACCTCGTCGACCCCTGCGACACGGCTATACCCCTGGCCCCTCGCCCAGCTCTCAAAGCTCTGGTCGCAAATGAGGTCCTTCAGGTAAGAAGGTTGGCTGGACAGGGACCGAACCATGGAACCTGGCAAAAGGAGATCTAGATGAACGTCGGGAAACGACGGTCCAAAAGGTTAGGCATCGCCGTGCCGAAGCTAACCTTTTGGAATGGATCAAGTGGGCCGGCTAGGTTGCCTTCATCTCTTTGATCTTGGCAGCTTTGCCCCTGAGGTTACGCAGATAGTAAAGCTTCGCTCTACGAACTTTTCCCTGTTTCGCCACTTCGATTTTCTCGATGATCGGGGAGTGCAGGGGAAAGATCCGTTCTACTCCCTGGCCGAAAGAGATCTTGCGGACCGTAAAGGTTGAGCGTAGATCTCCACTTTTGCGGGCAATGACGACACCTTCGAAAATCTGAGTTCGCTCTTTGTCGCCTTCCTTTATTTTGACATACACTTTCACGGTGTCGCCGACAGAGAAATTCGGGATATTGGATTTCATTTGATTTTTTTCGACGACGCCCAAAGCATTCATGATGACACCTCAAGAAAAGATTGCCTACCAAGCTTCCCAATAGTCTACGTTAGTAATTGCTTATCCTGCTCCGACAAGGCCGCGTATTCTATTAAGTCTGGGCGATTTTTCAAAGTCTTTTCTAAAGCTCTTTTCCTCCGCCAGAGCCGAATCTTCTGATGGTCGCCTGAAATCAAGACATCGGGAACTTTCAATCCCTCGAAATCTTTCGGTCGGGTGTACTGTGGATAGTCTAGAATCGAAGGACCAGCACTTATCCCATTTCCCAATGGATTCTCGGAAAAGGACTCATTGGTGGTGCTCGAACGATTGTTCAAGACCCCGGGCAAAAGTCGAGTGACGCTGTCGACAAGCACACAAGCCGCCAATTCGCCGCCGCTCAAAACGAAGTCTCCTATCGAGACCTCATCATCGACCAAACAATCGATCACTCGCTCATCTACACCTTCATACCTTCCACAGATGAGGATAGCATTCTCGAAAGTAGAGTACTGGCAGGCCATCCGCTGGCTAAACCGCTTGCCTTGTGGGGTCAACAGAATGACCTTGCTTGAAAAGCCTCGCCTTTGCTCGCGAAGCTGGCGGATCACGCTAAACAGAGGTTCTGGCTTCAACACCATGCCTTCCCCGCCGCCAAACGGCCGATCATCAACGGTCTTGTGCCGATCGAAAGCATAGTCTCTGAGGTCATGAAGGTTGACCTCAATGAGTCCCCTTTTTTGGGCTTGATGAACCATGCCGTGAGAGAGAGGTCCCTGAAAAAAAGCAGGAAAAATCGTGATGATGTCAAAAATCACGGGAGACATCTTTCAGTGGAAACGAGAACGTTCGGAAGGAGAGAATATCAGAGCTCTTCCAGCCCTGCAGGCAGGTCGCAAACGAGAACTTTGTTGCCAACGTCGAATTTTAGGAAGTAACTTTCAGCAAAAGGAACCAGGAAATCTCCCGTGTCGCGGTGGACTCTCAACAGGTAACTTCCAGGATTACCAAGAATCTCAGCAACGGTTCCGTACGAAACACCTCTTGAATCCTGGAGCACACAGCCGAGCAGGTCATGCTGATAGTAGGATCCGGGAGGCGGAGGCATGAGTGCAGATTGGGGAATCTTCACTTCGTAACCGACCAAGCTTTCAGCTGAGGTGATTGAGTCAATCCCTTGGAACTTGAGAATCACCCGTTGCTTGTGAAACCAGTGAGAGTCCAGCCTCACAGCCAGAGCTGGCCGATTTTCTTTCTCGAGAGTCGCCTCGCTCAACCACTGAAATCTCTCCGGGAAATCTGTGAGAATATCTGCGGCAACCTCTCCCCGATTACCCTGCGTCTTGACGATCTTTGCAATTGAAATGTGGTCTGAATCTCTTAGCAGACTTATTACTCCAAGATCTCGAGAGTGAATCTTTTCTTCAACTTCATCCCCGCGGCGCCTAGGATCGTACGGATGGAACGAGCGGTTCTGCCCTGTTTGCCAATCACTTTGCCAAGGTCACTGGGAGCAACTCGGAGTTCAAGAACGGTCGTCTGTTCGCCTTCAATGGGCTTCACTGAAACTTGATCAGGATTGTCCACTAGCGCTTTAGCGATTTGCTCTATTAGCTCTTTCATGGCAGTCTCCTAAAGTCTGGTCCACTTGTTTTCAAAACAAGAATGTTTTGAATCCAATTCGCAGGAATGAGAACGCGCCCGCCCAAGCTATCCCATTTTTCTTATGAAGCTCTTCACCGTATCGCTCGGTTGTGCTCCTTTAGATATCCAATAAGCGTATTTCTCCTTATCAAGATTTAACGACGCAGGATTCTTCTTCGGGTCGTATTGCCCCAAGACGTCCACGTACCTGCCGTCACGGGGCCTCGACCGTTCAATGACAACGATGCGATATTTGGGTTTCTTCTTGGAACCCATTAAGGTCAGTCTGATCTTTAGCAAAAAACTTCCTCCTCATTTGGAATGGACACTGCACCAAACAGCGCAAGCAGCGACCCAACTATTGCTCACCATAGAATAACAACAGTTCGAGAATTTACCAAATATATCAATCTGAAAGAAGTTCCCTAGGGCGCATTCCTGCGGATGGGGACCGATTTCAGGCAAGTAATCCGTTTGTCTTCGTTCATGGGAAAACGAGCCGGGCGGGGATAAGAATCGAAATCAAAGTCCAAGGACTTTGAGGATTTCTTCCTTGTTGGCTTTGACCTTGATGGGAGCGTTTGCGTATGTGGATTGGATCTTATCTCTTCGTTCGATCAATTCATTCTTGTAAGTCGCTTTCTCATACAGCGTGTTCTGGTGGTAGTTGACGGTGTAGTCGGGGTCCTTTAACACATTTCCGGTAAGCACGGCCACGACGTCTTCATCCTTATGAATTTCCTTGGTCTGGATCAGCTTCTTGATACCTGCGACCGTAGTGGCGGAAGCTGGCTCACAACCCACGCCGTCCCGGCCGATCATCGCTTTGGCATCGGCAATTTCCTGCTCACTGACCACGTCGCACCAGCCATTCGTCCATTCCATCGCTCGCATGGCCTTTTTCCAGGAGACCGGATTTCCAATTTTGATCGCTGTCGCCAGCGTGTGCGCTTCCACGCGGATAAGGCGTGGCGACCGGTCAATAATCGTCTTGTAAAGAGGATTGGCTCTCTGGGCCTGAATGATCGTCACCATTGGCATCTTGTCGATGAACCCCAAATCGTGGAGCTCCTTAATCGCCTTGCCGAAGGAAGAGCTGTTACCGAGATTTCCGCCCGGAACCACCACCCGATCGGGAATCTTCCAGCTGCGCTGGGCAAGCATTTCGATGATGATGGCCTTTTGACCTTCCAGGCGGAAGGGGTTGATTGAATTCAGTAGATACACTTCGGACTGGTCGGTGATCTCCTTGACCATTCTCATCGCTTCGTCGAAATCGCCTTCCAACTGCAACGTGAGCGCCCCGTAGTCCAGGCTTTGCGAGAGTTTGCCGAAGGCGATCTGTTGGTCGGGAATGAAGATGACAGCTCGTACATTGGCCCTGGCTGCGTACGCGGCCATGGAGGCCGAGGTATTACCGGTGCTCGCACAAGCCACGATCCGGGAATTCATGATTCGGGCCTGGGTCACTCCCGCTGTCATCCCGTTGTCTTTGAACGAACCCGTCGGGTTCATGCCTTGATGCTTCAAGTAGAGCTTTTTCAAACCGGCATATTCAGCACAACGCGGGGCTTCAAAAATCGGGGTGTTACCTTCCTGCATGGTGACGACCTTTGAAGGATCTGGGCAAAACGGGAGTAATTCGCGGTATCTCCAGACTCCGCTGAGATCCAGTAGATCGTTGGAAAGTCTTCTCTGCTGAAAGGTGTGTTTCAGCTTTTCCGGATCGTCAATTTGAAAGTCGTAGGTCACATCCAGCAGACCGTGGCAATCAGGACAGACATAGGCCTTGGACTGGGAGGGAAGCTGTTTCTGACAACTCTGTTCAATACATTGCAAATAGGCGCTCATAAGGCAAATGTAATGGAATTGAGAGCAAAACTCAATGATCGGACACCCGGCCGCAGAGACAAAACAAAACGAAGATAGACGCGAAGAGATATGAGTGAGGACGTTCTATCGGGTATGGATCTGCGATTTGCTAGTGAAAAACAGACAACAGCCAATAGTCGATGACCAGTGGCAAATGCTTTGTCAAGAGGAAGTATGAGTTGACAGGATTCTGGGTACGACTCTTGACAAGACGAATTTCAAGTTGCAGTATTAAGACGAATAAAAAGCGAATAGAATATTTTCATGTCTAACCTAAAATCACATCTTCAGTCGGTTGTCGCTGCGAAAATGCCAGGAGCCTTTGTCCTTAAGTCGAGTCCCTTTAAGTTCATACCTACTGGAATTTCGCAGCTGGATTCTCTGATTCAAGGATTTCAACGCGGAGGGTTGACAGAAATCTATGGGCCAGTCTCTTCCGGACGCACCACCTTTGCGATTTCACTCATGGCAGAAATGACCCGTCAGGAGGATGTCTGCGCTATCGTTGATGCCTTCGATTCACTCGATCCCGCATCTCTGGCAGCGGCGGGCGTTGAATTGAATCGAGTGCTGTGGGTGCGTTGTGGGAATTCGCAGCCCGGAGATTCCATCCCTCTGGCTGCAAAGGTTAAATTAAAGCAATCCCAACATCCCTTCCCCTCACTAACGACGAACCAGCCGATGGTTCTATCTTCTCGCCACCCACGGAATGAAGCCCATGGATTGAGTCACGCCGTCGCCGACTTGATGGGGGGCGCATCCGGAAATTTCCGAAAACCGATACCTCTTACAGGTGACAAAAGTAATTGTGAGCAAGCTTCCATCGATCGCTTGCCACCTCGGCGAGGATCTCGGCTCACTCGTCTTGCCGCGGCAAAAAGGAAGACTGAAACCTCAGCGCATCACCTGGTTGATAACCAGACTCTGTGGACAAGGCTTGAACAGGCGTTGAAGGCAACTGATTTGCTTTTGCACAACGGGGGATTCGGTGCCGTGATACTGGATCTCGGGGATGTGCCACCTGTTAATGTCCGTCGAATTCCCTTGGCCTTCTGGTTTCGCTTTCGGCGCGCTGTTGAGAACACGCCGACAGCTTTCATTCTGCTCACCCGTGAGCCCTGCGCTCAAACTTGCGCTTCTATGGAGTTGCGCTGTGAGCGTTGCAGTGAAAGATGGGGGCGTGCCACAGACTCCAACGGTGAATTCGAAATCCGAACTCTGGATGGTTTGGACCTTGAGGTGGAAATCGTGCGGTCAAGAATGGGCCACAGCGGCACAGAGGTACAGAAAAAAATGAAAATCTGGACGTTACGCAGATGAGCGCCTATTAGGAAAAAGGTCCAAAGCCCATCCTCGGTGGCGCTACTGCGTGGCATGAATGGCTCTTTGTAAATCCATCTTCCTGTCATGGCCGTATTAAATATCTGGCATCCAGTGGACCAAGTTTGTTAAGGTTCACCGAATCCAGCCCAGACAGAGGTTCAGAATCAAAGAATGTTACTCTGCCTACCTCGCCACTGGCTTTGTCGAGTCGCTTCGTCCACCTGTTTCTTACTTGGTATCCATTTACTGTCGGCTGCAAACGTCCAGGCCCATGATCCCGGGTTGAGCCTTGTTGAACTTCGGCTTCAACCGGGGCAGCTTAGCCTTCATCTGGTCTTCGCTCGCGCCGACATCGAAACCCTGATCGCGCTGGATAGAAACAAAGATGGTCAAGCGACGCAATCGGAGTTTGATACCTCACGTTCGAACCTTGAGTCGCTCGCTTTGGAGGCTCTTGAGATTCGGGTTGACGAGCAACGTTTGCAAGCCGAAACTGTCGTGCCTCAACTGGATCAAAGCAACGCTATCCATTTTTACTTGGAGTTTCCTGAGGTCGTAGGTTCAAAGCTCAGTCTGGACTCCGTTCTGCTCGCCCGCTTGCCAGGCGGACATCGGCAATTCCTCTCCATCAAGGATCAGCGGGAAAAGCTGGTAGCTGAACGAATGCTGGATGCAACCAACCACGTGTTCGAGATTGGGTTAACGGAGCTGGCTGCTTCGACCCAACTCAGGTCCTTCCGTCAATTTCTGGTTCTCGGCGTGGAGCACATTCTGACTGGATACGATCATCTGGTTTTTCTGTTCGGACTCTTGATCGTAGGAGCCAGTCTTTCCACGGCAGTCAAAATCATCACCTCCTTCACAGTGGCCCATTCCATTACGCTGGCGCTGGCAACGCTGGATGTGGTCAGGATTTCTCCAGCTGTTGTGGAGCCGCTCATTGCGGCATCTATCGTCTATGTCGGTCTCGAAAATATTTTCAGCCACAACCTGAAACGGAGATGGTTGCTGACGTTCGGCTTCGGGCTGGTTCATGGTTTTGGTTTTGCCTCAGTGCTGCGAGAGCTAGGCATAGGCGCAAGCGCGAGCGGAACAGTGCTTCCGCTTTTGTCCTTTAACTTAGGAGTCGAACTGGGACAGATTGCCATTGCCGCCTTGATCTTGCCGTTGATCTGGAAGCTCCGAGCACGGCCTGCCTTCATCGCTCGCTACGTTCCTACCTGTTCTGTGTTGATTACGCTGATGGGTGGCTTCTGGCTCATTGAACGCATCCTGCCTCGGTAAGTTCACTACGAAACTTTTCCTTAAAACCCATAACTCCCACCGCAGACGCTGAGGCCCGAGAAACTGCCGTGAAAACAGCCAGTGTTAATATTTGGCTTCAATAAACTCCTTCTTCATTACCTGTGCACTTCGGGAAGATGAGGTTTAAAGAACTTGACAGTTCAGAAATCCGGCCGCAAAATGCTATAGCGAACAAAAAGCGAATATACGTTCCTTTCCGCCATGCTCTTTGCTTGCCTTTATGTGCCAGACTTCCCAGTCCAAGCGGTTACCCGTATTGACGAAGAACTGCGCAAGCAGCCAGTTGCCGTCCTTGACGGGACCCCGCCTTTACTCACGGTCATTGCGATTAACCTGAAGGCACGTCAAAAGAGAATAGTCCTTGGCATGACCAAGGTTCAAGCCGAGCTGTTTGATGTCAAGTTGCGCCAACGCAGCCTGACACAGGAAGCCGCTACGCATCGGGCCTTGCTTGATTGTTCTTATGCTTTTTCACCGCGAGTGGAAGATACGAAGTTTCGCCATGTCTCGATCCAGGCAGGCAGCCTCATCGCTAACCGGATTGGGAAGGATTTTCACGGCACGATTGGCGATACCGTGATTCTGGACATCGAGGGAATGGAACGATTATTTGGCTCCCCTCAGGAAATCGGCCAGAGGTTACAACAGCTCGCGAGCCAGCTTGGCCTGGAAGTCAATGTCGGGTTAGCGGCTAATCCGGAAGCGGCAACGTTAGCAGCACGGGGTTTTTCTGGGGTCACATTCCTTCCCGCAGGCTCTGAATCCGAACGCCTGGGACAATTGCCGGTCGAGATTCTCGACCTTCCGCCGGAGCAGCTGGAAACTTTTCGCGTCTGGGGGATTCATACTCTTCAGGCACTCGCCGCGCTGCCGGAAATTGGGCTGATTGAACGCTTGGGGCAGGAAGGCAAGCGATTACAAACCCTGGCCCGCGGCGCCAATCAGCGTCTTTTGGTTCCCGCGGAGCCAGTGCTGAAATTCGAGGAGACGATGGAGTTGGAATTCTCCATCGATCTGCTGGAGCCGCTCACTTTCATACTGGCACGTCTCCTGAACCAGTTATGTACTCGGCTCGTTGCCCGAAGTTTGGCGGCCGGCGCCATTCGGCTGGATTTGGAACTCGAGCCTCCAACCACTGGAGTTCAGCTTGATCAAGAGAAGCACCCCATCTTTTTCCATCACTCCAGATTGCATCTTCCGGTTCCCATGCAAAAGAGCAAAACCTTGCTGAAGCTTTTGCAGTTGCGTTTGCAATCCCACCCTCCAAACGCTCCAGTCAAAAGAGTTTTGCTTGCTGCCGAAGCAATTCGCCCCCGTACAGCTCAAGGGCAGCTGTTCACGCCGCATGGCCCCGAGCCGGAGCGCATGGAAATAACACTGGCCAGAATCGGTGGGATTGTTGGGGAAAGCCGTGTGGGGTCACCCGTTTTGTGTTACACGCACAAGCCTGATGCTTTTCGGATGAAAAAGTTCTCGGCGCCGGAAGGCCTTGCCATACTACATCGCCGTGTAGTTCCCCCTCGGCAAGGGGAAACGCAAAGCTGTAGGTCCCCCAAACCAGAACAAGATTCTCGCCATATTTCGCATAACGGGCTCACGCCTCCGCACTCTGCCTTGCGGCGATTTCGACCTGCCATTGCAGCCTGTGTGGAATTGAAAAATGCTGTTCCTATGTTTGCCACGTTTTTACATCAGAGACGAAAAGTTATTGGCTTAGCCGGTCCTTGGCGAAGCAGCGGCGATTGGTGGAGCGAATCTCCGTGGGCACGCGATGAGTGGGATGTCACGTTGGCACTGAAACTCAGCCCAACTAACAGGACGAACCCATTGGCCACTGACTCCACGCCAGAATCTGCAGTTTACCGTTTGTATCAAGATCTTCAGACCCAGCAATGGTTTGTTGAAGGAGTGTACGACTGATCAAGAAACAGACAAATGTTGTGAACCACAAAGTGCGGAGATGCAGAGAAAACTTAGATGCATGGCCGTAGATGAGAGCTGATAAGCACGAGGGCTGGATAGGGGAATGTCGAACTTAAGTGAGGAATCCTGTTTTTGTGTCTTGGGATTTTTTCTCAACGTCACTGCGATTCATAGGCTGTGCCAAAAACACGTGATGTACGTTGAACTCCACACACGTTCAGCTTTCAGTTTTCTAGAAGGTGGTTCATTGCCCGAAGAACTGATTTCCGTTTGTGGAAAACAGGGAATGCCTGCCGTTGCTTTGCTCGATCGGGACGGCGTTTACGGCGCACCTCGTTTTCACATGGCGGCCAAAAAGCTGGGAATCCGAGCCCACATTGGCGCTGAAGTCTCGATTCAGGAGGCAGGACTGCAATACAGCGGGCCAGGGTGGATGAGCACTCCGTTCGTCACCTCCCCCTATAGTCCCATCTTGGCAAGAGACTGCAGGGGAGTGCGCTATTCCTTATTGGTCGAGAGCCGTGAAGGCTACCAGAATCTCTGCCGTCTGATCACTCAATACAAACTGAGAGAGCGTTCCAAAGGTGAAGGCCGAGCCACGCTCCAGGAGCTGCAACACTATGCAAAAGGCTTGATCTGTCTGACTGGTGGGGAGGAAGGACCACTGGCCGCTGCTTTGACGCGTGGAGGTTACGAGCAAGCGAAGGCTGAAACGGAACGCTTGGTCCACATCTTTGGTTTTGAGAATGTTTATATAGAACTCCAGCGGCACTTCGATCGGACAGAAGAGGCCCGCAACCAGGCGGCTGTTCGCATTGCACGAAGCCTGGGATTGCCGCTGCTTGCGACCAATGGTGTCGGTTATGCACAGCCTGACGAAAGGGAGGTGCTGGATGTCCTGACGTGCGTCAGATATCACTGCCAGCTGGAGACCGCCGGATGCTTGCTGGAACGCAACGCTGAACGGCACTTGCGCTCACCTAAAGAAATGGAATCACTTTTCGCGGATCTTCCTGAAGCACTTGCGCACACGGTTGAACTTTCTTCCCGCTTGAATTTCACCCTGTCGGATCTGGGATATGAATTCCCTAAGTATCCTGTCCGCGCCGGTGAAACCATGACTTCATTTCTCCGCCAGCGCACTGAAGAGGGCATGCGCAGACGTTATTTACCGAAGCAAGATCCCGGCTTGTTCAAGTGCGCGCGCCTGCAGATAGAGCGTGAGTTGAACCTCATTGAAAAGCTGCAACTGGAGGGCTACTTCTTGATTGTTTGGGACATTGTCCGCTTCTGCAATTTGCAGGGGATCCTGGTGCAAGGCCGGGGCTCCGCAGCCAACAGCGCGGTGTGTTATGCACTGGGAATCACGGCAGTAGACCCGGTTGGTATGGAACTTCTTTTTGAGCGCTTTCTCTCTGAAGAGCGCGGCGAGTGGCCTGACATCGATCTGGATTTACCCAGCGGTGATGATCGCGAGCGGGCCATTCAGTATGTCTACGAACGTTACGGCAAGCTGGGTGCGGCCATGACGGCCAATGTCATCACGTATCGCGGACGTTCGGCAGCGCGCGAAGTGGGCAAGGCTTTGGGGTTTGACCCCGAAACACTGAATCGCTTGGCCTCGTTGATTGGATCGTGGGAATGGAAGGGAGCTACCGATACTCTCGAAAATCAGTTTCATCAGGCCGGTTTTGATCTGGAACATCCGCGCATTGCGAAATACCTGGATCTCTGTTTACGCATTCAAGATCTGCCACGACATCTGGGCCAGCATTCAGGCGGCATGGTGATCTGCCAGGGACAACTCGATTCGGTGGTGCCGCTGGAACCGGCCAGCATGCCTGGCCGTGTCGTGGTGCAGTGGGATAAAGAAGACTGCGCTGATATGAGAATTATCAAAGTGGATTTGCTTGGGCTAGGCATGATGGCTGTCCTAAAGGACTGTCTCACGCTGATCCCGCAGTATTACGGCGACTCGATCGACCTTGCCCAACTGCCACAAGACGATCCTGAGGTCTACCGCACACTCCAGCACGCCGATACGGTCGGAATGTTTCAAGTGGAAAGCCGGGCGCAGATGTCGGCATTGCCACGCAATCGTCCCAGCACATTTTATGATTTGGTGGTGCAGGTGGCCATTATCCGCCCTGGGCCTATCGTCGGAAAGATGATGCATCCCTACATGAAACGGCGCCAGGGGCGGGAAGCGGTGCGTTATGCTCACCCTTCCCTGGAACCGATCTTAAAACGAACTCTGGGTGTGCCACTGTTTCAAGAACAGCTTTTGCGCATGGCCATGACTGCAGCCAATTTCACTGGCGGTGAAGCTGAAGAGCTGCGCCGGGCGCTGGGCCATAAGCGGTCTCAGGAAAGAATGCGAGAAATTGAAATGAAACTGCGGCGGGGCATGACTCAAAACGGCATCGGTCCGGAAGCCCAAGAGGAGATTATCACCTCAATCACCTCCTTTGCGCTGTATGGATTTCCGGAATCGCACGCCGCCAGCTTTGCTTTGATCGCTTATGCCAGTGCATATTTGAAGTGCCACTACCTGGCCGCCTTCACTGCAGCCTTGCTGAACAACCAACCGATGGGTTTTTATGCGCCTGCCACGATTGTGAAAGATGCTCAGCTTCACGGCTTGAAAGTGAAACCTGTCGATGTCCAGCGGTCGGAATGGCTATGCAGCTTGGACGATCAGCAGTCTTATGAGAACGGATCGCCGGTCGGAGACGGCCTCCCACGTTCAGAGGATGAAGACATCTCTTTCGCTGTTCGCTTAGGTTTCCGCTATGTGCGAGGCTTTCGAGAGAGCACAGCCATCGCCTTGTTAGGAGCGCGCGCGTCCCGACCGTTCAGTTCTATTGAGGACCTCACCCATCGAGTGCCGCAGCTCAGCAAGCAAGAGTTAACGATGCTGGCGCAGATCGGGGCTTTGAATCCACTGAGTGAAGGGCTGCATCGTCGCGACGCACTCTGGCAAGTGGAGCGGGCCGTCCGTCCTGGAGGACCATTATTTGAGCAGATCTCCGAGAAGGATGAACCTTCTCCACTCTCCATGATGTCGGACGAAGAGCGCCTCGTGTCTGACTTTCACGGCACGGGCTTGACGGTGGGCCGCCATCCTATGGCGTATCGGCGTGCCCAGCTGAATGCGATGAAAGTCAAACGTGCTTGCGATCTGAAGGCGATCCCAGATGGCCGCTTTACCTGCGTGGCCGGCTGTGTTATTGCGCGGCAGCGGCCGGGAACCGCCAAGGGATTTCTGTTTCTCAGCCTTGAAGACGAAACTGGAATCGCCAATGCCATCGTCACTCCAGATGTTTATGAAAAGCACCGGTCGCTGGTTATCTCTGGAAGATTTTTATTGATTGAAGGAGTTTTGCAAAATCAGGACAACGTGATTTCTGTGAAAGCCAGGCGGATTCGCGCCTTGTCCATCACGGCTGCCGAAACACAGTCACACGATTTTCATTGAGCGAAATCGCGGTCAGCGAGGCCCTGCTGGGTTCACTTTCTTCACAGATGTCTCGCATAGGATTTGCGAAGCAGCGCATCCTATTCGTGTAATTTCAGATGAACATCCGCGTTCAAACTCAAATCAGCATAAAGTCCGGCGAGAAACTTTGGATAGCCTGCCGCGGCAATCATCGCCGCATTGTCGGTGGAGAGAATGGAAGAAGGAAAGTAAACGGGAATATTCTGCCTTGCGAAACCTTCCTGGAATCGGGTTCTCAAGAGGCTGTTGCAAGCCACACCCCCCGACACCAGGATCGATCTTGGCCGACGACGCTCCGCAGCTTCCCCGGCTACTTGAAAGAGCATATCCACGACGGTCCTTTGAAAGCTGGCGACCAGATCATAAACGGCCGGCGGCAAACGATTGTGAAATCCCTCTTGCTTAGACTGGGTGGAGAGTAGCGAAAGCTCCGTTTGCAGATGGACCTGGGCATACCTCAAAACAGCTGTCTTGATTCCGGAAAAACTGAAGTCCAGCTTCCCGTCACTGATCTTCGAAAGGGGAAAGTCAATCGCCTCCGGATCACCCTTTTCCGACAATCTATCGATGATAGGGCCTCCCGGATAGCCCAGATGGAGCAGCTTGGCCACTTTGTCAAATGCTTCGCCCGCGGCATCATCGCGAGTGCGTCCCACCAGCTGGAACGGGTTCCCGTCATTGCTGTCCAGTCCCAAACCTTCAACCCAGTACAGGCTGGTATGGCCACCTGAAACAATGAGGCACAGAGCAGGAAAGAGTTCTTTCCAATCCGTCAGCTGGATTCCTCGCCCATCTTCACTGCGCGCAAGTTCGAGCGGCACCGAATAAACGTGGCCTTCCAGATGATTCACCGCCACAAACGGCTTACCTAACGAGAAGGCAAGAGCCTTTGCATAGTTGACTCCTACAAGCAGCGAGCCCACCAATCCAGGTCCCTGCGTGACGGCAATGCCATCGATTTCATGTCTTGTAATTCCGGCCTCCTGCAGCGCGGTATTTACAATAGGGACGATGTTTTCCAAGTGATGCCGCGATGCCAGTTCCGGGACGACGCCTCCGTATTTTCCGTGGATGGCAACCTGAGAAGCGATAACGTTTGACAGAATGTACCGTCCGTCTCTGAGAACCGCGGCTGCCGTTTCGTCGCAGGACGATTCAATCCCTAAGATGATCACAGCTTCTGGTTTCCTTGAAGTCGCACCCTATGGTGTGGCTATAACCTGTGGGCTCTTCGAGCCCCTCCAACAATTTGCTGAAAGTCATTGTAACGGAACTCTATGAGAGTCGCTCTCTGGCGCGTTGTTGGGTTGCGACGGTCGCAGACCGCGATCACAACTGCTACCATGCGAAAACACGACATCAAATGTTCAATCTCCGCTCGGAGAAGCAGTAAGTTCAAGATTCTCGCTCGCAGCTTGACCCGCGCTCAGTTGAACAGTCTTCGAGAACCGATCGAGGCTCTGCAAATATTCCGGATCGTACTCAATCCCGCTTTCGTGATCCAGCAAAGCACAAAGCTTGTACTCTCCTGGAACGAGTCCCTGGAACGAGAACTCACCCTGTTTTCCGGCCGCGATGGTGCGGATGTAACGTGAACTCGGTCCGACTAGGCGGGCATCCGCCGGATAAATCAGAACCGTGGCATCTGAAACGGTTTGCCCGCCAGCTCCATCCTTCACGTTTCCGCTCAGTTGCGCTCCGTCGGAGGCGATAGCGATCTCGACGCCCTGGATACGGTCTCCGCTACGCAACTCCAAAGCGCCATCGGTCACGTCCTTGCCCTGGGCCCGAATCGACTTGAGGTAGGAATTCCCGGAAGGCCTAGAAACCACTAGGTGTGCTGGTCCCTCCGCCAAGTCTTTCAGCGCGAATGTGCCATCCTCCTTCACGCTTGCGCCCATTGGACCTCGAAACCGGAAACCTGGCCCGGAATCGCCACCAAACGAAAGGGTAGACACGCGCAGCGATGCGAGATTTGGTGGCTGACCAGGTCCTTCAAAAACGACGCGCCCTTGCAACTCCGCCCCGTTGCCCAGTGGAAGGACCACGCCGGCGATGTCCTGATTTCCCACATCCACGACAACGCTTCCCGTCAACAACCGATCTTCGCGCCGTTCCTGGGCGGTGAGACGATAGCTTCCGGGAACCAGACCGCGCAGCGTAAAGTCGCCTTGGGAGGCTACACCTTGCGGGGCGTTGGGTTGGAGCCCTGAAGAGGGTAGTTTCACAGCCGTGACAAATACCCGCCTCTGGGGCTGCCCGTCAGGACTGATCACCTTTCCACTGATTTTGAAGCTCGTCGTTTCAAGCAAATTCATATCGTATCCGCGCAGTTCACCGCCTGCGACCATCTTGACCTTCGTCGCTTCTTGTGGGTCGAGGACCCCGGGGAAATAGATGGAAGGATAGACACCACGATTTTCGTCAGTCATTCCGAAAACACGCATCGTGGCCATAAGGTAGTAAGTACCCGGAGGCACATCGTAGATGCGGAACTGACCGCGATCGTCGGTCTGATCTGAAGCGGAAGGCCGTAGCGCTCGCTGCCCATTGAGGTACGTGGACCGGACCAACGTGACGGAGACCCGTGCGGCCGGATCCCCATCCTGATCAAAGATGCGTCCCTCGATGGCTCCTCCGCGAACGAGGCTCAGATCAACGTTGTCGAGTGTTTCTCCAGACCGCACCTCCAGCGGAGTGGCGCTGGAGAGGTCAAATTCCCGGCCGGGCTTCTGCCCATAGCCTTGTCGCGCGTATCCATTTCTGGAAGCGAACAGACGGTACCGCGCTGGTGGAACCTGTTTGAATTCGTATTGGCCATCAGCGGTTGTTTTGGCAGTGAGCGGCCTGCCATCTTCGCGGCGATCCATCGGGACAAGGCTGATCGTCACTTTGCTCAGGCCCTGGCCGTTGTCGATGGCAACCACACGGCCTTTCACCTGGCCGGGTTGCATAGTGGCTTTCTCCCCGAGGGGTTGCGGGCGGGCCGTACGGTTCTGCAAACGCTGTGCGAGGGATTTGCATGGCAAACTGAGGAAAGTAAGGGTGAGTCCCAGGAGGATAACTCGTTTTGAGAGGAAGATTTGCATTCGTGCCCTCCGTCTTGCCCTGAACTGATGAGATCTGTCACAGTCAATTATATGCGCAAGCCACTGGCAGGGATGCCTGCGAGTTCCGGTCTACAGACTTGAGGAGGGAAGCGAGGTTTTGGGTTTGACGGGAGAGCGGCAGGTTTGTTATAGTTTGGGGTTTTTGAGAACGTATCGGGAGGTACTTATGGCAGCACGTTGTGATATCTGTGGCAAAGGCCCACTTTTTGGCAATAACGTCAGCCATGCTCATAACATCACCAAACGGCGTTGGAACCCCAATCTTCAGCGAGTTCGAGCCATAATCGACGGCACTCACAAGAGAGCCCGAGTCTGCACGGAATGCATTCGTAGCGGCCGCGTAGTCAAGTCCCATTGAGATTGGTGCCGAATCACTGGCGCTCCAATCAGCTCCTACTTCCAGGTGTCTCGCCAATGGCGCTCGGCTGACAAAGCTCTCCCTCCTATTGCCAAGTTACTTCATTGACTCCTTTGATTTTCTTGATCGATTCGACAGCGCGTTCGAGGTGCTCTAGATCCGCTATCTCGATGGTTAAGTGGACCAGTCCGCGACGGTCTTCGAAGGACTGGGCTTCGATGTTCTTGATGTTAGTCTTGATGTAGGAAATGGTTGACGTGATCTCGGCCAGCATGCCCTGACGGTCGTCTACTGAGATTGACAATTTTACTGCGTAGGAGCTGTCGGCACTTCCGGTCCATTGCACATCAATTTTTCGCTCGGGTTCGTAGAGCAGATTTGCCACATTGGCACAACGTTTGGCATGGACCGCCACGCCTTTGCCGCGCGTGATGTACCCAACAATTTCCTCTCCTCGAATCGGATTGCAGCACTTGGCGCGATAGACCAGCAGATCATCAGCTCCCTTAACCTTGATTGTTGCTCCGGAGGCCAAGCCAAGAACTTTTCTGACGGCCGAGGTGAACCTGGAAACCTTTTCGTCGTCAGCCTCCTGCAGTTCTCCCGGCGCCACCATCTTGCTGAGCAAGACACGAGCCGAAACCTTGCCGAATCCTAAGGCTGAGTAGATATCTTCGAGCTTGGCGCATCCATAATCCGGCGCAACCTTTAGCAGTTGCCCATCTTCAATGAGCTTCTTCAGATTCAGTTTGAACTTCTTGGCTTCCTTCTCCAGGATTTTCTTTCCAATTTCAATCGAACGCTCCCGTTGGCTGACGTTAATAAAGTGCCGTATCTTATTGCGAGCCCTCGAGGTCTTGACGAACGATAGCCAGTCACGGCTCGGTGTATGACCGGTCTGGGTTTGAATCTCGACGATATCGCCATTCTTGAGCTTGGACTTCAAAGGAACAATGCGACCGTTCACCTTGGCGCCCACGCAACTATTACCCACTTCAGTGTGAATGGCGTAGGCAAAGTCGACAGGCGTTGCGTCGCGCGGTAAGATGATCACTTTGCCTTTCGGAGTGAACGCGTAGACCTCCTCGGGGTAGAGATCAATCTTAAGGGTGCTTAGAAAGTCGCTGGGGTCCTGCATTTCTTGCTGCCACTCCACAAGATGGCGCAGCCAGAGAAAACGTTGATCGTCTTTGTCATTGGAAGCCCGGCCGGTTTTGTACTTCCAGTGCGCGGCGATACCTTCTTCCGCTATGCGGTGCATTTCCATGGTTCGGATCTGCACTTCGAACGGCTGCCCATGCGGACCAATCACAGAAGTATGCAACGACTGGTACATGTTGGGCCGGGGAATTGCAATGAAGTCCTTGATCCTTCCGGGCACGGGACGCCACAGGTTATGGATGATGCCCAGGGCCGCATAGCAATCTTTCACCGTGTCCGTGATGATGCGGACCGCGAGCAGGTCGTAGACTTGGTCGATCGGGATCTTCTGCCGCTTGATCTTCTGAAAAATGCTGAAAATTCGTTTGATCCGAGATTCCACTGTTCCTGGGATTTGATGTTCGTGAAGTTTCTTCATGATCACTTCCTTCACTTCATCCAGGAGCTCATGTCGCACCTTCTGGCCGCTTCCAATCTGCTGTTTGATCTCCTCGTAAGCTTCCGGCTCCAGATAGTTGAAAGCCAAGTCTTCCAGTTCACCCCGCATTTTCCCCATCCCCAGACGGTGAGCGATAGGCGCGTAGATCTCCATGGTTTCCTGGGCAATGCGGTGCCGCTTCTCAGGCGCAAGATACTGCAACGTGCGCATGTTGTGGAGACGGTCGGCAAGCTTCACCAACACGATCCGGATGTCATCGACCATTGCCAGGAACATCTTCCGGAAGTTCTCAGCCTGCTGCTCCTCTTTGGAGTAGAACTGAAACTGGTTGATCTTGGTAAGCCCGTTGACAATATTCGCGACGTCCTTTCCAAACTGCGCTTCGATCTCCTCGAGAGGTGTCGACGTGTCTTCGACAATATCGTGAAGGAGACCCACGCCTACGCAGACTGCGTCTAGTTTCATTTCCGCCAGAATCGATGCGACGGCTAGTGGATGGTTAACGTAAGGCTCTCCCGACTTGCGGACTTGCCCGTGATGTTCTTTGGCAGAAAACATATAGGCCCGGCGGAGCATTTCCAGATCTTCGTTTGGATGATATCTCTCAACCGTCGCCAGGATGTCTTCAAAACGGTTCATACTGCACAATATTAATGGATTAGAGTAGAGCTTTCCAGTCGTACCGTGGCTTGCCTGCCCATTCGACAATTCCTGCCCAGGAACGCACCAACAAAAAAGCCTCTTGAGGCGGGTGCCTCAAGAGGCTTGCCATTTCTCTTTGCACAGATAGGGTGATGGCCAGGCTACTTCGTGGGATCCACGACGCCCTTGGTTTCCGCTTTCGCTTCCACTTGCTTGCGTACTTGCATAGCCTTTTCGAAGTTTTCGTCGGCCTGCTTGAGATAATCCCGGTACTCCTCGTAGCGGGCCGCAGCGTACCTCTTGACGAGCGGATCCACGGATTTGGGATCCAAAGCCGCAATCGAGAACTGATCCTTCAACTTAGGATTCTGATCTGTGACCTCATCGATAATCACTTGTGCCTTCTGACGGAGAAGAAGGTTGATATAAAAATAGGCGTTGTAATAATCAGGATCATTTTGGACAGCCTTGTTCAAATTCGCTAGACCCTCTTCAACGAGCTCTTTCTTCTTTTCCGTAGGCAAGGGGTTCTGCTTGTCATAACACAGTACCCAGTTCACGTTGCCAATGCTGTAAAAGGGCTCGGGATTGCTGGGCTGCAACTGTGCGGTCTTTAAATAATACTCTTTGGCCTTTTCGAAGTCCCGCATGTTGAAGTAAATCCCCGCGATGCCTTTCACGCAGTCGACATTCGAGGGGTCTTTGGCGAGAACGCTTCCATAGGCCTTGATGGCTTCTTCACCAATCTTCTTGTTCTCGGGAGACTCACCCCCTGGCTGATATTGGGAGGCGTAAGCGGCGGCCAAATAGAGGTGGGCGTTAAGAAGCTCAGGATCCAAATCGACGGCTGTCCTAAAGTGCTCGACAGCTGTTTCATATTTGGAATCCCTGAACGAGCGCACGCCCTTGTTCAGTTCGTCACGCGCCTTGAGCTTCGAACATCCGACAAAATCAAGAAGGCTCAGCAGGGTCAAGGCTCCTACCATTGGCTTTACGCTAAGCTTCATCGAATTCCTCCACAGACCAGAATATTTTCGAAAAGGCCCCACCAGATGTTCATCTTCCATCAAACCTGTCCTCAGGCCGCTCTGCCCGGCTTTTGGCATATCCGGTTGGTTATTTTGGTAGTTCTGAAGAGTTTGACGAGGAGGCGCTCCTTACGTGACATCCAATGGCTGATGACCGGCTGGGACACGACCGATTCGCAACGCCACCCCTCTCCAAATCTACAAAAAAATGAGGTTCTTTCCAGAACCTCCTTGTCTAAACTCAGATCGCAATCAAAACGATACCGCTCACTGGCCAGACTGAATCTTTTCGGTTATCAAACCGATCTTATCAACGCCTGCGCCCTTCGCAATATCGATCACATCGATGACGCTGGTGAACAGCAAGGAGGTATCCCCTTGGATGAACATCGTTCGATCGTTCCTAGTCTTGAAAATCTCGGTGAGGCGATTCCCCAAATTCTGCTTTGTAACCGGCTCCTGATTGATCTGCAGGGTTTCTCTGTCATCGATGGAGACAACAACGGTCCGATCTGACGCCTCTGACGGTGGCGCACCCGGCGGGGGCGGCTGAGGGATCTGGGCGTCCAGGCCGCGGGGAATCAGCGGAGTGATCACCATGAAAATAATCAAGAGAACTAGCAACACATCAATCAGGGGAGTAACATTAATATCTGCCCTTGCGCCGCTTCCCCCCCCTGCAGTTCCAGTGGCTACTGACATAACGAAACCCTCCTAGATTTGTTTTACTGCTCGGCGCTCTCGCTGCCTTCAATTCGACTGGTCAGCAGTCCCAAAGTGTCGACGCCGACCGCGCGCACGATGTCTACGACATCGACCACTTCACCATACTTGGCCCGCCGGTCGCTCTTGATATACACGGTTTTATCGACTTTTGAAGCCAGGATGTCCTGGATTTTGGGTCCCAGTTGATCCTTGTTTGGAATCTGATCTGCATTCAAGAAAATCTTGGCGTCACGCGTTACCGCGACAACCACTGCGTCGTCACGGTCGGCCTCGCGCATTTCCCGCTGGTACTTCGTCTTGGCGAGATCGACACTGACTCCTTTCTGCAGCAGGGGCGTGACCACCATAAAAATGATCAGCAACACCAACATGATGTCAACCATGGGGGTGACGTTGATGTCGGCGATCGTATTGTCGCTTTTACCACCAACCGCCATTGCCATTAGCGTTTACTCCCTCTCCTCTTCAGGAAATAGTCGATCAATTCCGAAGAGGAATTATTCATTTCCACGCCGAAAGATTCAATCTTGCTGTTAAAGTAGTTGAACATCCAGACTGCTGGCACAGCCACGAACAGACCGAAAGCAGTCGTGATGAGAGCCTCCGAAATGCCGCCGGCCACGGCGGAGAGGCCTGTCGATTTCTCGGATGACATCCCCTGGAAGGCGCTGATGATGCCAAACACCGTCCCGAACAGTCCCACAAAGGGAGCTGTGCTGCCAATGGTCGCCAAGCCGCTGATCCCGCGTTTCAGCTCGGCATTGGTGATGGCTGTTGCCCGCTCCAAGGCCCGCTTCGACGCTTCGATGGCTTCCCCGGGTATCTCACTGCTGCTCTGATGCGCCTGAAATTCCTGCAATCCAGCAACGACAACTTTGGCGAGATGGCTCTTTTTGTTCTGCTCAGAAACATTGATCGCTTCGTCAATCTTCCCCTCCTTCAGGCAGCCAGCCACCAAGGGAGCGAATTCGCGCGACTGCTTTCGAGCAGCGGAGTAAGCCAGCATCCGGTCGATCATCACCCCGATAGACCAAGCCGACATGATCGCCAGAACGATGATGACGGATCTGGCAGTAATACCAGATTGAGCCCACATCGACCTGAGGTCGAACCCGATCTGTTCACTCTGCAACAGGGTAATAGCAAGCATATTCAGCTTAAAGAGAAGCATTTGAATAAACCTCCTGTAGGTTTCAAAGATGCTAGTGGTTGATGACTCCCAAATTCCGATCTCATCTCTGGAATTTTGGGCTTGATGCCGCGAAAATATAGCCCACCTGAACCCGTGCGCAGTGGAACCAACGACATCAGTTCCGGGATCAGCCGCTCAAGTTGAAATTCACGGTCACCTGGGTGACTACTTCAACCGGTTCGCCGTTGAGCAATGTAGGTTTGTACTTCCACTGCTTGACGGCATCGAGGGCAGATTGGATCAGTAAAGGATGGCCATTGACGACTCGCAGGTTCTCCACGGCCCCCTGTTTGTTGATGATGGCCTCGAGCACCACCACACCCTGAATGCGGGCCTGCTTTGCTAGCGGAGGATAGGGCGGCTTGACCTGACGGATCAAATTCGCCTGCTGAACATTTCCGCCTACACGGACGCGCTGGGGTGGTTTCGGAGCAGCCGGTGGTGGTGGTGGCGGCGGTGCTACCGAAGTTGGGGCTCCACCAATAACACCGCCGATGACGCCGCCAATCTGTCCACCAGGAACCCCTCCCGGAACGCCTCCGACAACTCCGCCAACGGCGGTGTCGGGCGGAGGTCCTTCGTCTACGACCATCTTGATTTCCTTGGGAATCTCGACGGGCGCGCGGAAAGTTCCGTCATCCACCACTTTCTTTACGACCTTCACAGGGGTTGGAGGCGGTGGAGGAGGCGGCGGGGGTGGCGGGGGCGGGGGCGCTACGAGGAATGTCAGCTGCTGCATAGATCCGGAGAGGGTCTCCGGGAACAGCAACGGAATGATCACCAAAATGCCGATCAAGATCGCGTGGATGACCACCGAGACGAATACCGTTATCGGCTTCTTGGTCGTGTCCTCACTACCGGTTGACTCAATCAGATGATCAAACATTCTCGAACCTCCCTTCTCTAGAGTTTTGAACAAAAATTTGCGACGCTGCAGATTTGCGAAACCAGAACCTAAGCCCTCAACACTAATAGCTAGCCACTTTGGCCAGCTCCGTCTTCTTGCCCTTGTAATCGTTCCAGATTACCAGCAGGGGGCTCGCGATCGCGATGGAAGAGTACGTCCCAATTATAATCCCAACCACCAAGGTAAATGCAAATCCCTTAATGACCTCGCCGCCGAAAAGATACAGCGAAGCGACTGTCAAAAATGTCAATCCCGAAGTGAGAATGGTTCGGCTCAGCGTCTGATTGATACTCTTATTCACCACTGAAGTCAGTCTAACCGCGTTCTGCTGTCGGTGAACCTCTCGTCCAAACTTATGATCACCTCGTGATCAGCCTCTGGCCCGAAGCGGCGGATCGAGCTTTCGCCCAATCCTCGTTGTTTCAGCGCCGCCCGAATGGCGTCGAGAGGTGCTCTCTCGCGAAACTTGACGTAGACTAGCGTTCCTCCGCTGAAATCGATCCCATAACGGGGTCCACCTTTGAGCACCAAGGAGGCAACACTCGCTACCAAAAGGACCAGTGAAGATGGTTTTCTTCCCGATCCGGTCGACGTTGACGTTCTTGAGTAACTGCATTTACGAGAGAATTCTTCAACTAATGCAATGAAAAAAGTAGCGACACTCAGCCTCAGAAGGGCTTAGACACCTGCCACGTGAAAAAGTTCCCGGAAAATTGACCCTATTGTTTTTTTGGCTGCAGGAATTTACTGCACCTAAATACTCAGCCCCTCGGAACAACCCCACCCGATTGCGAGAGCCTAGCCTCCGGCTTGGAAACGGTCCGGACCCGGGCTCAACGATTTTCCATTCCAGCAGCGCCGTTGACCTAATAATGTCTTTCACGCGTGCCGGATCGTCCACCCCGGGCAACTGAACCAGGATTTGATACTCCTCCCCTGGGCCATGTTCTTGAATGACAGGCTCTGCCACGCCAAGTTGATCAACGCGGTTACGAATGGTTTGAATCGCTTGCTGAACCGAGCTCACCCGAATTTGACGCTCCACGGTTGCCTTCAACGTGAGCACATAAGAGTTTGCTGAACCTGGAAGGCTCGATCGGTCCCACATGGGCGACCCTTCATCAATGGCTGCACGGACCTCCGAGGTCTTCTGTGGATCCACATCTCGGATTTCGATGGTCCTCGCATCTCTCTTGCGAACTTCCGAGAAAGCAATCTGCCGCGAGCGAAGATTCTCTCTGAGTCGCTCGACCGTGAGATCAGTTTCAATATTGACCGCGTCGTCGGTGACAACCTGAAGGATAAGGTGCATGCCACCACGCAGATCGAGACCAAGGTGGATACGTTCCTTCATCTTTGCGAGACTAGGGGGAAAACCAGTGACCCCCAGAATACAGATCACCGTTGCCCCTAGGATGACCAAAAACCTCCAGTGCAAATTCTTACGTGTGAACCCAGAACCCCGGTAGACTTTGTGTTCCATCGACTCGGCCCAGCGCCTCACTCTTCAGCTTGCTTGGCAACAATCGCATTCCTTGAAACCTCAATCTTCACTTGATCCGCAACCTTCAATTGAATCCGGTCATCTCTAATTCCTGCCACAACTCCGAAAATTCCGCCCGACGTAATGACCTTATCCCCGTTCTTTAAGTTGTCCAGCATTTGCTGCAAAGCACGCTGTTTTTTCTTGTTGGGAAGGAAAACAATAAAGTAAAAAATCAACCCGATGGCGAGAAAGATCAGCGGCTGAACAAAAAAAGGGTTCGTTTGCCCATTGGCCGCCAGAAGCGCCAAGGAAGACATCAAACCTGCCTCCGTATGGACTGGAACTGCAACCTAAATTTTGGCTTTTGTGTGAACTTGGAAGATCAGAGCAATCTCAATGGCCGGCTCCGTGACACGAAAACCGGGTGTCATACACTGCAGCCTGTAAGAATCAGAAACCGTGAGCTGGTTTGTAAGACAATCCGAGAGAGGCAACGAAGGGGATTGTGCCTCAACCGCCTTACCCTGTTTCTTGCTTGGCTTTGAACTCCGTCATGTAATCTTGATACCTGGAGGACGCGATAGCATCTCTAATTTGCCGAATGGTGTCAAGATAAAAGTAGAGATTGTGAATGGTGTTCAACATCGCAGACAGAAGCTCATTTGACAGAAACAAGTGCCGCAGATAGGCACGTGTATAACTCAAACATACTTGGCACCGACAGAGCTCGTCGATCGGTCGCTGATCCCTCGCGTAGCGCGCATGCTTGATCGCAATGTGCCCCGAGTGGGTGAAAAGCCAGCCATTCCTGGCATTGCGCGTTGGCATCACGCAATCAAACATGTCCATGCCTGCAGCGATGCACTCCAACAGGTCCAACGGGGTTCCCACACCCATCAGGTAGCGTGGCTTGTTGGCTGGCATCAGCCGTGCGCTTTGGGCCACTAGCTCGCGCATCAATGATTTGGGCTCGCCGACCGAAAGGCCGCCAACCGCATATCCTGGAAAATCCAGATCCATCAGGCGATTCAAGCACTGATGGCGCAGTTCCGGGTAAATACCGCCCTGCCCGATCCCAAACAGCCATTGGGGATGCGCGTGCCATCTGCCTTCGCCGCATTCGAAGGTTTGTTTTGACCGCGCTGCCCAGCGCAAGGTGCGTTCCATAGAGTCTCGGACAGTCAGAAAATCTGCCGGATAGGGAGTACACTCGTCGAAAACCATGATTATGTCAGCCCCTAACGCCCGCTGAATGTCAGTGGCCTTTTCCGGTGAGAGAAAGTGTGCAGAGCCGTCCAGGTGAGACCGAAAGGCAACGCCGTCCTCTGAAATGCGCCTGAGTTCACGATGACTGAAGACTTGAAAGCCACCGCTGTCTGTGAGAATTGGCCGGCTCCAGGATATGAAGCGGTGCAGCCCACCCAGCTCATGGATTAGCTCATAGCCAGGCCTCAGGTAGAGGTGATAAGCGTTGGCCAGGATGATCTCAGCACCTAGATCGTGCAGCTGTTCGTGGGTAGTCGCCTTGACTGTTCCTGCCGTGCCCACGGGCATGAAGACCGGAGTCTCAATCTCTCCGTGACTCGTGACGATTTTCCCGAGCCTGGCACTTGTTTTCTTGTCTGTTGCGAGTAATTCGAAGTGCAAGTTGCAGTGATAACCGCATGCAGGTGCCTTTCCGGCACCATTGTAGTCTGTCACATTTTCAGACGTGCTCCAGTATAGTGGCAGACAATCCTGTCTGCCCGGGTAAACCCGAAGCCTCGCCAAAACGTGGCCTTGCCGTTGAAACCTACAGTCGCGGTGCCTCGCCGAGCAACGCACCCTACATCTTCACCTGGGGTGGAGCCGCAGAAACCGAAGCCGGAGGCTCTTCGACTAAGTGGCACCAGACGCGATGGGTCCTGGAGAGGTTGACCTCTCTCGGCTCCTCTATCCTGCAACGATCCATAACATAAGGACAGCGCGTGTGAAACCGGCAACCTGAAGGAGGATCGACTGGACTGGGGACTTCACCAGAGAGTATCACTCGTTCGTCGTGCCGGTCGCGATCCAAATTGGGGACCGACGCGAGCAGAATCCGAGTGTAGGGATGACACGGTTGACGGCAAATCTCAGACCGGGACCCAACTTCCACTAGCTTTCCGAGGTACATGACCCCAATTCTGTCGCTAACGTGTTCGACGACAGGGATCCCGTGAGAGATAAACAGGTAGGTGAGATGATACTGCGCTTGAAGATCCTGCAGGAGATTGACAATCTGAGCTTGAATGGAAACATCTAAAGCGGAAACGGGTTCGTCAGCCACAATCAACTTCGGCTTGAGCGCCAGTGCCCGCGCGATCCCGATGCGTTGCCGCTGTCCGCCGCTGAATTGGTGCGGAAATTTCTGACCGGCGCTTTCATCCAGCCCGACCGACTGAAGTAGCTCAGAGACCTGCTGCCGCTGCTCGGGTTTCGAGTACAGCCGATGAATCACAAACGGCTCCAGCAAGCTCTGTTGCACCGTCATCCGCGGATTCAGCGACGAGACCGGGTCCTGGAAGATCATCTGGATCTGGCGCCGCAAACGCCGCATTGCCGCTCGATTCAGCATGAGAATGTTCCGGCCCTCAAAGAAGATTTCTCCAGACGTGGGTTCGATTAGCCGGAGCACGCAGTATCCTAGAGTCGACTTTCCGCAGCCCGATTCACCCACCAGGCCGAAGGTCTCACCAGCCTCGATCTCCAGGCTCACTCCATCCAGAGCCTTCACCGTCTCCTTGCCTCGGCGCGAAAAACCTGACCTCAGGGGAAAGTATTTCTTCAGTTCTCGAATTTGCAACATGACCATCGCTCAACCATGAGTCTGAGAACAGCCCCTGGCGAGTCAGGCATATTTCACACATCGCACCTGACGCTCAGGCGCGGCCGAAATCAAGGGGATGGGCGCCTCACTGCACTTCAGCCCCATCTCGTCTTTGCAGCGGGGCTGAAAGGCACAACCCATGGGAAGTTGTCGCAAGTCAGGCACAGTTCCTGGAATCGACTCCAAACGCGAGAGGGGCACTTCGGAGGTCGGGAGCTTGGGAACCGATTTCAAAAGCCCCTCGGAATACGGGTGAAGCGGAGCTCGAAACAGATCGCGCGCCTGGCCGAACTCGACGATTTTTGCTGCGTACATGATCGCAACGTAATCGGCGACCTCAGCAACCACACCGAGATCATGCGAGATAAGGATCAGGGACAGCTGGAATTCCTCTTTGAGTCGGCGGAGCAGTTCCAGAATCTGCGCCTGGATCGTGACATCCAAGGCTGTCGTCGGCTCATCGGCGATCAGCAGCTTTGGACGGGTGGCCAGAGCCATGGCAATCATGGCTCGCTGGCGCAATCCACCTGAAAGCTGGTGCGGATACTCGTCGATTCTCCGCTCCGGCAGAGGAATCGAGACCGCCTGCATGATTTCCAGGGTTCGCCCCATAGCCTCCTGCCTCGAGATTTTCTCATGCGCTTGGATGGCTTCGCGAATCTGATCGCCAATGGTGAACACGGGGTTTAAAGCCGTCATTGGTTCCTGAAAAATCATGGCGATTTCGGCTCCACGGAGCTGCCGCATTTCCGGCTCCGAGATCGCCAGGAGGTTCCGATTTCTACCGTTGGTACTTTCTGAGTTTCGCGAGGAATACCAGATCTCGCCGGCTGAGATCACACCGGGATGTTGAATGAGACGCAGAATAGCCAGCGCCGTCATGCTCTTTCCGCAGCCCGATTCTCCCACAATCCCGAGGGTCCGGCCGCGAGGGAGCGAAAAGGAAACGCTGTCAACGGCGTTCACGGTCCCGGCTTCGCTAGGAAAGCGAACGGAAAGGTTCCTGACTTCCAATATCAATTCCATGCGACATGTCGGGCAAGAAACCCGCAAGCAGTGTAAAGGACGGGGTAATCGGTTTCAATGGGATTCAGTCGAGGACACGCCTGAGGGGTAGCGACCATCCTCTTACCGTCAAGGACCGTGGCTCCGACCATAGCTGATCCTCAACTGGCCTCCGTGGCGAATGCGGTCGCACCCGCGGGTCGCGTGGGGGCGCTGTTCCTCGGCCACGCTCTCGCCACAAACGGAAAGGCGGATAAATCGACTGGTTCTTGAATTCGGCAGCAAGGGATCCACTCTCGTCTAAAGAGCCAGATTGTCCTGATGCTCACCAAACACGCTGCGCAACCGTCCGGAGATTTCGCCTACCGTAGCATACCTCTCGACGGCGCGAATGATCGCTGGTAGTAGGTTTTCACCTCCGGCGGCGAGCCTTTCTAACTGATCGAGAGCCTCTCGCACTGCGCCGGTATTCCGCTCCGACTTTACCCTGTGAAGAGCAGTCACCTGGGTCGCTTCGAGAGTGGAATCCAGGCGATGGATCGGGATCTTGGCCCTTTCTTCCGCGACGAACTCATTGACTCCGACAACGATTCGTTCTCGTGACTCAATGGACTTTTGATATTCGTAAGCCGACTGTTGAATCTCTTTCTGAACGTAACCGGAAGAGATGGCGGAAAGCATTCCACCCATTGCTTCAATCTTGTCGATGTATTCTTGCGAACGTTCTTCAATAGCTGTGGTAAGGGATTCCAACGCATACGAGCCACCCAAGGGGTCTGCGACATCAGCCACGCCGCTTTCGTAGGCAATGACCTGTTGTGTCCGCAACGCCAGGCGGGCAGCCTCTTCGGTAGGCAGAGACAAAGCTTCATCGCGAGAATTCGTATGCAGTGACTGGGCCCCGCCCAAAATTGCGGCCAGGGCTTGCAGCGCCACTCGCACCGTGTTCACTTCAGGCTGCTGTGCGGTCAAGGCACTGCCGGCAGTTTGCGCGTGAAATCGAAGTCGCCAGGATCTCGCTTCTTTTGCGCCAAAGCGGAATTTCATCGTCTTCGCCCACAACCGGCGCGCGGCGCGAAATTTGGCCGCCTCTTCCAAGAAATGGTTATGCACGTTGAAGAAGAAAGACAAGCGAGGTGCAAAATCGTCGACCGATAGACCCGCTCCCAACGCCGCCTCCACATAGGTGATCGCGTTGGCCAGAGTGAAAGCTACTTCCTGCACGGCAGTCGATCCAGCCTCACGGATGTGATAGCCGCTAATGGAGATGGGATTCCACGCAGGGAGCGACTCGGTGCAGTAACGGATGACGTCCGTGGTCAGTCGCAGAGATGGGAGCGGAGGGAAGATGTGAGTTCCCCGCGCAATGTATTCCTTCAAGATGTCATTCTGAACTGTGCCCGAAAGCTTCTCCAAGCCCGTTCCCTGCCTCTTGGCAACCACCACCGTCATGGCGAGCAAGATGGCAGCCGTTGCATTGATCGTCATCGAGATGGACACGCGGTCAAGCGGGATACCGTCTAGAAGAACTTCCAGGTCGCGCAAGGTGTCAACCGCCACTCCGACCCGGCCCACCTCTCCAGCGGCTCGCGGGTCGTCAGAGTCCATTCCCATCTGGGTGGGTAGATCAAAAGCAACGGAGAGTCCCATTTGACCAAGACTGAGAAGATATTTGAAACGCGCGTTCGATTCGGCCGCTGTTCCGAATCCGGCATACTGCCTCATGGTCCAGAGCCGCGTGCGATACATGTCTGGACGGATGCCTCGGGTAAATGGGAATTCTCCTGGTAACCCCAGATCTTTAGCCGGATCAAATCCCTCTAAGTCGCTGAGGACGTAACAAGCCTTGAGTGGTATTTTTGAGGTGGTTTCGAATTTGCGGTTTACCGGCATGACAAGACGGCGCAAAATCTCGCAAACCTTTTGCAGTTGGGGGGAGGCATTGTGGTAGCAGAAAATCTAGGATTAAGAACGCTTTTGGTTCAAACTCCGCTGGTAATTTGTGCAAATCGAAGCCCACCGCCGCAGAAGCACGCAAGTCACTTCATTTTCCGCACTTGATAAAAGGAATGCACTCCGTAGCCCAGCATCAGAATGCCGAAAACGAAAGTCGAGACGATGGTGAAGTAAGAGATTTCTCCAAAATCCAGGTAGCGGCGAAGTTGCTTATATCCATTGAAGGTGATGATGATTCCAATCACGAGAAACAACACCCCCATCGTCTCAAGGAACAGGGCTCGAAGCGTCCTGATTAGATCTCGAAAGGCATTCTGCAATAGTCTCAGCATCAGGGCTACGGCTCTTCTAGACTCTCCCTAGGCGACCTGGGAATGATAACACACTTGGCTGGTCTCCCTGCCGGCACGGCTCCGGTCGCCAGAGGTGGTATGGGTCGAACGATGGCGCAGCTGAGAAACGCTGGAGAGCAATTGACCCAAACCTGGAATGGAAATAAGAATTCGTGGCTTTTCATCCTTGCGCCCTTTGCGGGTTTGATGCTTTTCACGCTTCACTTCATGCTCTGCCGCAACTCTACCAAGGCCTGGTCGAAGGCCTCGACTCGAATCAAACCCAGGCGCGGGTACTCGAGGTCAACAATGACATACACCACGATCGCTAGGGTGCCAGCGAAGACAAGCTTGTGTAGCCAGACGCGCGATTTGGCACCAGCCATGCCGTAGCCGGCCAGCAGCGAAGCGGCCAGCGCCATCCCGCACAGCATCACAAAGATGATCGCCGGCGGGTGCGTTTGGGCTGCCATGGTCCGGGTGGTCGTGATGTCGATCATCGCATTCATTGCCGGCAGCAGCAGCATGGTGGCGGGTTGATAGTTCGCCTCCCGGCAAGCGGCGACTGCCTGCTCCCAGATCTGACCTTGCAACTTCGTGGATCGAGCCAGTTCCTGTTTCGCCGCCTCCATGTCTGGCAGCCTCCGATAGACTTCCAGGCGCGCATCCAGATACTGCCGGAAACCGTCTTTGAGCGGCGGTTGTGCCTCAGCCGGCAGCACGTCGAGCCGCAGGTAGGCAGTGCCGATGGCGTTGGTCTCCTCGACGATCAAGTGCCGCCGCGTATCGAACCTGGAAGCAGCCCCCGAGAAGGTGAACGCGATAAGCAGCCCCAGCAGGGCGAAGACCGATCCTTCCACTGCACCAAAACTCTCCAGCGCTCCCTCAGCGTCTTTTGCTCTTCGCCGGATCCCGATCCGGCGCCCAACTTCCAGGAGCAGCATCATGCCGAGAAACAAACCAAAAACAAACAATAAGGCTAGAAGTGTGTATTTCATCTCAGATTCTCCGGTTAATAGGGTTTCGTCTCAGTTTGTACTTTTGCGTCGTCCCTGGATTCGCGGCCATTAGCTAGCGGGGAACCTGCCCCAGAACCTGGACTCCCCGTTCCGCCAGACCGGTTATCGGACTTCAGCATAGTCGGAAGCGCGAGTGCAATTAAGAAGATGGGTCGTTTGCAAATCCTCCCGATGACCAGCAGAAGAGGCGCTCCAGCGCCAACGGCCAGCCCGTTGTTCCGTGTTGCTCTGTAGTATCCAAGGTCAAAACCAGCACTCCTTTAGGACTGAGGTTCAAGGCTTGAGACGTGAGGAGAAGTAACTCCCGCCCCATGTCTCAACTCCTAAGCCTCAAGCCTCAAGTCAGTGCCGGAAGATTACCGCGATCAGGGCCAGGGTGCCCAGGATCGCGACTAGACCCGCGAGCGCTGCCGCCAGAGAGGGGGGCTCTTCGGGGTCAAGCGCAAAGAGCGCGTTCCGGTCCCGCCGATACTGAATGGTCGCCATCAGAAGCGAAGCGAGCCCAATGCTAATCATAGTCAGCGCAAACTCGCGTGGCCCGATGATGCTGTCAATTGGGTCGGTTTTACCGATTTCAATCTGAAAGAACTTGTAGACCGTGAAACCGAAAGTAATCAGCGAGGTGGCCGTTCGGACCCGGGCCATCATGGTCCGATCATAGGCCAGCCGTGTCCGATCAAACGCTAATCTGGTCGCGATATCAAGGGGGGATGGGTTCTGCTCAGTCTGGCCTGTCATGTTGGTCGTCTCCCGAAGATTGTCCTCGTCCTCGATCAAAGGCCGGCCGCCACGACGGGAATGACGATGATGCCTTCATTCCTCATGGTGATCCCCTGTTGGGACGAGCGGGAGTTGAATTGACTCAACCACTGCTGTACGTCGCCCCCTTGTTGGAATTTTGCACT
>CAVVYL010000040.1:0-440687 GCA_963752385.1 uncultured Acidimicrobiia bacterium | reverse complement strand
ATCCTCAGAGGCTGCAAACACAAGATCCGCATTCCCTTCGAACAGCTCACCGGTGTGCGCTCCCGGCGCGTGGCTGGCGAAACCGAGTTCGCAATTGATCTGGCCGAGAGGGCTATTCTTGATTGTCTGATGCACTCTCGGTACTCCGCCTCCGACATCGATATACTGATATCCGCAAACATCTCACGCTACGACGGGCCAAATTTTCAATTCTTCTTTGAGCCTTCTACTGCTGTGAGGTTGAAGCACAGGCTCGGTTTTTATAACGCGCTCGTGTTCGATATCAGTTGTGCCTGTGCCGGAATGTTCGCCGCCATCCACGTCATCGACGCCATGATTCGTGCCGGCTTGGTAAAGCGAGGGATGGTCGTCAGCGGGGAGTACATTACCCCCCTTACAGAGACTGCCCAAAAGGAAATAGAACACGCCCTCGACAAACGCTTGGCTTGCCTTACATTGGGCGATGCAGGTGCTGCCGTTATACTCGAAGCCGCTCAATCGGACAACGTAGGGTTTCGCGCCATGGAGATGTTCACACTCGGTGAGTATAGTTCCTACTGTATAGCAAAACCCACCGATCAGGCACACGGCGGCCTCATTATGCATACTGACACGGTGAATCTAACAGCGCTCGGGGTCAAGTACACATGTGGCCACTGTGTGGACGTGATACGGCGTAATGGTTGGCAGACTCATGAAATTCAGCATGTTCTGGCTCATCAGACTGCAAAAAGGAGCATCGATGCAGCAGGCCGCGAGTTGCAGCGCTTAATCGGCCGGGCAAACGGGGGCAAAATCAACATGATTAATAATCTCGCTGAGCGTGGGAATACAGCGAGCACGAGTCATTTTGTCGCCCTCGGCGATTCTATTCGCGCTGGAGCCATCAATGAAGGCGAGAGGGCACTTTTTGGCATTGTTGCTTCTGGGCTGACGGTGGGTGCCGGGCTGTATACTTTCGATGGCCTGCCGAGGCGTTTGCGCAATGCCGTCCCGCACCTCCTGACCCTCCGACCGTCTGTCGCGGCCAGTCCAGGCCGTCACTTCTCTCAAAGCGGACTGCCGCGCGTGTACATCGAGGCAATCGGGACCTATCGGGGTACACTCGGCGAAAAAGCAAGCTCGGTGGAGCTTCTGGTGCGAGCCGCCGAGAACTGCCTGCGAGCATCTTCGCGATCGGTTGATGATATCGACTTGCTGATTTACAGCGGTGTCTATCGGACCGACTTCATCGGCGAGCCGGCAATCGGCACACTCTTGGCCGGCGAACTGGGTTTCAAACGATCTTCAGTTACAAACAAACACGTATTCGCCTTTGACATCATGAACGGCGCACTGGGCTTCCTCAACGCCTGTTTCTCTGCTGTCGCTATGCTCCAGACGCAGCGCTATCGCCGAGCAATGATCGTCGCTGCCGAGATCGAGAACAATGCCGGATTGCCCTCAGCAGATCTGCGTGGGATTCATGAGTCCGCCTCGGCGGTCCTTCTCTCGACCAGTGAGGAGGGAAAGCAGGGTTTCGGCGGCTTCCTCTTTCGCGACTCTCTGGAGCACGTGGATTCCTTTTCGGCGCACCTCGCCCAGACAAATGGAAAGACCTACATGTCCTTTCGCAAGAAGGCGCCACTCGACAACGACTACCTAACCTGCGTCGAAGAGACGTTCCATAGCCTGCTTGAACAGGAGGGACTCTCCCCCAATGACCTGGCTGCGGTCCTGCCCCCGCAAATCTCTCGTACATTCGTCGCGGCGTTGCGTAAGAAGCTGACCGTATCGCCAGACATCGTGGTCGACGCGGCTCTCGGCGACCAAGATTTGTTCACGTCTTCCTTGGCGTATTCTCTACAGGAACTCTATAAGACACACCCGCCGGACGCTGGTGATGTCGGAATCATGCTCGCTGTGGGAACGGGCATCCAGACTGGAGCAGTGCTCTACTACTTCTGATCGCGCATCAGCGGTTTCCGATCGAGCCGTAATTTCTCTGCATCTCGTCAAAGGCCGCCTCCAGCTCACCATCACTTTCGCAATAGCGTTTGTGACGCCTCGGGCGCGATGCGTGCGACGCTCTCGGACGCCAGGCGGCGCAAAAGGCGGCCCGCCGCTGCCGCTAGGTCGCCAGGCAACTCGGCCGACACCGACTCGCTGTCTCGCACGACATGTGTGTGAACCACGCGGTCGTTTGTCGTCAGCTGCAGCTCGATTTCGCCCACCAGTCGGGTCTCACCGGCGGACTCGAGGTGCCAAGCCAGCAGAGTGACCGAAAGGGTTGGGGTGCCGGCAACATCGACATGACGCACGTCGGGGCTCGACGCCAATGCGAGATGCAACGCCGTGTCCAGATACCGATCGGGCGGGGATGACCAGCGCCAGACGGCATCCTCGACGAGTTCACCATCCGGCTGTCGGTGAAGCACACGACGACCGATGTGTGCGCGTGCTTGGGTATCCAGCAACCGGACGGGTTTGGTTCCAGGAGCGCTAGTTCCCTGCATGGGCGGTTCGACAAGCACTGGCTCAATCATGCGGACGGGCGTGGTCTGGGGAGGCCGAAGCCGGCACGCGGTTCCTCCGGGCAGGGCAATGGCGATAAGGAGAAAGAATTGGGGCCACTTGATCATTAGCGTTTCTCCCGTGCAGGTCGTCTACCATAAACCACGGACTCTGGTTGTTCCGCGAGCATCCGCGCGAGCTCACGGAATTCAGCCAGAGAATCCCGAATGACTGGTAACGAGCGCCGGAGTTCCTCCGCCGCCAGGTTGGTTTGGTTCAACGCGTCTCGCGCGGTCTGAGTCGTCGCTGGCAACTTCGACGCATCCATCGATGCCTGGGCGTCGTTGAGGAGTTGGACGAGACTTCCTCCGGTGTCGACCAGCTTGTCGAGTTCAGATGTGACCTGTTCAATTTGCCTGCTCGTCGTCGCGAAGAACTGCCGCGAGTCGGCGCTGAGCGCGGGCAGCTGGCTCTCCTGAAAGATGCGCTCGATGTTGGTGAAGAATCTGTTGCTCCGCTCGAGGCTATCTGGAACCTTGGAGACAATCTCTCTGAGGGTCCGCAGCGTCGCTTCCGCGCGCTCCAGCACCGCCGGCAACCGATCCTGCATCGCCGCCAACGGCCTGGGCACGGATGGAATATATGGCCGAGTGGGGGTGAAGCCCAGCGAGATCGGAGGTGGAGGATTGTGTGGCACATCCAGCAGCAGATACGCCTCCCCGGTTACGAGGTTGCCTATCACCTGGGCCCGAAGGTTAGGGAACGTACCCCGGAGGTCGATAATCTTTCGGATCCGCTCGGCGGAAAAGCCAACGGTGTTGAGGCGGTCAAGGAACACCTCGAAGTCGATCTCAACAGGTTCTGCACGTGGGTCCACTCGTATGTCTGTGACACGGCCTACCGACACACCTCGGTATCGAACGGGGCTTGAGACGTCCAGGCCGCTGACGTCTTCCTTTGTGTAGGTGACCAACTCCAATACCTCGCGGCTCCGCAATCGTTGAATGAAGAGCAGCGCTGTCGCAAGGGTTAGAGTCAGCACCACCACCAGGAAGAAACCAAGTCGGGCGTAGTTTTTCTCGACAGCCATGGGTTACGCTCCTTTAGTGTTAGACCTGCCTGGCGACGACCGCGTGAAGAAGCTGTGCACGAACGGGATCTTCGAATCATCGCGCAGCTGGCGCGGGTCACCGTGCGCCACGACTCCCTTGGCCGCCTTGTCCAGGACAATGCATTGGTCGACTACCAGAAAAATGCTGGGAAGCTCATGGGTCACGACGACGACGGTGATGCCGAGGTCACGGCTGAGCGTGAGGATGAGCTGGTCGAGTTCGACGGCACTGATCGGGTCCAGACCGGCGGACGGTTCGTCGAAGAACAGGAGATCGGGTTCGAGCATCAGAGCGCGAGCAATGCCGGCACGCTTCTTCATACCTCCGGAGATCTCACCCGGTAGATGCTCCGCGAAGGGGCCAAGGCCGACCAGGTCGAGCTTAGCCTGGCAGAGCTGGCGCGCGGTTGCCCCGCGTATCGGCGTCCAAGTGGTCAAGGGGAGCGCCAGATTCTCAGCCAGTGTCATGGAGCTGAAGAGCGCGCCCGATTGAAAGAGCACACCGAAAGGCGGCACACCTTGATAGAGATGCGGCTCTCCTATGCCGTCGATGTCGATTCGACCTGCCATTGGCTGCTCCAGGCCAATCAAGTATCGGAGCAACGTGCTCTTGCCGCTCCCTGAACCACCCAGGATCGCAAAGGTTGTTCCACGCTCCACCTGGAAGCTGACATGCTCCATGAGGACTTGCGACCCCCAACCGATCCGCAGGTCACTGACAATGATGTGGGGCTTGGATGCCACTTCAAATACCCATCAGCGCGTAGAAGAGCGTGAACAGAGCGTTGACGACGATCACGCCAAAGATGGCCAAAACCACGGCCGTTGTGGTACGGGCGCCGACAGCGGCAGCCCCACCTTGCGTAGCCAGCCCCTGATCACAGGCAATCAGTCCGACGACGAGCGCCAGAAACGGACTCTTGACGAGGCCCCCAAAAAGGTGGCCGGCTGTGATCGCATTGGCGGTGGCGACGGCATAGGCTCGCACTGTCATGCCCGAAATGACAGTCGTTACTGCCAACCCTCCAACAAGGGCCAGCGCGTCTCCGAGCCACGTCAATAGCGGCACGGTCACGACCAACGCAAGGCAGCGGGGCACGACGAGCCATCTCACCGGGTCGAACCCCATCGAACGCAGGGCGTCAATTTCCTCGGATACCTTCATGGTGGCGATCTCTGACGCCAGACCAGCGCCCGATCGACCGGCCACGACGATCGCTGTGACCAGTGGACCAAGCTCACGGAAATGGGCGACCACCACAAGCTCGGGAACATAAGCAACGGCACCGAAACGCCTGAGCTGAGAGACGCCGAGGAGCCCAACGATGATTCCAACCACTAGGTTGGCAGCGCCTGTGACCAGGAGCGCGTCCGCACCGATCTCCTGAATCAGTTTCGGTAGCGACCGCCAATCGACCGAGCCCGGTGCGGCCATCGCCCTCGGCAACGCGATGGCGCAGCGGCCAATAAAATCGAGCACCTTCGTCACTTTGCCAGGGAGCATGGCGGCAGCTGCACCGATCCCTGCCAGCAGGGTCATCCTGCGTGCTGGCGGCTGAGCCACTCCTCGTCCGCGATAGAGGGCTATCAACTGAGCCGCCTGGGAGTTATGGCCCTCAACGACGCGCGTCCGTTGCCCACCGGCTTCCAGCCGATCCAGCAACTGCCCCAGCAGGACAGCCCCGGTGCCATCGATGCGATCAAGATGCGTAAGGTCGACATCGACCGAGCGGCATCCCGAAAGACCGGCCCCTAAACTCTCGATGGCTTGGACCACCGCTGTCACATGGGTCAAGTCGAAAGGACCGGCAGGGGTGAGATGAGCATGATCGCCGACTCGATCGGTTCTGACGACGACGTTCTCCACAGGGATCCTCCTAGCTTCCGTGAGGCAGGCCAAAGCTGCCCACACTGATCTTACCGGATCTAACCGTTCGCTGCCTTGAAAGAACGATGACACGCTTTGGGTTCATGAATCTCTCGGGCGACATTAACAGGGACTAAAAGGCTCAAAGGCCCTAAACCAGCGGACTAGCTGCTACCGCGGACGCGCAACGACACTAGCCGCACAGCACGAACGAGCGATCGAACATGCCACAATGATGGGACACAATAGGTTTTCGCTCCTCTCCTTCAGTCTCCTCCGTGGAATTTGCTAGTGTGACATGGGTCAACGTCAAATCGAGCGTATATTTGTCAGGACGTTGTCACGGCGAGGGGTAGATCTGTTTACCTTCCTTCCAGGTCGACTTGACCTTGATCGTGTAGAGCGTTTCCGCCGGCACGGTCAGCGGATTCTTTTCGAGGATCACGAGGTCGGCGAGCTTGCCCGCTGTCAGGATGAGGCGGACTTGCGCGCGAACCACCAGCGCGCGACGTGCTCGACGATCCAGCGAAAGACGAAGTACGGGATGACGGCGAGCAGCAGCACCATCGTCACCGCCTCAACCGGATAAAACCGGTCGAGCACCTTGAACTGGTAGATCGTGTCCATGCCGAACCCGATCAACGCCATGCGCGATGTCGAGATCAGGCCTTCGCGCAGGCGGCCGCGCTCCTGTTTCGGATCCCATAGCGCTGTCCAGAAAAAGGTTTCCTCCTCATTATTTATTTTGCGCCGCCGACACAGGTTGCCTGACAAGTGCCGCGGCAAACCTCGCTTCGATTGAACCACCTACTGTCGCATCATGGCGACGCGCTTGCCCCTGGGCCTCGATCCATTTGCTTCCTTGCCGGCAGGCGCAGCGCGATGAGTTCCGCAGGCAGATTGGCGCCCCCGGTCGCGACGACAATGTATTGCTCGCCGTTCAAAAGGTAGGTCATCGGCGCTGCCGTCGCGTTGCGTGGCAGCGCCACCTCCCCGACCACCTTCCCCGTTGTCTTGTCGTAGGCGCGAAGGCTCGGGTCGTGGATCGCGAAGCCGGGCACCTCCGGAGAACCGCCTTCCGCGCGCTGGGTGGGGCGTGACAGATTGTAAAATTGAGCGTGACCCCCTGGCTGCAGGCGGGTGTTGCGAACCAGTTGGGCGCGCTGGGCGATAGGAAGGTGATGAGGGCGGCCGCTGCTGGAGGAACCGCCAAGAACGCAAGAGCGCCTAGTTGCTGATCGACACGAGTCGCCTTGCAATGGCTTTGGTCCGCTTCATCCAGGGTATTCAGGTCTAGCAGAAGATCATGTGGAGCTGGATAGCCATCGAACTACAATCTATGGGCTGAGCAACTGCCAGCCACCAAGGTCTGAGACAGCTACAGGTCCCGAGCATGGGCCCCCACCCGCGTTGGGGCAAGGGGGACCGAGCCCATCGAATGCTTCACGAACTGAACAATCTCGTCACTATCTTCTGTGATTCTCAATCAATGAGTGCGGCAACTGGGTTGACCCCATTGAAACGGATCGGGAAGCTGCTGGATGGGAACACGCTCATCACCTTGCTGTGCTGAAGCAAACTCTGCAGGCGCGTAGGTCGTGAGCGCCGGCAGAAATGTCTTGGCTACTTCTGCTGCTCAGCCATCTGTGCAAACTGCTTTTTCATCTCAGCTTCCATTTGTTCAGGAGTGGGTTCTGACTTGTGGGTAGCCAGCATCCACTTGTTTCCCTCGGAATCGACGATCATGGCTGTGCGGTCGCCCCAGAACATATCGGTTGGTGGCTGCAGCAGTGTGGCACCCGCATTGGCGGCCTGCGTGGCCGCCTTGTCTACGTCTTCCGCATAGAGATAGAGCGTGGTTGGAGTGTTGCCGAGGGTCTTGGCGCTGTAGCCCTGCTGCTCCGGGTATTCCGGACCCAGCATGAGAACGGAGTCTCGCAACTTCAACTCCGCATGCATTGGCTTTCCGTCCGGACCTGCCATGATGCCACGTCCTTCAAAACCAAAGGCCTTTTGGCAAAACTCGTAGGCCTTTCCGACGTCCTTCACCGTAAGCACGGCCGTAATGGCGCCATAGTTCTTCCGGTTCAAGGGATCGATTTGACTCTTGGTTGCTTGACTCACGATTGCCTCCTTGTAGTTGGAATATTAGATAAAAGAGCGCCAGGAGCCTAACCCTCTGGCGTTTGCCACAACTGCTGGGCCCTCATCAAGGTTAAAGCACCAATCTATATTTTTCTATCAGTTTCTTTCATCAGTAAGTCACCGCAAGCCGGCTTGCACCGCGGAAGCAATTTGGCAGCACCCAAAACAGATCGTGGGCAGGCACAGCCTAGCGGCGCCGGGCCGCCATTTGGGACCTGAGCCGTGGGCTGCGCACTCCGGGGAGTTCCGGGCAAGGCTTCGGCTCGTTTGAGCGAAGAGATCTGCCAGTTACTCGGGCTTGAGGTCCGTCAAAACCTTGCCGCTCTCCATATCCATTGGCATCGACCAATGCTCATGCGTTATCCGCCATTGACCGTCGATCTTTTCGTATCCAACGGTCTCGCGCATCCACGCGCCGTCTTCCTTGCCTTCGGCAGTCGTGCCCGTCAGATGGACGAGGGCGCGTGCAAAGGCCGCCGTATCGCTGGCGGTTATCTTCAGGTCACGCGTCTCGTAGTTGACCGGGCCAGGAAACCATTTGAAATAACCTTCCCAATTCTTTCTGTATGTATCCGGTCCCATCTGCAGCGGTGCTATCCCATCGAAAAATACAACGCCCGGCGCATAGTGCGACATCAGCTTGTCGAGGTCCTTCGCCCGCAGAGCGCTCACCCAATCGTCTATCAGGCTGCGTATCGCTCCTTCATTTCCCAAACTCTTCTCAGGTTTCACTTTTGCCTCCTGTATATCTATTTCGGTACTGGGTACCTGCTCGAATCGATAATAGCCCACCTCTCAGAACAAAGCTCCGCTAGTTTTGCACGGCTAAACTGATGGTGAATTGCCCTGGCATCCGGAGCCGCGGAGGTCTCGGCCTACGAACCCTCTTGCTGATGGTAGGTCGAATAAGGGATGGCAAAATCGACACGCCGGGCGAACTTTTTTCAGCCAACGGTGCCCACCGAGAAGTCCGACCCCGCCAACATCTGACGAACATCGCTCTCAACGTTGCTCACCACTGTGGCGAGGCAGACAGCGCATTCGCGTATTAGCGCCTGGGTTCGAACCTCGCAATCGTTAAGATCCTTCTTTCCGTTTGATCTCACTCAGCGGAACTGGCAGAATGCTCGCGGCATAATCATCAGCGTCCGGGTATCAAGCAAGTTCAAGCAACGGTTCGCCTGTCAACTCGGGGACTGAACTTAATTTATAGCCCTCCTGGATTCTTGGAATCTCTTGTCTCATCTTTGCTCAGTCGACCGCATAACCTTCGGCTCAGGACGCGGCTGGGGATCTGGTCGTTTTAGGGTTATGACGTTCGATCAGGGGACAGTCATCACAAACCAGGACGCCTTTTGGTGTCGGCTTCGGCCCGCTTCTTGAGCCCGGCGAACTCGAAAGGAAACCGGCATCAATAATGAGCTGTTGGCTGATCGCATGCCTACTAGAGGATTGGGCGCCCAAAGCGAAAAAGACGGCACGAATACTTTTGCTCACGTTTCTGACTCCATTACCAGGTGTACAATCTCAGTCCACTGGGGCAGTCGAGGAAGAGAAACAGCACAAAAACCCGTTCGCCGGCCAACCCGAAGCGATCAGGGAAGGGCAGTCTGCCTTTCGCAATGGGTGCGCCATGTGCCACGGGACCGAAGCACAAGGAGCGCTCAAGGGCCCCAGCCTAACCTCTGGTCGCTTCACTCACGGTGACGACGACGATTCTCTGTTTCGAACCATCACGCAAGGTGTGCCCGGCACAGCCATGCCCGGGAGTAGTCTTGCACCGGAGCAGGTCTGGAAGGTCGTGACTTACTTGCGAAGCCTTTCTGTTCGTGCTGCTGCAGTGACTCTAGGAGATCACGCAGCCGGCGAGGCACTTTTCTTTGGAAAGCTCGCGTGTTCGCGGTGCCACATGGTTAACGGCCGTGGGGGACGTTTGGGTCCCGACTTGTCGCGAATCGGCTCGGCACGCTCCCTCCCCTATCTGAAAGATAAGGTCCGCGAACCAAGCAAGTTGAACGCGGCTGTTGGCTTGTGGTGGGAGCTCGGCCAGCCTTTGGTCTATCAAACGGTGACCTTGGTTACCCGGGATGGCCGCCGCATCACCGGATCCCTTCGCAACGAAGACACGTTTTCAATCCAATTCGATGGATCCCGCCGAGGAGTTGCAGATGTTCTTAAAGCAGGACCTGGCGGAGGTTATTCACGAGCACCACTCTCTGATGCCTCAATATGACGAGCAGGCGCTGAGTGAAAAGGAAATGCAAGACCTCTTAGCCTATCTGGATCTCTTACGCACACCGTGAGGTGTCTACTCTCCGTGCCTCGTTGCCTTGAATGGATAGTTGATCTTGTGCCAACGAAAATCTATGTGTTCTCGCTGGTGTTGGCGGTAACAGGCTCAGGCTGCGGGTCCGCAAGCGCACAGGTCTCCTTCCAGCGCTTACGGAATACAATCCAAAAGCCCCAGAATTGGCTCACATATTCCGGTGATTATACCGGAAGACGCTACAGTACATTGGAACAGATCAATCGGACCAATGTGCGTCATGTTGTGGTGCAGTGGATTTTCCAGACAGGCACCGCAGGGCCGTTCGAATGCACACCCCTGGTTGTCGACGGTATCATGTACGTTACAGCCCTGAACAACCGGGTCTACGCCTTGGAAGCCCGTACCGGCCGTGCGATCTGGCGCTACGAGCGTTCTTTGCCAGAGAAGATTCCTCTGTGCTGCGGACGAGTCAACCGGGGTGTGGCGGTGTTGGATAACAAGGTCTTCCTGGCCACGCTGGACGCTCATGTGGTTGCACTCGATGCCAAGACGGGGAACGTCGTATGGGAGGTGAAGGCTGGCGACTATCGCAAGGGTGAAACCTTTACCGTAGCTCCTCTGGCAGTCAAAGACAAGATCATCGTGGGCAGCTCTGGTGGTGACTATGGCAACAGGGGCTTCATCGATGCCTACGAGGCGGAGAGCGGCAAGCGAGCCTGGCGCTTTTACACCGTCCCCGGTCCGGGCGAACCTGGAAACGAAACTTGGCAAGGCGATTCCTGGAAAACGGGTGGTGGCCCGGCATGGGTGACTGGCACCTATGATCCCGAGTTGAACCTGATCTATTGGGGCACGGGCAATCCTGGGCCTGCGCTTCATGGAGAAAACCGCAAGGGAGACAACCTTTATACCAACTGCGTCGTGGCTCTCGACGCTGACACTGGCAAACTGAAATGGCATTTTCAGTTTACCCCCCATGATGTGCACGACTGGGACGCAACTCAAATCCCAGTGCTGTTGGATCTGAATTTTGGGGGTGTGCCGCGCCAGTTGCTTGTGGAAGCGAATCGGAATGGCTTTTTCTACGTGCTCGACCGAACAAACGGCGAATTCCTCCTTGCCAAGCCGTTTGCACATGTCACATGGGCAAAGGGAATCAATGCCGACGGGCGCCCGATCGTGCTGCCCAATACCAATCCGACGGCGGAGGGCAACCACATTTGTCCCGGAGCTTGGGGAGGGACCAACTGGATGTCCCCTTCTTATAGCCCGCAGACTGGTCTTTTCTACGTGGCAGCACGTGAGCAGTGCGACGTTTTCACGAACTCAGAGTCACCTTATAAAGAAGGAGCTGGTTTTTTTGGCAGTACGGCCAATCCACCCCCAAAACAAAAGGAAAAGGACTGGGGAGCTCTGCGCGCAATTGATCCTTTAAAGGGAGAAATCAGGTGGGAATTCAAGTACTACTCGGCTCCCTTCGGGGGCGTGCTTTCTACAGCGGGCGGACTTGTATTCGGTGGAGACATGGAAGGCTATCTCATCGCTCTTGATGCGCAGACCGGGCAGCATCTCTGGCACTTCCAGACGGGTTCCGCCATTTATTCTGCACCCATCACTTATGCGCTGGATGCAAGGGAGTATCTTGCCATCCCGTCAGGAGGTGCAGTCTTAGCGCTTGCCTTGCCGGATGACGTCATTGCCCGGGAGAATTCAGGAAAGCGATAACGTAAGCACTCAGTGTCCATAACTCGTTCCGAAGTCAGTTGAGTCAGGACTCAACCGTGTTCTAAGCCAATCTTTGGGAGCCAACACCTCGACATGGGCAAATCCTCTCAAGGGAATCGATTCGAAAATGCCGAGCACGCCTACGGAGCCAGAATCGCGTGGATTTTGTATCTGCTGGTTCTAATTCCAAAGGCTGGTTATGGCCAGCAGCCTATTTGGGTTGACTTTTCCGGTTACGACAAATCCAGTGGAATCCAAGTCAGCCAGCAAGGCCTTCTGCTCGCAGTGGTTTGGAAGGGCGAGCGTGGTTTGCCTCTCCGGGTTCGATTCAACTTGGCTGATCTTAGCTTGTTGATTCGGGACTTGAGTGTCTCCCGCGCATCCGGCTTTGTTCCCATTCTTGAAAACGCCTCACCGGAGTACATGTGTTTTGCCGGAAAACGACGTGGCGGTTGGGATAATTTCTTTGATACGCCTGCGAGTCATCGAGCGGAAATTCGGACTTTTGATTCCGCGCTTAAGGGAAGCATGTGCCAGGTGACCAGTGATCATCAACGGGTTCGTGTGGCGATCAACGGATTACAAGTGGGGATCTTCAGCGGCCAATTGACCTTTACATTCTATCAAGGCAGTAACCTGGTGCAGCAAGAGGCAGTCGTATCCACCGAAGATCCCGATGTGGCCTATTACTACGACGCATCGTTGACCCATTGTTCTACCAGGAACCTAAAGGCTCTGGCCTGGCTCAATACTGAAGGAAGAGTGGAACGACAGGTCCTGGTGAGCCAACTTGACTATCTGCTGCAGATATTGAAGGTTCGAGGTCGCGCGATCGTTGCAGAGGGTCCTAACGGCAGTCTGGGTCTCTTTCCTCCGCCACATCAATTCTTCTTCGCTCGCGACGAGACGGTTAATTTCGGTCATGTCTGGCACCGTATGTACAGTATTCTCGAGCAAGAAGAGCTGTTTTCCTTTGGAATCCGACAGGATCCGACATTTGGCCCCGATGAGCCCGCACCCCTGTTCAATGCGCCGCCCGGCAGCCAACAGCGCTGGAAGCTGTATTACTACATCAGCGAAGGTGACGCCGGGGAAGCTCTTCGTGGAATCTCAGGCTATACTCACAATGACTCCTTCAAGGCGATTCCTGGATATAAGACTTTTTCTTCGCACTATCACATGAGGGTCGCGATGACCTCCCTCGCCTACGATCGTAAGCCCTACATTCCGGAATTCAAGGAAGTCTTCAAACAGATGGGCGTGAACATGGTGCATCTGGCGGAGTTTCATGGCGACGGCCATCCTTATACCGGCGCGCGGGCCAGACTGGAAGAGCTGCAAGCCGAGTTCGACGAGTGCAAGCGGCTCTCGGATACAGAATTCGTGCTCATTCCGGGAGAGGAAGGCACACAGTACTTGGGTGGCCACTGGAGCCTGATATTTCCTCGACCCGTCTACTGGTTCTGGGTTCGGGCGGAGGGTCAGCCCTTCCAGGATCGCATCACCCCGTTTGGAGAGGTTTACCATTTGGGCAGCGCCGCGGACACCTATCGGCTGGTGCTCCAGGAGAAGGGATTGGTGTGGCAGACCCATCCGCGCACAAAGAGCTCCAGAGGTTATCCTGATCGACTCGTAAACCAGGACTACTATCGGGATCCGAGGTGGTTGGGTGCCGCCTTTAAAGATATGCCTAATGACCTCTCCTCGCCGCGACTCGGCGGCGACCGGGCGCTCAAACTCATGGATGACATGAACAACTGGGGCGGTCGAAAGTTCCTGGTCGGCGAAACCGACATCTTCAAAATTGATCGCACGCACGAACTCTACGGTCACATGAACATCAACTACCTGCGAATGGACAAGCTTCCGACATTCCCTGACTGGGGAAGCGTCCTTGAAGCACTCAGCCGGGGCGACTTTTTCGTGACAACCGGTGAGGTGCTCATCCGTGATTTCCTTGTGTCAGGCAAACGCTCCGGAGAACGGGTGGATGTAACTCCGGGTTCTAGTGTAGAGATCTTGGCCGATCTGGAGTGGACCTTCCCTCTGAATTTTGTTGAGCTGGTTTGGGGTGATGGTAAGCAGGTGAACCAGATGATCGTGCCGGCCAGCGACACAACTCAGTTCGGGCAAAGGCAGTTTCGATTTAGTAAGGACCTGACCGGCGCGAAGTGGATTCGCTTTGCGGCCTGGGATGTGGCGGCAAACGGGGCATTTACCCAGCCTGTGTATCTTGAAGAGGCCAGGCATTGAGCTCGTTGTTCAAGACGAGAATGAGAATGAGTGTTTGTGTAGCTGAGAACGATCGGGCCGTCGACAGGGCCTCCGATCATGAGGATAAAAAGGTGATGCGATTAACAATGATAGCTGTTCTGGGTGTGTTGGCGGCGGGAAGCATCTCAGCATCCTTTTTGTCCTCCTCCGACGCCTCGACTGCCTACAAAGTCGTCCACGGCTGGCCAGTCTTGAGTGAAGACACCATTCTGGGCCAAGTGCCAGGTGTGGGGGTCGATTCGCACAACCGTGTCTTTGTCTTTCACCGCGCCGATGTTCCATGGATTGATGAGCTCAATGACAAGCCCATACAGCAACCTACGATTCTGTGCTTCGACGGGAAAACGGGAAAGCTTCTGAAATCCTGGGGAGCCAATGTGTTTTTGAATCCTCACGGGCTTACGGTCGATCGCGATGACCACGTCTGGGTAACGGACTGCGGTCGCCAGCAGGTTTTGAAATTCAGCAGCGACGGCAAGCTGCTGATGACCGTCGGCGAGAAGGGTAAGCCCGGACTCGACAGCCAACATTTCAATCAGCCGACGGATGTTGCCATAGCACCCGATGGTTCGTTTTACGTAGCCGACGGCTATGTCAACAGTCGTGTGGCCAAGTTTTCGGCTGATGGAAAATTTCTTGTCGACTGGGGCCGCAAAGGGGACAAGCCAGGTGAGCTCGATACACCCCATGGCATTGCGCTGGACCGCGAGGGACGGGTCTATGTTGCAGACCGGGGCAACGCCCGCCTTCAAGTTTTCAAACCTGATGGGACACTTCTTTACCAATGGAAAAGCCCTCAACTGGGACGACCCTGGGCGGTTCGATCGGCCCCGGACGGGTATCTTTATGTCGTTGATGGCGGGGATATGAACGGAGGCTCGAAGCCGAAGCCACCTGACCGTGGTTACATTCTGAAACTGGACTTGCAGGGTAATATCCTGCAGAAATGGAGCCGCTTTGGCAATTACGACGGGCAGCTCTTCTGGGGGCATGCCGTCGCCATAGGAAAGGACGGAGCTGTCTACGTTGGGGATATTCAAGGAAGGCGTGTACAAAAATTCCTGCCGTAATCGGCCGTAAATAGCGGCATAGGATTCACTGCTAGTTCAGCTTCCTCCCCTTGGGAGGCCGAGAATTTAGAGAACATTCTGAACAAGACTATTTGATCGAAAAACGCTCAGAGTCGTCTAATGAAAGAGAGGTAAGAAAATGCGGCAGCTAGAGGGATGCAAAAAGGGGTTGTGTGGCAAGGTTGCACGGAACAGTCTCAGCTGTGTTTTATTGCTTTTGCTCCTGACACCATCGAGAGTGGTGACTCAGGTGATCACCAGTACGATTCAAGGGCACGTCTCTGATAGCTCGGGAGCCAGTGTGCCTAAAGCGTTGATCAAAGCGACTAACGAGAGCACAGGGGTTTCCCGCGTCGTCTATTCAGCCGAAGATGGTTACTACCGGGTACCTGACCTTCTGCCAGGCAGTTACCAGGTTCGCGTGGAGCTTTCCGGTTTCAAGGCGCTCGTCAAGAGTGGAATCGAAGTCACCAATCAGTCTACGGTCAACCTGAATCTCACGTTGGAGGTCGGCGAGGTGACTGAGACTGTGAATATTAGTGCAGAGGAAGCGCAAATAGAAACGACGACCTCTAGGATTTCTGAAGTCGTAACCGAGACCGAAATCAAGATGCTCCCCATGGCTGGCCGCGGGGTTATGAATCTAGTGACGATGACTCCTGGTGTTACTGGCAAGTCGGAAGCCGGATTTGGCTGCTGTGACGTCTTTCTCGAATTTTGGTGTTCCTTATCTGACTTCAGGTCCGAATGAAAAAAAGAGCAACTTTCTCCTGGATGGGATGAGTCTGCGGTACGGTGAGGGAAGTGAATGGGCAGCCACATTCTCTCCCAATCCGGATGCCGTGACCGAGGTTCGCGTTTCCACCAACCCGACTTCGGCCGAATTCGGACTCATGAGTGGCCCCCTGGTCCAAATCGTGACCAAAGGAGGGACAAACGACTTCCATGGGACCGGTCATATTACCTTGCAGGGAGATGAACTGAATGCTGTGCCTTTCCGCAGCACGCGCGAAGCCATTCCGAACAGTTATACCAGGCTCTTCGGTGGAACTGTGGGGGGACCGATCATCAAGGAGCGCCTGTTCTTCTTTGGCGCTTACGAAGGACTCCGCGAAGAAGCATCTACCAGCTCCATCGTTCTTGCGGAGACCCAGGCCTTTAAGGATTTCGTTGTCGGTACGCGACCGAATTCGATTGCGGCGCAACTGTTCCAGGACTTCCCACCTTTCCGCTATCCAACCTCTGGATTTGTCGATGCCGACGGCGATGGCATTCCGGAACTGGGTGAGGTGGTCGTCGATAAGCCGAACCGGCGCACGGGAAAGCAATTCAATGCGCGTATTGACTACCAATCCCAGAGTGGCCGAGACCGCATCTATGGCAGCTGGTGGTACTCTCGACCAGACGCCACTTCCCACAACGTTCGCGAGGCTTTCAACAATCGCAATTACAACAGTGGGCGTTATATTGGCGTTCAACATACGCACACCTTTTCTCCGAATGCTCTGAATGAAGCGCGCTTCGGCTACGCTCACCATGGTTTCGTCAACGACTATACGGGCAATGTCATGCACGTGCCCGAACTCATCACCGACGACGGTCTCCGTATGGGAAACGGGGCTTTCTCTCACCAGATCTTCCCGACGCGCACACCGGAGTTTACGGATATCTTTTCACTGAATCGCGGTCGTCACGGGATCAAGATTGGTGGTACCTTTCGTCATTCGGTCATTGATCAAGATGTCCTCTTGGACGGGGATGATCCTCAGTACCTCTTTGCCAGTATGCTGGATTTTGCCAATGACGATGCATACCAGGAACTAAGAAATCTGGATGCCGACACGGGAGCCGCCAGGCCCGGAGCGCTGAACACCTCCGGAAAGGAGCTTACCTTTTTCGTCCAGAATACCTGGCAAGTTCGCCCGAATCTAACCTTCAACTACGGGTTGCGCTGGGATTCCTACTTCAGCAATTGGCTTGGCAAAGGCAGGGATAATTGGGAACCCATCTTCAACTCTTCGCAGGTCACGCCAGACGGGATATCCCAGACTCATTAACCAGAGAGTCGATCGCTTCTATGATACCGACTGGAACAATTTCGGTCCTCGTCTCAGTCTGGCATGGGATCCAAGTGGCCAGGGAAAGATTTCGATCCGGGGAGGATTTTCGGTTCTTTACGACGAGATCAATCACCAGCCTCTATATAACCTGGCAACTAATCCACCTGACACAGCTGTGGTCTTTGCTGGGGACGAACGTGGGATTCCCATTGTGTATGGGCTCGCGCCTGTGGGCACGCGGGACTTCCCTCCAAACCCAAATCTGGCGGTGCCTGAGGTCAGTCCCGAAGGAGCCTTCGTAGGAACCAGACCCGGATTGTCCGGCATCGCGCAGGACATCAAGAACCCCTTGACCTACGATATGAACGTAGGCGTTGAATACCAGCTGTTCAAGGACTGGATGGTATTTGGCAACTATCGGTATCGTCGTAACACCAACGACCTCTATGCTCTCGATGCCAATCGGTTTACCGGGGACCTGGTCGATGGCGGACTGGATCAGCTCAACCCCTTCTTTGACAGCATGTACATCCTCACAAACCTAGGCCGGCGGCTCTACCATGGTCTGGTGTTCGGCGCGACCAAGCGATTCAGCCAGGGGTGGCAGCTGAGCGCTTCTTACACCTACAACAATGGAAAAGACAATTATGTGAACAGTACGGATAATTTCTACAGTTCCAGTGGAACTAACGCCTTTGATCCCAACATCGATTGGGGACGGGACGATATCGCCCATGTTTTCCATGTTCACAGCGTCTGGGAACTTCCGATTCTTAGAGGGAAATCCGGCTGGTTGGCCGGCGCCTTCGGTGGTTGGCAACTCAATACGATTTGGAATTTACAGAGTGGCGGATTCTTTATTCCAACTTCGTCTAGTGGATTTGGAGATGGCGGGGATTTCAATGCGGACGGGCAGCGAGGCGAAAGGCCTGATCAACCCACAACCGATGTTCCGAGCTCCTTCAGTCGAGACCAGTGGTTCGAGGGAGCTATGTCGGCCAGCATATTTCCTCTCCCGGATACGGTTCGGGCTGGCAACTTACCTAAGGACTACTTCCGGCGTCCTGGGTATGCTCGTGTCGATGCCGCTTTGGTCAAGGGCTTTCCGATCCCGATCGGCCGTGCCGAAAGAGCCAATCTTCAAGTGCGGTTTGAGGCCTTCAACCTTTTTAACCACGTTAATATCAGAGGGATCTCGAGCTCTCTATCTGCCGCTAACTTTGGCCAGGTCACCAGCGCCTATCAGATGCGAACTGTGCAGCTAGCACTTAAGTTCCTTTTTTGAGGCTTGCTAGGGACTCGCCCCCAACCCCCTGTCGCAAAAAGCGCGGCGTCCCCCTTGGAAAAAGGGGGACAAATGTCTAAACTCCAGAGGGCTGGACGACCAGCCCCATTTTGTCTCTCAGAGGCCACCAGATCTATGCGGTGCTCTCGCTTGTTGGTTTGCCTGCTGTTCCTGCCTCGAGCGTTCGCCGGTTCACCGCAGTCAAGTGCCCACGAGCAAGCGACGGAACTGGTTCGGGCAGGTCATCTGAACCAGGCATTAGACGAACTTGAGAAAGCGGCCGCCCAAACGCCCAGAGATACCAAGATACAAAATATGCTGGGCGTCGTCCTCACTGAACTGGGCCGCCTAAAGGAAGCCAATGAGGCATACAATCGTGCCCTCTCCTTGACCGCCGATTTCTTGCCGGCACGAAAAAACCGTGCTGTCAACGCGTTCTCACTGGGAGAGTACCGGTTCGCTGAGAGCGAGTTCGAAGCTCTTGTCAAGCTGACGCCCAAAGACTTCGTACCGCACTTGTTCCTGGGGCTGCTGGCCATGGAACAGAGCCAATGGTCGAGGGCGCTTCCGGATTTGCTCGAAGCAAAGCGGCTCTCGCGAGACAGCGCCCGGGTTTTGCTGGCACTCACTAGAGTCCATTTTGCAATGGGCAAACGGTCCCTAGCTCTAGAGTCGGTTCGAGAAATGCGCGCCGGATCGCGCAGTACTGCTGCCGAGCGGTTCGAGTTGGGAGTATTGTTGGCCCAGTTTGAGTCCCACGCTGAGGCTGCCGAAGTCTTCCAGGAATTGTGGCTCAAGGAGCGCGGTTCTTACAATGTCGGCTTCAATCTAGCGCTAGTTTACTATCGCGCGGGGCGACTGGAAGCGGCGCTCGCGATTGTGAAGGAGTTGGAATCGCGTGCAACCCCAAGTGCTGAGCTATTCAATCTTCGAGGATGGATTTACAACAAGATGAACCGCCTGGATCAGGCGCGGGATTCGCTTGAACAGGCGCTCACAGCCGATCCCGGCAACCCCGATCATTACCTGGATCTGAGCACTATTTTAAGCAATCAAGGCGAGACCGAGATGGCCATTCAGGTCATCGCTAAAGGCCTCCAGCACCGCGTCGAGAAGAATCGGCTCCAGGTCCAAATGGGACTGCTTTACGAAAAGAGCCGCGACTACGGAGAGGCCGAACGATGGTACCAGACAGCACTGAAGACCGAGGGGACTACTACACCCGCCTATGTGGCTCTGGCTCGCTTATTGTTGGCAACCGAGCGACGCAAGCAGGCGCTCGATCTTCTGGCGGACGCAACCCGCTCTTTTCCGAATGACCCACTTCTAGAGTACATGTACGGATCAGAACTGCTGGATACGACTCGGGAGTCGGATCCGGAGCAGCTGGAAAGAGCTGAGTCTGTCTTGCTGAAAGCACTCGAGCTGAATCCCTTCTATGCTAATACCCATTACATGTTGGGCAGGCTTTACCTTAAGAGGGGAGACGACCAGACGGCACGGAATTACTTCGAGAAGGCTTGTGCCTTCAACCCCAAGCACACAGACGCTTACTATCAGTGGCTTCGGATTGCTGTCCAACGGGGTGAAAAAGACAAGGTAGCAGAACTCACCGAAATCGTCCGAAGACTGCACGACGAGGAAAAAAATCAGATTCAAGAGACGGTTACCGGGGTGGTCGAAGAGAGCCTTCGCGCCTCGCCGGAAGGCATCCTATTGACTCGATCGACCAACTGAACACCGAGTGTCGCATGTGAATGATCTCGCATGCCGCCGGTTTTCCGTGGCACCGAAATGATCAAACGACAAAAGACGACTTCTCTACTGTCTGCCATCGAATTCGGTTCCTGTTCATTCCTCATTCTGGAATCATCAGCAAGCCTTGGTAGGCATCAGGAAAGAGTGACACACGAAGCTTGTGAAGCGGTTTGCCCCGCACGCTCGGGGGAGATCAGGAAGGTGGCCCACGGCAGGGGATCGATTCTGACATTGGAGGCGATCGATGACAAGGAAATTGCCAATCCTAGCTGAGGAAATAGACCGAAGAAGCTTTGCGCGGCTCATTGCTTTGGGTGGCCCTGCCGTACTGCTCGCTCAAGCCAACTTGGCCTTGCCTGGAAAGATGGCAAGGATCGAGACGCGAGGAGATGCTTACTCCCGTGGTAAGCAACAGGGTGAGGCTCTTCGGGGCAAATTCCAGCCATGGCTGAAACGTTTGCTGGATGAAAGGAGCAAAAGATTCGGAACTTCCTCGGAAGCCCAACTTCACAAGAAGAAGGTTGAACGCTGGTGCGGCTACATGGAGGCTGCCTATCCAGAGGGTATTCAGGAGTGTCGGGGACTCATGGCCGGGCTAGACGTAGACGAAGCGAGCTATTTTTTGGCCCACTTCAACCCCGATCTTCCGTCCGCACTTCTGCGATGCACGGTAGTGGGACTTCGGGATCCAAAGGGCTCACCGCTTGTGGGCAAGACTGACGATGTCGCGAAGTGGGAGCTCGGAATGAATGTCCTGGAGAGTACCTGGCCAGAGAAAGGGTTTCGGCACGTCCATTTTCATTTCGCTGGCACCATCTGGACTGTGGCTGGCATGAACGAACGCGGATTGGCCATGGGTATGAATGGGATTCCGGCTCCTGTACTCGACGCACCCGGCATGTCATCGTTGGCCGCTCTTCACACCATTCTTCCAAAGTGTGCCACCGTGACCGAGGCCATTGAACATATACGCAGCTTGCGCGTCAACGCTGGCGGATTCAGTCTCCTGCTGGGAGATGCGACCGGCGCACTGGGACTTGTAGAGAAAACCGGGCTAGGGACAGTGGTCCTTCCGGAACAGAAGAAAGGAGCCTTTGTGCATGCCAACGGAATTGTGGATCCTGTCTTTGCCAAACGGAACCCTCCGCAGGAGGATCCCATACGCACGAATAGCCAGCAACGCTACGACAATGTTTTGCGGCAACTGAGTGCCGGGGCGGGCGTGGAGCAGATTCTGTGTGATCGAAGCCCACGAGGAGCCATCTGCCAGCAGGGAGAAGACGGCATGCACACGGACTTCGCGGCGATTTTCGAACCTGTCGAGAAGAAGTTTAGGTTTTGGTCGGGAACTGCAGGAGCACAGGCCGGCGAGGTTGTGCAAGTCGCGACAATCTTCGGAGCAGACCTAGGACTTCCAGCCTTCCGTGTCCAGTTCGGGGCTCGGACATGGTTCGGCTTCGCCTGGGGACACTCAGGTCCAAAGGTTACGAACCGTTACCTGCGAAGTCTTAGTTTTGTTTGTCCAGGGGACCTTGTCATGCGATCCTTCAGCTTGATCACGACAACTCTTGCGGTCTTAAGCTTCGGCTCAGCTGTGTTAGCTGGTGCTCCTCCTAGCCAGGAAGAAATTCCAGACAGCAGGTCCACTGAAAAGAGTGTCGATCATGAAAATCCGCTCTGGCATGGTGTTTGGTAGCACGATCAAGGTATGGGGTCCAGTCCCTGCTTCTGGCAATGCAACCATGCTTGAACGATCGGGTACCTGGGACAGAGAACCCGTAAAGCCAAAGCTGACGTTCGCGATGGAACAACTGAAACAGTGGTTCCCTGGAGTTTGTACATTTTCTCGCGCTCGGAGGTTGCTTCCGTGTAGGGCCCCCCGGCCTGAAAGGCCTGAATAGTCAAGCCCAGGGCAACGCCCTGGGTTACAAACGCCAATGCAGGTTCCGCCCTGTAGGGGCGGCCTAACGGCAAATGGAGGCCTCCCACGCCACAGTCACTAGCTCAAGTTCTGGTTCATCTGATCTTTAGTACCAAGAGCCGCGAACCCATTCTTTCTGATGACATCCGGCCGGAATTGCATCCCTACATGGCTGCGGTCCTGAAGGGAATGGACTCGCCAGCTATCCTGATCAACTCTGTCGAAGACCATGCCCACGTCTTATTCCATCTCTCGAAAAACCATGCCTTGTGTGAGGTGATCGAGAGCGTGAAGAAGGACTCGTCGAAATGGATCAAGACCAAGACAAGAACTTACCGAAATTTCCATTGGCAGAGCGGATACGGGGCCTTTTCGGTCAGCCAGTCCAGTGTAGCTCGGGTGCTCAGGTACATCGAGAACCAGAAGGAGCACCATCGAAGACGAACCTTTCAAGAGGAGTTCCGTGCGTTTTTGAAAAGATACCAGGTGCCTTATGACGAGCGGTACGTGTGGGACTGAACGGATAGACCGCCCTTACAGGGCTTGGATCGATGGGAACTTTGAAACCCAGGGCGTTGCCCTGGGCTGGATTAGAGATGGCCCTCTGGGCCGTTGGAGTTTGCGAGGGTCATGATTGGAATGACAAGCATGAGTCACGGCCAAGCTGCAATTCCCATCCCGAATGACGGGTCCGACGTTTACCTTGGTTTCTGCCACTGCCATTTCAAGAATGTACAAACTCCAGGGAACAACTGAAACAGTTGTTCGGATTGAAGCAGTTTCATTAGGTTTTGATCACTCCCGCCCAGGATCTTTCGCTTTCGCCGTTGAGTATTGGCGCCCCAGGCCGGAATCCCGTAATCGTCAGAAATTTTTCCTTTTCTGTTTGATTTCTCTAAGCGCGAATGACAGAATACTCGTGGCATAACTACTATTCATCAGCGTGTAGGTATCGAGCGAATCCAAAGCAATGGCTCGTTTCACTCGGGATTGCTGTATCTCAATCCAGATTGGTGAAAGCACGAGGATTTGTGTTTCCCCACCATTCCGGAAGGTTTCAACAACAGATTAGGGAGAAAAACATGATAGCAACTGTCCACTCTTCACGTTTCCAGGACAAGTTTTGGGCTTCCAAACGGTGTTTGTGTGTCGCCCTTCTGATTCTTGGAATGCCGTGTCTCATCTTTGCTCAGGCGACCAGCACTGTTCAGGGGCAGATCACAGATCCCTCTGGGGCGCCATTGTCGGAGCGACCATCAAAGCCACTAATGAGAGCACGGGGTTTTCCACGCACCGTCCAATCGGCCGGGGACGGTTTCTATCGTATCCCTGACTTGTTGCCGGGAAATTACCAGGTGCGAGTCGAGGTCAGCCGGCTTTAAGACCTCTGTCCATAGTAACCTCGGTGTCGCAGCGGAGTCCACGGTCGGATTGAACATTGCCCTCGAGGTGGGAGAAGTCACTCAAACAGTCGACGTAACCGCAGTTGAGCCTCAGGTGGAAACCCAAGTGACTCGGATCTCCGAGGTCCTTCCAGAAAAGGAGGTCCGTTCCCTGCCTCTTCAGGGCCGTGGTATTTTGAATCTATCGATCTTGACGCCGGGGATCACCGGAAAGCCCACACCTGCCGAGAACTATTGTTGTGACGTGTTTTCAAACTTTGCCGCCCCTAGAATATCCGCTGGTGGAAATGAGCAAAAAGGCCAGTGGTTTCTGGACGGCATTACACTTCGATACAGCGAAGGCAGCGGTTGGGGCGCCGCTTTTTCGCCCAATCCGGACGCAGTTGATGAGGTTCGAATATCAACCCATCCCCATACGGCCGAGCTTGGAAGAATTAGTGGACCTCAAGTCCAGATCGTTAGCAAGGGCGGCACTAACAGCTGGCACGGAACGTCTCACTTTACCTTCCAGGACGATAAGCTAAATGCTCGTCCATACTTCGCTGATTCCTTGCCTGATAGCTACTACCGTCTCTTTGGAGGAACGGTGGGCGGACCCATTATCAAAGACCGGCTTTTTGTCTTCGGGGCTTACGAAGGTCTTCGCTCCATTGTGGTTGGAGGCTATGATGCCAGAGTCGAGACAGAGCAATTCGTGGACCTCGTGCGGCAGCTCAGGCCAAACAGCGTTGCAGCTCAGGTATACCAGACAGTTCCACCTTTTCGGTACCCGACCGAAGGGTTTCAAGACCTCGGAACTCTTCTTCCGGGTGGTGGCTTCACGACAGATCCGGATGGAATTCCTGAGGTAGGTCTGGTTTCAGTCGATAACCCCTTCAGGCGCGATGGAACCCAGTTCAATTTCAGACTCGACTATCAATTCCCTAATGGCAAAGACCGGCTCTTTGGCAATTACTGGTATACCAGACCGGAGTGGGGAAACAACGTTCTTCGACCAGCCTATTTCTATGAGACCTTCACCAAAGTACAGGCCGTCAATGTCATCCATACTCGAAGTTTCACTCCCAACATCCTTAACGAAGCTCGCTTTGGGGGTAATGACATCTCATTCGTGTCGGGCTACCCGGCGGTGCCGGAGATCATCAACATTCCTTATCTTTCTAGCGATGACGGCGCACGTAGCCATCTAGTAATCCTTTTGAAAACATCTATCATTCGCGAGTGTATCAATTTGCAGACAACCTTTCGATCAATCGAGGACGCCATGCATTTAAATTTGGTGTTGATTACCGTCATTCCCTGCTGACAGCTGAGTGGCCAACGAACATAGGCTGGAATTTTGGTACCATCTTCGATTTTGCCAACGACAATCCATACTTTGAGACTAGAACTCTCGAGGTCGCGACTGGAGAGCTAGGCAGGACCCATCTGCCGATGTACACGGGAGACTTCTCCCTGTTCTTCCAAAACACCTGGCAGATTCGTCCTAATTTGACCTTGAACTATGGTCTTCGTTGGGAAACCTTCTTCCCGGTATGGCTTCAAGACCAAAAGAATTACCAGCCCGTCATCAGTTCAGACCAGGTCACTAATCCCGCAGCGATTGCTCAAGTGGTTAATCGGGAAGTCGATCGACTCTACTCGAGAGACCTGAATAACTTTGGTCCCAGACTCGGTTTGGCCTGGGACCCAACCGGCCAAGGGAAATTCGTGGTACGGGCAGGTTTTGGGATGCTCTATGACGAAATTAATACTTACATTCTGTATGGTGTTGAAGACAATCCACCAGCGTTTTTCAATGCCAGTGCTGGTCCTGAAGTCGGAATCCCCATCGTCTACGGCCTTGCCCCACCGGGGACCCGCGACTTTCCGATCAACCCAAACTTTCAGGCTCCTCAAATCAGCCCGGCCGGAGGCATCGTAGGGCAGCGGGTGAACGTTGGCGGGGACGGTAAGCGACCTGAAGGCACCTTTGATTTACGATTTCATGGGCGGGCGTCCAATATCAATTGGCTGGCGGATTGGATGGTTCAGGCCAACTATAAATACAGGAGAGGCACCAGCGAGTTGTACAGGCCGCGAAACATCAATCGGTTTCAGGGAGATCTGGTGGATGATTTCCGGGATGGCTTTAACCCGAATTTCAACTCCATCAGCGTGCTCACCAATCGTGGCCGACGGCTCTATCACGGCCTAGTGACCAACATCACCAAACGTTTCAGCCAGGGTCTTTCGCTGAGTGCTTCCTACACCTATAACTACGGGAAGAACAACTTCGCTCGAGTGGAGACCAGGCACGAGCGACTTTTACTGGGCAGACGAAACTGATGCTTTCAACCCCGATTTGGACTATGCCCGTGATGATTTTCCGCACGTTCTGACAATTCACGGTCTATGGGAACTTCCCATCTTACGTGGACGAACGGACTGGCTAGGACGTATCTTAGGAGGCTGGCAGCTGAATACCATCTTGCTTTTTCAGTCTGGAGAGTTGTTTGTTCCACTCAGCTTTGCCGGCTACCGCGAGGGAGGAGATTTCAATGCCGATGGTTACCGGAACGACCGGCCCGACCAGCCAACCCAGAGCCTCCCATCCACCTTCAGCAAGGATGAATGGCTTCAAGGGCCCCTTCAAGCCTCGATGTTTCCACTTCCTGACCCAGCGACGGTAAGACCAGGAACGCTGCGCCGCGACAGTTTCCGGCTGCCTGGATATGCCAATATCGACCTTGCACTTCTAAAGGAATTTGGCGTGTGGAAGGAAAAGGGGAAGGTGCAACTTAGACTGGAGGCCTTCAACGCTTTCAATCGAGTCAATCTCAGTGCTGTAGAGAGCAACCTCGGCGCCGGCACCTTCTTTGCGGTTCCCACCAGTGCGTTTCAGAATCGTGTGGTCCAGTTTGCCGTTAAGTTCCTCTTCTGAGGAACGGTAGAGCGTCTATCGATTGAAGGAGTACCTGCCGAATCGGTACGACGACCTTCTCTTGCCTGTCGTGGGGCTTCGCAGGGTGTGGGAAGATCCCATCATCAGATTCACCAGAATCATTTCTGGAGAAGTTCATCTCCCTCCGGCTGATCGTCCGAGTTTGGCTCTTCTCGCCAATGGTGGCTGGAGTCGAGTTCTGGACGCCTGACCGGAGGCTGGGGGTATGAAGGAAATGCGATTTGCCAGCCTCATGCTTTTCGTTCTCGCTTCTGGCCAGGTTGCGAAGGGCCAGACTCCTAATGAGCCGGCGCATATTCCCGCCAGTGCCACGACTCGCATCTTGTGGGGCGACCAGACCTCAGGCAGGGTTCATGATTCCCGCTTTGGTGGAAGCCAGAAGATCATGTGGCAGATCTTCGGTATGGGGCCCGGGGAATTCTTTCGACACTCGGATCGCTTCACGACCGAGTTCAAAGTCGACGGCATCTACTACGTATTGAGTGGAACGATGGTTTTGACTAATCCAACGACGGGAGAGGTCTATCGTGTCAATTCGGGAGAATTGGCCTTCCTCGCCCGGAATAGTTGGAATCATGGTTTCACTTACGGTCTGGAACCGCTGCGGGTTCTGGAGTATTTGCCTCGACTTCCAGTGAAAGCGGGTGAGAATCCTTCTTTGGGACAGGGGAAGCTAAAGGACGTGAAGTACGCCAGGGACGAGCTGCTGGAGAGGTGGCCCGCCGCTCTTGACGAGGCCAGAAGGAGCGCGACCCACAGGGTGGTTCGAGAAGCCGACATCCTATGGCGAATGGAGGGAGAAAAACATCAGGTCCTTGTCGGTATCATGGCCAGTACTGACCAAATCACCTTTGGGAAGATTCTCCTGCACCCTAAAGAGGAAACCGAACTCCGGATTCATGGCGGCGATGCAGGCCTGTATCTTCAGGACGGGGAAGTCCATGTGAGGCTCCCCCAACAGACACTGGACGCCCGCGGACAAACGCGCTGGTTCGACGTTAAGACGGGTGATGGTGTCTATCTTCCCGAGGGCACTCCTCACCAGTTCTACAATCCCTCTGACCGGATGGCCACCTTGATTTTCGGTGTGTCTCCAAGCTACCTGCCTAAGAGTTCACAGCAAACCAAGTGAAGATCGAGTGGAAAAATGAGGGCTACCGGTCGGGTACCTTGCCCCCGGTGGATCTGTCAGAGAATTCAGACAAAACGTGCAACCGCATCAAGATCATCCAACGAATTACCTTGTGACTAAGCCGCATGGACGACGCATTCGCCAGTTTCGCTGTCCATGCAACACTACGGTTGCTGGAGGTGTCTTGTGATGGCTCGTTTGATGGCATCGTTCAAGAGTAGCTGGCGGAAACAGGCATTCTTCTTGGTCGTGTTTTGCTTGCTCACCGCCTTTGCGCCCTCGCCGCTTGAGGCAACACGGCTTGTGAGTTACTACTTCCGTGGGGAGATTCGGCTTGGGGCCTGGACAGAGCAGGGCATCATTGATCTGAACCGCTCCTACCGCGAGATGTTGAAGGAGAAGGGCGTGCCACGAGCCGAGGAGCGAGCCAATGTGCTAGTTCCTCCCCAGATGCTGGAGTTCCTTCAGGGGCAGCACGATTCCATGGCGGCTGCGATGGAAGCTATTGCCTGGGTCAAGTCCCACCGGGCAAAGGCTAAGCAGCGTGGCCTAAATGAGGTGGCTGGCCTGGCTAACCTCGGTGTGTGGTTTGACATCAAGGAAGTCACCCTGAAAGCTGCGATTCCCAAGCCTCCCCATCTGTTAGCTCTGGCCTTGAACTATCGTTCGCACTCAGATGAGATCAAGATCGATCTGCCTAAGTTTCCAAATGTATTTACGAAAGAGGGCAAAGTCATTGGTCCTGGTGAGCCCATCGAGATTCCAGAAGCTGTTGGCGAGACCGACTATGAGGGCGAACTAGCCGTCGTCATTGGCAGGAAGGCGCGCAACGTTTCTCGCGCGTCGGCTTATGAGTATGTGGCGGGTTACATGACCTTCAATGATGTGACTGCACGTGACTTACAGTTTCGGGTGAGCCAGTACACGTTGGGGAAGAGCCCCGACACATTTTCTGCCATGGGTCCATTCCTCGTTCTCAAAGACGAGATTCCCAATCCGCATAATCTTCGGCTGACCACGCGGCTGGGAACCGAAATCGTGCAGGATTCCAGCACCTCCCACATGATCTTTACCGTCTCCGACCTGATCGCCGAAATCAGCCGGGTCATGACGTTGGAGCCAGGAACAGTTATCGCAACCGGGACGCCTTCTGGTGTCGGCTTTGCCCGCAATCCACGCCGCTTCTTGAAGCCGGGTGAAGTAGTGACGGTTGAGGTGGAGGGACTCGGGATCTTAGAAAACCCGCTCGTGAAAGCGAGCGGCAACTGAATGGAGTGCTAGCTGAAAGGATGAGAGGATACACACCAAGCACGTCCAACAAGCCCGGTCATGACATTGGAGTCCGGGAACAGTCATCGTAGCCGGGAACCTTCTGGCATCGGCTTTGCCCGCAATCCGGCTCGCTTCCTCCGCCGGAGAGACCTCGAAAAGACTGCCTATGCTTCGTGTTTTTCGGAAAGGACCTTCGCAATGCCAATGAGAAGATTAACCATCAGATGCTTCTTGATCATTCTTTCTTTGTTGTTAGCCAGCCCAGTGATCCAAGCTCACGACGCAAAGCGAGAGCCGTCGTTCAAGCATCTCAACAAGGCGATTGACAAGCTGGAGCGCGGCAAGCTGGTCACTGGTTTGTACGTCAACAGTCTGGATGCCACGAATGCCGTTGGGTTGATTAACTCCAACGGCTGGCAAGTGGGAGAGGAAGTCTACACAAAGCCTGCGATCGATTTCTTGTTCGTCGAGCTGGAATACGAACCCTTCAACACCGAGAAACTCCGAAGCTTTCTGTTGGCCTTGAATTCCCGGCGTGAAGTCTTTTTGAAGGGCAACCTGCAACCCAACTTGGTAACCATTGTCAATCTTCCGACGACAGGATCCCATGACTTCTACAGTCAGATCAAAGAAGTGTTGAACCTGGGAGTGTTTGGCATCTGGTTTTCACGAGTCCAAACGGCTGACCAGGCAAGAAGGTTCGTTCAGGCTTGCCGGTATACGCAACCTACGGGATCACCCATTTCTGAGCCGCGAGGAACGCGCTCCTTCTACCCATTTTGGGCCTCTTTCCTTTGGGGATTGACCCAGGAGGAATACAGGCAGCATGCTGACCCCTGGCCTCTCAATCCGCACGGCGACCTGATGCTAATCCTCCATATCGAAGACAAAGAGGGAGTGGAAAACATCGACGCGATTCTGGATGTCCCCGGGTTTGCGGGTGTGACCTTTGGCCCTCTCGACTATAGCTTCACTATCGGTCGACCTAACGAGAAAACCCACCCGGATGTGAAAGCCGCTGAGAAGAAGGTCAAAGACGCTTGCAAGCAGCGTGGAATCCATTTCATTGAGTGGGTGGACGAGCGAGATGTCAAGCAACGGATTGAAGAGGGATACAAGATGCTGGTCATTGGTACAGATACAGACAATGACTTCTATGATGACCCCAGATGGGGCAATCGAGGCCCCGGCAAGGTCATCGATATTCTGCGGCAGCTTCAGTAGCGAGGATTCTCCATGGCGATCGGACGGATGGTGTTGGCCCTGGTGACCTTGTTGCCTTTACTTGTGGCCTTGGCTGGATCATCGCAGGGGCTGGACGAAAAGCAAGTATCCGGCGCTTTGAAAAAGGCGGCCGATTTCATGATGAACACAGTCTCGAACCGGGGAGGATTTCTCTGGCATTATGCCGCGGATCTCTCTGAGCAATGGGGGGAGGTTCCAGCTCGCAAGTCCCAGATTTGGATTCAACCCCCCAGTACTCCTGATGTTGGGTTGATGTTTCTAGATGCATACAAGACTACAGGTGATCGCCAATACCTGACCTACTCGGAGAGAGCCGCCGCTGCTGTCATTTGGGGGCAGCATCCCTCGGGAGGATGGCACTACTTCGTCGATTTCGATCCCTCAGGCATCCGGAAATTCTACGAGGAAGTAGCTTCCCAGTGCCGTGGCTGGGAGGAGTTCTACCATTATTATGGGAATGCCACCTTCGATGACGACACGACAACCGGAGCCACCCGTTTCCTATTGCGGCTATACGATGTCACTTTGGATCCCAAGTACCGACCCCCTCTGCTCCAAGCTCTGGACTTTGTGCTACGGGCCCAGTACCCCAACGGAGGCTGGCCACAACGTTATCCCCTCAGTTATGAGTTTCCTCATGGAGGGCATGCGGATTACACGTCATTCCATACCTTCAATGACGATGTCATCTCGAACAATATCTATCTGCTATTGGAGGCTTATGAGGAGCAGGGCAGGGAAGAGTACCTCAAGGCGGCCCGGCGAGGCATGGACTTTTACCTTGTTTCGCAGCTCCCTGCTCCCCAAGCTGGCTGGGCCCAGCAGTATGACATGGAGATGAAACCAGCCTGGGCGCGTTCGTATGAACCGGCGGCAGTGTGTACCCATCAAACCGTTCAAAACATCAAGGATCTCCAAACGTTTTACCGCATCACCGGCGATAGAAGGTATCTGGAACCCGTACCTAAAGCCATCCAATGGCTGCAAGATTCGGTAGTTAAATCCGGAATTTCGGCGGGGTTCACTCATGCGTTTTACTACGAGTTGGGGACCAATAAGCCGTTGTATATCCGTCATGCACATCGCCAAAGCAGTCGACAAGAGATTCTTCGTTTTTGGGTGGATCACGAGCAAGTGGTGGATCTTACCTACGGAAAATTCCCCAACCTTGATCTCGGGCCGATGCGTGAAGAGTTTGAACGGCTGGCGGCGCTAAGTCCTGAACAAGCCATGCAGGACTATCGCAGCGCCAAGTCCCGTTTGCCTGCCCCAAAGACTGAAGTGGAGGACGTCAAGAGACTCATCTCTTCAATGGATCCCAGGGGCGCATGGATCACCGAGATTAACTTTCTCGACACTCTCGATTATGTGGATAATCCGCCCACTCGTTTCAAGGGGATCGATACTCGGACGTATATTTCGAACTCCTATCAATTAATCAACTTCCTGAAGCAGAACAATCGCTAACACGAGACGGATTGTTTGGCGACATTTGCTAAAGCCCAGGGGCAAGTGACAAATACTCAAACGTAGGGCAATGAGTGTCATCACTCGTACGAGATTGATGCAAGCTGTCATCGATTGGAGTTGTGCATGCTTCGTTTCCTGATCAGGCTTTCCCTAATGCTGTCCATCCCGTTCCTTGCGAGTCCCGCTTTCTCCGAGTCTGATCTGGAACCAACGAGACAAGGAGTCCTCGATGCAATGAAGAGAGCCTCAGGGTTCATGATGAATACCGTCTCTTATCGAGGAGGATTTGTCTGGCACTATTCCTCAGACCTGGCAAAACAGTGGGGAGAATTGCCGGCACGCAGGTCGCAGATTTGGGTCCAGCCGCCCGGCACGCCCACCGTGGGGACCATGTTCCTGGATGCCTACAAAGCGACGGGAGATACGCTGTACTTGAAGTATGCTGAAAAGGTGGCCGCAGCCCTCATCTGGGGACAGCATTCATCGGGAGGGTGGCATTATTTCATCGATTTCGATCCTTCGGGAGTTCAAAAGTGGTATGACGAAGTCGCCAGTAAAGCGCGAGGCTGGGAGGAGTTCTATCGCTATGATGGTAATTGTACCTACGATGATGATACGACCCCAAGTCCTATTCGGCTGCTTCTCGATCTTTACATCAGTACCTCGGATCCCAAGTACAAAGGTCCTCTCCTTAAGGCCCTGGATTTTGTTCTAGAATCCCAGTATCCCAACGGCGCCTGGCCGCAGCGCTATCCTTTGCGAAGCCATTTCTCCTCCGAGGGACACCCCGACTATACCGGCTTCTATACCTTTAATGACGATGTCACCTCTAATAGTATCTACCTGCTGCTCGAAGCTCACGAGAAGCTCGGAAACGAGACTTACCTGAAAGCTGCCAAGAGGGGGATGGATTTCTACCTCATTTCACAGATGCCAAGTCCCCAGTCGGGGTGGGCAGAGCAATATGATTTTGACATGAACCCGGCCTGGAGTCGTACTTATGAGCCTGCATCGATCTGTTTGGATCAGACTCTTGATAATATCAAAGAGTTGGGAAACTTTTACCGGATCACTGGAGATCGAAAGTATCTTGAGCCTATCCAAAGCGCAATTCAATGGATTGAGAATTCGATCATTAATAAGGATGCCTCCAAGGGCTTCACCCATGCGAATTTCTACGAACTCAAAACCAACAAGCCCTTGGTTGTTCACCATGAGCACCGTCAGCTTCCTGATGGAAGGTTTGAGATTGTCCGCTATTGGGTCGATCACGAGCTCGGAGAGGAGCAATCTATTGAACGCGAGATGCCGGCGAGTAAGAACAAGAAGGCGACCGGATACCACCTGGGCGCGGAGTATCAAGATTCGCATTACAAGACGTTTGAGCCTAGGGTCATCGATATTCAGCTTCTCAAAGAGCGATTCAGGGAGTTGAATGTGTTGACCCTTGACCAAGTTCGGGAGAAATTCGGGAAGGGGATTCAACGTCCGCCCAGAGCATCCGATGGCCGAACCCGAGCTACAGCGAGTCCAGTCGAGTTGAAAGAGTTAATCACATCGATGGACCAGAGAGGCGCCTGGCTGACCGACATCGAATTCCTGGACATGCTCGATTTCACCCATAACCCAGCGACTGCCTTCAAAGGCATCGACACAGGAACGTTTGTTTCCAATATGTACAAGCTGATGAATTTCGTGAAATCCAGCGCTCAACTCGAGCGCCCGACATTGAAACAATGAGAGTGATTTGTTCAAGTAAAGAGAAACACGGACAGGAGCAGCAATTCTCATGAATTGGCGGCAGCTCAAAACTTCATTGATTTCTGCGATCTCTTTGGTTCTCGGGCTCAGTCACGATGTCCTGGGAGCAGATCTGAAGGAAGCACAAGTCCTGGCTGCTATGAGAAGGGCAACTGATTTCATGATGAATACTGTTTCTAACCGGGGAGGATTCCTCTGGCACTACTCCGAGGATTTTTCAAAGCAATGGGGAGAAGTTCCTGCCCGCAAATCTCAAATCTGGGTGCAACCTCCTGGCAGCACGACTACTGTGGGGATGATGTTGTTGAGAGCTGCGACGGTGACTAAAGATCCTGAGTACTTGAGATATGCCGAAAGGGTGGCGAGAGCTCTGATCTGGGGACAGCTTCCTTCAGGCGGTTGGCACTATTTTATTGACTTTGATATGCCGGGAGTTCAGAAATGGTATGAGGAAGTAGCCTCTCAGTGCCGAGGGTGGGAGGAATTTTACCATTACTATGGTAACGCTACCTTTGACGACGACACCACGACCAGTGCCACCCGCTTTCTGCTCGAGATCTACTCGTCCACCTTACACCCCGAGTTTCGTCCCGCCGTCCTGAAGGCGCTCGATTTCATTCTGAAAGCGCAATACCCCAGCGGAGGTTGGCCTCAGCGCTATCCGCTGCGTTACGATTATCCCCATAATGGTCATCCAGACTATACCTCCTTCTACACCTACAATGACGACGTGACCCGGAACAACATCTATTTGCTCCTGGAGGCTTACCACAAGCTGGGGAACGAGGAATATCTCAAGGCCGCTCGCAGAGGAATGGATTTTTACATCATCTCGCAATTACCTGCTCCCCAGGCGGGATGGGCACTGCAATATGATATGGAGATGAAACCGGCCTGGGCGCGTTCTTATGAGCCGGCAGCGCTGTGCTCGGACCAAACAGTGGAGAATATCAAGGATCTTGAGAGCTTTTACATGATCACCGGCGATCGACGTTATTTGGAGCCCGTTCCGAAGGCTATTCAGTGGCTGGAAAATTCTTCGATCAATAAGAACCCTTCCCGTAATTTCAGTCATGCCACGTTCTATGAGGTTGGGTCCAACAAACCCCTCTATGCACGCCACGAAGTTAAAGACGCAAAGATTGCCAGCTATCGAGTGGGGTACGAGGAGTTCGATCTCCCGTCCTACGGAGGGCGAAGAAACATCGATATAGCAACACTGAAAAAGGAGTTTGAGCTGATTAAAGCCCTCAATCCTGAACAGGCCGGAGCCGAGCGTCAAAGGCGGGAGGCGGAGAGGGTGAGACAGGACGCATCGCAAGTCAACTCTCAGTTGGCAGAGAAGATTATTGCCTCGATGGATTCCAGAGGCGCCTGGATCACCGACATTAAGTTTCTAGACATCGATAACTATGCGGACAATCCTCCCATCCGCTTCAAGGGGATCGACACGAAGACGTATGTTTCAAACATGAATAGACTCATCACCTACGTAGGCAAACTGCGAAATCCCACACCAGGTCGCTAAACTTTGAGTAGTTGGACTATTCCGTGATGAGCAGACCCGGCCATCTCTGCTCCAGGCCATGCGTTGTTCCACTCGCGCTGAGAAATGAGAACGAGGAATGACGGATTGAGCTCTCGGCGCGCCGATTCGTCCTGTTTGTGCCTGGCTGCCCGTTCAGCCATTTCTCGGGCCCGGTCGATCGCTGGTTTTGGCTTGAATTCCGAAGTTGTCGCGAGACGCTGCAGGGCTGCTTGTGTGGGGCAGACATTCTTGTCTGCCAGTTGGGCGACTTTCCAGTCGCCTCGAGGCCGGACTGGAAAGTCCGGCGGATCGGCAGGCTGGAAAGCCTGCCCCACATTGTTTTGGCGCGGAGTTGCAGTACCTAACTTCGGAATCCAGGTTTAGACGAGGTGTCCATGGTGTTTCGACGCACTGCGATTCTTGCTGCGGCGCTGGTTCTGGGGTTGTTTGAGTCCCGGGCAGTCGCTGTCGACCTGGCGGATCTGCAGAAGGCAATCGGGACCGATTTGCACCACCCTTATCTACACTTCAACAGCAATGATCTTCCGGCGCTTCGCGAGCGTGTGCGGAGTCATCCGAGAGCGCGAGAAGTCTATCGCTGGGTCCGCGCGGAGGCCAATCGATTGCTGGATCTTCCGATTTCTCTCGAGGTTCCGCAGAGATATCGCGGCACTAATCCCTATTTTGATGGGCAGGATGCCTTTGGCACCTATCGTGACGAGCTGGCACGAAACGCTTACCTTCTAGCCTTCGTGTATCAGATGACCGGAGAAAAGGAGTTCGCCCATCGGTCTTATGAATTTGCGGACGCCGTTTCTGCTCTCGACAGTTGGGTGGACAGCTGGGACAAGTTTCGCTGGCTTTACTGGATGGGAAAGCCCTTCGGCGCCAAATGGAACGACGAGGACGACAACGAGATTGTGTATTCCTTTGAACTGGGTGCGGCTAGCGTCTCAGGCCAGATTGCGGCTGTCTATGATTGGCTCTATCCGGCCCTCGACAAGTACCAGCGGAAGAGGTTGGCCAATGCTTTGCTTGAGAATGCGGTGCTGAGGGTGCGGGGGAACTACGACTATCATTGGTGGGCTCATGCCTGGCGAACCAACTGGTTGCCTGTCTGTTTCAGCGGCGTTGGCCAGGCTGCTCTGGCCCTGGTTGGGGAAGATCCTCAGCTGCTCGATGTCGTGGCCGAGACGAGCAATCGTTTGAACCGCTTTTTAATGAAGCCATCGGAATCGACGGGGATTATCAAGAAGGCCTGGGTTACTGGCGCTACGGGATGGAGAACGCGGTGCTCTTCGCGGCGGCACTCAAGAAGGTGACGGCTGGCAAAGCAGACCTGTTTCAGAACCCGCGCCTGAAAACCACGATTCAGTTTCCCATGTTCTGCTTCACCGCGCCACAAGGGTCGATTCCCTTTGGAGACGCCCGGGAACCTCTGGAGGGCAGCTGGGAACTGTTCAACAAACTCGCTGAAGAAACCAGCAGTCCCCAGGCAAAATGGCTGGCGCAGTTCTTTACAGACTTCGATCCCAGCCAGCATCCTAGTGAACTCGACCTCTTCTCGATCATCTGGCCCGAGGCCAGAGTAAAGCCATCGCTGCCGAGCACGTCCCAACCGATGTCGATCCATTTTCGATCCACCGATTGGCTGGTGATGCGCGCTTCTTGGGAGAACCCGGATCATCCGTTGCTTGCTGCCAAGGGAGGGATTCACGATGACCCGCATCATGGACATCTCGACGCGGGCCAGTTCGCGATCAAGTATCGAGGCGAGTGGTTCATCAAAGAGCTGGGCTATATGTCTCCTTACGGCCTGGGTTATTGGGACTATCGGCGGCGCTTCAAAGACTATTTTCATGCCAATTCTCTTGGACACAATGTAGTGTTTGTGAATGGTGAGCAGCAGGAATACGGGAAACAATACTTTGGCAAGGTGACACGATTCGAGACCTCGCCCCAGCGGGATTACGCCATCATCGATGCCTCGCGCGCCTATCCCGGGAAGGAGCTCAAATCCTGGCGGCGGCACATCGTGTTCCACAAACCGGATCTCTTCGCGGTTTTAGACGAGGTGGTGTCTGCGCCAGGCGCCCAGATCGCCGTTCGCATTCATCCGGGGGTCTCCTTTCAGGCCAAAGACAAAGATATGTTGTTGGCCGGAAAGACGGGGAAGATGGCGGTGATCCCGCTCCAGCCGGAGAGCGTCGCTTTCAAGTTGGATGGGCATCCCTACCTTGCTGAACAGCGCAATGCGAAGTTCAGTCGGATTCCCTATTGGGACTTGGCGACCGAAGCGGCAGGAACACAGACACAGGTATTAACCTTATTTGTTCCCGTTGAAACCGAGGATGATGCGGCGAAGATCCGGCAGACAAGCCGATTGATGCGGCAAGACAACCAGTTGCGTTGCCTAGTGAACAACCGGGGGAAAAGCCATTCGCTCGAATTCGATGTGGCCGAACCGGCAAGCAAGTAATGCAGGTGCTTTGAGACCCAATGGCAGTGTTGGATAGGCGGAAGGTGAAATCAGCGACGCCATATCTTTTGCCGGAGTTTGTTCGTTCACGCTAGATCCCGAGTTTCGACCAACTCTCTTGAAAGCGCTTTGGGTATCACGTACCGAGGTTCCGCAATACGCTAGAAAGGTACTATTCACTATGCTCACATTTCCTTCTATCGGCCCGTGCCCTTGCCGCAGTGCTGCGGCGATTCTTTTGTTTGTCTTTCCGTGGGCTTTGTTTTCGGGCTGCTCGAGCGAGGTCAAGTCAGATGCGACCTCACGAGGTGTAAGGGAATGGAGGTACTATGGCGGTGACCCTGCCGGTGCACGCTATTCGGCACTGAGCCAGATCAACCGAACGAATGTTTCTCAACTAAAAGTGGCCTGGACGTATCACACAGGAGAGAAACGGTACGCCGGCACCAAGGCTTCCAGCATCCGGAACCCCCATACTGATTCCAAAGATATCGCTGAAGGCAAGAAACTATTTGAGTCAGTTTGTGCCGGCTGTCACACGCCTGGCGGCCAAGGGCCCGACTTGACTCGCCATGAGCTGAAATACGGAAAGACTGACGCGGCTCTCTTTAGGAACATTTTCGATGGCATCTCGAATTCAGGTATGCCTGGACTCTTCGAATCGGAGGAAAGAGTCTGGCAAGCGGTGGCTTATGTGCGAACGCTGCTTCCGCGGCGTGGAGATGGTGATCAGAGAGCGGATGGTGGTGGGCAGGCCATCTCCGGCTGGAAGCAGGATGCACGATACTCCGTTATGGAATGTACCCCGATTGTGACCGGTGGCGTGATGTATATCGTGACCCTGTTTTCCAAAGTACAAGCATTGGATGCGGCCACGGGGAGATTGATCTGGACCTTTGACCCGTTCAAAGATGAGCAATTTCACGGTCTGAAGCGTGGAGTTACCTACTGGGAGAAAGGCGAGGACCGGCGCATTTACTATGTCGGGGGACCGCGTCTCTATGCGCTGAACGCCAAAACAGGCGAACCGATCCTAGAGTTTGGTAAGAATGGTTCCGTTGAACTGGCCAGGGGCTATGACCGCGAGGTCACCTTCTCTTCTTATAACTCACCTCCTGTCATCTACAAGAATCTGATTATCCTGGGTTCGTCTTACTATGCCGCCGGGGAACCGAAGCTGCGAGCAGGCATGCAAAGAAAACCTCCTCCAGGCGATATCGTAGCCTATGACATTCATACGGGAAAACGAGCGTGGATTTTCCATACCATACCCCACCCCGGAGAGTTTGGCTATGACACCTGGCCACCGCATGCCTGGAAAACTGCCTACGGAGCCAACAGTTGGGGAGGGATGACAGTGGATGAAAAGCGCGGGATCGTGTTTGCAGGCACGGCCGCGGCTTACTACAATCCGCCCCGTCATGGAATGAACCTGTTTTCTGACACGGTGTTGGCCTTGAATGCCGAGACTGGAAAACGGATCTGGCATTACCAAACCATCCACCACGACGTTTGGGATCTGGATATTCCCTGTCCTCCAAACCTGGTCACGATTGCGCGAAACGGCCGGAGGATTGATGCTGTCGCCCAGGCAGGCAAAAACGGCTTCGTTTTCGTGCTCAACCGGGAGACTGGAGACCCAGTTTTTCCGATTGAAGAACGTCCGGTCGATCCAGGAAATTTGGAGAAGGATAAACTCTGGCCCACGCAGCCTTTCCCGGTTAAGCCTCCCCCGTTTAGCGCAGAGAAGTTTGAGGTAACTGATATCTCGCCCGAATCGAGAGCCTTTGTGCTGGAAAAAATCAAGACATACCGTTACGGGCGCATCTACGAACCGCCGGTTGAAACTGGATCGATCCTCTATCCGGGTGGCATTACCGGAGGAGTCGATTACGGTGGTGCGTCGTTCGATCCCACGACCGGTTGGCTGTATTTGAATTCCAACGAAATTCCCTGGATCGTGAGCGGGCCGGGAGGCGGTCAACTACTAGACCAGAGGGGGTATCCTGCGGTGAAGCCTCCGTGGGGGAAGTTGAGTGCGATCGATCTCAATCGAGGAGACATTGTCTGGCAGGTGCCACTAGGGGAATATGAAGAACTAACAAAACTAGGTATTCCTCCAACGGGTACGGAGAATATGGGCGGGACTATCGTCACGGAGGGGGGATTGGTTCTTGTAGGCGCGAGTCAGGACGGTAAGTTCCGCGCCTTTGACAAGTCCAACGGAAAAATTCTTTGGGAAACAAAGTTGCCGGCTGTCGCATCGGCCACTCCCTCAACCTATGAGGTCAACGGGAAGCAGTACATAGTGATCGCTGCAGGTGGTGGCGGCGGGATGCAACAGATCAATATGCTGGATTCAGCGGGTCCCTATCAAGCCCATCGGCAACGCCTCCAGCCAGGAGATGCCTTTGTGGCGTTCGCACTTCCCTGAAAGGACCGACGGTCATTGGCTTTTCTCAAAATGAGCGCCGAGAGACCTTTGCTTCGGAATTGAGGTCGCGCACATCAACAGTCTGAGTTGCAGCCGTCTTCGTCCGGCTCTTATCCACCATGCTCCTAGCGCGGCGAGTCATTGCTTCTGCTTGGGATTTCCTTTTGGTTTCTCGGAGAAGCTGAGCGAAGCCGTTCAGTGTAGCTGCTAAGTCCGGGTGATCGGATGTGAGACTCTTTTCCTGAATCGCCATAGCTTGCTGGTAGAGTGGTTCTGCTTGCGTGTAGCGACGTTGTCTCAGATAGAGCTGCGCCAGATTGTAAAGCGTCTTGGCCACATCGGGGTGGTCCGGTCCCAAGGTTTTCTCCCAAACTGCCAAAGTCCGCGAGTATAACGGCTCTGCCTCGGCAAATTCTGCACGGTCTAATACAAGGTGGCCAGGTTGTTAGTTATTGTGGCCGTGGCCGCGTGGTCTGCTCCTAGTCGCTTTTCTCTGATGGCCAGCGCCCGCTGGTATAGCCCTTCTGCCTGTGAATGTTGGCCCAGGTCTTGATAGACGGAAGCCAGATTATTGAGGCCCGTGGCTGTGTCGGGGTGCTCGGTTCCGAGGGCTTTCTCGAAAATGACCATTGCCTCTCGGTACGTTGATTCAGCCTCCCTGAGGTGCCCCTGCAAGCGATGGACTTGGCCAAGATTGTTCAAGCTGTTGGCGACCTCACGGTGCCAAGGACTGAGGGCCTTCTTTCTGATGAAAAGTGCACGTCGGTACAAGGCCTCAGCTTCGGGCAGCCTTCCACGACGAGCGGAAAGCATCCCTAAGTAGTTCAGACTGACAGCAACTTCCAGGTGGGCAGGTCCCAGCTTGTTCTCACGGATGATGAGGGAACGACGATAGAGCTTTTCGGCCTCGTCGTACCTGCCTCGGTCAAGGTAGATTGTGGCCAAATCGTTCAAAGTTTGGGCAAACTGCAGGTCGTCAGCTCCGAGCTTCTCGATCTGTGCGATAGCGGCTAGATAGAGCTCCTCCGCTTTTGCATAAGCGCCTTCTTTGTAGTATCCATTCCCTTGCGCGACGGCGTCCTGCCACAACAGCTCTTGTGCCAGTGCGGTCTCCCAAGGCAAAGCGAAGATTAAAGCCTGCCAGAATGACCAACTCTTAGAGTGACGAATCACTGTGTACTCCCTTCCTGAGACTCGGTGCCTGCGTCGCCATAGCCGAATGATTGAGCGTGTAGTACTTCCGGGCATGGAGAATGCGTCCTGGCAGCACCGAGGCTCCGTCATCTGCTGCCGTCAAAGCGCAGTGTTGACCTTATCCGTTTCGCCGGGAGCAAAGTATTTCCCCGTTCGACAATTGCGTTGTCGGAGGTCATGTTCCTGCATTAAAATTCGAGGTTTAGCGGACCTCGCCAAAGAAGATCTGCAGCCCACCGAGCACTGCCGACGTTAGCCGGTTCGCGCGACGGTGTCTTTTAGCGCTCTTGAATGAGTGTTGAATTTTCCTTGAATGCGTCATGAAGGGAGGGTAAGGCAGTGCCTGGCGAGCCTTTAGCTGCCTTTTATGCGTTTGGACCTTTTCGTTTGGATGTGAACCAACGTCTGCTCGTGCGGGAGGGGAGGGCTGTCCCTTTAACCCCCAAGGCCGTCGATACGCTGCTGGTGCTTGTTCAAAGCGATGGGCGCGTAGTCGAAAAAGACGAATTGATGCAAAAGATTTGGCCCGACACTTTCGTGGAAGAGGTCAATCTGGCTCATCATATTTCTGTGCTCAGGAAGGCGCTGGGCGAGAACGAGAATGGAGACCGGTATATCCAGACTGTTCCAAGACGGGGCTACCGCTTCATTGCGCCAGTCGATGTGGAGGCTCAAGAGAACCACAGCCATAGCGAGCAGGGTAGCGACTCTGTGGGACTTGCCCCTGTTCGGCTCAAGGGAAAACCCGACCGCCTTTTGGTCTGGGGAACTGTATCGCTAGGGGCTCTCTTGACAGCTGGCGCCGCCATCTGGTTTATTCGCTCAAAACCTGACCTCTCGACGCCGCCGACCGCGATCCCCCTCACTAGTTATGTGGGTTCCGAGCTTCAGCCTAATTTTTCCCCTGACGGAAACCAGGTCGCCTTTACCTGGAACGGAGAAGCGCAAGACAATTTTGATGTCTACGTCAAACTTATTGGCACGTCACAGCCGCTCCGATTGACCCAAGATCCGGGCGCCGATTGGAGTCCTGCCTGGTCACCGGATGGCCGGTCTATTGCTTTTCTTCGCATTTGGACGGAGGGCTTCGCTCTGGTGACGGTACCCCCTCTTGGTGGGCCCGGAGCAGAAACTTCTCGAAATCCGCGATCGCAGGGGAGGCTACGTGCGCGGTCCCTACCTAGCCTGGTCTGTAGACGGGAAATCGCTGGTATTCAGTTACAGCGAGTCCCCCAACGAACCTGTCGCTCTCTTTCTTGCTTTCGCTCGAAACACGCGCGAAAACCAGGCTGACTTCCCCGCCAGCTGGCTCGCTTGGCGACAGTGCACCTGCGTTCTCTCCAAACGGTCGCACTCTTGTGTTCAACCGAATGGCTAGTCCAGGGGTTAGCGATCTTTATCTTCTTATGCTTTCCGAAAGTCTCCAGCCCATTGGGGAGCCGAGACGCATCACACTTGAAAATGGCGACGCGCATAGTCCGGTCTGGACCTCCGATGGGAGCAAGATTGTTTACGCATCTAGTCTCTTGCTTAGCTCGGCCCTTTGGCGAATCGGTGTTTCATCTTCTGCCACGCCTCAACGGCTGACAGGGGTCGGTGAAGAAGGCGATTTCCCCGTCAGTGTCTCGATCTCAGGACCGCCTGGTCTATAGTCGGGGGGTTTTTGATCTCAACATTTGGCGGGTTGAAGTGCCACTCCATGGTCCGGCCGGACGTCCGACTCAATTCATCTCCTCGACCCTCATAGATGGAGAACCGCAGTTCTCACCGGACGGCAGGAGGATTGTCTTTTCTTCCAACCAGTCTGGGAGCGATGAAATTTGGGTTTGCGATAGTGATGGCTCGAAGCGCATGCAACTCACTTCATTTAACGGTCCGCTAAACGGATCGCCGCGGTGGTCCCCGGACAGCAAGCAAATTGCGTTTGACGCGAGAGTCCATGGGCAGTTTGATATCTACGTCCTGGATGCAGACGGGGGCAAGCCCCGGCGTTTGACAACCGACTCGGCTCACGATTTCGTACCCAGCTGGTCCCACGATGGGAAGTGGATCTATTTCGGCTCGACTCGCAGTGGTGAAAGACAAGTGTGGAAGATGCCGAGCCAGGGAGGAGAAGCCGTGCAGGTGACCCGGCGAGGAGGCTTTCTGGCCTTGGAATCGGCTGACGGCAGGTTTGTCTATTACCTCAAAAGCGAGCACAAAGACCAAGAGTCCGTTTCCGGAGGTCTTTGGAAGGTTCCAACCCAGGGCGGTGACGAGGCTCAAGTGCTGGAGTCTGTTGTCAAGAGGGCTTTCACCCTGGTGAAGGGAGGTGTCTACTTCGTCTCTCGTCATAACACGGGGAGTGTTCGTGCGATTCAGTTCCTCAGCTTCGCCACCGGTAAAGTCGAAACCGTCACGAACATCGAGATGCCGGTGTTAGGGGGCTTGAGTGTCTCTCCTGATGGGAAGTGGATCCTCTACTCACAGATCGATCAGCTCGGCAGCGACCTGATGCTGGTGGAGAACTTCCGGTGAGCAGTGACAATTTCGCACCCTTTGAAGGGGGCATCGCAAGGTGCTGGCACTGCGTGATTCCCCTTTTGAAGGGGGTGTAGGGGGATGTCCTGGTTGGGTGATTCGACAACCGAACACAAAGCACAAGTCATGCTTTACTACGACCCGAAACTTAAACAACGTTCGCGAAAACATCGGAACAACAGCACCCTGGCTGCAGTGCTGCTCTGGAACCAGTTGAAGCAAAATGCTGGGTTACGCGTTCTCAAGACAAAGACCTACTCACAAGCACGTCGTGGGTTTCTATTGCCCAAGGTTAAAACTGGTGATTGAGATTGACGGTGAGAGCCATCGAGAGAAGTTCCGAAGCGATCAAATCAAATCCGGCTGGGGAATTTCGGCCTCAGTGTGAGATTTCATGACCGCGATGTGAAGCTGTGACATGGCGAATGTTTTGAGATGCATTCAGAATTGGATTGAGCAACATTGAAGCAGAACGAACAGAGACATCCCCCTATGCCCCCTTCAAATGGGGAATAGGACATCCCTGCTCAAGGCTTCACTCCTCTTCAAAGTCCTTCAAAGGGAGATGAATCACTCGGCACTTGTCACTCGTCGCCGCATTTATGAACCGTTGGGAACAAGTTGAGAAGCTTTGTCAGGCTGCTCTGGAGCTGGAAGAGAACCAGCGGGCGGCGTTCCTGAAGAAGGCTTGCGCGGGCGATGAAGAGCTGCGGCGAGAGGTGGAGTCGCTGCTCAGGTTTGATCAGCGCGGCGAGCGCTTTATCGAACAGCCTGCCGTGGAACTGGCGGCTAAGATGATCGCTCAGGAAAAACCAGAGTCGCTGATCGGCCAGCAGCTTGGCTCTTACCAGATCCTTTCTCTGCTGGGCGCGGGCGGCATGGGTGTGGTCTACAAAGCGCGCGATACACGGCTGAACCGGACTGTAGCCATCAAGGTGTTGCCGGCAGACAGGGTGAGCGACCCGGAGCGCAAGCGCCGGTTCATTCAGGAAGCTCGGGCGGCCTCAGCGCTGAACCATCCCAATATCATCACCCTGTACGATATCGGGAGCGAAAGCGGCATTGACTTCATCGTCATGGAGTACGTGGCGGGCAAGACGCTGGATCAGCGGATCCCGCGCAAGGGGATGCGGCTGAATGAGGCGCTGAAGGTTGCCATCCAGATGGCCGACGCGCTCGCCAAAGCCCACTCCGCCGGCATCATCCATCGTGACCTGAAACCGACTAATGTGATGGTGACTGACGACGGCCTGGTGAAGGTGTTGGACTTTGGTCTGGCGAAACTGACGGAAGTTTCGGACAGCAATGAAGGCACGACGCGCACACTGCAGTCGCTGACGGAAGAAGGGATGATTATCGGGACACTCTCCTACATGTCGCCCGAGCAGGCGGAAGGAAAGAAGGTTGATGCCCGGTCGGACATCTTCAGCTTCGGGGCAGTGCTTTACGAGATGACGACAGGGCAGCGGGCTTTTCAAGGCGACTCGAAGATGTCGACGCTGGCAGCCATCTTGAACAAAAATCCGAAGTCGGTGATTGAGATCAATACAGCCTTGCCTCGAGAGTTGGGCAGGATCATCAGCCACTGCCTGCGGAAGGATCCGGCACGGCGTTTCCAACATATGGATGATCTCAAGGTAGAGCTGGAGGAACTGAAAGAGGAATCGGACTCGGGTAAGCTGGCCGAAACTCCAGCGGCGGTTCGGCCGGCTCGGCGGCGCTGGGTTTGGGGGGGAGCTGCGCTCGTTCTCGGAGTGATAGCCGTCGCCGTCTGGCTCTTTCGCGGGAGTGATAGAGAAACCGGCAGCGGTACCCGAGGAGTTCCCACTCACCAGCTATGCGGGTTCTGAGAAATCCCCGAGCTTTTCTCCGGACGGCAATCAGGTAGTGTTTTCCTGGAACGGAGAGAAGCAGGACAACTCCGATATCTACCTCAAGCTGATTGGCTCTCCGACGCCCGAGCGGCTGACCACGGACCCGGCTGAGGACATCAGCCCGGCCTTTTCTCCGGATGGACGCTCCATCGGTTTTGTCCGGGTGTCGAAAGGACGTGCCAGCTTCATTATCATCCCCGCCATCGGCGGCCCGGAGCGCATCGTGGCCGAGGTTCCTGCTCCAGATTGGCCTGCATCTTTCGTCGAACGCGCGTTCGCCTGGCTCCCCGACGGCAAATGGGTCATAACTGACGGTTTGGTGCTGCTATCGACCGAGAGCGGGGCAACACGCAGCTTGACCTCCTCGCCGACAAAATCGTTATCTGATTATTCTCCCGCCGTTTCGCCGGATGGTCGCAACGTTGCGTTCACCCGCTTGACTAGTTACGGCTGGTCGGACATTTACCTGCTCGACTTGACCGAAGACTTGAAGCCCAAAGGGGAGCCGAGACGGCTGATTTCCTTGAAGGGTTCCAGTTTCAGTTCCGCCTGGACTCCGAATGGGCGGGAGATCATCTTTGCCTCCGGAGTAATCGGAACCGGGAGGAGCCTCTGGAGAGTACCGGCTTCCGGTGCCGGGGAACCGGCGCAGCTACCATTTAGCGCTGGAGAGGCTTCCAGCCCAGCCATCTCCCGGACCGGCAACCGGCTGGCGTACCAGCGGGGGGACGTCGACTCCAACATATGGCGTCTTTCGCTGGCGGCCCCGGGAGTGGCTAGCGGCCCCCCAGGCCGTTTCATTCACACCACGCGCCAGGATTTGGCTGCACAATACTCTCCCGACGGCAAGCGAATCGCCTTTGAATCCGAGCGCAGTGGAGTCCACGGCATCTGGATCAGTGGTGCGGACGGTTCCGACGCTGTGGAACTGTTACCTGGGCAGGGCGCGAGTTCTGGAACCGCGCACTGGTCGCCGGATGGGCAACGCATCGCCTTCGATTCAATGACATCAGGAAGGGAACTTGGATATTTATGTCATCCGGGCGAGTGGAGGAAAGCCTATGCGCTTGACCACCGATTCGGGGGACGACAAGGCCCCGAATTGGTCGAGAGATGGCAAGTGGGTCTACTTTACATCGAAACGAACCGGTCGAGACGAGGTATGGAAAGTATCGGCTGAAGGGGGGAAGGCTGTTCCCGTGACCCGGAATGGAGGCCAGGCGGGCCTCGAGTCCCCTGACGGTATGTCCATCTATTACACGAAAGGAGGCAATTCAGCAAGTCTTTGGAAGATGCCGCTGAGTGGCGGCGAGGAGACCCAGGTACTGCCGTCTGTGCACAACCGCGATTTCTTTGTCGTCAACGAGGGTATCTATTTCATTCCGGCGCCGGGCACCGATCGGAAGTCTTCTATCCAGTTTCTGAGCTTCGCCACAGCTAAGGTGAAAACGGTGGCTCCGATGTCAGGACTGCCATATGAGGGGCTCTCCGTTTCGCCGGACGGTCGATCCCTCCTCTTTTCGCAGTGGGACGAACTAGGCAGCGACCTGATGCTGGTGGAGAATTTTCACTGAGTGACCGGTGACGAGTTGAGCAATCAGCTATCAGTGTCTGAGGGCAAGAGGCCGGCAGGTTGGAAATGGCGTGATTCCCGTTCTTGAGCTAGGACGGCAGTTTCGACTCGAGCATTAGCCCCTCGATTCATCGAGGGGTCCGAGGTCTCCAAGTGCCCCTTGCGGCAAACCGTTTCAACGGTTTTCCAGAGAGAAACATCTGGTGTCTATCCATTCCTACTCGCGCTGTCGTTCATAATCTAGGCGCCTTGAATCGAGGTGGTCACACGTAGCTCCTGCAAGTTGCGAACCAGAGGCATTCCATGAGGATGCAATCCGGAGGGGCTTGAGACTTCCCACCCCTCCTCAGGAAGTACGACTCTCACTCACTGCTAAAACCGTTGCAGGGGAAGTTTTCTGGGGATGGGATGGAGTTTCGGTGCAATCCAATGTAACCGAGTGCGAATTCCCCTGGAATGAATCGAAGAGACATTCCCAAGAGTATGGGATCTGGCAAGCGATTCAGCTTACATGCCTCGACGATGAAACCGTTAAAACTTCGGACAGCACTGGCTAGTGCTGCTCTGAGAATGAGGAAGCGAAGCTGGGCATTTGGGGCAAACCGACTCTGATCGGGAGCTGCCGCGAGGAATATCGGGATGGTCGCCCGGAGACATCTACGCCCCTTCAAAGGGGGAATAGCTCGCGACCCATCCACGCACCCTTGCCTTTACGAACCGTTGGGAACAGAGTTGAGAAGCTTTGTCAGGCTGCGCTGGAGCTGGAAAAGAAGTGGTGGAGAATTTTCGGTAAGCGGCACGACTGATGAATCCCATCGAACGAACGTACTCCCCTCAGGTCTGTGGTATAGCGAGCGACGCTGGTTGACCGGGGAATTCTCGACAACGATAGTGCGTCGACACCTTTTCACGGGATGACCACGACGTTGTTGCGAGTCGTTATCTCGTCGAGTTCATCCTCCGGATCAAGCCACACCTTGTAGTTGCTCAACAAGGTACCCGCAGGTGCTTCCAACGTCACTTCAGTCGTTTTGGGCAAAAGATCCAGCGGCGCTTTCAGCGGCGGGACTTGTGCTTCTGCCACCGTCGTTCCCACGGCATTCCGAAGCACAATGCGGCTGGCCGGCGCATCGACGGCGCCGAGACTGTGAATCGTGACCTTTACCTGATTCCCTGCGACGCGCAGGTCCTGCGGCCCGATGCCCAGATCCGGACGGTCCCACAGGCTACTTGCCGATGATTTGAGCTTCAACTGCACGATCGTGGTGGCCTTCGGCTCGAAACGGAACCTTAAGTCTTCGCTGCGCTCCAGTTCCACTCACGCGATGTGACACCTGCTGGTCAGCCACATCATCGCCGTCGGTGTCGATTCCCGTACCCACCTCCCAGGTCCCCGGAGCAAGATCCCAGGCAGTCATGATCCCTGTGACCGGTTGGCTTTCCAGGTTAAAGGCGATGATCTTTACCGCCCTGGTGGTGGCTTCGGGGACTAGAATCGCCACACTTTCGCCCGTGGCGGGAGCCTCGAATCTCCAACTGATCACATGGCCCGGGTAAGTGGTACCGCGAAGCAGTGCCACTCCACCCAAACGTGATCGTTGCAGCTCGCCGCTGGGAAAGCTCACCCGATCCACCCACCAGTGATCTTCCGTGAACATCGACATCCGCTGGCTGGCCTCCTGGATCTGGTCAGCATAGTAGTCTTCCAGAAATTTCTTGTTACCGGTCGTTTGCCAGCCGACATGCCGGTAGAACTTGGAGTCGCGAGCTTCTCTGGTGGATGTTTTCGAAGAGCTGGTCAAGGCGGAAATGACCTGACCCCAGGTTTCACGTTTGCCCAGCAGGTCGATCACATTGGCATTTAAAGCCCGCAGAATGTTGAAATCGCCCTGATCGATTCGGTCGAGAATCGGTAGCAGATATTTCTCCTCCCCGGTCCAGCGCCAGGCGGCCCAAAAGAGGTGAGCCGCCGATCCCAACCCGCGGCCTCGCTCCTTCGCCACTGGGAAAGAAAATTTCGCCAGGCAAATAGTAATTCCCATCTGCATCTTTCCTACGATGGGCCAGCAGTCCGTCGGCTAGCTCCAGCAGCAGCTTCTTCACCCGCGGGTGCCCGTTGTACTCCACCAGCACCAGGGCTGGGTGAAGGATCAGATGTGACATGTCGGTGTGAGCCGCTGCCCAGACTGGATCTTCGGAGATCTCGGTCCCACTGAAGAAGGATGAGCGAATGTGCCGGTGCCCCTGCTGATCGATACCCGTGATGCGCTCCAAGGCTTTAGCAGTCTCCATGATCCGCTCGACGACTTTCGGGTCGCCGTACTCCAGAAGCATGGTCTGGGCCAGCACCTGGATTCCCTCTTCGTAGGTGTGAAGATTGTCTGTCAGAATCGTGTTCAACCCGTTAGTGAACATCCCGTTGCCATAGAACGCATCCATTTCGATGTGCACCGAATGGGTAATCTTTTCTGGATCAATCCCCATCAAAGCTGCCCCTGGCCAGAGACTGGTCAGGTCTCCATCATCGGAAAGGCCGCCACCGAATTCCCCATTTTCGATCTGTCTCTTATCAATCCACCAGTTAACAAAGTGCTTCAGCAGCTTCAGGACTTCGATTTGCCGGAAAGCCCATAGGGGAACGTCGGCAGGGGCTTTCGGCTGCTCAAAGGCAGGCCATCCCTGCTCCGGGTTCAAGTAGCTCCAGTAGTAACGCCCTCGCAGATGATCGGGATTCACCCGCAACAGATCGGTGATGTCCCGGCTGTAGCGCTCATAGAGCTGCAACCTCTTCTTGTTACTTCCCCATTCGAGAAAGTTTCCCACGTTGTCCTTCACCTGTGTAAAGCGGTCGACTTCGTGTTCCCCGGTTGCTTCCTTGCGGCCCTTGAAGATCAGGCGGATCTGGGCTCCTTCGAGCAAAGCAGGACTAAAGTCCGAGCCTGCACCAGCCACGCTCAGATACAGACTGTAGCCATTAGGAAGGATGCGGTCGCGCGTGTCCAGCCACAGTGTCTTGGCTTCGCCAGGTTTGACGGAAAACGTGAAATCAAGCAGGTTGCGGAGAGGCCAGAGAGGATCTTTCACCTGAACGTTGATGGGAAAGTGATCCCCATGGGTCGGCTTGACCTTCAAGGCGGGCAGGTCCAACGCAATCCCATCTAACCCGCCGTCGAGATTTTCCCAGGTGTAGGAGAACCTCGGATTCGTACTCTCCCGGTCTCTCAACCCTGAACTCAAAGGGAATCAGAATGTGAATCAGAGGAAGCGCCTGCCCGGTTCTTGAGGCCTTGGGTGGTCGGCGGGCTCCTTCAGGCAAGGCTACCATCGTCGTCTGCTCATCCGGCACGAATCGACCGTTGATGTAGCTCACCAGCGAGTCCAGAGTAGGGTTATCGGCTTTGGCGTGAGTCAGCGTGTAAGTCAGTTGAGTAGTGCCCTCAGGTTCTCGTCCTGAACTGACATAGTAGGCCGAAAACTCTCCAATAGGTGTCTCCTGCACTTGGTTGTCAAAGCGCAGCTTGCCTCCCACGACTGGCCTTCGCCAGCCGGTGAAAGGTCCGTTCCTGGCCTTGAGGTCGATCAAACAGGTAGGCCTCTTTGCCCAAGTGCTGCAGGGAGATCGCTCCGTAAGCGCTACCGGCAATCTCCAGATGGTTCCACGGTTCGTCCGGCAAAGTGAAAGTTACGGACTTGCCGGAAGTCGAGTAGCAGTTCCAGTCTGGCCTTATGAAGTAATCGGTCCGACCAGGCAGTCTGAGAGCGGTTGTAGACCCCGGGCCAGGTGGTCTCCCGGATGCCATCGTTACCTTTCCAGAACCACTGCTTGAGATCATAGACATCATGAATCTCAACCTTGCGCACCTTGACTGAACTCTCGTTAGATAGGGCGGAATGTCTCCCAGGACGGTTCCAGCCGTAGCGTGCCACCATTCCGCCCGGTAGACAGGGTTGTTCAAATCGCGAGTTAGAGGTTTCAGGTCAACAGGAGACTCTCCCTTGGCCAGGAGAGCAATATTTTCCAGAGAAAGCATCTGATCGTAAATGCGCAGCTCATCGATATCGCCACCACGTTGAAACTGTTCTTCGGTTGAAACATCTTGAGGACCGATAACATCGCCATGGGCTCCAAACTGGTCCAGACCCGCATCGAAGACGGCCGTCAAATCGACCTTCCCGACCAGCTTGCCATCCAGAAAGAATCGAACGCCCTGGGTCTCATCCCAGCTCAAGGCGAAATGGGTCCACTGCTCTGGTTTAGGAAGGACCGGAGCCCTATAGGAAACTCGGGCTCGCGCCAGACTGGCATCGGTGACGAAAGCGTCGAAGCCGTGACCGTTGTAGTCGATGCGCAGCCAAGCCATGTCGATCGTGGAATGATCGGCATAGGAAACCTGGAAAATGGGAAAGGGCGTTCTTCCGATAGGATCCCGCGCTCTCCAGAAGAAGGCAAGCGTTCCTCGCTGCGCATAGATGTTACCTGGAGCCCAGTAAGCCAGGATCTGAGTGTAATGGGGACACCTGAAACCTGGCCCCACGCGCGCCATCGGAGATGATCTCGATATTCTCTGTGACGCTGGGTTTTGCGTCCCCTCTCGCAAAGTCAGCCGTGACTCCATTCTTCCCGGAAAGATGAAACAAAAGTCCTGGCTCGCCTGGAGATTGGGCTGTCGCAGCGGATGGGCTTGATCCTGTCAAGAAAAGCATCACAGCCAGCCAACCCTCGGGCAGCAAGGAGTAGGCAACCTTTTTTGAAGGAGAACAACTCATTGATGGCACCTCCCCCAAAACGGGTCAACTTCCGAGTCTTCTTCCTGTATTACGCGAGCGAGAATTCCAACACCCAACGACCGGAGCAATAGGCTGTCCGGCTCCAAAGAGATCAATTAAACTGCCGCTGAGGATTGCGAGAACCGCTTTGGTGGTGGCTACTGTCAAACTACTGCCCGGATCTCATGTGTCTTTCGGCCTAAGTAAAGATCGTTTCCAGGTTCAAAGTCTTTGGCTCCATAGCCTCGGTATAGCCGAGCCAGTATTTAAGCTTTTTCTCAACGGGGGAGAAGATCACGGCAAAATCAGTGTGCATGCCATCTTCACCCCGCTGGCAGATCGCGCCTTGGGGACTTCGGCTGCTAAGAATCTGCTCCAGATCCTTTCCTGACTTTAGATCTCTGAGCGCGCTCTCGTAGCGGTGCCGGCTATTGGTATTTATCGGGTTTTCGGCTGTGCCGTTTTTCTTGGCCAGCTCAGGATCCACGATTTCATTGGCATGTGCCAAGCCTTCTCTGTTTTTCTCGGGTAGAACGGCCATTCCTGCTGGAGTTCTTTCCACTACCGAAAGCTTTCCATTTGCATCTCCAAGCAAGAGACTAAACCCACCTGCACTAAGGGGCAGATCCCGAATATGCTTAATGGCCTCGTCTACGTTGGCGCAGGATGGGAGAATGGTGTGCAACGCGTCCAAAGAGGATATCCCTTTTGTCTTGTGCCTTGAGGCGGGAATTCCATTCATTCCCATAGCTAATCCGCGCTCGTTCATGCCAGCAACGGTCCAGAGGGTGCCCGCGAAATGAAAATGAGCATGGCGATAGCCCTTGTCCGGCTTTGTAATTTCTAAAACGTTCATCCCAAGCTCCCATTGGCTGACGTCGTCTGTCTTTCCTACCAGGGGTCGGTTCTGCCGGTCTCTGGCGCCTACGACAGTACATTTCCGGAGCGACGCTGCCTGTGCAGCCTGCTCGGTTTCTTTCGGCTTTAAGATGCGGTCATAGGATTGAACTGTAAAATGGGTTATTTCATCCAAACCCAGTCCTGCTGCAACTCCACGGCATTCCTCGAATCCCTCTGGATACACCTCCTCCATATTGCGCTGCCAGAGCTCTACTTCTTGCCTGAGAGCACGCAATTGTTCGGGCCAAGAGGAGGTAAAAATTTCCAGCTTATCCTGCAGATGACTTTTCATCCAGGGATACCTATTTGGCAAGAATTTCTTTGCCCAGGGAAAGAAGAGGTCTCGACATGCTTGGCCTTGTTGTTTGCCGCGTGAAAAGGGGTCTCCCTGTGTTTCGAACTGCAGCATGGTTCCGGACGAGGACGAAGCGGATTGACGCAATAAAACAATCGACCCGCCGGCAAGCGACAGAATTCGGGCGAAGTCTCTGCGGCTGATTCGATGGTTATTGATCGGGTTCCTCACGGTCATAGGTTTCTCCATTTCAGGTTTTACTGTTTTTGATGAGTCTTGGTTTTTCTCAAGGGATCTGAACTGCACAACCCAGATATGGTCAAAATTAGACCAGCCTGATCGCCAGGCATGGCAGTCGCGCAGAGGAAGGACTCTGGACCGTCTCTTTGGTAGATACCTAATAGTATCTGGGTGCAACACCAAAGACGATGGTCGCCGTCTTGTCAGACATGTTGTAGTATTGATGCCGCGTGCCTTGAGGAGTAAAAAAGCCGTCACGCTCACTCAATTCAAACCAGCCGCTTGTATCGGGCAGTCTTATGTTGATTCTGCCTTCAGTTACGACGGCCACTTCGTCCCCGCCATGAGCCTCTACGTCTGTGTTGATACCCGGCAAAAGTGTAACTTGGCCCATCGTCAATTTGTCGGTAGCCACAAATAGGGAGACGCACACCGGCGCTTTCTCCCCTTGAATAATCTGTAAGAAATCGGAGGGGCGCAAGACCTTGATTGTCTCGGTCTCACGTGCCTTCTGCATATTCCATGGCCAATTCTCCATGAGCTCATAGCGTGCTTTGCGCACTTCCTTGAGCGGGGGAACCGACTGAGCCATTCGGTTCAGCGCCTCATTGCTCAGGTCGGCGGGAATGGGAGCAGCTGCTTCCAATACTCGGGTCTCGAAGGTCGTGAAGTTGTATCCGTAGTGCCAGGTGCTTCTGCGAAAGTGTAGAGTCTCACCTCGATGGGCAACGCATACCTCGCCGGTAGCAGGGTTGTGTAGGGTCAGAGAGCCCTGTAGAACGTGAAACGCCACATCGGGTTCCCAGATCGGTTTGAATCGATCCGAGTGTTGCCAGCGTGCTCCGGGTCGGAGGGAAAACATGATGAAATGGATTTTCTCACTGGTCGTGTAGAACCAGTCGCAAACTTCGCCTGACGTGCTGTCACCCCACAGGATCAAGGGGACATCCTGGTAGCGCAAAAGGCGGGGCTCAGATGGTCGCGATAGGCCACTGGGACTTGAAGTCATCGAAACATCCTCTCAAGTTTCACGGACAGCGCCCAAAAAGCAGGACGTTGCTTGTCAAGAGCAAGGCTGATTCAGGCGGCATTCTTTGGCAGGAACGGTTGCAAGGTCAAGTCCAATAAAATAAAATCCGCTGAAGCTGTGATGCCTTGTCTTGCCGTTCATCTGAAGTCCTTACAGGGTTCGACGGGGCGGCAACGGTCATTCGCTGTGCCAATCGGTCGCCTCCGTGAATGTCAACTCTGTCCCCAAGTGGTTGGTCTATGCTTTGATCTGCTGTAGTTGGTGGGGCATTTTCGGCTTTTTGTCCAAGGTAGGTTCCATGCGCCTACGGCCCCAGCAGATGCTGGCGATTTTTATTCTAGGCATGCTGCCCCCTGTCTTGTTGGCTTGGTGGCGCGAAGGAATGAAAATTGAAACAGATCGCCTGGGGGTAATCTGCGGGTTATTGATTGGTCTGCTTGGCAACCTGGGGCAAATCGCGTTCTTTGCCGCCATGCGGGTGGGCCAGGCGTCCATCGTGGGCCCAGTTACCTCTCTTTTCCCGGTGTTGTCAGTGATTCTAGCCATCCTCTTTCTTCGCGAAAGGATAAACCCAGCGCAGATCACTGGAGTCATCCTCGCCGTCGCATCCGTTATCATCCTATCGCTCTAAGGGGAATCAATGAAACACTGGGTTGTGCCTTCACTGTTGGCCGTGGTGATGTGGGGAGTTGTCGGACTGTTTCAAAAGATAGGAGCGAACCGTGTCTCCGAAGCCTCATTGCTTGTTTGGTTGATGCTCGGCTCGGTTCTACTGCTACCCTGGTTGCTCGCAACCACCGATCTGCAAGACCTTAACTTCGTGGATATTCTTATTGCCTGGCTGGCAGGAACGACTAATGGCCTTGGGCTCTGGTTTCTGTTCCTGTCGTTCAGGAGTGGCGCCAAGGCATCAGTGGCTATTCCTTTGACAGCATTGAATCCCCTTTTGACCGTTCTACTAGCCGTAGTTTTCCTCAAGGAACGGTTGACTATTTTGCAATACCTTGGCGTGGCTCTGGCACTCGTCAGCGGCGTATTGCTTAGCTGGGAGTCAAAGAAGGTTGAACAGAGATGACAGACAGGTTCCAAATCCTGCCCTGCTTCAAGAATCCTAGACCCTATCGCGGTGTCGAAATGAACGCCCGAGTATCAGTCCCCTTGAAGAGGAGAGCTGTGGAAAAATTGGCGAAACACTGTAGGGAACGCCCGCTGTGGCGTTCCCCGTAGCGACGGAGCACTGATTTCAAATGGTTCGTTACGAAATGGAGCGCTTAAGGATGTATCCAATTTCTTAGCTGTCTGTCGCGCGATGGTGCCCGGATTTGCTTAGTTTCATATGGCAGAAATTCGGACGACATGCCCAGCGCACAACGATTCCAAGATCATCAAGAATTGATACGCGGAATGGAGGTGAAAACCCATGGTCAGAGACGCAACGGAACCAGAGCTGAGCGGACGGTATGTGCGTGTGGCCCAGCTTGCTGACGTGCAGGGTGCTGAGTGCGTCGTTGTCCATGTCAAAGAACACACGCTGGCGTTGTTCTCCCGAGGCGAACACATCTATGCCGTGGACAATCGGTGCCCACACATGGGTTTTCCATTGAACCGTGGAACCGTCAAAGAGGGCATTCTGACGTGCCATTGGCACCACGCCCGTTTCGACTTGGCCAGTGGCGGAACGTTCGACCAGTGGGCCGACGACGTGCCCGTTTTCCCGGTGCAAATCCGCAATGGGGAAGTTTGGGTGGACCTGTCGCCGCGTGGAGATGCAGACACGCATTTGCGCCAGCGCTTGAGGGACGGACTGGAGCGAAATATCCCGCTCGTTATTGCAAAGGCCGTCATCCGCTTGCTGGATAAGCATGCCGATCCGGTTGAACCGTTCCGGATCGGACTGGACTTCGGTGCCCGTTACCGGCAAACGGGTTGGGGCCAGGGACTGACCATCCTGACCTGCATCATGAACCTGCTGCCGCACCTCGACGCCGAAGATCGTCCGCGTGCGCTGTACCACGGCCTGTCGGCTGTGGCTCGAGACTGCGCAGGAATGCCACCTCGCTTCGGGATCCATCCACTGCCGGCTTTGCCGAGCGACTTTGGCAGGTTGAAGCATTGGTTTCGCCGTTTCGTCGAGGTACGCGATGACGAGGGTGCCGAGCGGTGCATTGTCTCAGCCGTTCGGGCGGGAGCCGACCATCGGCAACTGGCCGAGATGCTATTTGCCGCCGCCACGGATCACCGCTACATCCAGACAGGCCATGTGGCTGACTTTACCAACAAGGCATTGGAAGCATTAGATCGAGCCGGGTGGGAGCACGCCGAGCCGGTGCTGGCAAGCCTGGTCTCGAGCTACGCCCAGGCTGATCGGATGGAGGAATCGAATGCCTGGCGTCATCCCGTAGACCTGGTCGCGATTCTGGAGCGATCTTTCGAGAAGCTTCCGGCTGCACTGGAAAGTGGCCGTAGGCGACGGGGATCCTATCAGGGCCGAGATGCATTGGTGACGGCGCTGCTGGGTGAGGAACCAGAATCAATCGCTGATGGGTTACTCGCGGCACTGCAGGATGGCTCGTCCGAAGAAGAGCTGGCCTCCACTGTCGCTTACGCTGCTGCCCTGCGGATCGCCCGCTTCCACACCAGCAACGAGTTTGGAGACTGGGACAGGGCACTGCACACATTCACCTTCGCCAATGCCATACATCAGGGACTAAGGCGAGTGCCCTCGCCAGAGTTGCTCCGCGGTGTCTTTGATGCGGCCATCAGCGTGTACCTTGACCGCTTTCTCAACATACCGGCGGCACGGCTCCCAGAGCCAGAAAAGGAGGTGGAAAACCCTGAAAGGCCATTGGCCTCATTGTCCGCATTACTCGACCGGCAGCAGCAAGTCAACGAAGTCGGTGAGGCGGTGGCCCGCTACCTTTCCAGCAACGGCGAGCCGGCGCGGCTCCTGGCCGTGCTGGGGAGACTGCTTTTGCGCGAAGATCGCGACTTCCACACCATTCAGACGGTAGAGGCGGCCTACCGTCAATATGAGCATTTGCGTGGGACACCAGCTGGGACGCACGTTTTGGTAGCGGCTGCGCGGTATCTGGCCGCTCATTCGCCCACGGTGCGCGAACAGGGGCAAACCTACCAGATTGCCTATCGGCTTCACCGAGGGGAGCGGCTGTTTGAGGAGTCGTAGTGGCTCTGCCTCAGTGCGAACTCCCGAGAAGCTTCCACATGTTCACACACCACACCTCTTTGTCTGGAAGCGCAAGCAGTACGGAATGCTCGTGTACGACCAGCCAGGCGACGCCGCTTTCCGACCAGCCGCTGTCCCGTCCAGAGCTCCGCGGTCTGAATGCCGACAGGCTCAGTCGGTAGAGGCATGACTGCCTGACCTCCTCATGGATTCTTCGATGCTACGGCGATGGCACCGGGAGGAATGGTTCCTTTGCCATCTTTGATTACCAGTGGGGTTTTCAGCCTGGCATCGGCGACTACGAACGAACCGAGAAGGAGTCGATAGCGGAGATATCGCCCACCCCGACCTTTCACTTCAATTGGCTTCTTGTTCCAGACAGCGGCGCCATTTTCCTTAAGTCCCCACCGCTCCGGGGTTCGTGGCAAAACCAATCGAATCCTTCCCAGTTCGAGGACAAGCTTAAGTTGAGGAAAAAAACTTGAAGTAAAGAGCTCTTTCAGTGTGACCGACTTTCCGGTCTTGTTTCTACTCACGGATTACGGAATCCTCATAGTTCACAGCATAGCCTTAGACGCAGCCCATCGCTGCCAAGAATTTGTTGAGCAAGGGTCTAACACCGACGACTACAGCGGCGATCTTCCGCGGGTTGCCCATATCTTCGAGCAGATTAGTTCGGGCAGCGCCCAAAGTGTTGCTGGGCCGACACCCGTTCGCGGATCACGGCTCACTTTTCCCGGACTGCAGTGACCGGATATAGATGTTCCGTAAGGCCACGGGTCCATGATCCCCCTGTAGCAAGAGCGGATTCATGGGCCCCTCCGGTATGTCCATCGCGGCACGAGTTGGACCTTCCACTTCGACGTTTTTCTGAACCAGGACTCCGTTGTGAACTACACGCAAGAAGCGGGCGTTGTCAGTCTTTCGGCCCTGGGCATCAAATCGCGGTGCCCGAAAAGTAATTTCGAACGACTGCCACTGGCCCGGGGGTCGGCTGGCATTTCGCAGAGGTGCTGCTCCTCCGACTCCTTTGCCTCCGATCCAACGCTCATAGATCGCACCACAATCATGCGTGGTCGGTTTTGCCACGCCATAGCTATCCTTGATCTGCACCTCGTAGAGGCCGTGTAGATAGACGCCGGAATTCGAGCCCTTCGGGATGAAGAACTCCAAGTGTACTTCGAGATCGCCGAATTTCTTGTCGGTGACCAGGTTGGCTGCCCGACCCTTTACACCGTTAAGAATCGTTCCACCCGGCGCGTGGTCGGCACGAGTACCGGTAGCGTTCTCTTGCCAATTCGGGAGGTTGCCTCCCGTCGTGAACCATTCCAACGGTCTGCCGTCCTGACTGTGCCAGCCGGTTAGATCCTTCCCGTTGAGCAACGGCATCCAGCCATCCTCAGGCCGGTACGCAAGTTGTCCGGGCGGCTCTTCGGCACTGAGCGAAGCCACCTGCAATAGTCCAAGACGCCAAGGAATCTCTCCATACGTCTTGCCCTCTCTCTCGCGATCTTTAACTCCCTGGAAGAGAAGCATCAAATTGGCCGGATCGACTGTTAGAGTTTCGTCGTAACCGTCACGAATCAATTCACCGTGACTGAACGAATCCGTCCACGGGTCCGCTGAGAAACTGACGTTACTTGGCGCAGCGAAAGCGTGATCGTAGGTCGCTGCTAGGGGTACCCAATCGCCATCGAGACGATCAGCCAGATACGCCTTGTAGTACCGCCTCCCATCGGGAGCTCGGGCTTCGATGATCGTCAAGTACTTCTTCGACCCTCTGAGCTTGTAGGTGTGAGATGCCTCATAGATATCCCCCTCGAGAGCAACCCGAGGTGCACTCCAGCCGTTGGGGAAGTTCTTCAGGTCGGTGTCGGCGCGGAACATTTTGCCTTTCAGGTCAGTCCAGAAAAGGTGAGCTCGCTTCTCGTCGCAGATGACCCAGAAGTCAATCCACATCTCGATGCCTTTGAGTTCGTCGGCAAAAAGGAGCTTAGGAGGCGACCACGAAGCTGGATCGCTCAGGTCACGGGCAGTTGAAAACGCGGGTTGAAGCGAGGGCTTCCGTGATTCATCAATAACCTGGTAGATCAGATACCACCGCTGGTGTGGCTTGAAATAGAACACTTGAGGCGCACAGAAGTAACCGTCGGAAATCCGCAGGGTGTGGCGTGGAGCTTTGTTTGCCTCTTCCCAAGACGTGAACGAGACGGTTCCGATCTGGTGAGACCGTTTCTTCCCCCGAATCGTAAAGAAGACATGCCATCGGCCGTCGTAACGAACGACTGACGGATCCTTCACCGAGTAGTATTGGTCACCGTCAGCATCAACAGGCTCCAGTAACGGAGGCGATGAGGACCATCGAAGTTTGCCAGTGAGAAGGTTTTCGATCCCTCGCTGCTCCGAAGTTTCCCAGCCTGCCTTTCCAACCAAGGCAGCACCTGCCGTCAAGGCAAGAACCGACATCCATACTAGTATTAATCTGCCAAGCGACGTCGCATCTGCGCCACCAAACAGTTGGCACGACCTTGAACATCGTCGTAGGTTATCCATTGATCTCTCCTAATGGACCTGACAATTCTGGCACCTGAAGTCAACCCGTCGGCACTGTGCGACCGATCGGTGACAATCCCGCAACGAGTAGAGGTTCATTTCAGTTGCTCCTTGCTGCAAGTGCATTTCCTCAGTCGTCAAGACTCCTTGCTATCTGGCGACAGTTGTCTTTGTTTTCGATGTTGCTTCATGCAAGCCGTATTAACACAATCAGGCCAAAGCTGTACGCGAGGTTGACGCTCAGGAGGATCACACCTATTTTGCGCTCCTTATGAAAGTGGAACCACAAGTAGATGCCCGTCAGGCCCTGCAGGATTAGAGCGATGGAAACGACGACCACAAATACCGCCCAGATGTTGTGTATCTGGTAACTGTGGCTGAATCCGGCAGTGAGATGAATTCCGGTCAGCATCCTCATGAAGTCGAAGGTACTGGTCCGGATCTTCGCCCTGCCGCTGTACCGAGAATATTCGATCTGCGAGGAGTGGCCAGGGCGTTCGATCTCTAAATGGAATCCTGCCTCGGTCGGAACGACGGAGCCCAGCTCTCCGTGAAAGCCGTGCTGTTCCATCAGAACGCGCGCCAGCTCCCGTCCGGAGTTCGCATCGAAGTGGCCGACTTCGACCTCTCTCTCGGTGTGCTTGGCTTTTTGCGAGAACCAAGATCCATGAGCCAGGCGAACTGCGCTAGCGCCGTACATTAGCAGAAATGGAAAAGCCAACAATCCCAGCAAAAGGTGGACGTTCCGCAGCCAGCGAACCATGATGCTACCTCGTCAGAATGGTGAGCACTGCAAACGCCCCACAGGAACCCACCAAAACAACCTGGGCCACGCGATGTCCAGGCCGCGACATGAACCAGAGACAAGTACCACTCAGGGCCATCGCCAGCAGTGTCCAAATGGCAAATTCGTTGTAGTAGGTCCAAAGTCGAATCCGCCAGTCTAGAACCGGAGCGTTCACCGTCGTTTGGTGGAGGTTGTCGAAATACCCCCAGAGACTATTCCTGTGAGTTTCTACGCGAACGCGATTCTCTTTCTCGAGAACAGTAATATTGGAGATCCCATTCTCGAAATAGAAGGTAAAGGTCAGATTGTTGTCCTGATTCCGCCTCAAGCCGTACATAGACTCTGGAGTCGTCAGCGGAAGCGCCAGTGTCTTCCACACGTGCTCGACTGCCTTTTTGTCACTCAGATTCGCCGGGATGGCGCAATCCTGAAATCGGACGGTGGGCTCTCCCCTGGAGTCATCCAGCACGTCACGAAAACTTCCAGTCAGCCCAGCAACTCCAAAGACGAGCAGGCTGCTCCAGGCGAGCAGGCCCACATACATGTGGATCTTCCGGATCAGTTTGTACATGAAGTTGGCTCCCCGGAACGGGAACGGGACCTTTTGGACTTCGATGAAAGAGCGTACCTCTCTCCTTTGTTACAACTACTCCTTCCGCCGCGACTTGAGCAGCGCCCAGCGGTCAATGCGCTGGTCAACGCTGGCTCGGTCTTCACCAGCTTCCAGCGCCCTTCGAATTTCAGTTTCGGCCCTCTCGGCGGCTTCGCTGTACTCCACCACTTCGTCGAGAAGTGGCTGTGGGATGATCACTACGCCGTCATCATCAGCCAAAACAAAGTCTCCAGGATTCACTTGCACTCGTTCGTTAAGCTGACCGGTGACAGAAATCGGATCGTTGAGACCTTCTATTTGGAACCTGCCATGCGAGAGCACCGGCGTGACGAAGCGGCAGTAGGTTGGGAAGCTCATCTCTCTCAAATCTCTGGCATCACGGGTACCGCCGTCCAGAATGATCCCGGCAGCCCCCTTTGACTTGGCATTGGCACCGGTATTGGCACCCCAAGGGCCCCCGACCTTATGGCCTCCCGTGTCAAAGACGATGACATCGCCGTTCTGAATCATGCGGAACATGTCGTAGCTCAAGGCAGAACCTCGCTTTCCATCATAAGTGGCCGTGCTACTGCCTCGCAGGGTCAATGCAGGTCCAGCCAGCTTGTAGCCTCGGTCGAGTGGCCGGATTGCGGCACAGAGGGCCTGGTTGGGGTACCCCATTTTGTCGAGCACGTCGTACACAGTTGGAGTGTTCACAAATTTGAATCGACGAATCAGTTCTTCGCGACGCAGTGTCATGATGGGTTGTGGTCCTCTCTCTTCTCACCAGTTCCCGAAACCTTTAATTGGCCGGCAACCGTTTCAGATAATCTAGGCTCGATTTTTGCAAATCAAACTGTTTCTGCAAATCAAAAACGCCTGCGAAATAGCTCTCGATGCTCACCCATCCTTGGTAGTCGGCTGATCTCATAATGGCGAAAGCCCTGTTGTAGTCAATATCTCCTTCCCAGACAGGTGCCGGACAACCCCCTCGGTAGTTCTTGACGTGCCAGCAGCTTGCTTTCGGCGCAAGTAGCTTCAGTGCTACCTCCCAATCTGGCAGGGGTCCCGGACCGCGGCAGATGTTGCCCAAGTCGGGGTTCACCCCGACATTCGGTGCGCCAACCCGCTGCAGGAGCTGCAAACAGGCTTCGGGCGTATCCAGCAATCCGTCGTCGTGCATCTCAACCGAGAGGTTAACTCCACATCGGCCTGCCAGTTCTGCTAAGCCAGCCACCAACTCTGCTGAGCGTTGATGTTCAGCATCAGGGATATCCCGTCCTCGCAACGGCGGCCGGTTCAGGCCGGGTAGAGTGGGCATAGATAACGATAGATTGAGGAGCCTAGCTTCCAACTCCTCCGCCACGGCGATTCCTCGTTCCAAACTTGCCAGGTGATGGATGGCTTCCTTAGAACGGGTAAGAATGCAGCGATTAATATTGACACCGGAAACGCAAAGTCCGGCTGCCGCTATCTCCGCCTTGATCACTCGCAATTCCCGTGAGGTCAGGGTATGAAAGTCGAGCCACCTTGGAGAAATTTCAATACCGCTAAACCCGGTCTGAGCAACCCACTCCAGGACGTGTCGCCGTTGGCTGGGGTCGGGAAACGCTCCCTGGGCGCCGCGAGGTACGAGCACAACTGACGCAAATGCCCAACGCATTAAATGACCTCCCAATAAAAGACAAAGTCCGTTACTTTCAAACCGCTTTTTTGTTCAGAGGCTGCATAAGCTGCAAAGGTAAGCGACAAAGTCTTGAGGTTTTCGGTCGCTGTAGTTCAACGTGGTCGCCAGGAAAAACAGGATGCAAATGCCCCACTTCCTCAAGAAAGCCCGCATCTCCGGTTACCGCCCCTTGGATTGATAACGCTCGCGTTGTGCGATGAATTCCAGGACCTGCCGGTGGTAGGAGTTGAATTCAGGATCAGGAGTCCCGTGGGATGGCGCAGCGGGTGTCCCGTAGCCGGTTTGAAACATATCACGGTGATAAGGGATGTAAGCGCCCCTCGTCATAGACTTCCTGATTAACTACGTTAATTGGGCGGTCTCCGCTTAGGACCCTCAAGAAGTTCTCGCAAGCGGTATGGGTTTTTTGAATAATCGAATCGCGGGTCCCGGTGGCGATATGAGGGCTGAAAATAGTGTTCCTCATTCTGAGCAAAGGATTCGTGGGATCCGGGGGTTCCAATGCCAGCACATCCAGGCCCGCTCCGGCGATCCATCCCTCCTGCAAAGCTCGGATGAGCGCCGTTTCATCGACGATTTCCCCGCGCGCCGTGTTGATGAAGATCGCCGAGGGCTTCATCCGCCGAAACTGCGTTTCACCGAAGAAGTGCCGTGTCTGTGGAGTGAGCGGTACGTGCAGGCTTACAATGTCCGAGTTGCTCAAGAGCTCATTCAAAGGGAGGAATTGAACGCCAAGCTCACGTTCCAGAGAGACAGCGATTTTGATCTCGTCGAAATAGCACACCTGCGTTCCAAAACCGCGACAGCGTTTGGCGACCTCCCGGCCAATTCTGCCCAGGCCTAAGATGCCGACTGTCTTACCACTCAATGTATAGCTGGAAGGACGGAATTGCCAGACCGGCCACTCGCCACGGCGAACGCTGGCATCTAGTTCCACCAGATGTTTGTAGAGAGCCAACATCAATAAAAGTGTATGTTCCGCGACACCAATGATAGTGCCTTGGACTGTCTGAGCTACTGGAATTCCAGCCCTGGTGGCTGCCTCCAAGTCCACCCCGTCAACTCCCACTCCGGCCATTTGAATGAGTTTTAGTTTCGGGGCGGCCGCAATCATTTCCTTATCCATGTTAGTGACGATAACAAAATCCGCGTCTGGCAACTTGGACAAAACCTCAGATCGTTGTCCAGAGCTCAGTGTTTCGAGAGCCAGCCCCTCAGGCATTTCGCCGCGGATAATTTCATAAATGGATTCCCCCTGGCAAAGCAGATAAAGCACCTTGTATTTCTGTATCATCTTGATAGTCTCGTCAGGTCTGCGGGAGATGTTTTTATTTTATCCTTCTCAAAGCTGGGCGGAGGACATGCGGATGGCCTCATCTTTGGCGCTGATCTTCTAGAACAGTGCATCTGCCAGTCTAGTCACGGAATTGGTGGCCCGGTCCACCACAGATCAATGGGTTTCTTTATTCCTTTGGGACGAAAGGGTAACTTGACCTTGCAACCTGTGCGCGCTGACTCATAGCCGGCCAGGAGCACCTCTTGCACGCACCGACCATCTTCACCAGTGGCGAGTGGGTGTTCTTTGCCGCGTACGCAACGGGCGAAATGGCGCATCTCCTGGGGGAAACCGTAATTCCATAATTCATCGAACACGGGATACGACCAGCCCCTGGTGTCAGGCGCCTTTTCCACGGCGTAGCCATAGCCACGTGTGCTGAAGGTAGGGAGAGCATTGCCCATATGCAAATCGGCGTAGGACTGGCCGCTATCCCCGTAAACCTCGATGCAGTCGTCCATCCCGCCTAGACGAATCCAGCTATTTTCAACGAGACCCACAGCACCATTTTCAAACTCCAAGATACAGATACTGTTATCTTCACCTTTGGTCCTCTCGGCATGAGCGTAGGTGCCCATCTGGCAAAAGACACTCTTGATGGGTGATCGGCCCAGAAACCAGTAACAGAAAGCAATGCCATGGCAGCCCATGTCCATAAACGCTCCGCCGCCCGATTGCTCGACATCCCAGAACCACGCAGAGTGCGGACCAGGGTTCTTTTCGCTCTGCTTCACGAGGTATAATTTGCCGAAGGCGCCCTGGTCTGCCATTTCCTTGGCCTTGACGTACTTCGGAGTAAAGAAAAGCTCTTCGGCATACATCAAGAGCACGCCTTTTTTTTGGCACGTATCGATCATTTCGTCGGCTTCTTCGAGGTTCATGCAGAGCGGTTTTTCACAGACGACGTGTTTACCTGCGTTCGCGATGTCAATTGCCATTTGGGCATGCAGACGATTGGGTGCAGCAATGGTCACCATCTCGAGGTCTTTTTCCTTAAGCATTTCCCTGTAGTCGTGAAAGACTCTCGGGATCGCATACTTTCTTGCCAATGCATCTGGATGTCCAGGGGTTGGGGAGGCTACAGCTACGACTTCAGCCTCCTCTGGCATCAGATGGAATGATTCCGCATGAATGTCTGCCTCAAATTGGGAGCCAATAATTCCGACTTTCACTTTACTTCGATTCGTCATAATGAACAGCCTCCTCCTCAGGCTACTCCTCAGTCGACGTAAAAGGTCTGGATACCCTGGTCAGCGGCCACTGTTGCAGGGCCTGGGCAACAAACTCGGGACCCTTGTTACTGCGCAAGAATTGGGGAGCGGCGTGTTGAGTGATGAGGATTTCCAAGACTCGGATGACCTGGCGGGGCATTGAATGAGCCAGCGACTTCAATCGCCAGGCACTCGCGGTTGAACTCATCGACCACCGTCAACAGCCGCAGCCTCTGGCCCTTGACACAGGCGTCTTAACGAGAACAAAATTCTCGTTTCATCCGACTAGTGGGCTAGCTCAGCAATCCACGAACATAATGGAGATTGGCTGACATGTCCGCTTCCACCGAACCGGAGGGGCAATGGGTCTCGAGATGCGCCCAACCTGAATAGCCAATCTCGACGATGGCATTTACCACGGCGGGGATGTTGATTCTGCCTTTGCCTAAGAGATAGGGATTGTCTTTGATGTGAAACTGACAAATGCGTTCTTTTCCGAGCCAGCGAATCTCCTTCAGGATGTCAAATCCACCATTGGTCGAATTGCCGATGTCATAATAGACAAGCACTGCTCTGGATTTCGCTCGATCCAGAATACGAGCATTGTCCTCAGCTGAGATGGTATTCTCGATACCCAAAACGACCTGAGCTCTTTCAGCTTCCGGCGCCACCTCTTTGAGGTAGTCCGCCACATAATCCATTTCCTGCTGAGTCTTCAGCGAACCTTTCCCAAAGAACGGTAACAGGATCACTTTAGCGCCAACGTTCTTCGTGATCGGGATCGAGTCTGCGACCCAACGTTGAGCTAACGGATCCGACTTCAGAACATTCTTGTGTAGCACATTCAAGCAGGTTGAAGCGATCGGTAGTTTGTGGCTCTCCCCTTCCTGGACGTATTGCTGTTGCAGCGCCTTATCACTCAAGGGTAGTCTTTCGGCCCCAACTCCAATGCTAACCTCAACTCCAGCGAAGCCAATCTTTTTGGCCAGGGCCACGGCCTCCAGCTTGCCTTCCTGCTTTAGGTTCCAGTCCGTCACCCCAATCTTCACTTGACTTGATCTCGCCATCAGACTGTCCGGCAGCCTGAGGCCAGGGGTGAGCCGGGCTGCGGCCAAACCGACTACACTTGTTTTGAGCAACATGCGCCTTGAAATCGCCATGAAATCGTCTCCTTGGGATGCGTGGTCCTCACAAAAGCAAAAACATGGTGCGTAACAGAGGCACCTCCAATAACAACGTCGCCGGAAAGACTTCACACCTTGTCAATGATTTCAGCCACACGATGGGCGGACCGAGTGGCCGCCTCCATCCCCCACTGTAAGTTGTCCGCATAGGCCCCCGCGAAATGAATTCTGCCATGGGGTTCCATCACCGTTGGCCAGAACCGGGCCAACTGGCCAGGGAAAGCGACGCGCTCGCAAGCGGACGCCCACGGATCGTTGGGCCAGGCCACCACCTGTACCTGCTCGATATCTTCCGACTTGCCCGGATAGTATTTCCGAAAGGTCGCTAGCGCTGCCTCCGGATCTGCAACACCAGCAGCATTCCCCAGGAGCAAGCCGCGGCGCGTGGGCAGTTCATCGGCCATGGGCCAGACGGCCCGCAGTGCGGGTTGATAGAAGTAAATGTTGGGGCTAATCTTATCTTTCTCCCAGAACCGGCTCCGAGATTGAAGGATCAGCCGGCTCTCGGAATAGTAGGGAGTCTGGTGAACCACATGCGCTTTGTCTTCAGGCCAGTCCGGCTTAACCGGGATCTTTCGCAGTTGAACCAGCGAGATGCAGCTCACCAGGTAATCGGCTGCCATCTTTTTCTGGTTGCCGAACTCCCGGTAGTGCACCGTCACGCCGCTGTCTCCATGTTCGATGGCTGTTACGGGGACACCCAGCCGAACTCGGTCGCCGAGTCGGGTAGTGAAAGCTTCGGTCAGGCGCTGATTGCCTCCCTGGATGCGATACAGTTCGGGAGGATAAAGCGGCACTCCTCGCAACTTCAGAATCGCTGTTCGCCAGATCATTTCCAGCGCAGAGTTGGAACTGCCGAAGTGTTGAATAGCAGCCGGTGAAGCCCCGTCTTTCTTGAGCAATTCATTCAGACTGATCTCGTCCAGATGGTTCAACCCGGCATCGAACGGACGGTACTCGTCCTTAAAGCCATCCAAATAAGGAGAGTGATAAAGCAGCGGAAACTCCGACCAGGCGTGACGGCTGAGAAAGTCGATTTCCCTTGGGTTGAAGCCGAAACCCGCTAGAACGCTGCGGTCTGCCAACATCTCCTCGGTGCAAAGCTTTCCCCCCAGGAACCGGAGCAGATTGCGCCGGCGTGGATAAAAGAGCGTCGGAAGATCAAACTCCTTCACATAGTGCCAATAGAGGTCATAACCCGGCTTGGTGACGTGCTCCGCTCCGGCATCGGCGTAGAAATCGTCCGCCAGCCGGTCTCGAACCGTATAAACATGCCCTCCGGTGCGGCCAGCCGCTTCGAGAAGCGTGACGTCGTGTCCCCGCTTCATTAGCTCGTAGCCACAACACAGACCACCGATTCCCGCCCCAGCGATGATGACCTTCTTGGGACGTCGGGTTTGGGCACGCACGGGGAAAGCCACGCCGACGGCCAGTGCACTTGTTAGTTTGAGAGCTTCACGACGAGTCATCATCGACATTCAGCCGCCAATCGAGCAGGCGGATCAGGCAAGACAGATCTTACCTGGATTAAGCATGAAGAGACTCTTGGAAGGGAGGTGTAAAAAAAATCCCTCCTGGATCAGGAGGGGGGAAGCCTCGCAGAGGCTTCGGGGCGGTGGCCGGCGCGGAACGCTCGCCCAGTCTGGCCTTGCCGTTACCACCCCAGAAGCCCTCACGGGCTTCGACCCCTCCTAAAATAGGAGGGGAATTTTTTCACACCTTCTAGGTGCGGGACTCGCGGCTTGCTGATCCCGGAAAGCAAGAACTCGCCCCTCTGAACTTAATGCCATTGCGGTTTGTCGGGGCGAGGGGAGCAGCCATCCTTTGAGAGACGACCCCGCAGGCTTAAAACTCCAACCTGGCGCCGACCTGAATGTTGCGTGGGGTGGTCACGGAACCATTCCACAGGCCGAATTCCGGGCTGGCCAGATCGTTGGTGTAAGCCATCGAGCCTTACTGCCCGTCAGCCGTAAAGATATGCTGATTCCAGACGTTGAAAAACTCGGCCCGCAACTGGAAAGCTCACTTTTTCGCTAATGCGGATTCTCTTATGCAGCGAGAGATTGGTGTTGGTGAAGCCAAACATTCTGATATTGCTGATCCGCGGGCCGGCGCCCGTGTAGAAATTGAAGGATTCTATCGGTTCGAAAGCGTCCACGTTGAAGAGCGGTCTACCGTCGCCAGGGTCGAAGCTATCTTTACTGACCAAGAACGGGTCCGCGCCCGGTTTCAACGCGGGAATACATGCGGCTCGAAGCTGATCCGGCACATTACACTGGCTGGAGCGGAACCATGCCGGCAGTCCCGAAGACGCTCGGAAGGTCCCACTGATCTGCCACCCTTCTATGAGCCGGTTGAGCACGCCACTACTGCTCCGGAAGCGCTTTGTTGGTCCGAACGGTAATTCATATACCCAAGCAATAGAAAGGACATGCGGGACGTCATCGTGCCCGAGTGATTTGCCTCGATGGCGCTCATAGGGCGAAAAAACGCCCGATACGCTATCTGAGCCGCCAAGAGCCCCCTCGTGGGCGTGGAAGCTCGTGGTGAGGTTTTTGGAGAGGGTGTAAGAGCCAAGAACAAACAGACCCTCGGAAAGGCGCTTCTCCAGTTTCAGTTGGAAGGAATGGTAGCTAGAGGTGCCGGCATACTCGTTCCCCGATTGCATCGAATCACAGAATTGCGGATAGGGGAGAAGGGCCTGGGCTAGCTGATGGAGCGCAGCCCCGCATTTGCTCCACCCAGCCGTCGTACGGAAGCGGCACCCCATGCAATGACGCCTGCCCCGGCTCGAATTCATCGAACAGCGCATTCCCCAACGATAGATACCTGGGGTCTAAGGTATTGATCGCCGCCAGAGCAGAAGGCAGACGTGTCCCTTTGTTCGCCACATAAGCCAGGCTGAGGTGAAAGTCTTGACCTAGTTGTCGCTCGATGGTCAGGTTCCACTGTTGGGCGTAGGTGAGCCGATTGCCATTGAAATCCCGATATTGAATGCTCTGGCCGTTTTGGAAGCTCGGATCAATGACCGGTGGCTTCTGGAAGTTCTGTGGGAAGCCCTGACTCAACAGGAACGCAGGCTCCAGGCCCCCTCTCGTACTGGAAAATTCCGGCTGCGCTGAGAATCCCGCGGTTGATATGCCCGCCCCCCATCCCGCGTAGTACGGTTGCGAGAAGAAGATACCGTAACCCGCCCGCACGACGGTCTTCGAGTCCACGGCGTAGGCAATCCCGAGCCGGGGCGAAAAGGCCTTCTTGAAAAGGTTTTCCGGGTAGCGGCGCCCGAAGCTGGCCGCACCGTGCTCGGTTCCGGCGAAGGCCAGCGCGCCGAGTCTACCGCCCGCGCCAGGGTTCGGCATGTTTGGGTCGAAGAAGGAATTCTGATTGGTAGTCGTCCAGCTCGGGCGGTGCAAATCCCAGCGAATTCCATAATTGACGGTCAGCTTCGGCGTAGTCCTCCAGGTGTCTCCAACGTGCAGAATGTAAGCATCCATCCGATGACGCGTTGATTCGATCGATCGAACGAAGGCGCTCGCAGAACCTACGGTCTCTAACAAGAAGCTGGCAATCGGGCTGCCGCTGTTAATGTCCAGCAGCCCGGTAGCCTCGCGGCCGAAATTGAAGCTGCCGTTAGCGTTGCCAACCTCCGGGGCATGCTTACCCAGGTAGCGGTATTCCCCGCCGAACTTGAGGGTGTGCTTGCCCCTGACCGATGTCGATCAAGTCCGTGAAGATATAATTCTGAATCCGAAACTGGTTACCTGCGGCATTCTCAATCACCGGCACCGTAGCCATAGAACCCATCCGAAAAGGTGATTTCTGAAGGAACGTTGTGTTCAACCCCCGGGAGTTGCGGAAGCTCATTAACGAATGGGGAGTTGATGGCTTCATCGGCCAGGTACCAATGAAGAATGCCAAAGTTAAGAGTGTTGAGTAGCGTGGGACTGAACGTGTGGTCCCAATTGCCCCGGTAGAGGTCTCTCTCTAAAAACTGCGGTGGCGTCCAACTTGACTTCACAAATGATCCTGGACAGCGCACAGGGAGGCTCAAACGAGGGATGCCTTTGAGGTCGGAACATGAAAGCCACATGATCCTTCTCGCCCGGGTGATGATCAATCTTGATCATTTGCATGTTCGTCGCCACATTGGTCTCGCTGGCATCGGACGGGAAGGCTGGCGCCAGGTAGTTGTTCAGTGGCTGATCGTTGGTGGGATTGGGCAAATGCTGGAACCATTGCTTGGCTAACGAGTTCTGAATGCGATCCGGACAGATCACGTTGGGAGTCGTGCCGTTACAGCCCATGAACTGATCGCGCACGATCGTGCCATCGGCGAGGGTGCGCGTGGTGAGCGGGTCGAAGATCGGGATCAGGTTCCCACTAGCGTCCACCCAATCGGTGAAATCACCCTGCCGTTGCTTGAGCGAAGGGATAGAGATGGTGGGGCGGGAGGTCCCTCCACGAATCCGGTACCGCTCGTTGAGGTAATAAAAGAAAGTCTTCATGTTGCCGCGGTTCAGGAATGGCACTTTTCCGCCTATAATACCCGCCGTAATTATTTTGAATGTTCTTGCCCTTCTCGTCGGCCCCGAATTGGCGCGCGTTGAGGGCCGTGTTGAAGTGGTTCCAGAAGACTACCTCCGTGGTATTCGTTCGTCCCAGATTTGCTTTGAGCCTGAATCACCGCCGAGTTGGTGGTGCCATACTGCGGTTCGTAGTTGGAAGTGAGAACTTTCACTTCCTGGACCATTTCGGGGCTGATGGTAAAGTCCTCGAAAGCGATCATGCCGTTGTTGGCAATCGTGCCCTGAATCATGCTGATCCCATCCATCTGGGCGTCATCGGCCGCCTGCAAGCCACCATTGAATCGCGTTGCGAAAGCGTCGTCCGTACCGCCCGTGTTGGCCCCTGGGACCAGCAGCACAAAATCAGTAACCCTGCGAGGCCCACCCCCCAGCAGTAGGGGCAGTTCCTGGATCACCTCCGGGGCAATGCCCGCTTGCTGCGTCGCATCTTCAAAGTTGATCTGGGTGGCCTCGGCCGTCACGTTCACCGTTTCGGTCGAGGCGCCCAGCGCCAGTTGCAGGTCGGTTCGTACCAATTGGTTGACTCGAACCGAGACCGACGTTTCGGCGCTCTGGAAGCCTGCTGCGGTGACCTTGAGGGTGTAGTTCCCTGGCGGAATGTCCGGAAACGAATAGAAACCGTCAGGCCCGCTCACGAATGTCCTCTCCACAGCGGTGGCAACTTGGGTCAGTGTGACATTGGCGTTCGGCACTACGGCATTACTGGGATCTGTAATGGTACCACTAATGGAACCGTGTCCCTGCGCCCAACCCGTGGCCGAAAAGATGGTCATTCCGAGTAAAGCGAGAATCCAGATGGTTATACTCCTTAAGTACCTGTTGATACCCTTTACCTCTGGAGCAGCTAGTCTGGGGTGCCGTCTTGACATTTGTGACCTCTCTCTCCTGTTTTCTCTGAAAACCTTCGTCGAAGTTGAACCTGATGGTATTCGGTGTCACTGTTGGCGCGACAATTCGACTTGCAGGTGGAAGCGTCAGCCCGGTTAGAAACCTTGCGAATTTCCATCCTTAAAAGCATACCGGCGCTTGTCGGTACGTACTACGGTGCAGGAGTACTTGTAAAACAGACCCTCGCTGAATTCGCGTAGCCTCGAGTGATTGTTGCGTGAAAGCCTAGCCGAAGATTCTCAAGACTTCAACGATTATTTGAATTTGTTGGCAAGGAAATTTGCCGGAATGGAGAATACCGTTTTGCGGTCGGCCTGAAAGGACCAGCAGGGAGGGGAATTGAATTAATAGCCTAGCTGGTGGCAGAGAGAGCAATCGTTGGAAACCTTTCGCGTCGCGTGGCAGTTCATACACGTGGTCATGCTTGTGGACACTTCTTTGTCCAGCACTTCGCGTTGGTCTACAGGACCGTGGCAGGTGGCACACTTTTCACCGGCCTTCAAGTGGTTCGCGTGGCTGAAGAACACGAAGTCCGGCACTCGATAGACGCGTACCCATTTCAGTTTCTCTCCACGTCGATGGATCGCGGCAAGTTTCTTGATTTCCGGGCTGCTGGCTTTGATCGCGGCATGGCACACCATACACAGCTGGGCGTTGGGCAGCCCGGCCTGCTCTTTCTCACCGGCGTCCGCATGGCAATCCAGGCAAGGCATGCCTTCTACCAGATGCCGCTTGTGGCTAAAGCTGACCGGTTGAGGTGCTACCCGGACGGGCAGCTTCTCTTCCTGACCTTTATAAGCGGCTGGTGCCTGGCCAAGACAGAGATTGCTTGCCAGAGAGCACAGCGTGATTCCTAAGAGCGTCTTTCTCAATAACCACCTCGGATGAGCAAAACCAAAGCTGCATGGTCGGACTCTACGGCAGCGAAAAAGCCACCAGCTTGCCGGTGAACTTCTTGTCGTACTTATTGCCCCCGCCGGCAGCAATCACAACAAATTGTTTGCCGCTTTTCCTGCCCTGATATGTCACCGGTGTCGAGAAGCCGCTGGCGGGCAGCTCTGTTATCCAAAGTTCATGACCCGTCTCTTTGTCAAATGCGCGGAAGCGCCGGTCATTGGTCGCGGCGATGAACACCAGTCCACCCGCGGTCACAATAGAACCTCCCAAATTGGGCGTGCCCGTCTTGGGAACACCTCGTGCCTTGAGTTCATCGAACTCACCCAGGGCGACCTGCCAGCGAAACTCGCCCGAGTTCAAATCAATCGCCGTCAATCTGCCCCAAGGAGGCTTCTGGCAGGGATAACCCTTGGAATCCCAGAGAAACTCATATTTCTTGGACCGCAAAGCATAAGGCAGATCCCGACCCTTCGGGCCGTTTCACGAGTCGAAACAGGCCGCCGACATCCATGGAATTGACGTAGAGCACGCTGCTGGCGGGATCGAAAGAAGCTCCGCCCCAATTGGTCCCGCCGTTCAAGCCCGGCATGACGACAGAATTATTCTCTCCCAGAGGGTCGAAGATGCGAACGTCCACGTCGGTATCGGCGAGGATTTCCAGACATTCTTGCCGAGATTCAGGCGTGACGTCAGTGATGTCATTGCTCGTCATCGACTGGCGGGCGATGGGAGGCGGCTTGACCGGGAACGGTTGGGTTGGCCAAGATTGCTCTCCTGGGATTTCGCTCTTTGGGACTGGTCGCTCCTCGACTTCGAACAGCGGCTCGCCCGTCAGGCGGTGCAACAGAAACATAAAACCTGTCTTCGTAACTTGCGCGACGGCGGGTACCTCTTTCCCGTCCCGCCGAACCGTGACCAGCACGGGCTGCGCGGGCAAGTCGTAGTCCCACAGGTCGTGGTGCACTGTCTGGAAATGCCACTTGCGCTTGCCGCTCTTGTAATCCAAAGCCACAACACTATCGGCGAAAAGATTGGCGCCTTTGCGGTCACCGCCATGGAAGTCGTACGACGGCGAGGTCAAGGGGACGAAAACCAGGCCATTTTTCTCATCGACGCTCATAATGGACCAGGCGTTGGTCCCGCCGCGGTCTTTCCACGAGTCGCTTTCCCAAGTCTCGTGGCCGAACTCGCCGGGACGCGGCACGGTGTGAAACTGCCAGAGCAGCTTGCCACTGCGCACATCGAAGCCGCGAATGTCGCCGTTAGGCCCTTGCCGCACCTGCTCGCTGACCACACTGCCAGCGATGAGGACATCCCGGCAGACGGCTATGGAGAGGTCAAGCCATAGCGGTCCTTGGGAAATCTCTCTGTCATCCCCAGCTTCAGGTCCAGCATTCCATTCTTGCCGAACTCGGGATCAGGCCGGCCGGTCAGGGCGTCAAGAGCAAAGAGGCGCCCGTGAAGATCGCCCAGGAAGACGCGTTTCCGCTTGCCGTCTGTCCAATAGGCAGGCCCTCGGTTGACGAAGAGATTGAGCCGCATGGTCTTGTCGATTTGCGGATCAAAGTCCCAAAGCTTCTCGCCCGATTCGGCATTAAGAGCAATGAGTCGGCAAAATGGTGTGGTCACGTACAGGACGCCGTCGACGACCAGAGGCGTTGCTTCAAATGCCGACCGAGTGGGGTATTCCGTTCCGTCGCTGAAATCACCGGTGTCGTGGACCCAGGCGACCTTCAGTTGGGTCACGTTCTTCCTATTGATCTGCTCAAGTGGGGAGTACCTCGTTCCGCCCGCGTCTCCGCCGTGAAAGCGCCACTCCTGTGCCATCAAGCCTGGAGGAGCCGGCACGAGCAATAAACCCGTCACAATTACGGTCGCAAAACGAAAAATACCGCCGCCCGGTGTGAGGAATAGCCAGAGAGGCTCGCTTGCCTTCACAGCCCATTGCAAGTAGAGGTGGTGAAGTGACACTAGAATGTCCTTTCCCTTGCGTGAGAATTTCATCGCTTTTCATTTCCTAAGTTTTGGATTAGCTGCATTCCTCTAAAAAACCCGACCGCCCAGCTATTCTTGGTGTTCCGTGCGGAGAGCCATCAGAGCCTTGCAGTCGCGTGAGCCTACCAATACAAGCATGCGAAGGCAAGTCCTATGCGTAGGCACGCGTGAGGACGAAGCGCTTGCTAAGCCGTCTACTAGTATGGCTCGCCGGCAGGCTCGGCTATCGGTTTGTCACGTTCCACTATTGGTTCGAGGGGCGAGCCCATATGTCTTTGATCGGTACGATTGATAAGCGATGCGTGCGCAACTAGGGATGATATCTGGTGGTCGGGAGGATCAGCGCGCAGACACCTGGGTCGGCTCGCCAGAGGGCAGGACCTAACTTTAACCGTGGCGGCCCACAGGAGTTTTAGTGAACCGATCAAGCGTCAATAGGAATCAAACTTGTCCGGGAAATCAGGCGATGATCTGGTGGGCAATAGTGCCGTGAATATCAGTAAGCCGGAAATTACGACCTCCGTACTGATAAGTTAGTTTCTCGTGGTCCAAGCCCATGAGATGAAGAACTGTGGCATGGAAATCGTGAATATGCATCCGGTGCTCGACTGCATGATAACCAAACTCATCTGTCGTTCCATAGATCGTTCCGGGCTTAACCCCGCCGCCTGCTATCCAGATGGTAAAGCCGTAAGGGTTGTGGTCACGACCATCATATTGGGCAAAAGGTGTTCGGCCAAACTCGCCGCCCCAGATGACGAGCGTGTCCGTTAGTAGTCCACGAGCTTTAAGATCCTTCAGCAGTCCAGCGATAGGCTTGTCCACTTCGCGGGCGCTTTTGTAGTGCATCTGAGCAAGTTTGGTATGTTGATCCCACTTCTCCTCCTTCCCGCTGTGGGAACACTGGATGAAACGGACGCCACGTTCTGCGAAGCGACGGGCCATGAGACATTGCCAGCCGAAGTCCCGTGTCGTTTCGTCGTCCAACCCGTACAATTTCTTGGTCGCCTCTGATTCTCTTTCGATTTCCAGAACCTCTGGAGCCTCGGCTTGCATTCGAAACGCCAACTCGAGCGCTTGAATGCGAGCTTCCAGATTGGGATCATGTTCCCTATAGAGGACATGCTGGCGATTCACCTTCTGCAGCATCTCCAGCTCGTACCGTTGCTGTTCTGTGGTCAGCCTGGCATTCGCCAGATACTCAATGGGTTGCTTTTGAATATCCTCGATCTTCATGGCCGAATAGCCAATGGGTGTGCCTTGATAGGCGCCGGGTAGAAAGCTGGAGCTCCAGTTCTTCTCTCCACCATGCCAAAGAGTCGGTTTAATGGTAATAAATCCTGGCAGGTTTTGGTTCTCCGTTCCCAAACCCAACAGTACCCATGATCCCATGCAGGGGCGCGTGAAAGTGAAACTACCTGTATGAAGCTGAAGCATCGCACCGCCGTGATCGACTCCATCTCCCACCATGGAACGGATGATGCAAAGATCATCGACACAAGTAGCCACGTGAGGAAATAACTCACTGACCGGAACGCCACTCTGGCCGTATTGCTTGAAAGAGAAGGGCGACTTCATCAGGCCGCCCAATTCTTTAGCGGGAGAAAACGTAAGCGAACGCTGAAATGGAATCGGTTTGCCGTGATCGCGGTCCAGACGCGGCTTCGGATCAAAGGTATCGAGGTGTGACGGGCCGCCGTGCATGAATAAGAAGATGACTCGCTTTGCCTTGGGAGTGAAGTGAGGGGGTCTTAACGCCAGCGGATTCTCTACGCCAGGCATCGCCAGAAGTCCATCGAATTCGGCAAGCAAGCCCTTGAGAGCCAAAGCGGCAAATCCGCAGGCTGTTTTGCCAAGTGCAGCTCGCCGTGAAATACCGTCGTTTCTAGTTGGCTCCATACTTCACTCCTATTCAGTCCAGGTAATGGAATTCGTTCGAAGCGATCAGAACCCGGCAGAAACCCTGCCAGGCTGTTACCTTTGCGTCCAATGCCTTTGTCTGCTCGACGGGATAGTTCGCGACATAACGCAAAGATTGTTCCAGTTCTTCGGCTGTTGGCTCTCTGGTTAACAATAACAAGTAGGCTCTCTTGGCCCGATCCGCATCAGCATCGTTGTTATCGAGCAGGTGCCTCGCCAATGTATGAGCTTGTTTGTCCACAAACTGACTATTCATGATGTACAAGCCCTGCGGCGCGACATTGGTCTGGGTGCGCTTGCCAGTGCTTGTGGTTGAGTCCACGAAATCAAACAGGTTCAGCAGGGTTGGTAGCTTGTTGCGATTCAATGGCAGATAAACAGTCCGCCGACAGCTCCTTTCTGGGTCAACTCGGCTCTTGTTACGTTCCTCGTACGAGCGTGATGCGGCCAGTTCACTGATGACGCCGCCCATGGTCAAATCGAGAGATCCGGACGCACTGAGTAGTCCATCCCGCATTTCCTCTACGGTGAGGCGTCTCCGGCTAAAGCGAGACCACAGCCGATTGGAAGGATCCTCGGTCCAGGTTTTGGCGCTAATCCGGCTGCTCATCTGGTAAGCACTGGACAGCATGATGAGCCGGTGCATCGCCTTGACTGACCAGCCACTCCTGACAAACTGCTTCGCCAGGTAGTCCAGCAACTCCGGGTGAGTAGGTTTTTCACCAACTGTCCCGAAATTATTCGGAGTGCGGACCAATCCTTCTCCAAAGTGCCACTGCCAGATCCTATTGACTGTGACGCGGCTAGTGAGCGGATGATCGTCTTTGAGTCAACCAGGTAGCCAGCTCTTTCCGTCCGCTCCCCTGAGTGATCGGAAACTGCCGATCTCCAGCGAGGATCGCGGGGAATCGCTTCGATACCTTCACTCCGGGATTCTGAGGACTGCCACGAACAAAGACGGACTGCTCTACAATTTCGCCTTCAGCTACGGCGTCTGCCAGGGGAGGTGCTGGTGGCCCAGCACTCTTAAGGGCCTTCTCCTCGTCGCGCAGGACTGCCAAACGAGCCTTCGACGTTTCCAGAAAGAGTCTTTCCTCATCCTTCTCCGGCAGCCCAAACAAAGGGTCATCAAGAAACACATCAGTATAGAAGGGGTGTTCCACCTTATTAAAGACTGGCTTCTCAGGGGGAGGCATTCCTGCTTTAGCAGCGCTTTCTACCCTCTGTTTCCAATCCGCCAGAGTGCTCTCCCACTCGAGGGATCTTCTTTCAATTTCATCCTGATAGCTTTTGGCTAGCACTGACAGCGCTTCAGGAACAGAAGGCACCTTGCTGACGGCGGGTCCCGCCTCAGAATCTGCGAGGGCTGAGTGCCTACCTTGTGACTCTTGAATTGCTTCTTGCCAAGCGCTTAAGTGCGGTCGAAACTGGCCAGGTTTGAGATATTTTACCCAGCGGCCCAAAACATCGGGCTGCAGTTTCATCTCTAGAGCAAATTGCTCCACTGTCAAGGTGGCCATAGAGCTGGGTCGATTTTCATACTGCCAGCTCGCAAGCATATACTCAGCCAACTGGGGCCGCAAAGCCGCAGCTCGCCGCTCTTTTTCGGCACTGATCACTTCGCCTATTTCTTTTTCTTTTGCTTCGACCTTCTTCTGGTGATCACGGTAACGATCGTAGACTTCCTTGGGTACGAGGGGCACGACGTAGGTTTTCGCGGAGACAGGTTTGAGATCTTCGTAATTGCGGATACAGGCAAAGATCGACGCCAGAGAATAATAATCCTCAGTAGAAATGGGATCGAACTTATGATCATGGCAACGAGCACACGAAATGGTAAGGCCCAGGAAAGCTTTTGAGGTAGTGTCGATCTGTTCGTCAACGACATCGTAAACCATTTTGACTTTATCTTGCTGGGCGATAGGCTTTGGCCCCAAGGCCAAGAAGCCAGTGGCTACGATCTGGCTTTCGTGCACTCCTCCCTTTTCGGCTGCGAGGATGTCTCCTGCCAATTGCTCTTTGATGAACTGGTCGAAGGGCAAATCCTTATTAAAGCAATCAATAACGTAATCGCGATAGCGCCAGCCGTGATAGTACGGATCGTCCTCATCAAGACCAGTTGAATCCGCATAGCGGGCAACGTCTAGCCAGTGCCTCCCCCAGCGTTCGCCATACCGAGGGGAGGCCAAAAGGCGATCCAGTAATCTGCTGAAGGCTACTGGCGACTCATCCGACAAAAATTCTTCAATTTCATTTCGAGTTGGCGGCAGTCCATGAAGATCCCATTTTGCGCGACGCAGCAGCGTCAGCTTGTCCACAGGAGGCGGAGGCTGGAGACCCTGCTCTTCCAGCTTCGCTAGAATAAAACCGTCTACAGGCGTGCGGATCCAGCCCTGGTCCTTCACCTTGGGAACAGAATAGTCCTGGACAGGCTGAAACGCCCAGTGCCTTCCTGGCTGCCGAGTGTATTTCTCGTTTGAACTCGGGGAAGGAGTGGCCGTCGCTTTGGCATCAGGCCATGGCGTACCCATCTTGACCCAGACCTTCAGAGCTTCGATCTCTTCGTCTTTCAGTTTGCCCGTTGGCGGCATCTTGATTTTATCCAGGTAGCTCACTACCTGGATAATGCGGCTGTTTTCTGGGTCTCCTTTCACCACGATGGGGCCGCTCACCGCCCCTTTGAACAAGCCTTCGGCGGTTGTGAGGTTCAGTGACGCCATTTGTAATTTCTCACCATGGCAGGTGGAGCAGTGGTCAACCAAAATAGGACGGATTTTGGTCTCGAAGAACGTATCCCCCTCTTCTGCCAGGAAGGGAGGATTGTTTCCAATGAGGGCGGATAGAGCGACAAGAGTGATTATTCGGAGTGTTTGCCTATGACTGGACGACACAACGTTTCCCTAACCTTACTAATATTCAGTCGCTCTCCCTGACGGTCCTAATTGAGAAGTGAGGGGAACCTTTGCAACTGCGACCAACAGCTTGAAGGGGAGGGCACGACTGTCTCACCAACTATCTGCTATTCAAATTCTAAGGTTGCGAGTCGCTTTCGTCAATGGTAGCTCAAGCCTTGAACTAACTCCTTCGATGTGACCACGCAGGCTCTTTGGAAATCTGTCTTCCCGTAGGGGCCTCTCTTTGGTCCCTTGTCATTGGCAAGGAGCGACCAAATCGGTGTTCTCTCCCCGAAGCGGTTCATTCTTATCCCCATCCTCCGTGACAGGGGATCTATGAACGAATGTGAATTTGATGTAGGGAACGCCCGCCGTGGCGTGCCGTGTCGGCCCGAAGCTGCACGCTTGAAGGCCGCCGCGAACAGCAGGCACCACGGCGGCCGGCCTTTACAAACGTGACTCTTTGCAGCAGGGTTGGAAGGGGCGCTTTGACGAGTCGTTTGAGACCATGAGGGACAGGCATCCGAAAAGCCACCGCCGCGCTTGGGGCGGTTGCTCCGTTCTCCCCCCTTCATGTCCTTCATGGTGCCCAGAGATTCAGAGACTTTTTCTTGTGGTGGTAACGACGCGAGAACTATAGTATGCGAGGATACTTTCAACTGTATGAGTCGCTGCTTCGGAGAAGCGCATTCGAAAGTGCCAGTCCGGACTTTGGGGTGTGGAGCGGAGCGGTCAACACGCCCAGGACCATACAGTTTGGGGAGTGAAACGTCAGTTCTGAGTCTTGTGAGTTGGAAGGGGTGCATGCCTCAAACGAGGGAGAGGTGTGAAAAAATTCGGGAGGGCGAGCCTCCTGGCGAGCCGCCGCAAGTGCTTGATCCAGCGCAACTCGGCGGAACCCTTGCCTCCTGACGCATTCAGAACTTTTCACATTTTAGGTTCAAGTGTGAGGCGCGATTCGATTTTTCTAACAGTTTCACAATTACGAGTCTTTCTCTCCTTGTTAATTTCCTGCAGAGATATGAGCCCCTTGTTGGCGGCACGGAAGGCTCAACCGAATGAAGGAGTGAAGTATGAAGAGTAGTGCTTGGCTGCTGGTTGTTGTCGTTTCCCTCCTATCGGTGCAGAACGATCTATTGGCATACAAGGGGAAGGACAAGAAAATTGTCCTCATCGCCGGTAAAAAGAGTCATCCCCCAGCCATGCACGAGTATATCAAGTCAGTCCGTTTGCTAAAGGTGATGCTTGACACCGCATCGAACCTCACGGGCGTAAAGACGGAGGTCCACTACAACGGCTGGCCGGAGGATCCATCCACTTTGGACGATGCGGATGTCATCATGACGATCTCGGATGGTCAGGACGGTCCGGACATCGGTTATCCCGTGCCTTTCATGACGGCAGAGCGCATGGCTGTCATGGAAAGGCAAATGAAACGAGGGTGCGGATTCATTACTTTTCATTTCTCGACCTTCGCACCCGATGACTACGGGGAGCAGATTCTGGAGTGGGGCGGCGGTTACTTTGACTGGCAGGACGAAGGCGGCAAACGCAGCTGGTACTCGGCGATCAAAACGCTTGACACTGAAGTTCAACTTCCCTCGATGGAGCACCCTATCGTTCGTGGAGTGCGCCCGTTTCGCATGCTTGAGGAGTTTTACTACAACATTCGCTTTCGCAGCGATGATCGTCGATTGGTCCCCCTCCTGAGCGTCCCAGCGCTGGAAAGCAATCTTCCAAATGGAAAAGCAGTCGCGTGGGCGGTACAGAGGGTCGATGGTGGCCGAGGGTTTGGAACAACTACCGGACACTACTATGCAAATTGGAAGAACCCTGATTACCGCAAGCTCATACTGAATGCCATCGTGTGGGCTTCGGGTGGGGAGGTTCCGGCACAAGGGGTCGAATCGCGCTTCTATACAGATGACGAGATTACAAGGCACCTCTTCGGCAAATCCATCAAGGGTTTGATTCTTACGGGACAGCAACATGAGGCGCACAACTGGCGCGAAACGACGGCAGTTCTCAAGCAAGCGATCGAAAAGGATGACCAGATTTACGCAGACGTTTCCACTGATATTGAAGACCTCTCACAGTACGATTTAAGAGACTACGCTTTTCTGGTGTTGAACTATTGCAATTGGAAACAGCCTCAGGGTCTCAGTGACCGATCTAAGAAGGCATTCACGGATTACCTATCCAGTGGTGGGGGACTCCTAATCATCCACTTTGCTAATGGCGCCTTTCATCATTCGCTTCCCGACGCAAGCCAGTCCGATTGGCCGGAGTATCGCAATATTGTGCGGCGTGTCTGGGACCACAGCGACGGCAGTGAGCACGATCCGTACGGAACCTTCCGTGTCAACCCGACGGACGTAAAGCATGAGATCGTCGAAGGTTTGACTTCATTTGAGACGACCGACGAACTCTACTTCAATCAAAAAGGCGATAAGCCCATCGAAGCGCTGTTGACAGCGAGGTCAAAAGTAACCGGCAAAGAGGAGCCTCTCGCCTGGGTCTATCAATATGGCAGAGGTCGCGTTTTTCAAACACTCCTAGGGCATGACGCCAGGGCCCTTGAAACGCCGGCGGTGAAAACCATCATTCAGCGGGCCGCCGCCTGGGCCGCCAAAGGAGATCAAATATGGAACGGTTTGTAGGTGCTCGTTGCATCAAATCAATGGCGAAATGATCACGGCGAGTCTGAGGTCAACGTCTTGCTGTGACCCGATCCTGGGTGTCGGCGACTGTCCGCATTCATCTATTGGCAGTTGAGAGAGCTGGAAAGTCAGCACTGCTGGTATCATAGATTGTGAGGCCGCGATTCTTTCCGTGATGACAGGCCCGCCAAAAGGCATCATACTGCAGTCGACGTAACATCATGCCGGGAGCAAGCCTAAGACCAACGACATTCGTTTGCACCCGCGCGACGCGGCTGGCTTCAGGTTTTGTCAGGAGGTCCCAGGGTACCACATAGCAGGTCCTGTATTTGAAAGCCATTGCGAGTATCTCCGATGATGTCCAATTTTCTGAAGCCTGGGACTGAGAAAGACTGCCAAGTGGCGTCTGGATCTCAGGTCAAGAGCCGATCAAGATTCCCTTTCGCATGTCCAGCCTTCTGGATGGCGAGTCTTACATGGGTCGTGGCCTGCTTTGTCTGTTCAGTCGCAGTTCTGCGGGCGGCGCCGGCCGACAAATCCACTAGCTTTGAATCGCAGGTTCTCCCGATCTTTGAGTCAAAATGTGTCGCTTGCCATGGGGCAAATTCTCCTCAGCAGGGACTTGACCTGCGATCGAGGGCTGCAATTATCAGAGGCGGCAAGTCTGGTCCGGCAATTCAGGTTGGTTCGTCCACGAAAAGCCTGCTGATGGAGAAGATCACCACGAAGCAGATGCCACCCATGGAGCCCAAACTGACAAACGAGGAAGTGGAGACGATTCGAGCCTGGATCGACAGAGGCGCACCAGCGGATGCAATCGAGGTAGCAACCGCGAAATCGTCAGCCGTCCCACAGTTCACTGAGGAAGATGTGTTGCCCATCTTCCAGGTGCGATGCGTGGCGTGCCACGGCAAACGCGAACAGAAAGGCGGGCTCGACCTGCGCACGCAGAGCTCGCGGCTCAAGGGTGGCAAATCGGGACCGGCTCTGGTACCCGGTAAGCCGGACGAAAGTCTTATGATTCGAAAGATAGAATCCGGCGACATGCCGCCTACCGAACTACAGCTAAAGTACTCGGTCAGACCCCCCACTGAGGCGGAACTGGCAAAGCTTCGCGCGTGGATTACAGATGGCTGTCCACCTGCACCGGAGCACAACGTCGCAGGCAGTGGACCAGTGATCACAAAAGAAGACCGTAACTTCTGGTCCTTCCGGCCGCCGCTGCATCCGCCGACTCCCAAGGTTAGGCAGCAAAACCTGGTCCGTAACGCCATCGACGCATTCCTGCTTCAAAAACTTGAAGAAAAGAATCTCAGTTATTCACCCGAAGCGGATCCCCTGGTGCTGCTTCGGCGCGTCTACTTGGATTTGACGGGGATGCCACCCTCGCCTGGCGAGGTGGGGGACTACCTGAATGACCGGAGGCCTGACCGCTACGAGCGGCTGATAGATCGCTTGCTGGATTCACCCGAGTATGGGGAGCGGTGGGCTCGGCACTGGTTGGATTTAGCGGGCCACGCTGACAGCGAGGGGTTTGGAGATTCGGATCCTTTCCGGCCGTATGCCTGGCGCTACCGGGACTATGTGATTCGAGCCCTCAACAGCGATAGACCCTATGACCAGTTTCTCAAGGAGCAGATCGCGGGAGACGAACTGGCCGACTACAGCAAAGCAGAGATCACCGCGGAACTGATCGACCGCGTGGCAGCTACGGGATTTCTGCGCACTGCCGCGGACGCAACCTGGGAGCCCGAATTCGCCTTTCTTGGCGAGCGGATGAATGTGCTTGCCGATCAGATTCAGATACTGACCTCAGCTGTCATGGGTCTGACTGTAGCCTGTGCCCGCTGTCACGACCACAAGTACGATCCGATCTCTCAGCGGGATTATTATCGGCTCAGCGCGGTTCTGCAGGCGGCCTACGACCCTTACGACTGGCTGCCGCCGAAGGAGCGAAAGATCAGATATCGCCCTCGAGAGTGAAAAGAAGGAGACTGCCGCGTTCAATGCACCGCTAAAGAAAGAGATGGAAAGACTGGAGCAGTCACTCGAGGCTCAGGCAAAGCCCTTCCGCGAGAAACTTCTTGAGGAGCGACTGGCATCTCTTCCTGAGGCGGTGCGGCAAGATCTCCGTAACCTGGTGAACACTCCACAGGACAAGCGGTCTGAGCTGCAGAAGTATCTCGCCGAGAAGTTCAAGACCACCCTCGAGATCACAGACGATGACCTGATCAAGAAGTATGAGGCATTCAAGACGATCGCCAAGCCCATCCGCGAGGAAATCGAGGAGGTGGAAGAGAAACTGCGGCCTGAGCCTCACGTGCGTGTTCTCTCGGACATGGGCGGAGAGCCTTCGACCAGTTATTTGTTACGCAGGGGAGAAGTCTTGAACCCAGGGCCGTCGGTAGAACCTGGAGTTCCCGAAGTCCTTACCGAGGGTCTTCAGCCCTACAAGGTGGTTCCTCCCTGGCCGGGAACCAGTTCCAGCGGCAGGCGCTTGGCATTGGCCCGATGGCTCACACAGTCGAGCCACCCGCTGACCTCGAGGGTCATGGTGAATCAGATATGGATGCGTCACTTTGGCCGTGGGCTGGTGCCGACCGCGTCGAACTTCGGGCGTTCCGGTATGCCTCCCTCCCACCCCGAGCTCTTGGACTGGTTGGCCACTGAGTTTGTGAGCAGGGGTTGGAGCATGAAGCACATGCATCGGCTGATCATGACGTCCTCGGCTTATCGGCAGTCCTCTGGGAAGAAGCCGGAAATTCTGGCTATCGACCCGGAAAACGCCTTGCTCTCTAGAATGACAATGCGGCGCTTGGATGCCGAACAGATTTATGACTCAATCCTTAAAGTCACGGAAAGGCTGGATCCCAGGCGGTTTGGCCCACCCGAGGAAGTTGAGGTGAAGCCGACCAAGGAGATTGTCGCCAAGGGCTCCCAGGCTGGTTTTCGGCGAGGCATCTACATACTGCAGCGCCGGACAACCCCGGTGACCTTACTCGAAGTCTACGACCTGCCACAGATGACGCCCAATTGTGTTGAGAGGAGTCAATCGAACGTGGCCACCCAAGCCTTGCAAATGATGAATAGCGGACAGATGTGGGAGCTTGTCCGCTACATGGCCGGTCGCGTAATGGATGAGGTTGGCGACAACCGAGAGAAGCAGGTAAACCAGGTCTATCTACGGGCGCTGTCCCGACCGCCGACCGAGTTTGAGATGCGTGAGAGCCTGGCGACGCTGGAAGAACTCACTCGCCATTGGCCGCCCAGGCTGGAAAGAGACCGCGTGGAGACTCCCAAGCAAGCAACTGCGAACTGGCTGGCTTTGGCGGGTCTTTGCCACACGATTCTGAATTCGGCGGACTTCATGTTTATTGATTGAGGATGCTATCCCATGAGATACAGGAGACAGAATAAGGTGCCCCATCACGCGGCATTCGGAGGGTGCTCCGGCACATCCCGCCGCGATTTCTTTTCGACCATGGTAGATGGTCTCTATGGCACTGCCCTTGCATACCTTCTAGGTAGCGACCTCTTCTCGTCAAATCCCGTGCTGGCCGCGAACTTGGAAGAACCTAAGAGCCACGATCTCAAGCCGAAGCTGCCTCATTTTGGGCCCAAAGCTAAGGCTGTGATCCAGCTCTTCATGAATGGCGGCCCTAGCCAGGTAGACCTGTTCGATCCAAAGCCGTTGCTTAGCAAATATTCCGGCAAAGTGCCCAGCCGGGACTTAACCACCGACGTAGTGACACCCAAGGAAAACACCGGGATACTGCCCTCACCTTATAGGTTCTCCAAGCACGGGCAATCAGGTCTTGAGCTCTCTGAGCTTTTGCCCTATACGGCAGAATGCGTGGACGACATCGCCCTCATCCGGTCAATGTACACCGAAACTCCGAACCATGAGCCGGCTCTGTTTATGATGCAGAGCGGGCGAATCATCCAGGGGCGACCGTCACTGGGTGCCTGGATCAGTTACGGCTTGGGGACGGAGAATCAAAACCTGCCGGCGTACGTGGTTCTCGACGATCCAAAAATGCTGCCCATCAACGGAATACAGAACTGGCAATCGGCCTGGCTGCCTCCCCTCTACCAGGGAACCCGTTTCCGTTCGGACGGGCCTCCCGTGCTGAATCTCGAGTCTCGCCCGGAATGGCCTGAACCAGTACTCGAGGCCCAGCGGAGTCTGCTGCGACGGCTGGATGAAGCTCATCGCCAGCGGCGCCCCTTGGAGACCGACCTTAGCGGCCGCATCGCTTCCTATGAGTTGGCGGCACGAATGCAAATGTCCGTCAGCGACACCCTTGATCTCTCCCAAGAAAGCGAAAAGACCAAAGAAGCGTATGGTCTTAACGACGAGTTGACCGCATCGTACGGCAAACGTTGCCTGATGGCTCGCCGCCTGGTCGAACGTGGCGTGCGCTTTGTCCAAATTTATATTGAACAGCAGATTTGGGATACCCACACCGAGCTGGACAAGAACCTCCGCTACTGCTGTGGCAAGACGGACAGGCCGACATCTGCCCTCCTCAAGGACCTCAAGCAGCGTGGTCTGCTCGATTCGACTCTGGTGATTTGGTCCGGTGAGTTTGGCCGCTTGCCTTTGGGACAGGCGGGGATGGGGAACAGGGACAACCTAGGCCGTGATCACGGACCGAGCGGGTTCAGCGTGTGGATGGCCGGTGGAGGGGTCAAGGGCGGCACGGCATTCGGTGCTACCGATGAACTGGGACACAAAGCAGTAGAGAATCGAGTCAGTGTTCATGATTTCCACGCAACCATCCTGCACCTATTGGGCATGAACTTCCGCGACCTGGTCTTTGAGCAACATGGCCTAAAGGAAAGGCTCACCGATCAGTTCCCAGCTCGGGTGGTGTCCGAAGTCCTAGCCTAACTTGGCGGGAAAGCGCAAGGCCTGTTTCCCCGAGTCGGCGCTGCGGCGAGCGAAGGCATGATCCGTCCAGCATAAGCTGCCTGCTGGCGAGCGCAGCGGGTCTCTAGCACGCGCCCAAGGTGCTGTCTCGTTTGTCGAAGACTCGGTCCTCACGCATGAGACCCTCATATGTCTGAAAAAACTTTGGAGCGAAGAGAGACAAACCTATGACTGCTCCCAAGCCTTTTTCCCGACGCGAGTTCCTTTTGACCGCTGCCGCGGCCTCATTGGCGTCCGTCGCCTCCAGTCAGGAGACCAGAAGAATCAAGGTTGGGGTTATCGGCTGCGGCAGCGTATCCGGGAGCTATCTCCCGGTAATGGCGTCCTCACCCTACATAGAATTGGTGAGCGCCTGTGACATCATAGTGGCGCGAGCCGAGCGGCGGGCAAAGCAGTTCAATATCCCGCATGTCTATCCCGACATTGACACAATGCTTGACGGTCCACGCTTCGACTTGCTTGTCAATCTGACTTCGATGCCATCCCACTACCCGGTCAACAGTAAGGGTCTGGAAGCCGGACTAAACGTCTGGTCGGAGAAGCCACTGGCTGTTCGTTCAGAAGACGCCAAGCGGTTGTTGCGGTTGTCTCAGCAAAAGAAAGCTGGGTTGTGGGGAGCACCGATCACGGTACTCAGTCCTCAATTCAAGTTTATGGCGGAAACCCTCCAAAGCGGCAAACTCGGCAAAGTAACGGCCGCCCACGCTCAGTACGGTCACGAGGGACATCTATGGTCAGCTTGGTTTTTCCAGCCGGGAGGTGGCAGTCTTTACGATCTGGGAGTCTACAACGTCACCACTCTGACGGGAGTACTCGGGCCAGCCAAAGCCGTAGTCGGGATGACTAGCATTTGTACGCCGACACGCAAGCTCGCGGGAGTCGATGGACTGGATCAACCTGAAGGGACCGAGGTCAAGGTGGAGGTCGCCGACAATGAGATGCTGATCATGGACCACGGCAACGGCGTCCTGTCACATGTACAGTCCGGGTACAACTACGGATCGGCGGAAGGCCACTCGGGCAAGTCCGATCAACATACGATCGACTTCTGGGGAACCGAGGGCGATATGCATTTGTGCGGTTACGATTGGGCGCCTCACGGCGTGGATCTGGCGACGCTGAAAGAGCCGGGGAAGCGCTATGTTGAGGATCCTGCGGGATACGCGTGGCAGAACGGTGGCGGCTACATCGCCGAGTGTCTGGCGACGGGCAAGCAGAGCCTGGTGACCGCCGAACATGCACTCCATGTGCTCGAAATCATGGAAGCTTGCCATGAATCCCAACGCACGGGGCGTCGCATTCCAGTGCAGTCCACTTTCAGGTGGCCCCTTTTCTCCTGAGAGTTCGATTTCTGGAATCCGTCGCAGAAGAAAGGGCCGAAGGGCTCTCGCGGCAATTCGTCCCGTGGCTCACACTCCGCTCGTCATCGCCGGAAATGGCTGACTTTTGAATGTCTCGCTAGCGAGTTGGAGTAAACTAAGCCCCATACGAAGACTTGGGCTTCGCGTACCTTTGACCAGAATGAAAGAGAAATTTTCACGCCGCGCGTTCCTGAGAGCAGGAGCAGTTGCAGCCGGAGGGTTAACAGGCGCAAACATCGTTCTGCTCGATCCGAGTCCGCTCTTTGCTTCTTCCCGGCCCCAGCCGCCGAGTGATCGCGTGCGGTGTGGTTTTGTCGGGGTCGGCATGCAAGGATCTGGTTTGCTTGATGCCACTCTAGGCCTCGGTGTGGAGTGCATTGCCGTAGCCGATCTGTATGACGGCCGGCATACGTTGGCGAGAGAGATTACTCAGAGTCCGAAATTACGCACGACGCGGCGGTATCAGGAGTTACTCGACGACAAGGAAATTAATTGCATCGTCGCTGCGGTGCCCGACCACTGGCATCGCAAGATCGTCGTAGATGCTATCAGCGCCGGGAAGGATATCTATTGCGAGAAGCCGATGTCGCACAATGCGGCCGATGGTATTGCCATGGTCGACGCTGCCCAGAAGTATAATCGTATCGTACAGATCGGGTCGCAGCGGGTCAGCTCTCAGCTCTGTCGCAAGGCGAGGGAACTCTATCAAGGCGGTGCCATCGGACAGTTGTCGCTGGTGGAATTGTCCCTGGGCCGCAACGATCCCACAGGTGCCTGGCAATATCCGCCACCGCCTGACCTTTCGCCGGCCACTGTCGATTGGGAGACGTGGCTCGGGACTGCTCCGAAGGTTCCATTTGATGCTCACCGCTTTGCCCGCTGGCGCTGCTGGAAGGAATACGGTACGGGTGTAGCGGGAGACCTGATGGTGCATCTGATCAGCGGGATGATCTACACGCTGGGCTGGAATGAGCCGCCCCAGCGAGCGCAGACGTTCGGCGGTATCTATCGGTTCCGCGATGGACGTAACATGCCGGATGTACAGACAGTGATTTTTGAGTACAACAACATTCCCGTTTACTGCCGTCTTACTCTCGATACCGAGACCGAGGAAGTGGCGCGCTTTATGGGTTCTAAGGGCATCCTTGAATTGAGCGAATTTGAGATTCGCCACTACCCACAGTCCGGCTTGGATCGGGCTCCCAGTTACTACGCCAATAGCTTCCCCGCGAAAATGCGCGATGAGTACAGGAAGCAATGGCATGTGGAGCATGGCGAAAAACTCGGGCAGGAACCGATATCCGCAAACACGACCTACAAGGGACACGACTATGACGATGTCCGCCCGCATTTGTGGACGTTTTTCGAGGCCGTGAAGTCGCGCGGGCCCGTGGCTGAAGACGCAGTGTTTGGCAACAATGCGGCACTGGCCTGCCACATGGCGAATGAATCACACTTTCAGAAAAGCCCGGTGACCTGGGATGCGAAGTCGAGAACGATCAAAGTCTAGCCAGCCAGGGGTCAAGGGCGGCACCACACACGCCCTTAACCAAGCATCTCGTTTTCCGTAGCTGACACCCGTCTCGTCAGAAGATCACTTTCAATGCGAACTGGATGTTTCGTGGAGGCGTAACATCTCCGTTCCACGCTCCAAAGTTCGGACTGGACACATCGGTATCAAACGACGTGCTGAAGATATGCCAGTTCCAAATGTTAAAGAACTCCGCGCGAAACTGGATGCCTACTCGCTCACCGATGTAGGTGTTCTTCATCAAGGTGACATCTTGGTTGTGAAAGCCCTGGGCCCTGAGGTTTGACACACGAGGTCCTTGGCCGAGGTAAAAGTTAAAGCTGCTAGGGCTCTCGAACGCACCATTGTTGAAAAGAGGGCCCTTGCCGGGGTCGAATCTACCAGGATCCTGAAGAAAGGGGTCGGCTCCGGGAAGGACCGCTGGAATACAACCCGCGGCAAACTGTGAGGGGACAGTGCATTGTCCGGAACCGAAAGTAAACGGGACGCCGGCTGCAGCTCGGAAAATGCTGGAAACCTGCCAGCCTCCAAGGAGCTTATCTACCACACCACCCTGGTTCAGGAAGCGCTTTCCCTTGCCGAATGGAAGTTCATACAGAAACGCTAGCGAAAGCATCTGCGGCACATCATCGATCGAGAGCGCCTTGTTTCGATGCCGCTCAAATGGGGAAATCGTGCCCCCAAACACCGGGGTGTGAATACTTTCGGAGTCAGTAATCAGCTTAGACAGAGTGTAGGAGGCGAGGAACCAGGTCCCCTGCGAAATACGCTTCTCTGCCTTGAACTGAAAGGAGTGGTAGGTTGAGTTACCGGCATTCTCATTGGTTCCCTGAAGTGTCCCGCAATACTGAGGAAATGGCACAAGCGCCTGCGCCACCGAAGGTGGGCATCCAGTCATCTGCTCAATCCACCCAGGATAAGGAATCGGCACTCCGTTCAGTTCGGTTTGCCCGGGCTGGAATTCATCAAACAGCGCGGCCCCCAAGCCAAGTAATCGCGGGTCCAGAGCATTGATGGCCGCCGTGGCGGACGGAAGGCGTGTCCCCTTGTTTCCCACGTAGGCAGCACTGAAATAAAAGTCATTGGTCAACTCGCGCTCGATCGTCAGGTTCCACTGCTGGGAGTAGGGGAGCCTGTTGGCGTCAAAAGGACGGTAGATGGGTCCGCTCTGGCCGTTGAGGTATGTCGAATCAATAAACGGTGGTGGCGTGAAGTTCTGCGGAATTCCCTGCCTGAGACTAAGGGCAGGTGTCAGCCCGCCCAAAGAGCTGGAGAAGGCGACATTGAGGTTGAATCCGTCCTGGCGATTACCGGCGTTCCAGCCGGGGTACGGAGCCTGACTGTAGAAAATGCCGTAGCCAGTGCGGACCACCGTCTTATCGTTGACCCGGTAGGCAATGCCGAGACGAGGAGCGAAGGCCTGCCGCCAGGTGAGCTCGGGGTGATCCCGCCCAAAGCTCGCGGCTCCATATTCGGTTCCCGCGAAGGCCAACCTTCCCGGTCGGCCTCCTGCACCGGGGTTCGCACCCAAGGGGTCCAGGAAACTACTACGGTTGAATTTGTCAACGGCGGGTGTGGAGAGATCCCACCGAAGTCCGAAGTTAAGAGTGAACTTGGGTGTGACTTTCCAGGTATCACCGGCATGGAAAGTATAGTACTTGGCGCGGTTTTGCTCGGTAGTATTGGCTTGATATGTCGCAGAGGCGCTGTCGGCACCCTCCAGCAGGAAACTGGCGATCGCGCTCCCGCTGGTCCCGCCCAGCAAGCCGGTGTTGAGTCGCGAAAAATAGAATTCTCCCGATGGGTTCGTAACCTCAACTTCGTTCTGCTGCAAGGCGCGGTATTCCCCTCCGAATTTCAACGTATGCTTGCCCCGCACCCAGGTCAATAAGTCATTCACGATGTAAGCTGGCCGGCTGGCATCCGGATAAGCGCCGTTGCAACCTATCTGACTGAAGTCCTCAAAAGTAAGGACCGGGGGGTCTACATGGCTCGCAACGCCGGGGATCTGGGGCAACACGCCGGCAAACGGCCGGTCAAGACAAACCTCAGCGCCCCTTTCGTTCTTGTATCCAAAGTTGAAGTTGTTAACGGTCGTCGGATTAAATGTATGATCCCAGTTCAGCCGATTGGCCCAAGGTCCCTGGGAGCCACCGCCACTCGAGACCCTTACTGGGGATACTTCGGGCGGCAGGGCCGTACTCGGACCCTGGACCACGAGATGGTAGTGGAGGTTGAGGGAGAAGTGATCTTTCTCGCTCAAGTAATGGTCAAGCCGCAGGGCCCACGTGGTCCTGTGGTCTATCCCCGACCCACCCGCCGCCGCGGCCGGCACGGCCTGGGCCACGTAATTGTTCGATGTGCCCGGCAAATTGGGTGTGGGAAGGAACTGAAACCATTGCTTGGCCAACGAGTTTTGTATCCGTGAAGGGCAGATGACATTAGGAGTCTGGCCATCGCACCCCATAAACTGGTCGCGCAAGAACGGCTCGTTGGTTGAGCTCACGGAAAGGCTGGGATCGAAGGCGGGGTTGGGTCGAGTCGTCGCTGGGTCGTAAATGGGGATCAGATTGCCGCTCCCGTCAACCCAGTCCCTGAAATCACCCTCTCTTTGCTGGACCGTCGGAAAACTGAAGACCGGTCGCACCGTCCCGCCGCGGGGTACCCACCGGTCGTAGGTGGTATAGAAGAATGTCTTTCTCGGGCCTCCCGTCAACCCGGGAATCTTGACCGGGCCGCCGATGCTGGCCCCGAATTCGTTCTCAATATTTTGGGGCCTGGTGTCAACGCCAAACTGTCGAGCGTTCAGCACGGTATTGCGATGGAACTCATGCGCTTCTCCGTGGAATTCGTTGGTGCCTGACTTCGTCACCATAGTGATGACGGAGGAGGAGGTTGAACCGTACTGGGGCTCGTAGTTCGAGGTCAGCACACTCACTTCACTGACCTCTTCGGGGATAATCGGCTGATCGCCGAACACTGCAACCATCCCGGCGACACTCGAGATGCCCTGTTGCATGGAGACGCCGTCCAGGAGAGCCTCGTCGCTGAGGTGCTGGCCGCCATTGACCCGAGCGTTGAAAGGACTGCCACTTCCTCCAGTGGTCACGCCGGGCAACAGAAGAGCGAAAGTTGCCGCAGCACGCGGGTTGCCCGCCACTTGAAGGGGAAGATCTCCCACAGCCCTCTCGGGTATGGCCTGTTTGATCTCCGCGTTCTCGAAGTTAAGAGGAGAGGCGTTGCCCTGTACCTCGATGGTTTGCAACTCCACGCCGACCACTAGCGCCACATCCAACGTTACAGCCTGATTTGTAGCTACGGTAATCCCTGTCTGTAGGAAATTTCGAAATCCCTGGGCTGAAGCCCTGAGCTCATAAGTACCCTGCGGCAAGCCCTGGAAGTGATAAAGCCCATCTGACCCAGTCGCGAACTTGGCTTCCACGCCTGTAGCGAGGGATTTCAACGTTACTTCAACATTCGGGATTACTGCCCCGCTGGGATCTTTGATTGTTCCGCTGATGGAACCTGTGAAACTTTGCGTCCAGACCGAAACTGGCAGCAAAGTGGAAAGCGCTAAGACAACTAAGCGCCACTTAGCATTCGTGCGCATGGTCGTTACCTCCGTTTCTATCGAATCGCAAGGAGAGAAAGTCCAAGGCCTGATGGTCTGGTAATTTTGGCACATGGATACCAGAGATTCCGCGCACTGTCAATCTCGTTTCTTGGATTGGATGAAAGTAATCGGGGCCTGCCCGTTATGCGCGTTGCAACAAGAATTTTGCTCTCATGACAGTGCACTCCCCTCAAAATCCCTTGGGCCTGAAGCGGTCGTTCGCCTTCCCGTTCGCCACGCCCGCACATTCTCACTTGCGGCGAGACGAGATGATACGTTCGTTATGGGGCGAAGTTTCTCTGGTAGGGCGGATGGTCGCCAGTCAATACAGAGCATCGACCCTATCTTGCCCACATAACTAACACACCACGAGACGGGCAACAAATCGCTTGACAACGTAGAGATGCTGAGGCTAGCTTCGCCATTCACGCAATTCGGCCATTCCAACCAAGGGTACTGATAGCCAGCGGAATACCTATGTATGCTCTGCTCCGCCAAGTGCACATGTATCTGGGCCTGCTCAGCTGGACATTTCTGCTCATACTAGGGATCGCTGGCTTGACGAACACCTTTCGTTACGCGCTCGGTGGTTCTAGGGGAGAACCTCAGGTGCGAATGGAACCTTTCACTGTTCCTCCGAACCTGACTGACAAGCAGGTGGCTGAGCATGTCTGGAGAACGCTTCAACTTCCCCTAACGGCTCCCCAATACATGTTCGGTTTGCAGAGAGATCGGGACAATGGGCTGTCGTTTACCTTTTACTTCGAGAATGGAATTTCTAACGTGACTGTCTTTGAAAAAGAGAATCGGCTTCGCCTTGAAACGAGACGGAACAGCCTCTGGGAATACTTCGACAACCTACACGCGACCGCGGTCAACACGCCAGTCCAAGACTGGCGAATCCGTCTCTGGACTTACTACGAGGAATTCGCGACCTGGGCGCTATTGGCGATGACCCTGAGTGGCGTTTGCCTATGGCTTATGTCGCGGCCAGGACACCGCGTGGCCCTGGCTTTGTTCGTGTCTAGCTGCACTCTGTTTCTAGTCCTGTTCATGCTGTCGAGGTAGCTTATGTATCGCTGGTTTCGAGACATACATCTTTTCCTTGCCGTCTTGGCATTCCCTTTCGTTCTGATGTATTGCGTTAGTACGATCCGGATGGTCCACCGCTCCTGGTTTTCCGACAAGATTCACTGGACCGAAAGGGAAGTGGAAGTAGGAACCTTTGATGCCGAGTCTGGCCGCGCTCTGGCACAGGTCCTCTTGCGGCAACACGGTTTGCGGGGGGAGTTGACAGAGATTACATCGACAGACTCTGGTTTTCGACTGGAAATCGAGCGTCCGGGAATGTTCAATCAAGTTGAGTACTCACGGGAGACGGGAAGGGCTAGGATACGGTCTGGCGCTGCAAACTTCATGCAGGTACTGGCAGGAATTCACCATATCACGGGCCTTCGTCATGAGACAAGCCTTTCCAACGTTTGGGGAATATCTGCTTTAGTGGTATCCATTGTCTTTGCCTTGCTCGGCCTAACAGGCATTTACATGTGGTTTCACTTCCACAAGGAGCGCAAGATCGGAGCTGTACTACTGGCTGTAAACTTAGCCTACAGCCTCGGGCTGATTGTGCTGATTCGCACCGCCTGAAGTTATGGGCGAGCTTTCTAGTCTTCATAACGTAAGGGAGCAACTGTACGGACAGCGTGGAGTTTCGGGCTGAGACCATCCAAAGAGCATTTCCGGATTAAGAAGGAATTGCTCATCCACGTAGGGCTGGCTCGCCCTACGATGGATCCGTTCTGTTGAGGGCACCCCAATAAAGGAGACAAACCATGCAATCAGAGAAAGAAGAAACAACCCGCAGGGATTTTCTGTCGCGGTCAGGCTCCATGCTGGGGGCCAGCATGATAGTGCCCAGCGGCGCCTCGGGAGCTGCGAATAAGCCGATAGGAGACATAAAACCGTCGCTTTACAGCATCACGTATCTAGGATACTGGTATCGCGGCAAGGCGCTCTCCATGGAAGAACTCATTCAGCGGGCAAAAACGTACGGGTATGAGGGTATTGAGATTGAGGGCAAGCGCCCCCATGGATGCCCGCTTGACTGGCCCAAAAGCCGGTGTCTGGACTTCCGCAAACGGGTCGCAGATAGCGGTCTTGTGATCACCGGCGTGGCAGCCGATAACGATTTCAGCAGTCCGATCTCAGAACATCGGGAATGCCAATTGGCGAACGTGCGCGAGCTGATTCGCATGACCTCGAATTTAGACGCCAAGATCTTGCGCGTCTTCCTCGCATGGACAGGCGCGACCCCACTACCGGACGGCGGGGGCCGCTACGACATCGCTCAGAAGATCTGGTCATTCACTCACGAACACTTTAGTGAGGAACAAACATGGGCGTGGTGTCGCGAGGGGCTTGTTGAAGCGGCTCGCATCGCGGGAGATCATGGTGTAACGCTAGCGCTGCAAAATCACAAGCCCATCATTACGAACTACCAGCAGGTGCTTCGCATGGTACGCGAAGTGGCCTCGCCTCACTTAAAGATTTGCCTGGACGCGCCACTTATGGAAAAGAAGGACCCCGCCTACCTCAAGCAGGCCGTCTACGACGTCGGTTCTTTGCAGGTGCAGTCCCATTTTGGAGGTGAATTTGAGAGGAAGAGCCCAGAGGAGCCAATCCTTCAGCTGGCCGTGCAAGGACAGTGGGGCGGACCGTACTTGCACCAGGGTTACGTGAAAGAAGACTACCATCTTCCGTTCGTCCGTGCTTTGCTCGAGACTGGATACCGAGGTTACATGGGCTTTGAGTTGTGCCACCCCCTGCCGGTTGTTGACGGGAAGACAGTAAGCATCGACTTCGCAGACAAGAACACTCGCCTGGCGGCCGAATTTATCCGCGGTGTGATCGCCCGGGCAAAGAAGGAAATCACGGCCGCTCGCACTTCTGCCTCATGAATGGTAAACGAGGATCAATACTGCTCGAAGTTAAATTCGCTATCAACTTGAGCAAGACAAATGGAGGACAGAAACTTGGGTAGATTTCACCGAAGAGACCTCTTGCGTCATGTTGCCACCGGCACAATGGCTTTTACAGCGGTATCGTACTCTCGAATACTGAGGGCCAATGACCGGATTCATCTTGGCTTGATCGGTTGCGGTGGGCGCGGCCAACGGCTCCTCGAGGAATTTCAGAACAACCCGTCGGCTTCAATCTCCTCTCTTTGTGATGTTTGGGGAGACCGAGTCAATCAAGCCCAGCAGAAGGCCACACGCGCCACAGCTTTTCTCGATCACCGGAAACTACTCGAGGTGAAAGAGCTTGATGCCGTCATCATTGCTACGCCAGATCACTGGCACGCTGCCCTAGCCATCGACGCGATGGATGCCAGCAAGGATGTGTACGTCGAAAAGCCACTCACATTGAAAATCTCTGAGGGACCGGAAATCGTCAAGGCGGCGCGCGCGCATGACCGGATCTGCCAGGTTGGCATGCAGCGACGCTCCGGTCCTGGCTATTGGGAAGTCAAACGGGAATACGTCGATTCCGGTAAAATCGGCAAACTGCTTCTGTTCCGTTCCTGGTGGCACAAGAACCCAGTTCACGTCATCGAGGCACCTGCTTCGTTGAAAACCAAGCCTGCAAATCTAGATTGGGACCGCTACCTAGGTGCGTTGAAGTGGCGGGAATGGGATCCGCAACAGTTTTGGAATTTCCGAGCTTTTCTGGATTTCGGAGGTGGCCAGGTAACCGATCTCTTCACTCACTGGGTGGATGTGCTCCACATGTTCCTAGGCGAGGATGTGCCTTGCGCAGCGGTCGCTGCTGGCGGTATTTACACATACAAAGACGGCCGCACGGCTCCCGACACAATTCATGCGGCGCTGGAATATCCCGGTGGCTTGATTGCAACGTTCGATGGAGCGCTTGCTGCGCCTGAAAGAACTAATGGTGCCGAATTCATGGGCACGAAGGGAAGCCTTCGCGTTGAGGCGATGCGGACCCAGTATCGCTTCGAATTTCGTTCTGGCGAAGCAGGTGCCCCACCTGAGGTTAGAGTATTCGAGGGAGAGCCAACCGCCGATCATGTCAGGAACTTTCTTGAGTGTCTTCGAACGCGCAAACAGCCCACTGCCGACGTGCTCGTCGGTCACCGGGCGGCACAGGCTTCGCATCTGGGGAACATCGCCTACCTGAAGGAAAAAAGGCTGAAGTTTGATCCTCTGCGGGAAGAAATTGCTTTCTGAATCTGCAGAAAAGAGGACCGGGAAACGGAGTGATGTCTATGCGGATGATTTGAAAGGGACCTTCATCAAATCCACCTTCGACTAGCCAGGAAACCGGCTTCCACAGAGGATAGAAACTAGCGCAGAGCCGTTGTCGCCTTGCAAACTATTCTCCGATCACCGAGCCGATCACGAGTTTGGACCTACTTTGATAAGCTAGAGTCTCAGAAGCCGCAGACAGTTGGGTTGAACAAAGTCAGACTTCCAACTTCCACGCGGCGGTGCAGCCGGTCTTCGCGGGGATTCTCGCGGCAGTTTTGCATGCCGCCACATCACGCTGAGCGATCTTTGCAGGAGTTGATGATGTTTTCAAAAGTCATTCGCCGCACCCACATGTACCTGGCGTTGTTCTTGATGCCCTGGATGCTCATGTATGCGTTCAGTACTCTGGCAATGAATCATCGTAATCTTTTCAGGGAACGTGAGTCAGGGAATACGGTTCGCTATGAGAAAGAAAAGGAGGTCCTCTACGATGGAGTCTTCCCCTCAAATGCCAGTCCCAGCCTGATGGCGCAGCAGATTCTCTCGGGCTTGCACATGAATGGTTCACACTCGGCGAATAGTGCTTCGGTCGGTCAGGAGGTCATCATTCATCGCCATGATCCGATTTCGCCGCGCCGCATCACCTACACGCCTGCCGATCGACTCCTTGTCGTTGAACGCGAGATATTTCGGACTCCCGTCTTCCTCGAACGTATGCACCGTCGTAGCGGCTACCAACACGATTATCCATTCGACGATACCTGGGCGTTCTCCGTGGACCTGGTCGTTGTCACAATGGTGTTTTGGATTCTTTCAGGACTTTGGATGTGGTGGGAACTGCAATCGACACGGCGCTGGGGAGCGCTTTGTATGATTCTGGGTCTAGGGCTGTTTGGGTTCTTCCTTTTTACCATATGACATTTCAAAGGGACCTTTAATCTGCTGGTTCGACGCACTCACATTTATCTGGCACTCTCTCTGCTCCCGTGGTTTTTCAGCTACGCCATCGGGGCACTTCCATTCATGCATGAATCCTTCTTCCAGAAATTCTATCTGGATGGGCAGCCCCAACGAACCGTGAGGTTTGATCGTCAATACCACGTTCCAATTGCTGAGGATGCGGACCTGCGGCAGGTGGGAGCTCAAATCCTGAAAGACGCCGGCATGGAGGGTTCATTCGGAGTGTATCGACCCAGCAAGGAAAAGCTCAATGTGTATCTGTTCGACTTTTGGTCATCAACCGAACTGACTTACTTCATCAACCAAGGCCGTCTTCTGGCAGAAGACAATCGGTTCCGTTGGGACCATTTCCTGACCGGACTTCATGCACGGGGCGGGTTCGATCAGGATTCTGTCCTCGACGACTCTTGGGCCTTGCTGGTCGATACGGTGTGTCTTGGTATCCTCATCTGGATTGCCTCCGGACTCTATATGTGGTGGCAGATCCGTCATGTCCGCTTCTGGGGAGCTCTTGCCCTTTCGGGTGGGTTGATCTCTTTTTTGGTTTTTCTTCTGGGGCTATGATTTTGAAGAACGTTCCAAACCTTCCGTTGCCTGAAGAAACATGCTCTGGCCGAGACCATCGAGATCAAACTCCTCGTCAATGAACTTCTGGATCAAGCATGGGTGCGGCGGATTGGTAATGACCGTCGCCATCATGGTGGCGTATCTTCAAGTGCCCGGGCTTTTCGCCCAGACCCAACAGATCGGGAAAACGGCAAGAAGTGGACAGCAACTGTATAAGACGGCGTGTGCCGCCTGTCATGGTTCCGATGGCAGAGGAGCAGCCCAGGCGATGACAGGGCTGGAAACGCCGCTCCCCGATTTCACCGATTGCCGCTTCGCCTCGCGCGAACCCTCCGCAGACTGGATGGCCGTCGTCCACCAAGGAGGGCCGGCGCGGGGATTCTCCGAGATGATGCCCGCTTTCGGCGAGGCGCTGGGCCAAGAGGAGATTGAGAAGGTGGTGGCTTACGTCCACAGCTTCTGCCGCGACCGGAGTTGGCCCCGTGGCGAACTGAACCTGCCGCGCCCCTTGGTCACGGAGAAGGCGTTCCCGGAAGACGAGGCGGTCCTGACCACGTCAGTCGCCACCGAGGGGCCCGGCAGCGTGACCAACGACTTCCTCTACGAGCGCCGCTTTGGAGCGCGCAACCAGATCGAGCTGAATGTTCCGGTCAGCGCCCTTCAAGTAGAGAACGGCGGTTGGCGCGGCGGCGTTGGGGACATCACGTTCGAATACAAGAGGGTCTTGTTTCATAGTTTGGCAATCGATCTTCAGCGTCGGGGGCGAAGTCACCCTGCCCACCGGCAACAAGAATCATGGTCTGGGGAAAGGGTTCACTGTCTTCGAGCCTTACATCGCATTGGGACAGGTGCTGCCGTCGGACGGCTTTTTCCATTTTCAGGGCGGGATGGAGCTGCCGACCGACAACGTCCGTGGTGCGAAAGAAGCCTTCTGGAGGACCGCAGTGGGGCGGACCTTCGCCCAGCAGAAGGGTTTTGGCCGTTCCTGGTCGCCGATGTTGGAGGTGCTGGGAGCTCGTGAGCTGAAGACAGGAGCCAAGATCGAATGGGGCCTGGTGCCCCAAATGCAGATCAGTCTCAGCACCCGCCAGCACCTTCTGCTGGGCGTTGGCGTCCACATCCCAGTAAACAACGCCGGTCCGCGGCAAACGCAACTCATGTTTTACCTGTTGTGGGACTGGTTCGATGGAGGGCTCCGTGATGGTTGGTAGGAAGACGGAAGGACCCCTCTCGCTTCGGATGGCTGACGGTGTCGGACTGCCACTTTTGGCCAGTTCGATGGGTCTACTGTTGTCGTCGCTTATTGCTTCGCCACTACAAGCTCAGCAGAGCACAGCGTCAACCGCTCGCAAATCGGGTCTACTCTTTCAAACGTCCGAAAGGTGCATGCCTTGCCACAATGGACTCTCCGCTCCCTCGGGCGAGGATGTCTCTATCGGCTTAAACTGGCGTCCCAGCATGATGGCCAATTCCTCGCGTGACCCCTACTGGCAAGCCGCGGTGCGCCGTGAAATCATGGATCATCCGAAATCCCGCGCGACCATTGAGGACGAGTGTGCAGTCTGCCACATGCCCATGGCTCGCTATGACGCGAAGGTGCATGGCCGTGAGGGCGAGGTCTTTGCGCACCTTCCCTTCAAGCCCGACAGTCCCGGCGATCGCCTCGCCGCGGATGGAGTGTCCTGCGCAACGTGCCATCAGATTGAGGACGAGAAACTCGGTACGAGAGAGAGCTTCGTTGGCAGGTTCGTAATCGATGCAAGTCGCGTCGAGGGTGAGCGGAAGATGTATGGTCCCTTTGAGGTGGACGCCGGGCGAACAAGAATCATGCGCTCGTCGACCGGCTTCCGCCCGACCGAGTCGACTCACATTCAAAAGTCCGAGCTGTGCGCGACGTGTCACACGCTGTACACGAAGGCGCTGGGACCGGAAGGGCAAGTGATCGGCGAATTGCCTGAGCAGGTGCCTTATCAGGAATGGCTGCACAGCGACTATCGGGAGGAAAAGAACTGCCAGTCCTGCCACATGCCGGTCGTCGCCGGCGACATTCCAATTACCTCAGTGCTGGGCGAGCCACGTGCGGGCATGTCCAGGCACGTGTTTGTGGGTGGCAACTTCTTCATGTTGAGGATGCTCAACCGGTACCGCGGAGATCTGAGCGTCGTTGCCCTGCCTGCGGAGTTGGAGGAGTCCGCGTCGAGAACCATCGCTTTCTTGCAATCTGAGACTGCACGACTTGAAATTGACCGCATCGAGCGTCGCGAGGGCGGCCTGGAGGTAGAAGTCTCGATCGAGAACCTGGGCGGCCACAAGCTGCCAACTGCCTACCCCTCACGCCGCGTGTGGTTACATGTCGTGGTGCGCGATCGCAACGATCGGGTAGTGTTTGAGTCGGGCGCACTTGACGCGCAGGGCCTCATTCAGGGAAACGACAATGACGTCGATTCCTCTCGCTACGAGCCGCACTACACCGAGATCCAGACCAGGGACCAGGTGCAGATTTACGAGTCGATCATGGCAAATCAGGCTGGGGTACCAACGACCGGCCTGCTGTCGGCGGTTCGCTTCGTGAAGGACAACCGGCTGCTGCCCCGCGGATTTGACAAGTCTACCGCAGACCGGGACATCGCCGTTCAAGGCAACGCCGCCCAAGACCCCGATTTCAGAGGCGGCGGAGACCGTGTCCAGTATTTGGTTGCGCTGGGCGATGCTGAGGGACCATTCCAGGTTGAGGTTGAGCTCTGGTACCAACCCATTTCCTATCGCTGGGCATCGAATCTCCGTCAATACAAAGCGATGGAGACCGAGCGGTTCGTAACGTACTTCGATTCCATGTCTTCCGCCTCTGCTGTTATTCTTGCCCGCGCATCGGCGGGGACATAGGATTGCCAGGACGCTTTATCTAACGGCTGAAATCTCGCGAAGGATGCGGGGTCACCGACAAGCCGGTGTGATTGAACAAATCGGAGCCACGCGCTCCGTGCGAGAACCGAGGCGCCAAATCGTGTGCGGGAGCTTGAGACTTCAGAGAGGCTTCACCGGCTTAGCTACAGCGATTGGGGCCCTGATTGTCCTGGTTCCTTTTTAGCTCCAGCCGGAGCATCGTCCATCGGTTGTTAAGTTTCGAGTACGTTGTTTGACGTGTTTCTAAAGACTGGTCAAAAAAGCAAATTCAAACCAATTGAAATGGTCCAAATTGGAGGAGAAAGTCATGCGAGCACGGATTACAGCAATTGGAATCCTCGTGAGTGTGGTGGTGGCCGGCACTGCAGCCACCGAAAACGGGAATAAGAAGGAGTCGCGTACCATTTCCAGGCGGGCTCTGGAAGATAAGATCCGCGGGGGATGGGCCGGACAGATGATCGGCGTTTCCTTTGGAGCACCGACAGAGTTTGAGTCCAACAGGAAAATCATTGAAGGAAATCTGCCCTGGACGCCCGACAGGGTTACTAACTCCATTAAGCAGGACGACCTCTATGTTGATATGACATTTGCCGAGACAGTGGATCGCCTTGGTCTGGATGCGACCAGCCAGCAATACGGCGAGGCCTTCAAAGACTCCAAGTACATGCTCTGGCATGCTAATGCGGGAGCTCGCCGCCTTTTGAATCGGGGAATCCAAGCGCCGATGTCGGGCCATCCAAAATACAACATCCACGCCAACGACATTGATTTCCAAATCGAATCTGACTTCATTGGCCTCATGTCGCCAGGGTTGCCACAGGAGTCTAATCAGTATTGCGACCGGGTTGGGCGGGTAATGAACTACGGCGATGGACTCTATGGAGGCATGTTTGTTTGTGGGATGTATTCAGAGGCATTCTTCGAAAAGGAAGTTAGGAAAGTCGTCGAGAAGGGGCTTGCTTGCCTGCCCGTTGAAAGCGGCTATGCGAAAGTCGTTCGTGATGTGCTCGATTGGTCAGCCAGGTACCCTCAGGACTGGAGAAAAACTTGGCGCATGATTGATGAAAAATGGGACAAAGACGATCCCTGCACAGATGGCGCTCTGGTTCCCTTCAATATTGACGCCCGGCTCAACGGGGCCTACATCGCCCTCGGTCTTCTCTATGGCGGAGGAGACTTTGCCAAGACGGTTGAAATCACGACCCGTGCGGGGCAGGATTCCGACTGTAATCCTTCAAACTCCGCAGGTGTATTGGGAGTGATCCTCGGCTACTCAGGCATACCGGAACCTTGGAAAGCAGGGATTCCCGCAATTGCCGATCAGAAGTTCGATTTTACCAATTCCTCCTTCAACGACATTGTGCGCTCGACCGTAGCTCGAGCCCTCAAGGTGGTCAAAAAGGCGGGAGGTACCGTGACAGACGATGCCGTCATTGTGCCCTACCAGGAGCCGAAACCCGCCAAGCTCGAGCAATGGGACATGGGCGTGCCGGACAGGCGGATCGATACCCTGGATGCAGCCTGGAGCTGGAAAGGACCCTGGAAGGAAGAGCATTATTGGGGCACAGACGGAATTCTTGCCCGGAAAATAAGCAACGCTGCAGGCGCTGAGGCCACCTTGACCTTTACCGGCTCGGCTGTTGCCTTAGTGGGGCGCCATACTCAAGAAGGTGGCCGCGCCGACGTGTATCTAGACGGCGAAAGAGTGGGAGAGATTGACGGGTACATTGTCGAAAGGACCCACGATAACGATCTGTGGCACAGTTATGGTCTTAAATCCGGCAAGCACATCCTCAGGATTGTCACCCGTAATGACGCAGATCCTCGATCGAAGGGCAAGAAGCTAGAAATAGCCAACGCCATCTCCTATCGGGCAAAGTAAAGGGTCTTCTTGCATTGGTATTGACTCTGAAGATCGCCAGCATCCATATCAGCGTGTTTCTCCTAGCATGGGGGTGCTTCCGCCATCAATTGTTGGTGGAATTAGTGTAAAACTTTTAGATTGGAATACCTTAGGGCTGAATTTGGCGTCACCAATTGTGGTTGGCTTCAAATCGGGAACAATGCTTTTATTAGAAGGAGATGAGGACCGCCCGCCAACAGTAGACGGCGGAAGCACCGTTCAGGAAGTCCCCTCTGGCGGCCTAGCAACAATTGATGACGGAAGCACCTGCCGCCCCCGCAACTTCGTGCGCGGCTGCGCAGGCCAGACAATCTTCCTTTGAGTCTGAGACGTTCCGTGCCAGTGAGGACTTTGCACAAGCACCGATAAGAGGAGATCGCCGCAAACTTCACGCGGTTGACCAATTACAGGCTGGAACAGAGAATTTGACCAAGACGATGAGGCCGTAAGCTACGGTGTCTCAGTCGCTTCGAGTTTTTTTGATCGTACAGGGGCACCGTGCCGTCGGACTTACCGGTTCAATAAATCGTCTAGCACCGTCGCCAGGCGTGCCTGCTGCTGCGGGTCGGAGTCGTTGCGGGCCAACTCCGCGAGGCGTTCGGCGAGCGCTCGAACCCCGGCCCGTCGCGAGAGGTAGACTGGCTGGGGTTTTCTCAGCAGCCATCCTTGCGATGTGCGCTGCAGATCAAGAGGCATCTTGATCCGCTTGTCCTTGAGGTTCACTCTTTCACCAGCAACTGAGGCCGCCGTATGCAACTCGAGCCGGGCCTTGGCCCGCTTTCCCTCCAGCTTCAATCCGTCCACCTTGAGCCGTTCAAAGATTATGAATGAGTCTGGCAGCACTTGCACAGCTGCGCCATCCGCATACGCAGTCAGCGCCTGTGCGATGGCCTGTCGCGTTGGCTCTCGACCTTCGCTGATCAGGATCGTGTCCTCGAGCAACGAGCGTGCCGGAGCGACGGTATGAGGGTTCTCGGAAGCCAAGCCTACCAGTTCTGATCGGGTTGCGGTTGGAGGTTCATCTTTTGCGGGATCAGTTATCGCCAGCGAGGTAACAGGATGGGCTGCTAGGCTTACTGCCATGACGGGAGAGTTCTTATGGCCGTCGAACCGATAGCGATAAAAGCGTGGCCGCCCGCGTCGCCGCCAATAAGAAGAGTCGTAAGGATTCGGTCTTCATCCCGGCTCGCAATGAACTGTAGAACGTTCTCTTCTCTGGGTCGACCACGAGACCAACGTGGCCGCGCCAGACAATTAAATCGCCGGGCTGTGGCTTTCCCACCCGCTGGAAGCTTTCCACGCCTTGGTACAGCTCACGGGAACTGGCAAGGGGATACTCCAGTCCCGCCGTAGCATACACCTCCTGCACGAGATGGGAACAGTCGGGCTTGGAGCGCGTTTGACGGCGGTGTTCGCGGGCAGCGTTGAGGACAGCGATGCCTTCTGCCGCGCTCACCAGCCGTCTTTCAGTCCGCGCTACTGTGCGCTCGGCGATCACAGACTTGTTGGCGTGATCCTGGGCGACAAGTACACAGGGGGGTACACAGCTCAAAGACACTGCCAAACCGACTTTGACCAGAGAGATCATGAAATCGTGCCGCGTGCCGTGCGTGTGCTGTGTCGACGGCCCTAGTGAGATTTTATCGGCCCAATCGGAGACCGACCTGAATAAGCACTTCCATCCTAGATCAGAAAGTGGTTATTCGGAATCATTTCCCAATCTGACCCGACCCTGTGACCGTCCTTAGAAGGAGTCACTCGTCCGCCGTCAACGGCTGCGCGCTGGCGTGTTAGTGAACGGCTCAAGCAGGCGGATACTCTCAGTCTCCGATAAGGCGACTACACGGCCACGTGAACGTTGCTAGTAGAACAACATTTGGTTCGTGCCCACATCCTTCTGATCATGATACGTGGGCATAACGAGCACCTTAGTCAATCCAATCCAACTCGTGCTCCTCACCGGAAGTTCTCCACCAGCATCAGGTCGTTGCCTTCCTGATCAATCTGCGAGTATAAGATCCATCGGCCATCGGGGGAAACGGAAAGGATGGAAAGGTAAGGATCCATCTTGCTCTCGATCGTAGAGATGGATCGAATCCTTTTTGTCGCGAAGTCGAAGAATTGGATGGAATAACGGCCGGCAGAATCCGGTCTCGGTATGAAATAGATTCCTTCACTAACGATGGCAAAGGCCTGCTTGTCCACCGATTCGAGCACCTGCGTCTCCTCCCCACCGTTTCGGGGCATTCTCCAAAGGCCGCTGGTAGCCCCATCACCTTTCGTGTAATAAACCCATTGGCTGTCAGGGGACTCGAGAGCCTCAAAGCCGCCTTTCCGGGTCACCCGGACCGCTTCGCCTCCGTCCGCCGGCACTTTCCAGACCTGGTACTCACCGCTGCGATTGGAGGCGAAATAAATCCACTTCCCATCACGCGACCAACTGGGTATGTAATCCGCGGCTGGACTACTGGTCACCGTTTAGGCTTGCCTCCATTGACGCTGGCGACGAAAATCACCGACCGGTCCTTCAGATCTGACTGAAAGGCAATTCGCTCACCGTCTGGTGACCAGCGCGGAACTCCGGCGTAACGCCCCAGTGAAGTTAATTGCTGCTGATTCGAGCCATCACTATCGCAAATCCAGATTTCATAGCTTCCGCTGCGGTTCGAATCAAAGACGATTTTCTTCCCGTCGGGCGAGAATTGTGCATCCCCGTCAACACGTGTCGAGGAGATTATTGGTTTCATTGGCGAGCTGATCTTTCCCTGAGGACCAGGGACCTCAAAACGCCAGATGTTCACGTCGATGAAGTGGCGGGTGTAGACCAGACGTTGCGTGCGGTGAGAGATTGCCGACTCAAGGCCATCCTCTCCGACACCCGCCAACCGTTGTGGCTTGCCGGAACCGGAGGCTGTTATCCGAAACAGGTTAGGGCGGAGGTATGGTCCGGAAGAAAAAACAATCTCGCGCCCATCTAAGGTCCACACAGGGCTGTTGACCAGCTTATTCTCAGACGTGAGCCGTTTGGGTTCCCCGATCGGCTTGAACTCGTCGGAAAGACTCAGTAGATAAATATCGCCGACGCCAAGGACCACGTCTCGGATGAACGCTAGAGTACGGCCATCCGGCGAAAAAGCCGGGTGCCTATCGACAAACGCCTTCTGTGGTGGAGAGGTCAGCCTTTGCTTCTCGCCAGATTCCACCGAGAGCAAGAACAAACCCCAGGACTCGTTGCCCGAATTCCTGTCGGTGACGACCAGCGATTTCCCGTCGGGAGTCCATGCCAGCTGATCCGCCCAGCTTACTTCAGCCACTCTGCGCTCTGGAGGCCCCAGGGGAGAGACCAGATATACTGAGGCTTTTCCTCCAGGTGGTTCACGGAGAAACGCAATCGACCGGCCGTCCGGTGACCAGGCAGGGTAGGAGTCTGCTTCCGGGGCTGTGGTCAGACGCAGTTGGGTTCCAGAACCGATGAGTTTGACGTAGATGTCAAAATTATCCTGCTTCTCTCCATTCCAGGAGAAGGCCACCTGATTGCCGTCTGGTGAAAACGAGGGCTGTCGTTCCTCCCCAGGATAGCTGGTGAGTGGCACAGCGACGAGAGAGGCTTCCGGCACTTTGGTCGTGGAACGATAAAACCAAAGCGAAACCCCTAACAGGGCGGCCAACACTCCCACCAGAATAAGAGGCCATCGCTCGAGCAGCGAGCGAGAACGCGACGCTACTGTGGGAACCGGAGTGACTGCCGCCGTGCCACTGGAGCTGCCCGAGTCGAGCTCCCGCTTCAAACGCTTCAGCTCGGCTCGCAGGTCCGAGGCGGTCTGGTAGCGCAACTCCCGATCTTTCTCCAGGGCCCGCAGGATGATGCGATCCAGCTCGATTGGTAAATCAGGATTCAGGCGCCCCGGCGCAGTCGGCTGCTTGTGGAGAATGGCATCAGAGAGAGCCGTCGCCGTGTCGCCCCTGAACGGCAGGCTGCCTGTGGCCATCTCATACAGCACCACCCCCAGGCTGAAGATGTCCGTGCGGTGATCCACCTCTTGTCCCAACATCTGCTCCGGACTCATATACGGCGCTGTTCCCATCACCATCCCGGTTGCAGTACTCGCCACTGTGCTGATATCGCTAGACACATTCTGCCCTTCCGGATGCGTCACTTTCGCCAACCCGAAGTCCAGCACCTTCACCTCTCCTCGGCGTGTCAACATCAGATTGGCGGGTTTGATGTCGCGGTGGGTGATCCCTTTGCTGTGGGCATCATCCAGCGCATCAGCCACCTGTAAGCCAATCTCCACAATCTTAGCCGGCTCCAGGGGTCTGCCGCTGATCTTGGCGGCCAGAGTTTTCCCCTCAATGTACTCCATGGCAATGAAGCGGATGCCGTCGGATTCACCAATCTCATAAATGTGGGTAACGTTGGGGTGCTTGAGGGCTGAGGCCGCCCTGGCTTCTCGGATAAAGCGCCGCATGCGATCCTGATCCGAAGCGACCTGGGCGGGCAGGATTTTCAGAGCGACAACACGATGCAGCCTGGAGTCTCGAGCCAGATAAACTTCTCCCATCCCACCCGAACCCAAAAGGGACAGAATCTTGTACGAACCCATCTGTTGCCCGGCCCAGGAATGAGCATGATCCTGGGCCTGCCCTTGGGCTACCATCACCAGGGCGGGTGCTTCGATGAAGCTTCCGGCTTGTTCCTCGTCAGCAAGAAGAGATTCGACCTCCCAGCGGAGCCCCTCATCTCCAGCGCAAGCCTTCTCCAGGAATGCGGGCCGCTCGTTCTCTGCCAGCTCAAGGGCTGAGTGATAAACCTTTTCAATCTGCTTGCCAACGTTCAGGAGTCATAAGAGAAGGGACAAGCGATCGAGAGCCCACCTCAGAGATCTTCAGACGGATTTAGAACACTTCGATGCCGTGAGTATAGCACCGGCTTGCTTCGGGCGGGCTATGAGCAAATGATTATGTAATTATTCAATACTGGCGAGTGCGAGCGATGGGGAGCATCATTACTTCACGAGTGAGAAATAGACTTTCGAGATTAGACGTAATCATAAGTACGCTATGACTGGCCAATGACCAATGTGCGGACGATACCGACTGACTAAGCGACGATTGTTGGAGATTGAGAGCTACTACCGAGTGGATGATGTCAGCGACCTTGAGATGTGGGAGCGCCAGTTCAATATTCCTCCCACAGAAATGGCGCCCATTGTATTCGACAGTGACAGAGTGCGCAAGCTGACGGCAGGATTCTGGAGTCTGTTACTGCCCCGGGCCGAGAGTCTCAAAGATGCGTACAAGTTTTCGACGTTTAACGCCAAAGCCGAGACTTTGACTCAGAAGCCAAGCTTCAAAGAGCCTTTCCTAAAGCACCGGTGTATTGTACCGGCAGAGGCTTTCTATGAGTGGATCGGACCGAAGGGAAAGAGACAACCACTACACATCACAAGACGTGATGGGAACTTTTTCGCTTCTCTTGCAGAATGGCGAGTCTCTTCACTACGTGAAAGAGCAGATGGGGCATTCAAGCATCAAGATGACAGTGGACATTTACGGTCATCTCGTACCAGGAGCCAATCGTCAGGCGGTCAATCGGCTTCCCGGACCATCCTCAGTCACTCCCCAAGAAATCATTGAACAAGCGCAATAGAATCGTTTCGCATAGCATGAGGTCCAGAGTTCCACAGCAGCGCTGTGAATTCAAGCAATTGTCAAACAGGCATAATATTTGCGTACCACAGGCTTTTTTCTTGTGCTAACGATTTGTGATAGAATGAGAAGGAAATCTTTAACCATCGAGAACACAAGAATCCAGAAGGAGGATGTATGAGGACCGTCACAAGGGCACTCGTCCCTGGTTGTATGGCACTTTTTTTGATGTTTTGGGCGTCACCGTTGAATGCCAAGATCCTGAATTTGACGGGAACGTGGAAGCTCAATGTGGAGAAGTCTTCTGGCAAGGGGCCCCCACCGAAGGGCGTCATGGTCAAGGTCGTGCACAAAGAGCCAGCCTACAAGTATTCTGTCACCGGAACGGATGCGGAAGGACAAACCGATCAACTACGAATTCGATGGCGCGATCGACGGCAAGCCTTACAAGGAGACTGGACCTCAAGGCGGGGGTACCGTTACCTTGAAGCGGATTAATGACTCTACCATCGAGGGGACGATCGACATCAGCCGATGGGAAGACTACTGGAACATCTACGTGGGTCATCTCCAAAGACGGCAAGATAGCTACTCTGAAGTCGACGGTCAAAGGACCGGAGGGAGAGTACAAGACTCGGTATTTGAGAAGCAATGACATGTTTGAGCGGAGACATTCTGCTCGGTGCCTCGATAAAACAGTTGTGGCGACGAAGTGGTCCCCAAAGACCTCGCAAGGCGGTGCTTCCGTTGTCCGTCGTCAAAACTCAATCCGAGCTGGGATTCGGATCTTTTCGGTGGTCGAAGAAGTATGACTCCAAAATGCCAGCTGGTTCGGGACCGCAGCTCGGAAGGAAATCACCATGGGGCTTGTAAGGGTGCGGCTTACAGACCCATTTTCTGGGTGCCACACATTTCCAGTCCACAATCCAACGATCTCTTCAGGCAGCCCGCTGCCTCGATGATGTAAGCCACCGATGCGTGGAGATGAAACCAAACGTGCAGATGGGTTCGGCTTGGAAGAAACAGGTCGCATCGCCGGAGTGTCTTTCTCAAGCAAATCGTGGATTCGATCCGTGTGATAGTAAGAGATGAGCAATCCTCTCATGTTCTAGCCTGATAGTTCTGTGCTTTAACTCAGTCGGCCAGTTCCAACCGGGCCGCCTAAAGAGCGATGTGGATGTTCCCTTTCAAGTCTTAAGATATCCGCTCGCCCAACCGCCAAGGCTGAAACTAAGAAATAGGGGATCAAGCGTATTCTGACTATTCTGTCACCGTCAGAGCGGGTGGTAGCCCAGTTTGTACGTACCTCCCCGCATAAGCGCAACTACGGACGGGCCGTCGAAGTAATGAATTTTTTGGATGGAGCCCGAACGCGATAGAGGGAAGAGCCTCAATCGGTCGTTCCTTGTCGAAAGTGGCTGATCCGACCCGCGCTGAGCAAGCGGGATAACGCACGCACGTTCACTATAACCCGAGGATTAATATGGCTGCTGAATTGGGGCAAGTGACGACTCTGTTGACCCGTATGAGGCGCGGCGATCGCGAGGCCGCGGAACAGTTAGTTCCCCTCGTGATGGACGAGCTGCGTCACCTTGCCCGTTATTATCTGAGCAACGAACGGACGGGTCACACGCTGCAGCCAACGGCCCTCGTCCACGAGGCCTACTTGAAACTGGCAGGGTATGAGAACTTGAACTGGGAGAGTCGCTCACATTTCATCGGTGTGGCTGCCGGGCTCATGCGGCAGATTCTTATCGACTCGGCTCGACGGCACCGGGCAGCCAAGCGTGGCCATCAGTTTGAGCAGGTCTCGCTCGACGCCCACCGGGACTTTCTTCAGGTGGAGCAGTTAGAGGAGCTGCTGGCGCTTGATGAAGCTCTGCATCGCCTCGAAAAGATGAACTCGAGGCAGTGCCGGGTTGTCGAGATGAGATACTTCGGGGGCCTGTCGGTGGAAGAAACCGCCGAAGCGCTCGGCGTGTCTCCGATTACGGTGAAACGGGATTGGGCGACTGCCCGGGCCTGGCTGCGCGCGGAACTCGAATCATCCAAGACAAGCCGGCCCGCGTTAAAGAAGTGACACGCCAAGCCGTCGTCGAGTTATTCAAGTCGGCACCTCTCCCTTCCTTCCCACCAAGCCTTTTTGGATCAGCAGCTTGCCGTCGAGAGCAGGAACCCCCGTCTTGAATCCTTTAGCAGTGTTCCGCCTTGTGGTAAAGATTGCAGTTAAACGGGTTAAAGGCCCCACACCGCAAGAGCCTCTGTTTTGTGACCGGAACTTCCTAGATTGACACCCGCAGACCGAACTCCTCGTTTTTTGGTTGTTTCGTAAGCTTGCCACGCATAGAACTAATCCCAGTTCCATACCCAGAAATCCCAGCCAGGCGTCCTCGCCGTGTGCCGCGAACATTTTTCTTCGTGCATGATCCTTTCTTTTCTCCTTTTGCGCCCTACTCAGTGAAGTCGGACCAGGCAGCAGATAATTAATCAATTATGGTTAAACCTGCTTTACCCTGGAAATGGAAAACAGCGCATGAGGGCGCAGTAAGAAATGATAAATGTACGTTTGTTGACACTAGTAGGAATATTGGTAGGGGGCGCGGTTGTCTCTCCAGCGCAGGTCACGCAGAGCACGTTCGACGGGGCGTGGCGTGTCGAATCTGCAAAACACGCAATACCTTGGGCATGAAAATTTTTCGCTGCAGAATGGTGTGTACCGGTGCAGTAGCTGTGTTCCCAAGATCAATGTCAAGGCGGATGGCCAAGACCACAAGGTGAGCGGGTCGCCGGACTTTGACACAATCAATGTCCGGGTAGTCGACGATCGCACGGTTGAGACCGTCACGAAGAAAGGCGGAAAGCTCCCCGGGACGACGAACGTAACTGCTTCGCAGGACGGAAAGACGTTGACCAATGAGTTTACCGGCGTGACTGAAAACGGTCAAAACGTGAGTTGGAAGTACACGTCGGCGCGAGTCGACGCCGCTCGCGAGGGAGCTCACAAGATTTCAGGCGTGTGGCAACCCGGGAAATTCGAGAGCGCCTCCGAAAACATCCTGATGTGGACCTACAAGGCAACCGATGATGGCCTGAGCATGACCGACCAGACTGGTAACTCGTATACCGCTAAATTCGACGGCAAAGATTACCCGTTCAAGGGCAATTCAGGGGTCCCCACGAGCGTGTCGCTCAAGAAAATCGATGCGAATACCATAGAGGAAACAGATAAGCGTAATGGGAAGGTGATCGGCGTTTCGCGGATGACCGTTGCAGCGGATGGAAAGACGATGTCCGGGAACAGCGAAGATAAACTCCAAGGCGGAACACTTAAGTGGACAGCGGAGAAGCAATAGCAACCCGAGACGAGGTCACCATCTTTTGTCTTTGATTCCGCTGCGAAACCTCTACCCATTTTCAGCGATTTGGGAAGATTGGCGGAGCGATTGCAGCGGGTTTTTTTGGCGATCGAAGCGTTTCAGACCTTGCAAACATGATTGAGGCCGCCATTCGGAATGGTTACTCGCCAACATTGGAGAATCAGGCGGACCGACTTGGTTTGGGGCTCATGGTGGAAGCGGGCTATGACCCACGCCAAGCGCCCGCTGCTTGGAAAGCTATGACGAAGAAATTGGGAGATCATTCGACGAATTTGTTCTGGAGCGAACATGACAACAACGCCACTCGACGCAGTTATCTCATGTGCGAGTTGAAGAACAACTATCGAGATTTCGACTACTCGAAGTTGAGGACCGGCGATGAGGAATTTGCAAGAATGGCTTCTCTGGCGCTTCAGACCTCCAAACCAAAGAGGAAAATCAAAATCAAAAACAAGTCAGGCTCGAAAGAATCCTCGAATATTCTGGTCGCTACCGTCCAGCTTTGAGGGTTAGTGATCTTTCATTGGCAAGCCAGCTCGCTCGGCAAAGTTAAGCCTCACCGATCGTAGTCCAGTACTTTTCTGTTTTTTTGATGCTTCCTCCCTCTTTGGCGCTGGACCTCAACGCTGGTGGCCATGCCGCTCTCTGCCAGTGGATCACTCCTCATCACCGTCAACTTCGCCTTCACCTTCGCCATCGTCGTCCTCAACGTCAAGGGCTAGTGTTGGCAGTACCTGTGGTTGGGTTGATTACTCTCTTCGCAACGTTCGAAATGATTACATCAGCAAATCCACCTCATTCCCCGGACTGACTTTCCGCCAATGCCTCGTATTTTTTCTTCGCTCAATTGCACGTTTCTGCTATTGCCCTTCAACGTCTGAAATCTCACACTTACTTGCCGTGGCATTGATATTGTTTTCCAAAGCAACGGTGATCCTCCCTACGCTGTACGATTTGGCTCCGCATTCCAAAAAATTAAGAAGCCGACAACTAAATCTATGGTCTCCCCTTCGCCAGGATTACAACGCTTCGTGCTGAAGGACTGTGCCTATTGCCAGGGCGGTGGAGAGCTTATTCAAGAACACGTGAAATGTCCGGCATGTGAGGGCAAGGCAGAGATTCGAGCTTTAGCGCCACCACGATCCTGTCCGCATTGTATGGGCTTTGGAAAGTCAAACGAGCGTGATGCATGGGGCGCAATTGAACTTGCCCGGTGCATGATATGCCACGGTACAGGCTGAGTACTGACGGAATTTCACATCGATAACCCAACTTAAAATGCCCGCGCGGCGACTCCATGCGACCTTGCGCAGCTTGTAAGCATGACGGTAGAAATCAGTGGGGCCTCGGCCAGAAGTGTGGGCGAACCCACGCTGAGGCGGTCAGGTTCAATTTTTTTCGTATCCTCGCACTCACAACCGCGGGTTGCCTTGTGGCTCTCGTTTTGATTGGCTGGCGCTTTGTTTAGCCAGACTGTATTTCGATCCTGTCATCTGAATTCCTGAGTATGCCCAATTTACTTGTCCGGATCTCGCCACTTATTGTGGGTCTTAATCTTGGCCAGCTTAAGAGTGAGTCTCACACCATTGCTCGATGCAATGAAGCCGCTTGGCAACTTTTGCTAGGCGGCTTTTTTCATCTTTGAATTGACTCCTTTTCGGGGTAGGAAGGTTGAGAGACATGCGCGGCTTGTGTCAAATTCATTGGGACGGTAGCAAAGCTTTAATAACCTCGGGCTTCCACTGAGAGCAAAAGCAACCCCAGGGGTTCACTCTCAGAATTCCTGTTGGTGACCACCAGCGATTTGCCGTCTGGAGTCCACGTCAGCCTGCCAACCTCCGCTATTTCACCAACTTTACGCTCTGGCGGCCCAAGTGGGGATACCAGATACACTGAGAGCTTCCCTCCCGTGCCTTCGCGGATAAATGCAATGGATCGCCCGTCCGGAGACCAAGCAGGACTGGAGTCTGCTTGCGGAGCTGTGGTCAGGCGTAATTGGGTTCCAGATCCAATGAGTTTGACGTAAATGTCAAAGTTGTCCTGCTTGTCTTCGTTCCAGGAAAATGCCACCTGATTGCCGTCCGGAGAGAAGGTTGGCTGCCTTTCCTCGCCAGGATAGCTGGTGAGAGGAACAGCGACCATCGGGGGTCGCAAAGGGGGGCTGCTGGTTGGACGTGAAAACCATATACCTAGCCCTGCTGCGACAAAGAGGGTTATCAGACCAACGGCCAAAACTCCAAGACGACGAGTCCGCTTGGGAACGGCTACTGGGGCCAGCTTACCCGAATCAGACTCTTCCTTAAGTTCCTCCAGTGCAACTTTCAAATCTGCCATAGTTTGCCAACGACGTTCGGGAGCCTTGCGCAGACATCGTGAGACGATCTTTTCCAAATCGTAGGGAATCGCTTCCGAAAGCTCCTTCACCGGCTTGGGATCCTTGTTTAGAATCGCTGCCAGCGTCGACATCTTCGAGTCGCCCTGGAAAGCCCGTTGCCCAGTGGTCATCTCGTACAGGACTGACCCAAAACTAAAGATGTCTGAGCGGGCATCCACCTTCTTCCCTTCCGCTTGCTCCGGCGACATGTAAGCGACCGTCCCCAGGATGACTCCTTCCTCGGTCAGCGAGGCGACGGTGGCTTGAAGCGTTTGAGTCTCTTCCCCGTCGGTGATCCTGGTTTTGTGGATCAGCTTGGCCAAGCCGAAGTCCAGGACTTTGACCAAATCACTCTGGCCAACCATAATGTTGCCCGGCTTCAGGTCTCGATGGACAATGCTTACCGCGTGAGCCGCGCTCAGCGCATCGGCAATTTGGACGGCATAGCGCAGGGTCTCATTCAGCCGCAACCCTTTGCGCGGGATCAACTGATCCAACGGCTTGCCTGGCACATACTCCATGGCAATGAAGTCCAAGCCGTTCGACTGGCCGATGTCATAGATTGTAATGATATGGGGATGATTCAGCGCCGAGGCGGCTTTAGCCTCCTGTGCAAACCGGCGCCTCCGTTCCGGATCAGCGACTTGGTCTGAGAAATAAGTGTTTGAAGATAGGTGGGTTGGCCTGGATCGCTGGCAGAAGGAAGTGTTGATGGGCCGGGTTGAACTACGTTCCCAACAGGAACCACCAGTGCTCTTGCACAGGTTCCCGGGTGGCTATTCCTCCACGACCTTGAAAGTTGCTTCGAGTCCGTCGGTCGAACTTGCGCCGACTGTGACCCTGAAGGTTCCCGGTTCGACGACGAAACGCATCTGGCGATCGTAAAAGCCAAGCTGCTCACGGGTCAGCTGGAATTCCACACGACGCTTCTGATTGGGAGTAAGAGTGATCCGTTGAAAGCCTTTGAGCTCTTTGACGGGTCGGGTTACGCTGGCCACCAGGTCCCGGAGGTACAATTGTACGACTTCATCGCCTGTTCGATCGCCGACGTTTTGCAGCTCAACACTGACAGTGATAGTTTGATTCGGTCGGATTGTGGCAGGGCTCACTTGCAAGTTTGTAAGCGTGAAGCGGGTATAGCTCAGTCCGTGCCCAAATGGATAAAGCGGTGTCACCGGCACGTCTAGGTACTTGGAGGTGTACTTGTTCTTGCTGTCGAATGGCCGGCCGGTATTCTTGTGGTTATAGTAGATCGGTATCTGGCCAACAGTGCGGGGAAACGTCAGCGCGAGCTTGCCGCCAGGGTTCACCTCGCCAAAGAGCACGTCAGCAATGGCGTGGCCGGCTTGGGTGCCAGAAAACCACGTCTCCAGGATCGCCGGCACGTACTCGGCAACCCAATTGATCGTGAGTGGGCGGCCATTCATGAGCACCACGACCGTCGGTTTTCCAGTGGAATGAATGGCCCTGACCAAATCCAGCTGGCGGCCTGGCATGTCCAGAGAGCTTCGTGAGGCAGCTTCTCCGCTCATCTCAGCCGTCTCACCAACCACCAGCAGGGCGATTTCCGCCTCGCGGGCAATGCGCAGGGCTTCCTCGATGCCTTCTGCAGATGTACCCTCTACTTCGCAGCCTCTCGCATGAAGAACTCGGGTGGCTGGAGAGACTGCAGCCCTGATGCCCGCAAGCAGAGTCACTACATCTTCTTTCTTGCCATCGCCGGGCCAGGAGCCAAGGGGTGCCGAGTTGTCGGCCAGAGGCCCGATCACGGCAATGGAGCGGATTTGCTTGCTGAGCGGCAATAGATTGCGCTCATTCTTTAGAAGGACGATTGACCGTGCTGCGATCTCGCGCGCTGCCATCAGGTGCTCGCGACTAAGAAGTATTGACTCGCTCCCTTCATCTGTATAGGGGCGTTCAAACAGCCCCAGCCGAAATTTGATTCGAAGAATGCGCCGGACAGCTTCGTCCAGCCTCGCCTGAGTCACTTTGCCTTCTCTGATTAGCCGCGCGCCGTGCTGATTGCACAGCCGGCTTACCATTTCCATATCGACTCCGGCGTTAAGCGCCAATTGGGCTGCCTTGGCTTCATCCTCGGCCAAGCCGTGAGCTATCAGTTCCTTGATCGATTCGTAGTCGCTGACCATAACGCCATCGAAGTTCCACTCACCGCGCAGCACTTGGGTTAAGGTGAACGGGTTTGCTGAAGTGGGAACGCCGTTAAGATCATTGAAGGCACTCATGAAGCTGCCAACGCCGGCATCAAGAGCTGCTTTGAAAGGCGGGAAATAGATTTCTCGTAATGTCCTCTCTGAGACATCCGTCGTGTTGTAGTCGCGCCCGGCCTCCGCCGCTCCGTAGGCTACCCAGTGCTTGGCACAGGCCAGAACCTTCTCAGGAGCACTGTAGTCGGTTCCTTGAAAGCCGCGCACGCGCGCCTGGGCTATCACCGATCCAAGATAGGGGTCTTCTCCTGCACCTTCTGCGATTCGCCCCCAGCGCGGATCACGCGCGATGTCCACCATGGGCGCGAAGGTCCAGCGCACTCCGGCAGCGGAAGCCTCGGCGGCGGCAATGCTGGCCGCGCGCTCGACGGCTTTAGGGTCCCAACTGCATGCCTCGGCGAGTGGGATGGGGAAGATAGTGCGGTAACCGTGGATCACATCGAAGGCAAAGAGAATCGGAATCTTGAGGCGGGATTCTTCCACAGCGATGCGCTGCAGCTCATTGGTCCAGCGCGCTCCGCGTACATGGAGTGTCGACCCCAGCAGACCTTTCCGGATCAGATCCGGATGTTCGGGTCGGTACGTTCCATCCGGTAAGCTATCCAATTGCTGAAGCTGACCGAGCTTTTCTGCGAGCGTCATTTTCGCGAGCAGCGAGTCCACCTGGGCTTCGATGTTGGCTGGCGGCGTTCCGGCAACCAGACGGAGCAGCGCGATGGGCAGAAGAAAAATCCACGGTGAGTGAATGCGTCTTGCCGTCCTCATTTTGCCTTCCCCTACCAAGCGGTCTGTGGTTGGCTTCTTCTAGAACTAACTGGAACTGCGTTTCTAGCTCCCCTGGGAACGAGTCTTTGCCTCCCAAGAGAGAGGTTGCTATCCGGGGACGTGCCGGGCTAGCACGTCCTTCCTGAGACACCGCAACGAAAGCAAGATCTCGCGTCCAACGACGGGCATGCACATGACATGCCGACGATCTACTTAGTATAATAACTTCATGGGACTAACACTTTTTTCTCGGCTTAACTAGAATTAGACTCTTAAGTGATCTTCTAGCTCGGTTAAGAGCGTGCAAAGAAAGAACGAAAAAAGCCTTTCAGAACAGACCGGGCGGGCAAATTCTAGCAGAAGATATTGCGGACTGGAAATCCGCAGCTAACAAGCCCTTCATAAGATCGGCGCAGATGACTGGATGAGTGGCAGAAGGAAAGTGTGGCTTTGGGCGGCTGCGGCTGTGATTGTCTCTCTCGGAGGCACTCTCGCCATCGTGCGTCTGAAGCATCGCAACAACAAGCCGGTATCCCTGCAGGGAGCCGTAATCATGCAAAATGGCGATACGAAGAAGGAGTTACCCATTGCCGGGGTTCAGATAGTCGCGGTGAGCGGAACCTTGGTCGGTGATTGCAAGTCCGATTCTTCAGGCTACTTCAGCCTTACTTTAAATCCCGAAGTTGTGCCCGGGCAGGCAATCACGCTTCGGTTTAGACATCCGGAGTACTTACCGCTCGATTTGAATGAACCCGCGGATGACAAACTGTATGTAGCGCGCATGGCGCCGCGTCCCCCTAAACTCCCCGCCCAATCCAAAAAGCCCGAAATACGGGTCGCCAACGTTTCAGCAAGGTATTCCATCAAAGCCACCACCGCAGTGAATATAGGCAGCGCAGTAAAGACTTTCCAAGTGGTCAACACTGCTAACGTGCCGTGCGAGGGCCGACCACCGTGCTCGCCCGACGGAAGATGGAAAGCAGCTATCGGTTCTGCATCGCTGGACGCCGGAGAGGGAAATGAGTTCCGAAACGCCAGGGTCTCTTGTATTGCGGGACCGTGCCCTTTCACGAGGATTGAATCGGACCACTTTTCCCGAGGCGGCCGCAACATCAATGTGTCTGCTCGCAATTGGTCCGACACCACCACTTTCTTGCTGGAGGCAGAGGTGCTTCATCCCATGGTGAGCGATAATATCCGCAGATCCCACCCCGTAATTTTTGGCCGCGCTCTGAATTTTACTTTGCCGGCTGCAGCGGAAGGAGTGAGCATTTTAGCTGAGATCGATGGAGAACCCATTGTCTTCCCGCTGGGACCGAATCTCTTCCTAAGCTGGGCCAATTGCAACGAAAGAGTTAACAATGACCAAACGAAGGTCTATCGCTGTGAGCTCAAGCCTGGTTATCGGTTCCCTGATTCATCGGTCTAGGATCATCCAGGATGCATGCTTGACCTTTCGGTCTCAAAAATTGAAGCGCGCCTGCAGCTCAACGACGCGACCTGCCAGTCCATTCGTCGCCCTGCCGAAGTCAGGCTCCCGAACGTTCGTGCTGCGACTGTTGAACCCGAAAGGGGCCAGATTTCTTAGGTTGAAAGCGTTGAAGAAATTCGCCCGAATCTCCAGGGAAGCATTTTCGCCCAGAAGTCCCGGCAACTTCGTCTGCTTGACAAAACTGAAGTCCACGCCGGAATACCTCGGCCCCCGGAACACGTTCCGTCCGATGCCTGGCAAGCGGCTTGCCGGTTTGGAAGTGTCGAAGTACTGTGCCCCGCCGCCGGGGAAATTGCCGCCGGGGCGAATGAAAGCCTCGTCGCTGGAGTCGTCAAGCGCACCGCCAAAATACTCGACCGGCCGTGCTGGGCAAAGTTCTGGCCCGCCGGGAGTGCTGATGCATTCGGCGATAACGGGTGTCCACGGGAAGCCAGTATGAGCGGTAAAGATGCCATTAATCTGCCACCCTCCGAACGCCTTGCCGATCCAGTCCTGGCGACCGCGTAGAATAGGTAAGTCCCACAATCCGGAAACAACAAAATGGTGACCGACGTCGAAGTCTGAAGGGCCACGTTCCTGACTCTGATCCTGCGGGTAGGTCTGGTTAGTCACCGCTCCAGGACCCTCGTATGAGAGCGTGTCAATGCTCTTGCTCCATCGATACAGAGCGTCAAACTGAACTCCATGGCTAAACTGACGCGAAAGACGGAGGTTCATGCCGTTGTAGTTCGCATTTACATCCGGCGTTGAGAAAAAGACCTCGCGAGCAAAAAAGTTTGCTGGAGCCGGATAAAGGAAGCGCTGCTGAACGATTCGAGTCAGCTTATGGCTGACGCTGCCTTGGTATCCGACAGTGGCCGTCATTCGAGAGGGCAAGCTGAATTGCGTCTCCAGTGAGTAGTTGTAGACATAAGCGTTTGGATTTTCAGGCCCCGAGCCCCAGACCCCCACATTCCCACCCACCGGCGCTCCCGTGGCGGGATCGATGCCCTGTGCCAGGGCCGGATTCACAGGATAGCTGAACGGTGTCGTGTCCGCGCCGAAGGCGTAAACGATTTGCCCATCGGCAAAAGGACTGTCGGCATTGCCACAGCAGAGACTGTAGCGAGCGAAGAACGGCGGATTGCCACGAATATTCAGCAGGGGAGCCAAGGGCAGCCGGTTATAACTAATCCCGAAACCACCTCTTAGAACAACTTTGCTGTCGAGCAACTGCGGAGTCCAGGCGAATCCGACTCGCGGGGCGAAGTTGTTGCGATCCGGCTGGAACAGCTCGTCGACCAGGGCCACGCGCGCGCCGCTTAATCCGGTCGGGCTCAAAATAAGATTGCTGAGCTGCCCGCGCTTTTCGCGCAACGGAGTGAAGTATTCGTAACGCAAGCCGAGATTCAGCGTCAGGTTCGGGCGAATCTTCCAGTCGTCCTGAACGAAGGCGGAATAGTCAGTGGTGCGGAAGTAGCGCTGCGCGTCAGCCGGGAGACCGGTGCGCGGATCAGCATTAATCTCTTCGAAAACGGGCGTGTCGTTGGCAAGATTCCACAGACCGCTGAAGGAATAAAGCGGTCTGGCGCCACCCGCGAGCTGATTGTTACTCTGCTCCCACCGGACATCGACACCAAACTTAAGCCCATGATTTGCCATGACCTTGCTGACCACGTCTCGCAGGTTGTAAGTATTTTCGGCAAAAATGGCCGGAGTCCCTTCGCCTCGTGGGGCTCCAAACCGAATCCGATCAAAATTGAACCCTTCAACTTCGATTCGGGGGACGCCAAAGTTCACGTCCCGGTTGGACTCAATCTCATTGAACCCAAAGCGGGCGAAATTAAATCGCGCTTCGTTCAGCAGGGTTGGGGAGAGAGTCCGAATATAAGTCAGCGTCACGCCAGGATTGAGCCGGTTGGACACGATGTCGCCAATCGGTCGGCTTCTTCCGTCTGAGTCGCTAGTCAGACTTCGGAATTGAGTAAAATACGTGCTGACAGCAAACTGGTCCTGGGGGGTGGCGTTGAAATCAACCCGCACGTTGTATTGATTCCCCTGGGTAGTACTCGGAACCCCCAAGCGAGCGAACAAAAGGTCAGGAATCCCGTCCAAACCGCCGCCCGCAGGCTGGTTGCCGGGAACATATTGCCCCAGCCTTCCCGTGGGCGAACCAATGTCCAATCCGTTTGGAGTCACTTGGCATGGCGTACTTCCAAGGACAGAACAATCGCGCGGGATCACCGCAAGGATGCGAGGCTCCATTCCTGATGTTTGCAGCGCCCTGGCAGTCAGGCCGCCGGCGCGCTGGTTAACAACTAATTGCCGAAACTCCAGCGTTTCGACAAAGTGGTCGACGAAATTAGTGGACCTATTGCGCAATCCTTCGTAGGAAAGAAAGTAGAACAGCTTGTCTTTAATGACTGGGCCGCCGAGGCTGCCGCCAAATTGACGGAACCGCTGCTCGACGCGTTCTGGACGAGCATTAGGCCCGCCATAGCGGTTGAATGCGTTGAGACCAGGCTCGTTGTACTTGAAAAAGCCGCTCCCATGGAGATCATTGCTTCCGCTCTGAGTCACGACTTTAACTTGAGCTCCGGAGTTGCGGCCGTCTTCCGCCGAATAGGTAGTGGACAGGACTCGAACTTCTTTTACAGATTCCTGATTCGGCGTGAGTATCGCAGCTCCACCCCACGTGAGGCTATTGACACTCACACCATCGATTTCATAATTATTTGCTGAGAGACGCTGGCCGTTGGCGGAGATTGGAACCTGGTTCTCAGTTTGGAAGATTGAAAAATTCGACCCGCCTGGACCGGTCGTGTTCGGCAGACGCACCGAGTCACCACTACTCGTTCTCGCCCCGTTTCCAAACACACCAGGGGTCAGACGAATCAACTCGTAAGGATCACGCCCAAATTGAGGAAGCCGCCGAATTTCGACGTCGGTAATCCCACGATCCACGTTGGCATTCTCGGTTTCGAGACCCTGCACGGTCTCGCTGGTTACTGTGACGGTCTCCGAGACGGTACCGGGTTCCAAAAGAGCGTCGACGGCTTGCACGGTCTCAGCGCCGACCGTTACGTTTTGGATGTCGCGTTTGCGGAATCCTTCGCGTTCCATGGTCACGCTGTAGCGTCCCGGCGGCAACCCGGCAATGCGGTAAAAGCCCTGGTCGCCAGTGAAGGTCTGCTGGGCTCGACCCGTTTCCAGGTTGGTCACTGTGACCTGAACACCTGGCACGACTGCGCCCGAACTATCACGAACGGTACCTTGAATGCTCGCCTTGAACTGTGCCTCCGCGGTATCGGCGAGGCATATTGCAATAATCAGCGAGCACAAAATGACTTGAGGCAAAAATGATCGCAACGAACACATCGTACTTCTCCTCGTCGGATTTCGTCTGATTTACTGGCTTCGGTCTGCTGGCGGTTGACGAATCAACCAGAACGAAAGAGCTGCCTGCGGGCTCCATTGAGGTGAGTGAGCTCAGGTGTCCCTCAAATTGACGGCCGCTCTAAAACCGTCTTGCATCTCACCATGAACGTTCCATCTTTAGCACACTTGCAGTCAGACCACTGGTCAATTTTGAACATTTACACGCATCCTCGGAACGGTATTGTCAAATTGGGGAGATCCGAGCAGACTGAGCAGATGAAAACCAACATGCTCAGTTATCGCGTATATCGGTTGCCGGACCATTTATAAACGAATGACGAACGACCTCACGATCGCGACAATGAACGGGGACCCTTCGCGAATGGAGAACTGCTGAGGAAGGATTTACGCGTGGTCAACGGACGACCCATGTGGTTTGGTCGCGCTTTGTTGCTCGGGTTGGCGACATGGGTATTGGCAGCCAATGCGGTCGCTCAGCCTAGCTCAAAGGCCGATCCGGACTCAGCGGTCCGTCTCACCACCGCCGCTGAGCAGGGCACTTTCAACGTCGGCGCTGGCAAGGCGAATCTTGCACGGGTCCTCGATCCTGTTGTCGGTCGTGAAGTCTTCAAGTTCGACTTCTCGCTACCGGTCGGCACGGCGGTCGGCGTTTGGGCCAAGAATTTTCCGTCGCCAATCGACACCGAGAACATCGACGTCGCCCAAATCGGCGTCAGGACCGATGCTTCAGACCTCGACCGGTTCGCCGCCGTGATGGAGATCAAAGGATCAGGCGGGTCCCAACGGATCGCGATTCCTCTTACTCCGGCATGGTCGCTGACCGAAGCAGTCATCGAATGGCAGCGAGTCGGAGCTTTCAGCGAAGCGGTGGTCGTTGTCAGCCAGGCCGGCAGCGAACCCGCGACCGGCACGGTCCACCTCGACTTCCGCTTCGATCGGCTTTCACCGGCTCGCAAGCTGAGCACCCACGTGACGGCACGTCTTGGCGGCGTCCTGATTGTGAGCCTCGCCGGAGCGCTCTTCGCCGCTTTGCTCGGCTGGTTCTTCGGTCTAAAACACACGGCCGACGCCTGGGATACGGCTCGTCCGGCCTCAACTCCGAGCGCGTTTGCAGGCCTTCGCCGCGATTTCGTGATCGGCGCTGGAATCATCCTCATCGCCAGCCTCGCGATCAGCATTTATGGGCTTTGCACGAAAGGCATTCTCGAAGTCGGTTGGAGCGCTCTTCTCGCCGCCGTGGCGGGCGCGGTCATTGCCGAATGGTTCAAACTCGGACTGACCGGAAAGCACCAGGATCCACTTCAAGTCTTTCAGAACATGGCGGCGACCGGGTTACTCGCTGCGTCGGCCAGTTCGCTCTCAATCTTGCAGGCGCCGGCCGCTTGGTCTGAACTTCTCATGTTGAGCGGGACGGCGGCGGCCAGCGCGGTCTTACTCTATCATCTGATTAACGCCGGGCATGCTCGCCAGCTCGGGGAAGCACCTCTCCGCTATCTCCGCCGTCTTAATCGCCGGAGCACCCTTCGTCGTCGGAGGGTTGACCCTGCTCGCTTCGCCGGAACTTCTTCGAGCCATCGGACGAGCCGCAGTCGCTGGTGCCCTCGCTTCGCACCCGGCGTTGCTCGAGTCGATCGGACAGGCGGTAGTTCTCTTCTGCTTCAATGTTCTCGTAACCAATACACTCGTCTTCGCGACCAAGGGGACACGCCTTCGGTCAGCGCGGGCTCATCTGGTTCTGCTTGCCATCGCGACTGGGGCTACTATCGCTCCGTGGATTGCCAGTTATGGATCGAGCAACGGCATTGCCTCCTTGCCGGCTGTGCCCCGCGCTCTCGCGACAGTGCTCGCAACGATACTCTCGCAAGCCGGTCTCTGGGCCGAAGCGTATCTCATCACCGGCTTAGTGCTCGACGCCATCTATCGTAAGGCGCCGTCGCAGGCATCGGTTGTCAGCCATCAATTCCAGGGCATCAGGAAGGGGATGGTCTTCAGCGGAACCTTCATGGGCCTGCTCTACACGCTCGGTTTGCTCTGGCAGGTTCCCGGGGTTCGCGAGCTGGCAACGGGCTACACGCTCGCCGCTACCACCCTCGCCGGCACGCTTGTCTTTCCGCTCCTGAAGACAATCGTCGAGAGCTTCGATGGCAGCACCGGGTTCTTTCGCCGGATCGCAAAGAGCTACTCGAATCCGGCGCTCTATCTTCGCGGCGCAATGGTTGGACTCGGTCTGGGCTATGCCAGGGTGCTCGCCCTGTCGGAGAGCGAACTTTCAATGCGCGTCTGGTTCGGCTTCGGCGTCGGAGTTCTCGCTTACGCGGGTGTCGATCTCGTACGCGATTTGGTCTACGGAATGCAAGAACGCGGTGGACCGCAGCCCGCGCGGGTCTACCTCGTTCACGGACTGCTCGGCGGCTCGATCGGCGCGGCACTGGGCTTCTACTTCGATTCGGCCCAGGTGGCGGTCGTGGTCGCCAAAGTCCATCGCTACTTCGCCGCCGGCGTTCCGCCCGAGACCCACACGGTTTATCCGCTCCTCAGCAAATGGGGTTTCATCAACCTCGGCGAGGTGACCGGCGGGGTAAGCCTACTTTTCAAAGAGGCTCTCGCGGGGGTCATCAGTTTCTCGATCCCGTCGTGGCTCTTCGCGATCAACCGTGCGTTCATGGCCGCGTACTTCAACAAAGAAGCCGGTCCGATCACTTCGCTCGCCACCCGCGAAGGGCTTGTCGGACTCACGCAAAACATGATCCAGGTCCTTCGCTGGGGCCTGTGGATGTCGCCGATCATCAACTCGTTCCTCCGTCCGATGGGAGAGCCGACCTGGTACAACCAGGATGGCGCGATCAGGACGATCATTGCCACCGTGCAAAATCTCAGCCTGACTCGCGAAGCGTTTGGGGCGTGGAGCCTTCAGGTCTTCATCTGGCTGCTGGCGTACGATGCGGTCCGGATTCTCATTTGGCTCGATCACTTCGGACTTCGCGTCGCGACGCTGGTGAACCTGAGCTTCCTCGGCATGGACAAGCTTGAACAGCGGCTTGCCCGATTTCTCTCGCCCGCCGCAACCGCGCGCTGTATCCCAGAGGGCGTCAAACGCTTCACGACGTGGATGCCGCTGCTCATTCCATTCTACATCCCGCGTGGGAACAATTGGGACTACGCCTGGAGCCAGGCTGAAGCGATCGCGAAAACCCGCCCATCGGGCGGACTCTTGACCACGATCGTCGAAATGCGGCTGTCGGGAAAGCTGTTTCTTTTTGTCATCGCGGCGGCAATGGCAACTGCGACTCTCCAACTAGTCCGCACTCTAAGGGCGCGATATGGATCGCGAGCCATTCGGCGATGGTCGCTCGCCAACACCAACTATGAAGTTGTGCTCAAAGAGAACGGCGAGGTGACGAGCGGCGAACTTCTCCGCGGCTACGACCTCAGCCGCCGATCATACGACCTGCTCGACCCTGCCGGACGGACAGTCTTTCTCGTCGATACTGCGGTCGAAGCCGGCGAGGCGGGTCGCTCGTGGCCGCTGATCGGCAATTTTCCCAAGGAGCATGTTGATGAGTTCATGATCGCGCCAAACGAACATGCTTTGACGGTTGTCAGCACCAACGGCGGCATTCGCGCAACGATAGAGATCACGCTGCCGGGAGCAAACGACCCGGTCGAACTTTGGTCGATTGCCATCGAGAATCTTTCCGGCGCCTCCCGCCGGCTCAGCCTTGTTCCGTACCTCGAGTGGGTGCTCAACCGTCCCGATGCCGATCGCGGGCACACCCAGTACTACCGCCTGTTCGCCGAGATGGAATACGTCGAGCCGCTTCACGCAATCCTCGCCTGGGACAAACACTCAAAGGCGATGGGGTTTATCGCGGCCGATGAAAAACCATCCGGCTTCCTCACCGCGCGAATCGATTTTCTCGGCCGAGCGCAAAGTCTCTGGTCGCCGCGGGCACTCGAGACACTGGCCTTTACAGCGGCCAAAGACACGCCGGCCCATCCGACGCTTGATCCGATCGCCAGCCTGCATTGTGACATAGCCCTGGCAGCGAACCAGACTTCCCGTGTGCGCCTTTTGATGGGCATGGTGAAAAGCAAGAAGGACGCGATCGACCTCATCGCCCGGCGACTGTCGATCGCTAGGGCTCCAGGCGTTTCGCCGGAGCGAACCCGGGCAATCCTCCACCCGATCAAGCACGGCGAAATCCCGGCGGGAGATCTTCAGCCCTACTTTGATTTCTCAGGCGACGGCCGAGTGCTTACCATCCACACGCCATTTACTCCGCGGCCGTTCGACCACACGATGTCGAACCGGCTCGGGCACATCGTGAGCGTGACCAATCGCGGGCTGCATACGACCGCCAGCGTCAATTCGCAACAGAATCGCCTGACTCCCGACTGGCCCGACATCGTGACCCGCGAAGTGCCCGGCGAAGCGTTCTATCTCTACGACGTCGATACGGGCGAGTGGTGCTCACCGACGTATCATCCGCTCGGCGATGCGAGCGCCCGCTACCAGGTCGAGTTCGGTGTGGATGGCTCGGCAACTTTCCGCACCAACCGCGACCGTCTTTTGATCGAGCTTGTCGTGTTCGTGCCGCCGGACGATCCGACTGGGGTGTACCTGCTGACGATTCGAAACGAGGGCGAATCGGCCCGCCGGCTTCGAGTCGCGCCGTATTTTCAGATCGTGCTTGCGGGCCAGCCGGAGCACTCCGGCCCGCTCGAGATCCGCCGCGACAAGTATTTGAGCGCCCTGTACTTTGAGAACCCGCGGAACACCTTCCGCTCCGGTCCGGCATTTGTGGCAATGTACCCGCCGCCTGACCAAATCGAGACTAACCGTGGCCGGTTCTTCGGCGCCGGTCAGCATATAGCCCGTCCCTATTTCGTCGAACAAGCCGGGCCGGACCTCACGTCCACTCATGACGATCGGCCGATTGCAGCGCTCCTTGCACCGATTGATGTCCCCGCGGGAAGCGAGACCACGATAGTGGTCATCCTGGGACAAGCCGACGACCGCGCCAAGGCCGAAGCGGTCGTTCGGAAATATCAATCTCCAGACGCCGCTCGGGCCGCACTCGAAGCCACCCGGCAATGGTGGCTCGAGCTGATGGGCAGGGTTCAGGTCGAGACGAGCGATTCGGCGTTCGATAGTTACCTTGATTGGATGAAGTACCAGGCGCTTGCCGAGCGAATCTGGTCCCGGCGCGGCTTCTACCAGGCGAGCGGAGCGTTCGGCTTTCGTGACCAGCTTCAAGACTCGGTAAACCTGATCTGGATGGACCCGTCGATCGCCCGCCGGCAGATAATGCTCCACGCTTCGCAACAATTCCCCGAAGGAGACGTGGTCCACTGGTTTCATCGTTTAGAGGACGGCCGGACCGGCTTCGCGGCGCGCACGCACGCATCCGATAATCTTCTATGGCTCGCCTGGGCCGTCGCCGAGTACGTCGCTGCGACGGGCGATGAAACGATCCTCGATGAAGAAACGCCCTACCTCGAGGCGGAGCAGCCGTTCCCGCCATTGCCGGCCAACAAGCACGGTATGGGGTTCGATCCGCTTCGATCGTTGCGTGCCGACTCGGTCTACCGGCATACGATGGCGGCCATTGACCTCGTCCTGGACCGGCGCATGGGTCTCCACGGACTACCACTCATGGGCACCGGCGACTGGAATGACGGCCTCGATGAAATCGGCAGCCAAGGCCGAGGCGAAAGCGTCTGGCTCGGATTCTTCCTGTATTACATCCTCTCTCGCATGACGCCGATCATCGAAAAGAAGGACGGTCCAAAGCGGCTCGCCCACTACACCGGAAAAATACGCGACCTTAATCATGCTATTGAAGCGACGTGGCGCGGCGACCGATACCTGCGCGCCATCCACGACGATGGGACCGAAATAGGGGTCGCGAAGAGCGGCGTGTGGGAAATCGATGCGCTTACGGCCGCTTAGGCCGTCATGTCGGGCATCAACCCCGAGCGCGGCCGGATCGTTTTTGAAACCGCGCTGGCCATCCTCGAAAAAGACACGACGATTCTCTTGGGTTGGCCGCCCCTCCGCGAGGACACGAAGCCCTACCTCGGCCGAAGCAGTTGGTATCCTGAAGGCGTGCGCGAGAACGGCATGTATTGCCATGGTGTACAATGGCTCGTGGGGGCGGCAAGAATCCTGGCGGATGATTCAGACGAGATGGGCCGGACGGACGACGCGCGCCGCTACCGCGAGACCGCGTACCGGCTCTGGCGGAAAATCTCGGCAATCTCGCATGCGATTCCTGAGGAGATCGAGACCTACGGAGGACAGCCGAACAAGCAAGCCGCCGACCTGGTGACGACCTTCGACCCCGGCCGGATGATCTGGAACGGTTACACCGGCGCCGCCGGCTGGATGTTCCGCCAGGCCTTGGAAGGGGTGCTCGGCCTGCGACTCGAGCAAAACGAAATAGTCTTGCCGGCTAATTGGCAGACACCGGCGGATGGGCTGCGCGTTACCCGCGTTTCGCGAACTTCGAGCCCAGGCTTCGACTCGTCTCGCCCTGGCAAAGGTTCTAAGACTCGCGAGAATAGTAGCGCTGACGCCGACAGCGAGGCAAAACAGCGCGGCAACCGGTACAGAGGCGAGGCCTGGGAAGAAGCTAAGATAGGGCCGGAGGCCGACCAGCGCCGAGGTTTCTAGGGTCCGGCTCGGCGCGCCGGACCTACTACCTCGAGCTTGGGACCAAAGCACAGGACGAATCCAATGCACACTTTTCAATGCTCGCTCGTCGCCCTGGTCTTCCTGCTCGCGGCCGGCCTCGCCTTTTCGGATGACAAGCCGATGACACCAAGCTCGACCGCCGGCAACCGACCGTTGGCCCGCTTTCCGACGATCCCGGCGGAGCATGAGCACGTCCATGCGCTCGCTGAAAACGCGATGCGGTACATCGCTCCGCAAAACCGGATCATCGATGCTGCCTCAGGCTATCCGGTCGAGGGATGGAACCAGGACCCCAAGCGCGCACTTTTCCTCCGCTCGTTCACGCAGCTTACGGCCATCGGCCAGTGGATGGAGCTTTGCGCCAACGTCGCGGCCGGCTATGCCGATACCCCGCATCTGTCGCCAAAACAAGCATTGAGCGCTCTAGCGAAGCTCGTCGGCAGTCTTCGGCGCGATCAGCATGACCCGAACCTCAGCGCGAAGGGACTGCTGGGCAATTTTCTCGATCTGGGGTCAGGCAAGCGGCTGGGACCGCTGGGGTCAGACGTCGAGAAGCACAAGATAATCGCCGCCTTCGGCCCCGAAAAAGCAGACGCCATCTGGAAGGCGCTGACGGAAAAAGGCTGGATCACCCCGCGGAACAACGACCGCGAGGCCGGCATCGTACGCGGCCCCCAATACGGCTCGAATTTCTTCGACGGGCCGCTCGTTCCCTATAGCGACACGGCCACCCGGCTGAAGATCATGGCCATCCTCGATCAGCGGGTGGTGATGGTCGTCTTTGGCGACAACGCAAACCTGTCGGCATCGGTCGCGAAGACGATCGGAGCGCTGCTTGTTTCCGAACTCAAAGAGAACTCGGTCGCCCGCCAGATACGCCGGGAACTCGAGCAGTTCTTAGACGATCAGAAGGGTGGATATATCCACTTGTACGATCCGAAGGTCGGCCTCTTCTACTTCGGACTCGACGCGACCAAGAACCGGTTGTTTGGGTGGGAAGACCTCGACGGCAACTGGAAGACCGGCCACGCGGACTACCTCGTCAACGAGTTTCGCGCTCCAGCGACGTTTGTTGTGTTTCGATTCGGATTGCCCATGGACTCGATCAAAAACCTGGGGCTAAAGATGAAGCCTTACCGAACGACCGACGGCCGCGATCTCTACACGCTCGCGCCCTGGGAGGGCTCGGCCTTTCAGGCGATGGGGCTCGGATTGTGGCTGGGCGAGTTGGAGAATCCCAGTTGGCGAACCCTTATGCAGAACTTCGTCGCGATCGAGATCGACTTCGCCAAGCGGCAAGGCCTGCCGGGATTCCTCTCTGAGTCATACACCGGTCGGGGCGTCGAATATACGGGCAGCGTGGGCGTCGCCGAGATCGCGGTCACGCCCAAGCCGCGAATCGCCGACGCCGCCTCGCTCTACACGTTGGGGGCCGCATACGTCATCGCGCCGGCAAAAATCGAGGAGTTCCTCGCCGACAACTGGCCTATCATCTCGAAACTCTTCACCGACCACGGACCATGGGAAGGTTACAACATCTCATCGAATGAGGTCATCGAGTTTCAGACTACGGCCCATACTCTTTCGCTCGTGCTCGGCTTCATCGGCGCCGGGTCTGAGCATATGAAGCGGTACCTGGACTCGAAGAATCTCTCGCACCGGCTCATGGAGAGCTATCCGCCCGGCGATGCGGTGGACCTGTTGGCCGAGGGCATGCAAGTGTTCGCGTGGTCGGATCAGAAAGCGGGCGTGAAATCGAACCGCGAAAAGAGCGCCTTTTTCGTCAAAGGAGATCGGGCGGCCCGTCTCGGCATCGCTTTCATAACTCCGCGGCCCGAGGGGCTCAATCTGTCAGGGGGAGCGATGACCATTGGTTATCGCTCCACGCAGCCTTTAGACTTCGCAACCATCGCCTTCAAACCCGCGAATCCGAACTCTTCGAATAACCCTGCCCTCATCGCCAAGGAACTCTTCACCCGCCTCAGCGTCGCGGCGGCGAGCCCGTCTGAGTTGTCGGTCATCCTTCCCGCCACCCCAGGACTGACGAACATCAAAGAGGTCGTCATCACCCACGAACCCAAGACCGCCCAGCCGGTCGATTTGGTGATCGAAAGATTCACCGTGAAGCCGATGGGCCCGTCACTCGTCTCGACAACCCCGGCCCTGGCTGTTGACGTAAGGCTATTGTCAAGTGGGGAGATCCGAGCAGACTGAGCAGATGAAAGCCAACATGCTCAACGATCTCTAAGCTTGAGTGGCGAGGATTTCCGAAATCTCGGACCTTAGGCCCCCTGTGGCGCTCGAATCCAGGCGACCCATAGCATCGACACACCTGATATCCTGGTTGAATCTACGCTGCTGACGTTTCCGTTTGGAGCAGACTTTCACACCGGCCTGCCTCAACTTGCCAGAAGGAGTCATGTTTCACGGACCACTTCGGGGAAGGCTCTAGGCTACGCCCAGACAGCGCTGAACAATCACAACGCGTCTTAAATTCCCCACCCCCCACTGACATGAAGGTTGGCACCCGTGACGTAGCGGGCCTCGTCTGAGAGCAGAAAGTTCACGACGGAGACGACGTCGGAGAGTTCGCCGATGTAGCCAGCGGGAATGTTCTTGATCATGGAAGCCAGCTCCGACTCTGGCGCGCTGCCGGAATTGATGAATCCCGGAGAGATGGCATTGACCGTGATGCCGCTGGACCCGAGGAGCTTGGCCAGGGAACGAGTGAGCACCAGGACACCCGCCTTAGCGATGTAATGTGCGGTGATCTGAGGCTGGGCGACTAACTGATCGGCGGTGGCCATGCCGAAGCTGATGATTCGTCCCCAGCCTCGGGCTTTCATGCCCGGTGTGACGGCCCGGCTCAGATAAAACACCGGATGGAGATTGGTGGCAAACATCTCCAGCCAGCCTTCGACAGTTTCCTGGAGCAGGTTGACCCGATGGTATGGCCCGGCGCAGTTAATAAGAGCATCGATGCGTTTCCACCGCCTCTCAACGTTTTCGGCAAGAGTGGCAGCGGCGACGGGATCTGAGACATCGCACTGTTCCGCCAAGCCACGCACGCCGTGGCTCAGGACACGGTCGATTGTATCATGAGCCTCTTGCTGACTAGTGCGATAGCAAATGGCCACCGACCATCCCTGCGCTGCGAGCGCGAGAGCCAAGGCTCGGCCAATGCCGCGAGCGCCTCCCGAAATCAACGCGACTCTTTCCGTCATGGACCGATTTGATCGGAAATTCTACTCGACCGTGACGAAGGCGTACACCAGCGCGCCAATCACCGCGGCGGCGACCACCAGGATGAGGGCTCCTTCCGTGATTCGCTCTTTCCAGGATTTCCGACCGGCCAGTTTGGGATCATCCAGCTGTTCGAACATTGTGGGCCTCCTATTAATCATAACAGCAGGAGAGAACGCCAGCATCTTTTTCCAGTTGATTTCCACATCGAGACAAATCTTTTCCACGCTTTCTGACTTATCACCCTGGGGCACTCAGTATGCCGTTGATGTAGTTGGGGGAATGTAGATCCGACTCTTGGCATTCGACGTGTAGCGGGACAGAGAATTCCAATTCCAAGGCGTTCATTGGATCAATTGAGTCGCTGGTAGGTGATTACCTAACACAAATGGGAGGCAGTATGCCGACCGAGATGCGTTTCTGCCGTGAATGTCGAGAGGTGACGGCGCACGTTCTGGTGAACGGTCGGGACGTCACGGCTCACTTATGCCAGCGGTGCCTGTTGCAGTGGGCAAGTCAACTCGAAGCTGAGGAGAAGGCGAAAGGAACGGCGGATCACCACCCAAGAAGGAGAACCCCAAATGGAAAGGCGAGGCATCGAAGCGAAACCTAAAGCAAAAATCGTCTACTATGAAGTCTGCTGTGAAGCCTGCAATTTGTTTCAAATCTATCGCGGCACAGCTCACACCCGATGTGTGCATTGTCTGGCGCCACTGGATTTGAGCAAACTCAAACCCAAGTACCAGTGAGCACACCCGCCAATTTGTCGAACAGCGCTACAATCTTGTGGCTAGAGCTGTGGGTACACGATTTCAGCTAAATTGACTTGGCCTTATGTAGCCAAGAGAACGGCCAAGGTTCTTAGCGGGACTCTGCTACCATCATTTTGAATCTTCTTTCAGCGCCGATAACAAGAATAACCCAAAGGAGCATGAAGGTGATAGGCTCTTTAACATGAAACCTGTTCGCCCGTATGTGGATGTCTTTTTTGTTCTCGCCGTGGCCAGTGCTGTTCTTGGACTACAACAGGCCAACACCGATGATTTTGTGCCGCTTTTTCCGAAGGATGGCGTTCCGGAAGGCTGGGTCGTACGTGCCTGGAACGATATAAGCCAGCCACCGGCCAATTCCGCTGTGTGGAGAGTTGAAAACGGAGTGCTGCACGGCGGCGAACCGCGTGGCACGTGGCTGATGAGTGAGAGACAATACACTGACTTCATCCTCGAATACGAGTTCAAGCTCGGCGAAACCGGCAACAGCGGCCTCGCTCTCCGTGCGCCCATGAAGGGGGATCCCGCCTTCGACGGCCTGGAACTCCAGATGGCCGACTTTCGTTACAACCCGAAAGCCAAGGATTCCGAATTGACGGGCGGCCTCTACCGCGCCATTGCGCCGGCCGAGCAAGTCTATAGGCCAACGGAGTGGAACGCTTGCCAAGTTACTCTCAAGGGCGAGCGCCTGAAAGTGGTGCTTAACGGCCGGACTATTCAAGATCTTAACCTCGGAGAACAGAATCAGGAAGTGAGACGCCACGACGGCACGCTCGCCCCTCCGGTCAAGGATCGCCCGCGCAAAGGTCACATCGGCTTCCAAGAACTCAGCCGAGCTGGAGACCACGTCCAAATCCGCAAGGCTCGCATCCTCGGGCTGCCTGATTGAACAAGGCACGGGACCAGCCCTGAGCAGGAATCCAGGATCTGGACCAACCTGACGACGAGCGTCTTTCACAACCAGGACGACTTGGCGGAAGGTCATGCCTTCTCGACGATGCATCAAGATCAGACGTTTCGAGTTGTCTTGATTGTTTTCTCTTTGCTTTTCTTTCCAGTTACTGCCTATCACCGTCTAAAGTCGCAGGCGACACGTGAAAGGCTGGATCGGCGCCAGGAAGGCCTTTTCATCCTGTTGACGTTGCGGCCTGTGGGCATCAGCCACATGCTGGGACTCTTTGCCTATATGGTAAATCCGTCATGGATGGCCTGGTCTTCGCTGCCCCTGCCTGACTGGTTGCGGTGGACCGGGGTCGGGTTGGGTGCAACAGCCGGAGGATTGCTCATCTGGACTCTTCACAGCCTCGGAACGAATCTGACCGACACGGTAGTAACCAGGCGAGAGCACACACTGGTGACAAATGGTCCGTATCGTTGGGTGCGCCATCCATTCTACGACTCGGTGGCTCTGTGCCTCCTGGCGAACTCGCTGGTCGCAGCGAACTGGTTTCTCCTCTTGACGGGCGTGTTAGTTATGGCACTCATTGTCGTGCGAACCCGAAGGGAAGAGGAGAAATTGCTAGCTCGTTTTGACGACGCCTACCAAGCCTATCGGAAGCGAACCGGACGCTTCTTCCCCAGAATTGGAGCGTGAAGTTGGGGTGGGCTGATGCGTGACGCGATCGCGTATCCAGCCGAGCGACGAAAACCCGGTAGGTGAACATGGACAAGCCAGAACGAAAGGGAGCCACTAAGAGACGGGGACAATGGCTGCAAGATTGTCGAGCAAGCTGAACCATGGGTTAGGTGGCTGTTGAACCTCTGGAGGAAACGCCTCCCGTGTTGGGGGGGAGGGGACTTTTTCGCCGAGGCTCAAATTCTTCACAGCTCCCTTTCAGGCACATCTACCAGCTCAAGCTAGAAGCAACAGGTGATCTTTCGGCGTGAATAACAAATGGGATATTCGCTCAGAGGAAAGGTGGCACTGGTAACTGGCACGACCCGTTTGGCTGGACTGGGTGCCGCTATTGCCCAGGCATTGGCATCCGCTGGGGCAGACATTGGTCTCGGCTACTTCCGACCTTACGATCGACAGCAGTCTTGGGGAGTGAAGGATGCCGAACCCGAGGAGCTTCTGGCGCGCTTACAGACACTGGAGGTACGTGGGGTGGGATTCGAGGTTGATCTGTCCGATCCCGATGGGCCGAGGCAATTCTTCACACGGGTACAGAATGCTCTGGGCCCAGCCCAGATATCTAGTCAACAACGCAGCGTACTCTGCAGAAACCCCTATCGAAGAGCTCACTGCTGAGATGCTGGATCGTCACTATGAGGTGAATCTTCGTGCCACAGCCCTTCTCTCCGCAGAGTTTGTGCGGTGTTTCACGTCTGGAAGTGGAGGGCGGATCATTAACCTCACCTCGGGGCAGGGTGCCTTTCCCATGCCAAGCGAGCTGGCCTACGCAGCGACCAAGGGAGGGATTGACGCCTTCACCCTTAGTCTCAGTGAGGCGGTAGCCAAGAAAGGCATCACGGTGAACGCTGTTGATCCAGGCCCAACCGACACAGGATGGATCAATGGTACGCTTCGGTCCTCCCTTTCTGCTGATGCCCCGATGGGTCGGATTGGTAATCCACTGGACGCAGCACGGCTGATCGCGTTTCTGGCGTCAGAGGAAGCAGGGTGGATTACTGGACAGATTATTCGCTCGCGCGGAGGCCTTTGAGCAGGCATCCCCCAAAACAGCGATGATGGATCTGACTTCAAGCTTTCAACAGCTGGGCATCGCTCTCGGTCTAGGTTTGCTGGTCGGCCTGCAGCGGGAACGAGCAGCTAGCCGGCTTGCCGGCATGCGCACATTCCCATTAGTGACAGTGCTGGGCACGCTTTGTTCGATGTTGTCCCAAGGTTTTGGTGGATGGATTCTGGGTGCCGGCTTCGTGGCCCTAGCCGCGTTTGCGATTCTGGGAAACCTGGTCGAGTTGCGCCAAGGCGAAGCCGATCCGGGACTGACCACCGAGGTGGCGTTGCTGCTGATGTTTGCCGTTGGCGCCTACCTGGTCGTGGGAATCAAGGAGGTGGCTATTGCTGTGGGTGGAGGGGTAGCTGTGCTGTTGCAGTTCAAGGGACCGCTTCACGTGGTGGCGCGCAAATTAGGAGACGCCGATCTCACAGCAATCATGCGCTTTGCCCTGATCTCGCTCGTCATTCTACCGGCCCTGCCTAACCGCGCTTATGGACCTTACGCTGTCTTGAATCCCCGGGAAATCTGGCTCATGGTTGTCTTGATTGTGGGCATCAGCCTTGCGGGTTACATCGTGTACAGGTTCTTCGGAGAACAGGCAGGCATCGTGACAGGAGGCATTTTGGGCGGGTTGATCTCCAGCACGGCTACGACCGTCAGTTATGCCCGGCGAACCAGCACCAGTCCCGCCAGCAACCGAGCCGCGGCCGTTGTCATCATAGTGGCTTCCACGATTGTATTTGGCCGGATTCTTCTGGAAATCGGGCTCGTCGCTCCTTCCTTCCTCCCCGCCGCTTTCCCTCCAATCGCTTTGCTCATGGTCCTGCAAGCCTCCTTAGCCGGCGGCATGTGGCTTTGGAGTCGCAACGAAGCCACGGAGATGCCCGATCCAGGAGAACCCCTCGGAGCTGAAGTCAGCTCTTGGGTTCGCAGCCCTCTATGCGATTGTTGTTCTTGCGGTTGCCGCCGCCAAGCAGCATTTTGGAGAACAAGGCCTCTACGTCGTGGCTGGCCTCTCAGGTTTGACAGACATGGATGCGATCACGCTTTCGACCGCTCAACTGGTAAACTCCGCGCGGCTTGAGCCTGATCGCGCTTGGCGAGTGATTCTTCTAGCGTCCCTGGCCAACCTGGTGTTCAAGTCAGTCATCGTGACGACTCTGGGGAAGCGTGAGTTGACAGCGCGAATCGTGCCTCTGTTTGGTGTGGTCTTGCTCGCCGGTGCGGCGATTCTCCTCCTATGGCCGGGGCCGGACTAGCAGAATCACGTGCCGCCAATCTCGTGCCGATGGCTTCGGAGAGCTTGTAGGACAATTTCCTTGAGTCCGGCTCCCTGTCGCTCCTCGGCATAGCGCAAGATCTGACGGCGCATGCGGGGATCCCAGAAATTCTTCAAATGGTCTGCAACACCCTTTACTCCCTTTGACTTGTCGGGCTCCACTTCAAAGAAGGATGCGATGTTGTTAGCCATCTTTATCAGGTTCTGAATATCCATAGCAAAACTTGCAGTCCCGGTTTCAATCGAAACAGCGGATGTTGTCAACCGAAATGGCTTCACTACGAACCAAAAGGTCCTTTTGACCACACGTGACAATCCCTTTCGATTGCGCTTGCCTGACGTTCTCTCAGCAATCAGCTGGGCTACGTCTCCGCCATCTCTCTCTGCATCAACAGTGCTTCCTGCTGTTCTGTAAAGTCTCGATAGCGTGTTTGCCACTCGGACCGGCGTGTTACCAGGGTTACTTCAACGGCAGTGACTTTATACTCCGGACAGTTCGTCGCCCAATCGGAATTATCGGTGGTCACCACGTTTGTGCCGGTGACCGGGTGGTGGAAGGTGGTATAGACGACACCTGCCTGAATGCGATCCGTGACTCTTGCTTTTAGAACGACGGTGCCGGCACGGCTCGTCACTTCCACCCAGGCCGCCTCTCTGATGCCCCGCTGTTCAGCATCATGAGGATTGATTTCGAGCACATCCTCTTGATGCCAGGTTGTGTTCTCGGTGCGGCGAGTTTGGGCGCCGACGTTGTATTGCGAGAGGATACGACCGGTCGTGAGGATGAGCGGGTACTTCCGGCTGGTTCGTTCTTCAGTCGCCACATATTCGGTGAGAACGAATTTCCCTTTGCCCCGGACGAATTGGCCGATGTGCATGGTTGGAGTACCCTCGGGGGCTTTGTCGTTGCATGGCCACTGGATGCTGCCCAGCCGGTCCAGCTTCTCGAAGCTAACCCCGCTGAACGTTGGTGTCAAGCGAGCAATCTCATCCATTATTTCCGACGGATGACGATAATGCATCGGGTAACCCATGGCATTCGCAATCGCCATGGTGACTTCCCAATCAGCCATACCCGTCGCGGGCGGCATCACCTTGCGAACAAGCTGGATGCGGCGTTCAGCATTAGTAAAGGTGCCATCCTTCTCCAGGAAGGACGACCCAGGCAGGAATACATGGGCGAGTTTGGCGGTTTCATTGAGGAACAAGTCCTGCACGACGACACATTCCATAGCCTTTAGGGCGGCTTCGATGTGCTGGGTGTTCGGGTCGGATTGCGCAAAATCTTCGCCCTGAATGTACATGGCTCTGAAGCTTCCGTCCAATGCCGCGTGGAACATGTTTGGAATGCGCAAGCCAGGTTCGGCATCGAGCGGGACACCCCATTCTTTTTCAAACAGCGCACGGACCTTGGGATCGGAAATATGGCGATACCCTGAGAGTTCGTGAGGGAATGACCCCATGTCGCACGCCCCCTGCACATTATTCTGACCGCGAAGTGGATTAACGCCCACGCCCTCACGACCGAGGTTGCCAGTAGCCATGGCCAGGTTAGCCATCCCTATCACCATCGTGGAGCCTTGACTGTGCTCTGTTACACCGAGGCCGTAATAGATCGCCGCATTGCCGCCGGTAGCGTAAAGTCTGGCAGCACCGCGGAGCTGTTCCGCCGGCACATCGGTGATTTCTTCCACTCGTTCAGGAGCGTACTTGGCCTGCGACACGAATTCCTTCCATCTCTGATATTCCTCCGGGTCGCAACGCTCCATCGCAAAGGTTTCGTTCGCCAACCCTTCGGTAACGACCACGTGAGCCAATCCGTTAATCAGCGCTACGTTTGTTCCCGGAAGCAGTTGCAGGTGATAGTCGGCTTTGACATGCGGGGTGCGCACTAGGTCTATGGCCCGAGGGTCAATCACGATCAGTTTGGCGCCTTCACGCAAGCGGCGCTTCATACGCGAGGCAAAGACCGGGTGACCGTCTGTAGGATTGGCCCCGATCACCATCATGACATCCGCGCTCATCACCGAGTCGAACGCCTGAGTGCCGGCAGAAGTGCCAAAGGCCGTCTTCAGACCGTAACCGGTAGGGGAATGGCAGACACGAGCGCAGGTATCCACATTGTTGTTGCCGAACACAGCCCGCACCAACTTCTGCACCAGAAAGGTTTCTTCGTTCGTGCAACGCGACGAGGTGATGCCGCCGATGGAGTCACGACCGTATTTGGCTTGGATGCGTCTAAATTCAACAGCAACATAATTGATGGCTTCGTCCCACGAGACTTCCTTCCAGGGATCACTGATGCTCTTACGGATCATCGGCTTGAGGATTCGGTCGGGATGGGTGGCATACCCAATCGCAAAACGCCCTTTGACACACGAATGGCCGTGATTGGCGTGGCCGTCTTTGTTCGGAACCATTCGCACGACCTGGTTGGCTTTGACCTCCGCCTTGAACGAACACCCCACGCCGCAGTAAGCGCAGGTCGTGACCACGGCTCGGTCGGGTTGTCCGAGTTCATAGATGGACTTCTCAATTAACGTCGCCGTAGGACAGGCCTGCACGCAAGCTCCGCAGGAGACACACTCCGAATCCATGAAATCCTGATTTTGCCCAGCCGATATTTTGGAGGCAAAACCGCGGCCATCGATCGTCAAAGCAAACGTCGCCTGTACCTCATCGCAGGCGCGCACGCAACGGCTGCAGACAATGCATTTGCTGGGATCAAAAGTGAAGTAAGGATTCGATTCATCTTTCGGAGCGTCCAGATGGTTGGCGCCCTCATAACCGTACCGCACTTCGCGCAGACCGACGACTCCAGCCATGTCCTGCAATTCGCAGTGGCCATTGGCGGGGCAAGTGAGACAATCCAGTGGATGGTCCGAAATATAGAGCTCCATTACGCCGCGGCGCAACTCCGCCAGCCGGGGCGATTCGGTGCGTACTTTCATGCCTGGTTCGACCGGAGTGGTACAGGAGGCCGGAAAGCCGCGCCGTCCCTGAATTTCCACCAGGCAGAGCCGACAGGAACCAAACGCTTCCAGATTGTCGCTGGCGCACAATTTGGGAATGTTGGTCCCGCCAGCAACCGCGGCATACATGACCGAGCTGCCTTCCGGAACGGTCACTGGATTCCCGTCAATTTCCAAGGTAACCGTCTTCTTCGAAGTCCTCCGGGGTGTCCCAAAATCTATGTCGGTTATCGACTGCATCGGTGCCTCTCTATCTCCGGATTGTCCTTCGGAGCGAAGCTTTATTGTTTACTGCACACTCTACGGTAGACTCCATCCTTCCACGCTGTCAACGCCGAAATCTTCTGGAAAGTGCCTCACGGCGCTGAGTACGGGGTACGGAATCAGACCGCCGAGTCCGCACAGCGACCCGTTCAACATGACGTCACACAGGTCGCGCAACAGGTGGAGGTTGGCCTGCCGGCGACGGTTCTGGACAATTCTGTCGATGACCTCAACCCCACGAGTCGAGCCGATGCGGCAGGGGGTGCACTTGCCGCACGATTCGATGGCGCAGAACTCCATTGCGAATCGCGCCATCTGGGCCATGTCGACTGTGTCATCAAAAGCCACTGCTCCGCCATGACCCAGCATGGCGCGGATGCCGCTGAAGGCTTCGTAGTCCAACGGTGTGTCAAACTGCGATTCCGGCAGGTACGCGCCCAGTGGGCCGCCCACTTGCACGGCTCGGATCGGGCGGCCAGTTGCGCTTCCGCCCCCGAAATCGTAAAGTAATTCACGCAAGGTCAGCCCGAAAGCTTTCTCAACCAGCCCTGCGCGCCTGATATTACCCGACAGCTGGAACGGCAGTGTGCCGCGCGAGCGTCCCATGCCATAGTTTTTGTAGAAGGCTGCGCCCTTATCAAAGATAATAGGCACAGAGGCAAGGGAAATGACATTGTTCAGGATCGTGGGTTTTCCGAACAGTCCAGCGACAGCGGGCAGCGGCGGCCTGTAGCGGATCATGCCGCGCTTTCCTTCCAGGCTCTCCAGCAGCGCCGTTTCCTCCCCACAGATGTAGGCCCCAGCGCCGCGACGCACTTCCAGGTGAAACGTTCTGCCGCTGGCCAGGACATCTCCGCCCAGATAGCCTTCCTGATAAGCAACGTCGATCACATGGTTCAGGACCCGATAGGCGTGCGGGTACTCCGAGCGCAAATAAATGTAACCCTGGGTCGCGTTGATAGCGATCCCAGCAATTGTCATCCCCTCGATCAGGACAAAGGGATCCCCTTCCATGATCATCCGGTCGGAGAAGGTCCCGGAGTCACCCTCATCCGCGTTACAGACGATGTATTTCTCCTCAGATGGCGTGTCAAAGGCTGTCTTCCATTTGATGCCGGTAGGGAATGCAGCGCCACCTCTGCCTCGCAGGCCCGACTCAATGACTTCACCAATGATTTGCTCGCCGCTGAGGTTCAGAGCGTTCCTCAGCCCTCGGTAACCTCCGAAAGCCAGATAGTCTTCCAGTGACAGGGGATCGCTGACACCCACCCGTGCGAAGGTCAACCGCTCCTGGTTCTTGAAGTAAGGGATCTCCTCGGTGAATCCTAGACATAAGGGATGGTTGGCTCCCTGAAGAAACCCACTTTCAAAGAGACTAGACACGTCCGAAGCCGAGACCGGCCCGTAGGCGACCCGCCCTTCGGTTGTCATCACTTCCACCAAAGGCTCGAGCCAGTACATGCCTCGCGAACCATTCCGCACCAGCTGCAGCGCCTGGCCGCGCTTCTTCGCTTCTGTTTGTATGGCAGTTGCAACAGATTCCGCACCCATTGAGAGTGCACCAGAATCCCGAGGCACAAAGAGGGTCGCTTTCATTCTTGCTGGCGTGCCTCCTGCAAAATCTTCCAGAAACGGTCGGGCGTCACGCGGCCGTGGATTTCCTCGTCCAACATCACGGACGGCGAACAGGCGCAATTGCCCAGACAATAGACAGGCTCTAACGTAAACGCGTCATCCGCGGTCGTTTCATGAAAACCAATGCCTAAGCGATCTTTGGCATAGCTGGTGAGGGCCGCGCTGCCCATCGCCTGGCAAGACTCAGCTTGGCAGATCTTCACCACATGTCGCCCCGGTGTGTCGGAGCGAAAGTCATGATAGAAGCTGATGACGCCATGAACTTCCGCGCGGGTTAGATTCAGCTCTTGGGCGATGGTGGGCACGACTTCAGAGGGAATATATCCTAGCTCCTCCTGGATACCGCGCAGAATTGGCAATAGAGCGCCGGGCTTGTCTTTGAGCGCCTGGACAATCCTGGAAATATCTTCGTCTCGATAGTTCTTCGTAGGCATCGCGAACTTCTATACCTCGTAAACAGGTGAAGACCTGGGGCAGGGGATTCGCCACTATCTTCCGCAATCCTCACTCATTCAACGAAGCGAGAGATGGAGAATATATCACATCCCTGCAAAGCCTGAAATGGCCGCCGCTCCCGGTCTTCCTGCCGGTCATACCAATCAGGACCGTTGCCATTCGAACCCAGCGCCCTCTTTGCCCAGACACCCGTCAAATTTGGATTTCAAGCGAACCACGATCGACAGCAGCAGTAACTTCTCACCCGCCTAACGCTTCTCAAGCGTTCGCCCTCTCCCCACAAACGGAAAAGGGAGTTCGAAATTTGACCGAGGTTTGAGCTCTGTCGCCGCGAGGTAGGACTGGTGTCGCTCCCCACCTCCTTGCCCCTGAAGCTGTGAAATAGTTTGGAACCGGCCAGGATCGGGAGGTCGGGCTCTGCCGAGCCTCCACGGGGCAACGCTTTGCCAGGACTGCGGCTCGCCAGGAGGCTCGCCCTCCCATCTTTTCACAGTTCTCCTCTCCCCGAACCAAACACAACAACGGGCAAGAGGAACTGAACTTTAGCCGGTTTGTGAACTTGACCCACCTAGTGGCACTCGCAATGGTGTCGGCCTTGACAGTCTCACCGTCCACATGGAGAATCGCCTCAATTAGCAGGAGTCGGACACCGCAGACGTTCCATATATAATAAGTTCAAGCTGTTCTAATTTCAGGGGCCAATGCGTGTGGCGTGGCTGCGTGAAGCTGAGTCCTTCAAGGAATTGAAATGAAGCGTGCGGTGTCATTTCTACGTTGTGTATACGCTTGCATGCTTCTGTCAGCCGGCGCTATTGCTCAGATTCAAATCGGCACGGTAACGGGTACCATCGTTGACCCGGCGGGCGCGTTCCTAAGCCTCGCCAGTGTGGTCATGGAGTCCCCAATGACAGGCTTTTCTCGAACAACCACCACAGATGCTCAAGGTACCTTCAAGTTTCATAATGTACCATTTGATCGTTACATCGTGCGCATAATGGCTCCTGGCTTTAGCGACCTGGAACAATCGATCCGCGTGGGATCAAACATTCCAGTGGTCATGAGGCTGGAATTGAAACTTCCCGGTACGATCACCACTGTAATTGTGGAGGACTTGCTGGAACAGGAAAGTGCCAGCACTCAGACTCGCATTGACCAGAGCTCCCTCGCGCGATTGCCTGGAGTCCAGCTTAGCGCCGGCTTGCAGCAGGCAGTGGCCACCGTGGCAGGGTGGAGCACGGAGGACAACGGATTGTTGCACGCCCGAGGAGTGGATGACGGATTCCTCTACGTCATGGACGGGATCCCGCTGAGTGACCGGCTGGATACTCTCTTTGCAGGCGCCATCGACAGAGAGGCGATTCAGTCCATGCAGGTGATCAATGGTCACATTCCGGTTGAATATGGCAATGCATCCGGAGGGGTCATCAGCATCTCGCCCAAATCCGGGATCGACACACCGTTCACTGTCAGTTCCGCCCTGGGACTGGGAAGTTATCGGAGTGGGGATGTCGGCTACGCTCTTGGAGGCAATTTCAAGCGCAGGCTTGGCTTCTTCGTCGCTAACGCGTTAAGCGGGTCTTCCCGAAGATACCTGGATCCTATTGACCCACAGAACTTCAATAATCGTGGCGGCGCGGCTCGGTTTCACCTTCGAACTGACTGGCAGCCTTCGGCAAAAGACCTGTTTCTGATCAATGTGGCCGTCGATGGGAGCAACTTCAGGGTGACCAACACCGAAGGACAGGAGCGAGTTGGCCAGCGGCAAAGGCAGGAGTTGCGAGACAACGGCGAGTCGGTAACCTGGCAACGTGTCTGGTCTGGCGACACGGTAACCAATGCCGGCTGGTATCGGCGCTCCGTTCAGGCCGAGCTTCTGCCCAGCGATCAGGATACTCCTCTATCGGGCACCCAGTTTCGGGAGCATGTGCGATCAGGTCTTCTAGTCAATTGGACACACTTCCTTCGAGGACACACCATCAAGGCAGGTGCCGACGGACAACGGGTCACTCCCCGCGAGGTCTTCTCCTTCTACGTGACGGATCCAGAGGAAGCGGAAGAGGCAGATTTGAGTGAGGGTGCGCTGGAATTTGATGAACAGAACCCCTTTGAGTTTCGAGGACAGGTGGTGCGCGGGCAGAGTTCCGGATACCTGCAGGACACGTTCTCGCCGCACCGAAACCTGACCGTGAACGTGGGTGTCCGTTTCGATCACACCGCCCTGTTGTTGTCCCGGTCTTTGCTGAGTCCCCGGTTGGGGGCCGTCTACTATTTCCCGCAGACTCAAACAACCATACGGGGCTCGTACAACCGCTTGTTCAAAGCGCCTCAGGTGGAGAACCTGTTGCTTTCTTCCTCGGAAGAGGCCCGTCGGCTCTCGCCGTTTGCGACACCCGAAGGGGGAGGCGGCGCCGAAGTTCCTCCTGAGACACAGCACGCCCTTGAAGTCGGTTTTGGGCAAGACATCGCCAATCTCTTCAGGCTGGATGGAGCCTATTGGTGGAGGCTGGTGCGCAACTACGCGGATCCCAACGTGTTCTTTGGAACGACGATCATCTTTCCAAACGCCGTGGCCGAAGGCAAGGCACAAGGTCTCGACCTGCGAATTGACTTTCCTCTGAAGGCGGGGTGGACGGGATACGCGAGTTACTCCAACAGCCGCGTGTTCCAGATCGGTCCCGTTAATGGCGGGCTGTTTCTCGAGGAGGACATCCTCGAAATCGAGCCTGGCACCAAGTTCAATCCTGACCACGATCAGCGTAACGTTGGCTCCTTTGGCATCGTATACCAGCACAAGACCGGCCTTTGGGCATCTTTCTCCGGAAGGCATGAGAGTGGAACACCCCTGGAAGTCGAAGAAGACGATCTGGACGAGTTGATGGAACGACCTGGAGCCGAGCTGGTCGATTTCGAACGACAACGAGTGAACCCACGGACTCTCGTTGACCTCTCGTTGGGGAAGGACTTCCGTCCGAATGATCGGTTGACGATTAGTGCCCAATGTCATGTTCGAAATTTGTTTAACCGACCCTTCGCCTATAATTTTGGCAACCCTTTCAGCGGGACACACTTCGGCTATCCCCGAATGTGGAGCGGAGGGATCAAATTCACGTTCCGGTGAGCGGTGTTGGCTGGCCGTGTCGTGCAGATAGAACGATGGCCCCCCGGGCTGCCGAGGCCCTGACGGCCCGCGGCTTTTCCATGGGTTTGGTTGCGGAAGGAGAGATTGCGGGGTTGTGCCAACTCTGGCTTCTTCTGAGTCAGGTCGCGCTCACGTGTTGTCCAAATGTGCCGGACATTCTGTCCTTTCTCGCTGCAATTCTCTTGACGGCTTCGGCTTGGCACGTAAAATGGCAGCTCGCCCCTGGCATAAAAGAAGCGGAGACCGTTATGGCTTTTGCTCCAAACCGCCAAATCACGAAAACACCAAGAAAAGCTCTTTTCAGAGTTCGTTGCCGCCGCTCTTGCTCGGCTCCCTTCTTCCGCTTCCCACTCCTGTCAAATTTACCTTCTTGGAAGCCTTTCTTGGTGTTTTGGTGGTTTGGAGTTTCCCTTTGGTTGCTGCCCTCGATGCACCCTGGCATCTGACGTAACCCCCGAGTGCGTGAAGACCCCGGTCCATGGGCCTTTCAGCTTGTCCATGCCTCCTTTCCCTCAAAGTGGCCGTCAATGGACGTTCTGAAATCGGACCAAAACTTTCGCTTCGCGGCGCATGAAAATCTGATGGCCAACTATCCCAAGTCCGCAGACATTTTACTCAAGAATCGCCAATATATTCCGGGCGGAGTGGTTTCGGTGAACCGAGCTACTCAGCCGGAAATCGTTTTCGTCAAAGGCCAGGGCGCATACGTATGGGACGCAGAGGGTCATCGTTATATCGACTACCATGCCGCGTTTGCGCCGCATTTCCTGGGGCACAATGATCCCTATGTCACTGAGGCCGTCCATCGTGTTCTCCGCGAGGGTGCCAGTCTGTTCGGTTCCGGCACGACTCTCCTCGAGGGCCGGTTAGCGGAGCTTGTCTGCCAGCATGTTCCTTCGGTCGAGTCCGTGCAGTTCCTCAACACCGGCAGCGAAGCATCCTATCAGGCGATCCGTCTAGCCCGGGCCATCACTGGACGGGATCACATCATTGCTATGCAGGGCGGATACAACGGTTGGCACAACGATGTCTCATGCAATCTGATGACTCCGCTGGAGCAGCTGGGGCCGCGCCTCTCTCCGGGCGAGTACCCGTACAAGCCGATTAGCGCAGGGATACCACTGGATCACCAGCGGCTGGTGCATAGCGTCAACTTTAACGATCTCGCGTCGGTGGAATATGTTTGCCAGAAATACCCGGTGGCGGCGCTCATCACGGAGCCGATCCTCCAAAACATAGGTGTTGTCAAACCTGTACCCGGCTATCTCCAAGGTCTGCGCCAACTGGCGGATCGGTTCGGCTTCCTGTTGATCTTCGACGAGGTAAAGACCGGGTTCAGACACGGCTTGGCGGGCTATGCAGGGATATCTGGAGTCAAGCCGGATTTGGCCGTTTACGGAAAGGCGGTGGCGAATGGCTATCCGATCGCCTTGCTTGGAGGTAAAAGGCAGTGGATGGACTGGGTCGTTCATCCTGACCCGTCCCGGCGAGTGTTGATTGCCGGAACCTACAATGCGCACCCCGTGCCCACCGCAGCGGCCATCGCCACCCTTGAACGCCTGCTCAGGGACAACGGGGAAGTGTACCGCCATGTTGAGGAGTTAGGCGCCGCAATGCAGCAAGGACTCGAAACGCTGGTCGCCCGGCTGTGTTTGAAAGCGGTTATTGCCCGTCAGGGATCAGCCTTTTGTATCTATTTTATGGATCACTGCCCCAGGGATTGGCATGACCTCGCCGCAAACCACAATTTCGATCTGGATGAACGCATGCGCCGCGGACTTATTGAGCGCGGTGTCTACTACTTCCCACTGGCCACCAAGCAGTGTTCTATCTCTTTCGCGCACACGCGTGAGGATATCGAAGTGACGCTCGACCAGGTGACAGCTGTGTTGCAGCAGATATTCAAGTAAAGGCGCACGGTAAAAAGGTGGCGGGGTGCGCTAAACCGATCCCCACAGAAGAGCAACTTTCAAGAATCAGGCGCAGCGTGCGCCTGAGCGCCCGTCTTCGGCTGTGGATTTGGAGCCAGTAGAGGTCAGGATTGTCTCGATCCACTTCTTTTACACCTTCAGAATTAGGCGGTCGAGAGGTCGAGGGTTTGGTGGGACCTCTCAAGCCCCAGGGAAGGCGACGCTCCCAGAGGTGCCCCACCCTTCCACCAGACATGGTCCAGGGTCAGGCATTCCAGACTTGATCCTCCCGAAAGTGAGTTGACGAAGATGATACTCTACTCTGGAAGTCTGGCAGATGAGTCCTTTCGTTTGCGGGCAGGGCGACTCGCGCGAAAAAATGGTCACTGTGAAAACCGTTAGCAGACGAGACGCGGTTCTGAAGTTCCTCAAGGCGTCGCTGGTCATGTTTTTCGCAATGGAAGCCATTAGCTTCTATTCGAACGAAGGTGTGGTTGTGCGCTATCTCGATGTCACTCAAGCCTCCGGCATACACTTCTTGCACAGGAATTCGGCAACCTCCAACAAATTTCTGATTGAGACGATGACGGGTGGTGTTGCCCTATTCGACTATGACAACGACGGCTGGCTCGATGTTTTTTTTGTGAATGGAGCCAAGCTGAAAGCGAACCAGACCGACAACGATGCGCTGGATAAGTCGGCACCTGAATTTTGGAATCGTCTCTTTCGTAACAAAGGCGATGGAACGTTTGTCGATGTAACCGAGAAGGCAGGTCTGCAAGGGAAGGGCTACGGCATGGGAGCAGCTGTGGCAGATTACGATAACGATGGGGACACGGATCTCTTTGTCAGCAACTATGGTGAATCCGTTCTTTACCGCAACAATGGCGATGGCTCGTTTTCCGATGCGACGGCTGCAGCCAAGCTCAAGGTTGAGGGATGGGCCACCAGCGCTGGTTTTCTGGACTACGACGCCGATGGACATCTCGACCTGTTTGTCTGCCGCTACGTTCAGTGGAACTTTGCTTCCAATATTTACTGCGGCACTCGGACACCGGACGGTCGGTCGTACTGCCATCCTGACAATTTCAAGCCGATTACCAACCTCCTGTTCCGGAACAGCGGTGACGGCACCTTTACCGACGTGAGTCAACTCAGCCAGATTGCGTCAAGTGCCGGGAAGGGCCTGGGAGTGGCATTCGCCGATTTCAACAACGACGGGCACCTGGACATTAGTGTTGCCAACGATTCCTATCAGCAGTTCCTGTTCAAAAACAGGGGGAACGGCACGTTCGAGGAAATTGCTGTTCTGGCCGGAGTCGGCTATACCGAGGACGGGAAGACGTTTGCGGGAATGGGGACCGATGTCGTGGATCTCGATGATGATGGATTCCCGGACATCATTACCACGGCACTCTCGAACGAGAGCTATGCCTACTTTCACAACAATGGAGACGAGAGTTTCACGTATGCCACGTTGGTTTCTGGCCTCGGTGAAATTACGCGTTTGCTCTCGGGCTGGGGCATGCGAATCTTTGACTTCGATAACGATGGCAGCAAGGATCTGTTTCTGGCGAACAGCCACGTGATGGACAACATCCAAGTGACCCAGCCGCATCTTCGTTATAAGCAAAAGCCGGTTCTGTTGAGAAAAACAGGACGCAAGTTTCAGGATGTGTCCGGCGTCTCCGGTGAGATTTTTCAAGAGGTGTGGGCCAGTCGCGGGGCGGCCTTTGGAGATCTCGATAACGATGGCGACATCGATATTATTGTCTCCAACTGCAACGAGCCCGCGAACCTGCTGCGCAACGAAGGTGGGAATCGAAACCATTGGATTGCCTTCGATCTGCGTGGGAAAAAAGGCAACCGCGACGGTATTGGCGCCAAAGTGAAGTTGACAAGTGAGATCAGGAAGGGTTCAGTACAACCTGGCCACTACTACCGCGAGTTATCTCTCTGCGAACGACCGCAGAGTGTTCTTTGGCTTGGGCCCCGAAATGAAGATCAAGGAAGTTGAGATTACTTGGCCCGGGGGCAGAAAGCAGATCGTCAGGGACCCCAAGGTGAATCAATTTTTGAAGGTTGAAGAAGAAATTGCTTCCCCTTTGTAGAGGTAACTAGCTCCGCCTATGAGAAGCGCTGCGAAGAGTTCCCACCTGCCTTCACTACACGTCGAGGGCAAGGTTGCCCTCGTCACCGGCGCTGGCTCAGGTCTGGGCAAATGCATTGCGCTGGCACTGGCTGAAGCCGGCGCGGATGTGATTCTCACCGAACTTCCGTCCCGGATTGACAACGCCCGGACTGTGGCTGAGAGCGTCAGGTCCCTGGAACGGCGAGCCCTGACCTTGAAGCTGGATGTGACTTCACTCACGAGCATTCAGCGTATGGTGGAGAGGTCGATTCTAGAGTTTTCCAGAATCGACATTCTTGTGAACAACGCCGGAATCAATATTAGCAAGAATGCGCTCGATGTCACGGAGGAGGACTGGGACCGTGTGCTGGATGTCAACTTGAAGGGTGTTTTCTTTTGTGCGCAGGCTGTGGGCAGAGAAATGATCAAGCGCAAGTCGGGCAAGATGATCAATATCGCTTCGCAGAACGGCGTGGTGGGTTATTATCAGCGGGCTGCGTACTGCTCCAGCAAAGCCGGAGTGGTCAATCTCACTCGTGTGCTGGCCATCGAGTGGTCGCCGTACCGCGTGAATGTTAACGCGGTGGCGCCAACGTTCGTCTTGACTCCTTTAACCGAGAAGTTGTTTGCGAATCCCAGTTTCTCGCGCGAGGTTCGGCGTCGGATCCCGCTGGGCCGTCTGGGAAAGCCGGAGGATGTGGCGGGCGCTGTGGTCTTTTTGGCAAGCCCGGCAGCCGATCTAATCACGGGACATACTCTGCTTGTTGACGGAGGTTGGACAGCGATTTGAGACTGATCCTTACGAATGAAGCCTTTGAAAAGCACTGAGTGACGGATCCATTCTTTTGGGAGAGGACTTTTTTTCATGAAGCCAACCGTTGAGCGAAGCATCGCTTTCAGCGTTGCCCTGAGCGTTCTTGCCATAATCGTGGCGGCGCTCGAGATCTTCAGCCAGGGAGTTGCCGTTCCGCGGCGCACAGCGAGGGCCTTGCCCACTGTGAAGCTCGATATTCCGCTGCCGAAAGTGCATTTCGAAGAGGTGGCCGCTAGCGCGGGTCTGACGGCACGGCACGTTACCGGGCCAGAACTTGACAAGAAATACATCATTGAAACAACGGGCAGCGGTGTGGCGTTGATTGATTACAACAACGATGGCTGGCTCGATGTGTTTTTCGTAAACGGGACCACTCTCGAGGGGTTCCCAAAGGGACAGGAACCCACGAACCATCTCTACCACAACAATCAGGACGGAACATTCAAGGATGTGACGGAGCAGGCCAACCTGGTTCGAACAGGCTGGGGGCAGGGAGCTTGCGTCGGCGACTATGACAACGACGGCAGTGACGATCTGCTCGTGACGTATTGGGGACAGAATTCGCTGTACCGTAATTTGGGTAACGGCAAATTTGTCGATGTCACAGAGAAAACGGGTCTGCTGCACAAGTCGGCTCGCTGGAGCACAGGCTGCTCGTTCCTGGACTATGACAAGGATGGGAAGTTGGATCTATTCGTAGCCAACTACGTCGATTTCGACCTGAAGCGAATTCCCGCCAAGGGGACCAACCAATTCTGTCAATGGAAAGGAATTCCGGTGATGTGTGGCCCGCGCGGGCTACCGGGCGGGACCAACCTTCTCTACCACAACAATGGCGACGGGACCTTTACCGACGTGTCCGAGAAAAGCGGCGTCATCAAGCCGAGCGGCTACTATGCTTTCACTTCGCTGGTTTCGGATTACGACAACGATGGCTGGCCTGACATCTACGTGGCTTGCGACTCGACGCCCAACATTCTCTACCACAACGAAGGCAACGGGACCTTCACCGACATTGGACTTATCTCGGGTGGTGCTTTTAACGAGGACGGACAAGAACAAGCTGGAATGGGTATTTCTGCTGCGGACTATGACAATGATGGCTTCTTCGATATCGTCAAAACGAACTTCACCGATGACACGTCAACGCTCTATCGCAACAGCGGGGATGGCACGTTTAACGATGTCACCTATCCAGCCCGCCTTGGGGTCAACACGCGCTTTCTCGGCTGGGGTACAGGATTCTTCGATGTCGATCATGACGGTTGGAAGGACATTTTCATGGTGAATGGTCATGTTTATCCCGAAGTGGATCAGCAGACGCCGGACAGTCCGTTCAAGCAAGAAAGAATCCTCTATTGGAATCTGCGAAACGGCACATTTCTCGACATCTCGGGGCAATCGGGGCCCGGCATTTTGGATCGCCGATCTTCGAGGGGGGCAGCCGTGGGCGATCTTGATAACGACGGCAGCCTGGAAATCGTCGCCAACAACATGAGCGACACCCCGAGCCTTCTGAAGAACCGTGGCGAGAAGAAGAATTGGGTTCTGATCAAGACGGTCGGAACGAAGTCCAATCGCAATGGCATCGGGGCCCGTGTAACGGTGGTAACTGGCAGCTTGAAGCAAATGGACGAAGTACGCAGCGGCGGTAGTTATGTATCTCAGAACGACCTGCGTCTACATTTTGGGATTGGCGATGCGAAAAAGATAGATCGCGCAGAGGTGCTCTGGCCCAGCGGCACCCGGGAAGCTTTCGAAAATCTGAAGGTTAACCAGATTGTCGCCCTCGAAGAAGGCAAAGGCACTCCTCTCTCGCAGCAGAAGATGCCTCAAAAACAATGACTTCTCGACCAATCCCCGGAGTCTGAGTAGCTGCCTCCGGCCTCTTGCCCTGGTTTGAGGTTGGCTTGATTTCGCGGCAGCCAGAGGGCCAATGCGAAAAGCTCGAGCAGTAACTCCACTGTAACCCCCTCTCAAGACCCATGTCACCAGCTGTGACAGAGCGCTTGCGTCTGCAACTTTGCGTGACAGCTCCCTGAAACCTGCCATCAGACCCGAACCCCGGGTCGCCTCTCTAAGTTCTGAATCCCGCAACTGATAGCGAAAGATGTGGCCACCACCGCAGAACGGCATGCCGCCTGCTATTGGCTACGTGCGCCACAGAAACGTCTGTGGCGGAAGCCAGTTCAGTTACCTTTGGAAGGAGGATCGTTAATGAAGGCACACTCAGGATCTCTACGGCTGATGCTGATGGCCCTGGTGGCTGCAGGGGTCCTTTCCAGTTACCTTCCGTGGGTCAAAAATCCCCACGCTCAGGCGCCCGCAGCTGATGCTATTAGCTCGGCGCCTCTCGCACTGGATCGAACGAACCAATTTCTGTGGGCAGTAAATCCCGACAACGATTCTGTCAGTGTGTTCCTGGTGGGCAACAATGCTAACCAGAAGCTCACGGAAGTCCTGGTGGGTGACGAGCCTCAGTCGGTCGCCCTGGCCAGAGATTATAGTAAAGCCTACGTTGCCAACACCGTGAGCGGTACCGTATCAGTGATCAACACAAACGGCTACGGAATCTTGAAAACCATTGAAGTCGGAACTGAGCCGTGGGCGCTAGCGCTGACTCCAAACGGGACGCGGCTCTATGTCGCGAATTCATCTTCGAATACCGTCACCGTCATTGATACGGCAACTGACCAGGTAGCTCGCACCATTTACCGAGTGGGAGTCCGGCCGCGGGCCATCGCTATAACGAACGACGGGGACGGTTTGGATGACGACGAAAAGGTCTACGTCACGAGTTTCCTGGCGCAATACCGCCAGGGAGAGATCCGGCCGGGGGAGGATTTGGGAAAGGTCGGGAATGTTTCGGTGATCTCCGCGCAGAATGACCAGATACTGGGCAACATTGAATTGCAGCCATTGGCTGACACCGGTTTCAAGTCTAACGGCGATGCCCTGAAGAAGGTGCCAGCTAGCACTCCCCCAACGCTTTTTGACACCGGCGCCTTTCCCAACATTCTGGCCAGCCTTGCGATCAAGAATAACTGGCTCTATGTGCCAGCCACGGGATCGTCGCCAAATGGCCCCGATGTGTTTAACGTAAGCGTGCAGTGCCTGGTGTCTGTCGTTGACACCTTGACCGACACCGATGCCGGAAAAACAGTGAACCTCAACAACGGCATCAACCTTGAAACCGATGTGGATGATGCCCAGGGGCGACCGTTGAAGCGGTTTGTCACGAATCCTTATTTCCTCGCATTCAGGCATCAGTCGAATTCAGGTTATATCATTTCCGCGGCATCGGACATGGCGGTGAAGCTGGACTTGACGGCTGATGGAACACCCACGATTAATCCACCGGCCGGGCCGGGACAGCCCAGCAATGTGAAGCGAATTCTAGCTGGGAAGAATCCCCGAGCCATGGTGATCAGCTCTGACGATACTCGCGGCTACATCTGGAACTATGTGTCCCGTGACATCACCGTGGCGGATCTCACCAATGACACTGTCGTGTCAACGCTCGTTTCCGCGGCGCAACCGACCGATCCTCAAGGCATTCGTTGTTCAGCGCGGCAAGGAACTCTTCAACACTTCAATTGGGCCCATTGTGCCCAAGAATGGTGTGAACGAAGGGCTGATGGCTGACCACGGTTGGGTGTCCTGTGCCAGTTGCCACCCGGACGGTTTGACCGATGGTGTGGCTTGGATGTTTCCTTCAGGGCCACGGTTTTCCACGTCCCTGAATGGCACTTTCAGCAAGAACCCACCACACGTTCAGAGAACCCTAAACTGGTCAGGGATCTTTGATGAGGTGGCCGATTTCGAGCTGAATACCAGGAATACGGCCGGTGGTCGGGGGTTGATTCTGCTGGCTGACAATACTTCCGATCCCAATGTGCGCAACTTTGATCCCGCATCAGCAGGGAGAAACGCGGATCGTGATTCCATCACCGAGTATTTCAAGTCCATTCGCTCGCCAATCTCGCCAATCCCAGACGACGATGCGCATGCTCTTCAAGGCCGCAAGGTCTTCAAACTCGCTGGATGCGTCCAATGTCATAACGGACCGCTCTGGACTTCGAGCCGGGTCGAGTTTACCTCCACCGCCTCCTGCGGCAGCACTCGTAACCGAGCAAGGGATCCCCCAACTGGTTGGCCAGCTAAGGCAAGTTGGCACGTTTGATCCCTCCCAGCCCTTCGAGGTTATTGGCAAGGGACCAAACCTGGGCAAGCAGGCTCTGGGAGCGCTGGGCTTCAACCCGCCATCCTTACTTGGAGTCTTTGCCCTAGGTCCCTATCTGCACAACGGAACTGTGGTCGATTTGGAAGGCATCCTCGACAACCCGGCCCACGTTGGCGATTCGCACTTACTGTCGAGCCCCGGACATCGACGGGATTTGGTGCGCTTCTTGAAGTCAATTGATGATTCGACTCCACCCTTCCCATGAGTAGGGTGGAGACAGTCTAGCCGCACTTTTCCAGTCCCATCAGAGTGAGGGTGGGACTGAGAATACAGAAAACTCATGTCACGACAGATCTACAGTTAGAAAGGATTGAAGGCTATGAAACAGATTTGCTTTCCACTGATTGCCTTGGCGATGGCTCTCAATGGATTTGCTGCGAACCCAAACTTGCCAAGGAACAGTTTTGCAGCTTTTCCCACGATTACGATTCCCGTGATGGCAAATAATCCCGGCGCCATCGCCGGCACGTTCTATAAGACCAAGGTAGTCATCCTGAATCCCACTAACCTTACCTATGCGATTCAGGTAACTCTGTACCGTGATGGGCAGGTGGCACAACGTACAATCGACATGGCGCCGGGACAAGTCCGCAACTATGACAACTTCCTTGAACAGATCTTTGCGTACGCTGGAGCTGGCTCCGTGGTGTTTGATAGCTGGAACGTACCCAATGGCAGCTCGTTGTTCGAGTTCATTGTCTCTGCCGAGGTTTATACCGACAGCCCAAACGGACGCTTCACAACCGTAGTGACCTCAGGAGCGCTTTTGGATTCGATCAGCAACTTCAGCGAGGCGTTCAGCCTGGGCCTTAGTGTGGATGGCAGCCGAAGAACGAACATCGGTGCCTTTAACGACTCCAACAGTGCCAATGCAATCAATGCTGATGTGTATGATGCCTCGGGCAATCTTTTGAACACGGTTCCGCTCAATCTGAACCCAAAGAGTTGGAACCAGATTCCTCTGCAGATCGATGTCACCAACGGCTACATCAAGTGGCGCGCCAATGGGCCGGCTTATTGCTATGCGGTGGCGGTCGACAACCAATCGAATGATGGGACTTTCATACCTGCCGCCGAATTCGCTCCCTGAGAGCGCGTGGCAGGTGTTTGAGGTGCAAGAGTTCTTGCGAGGGTCGCTTGGCACGGGTCCCACCGATATCATTACTGAGGCGGCGCACGCTGCTATCGGAAGGACGCACTTGAAACGGGTAGTCTGCGGCAGTAGCGTGCCTTGGCTGGAGGCAAGTTTAGCCAAACCTGGTGTGAGCCGTATTGATGCCTCTGAATGAAACTTCGAACGGTGAAGCCGACCCGCGTCATTCTTTCGCGCTCGGAAGGCTTCAGGAACTTTGCCTTGAATTCATGAGACAAAATGTATTCGAAATACGAAAAGACGCCAGAAGGCGACAGGCACCCGATCAAGGCTTCAAAGATCTCTGAAACCGTCTCGGGCTCGAAGTTGTTGAACGGCAATCCACAAATGATGTAGTCATATTCCCGTTTCCTTTCCATTTCTCGCACATCGGCGTTATGGAGTCGGCATTGGATTCCACGGGCTACGAAGCCTGGCAGGGAGAGACGGTGTTGCAGGAAAGCATAGAAACGAGGGTTCAACTCGTAGATGTCCAGCAGGTCGCCCGTTGCCAGATGCTTCAGAATGTGACCCGTGAAAGCCCCGGTTCCGGCGCCAACTTCCAGGACCCGGATTGGACTTACAGTGCGTTGACTCAAGGGACGAGTCATCGCCCGGCCCAGGAGAGGAGAACTGGGCGCAATCGCGCCTGTCGTCGCAAAGTTCTGACGGAACTCCGAATAGAAGAGGCGCACATCTTTGAACACCGAAGGCTCTCTCCCTATGAGAATCTCTGAGCACCGCAGCGGCTTCCATTGCGGTTCAGAGCGCTAGTCTACCTGGTGCGACCAAGTTCAGAACTTCATCACCTTCCGTCAGCAGCCCAGACATGTTTTGATATGACCTGGCTCCCTGACGACCTAGGCGAACCTTTCCTGGAATTCTGTCCCGCCTCAAAAGCCTTCAAGGCGTTTTGACGAGACTTGCCGCCAACGTATTGGCTTTCTGAGCAAGCACGAGGCCTTGGGAGAATTCTCCGCGCTTCAGCGCCTCTTCTGACTTGCGGATGAAATCGTGCGCAGCAGCGAAGTTTGGTTTCTGGTGTGCCGTCAGTTGCGACTCATTCAGTGACCTCAAGTATGAGCGGGCGGAGTCCAACAAATCCGAGATCCTCTTCTGAAGAGCAGCCTTGTCGCTATCGCTGAACTGGGGCAGTAGCTGAATGAACGGTACCTGTGCCACGGGACGAGTCTCCACCGGCGGAAGGGCCGGCCTGTTTTCTCTCTTTGGTTCAGCCGCAACCTTAGTCTGCTGGGGAGGAGGAGTCAGCTTCGCTGGGGAGAGTACGTTAGGCGGGGCTTCTGGTGCTCCGGATGGGGGAACCGGCAAGTTCTCCAGCATGATCGGGTCCGAGGTCAACCGGTTTTCGATTTCGGGTGCCGGGCCCTGATAGCTGCCTGACGGCACCTCCGGTATTGCTGCGCGTGCCAGTTGCCTATTGCGGCTGCAGGCAGTGAGAAAGAGGAAAGCAGTCAAAATAAACGTGATCAGCCCTGGTGCTTGTCTGCGGTTCGCTTCCCTGAAAGTCAAAATTCTCCCTTTTAGTCTAGAAGCAACCAGGAGTAGCAACGGCGCTGTGGTACCACTCATCGCCGCCATCAGGAGTCCCCTTACAGAAGGAGGACAGCTCCTTCTCCGTGACCTTCCTGTCGCGCCTGGCGCCACCCAGAGGCATGGGCGGGCCCTCCAGTGGGTCCCTCTGGCTAGGAGCCACCTAGTCTGGCGGCTCCCCAAAGGATATCTGAAGGGCATGCAAAAACTCGACGAATGGTTGTTCCCCCCAAAAACCGGTCTTTCACCGTCCGGGCTCGATCAATCGGACATCCTAGACAGCGCTACACAACGGGAAACTTGAAGCTAAATCTGCTCCCCTTGCCAACCTCTGAGTCCACGTGAATTTCACCATCGTGAAGTTGCACCACCTTGAACACCGTGGCAAGCCCGATGCCATTGCCATGTTCCTTGGTAGTATAGTACAGGTTGAATATTTTTTCACGACTCTCGGGGGGGATTCCAACGCCTTCATCTTGAATGCTGAGCTCCAGAGAACCGTTGTGCAATGCTGTCGCGATTCGCAGGTTTCCACCGTTAGGCATGGCCTGACAGCCATTAAGGACGACGTTCAACAGACACTGTTTCATGAGGTCGGGATCCAGCCGAATCTTCGGTAGCCGCTCTTCGGTTTGAAGGAGGATTCGCACATTGTGCTGGTGGGCTTCGCTTTGAGCCAGCGCAACCACCTCGTCCAGAATGGGCCGAACATCCTGCTCCTGAAGTTTGACCTCCATGGGCCGATTGAAATTGAGGAAGTTTCTCACTACACGGTCGAGCCGCTTGATTTCCTGCATGATGACGTGAAGGCTCTTAGACGCTGCGTCCTTGGCAGACTCAGACCCAACCTGTGACTTCAGCAGTTCCAGGTGGATTACGATCGCGTTCAAGGGGTTCTTGACTTCATGAGCTACACCGGAGGTTAACTTGCTAAGGGCAGCAAGTTTGTTTGCATACTCGAGGTGATTCTCCAGCTTGGCAACCGTCTCCGGGTCTTCGAAGATCACCAGTCCGCCCATCGTCCGATTTTTTTCTTCGAGGTAATGGACTCGGGCAGTCACGAGCGTTCCCTGGTTCGGCAAACTAAGATCGGTCTTTTTTAGGTTCTGCTTTACACCGAAAGCGGTCTCCACGAGCCCGTGCAAAGGATGTTCAGGGTGCAGCACTTCGTCGAGTCGCTTGCCCAGCGAGGCCTCCACGGTGATGTTGAGCAACTGCGCCGAAGAAGGACTCATCAGTACAATCCGCCGGTCAGGATTCAGAAAGATAATCTTTTCTTCCAGACTCTTGACGATTTGGCCGACGTTCCCTTTGAGAGTATCCAACTCTTCACGGCTTCCCTCCAGGCGCTGGCCGATTTCGTTGAGTTTGAGCGAGACAAGCCCGAACTCGTCGCGCCGCTTCAGATGAATGGGCCGGCCGAACTCGCCTTGGATCATGCGCTCGATCCCCGCAGAAATGAAGGTCAGCGGATTGAGAAGAAACTGGGAGAACACCGCTGCGAGACCTGTCGCGAGCAGTAGGGAAATTCCCGCCACATACAGATTCTTGTTTAGGAACTGCTTCAAAGCATCCCGAATCAAGGCCGGGTTCATAACGACATGGACAGTGCCAAACGGCTGATCATTGGCTGTCATCATCTCGAACGTTACCTCGTAGTTCTGGTCACCACTTAGATAGCGGAACTGTTTCAGGGGATTCGCACTCTTGAGAACCAGAAAGTTTTCGGTTTTTGGTAAGGGACGTTCGAGTTGGGAGGGATCGGAGTGAGCAAGGACATGACCGTGTAGATCCGTCACGGCCAGGTAAACGATAGTTCGAGAGTAGCCACTGGTGGATTCAAAGAGGGTCTGCACCCCCTGGTCCTGTTGGAGCACTTCTCGAATATAGTTCGCAAGTTGTTCGGAGTCGCCATTTGTTGGAGGCCGGACGATTTCCTCTGAAAGCAAGGCCTGCCTGACCTGAAGGTAAACTTGTTTGCTGATCAGATCGCCGCCCTCGTAAGTGGCGTTAATCTGTTCCCGGGTGAACGTGATGATCGTAAAGAGCGAGACGAGGGTAAGAACTACCAGTACCAGAGTTGTAACCGCCAGAGTAAGCCTAGTTTTGAGCCTCAGCGTCATAAAGGTTCAGTTTGTTATGAAGCGTTTTTAGACTCACACCCAGGATTTCCGCAGCTCGCGTCTTGTTGTTGTCCGTGAATTCCAGGGTTTTGTAGATGAGCCGCTTTTCCGCCTCGGCCACGGTGGTTCCAACTGGGATGGCCACGCTATTTGCTGACAGGGCGACTTCCCGCTGCTCAAGCACCGGGAGGTGCCGTTCCTCAATCAGGTCGGTGTCACAGACGATCACCGATCGCTCAAGCACGTTACGCAACTCGCGGACATTGCCCGGCCAGTTGTGCACGGAAAGAAGCCGCAGGACCTTATCGCTCACGCCCCTGACATCGTTTCCATGTTTGGCATTGAGTTGATGGATCAACGCTTCGGTCAACACCGGGATGTCTCCCAGCCGATCCCGCAACGGTGGCAGGCTGATCGAAAAGACATTGAGCCGATAGTACAGATCATTTCGGAGCTTTCCGTCTTCCACTGCCTTGAGAGGCTGCTTGTTGGTGGCCGCGACCACCCGGACATCCACGTCAATTTCGGTCTTACTGGCGAGCCGCCGGAACTTCCGTTCTTCGATCACGCGCAGAAGCTTGCTCTGCGTCCCAATCGGCATTTCGGCAATCTCATCCAGCAAGATCGTGCCGCCGTTGGCCAGCTCGAAACATCCCAGGCGCCGTTCGAGGGCTCCCGTGAAAGCTCCCTTTTCATGACCAAAGATTTCGCTCTCCATCAATGTTTCGGGAATTGCCGAGCAGTTGATCGCGATAAACGGGCCGTCTTTGCGCTTGCTACGCATGTGGATGTTGCGGGCTACCAATTCCTTTCCGGTGCCACTTTCGCCAGTGATGAGCACCGACGCAGTGCTGGGAGCAACGAGTTCCACTAGTCGGTAGACTTCCAGCATTTGAGGAGAGTTTCCTACCATCTCCCCGAAGGAACCGTAGTGTTTGAGCTGGCTCTTCAATAGCTGTACTTCCTTGAGCGTTTTCTCCCGTTCTAGGCACTTGTCGAGAAGAATCCGGAGCCGTGCCGGTTCAACAGGCTTCTCCAAGTAGTCGTAAGCTCCAATCTTGATTGCCTCAACGGCAGTATCGATGGTTGCCTGGGCTGTCAACATAATGACGGCGAGATCGGGATAGTCCTCCTTGATACGTCTCAACAGCGTCATCCCATCCATCACGGGCATAAACAAGTCGGTGATCACGACGTCAGGCTCGAAGTCAGGGATAACCGCGAGCGCGTTCTCTCCATGTTCCGCTGTTTCTGTCCGAAAATTCCAGTTGGAAACCAGCATGGCTAAACCGCTACGGGCCGAAGATTCATCATCTACGACCAAGATCTTCTGTTTGCTCATGTCACTCCTAGGGAACAGTCGGAAGTTCCCCCACGCCGCCGTACAAAGTATAACGTTGCTCCCCAGGAAGTCGTGCACGATCAGGACAATCTTCCTTGCATTCCTCGTGAGTGCTACCCCGGCGACAACGGAGACTCAACAGCGGCCTTCTGTCTTCAGTCATCAAACTTTTTATGATACAAACATTGGTTCCCAAAGAGTAAAAATTTTTGACACCCACTAGGCCGTATGCTAGTTTCTGTTTGAGTGTATGCCCTTTGGCTGCAAAGCCCGAGCTAGTGAGCTTTTTGAGGGTTGGCCTTTGCGCTTTGCATCTTCCGGAAGGATTAAACCAGTCTGGGTCTTCCCGTGCTAACAGTTCAGTCGGCTCGTCAGATTGTCTTGCAACAGTGCAAGAGAATCGCTGCTCGCCCGCCTGCGACTGAAACCGTTCCGCTTCTGGAAAGTTGTGGAAGAATCATCGCGGAAGTGGTTCGGCTAGATTGCGACCAGCCGCCTTTTCCGCGCTCGATGCGTGATGGATTCGCTTTGAGGGCAAAGGACACGCAAACGGTCCCGGTGACCCTGAAGTGTGTCGGAGAAGTCCGAGCTGGCCGGTTGTGGGAAGAGGTTCTGCGACCTGGTGAGGCCATCCAAATCATGACTGGTGCTCCTGTGCCGCAAGGGGCTAACGCAGTTGTGATGGTGGAATACACAGAGAGCCCTGTTCAAGGTGACGTCCGGGTCTTGAAAGAAGCCCGGATCGGAGAAAACGTCGCCGCGAAGGGTTCGGAACGTTTGACCGGGCAAACTGTCTTGGAGCCAGGGAAGCGCCTTTCCGCTTTTGAGCTGGCCGTGCTGGCGAGCGTTGGAAAAGATCAGGTTACCGTTTACCGCGCGCCATCGGTGAGCGTTCTGGCTACGGGGGATGAGATTGTTGATGTTGCGGAGCAGCCTGGCCCAGCACAGATCCGCAACTCGAACTCGTTTTCCCTTTATCGACAAGTAAAGAGGATCGGTGGCTTGCCGATCCTTCTGAAAACTGCGGGGGACGAGCAAGAGGAATTGAAGACTCGAATCCGTTCAGGCTTGGAAGCCGATGTGCTCCTCGTCAGCGGTGGTGTTTCGATGGGCAAATACGATCTGGTGGAAAGCGTTTTTCGGCAACTGGGTATTCAAGTTCACTTTGAATCGGTAAGCATGCGCCCCGGCAAGCCAACCGTCTTCGGCACTTGGAAAGATCGGTGGATTTTTGGTCTTCCAGGCAATCCTGTATCGACATTTGTTGCTTTTGAACTCTTCGTCAGGCCGGTGTTACAAGCACTGCTGGGACTCCAGGCGGAGACGTTACCTCTGGTAAGGGGAGAGCTGCAGTCAGAAATCGTTGAGAAGTCAGGTCGCACCGCGTTTCTACCAGCCAAAGTCACCTCCCGCGCAGGGAAGCTGGAAGTGCTACCGGTGAAGTGGAAAGGATCAGCCGACATCTTCGCTGCCGTCGAAGCCAACGGTCTCGTCATCGTGCCGTTGGAAGTGGCCAGGTTACAAGCTGGCGAGGCAGTGGAAGCACTCGTCTTCGATGAATTGGAGTATGCAATGGAAGGCAGGTTCTAGCCGATGAACCAATTTTCTCATTGGGACGAAGCTGGCAAGGTTAGGATGGTCAACGTGACAGAGAAGCCTGCCACCGCGCGGGTAGCCCGTGCTGGCGGTCGTATCAGGACTTCTGCCGCAACGCTGCAACTCATCCAAGGCGAGAAGATCTCGAAAGGGAATCCCCTCGAGGTCGCTCGTGTCGCTGGAATCATGGCAGCCAAAAACGCCGCACAGCTCATCCCCTTATGCCATCCTCTAGCTTTGACCTACATCGATGTTTGTTGCCGCCTGACTGCGGAAGGCATTGAACTGGAAGCAACAGCGGCCACAGAAGGGAAAACCGGCGTTGAGATGGAGGCGCTAACAGCCGTTTCCGTAGCGGCCCTCACTATTTACGATATGTGCAAGGCCGTCGACCGTGAAATGGTTATTGGGGAGATTTGCCTGCTTGAAAAAAGCGGAGGCCGCTCGGGACACTATCTGAGGAGAACATGAAACCTGATGGAGAAAGAGAAGAGAAAGTGCGGGTGTGGCAGCGGGCAGCCCCCTTCGTTCCATTCCCGATTCACCCCCTTTTTGTCTGCCGTAGGCCTGCGGGTTAGACTTCCTCCCAATCAGGTAAAGAACCTTCGATGCGCTCATTTCTCAAATACTGGCTACCACCCATACTGTGGGCCTGCATTATTTCCGTTTTCTCCACAGACGGGTTTTCTTCGAACCGAACCTCGCGTTTCATACTTCCGCTCTTTCAATTGATCTTTCCTCACGCGACGCCAGGCCTGCTGGAGGGCCTTCACGGCCTGACCCGTAAGCTGGCGCATTGGATTGAGTACTTCATTCTCGCGGTCTTGCTGCATCGGGCCTTTGGTCAGAGGAAAGATTCGGGTTGGCAGTTGCGCTGGGCGGCTTGGACGTTGGGGGCGGTTCTCCTCTGTTCCTTGGCTGATGAATTCCATCAGGCGTTTGTTCCTACACGTGGTGCTAGTTTGAGGGACAGTCTCCTCGATTTTTTTGGTGGCAGCTGCGCAGTGGCCCTTCTCTATGTTCGGCATCGAAACAAGACAAAAGCAGCGACAGAGCCGGTTGACGTTTTGAACGGGCCCACGCGATGACGGCGCGACGTGAAAATGTTGGTGTCTGCAAATCATTGCCAGCGTCTCATGATCTTGGTCACAGGCGTCATGATGCTTTCATCCTGGCCGTCTAGCGCACACGGTGCCGCTGGAGCCCAGAGAGGGAGTATGGCAGTGAGCCCTTCCCAGGCGGGGGAAAAGCCGATCAAGATTCTGGGTCCCTTCTTGTCGCGTGATGACAAAGACGAATACACCAAGGTGGTGCTGAAGAATGGCCTCACGGCAATTCTGTACGAGCGCAAGGATGTGCCACTAGTGACGATTTCAACCTACGTGAAAGCGGGATACGTCGACGAACCTGATGCTGTGCGCGGGATTGCGCATGTCATGGAACACATGTTCTTCAAGGGCACAAAACGGCGTGGTGTCGGCCAACTGGCCAAGGAGACGAAGGCCCTGGGAGGTCATCTAGACGCCGGAACCGACTACGAACACACATTCTACAGCACGGTTCTGCCGTCGGAGTATTTCCGCCAGGGGCTTGAGATGCAAGCAGACGCCCTTCAAAACCCCCTTTTTGCTGAAGAAGAGCTGAAGCGTGAAATCCAGGTCATCCTGCAGGAAGCCCGTAGAGAAGCCGACTCGCCAGACGCCTACTCGACGGACAAGCTTTACGAAATGGCGTTCGAAGTGAGCCCGATCCGGCGAGGAAGATTTGGAGATGCAGCAACTTTGCTACCGCTTAGCCGAAAGGAACTGACCGATTTCTACCAACGATGGTATGCGCCGTCCAACATCATTTTGGTCGTGTGCGGGAGCGTGGACCGGCGCACAGCGCTGGACGAGATCGTCAGGAACTATGCCGGCATGACTTCGGTCAAGCAGGAACGGACCGGTTCGGCGGTCGAGCCGCTCCAGAAGCGGCTGCGCTACCGGCAACTGCGCGGCGATGTTGCTGAGGCAAGAATACTCCTTGGGTTTTCAACCCCAGCGGCTTTTGCTCAGGACTGGTACGCCTGTCAAGTGCTCCAGGCGATGTTGACCGAAGGAGAAAGCTCAATCCTGAATCGTCAACTAAAACAGGACCGAGGCTGGGTCAACTCAGTTGAGTCGTCGTCCCTCGACTTGAAGGACGAAGGTTACCTTGTGTTCCGGCTTAACCTTAATTCGGCATACCTAAACTCAGCGTCTGTGGCATTCTTCGCGGAGTTGGAGAAGATCAAGTCGGGCGTTTTTGACGAACAGGACATTCTGCGCGCCAAGCGTCTTCTCGAACGAAAGGCTTACTTGGACCGCGAAGAATTGGCCGGGTTCAGCTTTCAACTTGCCCACTACGAAGCTTTGGCCAGTTACCGTGAATGGCGCGAGGGGATTCGGAAGCTGCGGGCTGTCACACGGGAACAGCTTGTTCGAGCTGCAAAGACGTATTTTACACTCTCCCGCTGCAGTCTCTTGGAGTATTTGCCAAACCGGGCAGTGCCGCGCGATGTCACTCCCGAGAGCCTGTTGGCATTTCTTGAGCAGCAGTTGCCGGCAGCCGTAAGAGAATCGCGGGAACTGGAAGATACTACAGAGTTGAAGAACCTTCAAAAGGGAGAGTCCGTGACACGTTTGCCCACCACAACCGAAATCAGTTCCGCTTGGGTGGACTCGCCTCTGACCGAGTACTCGATTTTGCGCGGTCCGGGAGTAATAGTGAAGGAAAGTCGAGCTCTGCCGCTGATTTCTATCGGGGTTTTCTTTCCTGGTGGACGAATCTTTGAAGGGCGTTCTAACAACGGCATTACCGAGCTAATGGTACGGACCTCAGCTAAAGAGACCTTGAAGAAGGATGCCTTCCATTTGTTGGCCAACCTCGAACAGAATGGTGCGAAGCTCGAAACCCGCGTGGAGCCAGATTTTTTTGGTTATGTTCTCACAGGTCTGAAGGCGGGCTTCGAAAAAAACCTTGATGCGCTCCTGGAGGTTCTGACGGAACCCCGGTTTGACCAGCAACAGATTCAAAAGGAGAGAGCTCTCGTTCTGGCCGAGGCCTCTCGTGTAGCGGATGACCAGGTTCTCTATTCCAGGCAGATAGTAAAGCAGGCTTTGTACGGAGAACATCCGTATGGGTTGCCGGCTCTGGGATCGGCTGACTCCGTTCAACGAATCAGTCGGGAAGATCTCTTCGAGTGGCACACGCAATTCGTAAAGAATGCCGTTCCCGTCATTGTTATCTCCGGGGATACGGAAGGAAGCGAATTGGTCGCCCGACTATCCAACCATTTCAGTCGCTCAGCGGCCCAGACGATCGACTTGAACCTGGCTCTGCCCGTCAAGCAGCTGGATCGGATCAACGAAAGGCTGGAGGAGCGCAACCATCAGCAGTCAACAACACTACTGGGCTTCTTGACTTTGGGTACTTCGGAGCCCGAAACTCGAATTCTTACTGTCGTAGCCGATTTGGTTTCCGAGTTGGGCGGACGGTCTTTTGAAGAGGTTCGTGAAAAGCAAGGGTTGGCTTACTCGGTCCGCGCAACTCATGAACCCGCCGCGCTCGGGGGCTGTTTGCTGACCTATCTGACGACCTCTCTGGAGAACCGGATGCGCGTGCTCGATGTGCTGCGTGAAGAGATCAGAAAGCTGAACTCGGAGAGTGTTTCGGAGGAGAAAGTAGCCCGGGCAAAGAACTATTGCTCCGCAGCCTGGAAAATACGATTGCAGCGACGCGCCAATCAGGTATTCGAATTCGCCCGCCTGAGAATTTCCGGACTGAGTTTCGAAGAGATTCGGGAATACTCCAACCAGTATGACTTTGTCCGTCCTGAAATGGTGCATGACGCCTGCCGGAAGTTCCTTCGGCTGAACTCGATGGGCATTGGAGGCGTTCTGGGTAGCAGCAGAAAGTGAGGCTTGAGAGGCGTAACCCTTGCACGGTAAATCCTTGGCGCACAGTTGGCTCTGTGGTGCCTCCGGACTCGATCGTGATGATGTCCACTTCTTCATCCCTCAAACTCTAGGTGCCACGCTGCTGTGCCCGATGACAGCTCGAAATGACCGTGGAACTTAGAGAAATAGTTTAGAATTTTAAAGCTATCTATCTATTATAAAGCTACTTGTCTGACATTAAGGTAACCACCGAAGGTCCTGTTCGATCGAGATGAAACACAGAAAGCACTCGGCTGCCTAGCACCACCCCGCTAAGTTCCTTTCTTACTCCGAACCGCAACACAACGAGTGTACTGTGCCCGACCTCTACACCCTTGCTGGACGGAGGATACAGCGCTCGACAGCGGGATAAGCAGCATGGCCTCTGCCATTTGCAGCAGCCGCTATTTGAGTCTGAAGAGGAATGCAGATCCCGACGGACCTGATGGTCGAAAGCCTTACAGGACACGGTTTCACCAACCCAATCTGTGGAAAACTACCACTGCGCCTACATCTTCGCCGAATCGCGATGCAAATTACGCCAAGTTGCAAAATTCCGCATAAGCAGTTTATTTAGTTGCGCTTGTCGAAGTGGTCATTTCATGTGCAATTTGCTGTTTATACAAGCTAACCAGCGAGTTCTCGAAGTAGCGAGGTCGTTTTTCACAGGTTTTTCCACAGCTTTTGTTGATATCTCAGAGATCTCTTGCATATCGTCCAGCGGGCTGAATAGAGAGTGATCGAAGCAGAATACGATTCCTCTCTTAGCTTGACTATCGCGCAACCTAAGCGCATGAGTGACTTTTGGGCCCTTTGATTCCCTCTTTCAGAGGATGGGCGTTGGCAAACTGAAATTTGGACTGGTTTTGCGAACTTCGTCGCGACCAGCGGACGAGTGCCCGGAAACCTTGTGTTGTCTATGCGTACTCAGGCCTCAACGGATGACCGCAGTTTGATTGAGCACCTTTATTTTGTTATATTCGGCTCGACTTCGAGGGCGATTTGCCCACTGAAAGCAAATCATGCAGACCAAGAAAATACTCTTCTCCCTTGAAGTGATCATTGTCTTTCTAAGTCTCACCATCTACCTATGGCATACCATTGAAGCGACTGAACGTCAGAAGCGCAACCAGGCGATCGAAATCAGTGCCAACCAACTGAAGAACGGCATCGAAGCCTTTGTCAACGAGAAGATTTCCATTCTCATGCAAGTTCGGAACTTCTGGTTACACAGCCGCTCCATCAGCCATGAGGAGTTTCTGGGTTTCTGCCGCAGCATCATCAGTCAGATTCCAGGTTTTCAAGCTATTGAGTTTGGGGACACGAACCATCGAGTAGTTTGGGTCGAGCCCTTTCCTTCGAACGAGCCGGCAGAGAATTTCAGCATCGCGGCAGAACCGATTCGATTCCGCACACTGCAACGGGCCGTTCAGAAAAGGACGGTCACGGTCACTCCAGTTCTCGACTTGGCGCAGGGGGATAAGGGATTCGTCGTCATCGTTCCTATTTTTCGTAACGGCAAGTACGAAGGGGCGGTGGTGGGGGTGTTTAAGGTTGAAACGCTCTTCTCGCTGATTTTCGACTCGGTACTGAGGCGGCAGTATAACATCGCCGTTTTTGACGGCGAGGTTCTGATCTATGGGGACGGACCGTCGCGAGACAAGGACTGGAAAGAATCTCCCCACTATCTGAAAGAAATCGTTTCAGTTCGTGACCAAAACTGGAACCTGGTGCTCTGGTCGAAGGAGCCGGAAGGGCGGATTACCTTCCTAGGGAGTTCTGTTCTGGTCCTTGGATTTGCCTTGTCGCTGGTTTTGGGTTCGCTCGTGTGGGTGCTCTCATCCAAAGCCGAGCAGGCGGACGTCTATGCTGGGCTGCTGGAACTGTCTCATCAGCTAAGTGCGTCGCCTGACATGAACAGCGTCTTGCGAGTGACTGGCGAAACCTGCCTCCGTATGGCCGGGGTCGATCGCTGCGGTATCTTCTTGTGGAACGAGCCTGAACGGCAGTTGGAACCGATATGGCTGTCTGCCGGCGAGAAGGCAGACGCGGATCGATTTCTGACACTAAAGCTCAGGTATGGGACGATGCCGATAGTCAACAAGATAGTGGATGAGAAACGCAGCCTGATAGCCCATCAACTCTCGAGGTTGGGACTGATCGAGCCCCCCGAGTTAACGAGGCTTTTTAAAATCCGCTCGCTGTTCGTTGTGCCGATGTTCTCGAAAGGCCATCTCATCGGAGCCATGATGCTGGATCATGAGGGCAGGCGCCGGCGTTTTTCGGGACACGAGCAAACGATTATCGAAGGTATCGCAGCCCAAGCTGCTATCGCCATCGAAAACATGACGCTGTTGACCGCAACCAGAAAGCAGTCTGAGTTGATCGGTAAGAAAAACAAAGAGCTGGAGTCGTTCTTGTTCATTGTTTCCCACGATCTGAGGAATCCGATTCTGGCACTGGCTGGCATGGCTTCTTTACTCGCGGAAGAGTGCGGGGAGCAGCTGAGCGAGAATGGGAAACATTACTTGAATCGGATTCAGGCCAACCTCGGCCACATGGAAGCGCTCGTTAAGGACGTTCTGGAACTGTCGCGAATTGGCCGCACCGAAACGCAAGTGGACGATATTAACGTGCATGAAGTGCTCAATGAGATTCTGGTGGATTCCCAGGTTAAGTCCAGCTTCCAGCACGTTCAGGTTTACAACCAAAACAAGGTCGGCACCGTCCGCTATAACCGCCACGGGCTGCGACATGTGTTCGCGAATCTCATCGAGAACGCCTTCAAGTTCTGCTCCTACCAGGAGGCAGCTCATGTCGAGGTTGGATCGGAAGAGGACGACAAGGAGTATCGCTTCTACGTCAGGGACAACGGGATAGGCATCGATCCTAGATTCCACGAAAGTATCTTTGATCTGTTCTACCGTCTCCAAGACCTAAAAAGTGTTGAGGGCACGGGCGTCGGGCTCACCATCGTACAGAGAGTTCTGGAGACGTACGGAGGCCGAGTGTGGTTGAACTCGGAGAAGGGCAAAGGCACTACGGTTTTTTTCGCCATACCGAAGACTACGTAAGCACTGCTGCCGCATCAATCCCGGGATTCGCAGGCTGCCAGAGCGGTCACGCAGTGTGGCGAGTCGTCAAGCTCAGATGGGCCGCTCTTGCTTGGTGATTTCGATCAGATCGAGCTAAACTTCCGTCGCCTGCGGAAGGTTCCCGGAACCGGATGGATGAGCAACGAAAGGCCCTTCAATACCCGAGGACCCATCGATGACTGTCGAAACACTGATCGACCTCTTTGAGCATGCCTGTCAGACGCACAGGAAGCCAAACGCTTTGATGGTAAAGCGCGACGGGGTTTACCGGGCTATCTCTTCCGAGGAATTTAGCGAAGAGGTCAGGCTGGCAGCGGCCGGGCTGGCCAAGTTGGGGGTACGGAAGGGAGATCGCGTGGCTCTGATCTCTGAAAATCGACCGGAATGGGCGATCTCCGATCTCGGGATTCTGTCTATTGGAGCGATTAACGTTCCTATGTACCCTTCGTTGCCGGCGGTTCAGATTTGCGATCTATTGAACGACTCGGAAGCCAAGGTTGTCATCGTATCGACGACACCGCAGCTTCAAAAAGTCTGCGGCATCACGAGCCAGGTTCCCAGCCTGCAGAAAATCGTGTTGATGGATCCTGATGCAGCGCCAGAAGGACAAGCTTTGCCTTTCCGAGGGCTTCTGACGCTAGGCAAGGAGACGCTGCAGCACCAGCCGTCGCTGCTGGGTTCGTTCCGACAACAAGTGGGACCGGACGATGTGGCCAGCATCATCTATACTTCAGGAACGACGGGCTTGCCCAAAGGGGTCGTGCTGACCCACCGCAACATCGTGTCAAACGTGCTGGACTCTGTTGAAGCCTTCGACATTGGCGAGTCGGACTCGGCTTTGTCGTTCCTTCCGCTTTGTCACATCTTCGAGCGAACTTGTGCCTACCTGATGATGTACTGCGGAGCGAGCATTGCCTATGCGGAGAGTTTTGAAAGCGTTCCCAAGAACCTGCAAGAAGTTCGCCCCACGGTCGTGGCCAGTGTGCCCCGATTCTTTGAGAAGATGTACGCGCGCATTCACGAGGCGATGAAGTCCAGCCCTCCAGCGAAACAAAGCCTCATGAAATGGGCGATTTCGGTCGGGAAGATTTACAGCCAGAGCATTCTCAAGAAGCAGGCAGTTTCGACCGGGTTGAAGCTGCGGTACAACTTAGCTAACAAGCTTGTGCTAGCCAAGCTGCGAGGAAAGCTTGGGGGGAGAATTCGATTCTTCATTTCGGGCGGTGCCCCGCTCGAGCGAGAACTCGCCGAGTTTTTCTTCAGTGTCGGGGTTCTCGTTCTCGAAGGGTATGGGTTAACAGAAACCTCGCCGGTCATTGCTGTCAACCGTGTGAAGGACTTCAAGTTTGGAACGGTCGGCAGACCTTTACGGCACGCGGAAGTTAGGATCGCTGAAGATGGAGAGATTCTCACTCGGGGTCCCTCGGTCATGCCAGGATACTATAAGCGCGAGGCCGAAACGCGCGAAGTTATGAATGGCGGCTGGTTTCACACCGGAGACGTTGGAGAACTCGACGCAGACGGCTTCTTGAGCATTACAGATCGGAAGAGAGACTTGATCGTGACATCCAGTGGCAAGAATGTTGCGCCGCAAAAAATTGAGGGCCTGTTGAAGACCAACCCCTACTTTGTTAATGTCGTTGCTGTCGGAAACAAGCGCCCCTTCGTCTCAGCGCTGGTGATTCCAAATTCAGAGAAGCTACAGACAGTCGCCGCCGAAGTGGGCCTCCATCCCAAGCCGTACACCGAACTGCTGCGTTCGGAAGAGATCAAACACTTTCTGCTCAAACAAATTCACGCCTCGACGCCAGATCTGGCTCCCTTTGAGCAGATCAAACGAATTGAGCTGCTGGAAAGGGACTTCTCGATCGATGCTGGTGAGCTTACTCCGACCATGAAAGTGCGTCGCCGGTTTGTTGAAACCAAATATAAGGAACTGATCGACAGAATCTACGAGGGGGTTTGAGGCAGTTTCTTCTTTCTCGAAGGTACGGAAGATGCTCCTTTGGTTTGGGATGTGGACAGCGTCCATTAGACGGCGGACGCGAGGGGATGTCTCAATAACGGCACGAGCCGCAGCTTGAGTAAGACATTGCGGGCAGAGGCCTGCTAGCAAGCTCAGAGGGATTCTTGGGAGTAGCGATGAACAAGCGTGTCGAAAAAGTGGCCGTGGTTGGGGCTGGTGTAATGGGGGCTGCCATTGCAGCGCATTTTGCCAATGCCCGGTTTTCTGTCGACCTTCTCGACATCGTTCCCCGGGAGCTGACTCCCGAAGAAGAGGCAAAGGGCTGGAAACTCTCCCATCCTGCGGTTCGCCATCGGATTGTCGCGAGAGGATTGGAAACAGCCAAGCGAAGCAAGCCTCCGGCTTTCTTTCTCGCCGAATGGTCGGAGCGGATTCGGCTAGGAAACTTGGAAGATGACTTCTTCCGGTTGGCCGAGGCGGATTGGATCATCGAAGCGGTCACGGAGAATCTTGAAATCAAAACCAGCCTGTTGAAGCGCCTCGACGGAGTGCGTCGGCCCGGGACCATCGTATCCACGAATACCTCGGGTATTCCGATCAATCGCCTTTCAATCGGGCTCAGCGGTGATTTTCGCAGGCACTGGCTGGGTACCCACTTCTTCAACCCGCCGCGTTACATGAAGCTGCTGGAGATCATTCCGGGCCGCGAGACAGAGGCGTGGGTTGTCGATGTGGTTTCAGCGATCGGGGATATGAGACTGGGCAAAGGAATCGTTCAAGCCAAAGACACTCCCAATTTCATTGCCAATCGCATCGGAACGTTTGCGCTGCAACACGCTCTGAAGTTGATGTTAGACGACGGCTACACGATCGATGAGATCGACCAGTTGACAGGTCCCGCGATTGGGCGGCCCAAGAGCGCCACCTTTCGAACCCTGGACATCGTCGGTCTTGACACCTTTGCTCATGTGACTCGGAACATCTATCAGAACGCCCCGGAAGATGAAGAGCGTGAATTGTTTAAGGTTCCCGACTTCATTGAGCGCATGCTACAGGAGAATCGTCTAGGAGAGAAAAGCGGCAAGGGCTTTTACAAAAGAACCAATAAGAATGAGATCCTTAAGCTCAATCTGGCGACGTTCGACTATGAACCCAGGGTGAAAGGGAAATTCGGCTCGTTGGAAATGGGAAGAACGATCGCTGACCTGGGCGAGCGGCTTCGCATGCTGACAGGAGGCAATGACCGTGCCAGCGAGTTTTTGTGGAAGAACTTGAGCGCCACCTTGGTTTACGCTGCCCATCGAGTTCCTGAGATTTCGGACAACATCGTCAACGTTGACAACGCCATGAAGTGGGGTTTCAACTGGGAAATGGGGCCTTTCGAGACCTGGGATGCTCTTGGTGTGGAGCCGGTCTCCCGACATCTGGAGCAGGAAGGCCGGACACTGCCATCTCTGGTGAAGGAAGTCCTGGCCTCGCGCACAAAGAGCTTCTACGTCAGGCAGCAGGGCAGAGTCAGCTATTTTGATGTTGGGTCAAGGACGTATCAGCCCGTTCACCAAAGGGAAGGAGTACTCGATCTCGATCCGCTAAAGGAGCAGGGGCGTCTGATCAAGAAGAATGCCGGCGCCAGTTTGATCGACCTCGGCGACGGTGTGGCCTGCCTGGAGTTTCACTCAAAGATGAACAGTATCGGCGGCGATACGATTCAAATGATCCACGATAGCCTGAAAACTACTCAGGAAAGCTTCCGAGGTTTGGTCATTGGCAACCAAGGCCAGCATTTCTCGGCGGGTGCCAACCTCATGCTCATTCTTCTGGAGGCTCAAGAGCAGAACTGGGAAGAGATCGATAACATGATTCGTGCCTTCCAACGAGTCAACATGGCTATCAAATATGCCGATCAGCCTGTTGTCGCAGCGCCTTTTGGGATGACCTTGGGCGGAGGTTGCGAGATTTGCCTGCATTCAGCCCGGCTGCAAGCTGCTGCGGAGACCTATGTGGGGTTAGTAGAATTAGGAGTAGGGCTGATTCCAGCCGCCGGCGGGACTAAGGAAATGCTGTTGCGGAGTCTGGCGCGAGCGGGCAAGGATGCGGAAAATGAGTTGTTCCCACACCTGAGCCAGGCATTCGAAACAATTGCTCTAGCGAAGGTTTCCGGCAGCGCACACGAGGCCAAGGCTTTGGGTTTTCTGAGTGATTCCGATGGAATCAGTATGAATCGAGATCGTTTGATCCAGGATGCTAAAACCAGAGTCTTGCGACTGGCAGAAGCGGGTTACCAAAGGCCAGCTCCGGTTTCGAAAGTAATCGCGCTCGGAAGCGGCGGCCTGGCAACGCTCAAGATCGGAATGCATCAGATGAAGAGGGGTGGGTTCATCAGCGATTTTGACTTTCTGCTTGGTTCCAAGCTGGCTTACGTATTGTGCGGGGGCGACTGCAACAGCATCCAACAAGTGACCGAGCAGTACATTCTCGATTTAGAGCGAGAAGCGTTTCTCAGCCTATGCGGCGAACGCAAGACCCAGGAACGCATTCAGCACATGCTCCAGAAGGGAAAGCCGCTGAGGAACTGATTTCAATTTAGCGAACTACCGATAAGGAACGAAAGACCAAAAGCGGTGAAACGGGCGAGCGGCGAACCGGAGAACAAGACCGAGCTCTTCGTCGGTTTCCCGTTTCTCCGTTTTTCCGGTTCAGGTGGACTAGGGGGAGTCTCATGCGAGACGCTGTCATTGTGGCTGCCGTGCGAACGCCGGTAGGGAAGGCCAAGAAGGGAACGTTAAAGGACATGCGCCCCGATGATCTGGCTGCTGCGGTCATTGCGGAAGCTGTGAAACGCACTCCGGAATTGAAACCGGAAGAAATTGACGATGTCATCCTCGGCTGTGCTATGCCCGAAGCAGAGCAGGGCATGAACGTGGCAAGGATTGCCAGTCTGAGAGCTGGATTGCCACCAGAAGTGTCCGCCATCACAATCAATCGCTTCTGCTCCTCAGGGCTTCAATCCATTGCCTTCGCGGCGGAACGGATCGGTTGGGGTTCGGCAGAGATCGTTGCCGCCGGTGGAACCGAAAGCATGAGCCTGGTTCCGATGGCGGGTCACAAGTTTTCGCCCAATCCACATCTCGTGGAATGTTATCCGGACGTCTACTTGAGCATGGGCTTAACAGCCGAAAATCTTGCTCGGAAATACCGGATTTCCCGCCAGGAGCAAGACGAATTCTCGCTGCGCAGCCATGCCAAGGCTGTTGAGGCCTTATCTAAGGGCCGTTTCATAGACGAAACCATCCCGTTAGACGTTCCAGTCGATTCGCTCAATGGAAAAGGCAAGAAAGAAACCCGCTTCATTCATTTTGAGCAGGACGAAGGCCCGCGAAGCGATACTTCTCTCGAGGCGCTGGCTAAGCTGAAACCCTCCTTTCATGTGGAAGGATCCATCACAGCAGGAAACTCTTCCCAAATGAGTGATGGCGCTGCCGTGACGATTGTGACTTCGAGGCAAAAGGCTGCCGAGCGCGGTTGGAACCCGCTGGGAAGGTTTGTCGCCTTCGCAACCGCTGGCGTGCGTCCCGAGGAAATGGGGATTGGCCCGGTTGCCGCAATTCCCAAAGCGCTCAAGCTGGCTGGCCTGAAGCTGGATGACATTGGATTGATCGAGTTGAATGAAGCTTTCGCTGCGCAAGCTCTGGCTGTGATTAGAGAGGCTGGCTTGGATCTGAATCGCGTCAACGTGAACGGCGGCGCCATTGCTTTGGGACACCCGTTAGGGTGCACTGGCGCTAAGTTGACCGCTAGTTTGCTGACTGAGATGAAACGGCGGCAAGTCCACTTTGGCCTAGTCACCATGTGTGTGGGAGGTGGAATGGGCGCGGCCGGGATATTTGAGTTAGTGTGATTTGCAGATAGGTGGCTAGGCGTCGGTTCCCCGCCTGGAGCCCGACGCAGGCCGGTGGCGCTTCAAGCTCATCGAAGCCGGAAGCAACAAGAGACGGTCGCGGGCTCTTGGTCGGGATTGTCAGTCCAGGCCGCCACCAAAGCGGCGATTTCAGGCACCGCCTGATTCACCCGCTCGACATGAGGGGCTCACAATGTCTCAAGCAAGCCTGACGTTAATTCAGGGTGGGAGTTTTCTGATTGAATCTGTTTCGCCGGAAGAGGTTTTCACTCCTGAAGACTTCACCGAAGAGCATCGCATGATCGCCGAGACCGCCGAGCAGTTCATGGAGAATGAAGTCGTGCCCCGCATTGACGAGATGGAGGCCAAAAAGGAGGGTGTCAACGAAGAACTGCTCCGCCAGGCGGCAGCCATCGGTCTACTCGGGGCGAGCATTCCTGAAGCGTACGGCGGGGAAGGCCTTGACCAGATCAGCAGCACCATTCTTTCGGAAAAAACGGGAAGATATGGCTCCTTCGCAACCACGTTTGGTGCCCATACGGGGATTGGAACTTTGCCCATCGTTTATTTTGGCGACGAACAGCAGAAGGCCAAGTATTTGCCAAAGCTCGCCACTGCCGAATGGATCGCCGCCTATGCCTTGACGGAGGCGGAATCCGGGTCAGACGCACTCAACGCAAAGACGAAGGCGGTACTGAGTCCGGATGGCAAACACTACATCCTGAACGGGACCAAGCTGTTTATCACCAACGCTGGCTTTGCTCATGTTTTTGTCACCTTTGCCAAGGTAGACGGCGAGAAGTTTACTTGCTTCATTGTCGAGCGCGATTCTCCAGGGGTGTCCACGGGACATGAGGAGCACAAGATGGGGATCCGCGGTTCTTCTACCCGAGCGCTGATTCTCGACAATGCCGTGGTGCCGGTCGAAAATGTGCTTGGCGACATCGGCAACGGCCACAAGATCGCTTTCAGTGTTTTGAACTTCGGGCGTTTCAAGCTGGGTGCCAGCGCTGTTATGGGTGTACGTTATGTAACCAACCAAGCCATTCAATATGCCAAGGGCCGGCGACAATTCAGCAAGCCAATCATTGAATTCGGTGCCATTCAGCACAAGCTGGCGGAGATGGCGGTCCAGGTTTTCAGCGCGGAAAGTATGGTTTACCGGACAGTCGGAATGATCGACTTGGCGATGAACGGCATCGACAAGAGCAGTCCGACAGCTGCCAGCGATACACTGAGGGCGTTGGAAGACTATGTCGTGGAATGCTCGATTGTCAAAGTGGCTAACAGTGAGATTCTCGACTTTGTTGTCGACGAGGCGGTCCAAATTTATGGCGGCTACGGTTACAGTCAAGATTATCCGGTCGAGCGGGCTTACCGTGACGCCCGCATCAATCGCATTTTTGAAGGAACCAACGAAATCAACCGCCTTCTGATCACTGGACAGCTACTCAAACGAGCCATCAAGGGCCAGCTGGGCCTAGTTCCGGCCGCGCAGAAGCTCTTGAGCGAACTACTAGCTTTTCCTTCCCTGGACGAGGACGAAGACGGCGTGCTCGCCCAAGAGCGCCGGATCGTGGCGAATGCGAAGAAGGTGTTCCTGCTGGTTTCGGGCGTCGCGGTCCAAAAATATCGGGAGAAGATGGTAGAGCAGCAGGAAGTCCTGACGTTGCTGAGCGATTTAGTAATCGGAATCTATGCCATGGAGAGCATCCTCCTGCGCGTCTTAAAAGGATTGAGCCGACAAGGAACCAAGGGGTGGGATGTGCAGGCGAAAGCCGCCAGTCTCTTGGTTCACGGGAAGCTGCCCGAACTGGAAGATAAGGCCAAACAAATCCTGGCGGCAGTTACCGAGGGTGACGAGCTTCGAACCCACTTGGCTGCCCTTCGCCGATTCACGAAGTCTACGCCCGTTAACCTCATCGCCCTGCGTCAGGACATTGCAAAGAAGCTCAACGAAGAAGGGAAGTATTGCTTGAGCTGAGGGGCGAAGCGAATACTCGGTGGAGCCGCGCGGTATTGCTCAATTGACGAGTCCCATCACTCAGCAGGGTCAGGGTGTAGCAAACTCCACGTACCCGTTTTTTTCGAGAAAACGGAAATAGGCGACGAAGTCAAACTCCGTAGGTCCGGCTTCCAGTCGTGTAAGCCGAATCACTTCAGCCAAGGTCCGGCGCCCGTCACACCAGTATAGTGCCCTCACAGGGATATCAGCCCACGCCCCGTTTGGCTGGCCTTCGCGCCGCCCCAGAGGAAGGTCGTCGAGAGGAAGGGTGCCAAACCGCTTTCGACGGACGACCAGACTGCGAGCTTGCACGGTCTGTTCGTCTGGTGGCGGCACAATCGGTTCGACACGAGCTAGGCCCAGTTGCGCCGCGCGACCTGCGATCGCCGCCTTGATCCTCTGTGTCTGAAGCCTGGCCGATTCGGCCAGCGTTTTCTCCAGCCCACCAAGCCAAGCAGGATTGGAGGCTTGGGGCAGCAATCGAGACACGGAATTCACTGCTTGCCGCGCGCGATTAAGAGTGTACTCAATGCGTTCCTTGCCTTGATAAAGCAGCCTGCCCAGGCTCTGGGAATCGGAGCCCGGTGTATCGTCCAAGACAGAACTGGTTGCCTTGAGGATCTCTTCCTGTCCCCTGGTGACAGCTAGCTCAGCGAGCCATGCCACGTGTGTTTCGTCGGCGGCCGCCAGATAGTAAAGATAAGCAGCGGCCAGAATCGCCAGATCCTTGAGAGACCGCGTGTCGACCGTTTCCGGCCGGTCAGCACTGTTGTGATGGGTGTGAATACCGGTGCCGCTATACGGCCACACGATGGGAATTCCAATCATCGGGTCGCTGAGGTAATTGTCCGTTCCGGTGACGTACGGCATCACATGCCAAGGCCGTCTTCGGCCGTAGTAGGTATCAGCCACCTTGAGGATAAAGGCGTCGACGAAAGACGAAGCCGAGTGTGGATTCAAATGGAAGGTATACTCGGTGCCAGCCAGCTCATAAGTGGCAGCCGGGGTGTCCAGACAGAGAGCGGCAACAGTTCGGCTCACCCGGTCCGGGTAGGTTGCCACATAGTGCATGGATCCGTACATTTCACCCATAGCCAGCATCCGTATGCTGCGGCGGGGCCGTGGAAGCTTGCCGGCTGTGACGGAGCGATTTAGCGCGCCCATCGCCTCGATCATGGCTGCGACTCCCGTAGCGTTGTCGTGCGCGCCTTGCTCAGAAGTGTGGCCTAGCACCAGCACTTCTTGGTCTCCCGTTCCTGGTAGCAGGCCCGTGACATAGGGATAGACCCCAGAGTAGTAGCGGCTGTCCACTGCGGCTCTCAGCCGCACTGAGCCGCCTGACAAGAGCTTCCTTAGATACTCATGCTGAGCTGGAGAAACCGAAAAACAGGGTAAGGGTGCGTTGTCCTTGGTAAAAGCCCAGCCGCGATCGCCCCAGGCATTGATCCACTGCCTGTCGTGCCTCAGGTCCGGGTTCTCACTGAAGGCGTTGATGGCTCCAGCAGCGCCTTTGTGGGCAAGCAACCACTTAATTTCAGCCGGATTCTCGTTCGTCAGGACGATCTTGCCTTTCCAGTTTTGCTGCTCAGGGTTCTTGGCCGCCTCAATCAGTTCTGCATCAATGCCTCCAGGCAGGGTTGGCCCGCTCCACATGCACAACGATGCGGGAATCTGACCATAGTCTGCTAGCACATGGAATTGCTCAGGAACCTCAGGATCGGCGATCTCCAGACGGGCTGATCGAACATCCCAAGCCAGCGGCATGGTCCAGTAACCGACCTGTGTGACACCGTCAGCTGGGGCTTCAAGCACCTCGACCTTGAGGAGCCCGATGTCGGACATGGCTCGTTGCAGCGTCTGCGCAGTCTGCTGAAATCTTGGAAAAGTGAACCAGCGATCAGTCTCCCAAAGCTGCCTCAGGAATCGCATGGCGCGGTTAGCGTCAACTTCCGAACTTACTTGCTCAATGACCTGTGGCAATTGTGCGGCGTAAGAGCTTGCAGTTACGAGCAGACCGGCGAGGAGTAGCCTGAAGAGCTTCATGCTTATGAGTTCTATGAGGCGCAATCACCCCTCAAGTCTGGTGTTTGCGCGTTCCCAAGTCATGGTGCCATCGTGATCACCGCCAGGCAAGGAAATTGGGGGCCGAGCGAAGGAGGGCGTGATTCCAAGTTCGGATATCGGCTAGTACGAACAAGAGTGACGACCCAGACAGCCTGAACAGACAAATTGTGGCCTTTCAGCCACGTTCAGTTGCTTTCGCAACCTGCTGACTGCCATTCCCAGCCACCGGGTTCGTCTGGTTCTAACTGGCTCTGGCTCCTTTACACTCCAACTGTTCCATGCTATTGTCTGCCTCTTGTTTTAGGGCGTTCTTAACTCACAAAGGAGTTATGTCGAGAATGGCGACAGCAACAAATGTCAAGTCGGATGTCAGGGATCTGAAGCTTGCAGGAAAAGGGAAAAAACGAATTGAATGGGCCACCCGTTCGATGCCCGTACTAGAGCTCATTCGGAAACGTTTCTTGAAGGAGCAACCCCTCAGGGGGCTGCGGATTTCCGCCTGTCTTCACGTAACTACCGAGACGGCCAATCTGATGACCACGCTGCGGGATGGGGGCGCTGACGCTGTAATTTGCGCCTCGAATCCGCTCAGCACCCAGGATGACGTGGCTGCCTCTCTCGTTCAGGACTACGGAATTCGGGTGTTTGCTATCAAGGGGGAAGATAACAAAACCTATTACTCTCACATTACCTCGGCGCTCGATCACAAGCCAAATCTCACGATGGACGACGGGGCCGACCTGGTATCGACAATTCATTCCAGTCGGCGCGAACTCCTGACCGACATCGTCGGCGGGACTGAGGAAACGACCACGGGCGTCATCCGGTTGCGCAGCATGGCAAAGGACGGCGTTCTGATGTTTCCGATCATTTCGGTGAATGATGCCGATACGAAGCACTTGTTTGACAACCGCTACGGGACCGGCCAGTCCACGCTGGACGGTGTAATCCGTGCCACCAACTTGTTAATGGCAGGATTAAACGTCGTGGTCAGCGGATACGGCTGGTGCGGACGCGGCGTGGCAGCACGGGCACGAGGCCTGGGTGCCAAAGTGATCGTGACCGAAGTGGATCCGACGAAAGCCCTCGAAGCTGTCATGGACGGTTTCCAGGTGATGCCGATGACGCAGGCTGCGGCTATTGGCGACATCTTCGTTACCGTGACGGGCAACAAGAAAGTGATTCGGAAAGAGCACTTTGAAGTGATGAAAGATGGCGCCGTGGTTTGCAACTCTGGTCACTTCAACGTGGAAATTGACATTCCTGCTTTGGAATCCCTCTCGAAGAGCCACTGCGAAGCGCGCGAGTTTGTTGAAGAATATGTGTTGAGCGATGGCCGCAAAGTCTTTCTCCTGGGTGAGGGGAGACTGATTAACCTTGCCAGCGCTGAAGGGCACCCGGCTTCAGTGATGGATATGAGCTTCGCCAATCAAGCGCTCTCGGCCGAGCATATCGCCAAGAACCACAAAACCCTTGAAAAGAAGGTCTACGCTGTGCCGACGGCCATCGACAAGGAAATTGCCCGCCTGAAATTGGACTCAATGGGCGCCTCCATCGACGTGCTGACTCCCGAGCAGGACGCCTACTTGGCCTCCTGGGCCGAAGGAACGTAGAAGGGCTTCGTGAGCTGGCTAGGAAACTCACTCGTTTGGGCGTCAAACAGTCGAGCGGTGCGAAAAGGAGCGCCTTGTTGAAATCGCCTGCCGTGTCGTGGATCATTCCCGAAGCTTTATTCGATTGCTGAAGTACCCGGGGATTCAACGTGCTTGTTGAGCATGTGATTCGGTCTGCCCCAGCCGGAAATCACACTGCGCCAGGGTTCCCCCAGTCTTCCACGAAAATGGGCACAGCGTTCGTGAAGCGAACGCGAGGGGTATAGGTTGCCCCAGTCGCAAACCTTCCAGAGCAAGCCTAGGGCCTCCAGTCTCTTCAGGGTGCTGGCCGACGCACCCTAATTCTCCCATCCATGCCCCAGTCTCTCGACTATCGAATCGAGGTCCTCAAGGATATCGAGCACCTGCGCCAATGTGTGGAAATCCAGAAACTTGTCTGGGGGTTTGCGGATGAAGACGTCGTGCCTCTGCGAACCTTGGTGGTCTGCACTAAGATCGGGGGGCAGGTCTTTGGGGCTCTCGACAATAGGCGTACCGTGCTTGGCTTTTTGAATGCCTTTCCAGGCTATCGGCTGGGGCGGGTCTACTTGCATTCGCAGATGCTGGGTATCCGGCCCGAATATCAGAATCAGGGGATCGGAAAGCAACTGAAGCTCGCACAGCGAGAAGAGGCCTTGCAGCGCGGCATCGATCTGATCGAGTGGACGTTCGATCCGTTGGAAATCCGAAATGCCTGGTTCAATATTGAGTTGCTGGGTGCCATTTGCCGCCGATACCTCATGGATACCTACGGCGCGAGCAGCAGCCATCTCCATGGCGGGTTGCCCACCGACCGGCTGGTGGCCGAGTGGCACCTCAGCAGCTTGCGCGTGAAGTCCAGGGTGCAGGCAGAGTTAGCGACGAGTCTGAGACCTCCGCAGGTGTCGGTTGAGATTCCGCTCGATGTTCGCGATCTGAAGTCGACCGCGCCTGACACCGCGTTGAAGATTCAGCTGAGCCTGCGTGAACGGATGCTGGAATTGTTCAGCAGCAACTACTGCCTAAGCCAATTTGAGATCAAGCCTGCTGTCCAGAAAGCTGCCTACCTCTTCGAACCTCTGGATGAATCCCGTCTCCTCTTATGATCCTTTCAGGTCGATGGGTCGTCCCTGTCAGCTCGCCAGTGCTTGAGAAGGGCGCGATTGTGGTTGAAGGCAGCCGGATCGTGGATTCGGGGCCGGTCCAGACAATTCGGGAAAGATACCTACACCATTCACTGCGAGACTTTCCAGATTCGGTGTTGCTACCCGGGCTTGTGAACGTGCACAGTCATCTTGAGTTGACCGTGTTACGTGGTTATCTCGAAGGAATGGACTTCTGGACCTGGATTCGAACACTGACGCGCGCGAAATATGAGCTCCTGAGTCGTGAGGACATCTGGCACTCGGCGCTGCTGGGGGCTGTCGAGGCCGTCCATGCTGGGATTACGACAGTAGGTGATCCGATGGATATCGGCGTGTGCCTTGAAGCCGTTCTCATGGCCGGGCTCCGGGGTGTTCTCTACCAGGAAGTATTCTCGCCGAAGCCGGAAGAGGCAGACCTGGCGCTGGAATCGCTCCAGACGAAGCTTCAGGAACTCGAAGCGCGAACAGGGCACTGGCCTGAACGGCAGGGGAGAGTGAGGCTGGGTGTCTCTCCCCATGCCCCGTATACAGTTAGCGGACCTCTGTTTCGAAAAGTATGCGCCTTTGCTAGATCAAGGAACCTCCGCATCTGTATTCACCTTGCCGAATCAGAAGCGGAGAGTCAGTTACTTCGGGACGGCACCGGACCGATTCAAGACGCGTATCGCGAGCGAGGAATTGTTTGGAATCCACCTTGTTGTACTCCCGTGGAGTATCTTCAGCAGCTCGGCATCCTCGAACCTTCCATCTTGCTTGTACACTGTATTCGGCTCGCTCCATCAGACTATGTGATCCTGAAAGATCATGGAGTGTCGGTGGCCCATTGTCCGAAATCAAACTGGAGATTGGGACACGGCTTCATGAACCTGAAGGAAATGTGGAGACACGGCATACCTCTGGGGCTTGGTAGCGACAGCGTGGCCAGCAACAATGCAATGGATCTCTTCGAAGAGATGCGATTCGCTTTGGCGAATCCAACTTTGTTTGACAAATCCTTGTCGGATGCTCCCGGCATCCCCTCTGCAGCGGACGCTTTGCGTCTGGCAACGCTGGGAAGTGCCGAGGCGTTGAGACTATCGGAGGAAATTGGTTCGCTCGATGTAGGGAAGCAAGCCGACGTCATCGCTGTCGATCTTTCAAAACCTCATTTGCTGCCGGTTTTTTCTCCAGTCGATACCTTGGTCTATTCTGCAAGAGCTTCTGATGTTCACTTTGTCATGGTGGCCGGAGAAGTTCTGCTGGACGAAGGACGGATGTCAACAGTTTCGGTACCCCCACTCTACAGCCAAATTCAGAAAGTGCGAGAGAAACTTCTGAATGCACGCAGCCAGAGTTAGGCTCCAGCTGCTGCTAGTCGGCAGAGCCCATCTGGTGTGGTGATTTCATTGCGCTCCAGGTGTGCCTGTGAGTCATGGCTTCTTGGAGTGACGTCATCTCGCTTGATCGTTGCTGCTGTTCTTCGTCCGTCGCCACAGTCCCAATAATTCAGCGTCAAGCGGCTATGAAGGGGCGTAAAACCCTTATCCAGACGGTATTTCGGGAGATTCTGAGTTTCTTGAAGCTCGAAAGGTTGGAATGGATTGGACAAAGAAAGATTAGATACTCCGACCACAAATTGCTATTGCCTAATTCATTCTTTGGGTCTATATTGCCTCGAAGTTTTGTTCGCCCAATTCCAATCTCGTTCCGGCACTTCATGAGGAAGGTTATGGAAAGTCAGAAACAGATCCGGGAAGGTTCGTCCTCAAATCAAGTCCGCGGCCTCAAATTCGAAGATCAGTTAAGAGAACTCATCATTAATCACCTCGACATGCTTTCGCAGGATGGCAAAGAGAAGGTTCTGGAATACATCAACATGTTGATCGACTCAGAACAGAAGAGACTCGAATTCAACCGACGCCAGGGCCTGCTCTACAACTGGAAGGTTGAAGAATCCAAGATATGAATTGCATTGCGGTTTCGTCCTGGTTCCGTTTGGCTGTTTTTCTACGGCAGACAGTTGGGCCGCCAGTAACTCTGTCCTTCGCTTTTCCCATCTCTCCGGCTGAAAAGGGCATCCCGATCTGTTCGGAATGGCTATCCTCCTCATTCTGATCTTGACCCTTTCTTTGGAAGCAGCACTGCAGGCGGCGCAGGACCCCGTCGTGATCGATTACTTGGTCGATGTGAGCCAGCCTGAGGCGAAGGCCTTTCAAGTTCAGGCAAGAATCGGGCGGCTTTCTGATCACCGTCCGGTCATTTCGTTTCCCGCAGGGAGGAGCGATCCTCTCACCGGAGATCCTAGGATTTCGAACCTCGGCATCGTCTCGAAGGACAACGGATTTCTGCCGCTGGCTTTGAAAGAAGACCGTGTGGTCGTCGAAGATTATCGAGGCGATCCGTTGGTTTTTTCCTACCGTGTGGCCTCAGGAGGCTACCTTCAGCTCGATAAGACTAGCTACCTCGATGAGACTCGGAGCCTTCTCTATCCGCAAGACATTCTGCTTCGGATGGGCGGACAGAATGTGAGATCAACCCTCTCGTTTGTTTTGCCACCGCACTGGAAGGTGATCACGACGGTGGGCCAGACATCGGAAGGTGTCTTCCGCGTCGAGGCCGGACGTCCGACCGCTTTTTATCTGGGAGAAGCCGTGCAGGCAAGCGAGACGATCAGAAACACTGAGGTCTTCTTGGCGGTCGAACCCGGCTGGGCCGCTGCTTTATCTGATGCAATGGAAAGTCTTCGGGAACAGTTGATGTACTGCGAGAGTCTCGTCCCAAATTCGAAATCGGAGGTCCTGCTCGGCGTCTTCCTTTCGGCTGGAACTTCACTTCAAAAGAGAGACGTCGTTGCTTTCGCTGCACACCGGCTGCTTCTCCTGGCCGCATCTGGTAGCGTTGCGGAAACCGGCTGGAAGAGCACGTGGCGACAAGAGCTATCACGGGGACTGGTGCGATGCTACTACCCCGTACTGGAGAACTTTGTCGAGGCATTGAATCCTTCGGCGTTGCGGGATTATTTGGCGCTCAAAACTCGTTTGAAGACGGGAGGGGTAACCCGTCACGAATTTCTCCAAACCATGGCAAAGGACCTATGGAAAGTCTTGGGGACGGATTCGAGACATCCAATATCGTCACAAGTGACTTCGGCTGAGGCATCTGGACAGGAGCCAGCGACTCCAGCAACATCTCGAGGGCAGAACTATTTCTTGACGGACCTGGCTTTGACCTTCTACGGAGATCATGCCGGATCATTGGAGGAGTTTCTTCACACGAAGTTCGCCGGGGCCGAGAAATCACGACTCTCGGGCAGTGATTTCCATGGGAAAATGGCGGAGGAATCTCGGGCAAGACAGGTTCTTGATCGGCTGTGGATCGAAGCCGGACGCATTCCGATCGGTGAAACGTTAAGACCGTTTGGGCTTCTTTTCGAACGCAGAGAACTGCTCGATTTGCCGTTTAGACTAACGGAGACGTTTCAGGTAGCTCAGGTCAAAAAGAGCTCGAGTTCGACAGCCCACAGTCTCCAAGTGGGTGACCGGATACTGGCTGTTAACCATCACCGGCTGACGATGCCTGACGATCTGCTCAAGTTCCGCAGCCAGTTGAATGCTGGAGAAGACGTGCAACTATTCATTGAGAGGAACGGAGTTGCCGTGAAGCTCAAGCAACGCATACCCATGGAGGTGCTACTGAAGCTGGAAGTGAACAAGTTGGCGGATGCCGATAAACAACAGAAGCTGGAGCGGTTTTTGTCCCGCTACTCTGATGGGGCTTGACTACGGTTCGCTGTAGACACACTCGGAAAGGGTGGCTGCTTGCCAGCGTTCTCCGGAGTGGTTGTTTGAGCAAGGAGGAAGTCACGCATTTGAAGGAGTGCCTGTCGTTCCTGAGGGTTGGCGCCAGATCCGAGCCGCTCAAGAATGCCTGCATGTCTTCTGGCGATTTTGGCGATAGCAGCATTCTGGCGTCGCATGTCCTCGCCAAGTTCCCTTCCCCACGACACTGCAAGGTTCGCGCCTTGCATGGCCGCGTAGTAGCCACTCAGCGACTTCATGGGACTCGCGTTCGGATTCGACTTCTGAAGGCGTTTGGCTGCCAGGATTTTGTTGTCTGCAATTCTCAGAAAGGCCGTCACTCGCGCGGCAGGGCTGTTGGTCGCGTAGGCATACTCTTCTTCCGATAGGTTCAGGCTGTCTTGACTCGACTGTCCGACTGAGACTGGCAGGCTCTGGCCGAGCGCAGGAGAGAGTAGCGCGACTGCCAAAGGCAGTCCAACCAGTTTGACTCTCATTTTTCCGAACCACGTGATTGCGGGTTCTTCTGCAATAGAATCGGCTTGGGACCGAGGGGTTCCAAGCCTCTCGAAGCCTAACCCTCGTGCATCTGGTTGAATTCGCATGAGCCATCCCCTATACTGATCCCACCTTATGGTTCTGGTTACGGCCCAATCTCGAAAATCTTTAGGCTTTTGGCCTGGACTCTGTTTGAAGCACAACACGTTGATTCTCTGAGTTTGGGTTGAGGTTGCATGGATTCACATATGAACAGCCATGAATCGCTGGCGGGTCCCAAAGCCGACGACGAAGGTCACAGGCTCGAGGCAGAAATCTCTCGGAGACTCAGTCTGTTCAATGAAATCGGGCGCGTAGTTTTATCCTCTTTGGATCAGGACGAGATTTACAAAGTCGCGGTCGATGCCATTCGTTTTTCGATGGGGCTGAGCCATGTGGCTCTGTTTCTGATCGACTACCAGTTCTCAGACTTGGTCCTGAAAGCTCAGACAGGTGACTTCATCGGAGTCATCCCAAATCACATCCGCAAAAGCTTGACTGCAGGCGTTCTTGGTCGCACCGTGCGCACCGCAAAGACTCAAACGGTGGTTGTTTCCGCTGAGAACTTGAATGAGACCCTGGTGGGCCAACCCGTGCGCGAGATCTATGTTCCTGTCACCATTACAGGTCAACCCTATGCCATCCTGTACCTGGCTTGCGATGCTAACAGGAATGCCCGGCCGTTTGAGCTAGGAGTCTTCGAGACGATTGCCGTCTTGCTAGGGATCGCGATTGAGAATGCGCGGCACTTTACGGAGGTCAACCAGGCTCAGCGCGATTTGGGCCTGCTGCTGGACTCCAGTAAGGATCTGAACTCTTCGCTTGAATTGAACTCCATTATTGATCGCCTTGCCTACAGGCTAATGGAACTTATTCCGGATTCCCGCCTGGCGGTCATCCAGTGTCAAGACCAGGAGAAGGCTACCCTCAAGCGCTACTACAGCAAGGCCAGCATCGAGAATAAGAACTACTCAGTCTTTACCATCCGAACTGCCGATCATCCGGAGCTGTCGGGACCCTCTGTCACTAGCCGGGCGACGGTGACCTATCACACGGACAGCAGCATCCTTCCGCGCAATGTGGCTGATCAGTTGAAATCCACCGAAACCACGCCATTTCTAGTGATTCCGCTGATTGCTAAGGAATCGCTGGTCGGTTTCATTGTGGTCAACAAGTTTGGCTTCCGCAGGAGCTTCAGTGAGAAAGAGGTGGGTATTTGCCAGGCCCTAGCCAATCTGGCCTCGATTTCGTTGCAGAATGGCAATCTGTTCGCTCAGATTAACGTTGCCAATGAGCAGCTGAAGCGTCTGAGCAACCTAAAGTCGGACCTGCTTCATATCATCTCGCATGACTTGAAGTCGCCGCTGACCGTGATCTCGGGCTATGCCGAGATTCTTCTGGACGGGCCGGAAAAGATGGCTGAAAACTGGGCGTCGATATTGCAGGAGATTATCTCTCAGACGAGGATGATGGCGCGCTTGATCGAGGATACACTGGCCATTTCCAAGATCGAGTCGGGTATCATCGAGCTGAGTCTGGAAGACCTGGATGTCCTCTATCCTATCGAGAATTTGATTGCCATTCACCAGCACGAATGCGTCTTCAGCAAAAACTTCCCTGCCGACTTACCTAGGGTGCGAGCCGATAAGCTGAGGTTGCATGAGATCCTGGACAACCTCATAACCAACGCCATCAAATATTCCAACCCAGGAAACGAAATCACCCTCTCAGCTGCCCCTGACTTCAAGAGCGGCTGTATGGTCATCAGCGTGAGGGACCGTGGTTTCGGGATTCCCGAGGAGGAGCTCCCCAATCTGTTCAGAAAATTTTATCGGATCAAGAATGAAGCGTCTCGCCACATTCGTGGCACAGGGCTTGGCCTCTACATTGTGAAGCAGTTGGTTGAGGCGCACTCCGGAAAGATCTGGGTGAAAAGCAAGCTTGGTGAAGGAAGCATATTTTCATTCACTTTGCCGCTGCTGGGGTGAATGAGGTCAAACGGACCCGCACAACTGGACGAAAGGAGACTTGGAGTTTTGCCAGACCCTTGTCCGGTCCTCCCTTGCCAAGAGGGGACGCGTGATTTCAGGTCCCTCGAGAGAGCTTCCGGGGTGACTCACGCGAGATTTCGCGCGAACCGCTCACGGTTTCCTTTTCGTCGTTCTTGTCTTGCTTTGTCTCCCGTTCCTTTGTGGTTGTGGGAGGAAACGAGTCCAAGCCTCGAGTCCGACCGGGAGCGTAAGCCTGGCAAGCGATGAGAGGCTTGGACTCGCCTCCTGGTATGGACATCCTTATCACGGAAGACGCACCTCTAACGGGGAAACTTACAATATGAACACTATGACGGCAGCACATCGCACCCTGGCTTTTGACACGATAGTGAAGGTCAACAATCTCGACAACGGCAAGGATGTGACTGTGCGAATCAACGACCGAGGGCCCTTCGTCAAGGATCGGATTATCGATCTCTCCTACGCGGCAGCCAAGCAGATCGAAATGGTTGGGCCAGGAACCGCCAAAGTAAGTTTGGAAGTCCTCAAAATCGCGCGCAACCCGTATCCTTTCACCATTCAGGTGGCCTCCTTTAGAGAGAAAACCAACGCCCGCAGGCTGCAAAAGGATTTGGCTCACCGGTATAGTCCCGTCCTGCTCAGGGAGTATGAATCCCTGGAGGGAAAGTTCTTCCAGGTTCTGGTGGGAGAGTTTCGCGACGCCCGACAGGCAGCAACAACTGTCAAGGAGCTGCGGCGGCTGAATTATGAAGGGCTGATGGTGCGGCTCGACCGGTAATCCCAGGACTGCCCTCGATCCTCGAAACATACAACAAAACCCCGAAAAACCCGCGTGGATTCAAGAGACCAAGCGGTTCTGTATCGCGTAACGTACCAACTCAGCCGTTGTCTTCAGTCCTGTTTCTCCAGAATGCGTGCTCGGTAGGTGCTCACTGTTGGGACACTGTCTCACCTGAGGACAGAGCTACCGGCCTGTGAGGGAAGCGATGAAATTGTGCTAGGGCTGTTCGAGGTTGGGGATTTGAAGCCGAAGTGACGGGGGTAACGCCCGATGAGGATAGCCGCCATGAGGCGAGCGATGTGGGTTCGAGTGAGTGCTGGCAAAACTCGCACTCGGTAGAGATGCCAAAAGTCACGCCTGTTCAAAGGATCTTTCACCTGCTGCATCCTCTGCTTGAGTCGACCAGGTCCCATATTGTATGCGGCTATGGTAAGCAGGAACGAACCGTCAGACCCGAGGTCTCGCCGCAGTCGCGAAATGTAGCGACAAGCGGCTTGGGTTGACTTCATTGGGTCGAGGCGTTCATCCGCATGCCCATTCACCTTAAGCCCGTTGCGTCTGGCAGTGTCTCGAGTGAATTGCCAGAGGCCGGCGTTGTCGGTGGCGCTGACAACGCGTGCCTGGAAGTGGCTTTCCACCAACGTAACGAAAGCCAGTTCCGGAGGTAGATTAGCGTTCACCAACTGTTGCTGAACAGCTTCGAAGTCCTTTCGCAGTGTGCTCAGGACTCGCTCCATCTCGTCTCGATCTCTGGTCTGATAGAGGTGTGCCCAACGACGAACTTTCTTGATGAAGTCGTCGGGGACATTCTCGCCCAAGACTCCAAATTCCTGGGTTAACGCTCTCAGTTTTTGTTGCAGGACATCCGACTGGTCTTGATGAGCAGCTGTAGCGATAGGGTCCTTGGTTTTCAAGAACCCCTTGTCAGCCAGACTTGATTTCGCGTTCGTATCCATCAAGCCGACTGCTAGCAAAGCGGTAGCAATCTTGACTTCTGTACGGCGGCGGTAGAAGGCTCTGGCCAGCATGGGTCTCCTCTGAGCTCTGGATTGCTTGCACAGTAACTTCTCACTGCCACACCCCTACTCAGAAACGTTGCTCAGTTCTATTTTCGACTCATGGCTGCCAAGCTTTATAGGGGCCTACCTATACGATCATAAGCAGAAGTGGTTCAGCATCTTAAAGGCCGACCCATAGCGGCGATTCAAATGAGTGCATTCCGGGAGATGAAACTGCCCGCGTCTTGTCGGCTCCGAAGTGGCCGGCCGACGATCTCTAACTAAGCATCCTGCTTGGCGGATTCAGCTCCGCGCCGGTGGCAGAAGTTATTGGTCTGGATAGCTCAGCGGAACCGTTGGCGGGATTCTCTTCAGCAGAGGAGGACACCGGGTTGTTTCCAGGGCCCCTGCGCTCGCAGGAGCAGCGTCGTGGTATCTTCAGCCCGAGTTACATTTTGTCCGGGATCTGAATTCCGAGTAAACTCAACCCTTGTTCCAGCTGGTCGCGAATGATGCGCGTCAGCGCCAGCAGAACACGCTTCCGGATGGGATCCGACTCAACGAGGATGCGGTGCTTGTGGTAGAAGTTGTTAAAAGCTTGGGCTAGAGTAAAGAGGTACTTGGCGACTGTTGCGGGCTCAGCAGTTTGAATCGACAAACGAACGTGGAATTCCAGTTGAGCCGCCAGGTAGATTAACTTCCACAGCTCGTCTTCGATGTGCTTCAAAAGGGCGTCCGCTTTGCCTTCCAGGATTGCTCGCTGCACATCAGCTTCATGGCATCCGGGGTCATCTGCTTCCACTTTGCGAAAGATGTTGTTAGCGCGCACGACCGCGTACTGGACATAGGGTCCGGTCTCTCCCTCGAAACTGAGCGCCTCTCTAAAGTCGAAAGCAATCACGGAGTTCCGGGTATACTTGAGGAGAAAGTACCTCAGCGCACTCACGGCGATGGCAATCGCAAGCTGCCTCCTCTCCACGTCCGGCAGGTCGACGTGGCGGCTCGTCACTTCCTGGAGCGACCTCTCTATTAGTGAGTCGATGAGATCGTCTGCCTTAACTCCGAGTCCCTTTCTGCCAGAAACCTCGACATAGGGGCGCTGTCTATCCTCGTCCGAGAGCTGAATACCTAGGTCCTCGCAGCAGCGAGGCGAAAGAGCCACCATTTCATAGGAGAAGTGTGTGGAACGTTCGGCTTGGGCGTCGTAACCGAGAGCGCGTAAACCAGCAACGACGATGTTCTGGAGATAGGACTGGCGGGAGTCGATTACATTGTAGACTCGGGTTCCTCTTCCGAAGCTCGGTTCCTCACCCCCCCGGTTTCCTTCCGAGTTTGTCATGTAGGCTACATGTCCATGCGGGTATCGGTAAAACGGGTGGTAGAAGAAGTCCAGGCCAAGTAATCCCAGCTTCCAGAGCTGGTAGGCGATGTCTTTCCCTACATAGGTCACTGTCCCGTTTGATCGCACAATGATCTTGTCCTCTTCATGTTCACTGAGGTCGCCGGCCTTGGAGTTCTTTCCGTCCCGAGCGGCGCTTTTGTCTCCGACCCGCATGATCCAACAACCTTCGTTCTTCCCCGAGGTCTCGAGGTGGATGGCGCCATGTTTCTTAAGCAGCTCGAAGGCCCGATTCCAAAATTTGAGATGGAGGATATCGCTCTCTTTCGGAAGCAGATCATACTCGATGCCGAGGCGGCCCATCGTGCTCAGGTGACATTGCACGATTCTGTGAGAGACGTAGCGAGCCAGTTCGGCGGCTTCATTATTGCCCTCTTCAATCAGCTTCAGCGTTTCGGAGCGAAGCTCAGCCTTGTCGGGACTCTGCTCGTAGAAGGAAGAGGCCTTGGCGTAAAGGTCCCAGCAGTAGTAATCAAACTTGCCAGGGATCGCTTGGACCTCAGCCAGAGTCTTCTTCTCCAAGTGTTGAAATCCCACAACCACATCGGCGACCTGAACGCCAGTATCGTCAATGTAGTTCTGCACCTCAACCGGCTCGCCGCTGAAACGTAGCAGCCGTGCAAAAGTGTCTCCAAGCACCGCATTGCGAAGATGACCGATATGGGCAGCTTTGTTGGGGTTGATGTTCGTATGTTCCAGAATGACCTTCTCGTCTGAAGCTCTTTCTGCCTGATGGTGGCCCTTCATTGACGTGAAGAGTTGCTTGAAGAAAGCGTCTCTGCGAAAAAAGACATTGATGTAGCCGGGTCCCGCAACCTGGACTTTGGCGACGCCTGGTAACGCGCCGATCTGACCGACAATCTCAGCTGCGACTTGTCGGGGTGCTTTCTTCACTGCTTTGGCTAGCTCAAAGCAGAAGGGGAAAGCAAGGTCTCCCAGTTCGACTTTGGGGGGTTGTTCGGTGATAACCTGCGCGAGTGAGTGATCATAGTGAATCTGAACATAGGAGGCGAAGCGCTGTTTGATCTCCTCCGTCAAGCTAATAAGCATGCCGCACCTTCGAGACGAAATTTTCGATCTCTCTGACTCAAAACGATGCATGCTAGCACACCTTTGCATTGCGGGATTGTGGATTTCGGACCATCAATTGCCGAATGCGGACTTTCGAATTGCCGAATGGGTCCTACCAATCGGCGAGCGATGTGAACTCAGGTCATCGAAGCATGGTCAATTCTTGATCGGCATTCCGCAGTCCGCCATCGGCAATCCGAAATCCGCAGTGGGCGTGCCTTGACAAACCTCAGGGTCAAGTCTAGTATTGAGCTCTTTTTTGGTTGGTCGCATCGGTTCTAGAATGTCGGTTCCAGTTTCTAGCAAGCTGAAATCCTTACTCGTCCCATCTACTCGCGTTGTTGTTTTCACAGGAGCCGGAGTCTCGGCAGAGAGTGGCGTGCCCGTTTTTCGGGGTCAGAACGGAATGTGGAACGAATTTCGTGTCGAGGAACTGGCGACGCCCCAAGCCTTTGTTGCAGATCCCCGAAGAGTCTGGGAATGGTATGACTGGCGGAGGCAAGCGGTTTCCAGGATTGAACCGAATGCTGGTCATCTGGCGGTTGTGGAATTTGAGCGATTCTTTGACAGCTGTGTTGTGGTCACTCAGAACGTCGATGGTTTGCACAATCGAGCCGGGAGCCGGCAGGTCTTGAAACTTCACGGGGATCTTTGGGAAGTGCGTTGTCTCTCTTGCGGCCTCTCTCGCACGGATTTGACATCTGTGTTTCCCTCGCTGCCTCCCAGCTGCGATTGTGGTGGAATGCTTCGGCCCGGTGTTGTCTGGTTTGGAGAGAGTCTGCCTTTGCTGGTTTTTGAGAAAGCGGTTGAGGCGACCGAACAATGCGCTTTGTTCTTCTCAATTGGAACTTCGGCGGAAGTTTACCCCGCGGCCCATCTGCCAGGGATCGCTCGCCGGCATGGAGCCTATGTCGTTGAAGTGAATGTTGAACGATCGGCGGCTGCGGAGATGGCCAACGAAATCTTGCTGGGAAAATCCGGGGAAATCTTGCCTCAACTAGTCACGCACCTTCAGGTGGAGCAAGCGAGTCCTGTGAAGGAGATGAGAAACCTTGGGATCTAACAGTCCGAATCAAGGACTCAGCGATCAGGAAGCGAAGATGACCACCATCTACTTCGACTGCTTTTCCGGCATCAGCGGCGATATGATCCTGGGAAGTCTGCTGGATTTGGGGCTTTCATTCGAGAAATTGAATGCAGAGCTGGCCAAACTGAGCGTGAAGAACTTTTCTGTCAGCGCCAAGAAGGTAGTCAAGGCAGGTGTCTCCGCCACAAAGTTTGATGTGGAGATAGGAGACGAGCATGCTCATCGTAATCTGGCGACGATCGAGAAGATCATCCAAGATAGTAAACTGTTTCCGGAAATCAAAGAATCAGCCGTCAAGATCTTTCGCCGGCTGGCGGAGGCTGAGGCGATCGTCCACGGAACGAGCGTTGACAGAGTTCATTTTCACGAAGTTGGGGCCGTCGATGCCATCGTCGACATTGTGGGAGCCTGTATCGGATTCGAGGCGCTGGGCGTTGGGCAGATCTACTGTTCAGCTTTGAACGTTGGTAGTGGTTATGTGGAATGTGCTCACGGCACCATGCCCGTTCCGGCTCCGGCGACAGCCGAGCTTCTGAGGGGTCTGCCGATCTACTCCAATCAAGTAACGGGCGAGCTGGTCACTCCAACGGGCGCTGCAATCATTTCTACGCTGGCGCGGAAGTTTGGCGGCATGCCGAACCTGAAGATCCAGAAGATCGGTTACGGCGCTGGAACCAAAGACTTCAAAGGGACGGCTAACGTCGTCCGAGCCGTCCAGGGAGACTTGCTGGAAACGGCAGCCTCGAGAGGGGGCTCGAGTTCGGATACTCAGGTCGTGGTGATCGAAGCCAACATTGACGATATGAACCCCCAGATTTACGGCCATTTGCAGGAGAGGCTCATGGCAATGGGCGCCCTGGACGTTTTTGCCAGTCCGGTTCAGATGAAGAAAAACCGTCCCGGTCTTCTGCTCACAGTGATAGCGCCCGTCGACCTTCAAGAAGCCTTGACCAGCCAAATCTTTGAGGAGACGACAACGATTGGCGTCCGTTTTTATCTCAGTCAGCGTAGGGTATTGGAACGCGATATCGTCATCGTCGAGTCTGAATTCGGCAAGATTGGGGTAAAAGTCTCGAGGTTAAACGGCAAGATCGTTAACTTTTCTCCCGAATATGAGGACTGCCGGCAGGCGGCGACCAGGCACACTGTTCCGTTCAAGTGGGTGCAGTCGCGTGTGATTCAACAGTTCCTGAACCAGCACTCTGGGGAGGCTGGCTTGCTGGGCTGGAGTGAGGCTTCGTTACGCCATCGGCGCGATCAGCAGTGACCCGCAGATTCACCAGCTCTCTCACGGTCGGGCCTCTGATGCCGAGTGCCAGTAGCCTGTGCGTTGGCAAGTGCTGCGATACGGTCCTTGCTGCGACTTTGACCAGACTTTGCACCAGATCGATCACGTTATGAGAACGTTCTACTTGACCACACCTCTCTATTATGTCAATGCCAAGCCGCACCTAGGGCACACCTACACAACGGTAGTTGCTGATTGCTTGAGCCGCTTTAGGAAGATGCTGGGCGACGACGTTTGTCTCCTGACCGGTACTGACGAGCACGGGCAAAATATCGAGCGCGCAGCCGGCGCGCTAGGGATCACTCCAAGACAACTGGCTAACCAAAACGCGGAAGAATACCGGAAGCTGTGGGCGCGTTTAGGAATTGAATATGATCAGTTCATTCGGACGACTGAGGACCGGCATTATGCTGGCGCCGCGGAAGTCTTCAAGCGGGCCTTCGATAGTGGCGCCATTTACAAAGGCGAATACTCCGGATGGTACTGCATTTCGTGCAACCTATTCGCGCCTGAGAGCAACACGCCGCCGAACTGCGAAGTATGCGGACGGCCCACTGAACGGATCACGGAAGAAAGCTATTTCTTTCGACTCTCCGAATTCCAGCAGGCACTGCTGGATCACTACGAGAAGAATCCCGACTTCATTATGCCCAGGTCTCGACGTAACGAGGTCGTGAATTTCGTCAGCGGCGGCTTGAAGGACCTGTCGATAAGCCGGACGTCAGTGAAGTGGGGTATCCCAGTTCCCGGTGACAAAAACCATGTGATTTATGTATGGTTTGACGCGCTGGTTGGCTATTTGACTGGCATTGGGTTTGGGGCTGAGAGCTCCTCTGAACAGTTTCACAAATATTGGCCAGCTCAGATTCAGCTCGTGGGTAAGGACATCGTCCGGTTCCACACCGTGTATTGGCCGGCGTTTCTGATGGCTGCTGGCCTTGAGCTGCCGAAGCAAGTCTTCGCCCACGGATGGTGGCTGAAAGATGAAGTGAAAATGTCCAAATCGCGCGGCAACGTGATCGATCCTCACGTGCTGTTAACCCATTTTGGCTCGGATGCCGTCCGCTATTTCCTGCTGCGCGAAGTCCCGTTGGGCCTTGATGGCACATTCTCGTACGACGCGTTTATCCAGCGGGTGAACAGCGATCTGGCCAACGATTATGGGAACCTGGTGTCCAGGACGCTCACGCTGATTTCCAAAAACTTTGGCAATGTCATGCCGTATCCGTCGGCAATCGAAGGTCGGACAAGCCTTGACAAGGAAGTAGAGGCTACAGCACTTGCCACGGTCGAGACATATCAGGCGCACATGGGGGACCTGGCCTTCAGTCATGCACTGGAGTCGGTTTGGGAATTGCTGGCTCGCGCCAATCGGTATCTTAATGAGAGCGCACCTTGGGCGCTGACGGACAATTTGAAGGAACGGCCGCGCCTGGCGACCATTCTTTACACGGCGGCGGAGGTCATCCGGATTGCCACTGTCTTGCTTGCTCCCGTGTTGCCACAAAGCTGCCGGCGCGTTTGGGACCAGCTGGGATTGAAAATCCCCTTGAAGTTGCAGCGGATCAACGAAATAAAATGGGGTGGGTTACCGGTCGGCTGCAGCCTCGGCGAGATAAGTCCCATCTTCCCGCGGCTGGACAAGAAAATAGTGATCGATAAGATTCTTCAGGAGACCGGAGACGACGCGGCGGTCAAAGATCCCAAGCTGGATAGGGCGAGTGCCACTTCAGACTCGAAAAGGGCAAACATCCAGCCTGTTGTGGTGGCTCCCGACGTAGAAGCCGGAAGAAACGGGGCGCAGGAGCCTAAGATTACGGTCGATGATTTCGCAAAGGTGGAACTGCGTGTCGCACAAGTCATTTCGGCTGAGCGAGTGCCTGGCGCAGACAAATTGCTCAAGCTGACGGTGGACGTCGGAAGTGAAGTGCGTCAGATCCTTGCCGGCATCGCTAAGTCTTACGCTCCCGAGAGTATGGTTGGCCGCAAGATCGTGATTGTGGCCAACCTGCAGCCGCGCAGGATGCGCGGACTCGAGTCGAACGGAATGCTGCTGGCTGCCTCCGTGGGCGACGAAGGCCGACCAGTCCTCGCAACCTTCTTGGAAGATGTTCCCAACGGTGCAAGACTGAAATAGCGGTAGGGTGACGGTGGCCAGCAGTCAGCTTCAGGGCCTTTTTGGATATTCGCTATCTGCAAAGCATTTTCAGAATTGGAGCAACACGAAAGGGTTTCGTCTTGTTGGTCCACGTGCTAACGCTGAAAGCTGAACACCGACAGTTGCCCGCCTCAGACCGCTGAACGCTGGCAGCTTCAATCTGAGGTTCCTTGGACTCCGCAATTGAATTTCTGAGAAGTCTCTATAATCCCGAAAAACTGATTGAACTCATTCGGTCCGGCGGCTACGTGGTACTGGCTGCCATTGTCTTCGCTGAGACTGGCTTGTTCATTGGCTTTTTCCTGCCTGGGGATTCGCTTCTCTTTACAGCGGGTCTGGTGGCTTCGCAGGGTTTTTTCAACGTCATCTATCTCATGGTGCTCCTGAGCGTCATGGCCATCATTGGCGACGCAGTCGGTTACGGCATCGGCTACAAAGCTGGTACCGCCTTGTACAAGCGCGAAGACAGCTTCTGGTTCCGACGCCAACATCTGCTCTATGCCAAAGAGTTCTATGAGAAACATGGGGGCAAGGCGATTTTCCTGGCGCGTTTTGTCCCCTTTGCGCGAACGTTTGCGCCGGTTGTGGCAGGTATCGCGCAAATGTCTTATCCACGGTTCGCCGGGTACAATGTCTTTGGTGGGATCTTCTGGGTCTGTTCCATGACCGCGTCGGGGTACTATCTGGGATCTGTACCGTGGATTCGTCAGAATTTGGAAAAGGTAGTCTTGTTGATTGTTATTCTCTCAGTGATGCCGATCGTGGTCGAATACTTTCGAAATCGCAAACTTGGAGTACGAAACTAGCTCCCTTAAGTCCCTTTCGGCAAGGTGGCGACCGCAAGCGGCGTGCTACTCGTGCGCTAGAAATGTTCATTGATTCACACGCCCATTTGGATTCGGCGGATTTTGACTCGGACCGGCTCGCTGTCATTCGCCGGGCACGCGACGCTCAAGTCGACCGAGTGCTGGCAATTGGCTCAGGCACCGGCCCTGGTACTGCCGAGGACACAATCCGATTGGCCGAACAGTTCGAGAACCTTGATGCATCGATCGGGATTCATCCCCATGAAGCTGTATTGGCGACCGACCAGGACTTGAAAGGGCTGGCTCAGTTGGCTGGTCATCGCAAGGTTGTGGCTTGGGGAGAAATAGGGCTGGACTTTCATTACGATCACTCCCCGCGTGATGTACAAACCCGAGTTTTTGCTCGACAATTGGGGCTGGCCAGTGAAACTAGTCTGCCTGTAATTATCCATACGCGCGAGGCAGAACCCGAGACGCTGGAGATCTTGAAGGCACATTGGAGCGATTCGAACCTGGGCGGGGTCCTGCATTGCTACTCAGGAACATGGCAGCTGGCTCAGGCGTGCCTCGACATGGGTTTCTGCATCTCATTCTCGGGGCTGATCACGTTTCCCAAAGCGGAGAATCTCAGGGATATTGTCAAACAAATCCCGTTGGATCGCCTGCTCATCGAGACGGATTCTCCTTTCCTGGCGCCTGTACCGTACCGCGGCAAGCGCAACGAGCCAGCGTTTGTCGTAGAGACAGCCAAGGTGATGGCTCACTTGAAGAACGTTAGTTTGGAGGAACTCGGCGCAGTGACGACGGCAAACTATTACCGGCTTTTTGGGCCAGGTAACTGCCATTGAGGACGCTCTTATGGCCGCTCAAAACACCTTTGACATCGTTTCCAAAGTAGACTTGCAGGAGATCGACAACGCGATCAACCAAACAATGAAAGAAGTTCAGACACGGTTCGATTTTAAGGGAAGCAAGAGCAAGATCAATCTTGAAGGCAAAGACAAGCTCATTCTCGTCTCCGATGATGAGTTCAAGCTACGGAGCCTGAACGACGTTTTCCAGCAGAAGCTGGTGAAGCGCGGAATCTCCCTGAAGAGCTTGAGCTACAACAAGGCGGTTCCTGCAGCTGGCAGCACGGTTCGCCAGGAGGTGGACGTGCAACAGGGCATTGCCACTGAAAGGGCAAAAGAAGTCGTGAGGATCATCAAGGATTCGAAGCTCAAGGTGCAGGCGTCGATAAACGGAGACTTCGTTCGGGTGAGCGGTAAGGATCGGGACACGCTTCAAGAAGTCATCAAGATGCTTAGAGCTCGAGACTTCGATTTCGACATGCAGTTTACCAACTACCGGAGCCAATAGACTCATCAGCAGACGGAGGAATGGCCTGCGGTCAACTTCAGCGTGACCTCTTGTCAAGCTAGAGGGATTTGGATGTGTTCCCTTGACAAATAGAGACTGGGTGGCAGAGGGCAGGATATGAAGGAAAAGGCTTGGGTTGGCAGAGTTGAGGAACCGATGTTGACGCAGATCTTCACTCTCGTCAAAAGTGAATTGCAGGAAGTGGAGCGCGAATTCGCCCGGCAAAGTGAGTCTTCCGTTCGCACCATTGCAGAGATTGGGAAATATTTGCAGGAAGGCGGTGGCAAGCGAATTCGCCCTTGTTTGCTCCTGCTTTGCACTAAGCTTTGCGGGCAGGTAAACCAATCCGCTATCAAGCTAGCGGCCGTCGTTGAGTTCATCCACGCGGCAACGCTGGTCCACGATGACATCATCGATGGCGCGGAGACGCGTCGCGGCCGGTCGAGCGTTAACCGAAAATGGGGCAATCAAATCACGGTGCTGGCGGGCGATTGGCTATACATGCAGTCGTTTCACATCGCACTGCGGCAGCGGGATTTTCAGGTTCTGGACATTCTGATCGACTTGACACAGCGGATGGTGGAAGGCGAGTTGATTCAGCTGACATTCAACGGAAATCGCATTACGGAAGCAGATGTGTTGGACATTGCCAGACGGAAGACGGCCTATCTGTTTGCCGGCTGTGCCAGGATCGGTGGTGTCCTGGGGAACGTGAGCCCGGAGCAGCAGGAGGCTTTGGCTCGATACGGCCTCAACGTTGGACTGGCTTTTCAGATGGTGGACGATATTCTCGATTTCAGCTCGACCGAGAATATCCTCGGGAAACCGGTCGTAAGTGATTTGAAGGAAGGGAAGCTGACGTTGCCTCTCGTTTACGCTCTCGAGGCCTGCAACCCTGAGGAGGCCGGGAAAATCGAGACGGTTTTAACCGAACACGAATTCCGAACGGTGTCGTCTGCCGAGATTCTGGCGATTATCGAGAAATACCGTACGTTGGATAGGGTGAGGGCTTTGGCTCAACAATTCGCTCGAGAAGCCCAAACTGGCTTGGCCGTCTTCTCTCCGTCGCCTTACCGCGACGCCCTCCAGGCCATTCCTGAGTTCATCCTGTGCCGCGAAAGATAGACAATCTAATCGGTTCTTGAATCCCTGCGAGTGCGCCCTTGTGGCCAAGTTCACGAATGGTTCTTCTGAGATTGAAACCGGCTGCACCCAAGCCGGAGTAATCTTACCAGCGAGCCACAGTACGTTACGCACTTGTCCGCATGACAGGTATGAGGCCCGCTGTCAGTTCGGGAGATTTAGCGAACCGCCTTTAATACTTCACCCTGACACGATAGTTTAGCTTCGCTTCACCATTCTGCTCTATCGGCACGTGGAAGCGAGCAGCAAACGCAGCAGTCTTTTCATGCTCGTGCGAAGACTGAAGGATCCGCCAATCGCCACCGATGGGTTCATTGACCACGATCGTAACAAGCTGGTCCTTGTGATTGCGCAAAGTGACGCTAAAAGCCATTTCGAAAACCCGGTCGGAAATAACCTGAAAGTCCGTTTGGTTACGCTCGGCAATAATGTCGAAGGCGTTACCCAACTTGACGCGCACCGTCTCGTCTTTAGGCGTGTGGTCGATTTGGTCCTCTCCAATCAGTTGCTGCCCACCGCGTGAGTCTGTTTTGTAGACACGCAGGACCCCTTTGGGAAGCGGGAGTCCGAGGTTGTTCTCCTTCGAGTTTTTGAGTTCGATGAACGTCTCCACCTGATCCTTGAGGGGAGTGCCTGGACTCTGGCGGTTGTGGTAGTAGAAACTCTTACCATTGACCACATACTCCTTTTTGATTGTCGCACCGGTGCCCGACAGCAGGTTGATCTGTTTTGTCTGGTTGTCCTTCAAGGTGGTTTTCCGATCCAGTGTGTACAAATGGTACTCGAAAAGGCTTTCCTCGGCGAACTGTGGAGCCTTGGCCATTTCGGCTCGGCCAGACTGGGCTCGCATCTCCATAACCGCATCGGTCATCTCTCGCACGCGATTCAGTTCTCCTGCGACAAGCTGCAAGCTGGCATTCCTATATCCGGTGCCGCTGCGATTGTCCACGGTTACCCAGCCATTGAGGTCTGCCGCCTTTTCATCCGAACTCAGGCTTAGCACATAGTCTGCCTTCCAGGTGATGCCGCCGGTTAAGTAGGACGCCTCCAATGTGTGATTCCGACTGCCCGTATTCTCCAGTCTCCAGACCAGCGTAGGTTGAGCGATGAGATTTTCAGGCAGCTGTGGAAAGATGAAGCGATCGGGGTGCATACCTGTTACTACGTCGCCGTCAAGCTGCCAGACTGGCTGGCCGCTGTTGTTGCTCAGCAGCTTTGCCTTTACGGTTCGTTCGACCGTTGTATTGTTCTCATTGACGAGGCGGACGAGTGTCACTTCCTTGCCGACGTATTTGTCGAGCAGTTTTTGGGGATTGAGCAAATCATATTCATAATTCTGCTCCTGAACAGCAAACTGGTTGGGGTTGGTAAGGGATTTGATAGACACGGTTGCCGGATTGATTTGAGCTGCCACATCCATGAATTTCAGTTCACTTAAACCCGTATTAAGCAAGATCTTGCGGACGTCTTTGACTAGCCCTAGGTTCGAGTTATAGATAGTGAGCGAGAGGCTCTGCTGATCCTGGCCCGTAGTTGTAGTACCGGGCGGGTTCTCCTGAACAGCTTGAGAGATCAATTCCTGCCTGTAGAAGATTGCTGAGAGCAGACTGCACATCAAAAGTGTGAGTTTCAGTTTCATGAATGCCTCCGGGCAAAAGGGTGTCCAGCTTGCAATCAATAGACGGCCCCGAATGGGCTGCTTGCAAGAAAATTAGTAATTGTCTAGCGGTTCAACAATTCACCCGGGTAAGCCCGTGGACGCGAGTGCCGTCAGCCTTCTTTCATCAGACCGTAGCCCAGTGCGGCGGAACCAGCAGCTTCAGAGGGGTTCTGGGACTGCCCATGTCCCATTAGCTACGCCAGCGGCTGGATGATCAGTATCCCATCACGCAGGTACCAAATTATTATGGCTACAAAGCGGCATTTCTTTTCTATAATTGGGGACAGCGAAAGCCCAAAAGTGGTTCTGACTTGCGCAGCTCTTTCCGCTGGGCTGGGAGTCGCCAGAGGATTTGCTTACGGATCACCGTCCCAAAGAGTGGGGCAGCAAAATTGCTTTAGAAGGCGGATGAAGGCCTTTCCAAGAGGGCTGGTCCCGGATTACCCATGAAACCTGAAATCGTTGGACTGCTGGCTTTGGGGGCTCTGAATATCGTGCTCGGAACTCTTATCGCCTTTGTCTGTTACCGTGTTTCGAGCTTGAACAAACTGATCGCGGATGCCGAGAAACGGATCTCTCGGCTGGAGATTCTGACCAGCCTGGCGGATCCGAAGCGGGCAGCCAAAGGGCAGGGATAAGCGATGCGAAGTTTCTCTTCGGACCTGAAGATTGGGTTTCTGGCGCTACTGTTGACTTTCGCTGTCGCGTTCGTGATGTTGTATATCTGGTTCGTAGGTCATGATCTCAGCCGTACATTTATAGGCGAAGCCCAAAAAATTTCTGCCACGCTGCCGATTCTGGCTGTCACGGAGGGGCAAGTGGCCCAATGGACCAATGAGCTGCGCAAGACCGAGTCGTTCAAAGGCGAGATGGACGCTCATTTGGTTGAACAGATCAACAAGATCCGTCTTGGAGAATACGCGGCTGATCAACTCAACGAACACCTGGTCGGTTGCAAGAAGTTTTGCGGACCGTTGCTGGGCAAGATTTTTGAAGCAAACATGCGAGAGGTAGCCAATCTGCCGCATAAGATGGTTTTCTTTGATTTCGACAAGCATCAAGTGACTCCCAGGTACCAGAAAGAAGTGGTCGAGTTCGCCAGGAAGAACAGTAATCAGATGCTTCACCTGCTGGGCCGGGCCAGTGTTGTTGGCACCCATCTCTATAATAAGGATCTTTCCGCCCGGCGGGTCCGGCAGATCGAGGCCGTACTCAAGAAGTGCGGTTTTCCAGAACAACAAATCAAGTCTTTTTGGCTAGGCTACGAAGCTCCCCAGTTGACTCGGGACATCGCTGATGCCTACGAGATCGATCCGAAGGAATACAAGGAAGACCTCTTCGCTTTGAACCAAAGTGTTGTCCTGTTTACGAGTACCCCCGAGCAATACTTCCCCGGCATTGTGAACACGATGAAGAAGGTAATGGAGCAGCAAAAGACGCCAGTCAGCAAGCGGGACCAAAAAGGCGAACAGCCCACTCCGAAATCCGTTACCCAGGTATCCCTAGCCCGCTGACTCTCAAAGAATCCCTGCTCATTTGGCTAACTCGGGTGTAGTGTTACCGAGGCGCGTCTCTGAAATGGTCGAAACCCGAAGGCGAGAGTTTTGTTCTCCGTTCGCCTTGCCACAGCCAGCAGACGCCGGTTTCCCGAGTGATGTGTCCGATTTCGTGAACCGTGAGGCCTCGAATCGAAGGCGGTACGTTCTTTTTCAATCGCTGCGGAACCGTAAAGAGGAGCTCGTAGTCTTCTCCTCCGTTGAGAGCGTAGCTGAGCAGGTCTGAAGAGAATCGGTTGATCTGGCCGCGAGAAACCCGGGGAAGGGGAATCTGTTCGCTATGGACAATCGCGCCCACGCGGCTGCGTTCACAAAGGTGATGGAGGTCGCTCGAGAGGCCATCGCTTACATCGATCATGGCCGAGGCCAGCCCGTGATCCGCGAGAAAGCTCCCTACCGCGCAACGGGGCTGAGGCCGGAGGTGCCGCTTAACCATCGCGGCGATGTGATGATTCAGCCGTGAAGGGTCAGCAAGCAATTCCAGTCCCATAGCCGAGCCGCCAAGTTCGCCCGTCACGTAAAGCAGATCACCTGGACGAGCCCCGCCGCGAGTCACCATCCGTTTTGGCTGCACCTCTCCGATGATGGTCACGTCAAGGAAAACGCCGTGGCGGGAAGCGCAAGTGTCTCCACCGATTAGGGCAACCCGATGCTGACTTGCCAGCATGGCCAGGCCGCGGTAAACCTCTTCCACGAAACTGACAGGCGTCGCTTTGGGCAGTGCGATGGTGGTTGTGGCGTAAAGTGGGATCCCGCCCATGGAAGCGATGTCGCTAAGATTTACAGCCAGAGCTTTCCAACCGAGGTCTTCCGGAGAGAAATAGATTAGATTGAAATGGACTCCTTCCACGAGCGCGTCACATGAAACCAGCAACAGGCGATCCGAACGAACCCTCACGGCAGCGGCGTCATCTCCAATAGAGAGCGCGACGGAGCGACGCCGTGAAGGAGCTTGACAGGCGATCCTCTTGATTTTTTCGATGAACTGAGCCTCGGTAGGTGGCTGCCTGCGGGCACTCATCACTTTTTCGAAGTGGTCAACCGCAAGGCGGCTTTGGGGACTGGAAGCTGCTTAGTTAAGGCAATATCAAGCACCTGTTTGACTTCTTCGACGGGGATGATTTCAAGAGCTGTCCGAACGCTTTGTGGGATCTCATCCAGATCTTTGCGATTCAGCTGTGGGATGATCACCTTCTTAATCTTCGCTCGGCGCGCAGCGAGGACTTTCTCCTTCAGCCCGCCGATTGCCAGGACATTTCCAGTGAGGGTGATTTCCCCGGTCATGGCCACTCCCTTGCGCACCGGCCGCCCGGTAAAGAGAGAGATCATCGCCGTGGCCATGGTGATACCTGCAGAAGGACCGTCTTTGGGGATTGCGCCCTCGGGGACATGGATGTGAATGTCGCGGTTCTGAAAGAACTCCTCAGCTATCCCGAGTTCTTTGGCATGGCTGCGAGCGTAGCTTAGCGCTGCCTGAGCCGATTCCTTCATCACATCACCCAATTTTCCGGTCAGCAACAAATTCCCCTTCCCACGCATAGCGGTCGATTCAATAAACATGATTTCGCCGCCCGTTGGCGTCCAGGCAAGCCCTGTCGCGACGCCCACCTGGTCCTTTTTGGACAGTTCCTCCGGAAGAATCTTCGGGGCACCCAGATACTCATAAAGGTTCTCGGGAATGACGCGGAAGGGTGAGCGCTTGCCCTCGGCGATCTTCCGAGTGACCTTGCGGCAAATGGATCCAATCTCGCGCTCCAGATTTCTCAGGCCAGCTTCCCGAGTGTACTGCGTAATGATCGTCCGGATTGCTGCATCTGTGAATTGAATGTTCCGGGTCGTCAATCCATGTTCAGCGAGCTGCTTGGGAACCAGATGCTTCTTGGCGATGGCCACCTTTTCCTCTTCGGTGTAGCCGGTAAGCTCGATAACTTCCATGCGATCCCGAAACGCTGGCTGAACAGGATCGAGCAGATTGGCGGTGGTGATGAACATTACTTTGGAGAGGTCGAAGGGCACGCCCAGATAGTTGTCTCGGAACGTCGAGTTCTGCTCAGGGTCGAGCACTTCAAGCAAGGCTGAGGAAGGATCACCGCGATAGTCCATCCCAATCTTGTCTACCTCGTCCATCATGAAAACGGGATTGTTAGATCCTGCCTGGTTGATGCTTTGGATGATGCGTCCTGGCATAGCGCCCACGTAGGTTCGCCGGTGGCCTCGAATCTCGGCCTCATCATGGACGCCACCTAGGCTGAGGCGGACAAACTTCCTCTCCAGTGCCCGGGCAATCGACCTACCCAACGAGGTCTTGCCCACGCCTGGCGGCCCGACGAAACAGAGAATTGGGCCCTTGGAGTCCCCCTTGACTTTGAGCACCGCCAGGTACTCCAGGATTCTTTCTTTGACCTTGTTCAGCCCGGTGTGGTCTTCGTCCAAAGTGCGCTTTGCCCGCCTAAGATCCAAGTTGTCTTTCGTGGACACCGCCCAGGGCAAACCAACCATCCAGTCCAGGTAGTTGCGGATGGTGGCTGTTTCTGCGGAATCGGGATGCATCCGTTCCAGCTTCTTCAGGTGACGTTCACACTCTTCTGCGACCTCCTTGGGCATTTTAGATTTCGTAACCTTGTCACGGAGCTGTTGAATCTCCTCCGAAAGCTCGCTGCTTTCGCCCAACTCCTGTTGAATCGCTTTCAACTGCTGGCGCAAGTAAAACTCCCGCTGGGACTTGTCAATTTCCCCTTTCGCCTGAGTGTTTATTTCCTGCTGAACCGTCAATAGTTCCAGCTCCTTGGTCAATAACTCGTTAATCTTGCGGAGCCGGATCACGGGATCGACTAGATCCAATACCATCTGCGCGTCGAGCGACTTAAGATCGAGATTGGAAGCCACCAGATCGGCCAGCCGGCCCGGGTCTTCCAAATTGGCCATCAGCACCATTACTTCAGGAGAAATGTTCTTTCCTAGGTTCGCTGCCTTTTCGAGCGACGTCCGCACATTGCGCACCAGGGCGGTAATCTCAACCGGTGGATTCTCCAGCAGAGGTTCAGAAACTACTGCAATCTTGGCCTGAAGGTACGGCTTCGAGTCCTCATCAAAGCTTTCGACTTTCGCCCGCGAGAGGCCTTGCGCCAGGATGCGGATACGGCCATCGGGCAGCTTCAACATTCGCATGATGACTGATACAGTTCCCATCAGGTAAAGGTCCTTGGCAGCGGGTTCCTCCTGTTCGGTTTCCTTCTGTGAAACCAGCAGGATCAGGCGGCTTTCCGAGAGGGACTGATCAACCGCCTTGATGGACCGATCGCGGCTCACGAAGAGGGGCACAATCATAAACGGAAAGACTACGATATCCCGCAAAGCCAGAACCGGCAGAATCTCGGGGATTTTCAATTGTGACTCGTCTGTTTTTTGTTCTTCGGGCATAGAAAAGTGTTCTAAGGCACTCCTTACCTATAACTCAATGGGAATGACCCTTTCCTGGTTACGCCGGTTGGATAGCTTCGGGAGGGTGATCGTCAAGACTCCATCGCGGAGCCGTGTGCTGGCAGCATTGATATCCACGGCGGCTGTCAGATAAATGGTCCGATGGAACTTGCCGTATCCCCGTTCCAAACAGAGATAACGAACCTTTTCTGGATGGGAGGGTTGTCTCCTTTCTCCCCGAATCTGCAGACAACCGTCGTGAAAGACGACCTCCAGGTCGGAATGCCCAACGCCAGGGACCTCGGCCGTCACGGTGATTTCAGTGTCGTTCTCACTCAAATCGAGGTTGGGAGTCCAATGGTTGGCAGAGCTGTACAACTCTCTCGAGATTCCTGTAAGGTCGGATAACAGGTGACTAATGTCTTCCTGCAGCTTGATCAGTTCGGCGATGGCTGGACTGCGCTTGATCATGGCTGTCGGCTAAAATACGTCTGTGAACCAGAGACAAGCCACATTTGTGGCGATGGCCTGGCAGAAGAGTGCTCTCACTTTGTCTTCAGGAGTTCCCTCAGTTCGGCCATAAACTCTCTGATGTCCTTGAAATCCAAGTAGACCGAAGCAAAGCGAACGTAGGCCACCTTGTCTAGTTTTCTTAGTTGCTCCATCAGCATTTCGCCAATCTCGGTGGTACTGCGCTCCCGATCATTGGCCTCTTGGACGAAATACTCCACATTGTTGACAATAGCTTCCAGCTGATTCAAACTCACCGGGCGCTTTTCACAGGCTTTGAGCAATCCGCTCATGAGTTTCTGGCGGTCGAACTTTTCTCGGCTCCCATCCTTTTTTATGACCATGTAGGGGATCTCATCGATCCGTTCGTAGCTGGTAAAACGCCGTCCACACTCAATACACTCACGGCGCCGCCGGATCACATCACCTTCCCGGCTTTCCCGTGAATCCACGACCTTGTCCTCCAGATGGCCGCAAAATGGGCATTTCATAGTTGTTTCGCAACTATCAATCGATTCGCTGGGACTTGACTGCGTTCTATTCGAATGAGGAGCACAAGCCGCAGTCTGCAAAAATCGATTGCACGCCTCAGCAGGACACGGGAATAATAGCCCGAAATTCGAGACTCGAAAGCAGATTCTTGTCTTGTTCGTTTCCTTCCTCAGGCGGATAGTGAATAGACGGAGCCCTCAGTGGTTCGGGCCGTATCGGCTGCGAGTCGCAAGCTACATAAGAAAGCCACTCAAGTCAAGGTAGGAGGTCAACTAAGCTCCAATCCCTCAACGGATAACCGCGCGAAACTGGGACTCCAGATCGATGGCAGAAGTTGGAAACCACCTTGGCCATGCCTAACTCGCAGGACCTCCACGACTAGGGGCAAAGTTCCTTTGCTGATACTTAGGAAGGAGTCACTCCAGGATGCTGCGGAAACCGCAAGGCTTGAGAAACTTTGAACCTAAACCTCGCTAATTACGTTTACTGACCTTGGGGACAGCCGGGAGCCGAACTTTGACGGAAGCGGATGCGGAAATCATAGAGCAGGCCCGGAAAGGCGACTCGGCAGCTTGGGAAAAACTGGTCATGCGTCACAGCAAGCGAATCTACAATCTCTGTTATCGCTTCGTCGGGCGAATGGACCAGGCAGAGGACTTGACTCAAGAAGTCTTCATAAAGGTGTTTCGCAATCTGAGCAGCTATAATCCTGAAACAGGTCAGTTTATCACCTGGATCATGAGCGTGGGGCGGAATCTTCTTATCGATCACTATCGCCACAGCAAAGACGACCGAGTTACAGTTTCTACCGACGAGAACGAAGAGTTCGGTGTCCTCGATACTGTCCCCTCTAATCAGCCTAGCCCGCAATCCGAGTTGGAGCGTGAAGAAGGAGCCATCCTTCTAAGAAGAGCGCTCGGACGCTTGCCGCCCCAATTGAAGGAGGCTGTTATTCTGAGGGATCTGGAGGAACTGACTTATGAGGAGATTGGAGAGGTTCTCAAGGTTCCAGAAGGTACGGTTAAGTCCAGGATCAATCGAGGCCGCGTGGAACTAGCCAAACTCCTGCAGAGAATGAAAGCGCGCGGAAAGGGTTTTTCAGCATGACGGGGGCGGGTGGGCGAGCGCCTGGCTGTGGCTTTCAGGAGTTTGCCGCTGGCGGCATCACCATTGATGTTGATAGGGTCGTTGTTCTCGTAGTCGGTATTCGTTCGATAAGGGTGCGATGACGCGGACGAATCTCACGAGAGGGTCATGAAAATGGAATGTCATGAGGCGGAGAGGCTCATCGACCGGTATGTCGAAAGCACGCTGAGCGAACCGGAGCTTACGATGGTGCGCTCGCATCTGAACACCTGCGAAACGTGTGCGCTTTTGTCATCAGAGATCGAATTCACCATCTCCCTTTGTAAGGCCTATCCTCAATTGGAACCTCCCCCTCACCTGGTTGAGAAAATCCTCCAGCAGACCGCCAGCCCTTACAGGTTGTTGTCCTGGGTAGAGTACCTTCGCGAACTGTTCCGGCCGGTGTATGCGTCGCCACGGTTTGCAACCGGGGCCTGCTTGGCAGCGATTTCTATTTCGATTGTCATGAATGCTTTCGGGGTAAGTCTGAACGAGATTAGTTGGAGGGATTTGACGCCGCGTAATGTCGTCAGTAGTTTAAATCGCACTGTGAATATTGCCTACGACAATGGTCTGCGGCGTCTGAACGACTTGAAGATTCTGTATCAGATTCAATCGAAGATTGAGGAGTTGCAGACTGAGGAAGCGGACGAGCCAAAGCAGCCCGAACCGCAGCCGAAATCCAAGGAGCGTCCTCAACAGAATTCGGCGGTCGAGCATCTGATGGCTCTCAGATTCTTGGTGCGGTCCGCAGCAGCCGTCGCTCGAATGCAGATCTGGATTGCTGGAATCTTGAGCTATGAACTGTGCTAACCATCCTGAACAAGCTGCGAAGTTAGCGTGTCCTATCTGTTTCAAACCCGTCTGTGGCCAGTGTCTAGTGCGCGCCGGCGATCGAGAGATTTGTCTGGCCTGTTTCACTCACGAATCCAACCGGCTTGCATCGCCCTCGACGAGGTCGACCGCCGAACCGATCGAGTCACACAGCGCCCCAGGGATTGCTTTTGGTCTCGGTTTCATTCCTGGGGTCGGTGCGATCTGCAACGGGGAATACCTCAAAGCATTTGTGCACGTTTTGGTTTTTGGGTTCTTAGTCTCCCTTTCGAATAGCCGGAACGTGGGCAGTTTTGAGCCGCTATTTGGACTCATGGTGACGGCTTTTTACTTTTTCATGCCGGTCGAAGCCTATCACACGGCCAAACGCCGAATTCTGGAAGCCACCGGTTTTCAGGTCGATAGTCCTGTTCGAGACCAGAGGCAAGAGGCTCTCTGGAGCGGTGTTGTTCTTACCGCCATGGGATGTCTCTTGTTTCTGAACCAGTTAGTTGACGGATTCCTCGAGCACGCATTGAGATTCTGGCCAGTCGTCTTGATTGGTTTCGGCGTGTACAAGGTTCGAGAATATTTTGGAAAATCGAAGCCTCTGGAGGCGGTGCAAGAATGAGGAATCGGCCAGCTTCACTCGTTGGGTCTCTTGCTTTGATTGCCGTCGGGACGCTTTTTCTGCTTGGCCACATTCTGCCAGAGTTACGTCCCTGGAGACTACTCGCTCGACTGTGGTCAAACGGCTGGTGGCTGTTTGCAAACTTCTGGCCGGTCATTATCATTGTGTGGGGGCTGATCAAGCTGATCAGTTATTTTCGCTCAGACCAAGATGCGGCTTCGGGAAGGCGCAGTGTGCTGAGCGGCGGTGACATTGTCCTTTTGATTTTCCTGCTGATCTTTGGCATAGCCGCAACGAACTTGACCAAAGCTGTTCGAGGTCCTTGGGATTGGAGCGGGAAAGAGGAAGGCTTCCGTTTCGGCGACGACGACTTCGACTTGTTCAGCCCTGGGGAGCGGTTTGAGTTTAGCCAAGAAGCCAGTCAGCTGCTTCGCGGAACCAACATCCAGCTGGAAATCACGAACCAATTCGGAAACGTGGAAATTCTGGTTCATAACTCACCGGAAATCCGCGTCAGGTTGACTAAGAGTGTCAAAGCCGAGGATGAGACCAGAGGTAGAGAGATTGCTGATCGGGTAAACATCGTGATTGATCGGAGAGAAGCTGGATACGCCCTTTCCACCAACCGCTCCAGCCTGCCGCAGGCCTCGAGGCGGGGTTTGCAGACCAACTTGACAGTGTGGGTTCCCAAATTGACGGTGTTGAACGTGTCTAACCGCTACGGATCTGTCTCCCTGGAGGGGATCTCGGGCGATCACCGCGTCGCAAATGAAAAGGGCGCCGTGACAGTCAACAATGTCGAGGGAAATCTCCGGGTTGAGAACCGATATGGAGTCGTGAAACTGTCGTCAATTACTGGAGATTGCCATGTCGAGAATAAGTACGGTCCGGTGGAGATCGAATCTGTGGGCGGTAAGGCTGACATTGAGAACGCCTACGGTCCAGTCGATCTCAAGAGGCTGAAGGGACCTGCGAATCTGTCGAATCGATACGGGCCTGTGGTCTGCACGGATTTGGACAGCACGTTGTCCGTCAATGGGCAGTATGTCGACGTCAGGGGTCAAAACATCGCGGGCGATGTCGATGTCACTACGTCATACAAAGGCGTGGAACTCGAAAACATCCAAGGTGGCATTATCGTAAGAGGCAAACATGGAGATATCGATATCAAGACTGGCCGGCCGCCGGTCAAGCCAATTCTTGTCGAAGCCGAGTACTCCGGTATCGCAATCACGCTGCCCAGGGAAAGCCAGTTTCAGCTGGACGCCAGCTCCAAGTATGGCAAATTTGTGTCTGGCTTCGATTCTGTGAGCCTTCAGGAGTCCACTGCGGGAAGGAGTCTTCGAGTTAAGGGCTCAACCGGACGCGGTGGACCAACCATCACGATCACTACTTCGTATCGAGACATAACGCTAAATGCTTCGTAGCTTTCCAGTCACGACTTCCTCGTCCCCTGAGCCCATCGTCAACCCCTAGAGAGGTCACTTCCCCAGGGCTTCACAAAATCTGCAGTTGACAGCTCCAAAGTCCTTAAGCTATTTTGATTTGAGCCGCGCCTTTTGTGTAATCCTTCTATACCTTTACAGGTTACCGGCTTGATCTTCGGCATTCTTCTGCAGCAAACTTCGCTCTGCCGCCTTAGATATCTGGACCTCGAGACCGACGGATTGGACAGCGAAACAACACCCTCTGCCAAAACAATTGAGGAGGAGGCCATACGAGGCTGCCTTGCCGGAGACCAGCGGGCGTTTGAGCGGCTCTACAGTCTGCATAAGCGCCGAGTTTATTCGCTCTGCCTGCGCATGGTCAGCAACACGGCCGAAGCTGAGGATCTTACCCAGGAAGCCTTCATGCAGCTGTTTAAAAAAATTGGCACCTTTCGAGGTGAATCGGCTTTTTCTACTTGGCTTCATCGGCTGACGGTCAACATCGTTCTCATGCACCTTCGGAAGAAAGGGCTGAATGAAGTTTCTCTGGATGAGGAGCCGGAAGACGAAAACCAGGATCTGCCGAAGAAGGAATACGGCGACTCGGATCTGAACCTGGTGGGCGCGGTGGATCGGGTCACCCTAGAAAGAGCCATTGCGGATCTGCCGAAAGGGTATCGAACGATCTTTGTTCTGCATGATGTTGAAGGCTATGAGCATAACGAGATCGCCAGCCTCATCGGTTGCTCGATCGGCAATTCCAAGTCTCAACTGTTCAAGGCACGCCTCAAGCTGCGGGCTTACTTACAAAATAAAGGAATTAGGCTGGAAAAAAGAACAACCTGAGGCATCATCTGAGCCGTTTTCGGTATCTAAGGCAAACATTGGGCACCTTCATATTGATGGAGCGCTCCTCAAGAATCAGGCTTTCGTACGCTTAACGTTAAGGATTGTTATGAATTGCAGCGAAGTTCAATTCAAGATCTCAGAGTGGGTTGACGGTGAAGCGCCGGAGCACGAGAGCGGCATTCAGCGACACATGGAGTTCTGCAAGCATTGTACCTCGTTTTACCAGGACATCCAGCGGCTCAAGGAAACTTCGAGTCAGCTGGAGCTGATCGAGCCTCCTGCCGGTCTGTGGGTGCACCTTCGGGAGCAATTGGTGTCCGAAGGTCTGATCCACGCACCGGAACCCAGCAGGGGTCTGTGGGAGAGAATTTTTCCGGCTGGCTTGTGGCCCGGCTTGAAACCAGCCCTGACCGGTGCTATATTGGCGCTCGTTCTCTCAGCAACCGTCCTTTACTTCACCACGCGTTCGGGCAAAGAGGGTCCTCCAACGGAAGTAGTGATACTTCAGGAGTTGCAGCAGGCTGAACGGCACTACCAGAGGGCCATTGAGACGCTGAGCGAGGTGTCGCAGCGAAAGATCGAGGGCCTGGACCCGGCCATGGCCCAGATCTTGAATGATAATCTAGCGACCATGGACTATTACGTTAAGGAATGCCAGGAGGCCGTCAAGAACAATCCAGGCAATCCGCTGGTCCACCGCTATCTCTTGATGGCATATCAGAAGAAGGTCGAGATCATGCAGTCCATCATGAATTCCGATGTTCTGTGAAGAATCTCAGGAAGGATTTCAGTTGAGACGTTTCTTAACAAGATGGTGTTCCTTAAGCAGCAGGCTCCCGCTCCTCGCTCTTTCGTTTGCGGTCCTGTCGCTCGCTGCAGACCGAGTCGAAAGGACGTTTCCCGTTTCCAAGAATCCCAGCCTCTTGTTGACCAACTATACCGGAGCTGTCACCGTGAAGGGCTGGCAGAACCCCGAAATCAAGGTCACCTGTATGAAGTATTCGCAGAATGTGGAGATCGATATCGAGTCAACTACCAACAAAGTAAGAGTTACAACCCACGTTCTTGATAAGCTCGCATCCGCTGAAAGGGCTAGGGTGGACTACCAGATCTCGGTTCCCGAGGAGTCGAACTTGGACGTTCGGTCGAACATGGGTAGCGTTGAAGTAGAAAACATCAAGGGCGAAGTGGGAATTGACGTGGTTGAGGCGGCAGTCAGGGTAACTGGCGTTTCCGGTTACCTTCACGTCAGGTCGTTAGGCAGCCCCATGACGATTACAGAATCGCGCGGCATTATTCAGGCCAACACTGTAAGCGGCGATATGTCTTTCAGTAAGCTCGACAGCAACAACTTGACGGCGACGTCCACGCTCGGAGATATCTCCTACGAGGGAGATTTCGTGAGCCGGGGAAAATACAAGTTCGAGACGAATGAGGGTGTGATTCTAATTCAATGCCCAGACCATGCGTCGGTGGAATTGAATGCTCAAACTGTGAAGGGAGGCATCACAACCAATCTGCCCATTAAGTCTAAGAACCATGCTCCTTCCGGCCGTAGCTCAGTGCCAAAACAATCGCTCCTGGGGACTCTGAACCAAGGAGATGCTACAGTGCAGTTGTCCACATTTAGCGGCAAGATCAAAATCAACCGCAAGTAAGCGCTGCTGTCGCTTCGCCAAGACCAGCCCAAGATTTTCTTGGGCTTTTTTGTTTCAGTGAACCGGGGCATTTCTTGTAACATCGACGCGACGGGAATAAAGAACTGCAGCATGAGTCTCGGCTGAGCTTTGTAAGAGTGGCATGGGAAAAACAAGAGTCTTTCTAGTCGGCTTTATGGGGGCTGGAAAGTCGACGGTAGGATCGTTGTTGGCCGGAGCGCTCGGCTGGGAATTCATTGATCTCGATCAGGCCATCGAGAGGCAGCAGGGCAAAGCTATTCGAGAGATCTTTGAGGCACAGGGAGAACCCGAGTTTCGAAGAATTGAGACGGCACTGCTGAATGGACTTGCCTCCAAATCGCAGATCGTTGTTGCTCTAGGTGGTGGGGCGTTCGCGCAGGCATCCAATAGAGCGAGCATTGCCAGACTTGGTACCTCCATCTTTCTCGATTGTCGTTTGGAAGTCATTCTGACTCGTTGCACCGATGATGGGACAAGGCCGCTGTTCCGGTCGTCGAGCCAGCTCAGGGAACTGTTCGCCGTTCGGCAACCGCTCTACCGCCAGAGTGATTTGTGTATCGACGTCTCCGAAATGGCGCCGCATCAAATCGTGCACTCTATCCTCGAACAACTCGGATTGAATCGAAATGAAACCTTTGTTCAACCCTCATAGCTTTCCGGGCACTGGCTGTATCATGCTGGCATTTGGCCTTTGGCTCGGCTCGCTTGCGCTTCTCCCTCGATAAATGCCCAGAGCAAGGCCAAGCCCAGAATCGCGCCATTGCTTTGGGCTGGTAGCGAAAGTGGAAGTTTTAGGATTTTCTTTAGTGGTCAGGAAATCGGGTTGGAGAAGTTCCAAATCGTCGAAGAGTCACCGGGTGTCAAGGCAACTGCCGAGATTCATTTAACTGTGGAACGTAACGAGGGCAAGGTAACGTTCCTCATTCGCCCAGCTTTTCAATTCAGTCGATTCTTTGAACCTGTCGACTATCAGGTCACCCAGGATTCCGGCCCGAACAAGACCAAGGCTCGAGTGAGTTTCAAGGCTGGAATGACTGAAGCGACCTATGATTCCGGCAAAGAGACCGACACCCGCCGGATTGAATTGAGAAAGGATGTGATGGTTCTCGACGACAACGTTTTTCACCATTACATCATTTTGACAAAGCGCTACGATTTCAACAAAGGGGGCGTTCAGGAGTTTTCCGCCTTCGTGCCGCAGCAATTCCTTGCGGGTGGAGTAAGTGTCAGCGACAAGGGCATGGAAGCCGTGCAGGCTGGCGGGAAGGATCTCAAGCTTCAGCACCTGCTGGTCGATACCGGAGAGCTACAGATCAGCCTCTGGCTGAATGAAGCGCACGAGTTGCTGAAGCTGGCTGTGCCGAAATCGAATATCGAAGTGGTGCGAGAGTAGTTGTTGCGAACCGAATGCTGCGAGTCGAGCACCGCAAGCTCTAACGTGGCTGACAAAGCCCAGTTCTATCGAGACAACATAATCAAGGGACTTAGGGCTGCATCGGGCGGCTTCACGCCTGTCCTCTTCCTTTCCTGGCTATTCTTCCTTCCGGCCCTCAAAAGCCTGCCTGCTCGGACGGCCAAACCTTCTTCCGCCTTGGTTAGTGGCAATTTGGCATTCGCTCACGTCGAAAAACTGGTCTCGTTTGGACCTCGCCCACCGGGTTCGCCAGGCATCGGGCGAGCCCAGGCCTACATTCTGGAGATTTTGAGGAAGCTGTCTCTTGAAGTCGAACAACAGGATTTTCTAGCCAGCACGCCCAATGGCCCGATCAGCATGAAGAATATTGTGGGCAAGTCGCAGGGCCGGCAGTCTCAGGCAATCATCTTGGCCTCGCACTACGACACACTGTTGATGAAGAATGCTGCGTTTGTCGGAGCCAACGACGGCGGTTCCAGCACCGGTCTGCTTCTCGAGCTGGCCAGGGTCCTTGCTAAAACGAAGAGCAAGCTGAGCCTTTGGTTTGTTTTTTTTGATGGCGAAGAGGCACAGCGCCAGTGGTCCGAGACGGATGGCCTTTACGGAAGCCGTTACTTTGTGGACAAGCTGAAAGCCGAAGGCCAGCTTGGGCAAATCAAGGCCATGATTCTGATGGACATGATCGGGGACAGGGATTTGAAAATCGAAAACGATCTCTCCTCAACCTCGTGGCTGATGCAACTCGTGAGAAAGTCCGCAAAAGACCTTGGCTACGGCAGGCACGTGTCCTCCACAGAAAAGGGGATCGTCGATGATCATATCCCTTTCATTCGGGCTGGCATTCCGGCCGTCGATTTGATCGACTATGATTTCGGCTTCAACAATAGTTTGTGGCACACCCCGAATGACACGCTAGACAAGGTCAGTCCCCAGAGCTTGAAGGTAGTGGGCGATATTGTTGTCAGAACGATTGAGAGTTTGACGAACTGAAAATCAGGGAAGCGCGAACCGGAGAACTGTGTAGAAATTCCTGTTGCGGTGGTTTGTGACCGCCGAAATCCTTCGGCTGCAAGGTGCGGAGCGGCGCTCAGAGAGTACCGCTAGAATTTCTTCACGGCTTCAGGAGACAGGGAACAGGAACGAGGGCAGCAGACAGGGCACAGACGAATGGGTCAGGAGAAAGGAAGCTCTGCTGTCTGCTCCCCTGTCCCCTATTCCCCAGATCCCGTTGCAGGCAGAAGATTCTTGTACTAAATTACCCGCCAGTTGCTCCTAGCTGAGTGCCACGCCCAGTATGACGCCTGTCCTTGAATTCCAATCCGTCTGCAAGACTTTTGGAGAACGGTCCATCCTGAAAGACATCAGCCTCTCGGTGGAAGCCGGTGAGTTTCTTACCTTTCTGGGGCCGAGCGGCAGCGGCAAGACAACTCTGCTTCGCCTTGTGGGTGGCTTCGAGCAGGCCGATGGCGGCAAGATCCTTCTGAACGGTGAGGATATTTCCCAGCTGCCACCGTACAAGCGGCGCGTCAACACTGTCTTCCAGAGCTATGCGCTGTTTCCTCACCTCAACGTTTTCAGGAATATCGCTTTTGGCCTGCAGAATCTGCGCATAGAGCAAGATGAAATGCGTGAACGGGTGGCTTCGGTATTGCAGATGGTCCAACTGACAGGCCTGGAGGAGCGGTTTCCTCACGAGTTGAGCGGGGGCCAGCAGCAGCGAGTCGCCTTGGCTAGAGCCATGGTGATGCGGCCGGCCGTATTACTGCTGGACGAGCCCTTTGGCGCTTTGGACCAAAAGCTGCGAAAACGGATGCAGGCCGAACTGAAGGCCCTGCAGCGGAAGCTTGGGTTGACCTTCGTCTTTGTTACCCACGATCAAGAAGAGGCATTGAGCCTCTCCGACCGAGTCGTCTTGCTTCATCAAGGACAATTGGAGCAAGTAGGGCAACCGGAGGAAATCTACAGTCGCCCAAGAACGCGTTTTGCTGCCGAGTTCATGGGTGTTGAGAATGTATTCGGTATCTCCGAGATCAAAGTGAACGGCGCTTTGGTCTTGTGTCGTCTCGAAAGCGGCGCTGAGTTTCAGGTCGAGAAGTCCCGCGATCTAAGTGACCATGAATGCTTTTTGGCCATCCGTTCTTCGGAGATCCTCATTTCCAGGTCGGCTCCTGAGCCCGGCAGGTGTAACGCAATCCCAGGACGCATCCGTAGCCGAAACTATCTTGGCGATATGGTTCTCTGGACCGTTGATGATGGCAGCGGGGAAAGCTGGGTTGTATCTCAGTCGGCGAGTTCCAGCCAAACAGAGCCCAGCCAGTTTTCGGTGGGAGAGCACGTCTTTCTTGGATGGAACAGACAGAGTGGTTTTCTGGTTTCTTGAGACGAACTTGAGACCAATGGGATAGGCCACCACGATCTCAGAAAGCGTTGAAGATAATGTCGTGGCGTGGGCTCGGAATGGCGATACTTATTTAGGGTCTGAGTTGCATCGCGGTGGGATCGAAAGGTCGCCTGAGCCGAGACGACGAGACGACCTCAGGACGGCTCTTTTGAAGCATCCGGGCGCTCACCTGAAAGCAATCCTCCGGGTCGTTTACCAAGAGCGTCTCATCTGGCCCGCATCGCCTTGCGCCGAGTGCCATTGCGCGTCCAACTCCGGCTGATTCAGGGAGAGCGCTCCGAGTTCCGCCAAGATCTTCCTTCCTTCATGCCCATTCCAGCAGCAACATTTCGCCGTCCCTGGCTTTTGGTGCTGCCGTCGTTTGCCTGGCTGGCGGTCCTGGTTGGCTTGCCTCTCATTTTCGTGTTCACCTTGAGTCTGACGCGCCGTGAAGCAAGTGGTGTCATTGACTGGACTTTCGGGCTGACGAATTACCTGCGCGCCTTCGACCGTCTTTATCTCCTGATCTATCTTCGATCCTTTGTCCTGGCAGCTGTCACAACAGTACTCTGCCTGATGGTGGGTTTTCCCGTGGCCCAGTTTGTCGCCTCACAAAGATCCACGGCCGTCAAAAACCTGCTTCTGCTGCTCGTGACGCTTCCGTTCTGGACGAGTTTTTTGGTGCGCACGTACGCCTGGATCATCCTGCTACGCACTGAAGGGGTGGTTAACCAAACGCTGTTGCACTGGAAACTCATTCAAGAGCCGCTGCCACTGCTCTACAACAACTTTGCCATTCTCGTTGGGTTAGTCTACGGTGAGCTGCCATTCATGATCCTGCCCCTCTACACAGTTTTGGAAAAGATAGAGAAGCCACTCGTAGAAGCCTCAGCCGACTTGGGCTGCGGTGCGTGGCAGACGTTTTGGCGGGTTCTGCTCCCGCTCAGCCGCTCTGGGGTGGCCGCAGGAGTGATTCTTGTTTTCATTCCATCGCTGGGAGCGTTCCTCATCCCAGATCTTCTGGGTGGCGCAAAGTCGGTCATGGTCGGTAACCTGATCCAGAGCCAGTTTGCCATCGTCCGCGACCAGCCTTTCGGTTCGGCAATCGCGTTCTTGCTAACTGTCCTGGTGCTGGTTCTGCTGGCCCTGAGCTACAAGTCCATGAGACAGAGTGTGGAAGGCAAGGTTCCGTGAGCGCAACGACTCAAAGGGTTGAAACCTGGCCGTTACTTCTCTTCAGCCTCGCAGTTTTTGGGTTCCTCTACGTTCCTCTACTAGTCCTCGTCCTTTTTTCTTTCAACGAATCACGCCTGATGATGGACTGGCAAGGCTTCACGACGATGTGGTATCGCATTCTGAGCCAGGATAGCCGGATGCTCGACTCACTCGCAAACAGCCTTTGGGTCGCCTTCTGGACGACGCTGCTGTCGTTGGGCATTGGCGTGCCGGCTGGAGTGGCGCTCGCGCAGGGACTCCCGAGGGCAAACCGTGCTTTTGAATTGCTGGTTCTGTTGCCGTTGATCGTCCCGGAGATCATTCTGGCTGTCGCCTTCGCCGGTCTTTACGGGGTGGCTCACATCCGACTCAGCTTTTTGACTATCATCATCACCCATGTAGCCTTCAGCCTGTCGTATGTGATCCTCCTGGTTCGCTCGCGAATGGCCCGGCTTGATCCAGCCCTGATTGAAGCCGCTCTGGATCTGAATGCAACCGAGCGAGTGGTCTTCACTCGCGTCATCGTGCCCCATCTGGTTCCGGCCCTGGTGTCGGCTGCCCTGATTGTCTTTACCATCTCTCTGGATGACTATGTCATCACTTCGTTTGTGGCTGGTGTTGGCAGCACGACTCTGCCGCTTCAGATTTACTCGATGGCCAAAGAAGGCCTGACTCCCGAAATCAACGCGATCTGCACTATCCTGTTGGTGGCCACGTTGCTGATGCTGTTGCTGGCCCACTGGGTGCAGAACACAGCTCTTTCTTGGAGGAAGGCGACACCGGCGGTCGTGCTGCTGGCTGTTTTGCTGGGAGGCCCCCTGGTCTGGAGCCACTGGGGACAGGCTTCCCAAAGCCGGCAAGAGTTGAATCTCTTCATCTGGTCCAGCTATTTGTCTCCCGACACGCTGAAGGTTTTCGAGCAGCGGTTTCAGGCGCGGGTACAGTGCGATCTTTACGACTCCAATGAAGCCTTACTGGCTAAGCTTCAGGCAGGGAACGCCGGCTACGACATTGTGGTGCCCGGGGATTACACTGTCCAGATTCTGCGACGGCGGGGTCTGTTGAGTCCAATCGACAAGGGGAAGATTCCCAATATGGAAGAAAATCTCGATCCGCAGTTTTTGAACCGCGCCTTTGATCCCGGGAATCGTCACTCCGTGCCGTACATCTGGGGGACAACCGGGATCGGGTACCGCAAAGACGTCGTGCCACAACCGCTCGAGAGCTGGCGGATCCTGTGGGATGACCGCTATCGCAACCGAATTGTTATGCTTGACGACATGCGGGAGAACTTCGGCGCAGCACTCAAACTGATGGGGCATTCGATCAACAGCCAAAACACGGACGAGGTCCAGCGGGCCCGGCAACTCCTGGAGCGGCAAAAGCCGCTTCTAAGGGCATACAATAGTTCGAACTTCCAGGAACTGCTGGTTTCAGGCGATGCCTGGCTGGTTCAAGGATGGAACGGTCAGATTGTACGGGCAGGGCTCGAGAACCCCAACATCGGCTACTTCATACCCCGGGAGGGGACAGCCCTCTTCGTCGATTCATTCTGTATCCCAGTGAACGCGGCCCATAAGGCGTTGGCACATCAGTTCATCAATTACATGCTGGAGCCGGAGACCGCGGCGGCGGTGATGAATTACACCGGTTACACGGTGGCGAATCGCGCAGCGCGAGCTTTTGTGAAGAGGGCCCTATTGAATCATCCGGCGCTGTTCCCAGATTCGGCCGCCTTGGCAAAGTGCGAAACGTTGGAAGACATCGGCGACACAATTCTCCTCTACGACCGGCTGTGGACGGAGGTCAAGTCAAGCAGATAGATTTTGAATTGTGAATTCTCAATTGAGAAAATCAAAAGGAGAGGGGTCTCTCATACCGCTGCCTGCCGCTCTGAGGATTAGGCTCCTCAGAATTTGTCCCCCTCGGCAAGGGGGACGCCGCGCTTCTTGCGACAGGGGGTCAACCAGTCTCGCCAGAGGAAAGCGAAATGCACAGCGGGTAATTCATCATTCATAAATCGGTGCCCCTAATGGACAATTTCTTCCTGGGTATTTTTGCCATTGCCTATTTCGGCGAACATGTCCTGGATCTCTGGTTGACTCGTCTCAATTTGAAGCATATTGCCAGCCACGAGGACGAGGTCCCCTCTTACTTTCAAGAGAGCATCTCCCGCGAAGAGTATCGAAAAGGCATTGCCTATAACCGGGAGAAGGCCAGGCTGGGGTTGGTTGCCTCGTGGACGGAGGTTCCTGTCTTTTGGGGTTTGCTTCTGAGCGGCTTCTATGGTCACTTGGACGGGTGGGTTCGAGCTCTTGGATACGGCTCCGTCGTCACAGGTTTGATTTTTCTTGCCGTCGTTTCGATCCTCTTCTCCGCGATCGCATTGCCGTTCAGCCTTTACTCCACCTTTGTAATTGAACAGAAGTATGGTTTCAATCGAATGACTTGGAAACTTTGGCTGGCAGACTTCTGCAAGCAGCTTTTGCTTTCAGTGGCCATCGGGGTTCCGGTGCTCTCAGGCGTTCTCTGGTTCATGGACCACTTTCTGCCCGGCTTGTGGTGGCTTTACGTCTGGGTGTTCCTAGCCCTCGTTCAGCTGTTCCTCACCTCGATCTTTCCTGTTTTCGTTGTTCCCTTATTCAACAAACTCACGCCGCTGGGGGAGGGAACTCTCAAGGATAGGATCCTGGCTTTGGCCAGGAAGATCCGCTTCAACCTGTCGGGCATTTACACGATGGACGGGTCAAAACGCTCGACGCATTCCAATGCTTTCTTTGCCGGAATGGGGAGGTTCCGCCGGATTGTACTGTTCGATACGCTAGTGAAATCCTTGAATGAACCCGAGGTACTGGCCGTGCTGGCTCACGAAATGGGACACAACGTGAAGAGACACATCCGGACCGGGTTGGTTGTAGCGCTGGCGACTTCGCTGGCAGGACTCTATGTCCTGTCGCGCCTGGTCAGCCACTCCTGGTTCTACTCGGCGTTCGGGTTTGCAACAACCTTCTTCCCATGCGGCGTTGTTCATCTTCATGAAAGTCGCGGGATCGTTCATTTTCTTCCTGAGTCCGCTCTCATCGATGCTCTCGCGCAAGCACGAATACGAAGCCGATCGATTTTCTGCCGAGACTCTTGGCGATCCTCAGCCCATGATTGGAGGACTGGTGAAACTGACCAAAGACAATCTGTCGAACCTCACGCCCCATCCGCTCTACAGTTTTTTCTACTATTCTCACCCGACGGTGATGGAGCGGATTCGAGCTTTGGAGACAAGGTGAGAGCCGCTCCCAGTACCGAGGTGTCTGCATAGATTCGGAGCTTCTTCATGACATTGACACTCAGGCAGGCGTCTGCCGATCGGGCATCAGCGACCCGCCGCTGCTCTTGGCGGTGGGCCGCTGGATGAAGGGTTATGCCTGATAGATCTTAGTTGCCAGCGAGATCACAACCAGTCTGCCTCGAGCTGGTAGCCGAAGAGCACGACCAAGAGGTGGAGTGCTATTGCCACGAGGAGGATGACCAGCGGTGCGAGCCAGACTTGGTGAACCGGCCGCAGAACGTCGGGTTTTAAAAGCAAACGCTGTGGTAGCCAGCACCCATTGCATGATCGCCATGGAATTCGTTGAAGCCATCTGACGGATCAGGGTTCAGCCGCTGGCGCTTTTTGCCAGTTGGCTGGAACCCGTGTTGGGCTGTTAACTTGTTTGAACCATACGGTCACTGAGACTGTCGCATCGCCTGCCACTCGCTGTAAGAGACTACCCCTGCGGCAGGACGTGGGTCCTGTGGCAGCATCGCAAGATATTCCAGCAAATGGCCATCGGGATCGGTGAAATAGAGAGAAACTGCGGGCATCCATCCTATGACGACTGGCTCTTCGACAGGTTCGCCATGAAAGCCTTTGGGAATAACGCCCATGGCTTTCAAGGCAGACGGAGCGGCAAGAATCTGCTCAACGGTGCTCGTAAAGGCGAAGTGCAAGCGCATTCCGTTTGGACCGTCGCCGACCTCCCACACACCCAGCATCGACTGTCCGCGTCCTCCAATCCAGAAGAAAGCAACGCGACGTTCAGGTGCAAGAAAAGCCAGTTCAAGCCCAACGGCGTCTTGGTAAAAGGCCACCGACGTGGTCAAATTCCTCACTGTTATGTGAGTTTCAAAGAGACCGTGAATCGAAATTCCCATGACAAAAACTCCGTTACCACAAACGGCCGCGTTGTTAGCTGCCACGCTCCCGTCCTGGATACATGAGCGCGGCGGCCACAAGGTAACCAACCGCCGCATATCCCACAAAGCGCATTGGTCCAGGAACCCCCGCGAGATAAATCCCTACCGGGATCAATGCAACCGCACCTGCTGCAGCGAGCAGCCAGCTCACAGCCCTAAGAGCCGACCAGAGCGCTGCTGCACTGAGGCCAAGCATTCCACCGCAGAGCAGAAGCGTATCGGTACCCACCGGGTATCGCACCGCCAACATGAGCCAGCCCACGGCACTGACTAGAGCGCATGCGACCCCGACTGCACGGCCTGCACCTAGGAGAGAGTTGTGACTTTGCGCAAACGTTGACATCACTTATGCGCTTCCGTGGCGGCTAACGCGCACGTTGACCGGTCGCGGCGAGACCCAGCAAAGAATCTTATTCGTTAGGCTGTGCTCGTCGGTCACCGCCGCGTACACGAATGTTTCAGGATGATCACCCAAGCGAATCGATTGCGTGGGGACTTCTCATCCTTCTATGTCCTGCCCAAAACACAAGCGATACCCGTTGCAGTCCTCCACGTCGAAGTCGCGGCAGCCATAGGGCTGGTTACAAATGTCGCGCACGATCTTCACGCCCTTCGACTTGAACTCGCTATGAAGCGCATCGGCGTTTTCGATCCAGATGTATGCGTCCCAAGCTCCGCCCTCGGGGTCGACGGTGCGGTTGGGTCGCATGACGCCGGTCTTTTCGAGTTGGCCCAGCATGATGACAATTCCATTGCGCTTGACCATACAGAAAGACGGCGGCTCGCCCCAGAAGCGCTCATAGTGGAAGCCGAGCTTGTCTCTGTAATGATTCGCGGTGGTCACGACGTCATCTACGATGAAGTAGGGCGCGATGCTCCAGCGCGGCCGACCAGCACCAACGCTATCCAGCATAGTTTTGCCTCCTTCTGCGATCTTTGATCTAGAGATCGCTAGAACCTTTTTGCATGTTTCTTCAATATTTCTCTTAATAATTCACCAATTCTGGTTACATATACTTTTAAGTTTCACGTGCTTCGCTTTCCTTATCCGCACTCGTAGAAAGCACTGCTACACGTCCGCCCATCGCCCGCGCAAGCAGCACTCCAAGATGGCCCAGTCCGCCAAGCCCTATCACCGCCACTTTATCACCCGGCTCGAAAACCCGCGTGGCGCAGCCCGCTGAAAACGCTTACCCCAGCCCACATCAGCGGTGCAGCGTCGGCAAAGTCAAGCGTGTCGGGAAGTGGAGCCACATAAGCAGCAGGAGCAAGCATAAATTGGTGAAACCCGCCGTCCTGCATAAGCCCTGTCCATTCCATTCGGCTGCAAAGGAACTCATCGCCACTCAAGCATTGCTTACAGGTTCCGACGATGAGAACAGTGCTGACAACCCGACTCGTGTTCCGGGCTTCAGTTCATTGACATCTTCACCGATTGTCTCGACTACCCCGGCTATTTCATGCCCTGGCACAATGGGGTAATGTGCAAACGGAAAGAGTCCCTCTTGCACCATGAGATCGCCGTGACACACACCGCAAGCATGAACACGGATGAGTACCTGTCCGCGTCTTCGTGATGGGCAATCGCGTTCCTCAATCTGCACCTCGCTATTTGGTGCTTTGATAACCGCAGCTTTCATAATATTCCTTTCTTTCTAATGTTTTTGCGCTGCTGGGTTCAGATTGCAGGCGTGGGGCCGGAACCGCTGCCGAGCCGGTCAGGACGACTACTGCGGCCAGCGCAGGCAAGGTCTTGAGGATGCGGCATTTTTTCCTGGGGAGCGCGAAGCCAGTGGCCGTGCGCAAGCACTCGGCGCCTTCGCGAAGCAAAATGTCACAGGCATTGTTCCATTATTCGCGCTGGGCGACTAGCCGATCGCGTCGAGCGCCTCTTGCGTGGTTGCAATCTCGGCGATGTTTGTGAGCGCGTAGTTGAGGGCGGCGCGCTGCCACTCGTCGTTAATTGTCGAAGTGGCATCCGAAATCACGCTGCACTCGTAGCCGAGATCGGCACCCGTGCGCGCGGTGTGCTCGATCGAAAAGTTCGTCCACGCGCCGATGATGACGATCCGCTCGACGCCACAACCCTTCAGGATTTGCTCGAGGTTTGTGTTCGTGAAGGCGCACATGCGCGTCTTCTCGACGACGAAGTCGCCCGGCTGCGCTTCGAGTCCCTCAACTGGTTTCGCGCCCCAAGTGCCGCGCACAATGCCGTCCACGCCCTTGATGGCCTGGAAAATTGGCGCGTTCAGCCTCACGCCAGGCGCGCCCTTTTCGACGATAATCCAGACATGGATTACTGGCATGGCCTTTTTGCGGGCGGCGGCCGCAATCTTTTGGGCGTGCGCAACGACGTTCTGTTTCCTTGCGTGCTCGGCCGGCCCCGGTTCCTTGCAGAAGGCGCCGCCGGTTGAGATCACGTCGTTTTGGAGGTCCTGGATGATCAGAGCTGTTTTCCTGGTGTCTACGTTCTTCATGTGTCCTTTCCTGGGGTAAAAAGGGGAGGCCTGGAGAATTTACAAAATGGAGCGGACGACCCCACCTTCGACGCGAAGCGCCGCGCCGTTGGTTGCGGACGACAGTGAACTGGCCATAAACACTACCATGGCAGCCACTTCATCCGTCGTCGCGAAGCGTTGCAGTAGAGAGCTGGGCCGCAGGCCTTCGAAAAAGCCCTTCTCGACCGCGGCCGGCGTGGTATTTTGTGCTTTGGCCACATTGGCAACGAAGCCCTCGACGCCTTCCGAGCGCGTGGGACCAGCGAGGATCGAATTCACCGTGACGCCCGTGCCCGCCGTCGTCTCCGCCAGACCGCGCGCCAACGCGACCTGCATGGTCTTGCTCACGCCGTAGTGGATCATCTCCTTGGGAATGTTCACAGCCGACTCGCTGGCGATAAAGAGGATTCGCCCCCAGTTGGCGGCTTTCATGCGCGATAGATAATGACGCGACAGTCGCACGCCGCTCATGAAATTCGTCTCGATAAGCGCATGCCAGTCGTCATCGGTAATTTCCTCGAATGCCTTGGGTGGATAAACGCCGAGGTTGTTGACGAGGATATCCACCGTCGGCACGGCCCCGATACAGCGGGTGGCACCGCCGGCGGTGGCCAAGTCCCCGGCGAAACCGGTGACCTTCGCGCCGGGAAACTCTTTCAGGATGGACTTTATCGCGCCATCCACGCGCGGCTGCGTGCGGCCGGTAATGATGACTGATGCGCCCTCCTGCGCCAGCCCGCGTGCAATCGCAAATCCGATTCCGGCGGTGGAGCCTGTGACCAAGGCTTTCCTGTTTTCGAGTTTCAGATTCATGTTGAACGATTGATGGTTGTCAGGGGAATCTCCGCGACATCCCTATAGAACTGGATGGCGAAACGGTTGATGTCCTCAAGGCTTTCGAAACGCTCTCGTAAAGGACGGTCTTTGTACTTTTCTATGATTGCATCCAGCTCGTCCATTGGACAGTACGGCCTAATCGGGATAGGGGAGGCTTCGCAGCCTCGCCCCTCCCACACCACCGTACATGCGGGTCCGCATACGGCGGTTCGGCGGGTTGAGCTATTCAGAAACCCTTAATCTTGGAATTCCCAGAGAGTCAAAATAGGCATTAGGCAGGGCCATGGCTAAAGCCGGACTTTGGCCAATCGCCAGGGACCGTGGTTGCTCTTGGCCGTTTGGAAAGCCAGTCGTCGCTCCACTCCCCGCTTGCGCAGTTGCCGGTAGCGCATCCGAAAGCGTTGCCACTGCTTCCAGATCACGCTCCGCAACCTGCGCCGAATCCACTTGTCAAAGTCTGCCAGCACCGAAGGCGTCTGGCATTGCCCAAAGTAACCTCGCCAGCCCCGAAGGTATTGACTCAGTTCCTTGGTCATGCACCGTAGACTAACCCCTCGTGTCCTGCTCGTCAGTTCTCGGACTCTTTGCTTAAACCGCTCCGCGGCCTTCCAGGCGATGCGCCGTTTCGGCTGCCGATCCCGGCTGAAGCTGAATCCCAGAAACTTCCGATCCCAAGGTCTGGCCACCGCACTCTTCTCGCTGTTGACCTTCAGCTTGAGCTTCACCACGATAAACTGGCTCACGCTCGCCATCACCCGTTCACCGGCCCGACGACTGCGCACGTAGATGTTGCAATCATCCGCGTAGCGCGCAAACCGATGTCCGCACCCTTCCAGCTTCCGGTCCAGCTCGTCCAGCACGAGGTTCGACAGCAAAGGCGACAAGGGTCCGCCTTGCGGTGTCCCCTCATCAATCGGACTCACCAGCCCGTCTTCCATCACTCCAGCTTCCAGAAACGCCCGAATCAACTTCAGCAGGCGCCAGTCGCTGATCCGTTCAGCAACCTGTCCCATCAGTTTGTCGTGGTTCACCCGGTCGAAAAACTTCTCCAAGTCCAGATCCACCACCCAACGGTATCCTTCAGCGATATACTGCTGCGCTTTCCAGCACCGCCTGATGCGCTGACCGCCCAGGGCGAAACCCGTGGCTGTGTTCAGAAAACGTCCGGTCCCATCGGCTCTGTAGTACCTGCATCACCGCCTGCTGAATCCACCGATCCAGCACCGTCGGAATGCCCAGCTTGCGCACCCCGCCGTCCGGCTTCGGGATTTCCACCCGTAACACCGGTTGTGGCTTGTAGGTCCCACCCAGCAGCTGTTCCCGAATGGCTGGCCAGTGCTGCTCGAGGTACTTCGGAAGTTCTCCCACCTCCATGCCATCGACTCCCGCGCTCCCCCGATTGGCCTTCACTCGTTTCATCGCCTGCCTGAGATTGTCTCTCTCGCAGACTTCCTCCATTAACCGTTCCTGAGCCGGGCTTTCTGGCTGACGTACCGCCTTCGCCGATTCGGTCCCTCCCCTGGAGGCCATCGAGGCTTCACCCCTACTCTCCTCCATGAAGGCCAGCACTAGCTGGGTTTTCGGCCGCTTGTCGGGCGACGAGATACGCTGCATACTTGCCTCTCCCTTTATCCGTCCCCTGACGGACCGTTCGGGCCTTCGCCACCGCAGTGACTACTATGCCCTCTGCTGACTTCTGCCGCCCGGTCACCCTCGATTGCTCCCGAGTCAGTCTCTCATCGAGACAGGCAGCAGATCTCCCGAGGTAAGCCTAACCGCTTTCAGCGCACAACCGCCGGATTTACCCACCAGTGCCCTTGATGGATTTGGACTTCGTTATACCGTGCAAACTCGTCCGACACCGTATGCCTCCATCCGGTTCTTGTTCATCGGCTCGCGCCTTTGCTTCCACGCTTCTTTCAGACGCCTCCTCACGGAGTCGCCCTTGCGCTTCGCTATCACTTCACCTCCATCAGGTTGTGAAAGGGACTTTCACCCTCTAGCTGTTAGACATGCTCGGCACACACGCTTGGGTTCAGCCGCTGGCGCTTCTTGCCAGTCGGCTGGAACCCGCGTGTTAGGCTTCCATGAGAAGGCCTGTTGGTGTCAAGTTAGAGTCTGGAATAGTGCGATGATTTTCTCTCTCTCCGCGCCTTTGCGCGCGCCTGTGGTCCTCCTGTCCGAAGCCCTCGGCAAGCTGTTAAGTGAAGCGACCGCTCAACCCCGACCCCACTCGCCAGGCTTCCATCCGCACTCTCGGTTGTCCTCTTCTTTAGGACCACGTGCACATTGGGGTCCGACCCACGTTCGGTGCTGCCATCTGCAGGTCGGGCTTCGAAGAGATCTTCTTCTCCGATCCTAGCCTAACACGCGCAGTCACCGAGACTGGGCACTGGTGGGTGTCTGGGGTTGTTGTCGTTGCCGCCCCGCCTCAGAAAGTTCTCAGGCTTCTGCTGGTCTTAGCCGAGCGGCACTGGAACTGCCGCCTGCGACTGGCTCTGATAAAATGGATCGTAGACTTCTCCCCGACTCCACAACCGATGCAGCAACACGGCCAGCTTTCGCGCCACAGCGACCGCCGCTCGCTTCTTAGCGTTCTTGCCTCCTCGCCTCGCCAGTTCCAGCCCCCAGCGCCGCAGGGCACAGTCCGTTCCAAAGTGCCCGAGCAGATACTGCGCACTGTTGACCAAGAGTCGCCGCAACAGCGGATCTCCCGCCTTGGTGATCCGCAACTGCGGCTCTTGTTTGCCCGAATCTCCCTGCCGCGGCCTCAACCCTAGAAAACTCCCCACCGCCCGGCTCCTAGCAAATCGATCTGGATCCTCTAAGGTCAAAACATAAGTCAACGCCGTCAAATTGCCAATCCCACTGACCTGAGTCAGTAGTTCCGTCTCCGGGTATTTCTCTCGGCTTAGCCGTTCGATCTGTCGATCATAGTTTTTGATCTGCTCGCTGATCTTCTCTAACGTCTCCAGAATCGGGCCAGCGCATTCTGGAGCAACTCGGGAATCCCCCCTGCTGTCGCCTTCTTGTGAAAGCTGGGTGTCGAGCTCTTGGGCAGTCGGCTCCCCATCGATTTCATCACGCCACGCACATGATTGATCAGCTGGGTCCGCGCCTTAATCAAAGCATCGCGACTCCGAATCACCGCCAGGTCCACTTGGGTCTCTTCTTTCCGATGTCGAATCGGACCTAAGAGCTTGGCATCCATCCGCGCCACCCGAGCCAGCGTCTCCGCATCCGCTCGGTCATTCTTGCGGTCACTCTCGTAGATCATCCGCAGTTTCCGGGGATTGGCCACCAGCACTTCGTGTCCCAGCTGCTCCAACAACCGGCTCACCCAAGGTGAATGTGTCCCTGCCTCCAGTGCAATTCGGCCCCGGGCCATCCGTTCAAACTGTTTTCTCATCGCCGTGGCTGTGGTCGCTACCCGTCCTCGCTCCACCACCTCGCCTTGCCGACTCACGATACAGAACTGACTGTATCGATCTCCCAAATCCAAACCCACGATCTCACTCACTTCCTTGCTATACTTTGTCATGGCCAATCTCCTTATTGGGCTCTTGCCCGATTTTCAATGGGAGACCAGTTTACTGGTACTCCGCGAGATTGGCCTTCTCATCCCATCTGCAGGCTCCAGCAGATGGTCAGAGCTTGTCGGCCGGGCTCAGAACTCCTCGACCTCCCCGGTTCAGTACATGGGTATAGATCATGGTGGTTCGCACGTCCCGATGGCCCAACAATTCCTGGACGGTTCGGATATCGTAGCCATCCTCAAGCAGGTGAGTGGCAAATGAATGCCGCAGTGTGTGCGGGGTTGCCGGCTTGTTCACACCCGCTTCGCGCACGGCGGCTTTGACCGCGCGCTGGATTAGGGACTCATCCAGGTGGTGGCGTCGCTTGGTGCCCGAACGCGGATCGACCGAGAGGTTATCGGCAGGGAACACATACTGCCAACCCCACTCTCGATCGGCAGTCGGGTATTTTCGGCCCAGCGCGTCGGGCAAGTACACACGCCCAAACCCCTGGAGGAGGTCCTGCTGATGAATTTGCCTGGCGTGCTTTAGGTGGTCCGCCAGAAGCGCCTTGGCCGCGCTCGGCAGCATCGTAACACGATCCTTTTGTCCCTTGCCATCCCGCACAGTGATTTGGTTCATCGCCAGATCGATATCCTTGACTCGCACCCGCAACGCCTCCAGGAGACGCAAGCCCGCGCCATACAGCAGCAACGCGACCAGCTTGGGCGCACTAGGCATGCGCCCCAGGATCTTTCGTACCTCATCCCGACTCAGTACGACCGGTAAACGCGCCGGCTTCTTGGCACGCACCACCCCGTCAAGTCGGTCAAGCTCTTTTTCGAGGACCGCTTGGTATAGGAAAAGGATGGCCGAAAGTGCTTGGTTCTGCGTAGAGGCGGCCACGTTGTCATCAACGGCCAGGCAGGTGAGAAACTGATTGATTTCCGCCTCACCCATCTCCGCAGGATGACGCTTCTTATGAAAGAGAATGAATCGCCGAATCCAGCCGACGTAAGCCTCTTCGGTGCGGATACTGTAATGGCGGGTTCGGATCGCTGCCCGCACACGATCGAGGAGCTTTGGCGGGGCTTGAGGTGGATTTGCCCCTACAACCTGCAGACGCGAGGCTGGCTGACCCATAAGTGGTGAACCCCTTTTTCCTGGGAACTGAAAAGATGGCTACAGTTTAGCCCGAGGGCAAAGGCGTGTCAACGTGGTGAGGAGAGTCGTTCCGCGCCTGCCCGGCCGTCCTGCACAGGGATTCCGCCCGACGTCACGCTTCGGGTTCAGACATGGGTCTGCATGACGAAGCGATAGATAATTTCTGCACAGTTGCCGACGTCAGCCGCCAACACGTACTCTTCAACGGAGTGGAGACCTGCGCCGCGTGGGCCGAAAACGAGCGACGGGATGCCGGCTTCTGAGAGTAGGGCTGCGTCGGTCCAAAAGGAAGCGGCGCCCCAGTCGACCCCCTCTGTGGGCGGTCGGGTTGGCACTGCAGTTAGGCCTCCGGAAACAGCTGTGGCCGACTCACTTCCGGCCGCGCCAGTAAAACGGGCGGCGTCTCTGATTGGCAATCGCAAGTATTCGAATGCCTTTAGGAATGATCGAATACATGATGGCGTATGGAAAACGCCGAACGAGCTTTCTGCGAACCAGACGGTTGACCAAGGGAGCAGATTCAGGATACCCGAGGACGTGCTGGACGGCGTGCTCAACTTCTTTGAGAAACGCAGCGCCGAGCCCACGACTTTCTGCCTCGTAGTAGGCAGCGGCTTCGTTGAGTTCTTGCTCGGCTACTGGGTGGAAAGAAAACTGACGGCTCATCGAAGCCGCGAACGCGCATCACGGAATACCTCTTTGCCCTGCCTAGCCTTGACCGTGCCGCTGTCAATCTCCTCATGGCGGCGCAATGCTTCCTCCGCCCAAAGTCGTTCGTTTTCCTCTTCAGAGAGGTCCTCAAGGCTTCGCAAAAGTTTTTCGGCAAGTCTAGCTCGCGAGCTCGGGTTCAGCTTGAGGGCTTCTGACTCAAGTTCTTCGACGCTCATGTCTGGTACCTCCCGATCCAAGATTATACGCTTCAAAGGTTCATCCTTTCCATCAGTTCGATGAATCTAGCGTAGCCTAGGCTCTCGCCGAAAATCCTTCCATTTCGCCCCTCCATCACGCTTCGGATTCAGCCATGGGTCTGCATGACGAAGCGATGGATAATTTCGGCACAGTTGCCGACGTCAGCCGCCAACACGTACTCTTCAACGGAGTGGAGACCTGCGCCGCGTGGGCCGAAGACGAGCGACGGGATGCCGGCTTCTGAGAGTAGGGCTGCGTCGGTCCAAAAGGAAGCAGCGCCCCAGTCGACGTCATCAGGAAGCTGCGCTTTCGCCGTCCGGTAGAAACGTCCGATCTCCGGCTGCTCGCGTTCTGCCAGGAACGGAGCGCGCCAGAAGACCAGCCGGGCTTCAGCCCTGAAACGCGGGTCGTGAGCTTGGAGCCTGCCCAGGATGTCATTGAGCTCTTCTTCGAGCCGGGTAGGGGATTCGTGTGGCAATGTTCTTCTCTCGTATTTCAAGACGCAGTGGTCCGGATAGCTACTCCATTCCCGTCCGCCTTCAATGAACGAGGCGTGCAACGAACCACGTCCGAGGAGGGGGTGGGCTGGCAACTCCCCAAGGCGCTTCTCGAGCCGGTCGAGTTCCTGGAGAACCTGGCTCATCGCTCGAATCGCGTCGACTCCCTCCTGGGGGCGGCTGCCGTGAGCTGCGACTCCCAGCGTTCGCACTTCCAGCCAGGCGAAACCCTTGTGGGCGGTACAGACTTTGAGATCCGTGGGTTCCATGACGAGAGCAAAATCGAAGGGCTTTGAGACCGGCCAGTGCCGCAGAAAGTATTGTGTTCCCAAGCTCTGATCTTCCTCGTCCGCTACCGCCGCCAGCACGACCTCACCCTTGAGTTCTGCTTGGCCTTGGGATGCCGCCAGCAAAGCTGTGATGCCTGAGGCTAACCCGCTCTTCATGTCCTGCGCCCCTCGGCCGTAGACTCTTCCATCGCGTTCCACAGGTTCGAAGGGAGAAACCATCCCCTCGACACTGACGGTGTCCAGATGACCGTTGAGCAGAAATCGCGGCCCGGGCAAAGCGCCAGTGACGCTTGCGATGACGTTGAATCTGCCGGCACTAACCTCCTGCAAGGTCGATTGGATACCCTTGCGAGCGAGGAAGGAATGGAGGAAGGCGGCAATCTGCCCTTCGCCTGCTCCCCCCTTTACCAGCGAGGGATTAACGGAATCAATGCGAACAAGGTCCTTTAGGATTTCGAGGGCAGCATTTGACATTCCAGATGTCATGAGTACTCACACTGGTGGAATCTGTAGTTGACGGCAACGAAAATGAATCTGCGAATCCCCAATCTTAATCGTCGTTGGTAAATTGTCCAATCCTTTATAAAATCGCCCAGACGTCTGGGTCAATATGCGGCCATGGGAAACGGGATTGAACCGCAAAGAACGCAAAGACCATGAAACGAAGACTGTAGCTACCTCTGCCCTCATCGAAAGGGCACACTCGTTTCGGATCAAACAATTCTCTTGGCGGTCTTTGCGTTCTTTGTGGTTCCTGCAGCGAATTTGTCTTTGTGAACTTTATCTGCAGCAAGTGGACCTAGTCGTGGCGAGCGACTTCATACCGCCGGGGTCGTGGCTCCGTTGGGTGCTGGACACAGAGGTGGCCGGATTGGGTTCGGGGCATCTGTTTAAGCCCCACTCCCCAACCCCTCTCCCCGCACTGGGAGCGGGTTACGGAGCCTCACACAAGATTTGCGGGGGAGAGGGGCTGTCGGGAAGGCTCTCACCCAGGGCGGGCTCGCACCAGCTCGCTTGCCCTGGGCTACCGTCTTGCGCCCTTCCGGGGCTGAAAACCCGCTCTCCGTGCGAGTTTCCGTTACCCCTTGTGTCCAGAGAATAAAGATATGGGACACGATCAGACAAACTGGAGAGGGCGGACAAATTTGATCGATTCTTGAACTTCGGCGACAGGAAGTGGCCCTGGTCCGAGCTCCCTGGTTTCCAACTCAACTGAAGACTCATGCCCACGTTCAAAGCAGCTGTTCTAAATGAATTCAAGACTCCGATTAGCTTGCGGGAATTCCCACTTCTGGAATCGGTTGAGCCGCTGAGCGCCCTGGTGCGCGTGGAAATGGCCGGGGTCTGCGGTACTGACGTTCATCTTTGGAAAGGGCAGTTGGCCATTCCGCTTCCGAACATTCTGGGTCACGAGACCGTGGGTCGGATCGAGATGCTCGGTGAGGGTCTTAAGCAGGACTGGTGCGGGAATCCTCTGCAGATAGGCGATCGAATTACCTGGAGTCCATCGCTCGCCTGTGGTCAGTGCTTCTATTGCAGGGAAAAGGGTCAGCCGACTCGCTGCCTGAACCGCAAAGCCTACGGCATTTCCTACAACTGTGAAGAACCGCCCCACTGTAGCGGAGGCTATGCCGAGTTCATCTATCTTCGTCCCGGCACGGCAATTTTCAGATTGAATGAGACGCTGACGACCGAGCGGGTCATTGGCGCCGGCTGTGCTTTGAACACCGCCATTCATGGGATCGAGCGAATGGGCATCGGTTGGGGCGACACGGTCGTCATTCAGGGTGCTGGACCAGTCGGCCTGGCGGCCTTGGCTGTAGCGCTGGATCATGGAGCTGGTAGAGTGATCGTGATCGGTGGGCCGGAAGAACGGTTGAAGCAGGCGAAGCGCTTCGGCGCTTGTGAGTGCATCAACATCGAAGCAGCTCGCTTACCTCAAGAGCGAATTCAACGTGTTCGCGAACTGACTCGCGGGTATGGAGCCGACGCCGTCATCGAGTGTGTGGGCTCTCCTGAAGTGGTTCCCGAAGCCCTCGAGATTTGCCGCGATGGCGCCAGGTTTCTGGTGCTGGGCCATTACGGAGACGCGGGCGAAGTTTCGATCAATCCTCACATTATTACACGAAAGCAGCTGCAACTCTTCGGTTCCTGGGGGAGCGAGCACCGGCACATGGCGCAAGCGCTGGAGTTCTTAGGAAGCAAAGGCAGGCAGTTCCCGTTCGAGGAGCTGGTGACGCATCGCTTTGCGCTGGAGAACGTGATGGACGCGATCGAGACAACAGCTAACTGGCGTTCAACAAAGAGCGCGGTGGTGCCATAGGACACAATCCATTGTCTGCTGGAATCCGGCCCTCGGCTGTGCTAGATTTCAGTTGTTCGCTGTAGAGTTCACCCTTGTATTGAGGAGCCCTGCCATGTCCCAGAACCGTGAACCTAAGGCTGTCAGCCGCCGCAGCTTTTTGAAGTCTTCTGCGGCCGTTACGGCAACTACGGCCCTTTCAACTCTCGGAGGGCCAGCGATCATTAAAGCCCAGAATCTTACCAGTCCCGTTAACTACGGGTTCATTGGTTCCGGCCGCCAGGGCTGCAATCACCTGAAGCATCTCAGCACCATCAGTACGGGGCGTTGCGCGGTAATCTGCGACATCTACCCGCCCAACTTGAAGAAAGGTGTCGAGACCATCGGAAACAATCCTGAAACAGTTCCCGACGACTATCGGCGAGTTCTTGACCGCAAGGACATCGAAGCGGTCTTTATTGTTACACCCTACCATCTTCATGTGCCCATGGTCCTGGATGCTCTCAGTGCTGGCAAACACGTCTTTGTAGAGAAGGTGATGGCAAAGACGGAGGAAGAGATTCCTCAGGTCATTGCGGCCGCCAGTGCTAATCCCAAACTGGTTTTGCAGGTAGGTCTCCAACGACGCTATAGTGCGATTTACCAGATTGCCATGCAGATGGTTCACAGCGGTGCGCTGGGCAAGGTTCAATTCATTCGGGCGCAATGGCACCGCAATGGCAGTTGGAAGATTCCTGTCCCCGATCGGAGCCTGGAACGCCTCTTGAACTGGCGCGTGTATCGAGAGTATTCGGGTGGCCTGATGGCTGAATTAGGTTCGCATCAGGTCGACGTGGCGGATTGGGCCTTCCAGTCAGAGCCTGTGGCGGTGAGTGGCGTGGGCGGATTGGACTACTGGAAAGATGGCCGGGACATCTTTGACAACGTCTCTGTTATTTTCGAGTATCCGGAAGGCCGGAAGTTCGTGTTCACGTCGGTCTGCAACAATGCTCACCTGGATTTCTCAGAGGTGATTATGGGTGACGAGGGCACGATCGAAATCACCCTTGGCAATAACAACGCAAAGGCCAGCTTTTTCCGTGAGAACAAGCCCAAAGATGCACCTACGAACAAAGTAGTCGCTGCCGACACAAAGGAGCAGAACTGGTGGGCTGGCGCAACTGCCAAGAACCGTGAAGCTCGCCAAGGGATTCCCATCTTTCCGGAACGGCCGAAGCAAGACACCAGCTTCATCGCCAAGGAAATCGATTACGCCAAGAAATGGCTCATCGAAATGGGTGTGCTCGAGATGGACAAAGAGCAGGATGCCCTGACGGTGGAAGAAGCGAGCTTCTTTGCCTGTGTCCGCGAAGGGAAGAAGCCGTTGGCGGATGTTCATGTTGGAGCTGCTGATTCTCGGGCTGTTATCTTCGCCAACCGGGCGATGGAGACCGGCCAGAAAGTCTTTTGGCCCAAGGAGACTCTCCCGCCAGTGACCCAGATCAGCAAGAAGGTGTAACTTCGCGGATCGGAACCACGGGGAACAGGGACTGAAGACGGCAATTCGCTTGATGTTCCCCTCATGTCTTGCTCAAACCTGCCCCAATAATTCAAAAAGTTTCACGTTCACCTCAAGTCGGCCTCAACGAGCCTGCGGAGCCGAGCCCAGGGTTGGCTCGCAGCGCGCCAGCCTGGTAATTCTTGTTTTCATGCAAGTTCGACCGTTTCCTGAGTTCCTTCGCCGCCCTCTCTCACTCGCCTGTTGCCTGTTTGCAGGTTCGTGGGGCTCCCTTTGGGCTGCCGACCAAGCGAAGGAAGGTAAACTCTACCGCTTTGAGGAAAGCCGTATCTCGATGGCTTGCACTTACACCATTGCCGTATATGGCCCTGACGTGAAGCAGTTGCCGCTTATCACCTCGGCAGCTCTGGACGAAGTCGATCGAATTGACGACTTGATGAGCAACTACAAGCCAGACAGCCCGCTCTCCCGGATTAACCGGGAAGCCGCCAAGGGTCCGGTGGTTGTCGAGCCGGAGCTCTTCCGGTTTCTACAGCGCTGCGTCCAATACAGCCAGCAGTCGGAAGGGGCGTTCGACATCACGGTCGGACCTTTGATGAAGACCTGGGGGTTCTTTCGTGGTGAGGGGCGCATTCCCTGGTTCTTTGAGCTGTGGGGTGTCTTGAGGAAGATTGGCTATCAGCACCTGATCCTGGACGAGAAGCGAAGAACGGTTCAGTTTGGCCGATCGGGCATGGAGTTAGACCTGGGGGGCATCGCCAAGGGCTATGCCGTGGACCGAGTGGTCGAACTCCTGAGGGAATACAAGATTGAAAGGGCGCTGATCAGCGCCGGTGGCAGTACTTTGTACGGAATGGGGACACCCCCAGACGACCCAGGTTGGCCAGTGAAGCTGCGCGATCCCATGTTTCCGCATGATGCCACGAAAAGCCCATCCACGGTCCTTCTGAAGAATCAGGCGCTGTCGGTCTCTGGAAACTATGAGAAGTTCTTCAAGGTCCGTGGAGTGACTTACTCGCACATTATGGACCCCCGCACCGGCCGTCCCGTAGAAAACATGCTGAGCGTAGCCGTCATCTCGCAAACCGGGACTGATGGCGACGCGCTCGACAATATGTTCTACGTGCAGGGTGTTGAGAGAGGAAGAGCGCTTCTGCCCCTGTACCCGGCAGTCGAAGTGTTTTTCTTTTTGCCTGACGGCGACAAACAATGGAAAATGGTACGTTTGAAGTGAAGGGGCGGGCCAGCCACGTGCCACAGAAAGCCGCCTCTCGATCGCGATTTCCTTGGTGCTTCAGGTGGACAATCGTGCAGTCGCAGTCAGGTGGCACGAAGCTCATGGAACTTCATCCCAATCGAGTCGCGCTGGTGACCGGTGCCAGTCGAGGCATCGGTAAAGCGATTGCTCTGGCCCTGGCCCAAGCCCGGCTGGACGTCGTGATTAACTTTGCCAGCCGTGTCGAGGCAGCTGTTCAGACACGAGACGAAGCTGCCCAAAACGGCGTGCAAGCTGAACTGCTCCAAGCGGACATCGGCCAGACCAACAGCCATGCGGGAATTCTTGAGTTCCTCAAGAAAAAATTCGGGCGCCTCGATGTCTTAGTGAACAACACCGGTGTGGCTCCCAAGGTTCGAGAAGACCTGCTCGAGGCCAGCGAAGAAAGTTTCGACCGTCTGATGAGCATTAATCTGCGCGGACCGTATTTCCTGACCCAGCGGCTGGCACGCTGGATGATTGAGCTGCGCCGGCAGATTGAGAACTATTCGCCAGCGATCATCAATGTCTCCTCGGTTTCCGCCTATACGTCTTCACCGAATCGCGGGGACTACTGCCTGAGCAAAGCCGGCATCGCAATGATGACGCAGTTGTATGCCGATCGTTTGGCAGAGCATGGCATCCCAGTATTCGAAATTCGCCCGGGAATTATCGAGACCGACATGACAGCCGCCGTGAAGGAGAAGTACGACCGCCTGATTGCTGGCGGGCTTACGCCGATCAAGCGATGGGGACAAGCGCAGGACGTAGCCAAGGCAGTAGCCGCCATTGTGCAGGGTTACTTCCCGTTCTCAACGGGTGAGGTCATCAATGTCGACGGAGGATTTCACTTACGGAGGTTGTAACCGGCAATCAGCTACCGAAGTTGGCAGCAAGACTCCTATGAACCGACCTTTTGGAAAAAAGATTATCCTAATTCCTCTCGCGCTTTTGGTTTCGGCCTGGCTGACCGTTGCGGTTATGCGGTCCAGCCGGACTCCGCCAGCCAACCCAAGTTCGCTGATCGCTGGCACCGAGTTGTTTCAGCACATCAGGTATTTGTCCTCCGATGAGTTGACGGGCCGCCTCGCTGGGACTCCTGGGGCTGAGAAGGCCGCTGAATATATCGCCCGCCAATTCGATGAGAATGGCCTGGTACCGAAGGTGGGGCAGCAGGGCTATCAACAGGTGTTTTCGTTCGTTTCGGGAATGGAGCTGGGGCCAAAAAATCAGTTGACCGTCTCAGCGGGTACAGACCAGTCGATTTTGGCGCTCCACAAGGATTTCCTGCCCACTGCCTTTTCTCTCTCCGGCGAGTTTGAAGGGAATACTGTGTTTGCAGGTCATGGTATTTCGGCTGCCAGCTTGAACTACGACGACTACGAAGGCCTCGATGTAAAGGACCACTTTGTCCTTGTCCTGAGATATGGACCCGAGGGAAACGATCAGCATAGCCAATTCAATCGTTATCACGCGCTCCGCTACAAGGCCTTGACTGCTCGGGAGAAGGGAGCCAAAGGCATCGTCTACATCGACGATCAGGAGAACTTTTCCAAGAGCACGCTGTCGAAATTGAGGTATGACGCTGACTTTGCCGACTCGGGTATCGCGGCCCTGGCAGTTAGTCTTCCAGTCGCTCGCGAGCTATTTCGAAAAGCTGAACTCGATCTCGATGCCCTCCAAAAGGAAATCGCGGCCAGAAAGAAGCCACGTTCCGCAGAGTTGCGCGGGCTGCGATTGGACTTTCGCTCCGATCTGCACAAGGTGACGAAATCCACATCGAACGTAGTCGGTGTCTTGGAAGGCCATGATCCTCGTTTGAAAGAGGAGGCCATTGTCATCGGCGCGCACTATGACCACCTCGGCTTGGGCGACCTGGGATCGCTGTCGGAAGGGCGCGGCAAGGAAGTTCACAACGGCGCGGACGACAACGCTTCTGGAACCGCAGGTCTCGTGGAACTGGCCAGAGCTTTGGCGGAGAAACGGAACGAATTGAGACGCAGCTTTGTATTCGTCGCTTTTTCGGCTGAAGAAGCAGGCCTATTGGGCTCCAGATACTATGTGGCGAACCCGGCTGTTCCCCTGGATAAGACGGTAGCGATGATCAACATGGACATGATCGGACGGATGAAAGGGAATCGAGTTACCGTGGGCGGCAGTGGAAGTTCACCACTCTGGAGAGAGCTGCTCATCCGGGAGAACCAGCATTCTCAGCTTGAACTCAAGTTCGACGATGATGGTTTTGGTCCGAGCGATCATGCGTCGTTTTATTCCAAGGATGTTCCGGTGTTGTTCTTTTTCACGGGGGTTCATCAGGACTACCACCGTCCGAGCGACGATTACGACAAGATCAATCTGGTAGGAACTCAGAAGGTCCTTGAGTTGGTCTACGAGACGGTCTTGAACATCAGCCAACAGGAAACTCGCCCGCTCTTCACCAAAGCGAAAGTGTCTTCCGCATCCCGCGGACGGGGCGAGTTTCGAGTCTATTTGGGGACAATTCCGGATTACGGAGAGGAAGTCGAAGGCGTCAAGCTGTCGGGAGTGCGCGAGGACAGTCCTGCAGCCAAGGCTGGACTGAAAAGCGGTGATGTCATCGTGGAATGTGGCGGCAAGCAGATCAAGAATGTCTACGACTATACTTACATCCTGGGTGATCGGAAAGCGGGCGATGTACTCGAGATTGTGGTTCTGAGGGGCAATGAACGCGTGAAACTCCAGGCGACCTTGGAACAGCGACAGTGAGTCCAGTGGAGCTGGAATGAACGAAGAACAATGTCTATGACTCAGGAGCTTTCAGAGCGAATTGAAAGCGGAGAGCGGCTCAGCGCTGCCGAATACCTGCGCTTTGTCCACGAGGCGCCTTTGGAGACCGTTGGGCGCCTGGCTGACGAAATGCGAAAACGGCTGCATTCCGATAACATCGTCACCTATGTCGTGGACCGCAACATCAACTACAGTAACATTTGCACGGCTGTCTGTACCTTTTGTGCCTTCTTTCGCAAGCCGGGATCTCTGGAAGGTTACGTCTTGAGTTTCGAGGAAATTTTCAGAAAGGTCGAAGAGACTTTGCAATTGGGTGGCAGCGGCATCTTGATGCAAGGCGGACTGCATCCGGATTTGCCGCTGGAATGGTACGAGGAATTGTTGAGGGAGCTGAAACAGCGCTATGGCATTCATTTGCACTGTTTCTCGCCGCCAGAAGTTTATGCCTTCACCCAGCTTTACCAGATGAGCACGGAAGAAGTGCTGCGCCGTCTCAAAGATGCAGGACTCGACTCGATTCCGGGAGGTGGCGCTGAAATTCTGGTTGATGATGTCCGCAAGAAGAACACGACCAAATGCAACACGGAGCAGTGGCTGGAAGTCATGGAGACGGCGCACCGTCTGGGGTTGCCGACTACGGCAACCATGATGTTCGGTCTGGGCGAGACCTGGCATCAGCGAATCGAGCATCTCGATCGACTCTATCAATTGCAGGCGAGGACGCATGGCTTTGTGTCCTTCATTCCATGGACCCTCCAACCGGACAATACCAAGATCGCGCGAAAAATTCCCGATCGGCGATCTGCCGAAGAGTATCTGCGCTGGCTCGGGATGGCCCGGCTGTATCTGGACAATATTCCGAACGTTCAGGTTTCCTGGCTGACTCAGGGCATCGATACGGGCCGTCGAGGACTGCATTTCGGTGCCAACGATCTGGGCAGCATCATGATCGAAGAAAATGTCATTACGCCAGCTGGCGCCCATCATCGAGCTACCGAGGACGTACTTCGGAATGCGATCCTGACTGAAGGCTTCACGCCCTGTAAACGCAAGGCCAACTATGTAAGGCTCGAAGAGCCAGCCGTGGTTTGACCGCAGGCTAGCTACTAAGGGGTGCCACGGGCGTCCGCCCGTGTGCTGCCCAAGCGGTAAGAGGGAAGAACCCATAGGGCCGGCGCTTGCCATCGCCAGACTTGAGATGCACACATTACAGAAACTCAAAACCAAACTGCTCCGCGGCGTGGGAAAGGCCATCGCCGACTTCGGGATGATTACGGATGGCGACCGCATCATGGTCTGCCTGAGTGGAGGAAAGGACAGTTTCACTCTGTTGACCTTGCTGCGCGACGTTCAGCCACGCGCGCCGGTGCGCTTCGAGTTGATTGCGGTCAACCTGGATCAGAAGCACCCGGGGTTCCCAGAGCACGTATTGCCGGAGTACCTGACTCAGCTCGGACAAGAGTTTCGTATCCTCGAAAGGGATACCTACTCGATTGTCAAAGCGAACATCCCAGAAGGGCACACCACCTGCTCGCTTTGTTCTCGCCTACGACGTGGGATTCTTTACAACGCAGCGGTCGAGCTGGGCTGTAATAAGATTGCCCTCGGCCACCACGCGGATGATCTTTTGGCAACCTTTCTTTTGAATCTGCTGTACGGAGGAACGCTGAAAACGATGCCGCCGGTCCTGCGGAGCGATGACGGGCGCAATACGGTGATTCGGCCTCTCGCTTACTGCCGTGAGACCGACATCGCCGAGTTTGCGGCTTTGATGCACTATCCAATTATTCCCTGTGATCTCTGTGGATCTCAGCCTGATCTGAAACGGCTGCGCGTGAAGCGCCTGGTCGATGAGCTACAGAAGGAGATACCGGGAATTCGCGATTCAATGATGGCGGCTCTCGGACACATTGTTCCCTCGCACCTGCTGGACGACCAGCTTTTCGACTTCAAGGCGTTGGGCAGCCAAACCGGAGATGTGGCAGCAGAACTGGACGCGGTACTGGAAAGGTAGTAGGCGTGGCGCAGAGCGTTGCTGTTGGCGGTCTGCGGCTTTCCGTCTCGGGACCCGAACTGCCACGGACCTGCCAAGGAACGGCTGGTCCGCGCTAGAAGATTCCATCTCAGAGGAGAAATCTGCCCCATGCAACACTCCGAAGGTTTTTTGAAGATCGTCAACGACGCCAAGTTGCGAATTCAGGAAATTTCGCCAGAGGAAACCCAGAGACACCTGGAAAGCGGCCGCCCACTCCATTTCATTGACGTCCGGGAGGACCATGAGTGGAGCCAGGGGCGCGCCAAAGGTGCGAAACATCTCGGAAAGGGAATCATCGAACGGGACATTGAAGCCCAAGTGCCAGATCACAGCGCTGAAATCATTCTTTATTGCGGCGGTGGATATCGTTCCGCTTTAGCAGCCGATGCCCTGCAAAAAATGGGCTATACCCAGGTCTTCTCGATGTCTGGCGGCTATAAGGGATGGGTTAGTAACGGGCTCCCAACGGTTCAGGGACTGAATCGATCGGTCTCAGCAGCCTTTGGCTACTGAGGGTGCTTTAGCCCGGCATATAGAATGTGGAAGCCTCTGGGCATATGCACCGATGGGCAAGCTCGAAACGAGCTCCTGGCGGTCGCCCTCCTCCCTGTGCTCTCAGTAGTTGCTATTCCTCTTGTGTCCTACCTCAGATATGCATTTCTCCTCCATTGCTGATGCTTTTCCCTCTGCTTTGAATCGGTTGTATCAGGCACGGGAGGATGCATTGCGACGCGGCCAGCCGATCGTTGATCTTGTGTCGGGAAACGTCAACAAAGCCGGCATCTACTATCCACAGGAGGTACTGGCGGAGGCGTTGGTTCAAGCACTCTGTGCCAGTCGCGTTTATGAGCCTGACTCGTTCGGGCAGCTTGCCGCACGGCAAGCTATTTCGGGTTATTACAGGCAGGCTGGCGTCAATCTGCCTTTTGAACAGATGGTGCTGACGCCTGGAAGCAGTGTCTCCTACTTCTACTGCTTCAAGCTGCTGGCCGATAGTGGCGATGAGATTCTCTGTCCAAGTCCTTCCTATCCTCTGTTTGAGACCATTGCGAAGCTCTGCCAGGTTCGTCCGACAGCCTATCGGCTGGTGGAATCGGAGGGATGGAAAATCGACCTTGATTACCTGGAATCGCAGATCACGACTCGAACGCGGGCCATCGTCGTTATTTCGCCGCACAATCCGACGGGCGCGGTAGCCGACGACGATGAGCTTCAAGGCCTGGCAGAGATCGCTGCCCGACACCAGCTGCCTATTGTTGCCGACGAAGTTTTTGGCGAATTTCTCTTTGGCTTGCATCGCCTGCCGCGGGCCGCTCAGACGGACGCCCCGCTGGTGTTCACGTTGAATGGCTTTTCCAAGATGCTGGCCTTGCCTGGAATCAAACTGGGCTGGCTCGCGGTCAGCGGCAAGCCGTCGTTCGTGAAGAAATCAATACGGGCACTGGAAATGATCTCCGATACCTTTCTACCCGTGAGCGAGCCTGTTCAGTTTGCGGTACCGGAGCTTCTGAACTCGGGCCAGAGTTTTCTTACGAGTTATCGGAGTTGGGTCAGCCAATGCCGTGATCTGGCTGTGAAAGCCCTGTCTTCCTGCCGGAATCTGGCGCTGGTTGCGCCCTCTGGGGGGTTCTATTTGACAGCACGGTGGGTCGGTTCGGAACGAGATGAGGAGCAATGGATCATTAAACTATTGAGCGAGCACGGAGTTTTGGTCCATCCGGGTTACTTCTATGATATCCCGGAGACCCATCTGGTGATGAATTTCGTGCAAGAGCACGGGGCGCTGAAACAAGCGTTACGACGACTGGCAGAGTTTTTGGGTAGAGACGTTCTTTGAGGTGAACCTGAGAACACTCTTGCCTTTTCTTCTGACCCATGTCACTATTGCAGGGTGACAGATGTCACTGGAGGTTGCCGTGGAAGCTGTTGCAGAGATTGTCAGTTTGCTGGGTGGGGCCAAAGTCTTCGGCACCAGAGCCCCTTCGGAAGTGGACGTCCTGGCTACGGTTCAAAGGGGTTTGCCGTACCAGGCGCTCGAGTCCTTCAAGCGCAGATTTGGACTAACGGATGCTGAACTAGTTCAATCCATCGATATTCACCCTCGAACTCTGATCCGTCGAAAATCGGAAAAGCGACTGCGCGCTGACGAATCCGACCGACTCTCTCGCCTCGCCCGAGTGGCTGCTTTAGCCGTTGATGTATTGGGGAGCCAGGAAAATGCCATTCGTTGGCTCCGGTATCCCAATGGGGCACTAGGAAACATCCCGCCTTTGCAGTATCTTCGCACCGACCTGGGCGCGCGCCGCGTGGAAGCCCTCCTGCACCATATTGATTATGGCGATCTCAGTTGATGCGAGTCTATCGCCTGTACCGATCCCGCCGGCGATCGGTGGCCTTCCAGGGCGAGGGGGCTCAAGTCAGTGGCGGTCGCTGGAACCTACCCGGAACCCCGCTCGTTTACACCTCAGCGACACTATCACTTTGTTTCCTTGAACTCCTCGTGCACTTTGACCCCAAGCAACTAGCCCTGGCTGAACTCGGTTTGGAGTATTGCTTCGCCGACATCGCGGACGGAGCGCCGCTTCTCGAGACTCGGCTAACAGATCTGCCACGCAACTGGAACTCGATTCCTTGGTCGAACAGCACACAAGAGCTGGGAACACGATGGATGCAGAGCCTGAAGTATCTTGCAGTCTTGGTGCCTTCTGTGGTGATTGCCAGTGAGCACAATATTCTACTGAATCCAGCCCATCCGGAGTTTTCCAGAATCAAAATTGGGTTGCCAGCTCCCTTTCGGGTCGACCCACGATTGTTCCAGAGTCGGGCAAGTCTAACTGCAACGCAAGCCGATTGATCGTGAATCTCCCAAGCAGCCTAGGCGTCTGGTGCTTCAAGTGAGCCTGCAAAGGACTTTCCGACTGGGCGGTGCAGGTTCCCTGTCAGGAAGAATCCGGGATAGCTCTCGAAGTAAACTTTCTCGACAGGGTAATCCAAGCGTTCAATCCTGCCGAAGATTTGAGCGTTGAGAGTCGCCTTTTCCGGCATGGCTACTATCGATACTTGCAAATCATGGTGACGCTTCCTCTATTTACTTTGATTGATGTTGCCCTCCTCTCCCAGCCTTCGACACCTCTCTCCAAATGACAGAGGGACCAGGGGATAGGGGTCTCGTCACTATAATTTGCAATCCTCATTAATAGAACATGGAGCATTCGTGAACTTTATCAAGCTTAAGATGGAATTACACTGTCACACCGATTTCGATCCGGAGGACTGGATCGGTTATTCGGCCTACCAGCTGATTGATGCAGCTGCTCGTCAGGGCATTGGAGTGCTGGCTGTCACTTGCCATCGAGCCTTGCAATGGTCGAAGGCCTTGGCAGAATACGCAGAATCAGCCGGTGTGCTCCTGATTCCGGGAGTTGAAGCTAGCATTGAGGGGAAGCACGTCTTGATTTACGGATTGGAACGTTTCCACCATCCAATGAGCTTTCGTCAGCTAAGGGACTTGCGCCGTCTCAATCCTGCCATCCTGGCTATTGCGCCGCACCCGTTCTACCCTGCTGGCAGCTGCCTGGGACAGAAGCTCTTCGAATATGGGGACTGCTTTGATGCGGTTGAGTACTCTCACTTCTACACGCGTCACATCAATTTCAACGACAAGGCGGTAGCGGCGGCCCGCACGTTGCAGAAGCCGCTGGTCGGAACTTCTGACATTCATTTCTTGGCTCAGATCGGCAAGACCACTTCCACGGTCACAGTTCCAGAGCGATCCTTTGCAGCCGTTTCTGCCGCGATCAAGTCCGGCAAAGTGGAACTCCACACCAAACCGCTGCCGTGGTTGGAGCTGAGCTCTCAGATCCTGAAGATGAACTGGATGAGCACCAAAAGTTTTCTGCGCCGCCGCGGTCTGTTGGCTCAAAGGCACGTTTCCGTTCAAAACATTTGACTCACTCAACGAACCACAGGAGAATCTCCCCGCCTTGGGCGTCCTCGATACTTGTCTGCGTCTGCTTTCCAACGGTCGATTCCTAAGGAGCCCCTGAATGTTTCGAATGAGATGGTCCCTCGCTTTGTTTGCTGTTTGGCTGGCTTTGCTCTTTCTGCTGCCTGTGAAGGGCCAGCAGGCTAGCGGGCCAAAACTCATTGTGGTTTTGTCCGTCGACCAAATGCGGTTCGACTACCTGACGCGCTTTGACGATCTCTACAAAGGCGGTATTCGCAGGCTGCTCGATCAGGGCGCTATTTTCACCAATGCCAGCTATCGCCATGCGAACACAGAAACGGGTCCCGGGCACTCTGTGATTCTTTCGGGACGCCATGCCTCGCATTCAGGGATTGTGGCCAACTCCTGGTACGATCCGCTGCTGAAAAGGAGCATTAACGTTGTAGATGACCCAGTGCAGCGCCCGATTGGGGGCAACGGGCGGAGTGCATCACCTGCCAACTTCATAGGCTTTACCGTAGGTGATTTGCTCAAGTTCCAGTCGCCTGACTCCAAGGTAGTCGGGGTGTCCATGAAGGATCGATCGGCGATCCTAATGGGTGGACGGCGCGCCGATGCAGCTTACTGGTACGAAAACGGCAATGGCCACTTCATCACGAGCAGTTATTACATGAAAAGCGCCCCCGAATGGTTGCAGCGCTGGAATGAACGAAACTATGTGGATCAGTTCTCAGGCAAGAAGTGGGAGAGACTGCTGCCGGATACGAAGCTCTACGAAAGGTATGCAGGAAAAGATGCGGTTGACGGGGAGTGGGATCGAAAGGACATCGTTTTCCCGCACACCATCCGCTACGCGCCGCCCGATGCGAAGTTCTACGATGATTTCCGCCGCACCCCCTTTGCTGACGAGATGACTTTGCTGGTAGCACTGGAGGCTATGAAGGCGCACGCCCTGGGTGAGGATGCGGCGACGGACATCTTTGCAATCGGCTTTTCGGCCACCGACGTCATCGGACATACCTATGGGGCAGAGAGCCAGGAAGTAATGGACCAATTGCTGCGGCTGGACTCAACGTTGGAGAAACTGTTCGATGAGATCGATCACCGTGTCGGCCTGGCGAATGCCTGGGTTGTCCTCACGGCGGACCATGGGTCGATGCCACTCGCAGAGCTTCTCAAAGAAAAGGGGCTCGACGCGAGGCGGGCAAGCACCAGGGAGCTTGAATCGCTGGTGCTTCGAACGCTCGAAACCAAGTTTAAGGTGCAAGGCCTTATCGCGAACTTCGACGCCCCCAATCTCTATCTGGATGAAACCTTGATGACTCAGAACGGGGTGAAGCGAGCTGCGGTCGAAGAAGTGATCGTGAAGACGCTGATGTCAACTGGATACTTCGAGTCGGTTTACACGCACGCGCAGATCCTGAATCCAGAAGTGAATGCTGACCCGCATCTATCCTTGATTCGCAATTCCTTCTTCCAGCCGCGCAGTCCTCACATCATCGCGACTCCCAAACCCTATGTCTACATCAGCGACAACGTCGGCGGCACGGGGCATGGGACGCCGCACGATTATGACAGGAAGGTCCCCATTGTCTTTATGGGTTCGCCTATCAAGCCGGGCCGTTATCCCGAAGCTTGTGGCCCGGAAGACATCGCACCGACGCTGGCGGAACTCCTGAGACTGAAGGGCTTCAAGAAGGAAGAGGACGCGAGGGTGTTGCTCGAGATGATGAAACGGTGAAGCGAAAGGGTTCAAGGGCACGGGTCAACAGTTGAGCCAGAGCACCAGAGGCGGTAGAAACCAACCGAATTCAGGTCGTCTGAAGATTCGAACTTCGAGTGTCCCTTTCTTGGTTTTTTCCCCTTACCCTTGACCACAGGAATCTTCATCACTCCGCCGTCTCCTGCATCCGCTTCAACACCTGCTCCAGCCGCTTGAGTTCTTCGCCGTAGCCTTGCCAATTGCCCTGCCGCAGAGCGTTCTGGGCGCCCTCATAGTGCGAGTTTGCTTGTTTGATAAGGGCTCTTAGAGTTCGTTCCTCTTGCACTCCGGTGACCTCAGGTGGCGCCGTTGATGGGGCAAACCCCTCCGGCACCCGTGCTCCACCGAAGATCCTGGCAAGCGAAAGCTCCAGAGTTTCCTCCATGGCGATGTTGTTGCCATAGGCCACAATGATGCGCTTCAGCTCCGGCAGGCTACCTTCCTGGGCAGACGCCAGGTAGAGAGGCTGAATATAGAGGATTGAATTCTCTACCGGGATGACCAGCAGGCTGCCGCGGATCACTCTCGATCCGCCGCGATCCCAGAGAGCCAGTTGTTGCGAAATGCGGGCCTCCTGATTGATGCGGCTCACGATTTGGGAAGGGCCGTATACGAGCCGCTGTTTGGGAAAATTGTAGACAACGAGCTGGCCGTAATTCGGCTCGTCGCAGCGGGCTGCCATCCAGGCGATCATGTTCTCCCGCCGGGCAGGAGCAAATGGGGTCATCAGGATAAACTCCTCGCGTTTGCTCTGAGAACCCAATTTCATAATGGTGTAGTAAGGCTCCAGCGGTGCGTCGGCTTCGTTGGCGGTCTGCACGTTTGGAATGCGCCAGAGGTCCTCCTTATTGTAGAAGACCTGCGCATCGGTCATGTGATAGGTAGCGTAGATGCCGGCCTGAATCGTGAAGAGGTCCTCGGGATAACGAATGTGCCGCCGCAGGTCGGCCGGCATGGCTTCGAGCGCCTGGAAAACGCCGGGGTAGATCCTTGCATAGACCTGGATGACTGGGTCTTTGGGATCGCTGACATAAAACTGCAGTGTCCCGTTGTAGGCGTCAATCGTCACCTTCACGGAGTTGCGAATGTAGTTGCCGACGCCACGAGCGGGCCTGGCGTAAGGAAATTCTTCGCCCGTTGTGTACCCGTCCATCATCCAAAATAATTGGCCACTCTCGGAAATGATCATGTAAGGATCCTCGTCAAATTTCAGGAATGGAGTCGCTTTTTGAACGCGGCCTGGAATGGAGCGCGAAAACATCACCCGACTCTCGGATGTGATGTCGCTGGACAAGAGGATCTTGAGTTCTTTGAATCTGAAACTGAGCAAGAGCTTCCGCAGGAAGCCTTGGACGGGAATGCCACCCCGGCCACTATAGACCGTGTAGACATTCTCGTCGCCCGAGGGATAGTCAAACTCCTTTGCTTTAGTCTTCACGAAGCAGTAAGAGTCTGTCCTCTCACCGTAATAGATCTGCGGTTGCTTTACCTGAACGGCGGTGGTGGCCGCTGGAGGGATGTCTTTGATGAAAAACTGTGGCAATCCTTCTTGGCTGATCTGATTGACGGGGCCCAGGCACAGTCCGTATCCATGAGTGTAGGTGAGATGTTCGTTGATCCAGATGCGGCTGGGCAGCCGTTCTGAAGACAGCTCCCGCGGGGACAGGCTGACTTGACGATGTTTGCCGTCAATCAGATACCGGTCGTTGTCAACGTCAACGAAGTCGTAGTAAGTACGAATGACCTGGAGCTGACTGTAGGTTCGCAGGAGTGGGCGATGATCCCAGAGTCGGATGTTCTGCAGTGTGAGTTCGTTTCTCTTGATGGCCTCGGGCGAGAGGTCTTCGAGAGCAGGGAACTCCTGCTCCTGCACCTGATCAATGCCGTAAGCCATTCGTGTGTACTTGATCTCCAGGTCGAGATAAGGTCTTTCCATGCTGATTTCGTTTGGAGCGACCTGGAGACGCTGCATCAGCTCGGGGTACACGGTCCGGCCAAGCAAGGACACGATAACCAGGCCTCCCACGCCCAGCCAGGCCAGGCGGTAGCTCTGCCGGAAGGCGCTCACAAGAACCAATATTGCGGCGACACCACTCAAGAGTGTCAACAGACGTAAGGCTGGCATTTCGGCGTTGACGTCGGCGTAGCTGGCGCCAAAAACGATGCCGCGGCCTGAAAAGAGCAGATCGAAGAGCTCCAGACGGTAATGCACAGCCCAGAGCAAGAGGAACAGAGCGACGAGTGCAAACACGTGCATCCGCGCCGACTTTCCAAGTTCGGGTCCGCGCCGCGTAATCCAGAAGCCACCTTCAACCAGATAGACTAGTAGCGAGACCAGAAATGCGAACACGAGCGACACGAAAGCAAAGCTGTACAGAAAGCGGTAAAACGGCAACTGGAAGAAGTAAAAGCCAATGTCTCTTGAGTAGAGCGGATCGACGGTCCCAAAGGGCACTGAGTTGCGAAACCGTAAGTATGCATCCCACTGGCTGCCTGCCCATGAACCGATTAGGTACGCGAGGAAGAGGGAGCCACCCAGGAGGATCCAGCGGATGCCGGCGCGGATCCCCTGCAGTTGCGGGATATCCAGAATATTTTCCACGTAGTAGCGTGGACCTTTCCGGGCTAGAAAACGGGCCAGCAGAGCGTTTCCATAGACGGCAGCAAAGAAGAGCAGCCCAAAGATAGCCGTCAACGCGATCTGTGTCAGAACGCTCCTGGTAAAGAGAACGTCGTAACCTAATTCTTCAAACCACAGCCAGTCGGTCCAGAAGTTTACAATCGCGTTCGAGAATGAGAACAGTAGGATGATCAGTATCGGAATCAGAACTCCCCAGTTTTTTCTCATGGTGTTGTCTCCGTTCGTGCCAAGCCTAGGCACGGCTGTAAGAAATTTCCCTCCTGAAGCAGGAGGGGAGGAAGCCTCGCAGAGGCTTCGGGGTGGTCGATGGGACTGACATCCTCAGAGTTCCGAGAAATCGCGACGCTTGCCCTCTTCAAAGCCATTACAGGTTCAACTTCTCCCAAAGATAGGACGGGTTTTCTTCAGACCCTCGGGGACAGCTACGAGTGTTCCTGCCTGACATCGGTCAATGCACTTGCTTCTCTTGCTCGGCCCAGTACTGCTGACGCAAGAGCCTTTTCTGGATCTTTCCCGTTCCGCCTTTCGGCAAAGTAGTCACAATTTCGAAGCTTGCCGGCACCTTATAGGCGGCGAGCTCCTTCCTGCAGTGCTCCAGCAACTCTTCGGGAGTACACGAGATCCCGTCGCGCAAGACCACAAACGCCTTTGGCGTCTCTCCCCAGGTTTCATCAGGGACGGCGATGACGGCGCATTCCAGCACTGCTGGATGCGCATAGAGTGCTTTCTCCACTTCGATAGAAGAGATGTTCTCACCACCACGGATAATCACGTCTCTTTTGCGATCGACAATGACTACGTAACCTTCCGAGTCTAGAGTTGCCAAGTCGCCGGTATGCAGCCAGCCATCCTGAATGACTTGCTTGGTTTCCTCCGGCTGCCTCCAATACCCCTTCATAACGACATTGCTGCGGGCGATGATCTCTCCAACTGTTTGACCGTCGGCAGAAACATCGCTTCCGTTCTCGTCTACTACGCGGACTTCGCTGCCTGGCAGCTCTAGACCGGTCGCGGCAGCCCGGCGATAGAACGCATCGCCCTGATCCTGCAGGTGGCTCTTCATGAGGGCGATGGTTAGAACAGGAGAAGTTTCCGTCAACCCGTAGCCGCAAGAGACTTCACATCGGAAACGTTCTTGTAGTGCCTTCACCATCTCCTTTGGCACCGATGATCCACCCATGTGGATCAGTCGCAGGCTTCGCAAGTCATAGTTCTCGACTGTCGTCTCGCGCAACAGCAGAGTAGCCATAGTGGGCACGAGGTTGAAGGTCGTGACCTTCTCCTGTTGCACAAGCTTGAGCAACACTTTCGGATCGAACTTCCTGAGCATCACGTGCGTTCCGCCAACGGCTGTGATCGTGTGCGTTGCTCCCCAACCATTGGCATGAAACAGGGGGATGGTATGGAGTTGCACTTCGCGATCGTGGTTCTGCAGCGCCCACATGATGTTCATGGCATGCAGGTAGAGGTTGCGATGGGTCAACATCACGCCCTTCGGACGGTCGGTAGTGCCACTGGTGTAAAAGAGCTCGGCCACCGCGTTCTCATCAGAAATTTCTTGAGGGAAGGGAATCGTCGGTGCGGCCTCCAGGTGTTCGTCGTAACTCTTGGCATCCATCCAGCTGAGCTGCGTGCGCTCGTCGAGGGGTATGAAGATCAGCTCTTGGGACAGCTGATTCCGGACGGAGTCGATAGTCGGCACGAAGTCGCTTTCAAGAAAGAGCAGTCGAGCTCCGGAGTGGTTTAGGATGTAAACGAAATCGTGCGCGGCCAAGCGGATGTTCAGAGGGAGAAGAATGGCTCCGGTTTGAACGACGCCGTAATAGGCTTCCAGCAGACGATGACAATTGGGGCCGAGAAAGGCGACGACGTCTCCCTTTTGAATTCCCAAACGACTGAGCGTATGTGAGAGCCGACGAACGCGTTGATCGAATTCCGAATAGCTGAACCGCGCCGATCCACAGACAACGCCGAGTTTGCTGGAATACAACTTCACGGCTCGGTGCAGAAACATCAAAGGGGTGAGGGGCACGATCATGAGTTTTTGTCTGACAAGGCTAAGCTGCAAGAATATCAGACCAGAGCGGTCTTGACGCCAAAATTACGAAAGGTCCTTAGGAAGTTAAGCAGGAACCTCGCGGAACCGATTCTTGATGACAGCCGGGGAACCGCAGGGGAACTGACAACTCGCGGCGATTCTCAAAGGAGAGCTTAGCGCAGTAGGGCGGCACCAAGGAGTCCCCTCGGAATTTGTCCCGCTTGCCAAGGAAAGAAAATCATTTTCAGGAGAGTTTTTCATACCGCGTTGCGGCGCCACGTTTTGATGAAAACAGTGTAGCGCAGACCGCTGCTTCTGGCGGTCTGCGGCTTTCCTCGTGAAAACACAGAGGCAGACCACCAGTATCAGCGAGGAGGCCGTGCAGGGAAAAACCGGAAAACAGCGGGTGGAGGTTGCCGCCTCGCCAGTGGTCTCAACACGGCTCATTGGCCGACAGCGGTCCAAGAGGCGATAGCGTCATAGATCTGGCTGTCCAGCCACGTCTCGAAATACAAATCAAAACCACTTAAGCGAACATTCTCGGCTCGGACCGCTATCCTGTGTATGTTGGCCCTGAGATCACCCAGATCAATCTTCTGCAGGCTAACCGTCACTTTGGGCTGCCCTGTAAAGGGGAAGTCAAATTTGACAGGCACAGAGATCTCCCTGCGCCCCGTATGTTTTCCGTCGTAGAACTGGTGAGCTTTAGGATCCACTTGAGGAAAGCGGACCTCTCCAACCTGCACCATCTGTCTAAGGGCGGGCTTTGCCGGCTGTCGGGTTTCGGGGACGGCTGTTGCGATTGTCTCGATGTCTCGCGCTTGAGCTCGGCGACTCGCTTGGCAGGCAACTGTCCCCTGGTGGTTCGAAGCAGGGAATCGATATCGTTTACCAGCTTGTCGAATTGCTTCGAAGAACGGCTCGGTTGGCTCCCCGTCAGATCTGCGGCTTGAATGCTTCGGAAGCCGATCGGCGGTTTGACAGAATCCAATAGTATCGGGACCAGGATGCCACGCTCTTTACCTTCGCCGGCTTCGTCTTTGACCCAGTCTGAGATTATCGAACGTTCCGACCAAACCACAATCACACAGCCAGCATCCTTTAACGCTTGGCTGATATAGTCAGCGAAATCTTGCCCGGCCGGAATATGGGGGTCCCAAAAAACCGAAAAGCCAAGCTTCTCGAGCTTTCTGACGAACGATCGAATACGCGGCTTGTCCTCGCGGTCATAGCTTATGAAGATGTCGGCCATTGTCCGTCTCCCCAGATCCTGGAGTGTAATGATCCGAGGTGATCTCGGCCTTGCCTACGCGTACCTCGGCGGGGATGGAGGAGTACCTGGAGATGTCTTCGCCGGAGCTTCGGTTCCGCTTCCCTGTCGAATGACGTTCATGGCCATGGCGATCATGGAACCGACGTCGCTCAGCGTTGCCGGCAAGATGACGGTATTGTTTTCCTTCGCCAGGTTCCCGAACTGCGTGATGTACTGCTCAGCGACTCGCAGTTGGACTGCCTGATAGCCCCCTGGCGCTTGGATCGCTTCAGCGACCTTGCGAATGCCCTCGGCAGTGGCGTTGGCTACGGTTAGAATAGCGGCCGCCTGGCCTTCCGCTTGATTGATCTGTTGTTGCTTGTTGGCCTCGGACGCCTTGATGACTTGCTGCTTTTCACCCTCCGCCTGGTTGACCGCGGCGTCGCGCACTCCCTCTGAGGTCAAAATAACGGCCCGCTTCTCGCGCTCGGCGCGCATCTGTTTTTCCATGGCAGCCAACACGTCTTTTGGCGGAGTGATATTTTTGATTTCGTAACGCAAGACTTTCACGCCCCAGGGCTCGGACGCTTTGTCGAGCTCGCTGACGACGGCTGTGTTAATGTTGGTGCGCTCTTCGAACGTGCGATCCAACTCGATTTTGCCAACCTCGCTGCGGAGGGTGGTTTGGGCCAGCTGGGCGATGGCAAAGATGAAGTCAGAGATACCGTAGGAGGCCCGTTCCGGGTTAAGCACCTTCAGATACAACACGCCATCAACAGCCACTTGAACGTTATCTCGAGTGATGCAGACTTGTTCCGGGATGTCGACGGCCATTTCCTTGAGCGAGTGGCGGTAGCGGATGACGTCCATGAAAGGCACGAGGATATGAAAGCCTGCCCCCAGGGTTCCGCTGTACTTGCCAAGCCGCTCGACGATGTAAGCGCTCTGCTGTGGTACCACCACAGCTGTCTTTGCCAAAATGATAATTACCAAAACGGCCAGCACCAGGACAACAACCAACCCGCCAGTGAGTTCTCCCATACACTCATCCTTTCATCATTAGGAATGATTCTGCCTTCCGAGTGAGTTGTGGCGGACGGAACAGGGGTTTCCGCTTACTCTCAACTTTCTCTCCGCTCCGACTATTCGCCCATGCCACTCTTTCGACGCGTAGAACGGGCTGTCCGTAGCCCACCCGCGAGGTCGAGTACCTGGATTCCTTGCGCTGACGACACCTAGCACTAGGGTTCGCAGAATATCAAGGGCAGCGGCCCTTGCCTAGCTAATTTCGGCGGCAGCAATCGGTTTTTGGGACTCGGCCAACGAATGTCCTCCGTTCCACCTCACCATGGCACGTGGCAGTTTATCGAGCCAAAGTTCGACAAGTTGCTGGCGCAAGTCCTCGTCCCAGCCCCATCGGATGCAGTACCTGCTAGTACTAGTAAGTAAACGGTTAGTTGCCAGACACGGCCCTCGGCAACCTTCATGGCAAGGCCATCAGCATGAACACCCATGAGTCTCACGAGAAAGTCCGTAGCAATGCAGGCAGTTTGATTTGAACGGGAACCAGCTACTGCGAGAGGCTCTCTGAGAATGTCGCTCGTGTGAGCCAGCGCATCATGCTGGAAATAGGATGATCTACCTTCAGCCCAACTCCAGTGGGGAATTCGCCTTTGTCTTCCTTCATTCGTGGGTGGTCTTCCCATGTCCCCCGAAGGTTTCCTTTGTTTTGGCTCATCCAATTCGATCTTCGTTCCCGTTCCGCCATGCACTAGAATTGTCGTATGAGGCGCTTCCTTACCGTCATGGGTATTCAGCTCTTGCTCTCGGCTTTTCTGTTATTGTTTTTCGCGAGCAGCATCGCGCTTTCCCAGACAGTGAAAGAGTTCCAGGACCAGGCGACGGAGTTGGTTCGCAGCTACCGGTTTATTGAGGCGATTGAACTTCTCCAAATGGGAACGCGGCTGCATCCAGAGAACCTGGATCTCGCAAGGCAACTGGGGACAATCCTGGTGCAAACCGGCAACGCTTCCCAAGGTGAGCGGTTGCTCAGAGCAGCTCTGGCCAGGCAGCCCCATCAGCTCGAGCTCCTGGACGCCCTGGCTAGCGCCGAGTTGAAACAGGGGCGCCCTGGTTCTGCCATTACTTTGTTGCAAGATGTCCTTTGGCACAGGCCTGCTGACGCGCAAGCCCACTATCGCCTCGCCCATGCTCTCTTTCTCAATGGCGAATTCCGGCGCGCCTTAGAGCCAGCTCGGCGTGCTGTCGAACTGGCTCAGGCGGACGCTATGATGCGCCGATTTTATTCGCTGCTACTCGATATTCAGGGGAATCGTAGTGAGGCGCTCCAACATCTGAAGGTGGCGCAGCAACTCTCTCCCGAGAATGCCTTTTTGGTGTTCCAGGTTGCCGAAAAGGAGCAACAGGCCGGAAGGCTCGAGGATGCGCTTGCATCATTGCGAAGGGCGAGCGAACTCGATCTGGAAAACCCCCTCTATCACTCCGCACTGTCGCAACTGTACGAGAAACTGGGCCGGAAAGAGCTCGCCACTCAAGAAGCAGAGAAAGCGCGCCAGTTAACAGAAGCTTTTGAAGCTTACACTACGGCGCTCGATTTGGCTGCGAAAGACCAAAAGGGTGACGCGGCAGACCTTCTTGAGCCGCTCGTACAAAAGCACCCCGAATTTGTAACCGGTGCGCTCCTTCTAGCCAACCTATATTCCAAGCGGGGGCGCGACGCAACAGGCGCTGGATCTCTACCTCAAGGTAGTCCAAAGCTATCCGAACCACATTGCTGCCAGGCAGGAGGCGACCTGGATCCTGGCGCAGAAGGGTGATTATCAGGCAGCCTTAAGAATCATGGGGAAGCTCCCGCAAGAAGGTTCAACCCGCCTCCTGCTTCAAGCCTACGGCCAGGAACAGGCCGGCAACTACGCCGGAGCGCTGGAGGCATTTAAGAGCGCCCAGTCTGACAACCCTCTAAATCCGGATCTTATCCTTTGGATTGTCCACTGCCTGCGTGCGCGCGGTCAACATCAGGAGGCGCTCGAGGTCCTGGCCAAGGCGAGCAAGCTGCGGCCTGGAGATTCCGTTGTCCAGCAACAGGCACGGCAGATCAGCATCGAGCGCCGGCGAGAAAGGGCTTTTCAGCTCTTCGAGGCCAATCAATGGAAATCGGCCCTTCAGGAACTTCAGGCTTTGGCAGCAACGGATGGAAACGTTCCTGACGCGACAACGCTTTTCCAGATGGCCTACTGTCACCAACAAATAGGCGAACTTAAGGAGGCCCTGTCAGACTACCAGGCTGGATTGAAATTGAATTCTCAGGCCAGCTGGGCGCGGCAGAATCTGGCTGGCATTCTGTACCAGTTTGGTCGCTACCAAGAGGCGGCGAGCGAATGGGAGCAGATTCCCCGAGAATCGAGAGCTCCTGAAGTTTGGCAGCAGTTGGGTTTCTGTTATGCCCATCTAGGCCGCTATGAGGCCGCAGAGAGTTCTTTCCAGACCGCACTGAACTCCGGTCTGGACTCACCACCACTGTTTTACCACCTGGGTGTCGCCCGTTTGCGCAGGGTTCAAGGCGCAGACGCGTGGAACCTCATTCGCCGCTCTGCGGCAGCTAGATATCGCCCTGCTGAGGATTTGCTAAGGCAAGCGGGGTTGTGGCGTTGACAAGGGAAGGGCGGGAGTTGTTAGGCGCGTCGATGTGGGGTGCTTCCGTGGGCTCTGCGGGAGGCTAGCTCCCACCGTGCCATCGAGCTCGATCCCCGCCTGGCCCTTGCTCGTGCCAACCGCGGATGGACCAGCTGCTTCTGGGTGGCGAGCTCGCGTCCCGAACCACCGAAGCCGCCACTCGCACGGTTCAGTCCGGCGCTACAACAGGCTCACCCAAGTTCTGGCAGTGAGGCGCTGAAGCTCATAGGTGAGAGACTCTTAGAGATCGCTGATTCTCTTGAGATGCTACTGGCCGGCTATTCTTCTCTTGGCGTGAGAGCAAAGAGATCTCCTGTTTTCGGATTGAAAGAGTTGTCGTCAAGTTGAACAGGCAGTTCTGAGGGGACGCTTTCTTCCTCTGTCGTTGGCTCACTAGAATAGGTCGTGATCTCAGTTCGCTTGGGCAGCTGCAAGGCCAACTCGTCCATGAAAGCTAAGTGACCCGGCTCCACTTGTGGATATAGAGACCGCTTTGTGTCACCAAAATCGGCAATGACTCTTTGACAGCCTTTGCTGAGGCGAAAACGAGCTTTTTTCGCCAGGGACACCTGCTGAGTGCACAGGCGGTCGATGACCACACAGTAGTCATGGATCTTTCCCAGCACTTCCTGCAGCTCTTTGGCAAGCCGAATGGCTTTTTCAAACTGACCTTCATACAGCGGGTTGAGCAATTCCAAACGATAGCGGCATTTCTTGACGCTGATCCGGAGTCGGTGCAACTCTTCGTCGTTGCCATAACTCAATGGGAGCAGGCGTGCGCGAAATTGAACTATCGGAGCCGCCCTTTCCTGAAGTGTCTCGGCGGCCTGTCTCAGGAAAGAGGTTGCCGGTGAGTCTTCGTTGGCTTCTGCAAGCAGATGCGGGGCAGGGGAACTGTGCGGGCTCACCTGAACGAACTGAACCAGCTCCTCCTCAAGCTCTTTCAGGTCGAGCTTGTCAAGGGCCTTGAGCATTCTTCTGCGTTCTTTGGCTTGCTCGAATTCGAAGATCTCGAGCAGATACTCGTGGGCGGTAAAGAGCAGTGCTGAGCCCCTGGGTCTGTAGCTTCGCAGGAGGTCGACATTGACATCCATCTCACGCGGGATTCCCAGGATGCGAGTAACCTTTCTGACTTGCGACAAAACGTTTTTCCGCTTTTTCTGGGAATAGAAGGTATGGAAGAGTTGAAGAGCTTCGCGCAACCTTCTGGAGGCCACCCGCATGTCATGAAGATGCTCGATATCCTCGCCCTCCTTCGTTCCCGACGCATTGTCGAACATCACATGAACGAGCTTGATGGCGGTCTCGCGGGCAAAGCTTTCAACGTTGGCGATCTTGGAAGCTTGTCTTTCTTTCATTCTTGAATCATCTCACCGGCTTGAATTGAATGGGCCAACACTTTGGTATCCCGGCGGAGTCGAGCCACGCTGGTGTTTCCGCCGGAATGCGTCAATTGAAGCCAGCGCCCAAAGCTCAAAAGTCAAGGATGTACGGCACCACAGGATGTGACCTGGGAAGCAAGCAGCAGCCCGAGCGAGATAGGAGTCGAGGTCATAACTAGACATCCATCTTAGTCCCGGGGCGGCTGATCAGGTTCCTTCTCGGCTCTACGCGACCGCTCAGCGACGACCGACCGTCCCAAGCATTCTAAACCTTTCGCGACCTGGGCGGTGAGACAAATGTCGGAGCCGTACCCACACTGAATGTGTGGTGCTCATCTTGTGCCCTTCCACGACCGGTAGCATTGCGTCTACTCGCCACTCTGCTGCAGCAACTTGGTTACAAGTCCGGTCCAGCCGGTCTGATGACTGGCTCCGATGCCGGCGCCGTTGTCGCCGTGGAAGTACTCGTAGAACAGCACGAGATCTCGCCAGTGCGGGTCCGTCTGGAACTTCTCGGTGCCGCCGTGGACTGGACGGCGGCCGTTCTCGTCGCGAAGAAAGATCCGGGTCAACCGGCGCGAGAGCTCGGCAGCTACGTCCCAGAGTGTCATCATTTGGCGCGAGCCGGTCGGGAACTCCACCTTGTAATCGTCGCCCAGATAGTGATGGAACTTCTGCAGCGACTCGATGAGCAGGTAGTTCACCGGGAACCAGATGGGTCCGCGCCAGTTTGAGTTGCCACCGAACAAGCCGGTACTCGATTCGGCCGGTTCGTAGTCCACGCGGTGGATGTCTCGGTTGACGTGCAAGAGGTAGGGATTCGCAAGGTGATACCGGGACAGCGCCCGAATACCATAGGGAGAGAGAAACTCGCGTTCATCCAGCATCACTTTTAGAATGCGGCGCAGCCGCTCTTTGCCCACGAGCGACAGCAGACGGCGTTCGCCCATTCCCGGTCTGCGCATAGAAGCCAACTGAGTCGTCAGATCCCGCCTATGGGTAGTAAACCATTCCAGTCGTCGTTTGAATCCCGGAAGACAATCGAGCAGCTCCGGTTCCAAGGTCTCGACCGCAAATAGCGGGATAAGCCCCACCATGGACCGCACTTTCAACGGAAAATGATTTCCTTCGGAGAGATGCAACACGTCGTAGAAGAAGCCGTCCTCTTCGTTCCACATCTCAATGCCATCCGGCCCCCGATGGTTCATAGCATGAGCAATATAGACAAAGTGCTCCCAGAACTTGCTGGCGACATCTTCATAAGAGGGATCGTCATGCGCTAACTCCATGGCGATCGCGAGCAGGTTGAGCGTGTACATCGCCATCCAGCCGGTGCCGTCCGATTGCTCGATGTGACCGCCGGTGGGGAGCGCCGAGCTGCGGTCAAACACACCGATGTTGTCCAGGCCCAAAAAGCCGCCTTGAAAAATGTTCTTGCCTTCGGCGTCCTTACGGTTCACCCACCAGGTGAAGTTGAGGAGCAGCTTTTGGAACACCCGCTTAAGAAACGCCGTGTCTCCCTTACCGTGCCGCTTCTTGTCAATCTTGTAGACACGCCAGGCGGCCCAGGCATGCACGGGCGGATTGACATCGCTAAACGCCCATTCGTAAGCCGGTAACTGTCCATTGGGATGCATGTACCACTCGCGCGTCATCAGCACCAGCTGGTCCTTGGCAAACTCCGGATCGACCAGCGCTAGTGGGACACAATGAAACGCGAGGTCCCAGGCCGCATACCAGGGATACTCCCACTTGTCGGGCATTGAAATGACGTCGGCGTTGTACAGGTGCGTCCACTCGTGGTTGCGTCCACGGCGCCGTTCAGCCGGCGGAGGTACCTGGCCTTCGTCGCCGTCGAGCCACTCTTTCACCACGTAGTGATAGAACTGTTTCGACCAAAGAAGGCCGCCAAATCCCTGCCGCATCACCTGTTGCGCATCGGCCGACAGATCTGCAGGAATCACAGTGGCGTAAAACTCATCCGCCTCGCGTTGCCGGTCAGCAAAGACCTGGTCGAAATCTCCGGTCAACAGCGAATCTGCTGCCACCGGCAGGTTTGGCAGCGTGAAGCGCAATCGCACCTCGGTCTTTGCTTCCGCCCCAACGGTCAACGGATAGTGGGCAGCCACTTTGGTTCCGGTTTGAGCCGGGTTAACGGTTCCTTTAGAGCCGTGAACGATGGTGTCATGGATTCCATCCTTCACGTAGTGCGAACCATTCGCAACACCGTAAAGCCGCTGCTGGTTGCTCTCGTTCTCCGTGAAGAGTAATTCCGGAGTTCCTTCACAATACAGCCGGCGCTGCCCCAGCTCGTGGTGGCTAGCCTCGACGGCAATTGGCGATGAACCCTCCAATTTGCGCAAGGTGGGTTTTGGCGTCCGACCGTTCCAACTCCAGGTGTTGCGGAACCACAGGGTCGGTAGCAGATGGAGCGTTGCCGCCTCGGGGCCGCGGTTTGCCACGGTGATACGCACCAGGATGTCTTCCACACCACCCTTGGCGTACTCGACAAAAACATCGAAATAACGGTCTTCATCGAACACTCCCGTATCGGTCAGCTCGAACTCGAGGCTGTCCCGTCCCCGGCGACCGTTCTCATCTACAAGCTGGGCGTACGGGAAGGCCTCTTGGGGGTATTTGTAGAGATACTTCATGTACGAGTGCGTGGGAGTACTGTCGAGGTAGAAATAGCAGTCTTTCACATCCTCGCCATGGTTGCCCTCCCTGCCAGTCAAACCGAAGGCACGCTCTTTGAGGATCGGGTCACTGCCGTTCCACAGCGCCAGGGCAAAACAAAGATACTGATGCCGATCGGAAATGCCGGCCAGCCCGTCTTCGTTCCAGCGATAAGCTTTTGAGCGGGCTTGGTCATGCGGCAGGTAGTCCCAAGCCGTGCCATCGGCACTGTAGTCTTCTCTGACAGTTCCCCAGGACCTCTCACTGAGGTAGGGCCCCCAGCGCTTCCAATGGGCGGTACGATCTCTGGATTCCTGTAGTCGTCTTTCTTCCTGGGTCACGACGTGTTTTCCTTGAGTTTACTGAGAATGGCCGCCGGCAGTCAGCCCTGTGAATCGAGTTAGCCTAGAGAGTCGTTCATGAAGTATTGTCCATTGATGGTAACTGAGAGTAAAGGAATCCAAATCGGGCTCGGAGATTGATTGTCCGCAATCAGATGCGAACAGCTATACCTTCGGCCGGCTGCGGCAGAGTCCGAGAACTGAACGTGACGCGCCGTATGCAGAAAGCCCAAGCGGAGAACAGACTCGGAGGGCCGGTCTGCCGGAGCCCAGCTGACTGTGATGACTGGATTACGGGAAGCTTTGTCGGGTCACAAGCGCTTTCAACGAGCCGCCAGTCTAAGCGCGAACATTATGGCGCGGGATCGTGAGTGTGGACAGGCGTTCGACTGCGGCCGCGGGTTTACGTTCTGAGAGACCGAACTGCGGCGTGCTTTCTATTTATGAATCGTTCCGGTTGGCACGACTTCGAAAGCATTCCCCGGGACGGATTTCAGCTGGTTCAGATCATTATCGTTCCAGCGCGCCTTCGATCCATCAAACTTGTTAGCGATGAGCTTCCGATACCAGCCCAGAATGGTGTCTGGTTTCGCCACGGCAGCCACTTCCTCAAGAGCTTTGCGCCCGAGCCGATGACCGATCTCGGCCAGTGTGACCCTCTCCGCGTCGGAAAGTAGCAGCCGGCCCCGCCAGCAAGACCGAGGTTCCAGCACGATCAGGCAGAGTTTTGCCGATTGCTGGCCGACTTCAACGTCGGAGCGCTTGGCGAGCGGAGAGTCCGGATGTCCCGCATCGGTGGTTGGCCGAAGAAACGGCTATATTCCCGGTTGAATTGGTGGCGCTTTCGTATCCGACTTCAAAGCCCGCCCTTGTGGCGTCCAGACCATCCATGAGTATGCGTCCCCGCGCTGCGTGCAACCGAAGTTGCTTCTGATATTGAAGCGGGCTCATGGAAGTCAGCGCTCGGAAATGGTGGTGGAAGGTTGATGTACTCATATTGACTTGCGTTGTGAGATCCTCGATTCGTAACGCCTGTGTGAAGTTACTCTTCAACCCAAACGATTGCCCGCGCCATCTGTTGACTCTGGCTTCCCGCCGACGCCATCTGGCGCAGACGTGCACCTTGATCGCCCACAGTAAACGGTAAACAATTTCCCGCTGGATGATCGGCGCAAGAATCGGGATATCTTGCCTGCAATCTGCCGCGTCAGGTGCGTCCTGAAAAGACAATGGTTCAATGAAGCAACTTGGCGGATGCCGGAGTTCTCTTCCAATATTCCGGCAAGTCTGGCTTGGTATCGAGGAGAATCTCGCGAATTGCCGTACGATCCTGGAATGACAGACTTGAGAAGTCCTTCCCCTGATCCGTCCCAGTGAGCACTTCATGCAGACGACGGTACAGGTGGTCGCGCGCCGCTGTCGGCAATGCGTCAAAGGCCTCCGAGTAGATTAGAAAACTGCAGGGGTAGCGAAACAGGCGGGTTTTCAGATCCAGATCGCGCAGCGAACGGCCGCGCCGGTCACGCGGCCCGGCCTTGGGAAACTCTTCTTGAAATCCCGATGTGCCAGCCACAGGAGAATCGAGTTTCGCTTCTCCCGAGAAGAGAAGGTACTTAAGTAGTTCTTCAGCCTGGCCGTGGATACGGCGCCGTGTGGAGTCAGACCATTGATCCGAAGGCTGGCCAAGAACTCGATTCATGTCATCCTGCTGATGAAGGGCAATTCGGGTCTCCCAGTTGGCCCGAGTCAGCAGATTGTGCAAGCGAGTCTGATGCTCCAGCACCATCAGTGCCACCAAGTCGCTATCTTGTCGGGCATATCGACTTAGATTCACTCGATCCGACAAACGGGTCACATTGGCGCCTGATTCCACGTCGAGCTGATCCGAGCGGCTGATGTCCTTCACCCACTGGTTACCCATGTGGCGCAGGGTCCCGTGCGTGCCTGTGACATACCAGCCTCCCCAGCGCTCGCGCAGTGGGCTCGTATGATCGGTGAGGAACGAACCAGCCTGGAGCAACGGCAATCCCTCAGAGTCTGGATAAACGGAACGCACCAGATGGCCCGGCACACCCAGAGTCCTCGGCGACGCATGGCACTGCAAACACTCGTCGCGACGTACAAACTTGGGTTTTCCGACCGGTCGCTGATCTAACGTGTAAAACATTGCACCCCGCTCAGGGTCCACCGCGGAGATTTCCATAACATCACCACCCTGGACCCACCCAACGTAAACGGCATCGTTGAAGTACAAGGCCCTTGGATTTGCCGGTGAGATGTGTTGGAACTGAAAACTGGTCTTCGAGAATACCAGCGTCTGCGACGAAACCGGAATGCTGAGTTGCTTGAGAACCGACAACAGATATCCGCCTGGTTCGGAGTACTCGAGCTGCATAGTTCCCTGCTCGATCCTTTTCTGCAGACGCGCAACAGGGTCCTTTAGTGGCGGCGCCTCGTAGAGGATGGGCGCATCGTTCCCGGAGATGACGAAAGATGACTGCGACAGATAACGGTAGGATCCGATGCCCAGGATCATCACAAGAATGAGGCAACACTTTGAAAAACTAATTCTCATAAGCCAATCCCGACCATAAAAGAGAGTAGATGATTTCCGCCCACCAATGTGGGCAAAGTTCCACTTGCATAGCTTTTCTGCATCTTTGCAAGAATCTCGCCAAAACCGCATAACTGCCCTCGTTCTCGAAAACTGCCGTCCGGACTACGTCCCTCCGCCGAACGACATGATGGCGGCTGATCGAACTGCGCGTAATGACCCACACCTATCGGTGATATGCCCCACTGCGAACCTCAATGCTACTCTCAGGACGGCAGACCTCAATCCCGCCAAGAGAATGTTGGAGGTTGCCAGAGCCATTGCTGCTATCCCGCCCTGCAAGTGGTATGGCCGCATCCGGACACACGGCCGGAACCGCCTGCCTCTCGTACTTGTGAACGCACGAACAGGGAGGCACGTGCCCTCGACGAGGCCTTCACCTTGCGCTTAGTTCCGACGTCTCAACCAGTGGCCGAGGGCACCCAGAATGGGCCCTGGCGCACGTCCTTGTCCGTTGAGCACGTATTCGGTCCGTCAGGCCTTTCGTTCCAATCGTCACGAGGTACCGCCGCAGATGCCTCGCCGTTCGTCGCGCAGCAGGTCGGCAATCGGACCAGGGCCGGAGCGGTCATAACAGATTCCGGCTCCTGCACGCAGGACGGTATTGGCCGACGGTTTCGGCGCGCATGCCATCGCAAAGAGGCTATAGGTTGTGGTGATCGTCAAAGATTTCTGTTCAGTCATACCGGAGCAGAATGCCAATAGCAGGACATGCCGCACCAGGTCCGGAGTTGAACATAAACGAGGCCACGCGTGTTCAAGCAGGAATCCACAGAAGGTGCCGTACCCTTATCAACAGCTCTGGAGTGGTGCCCTGCTCATTTCCGCCAGACTGTCATGTACTTCTTCTGGTATTTGAGGTCTTCTTCGGTCGCGATCAGCCTTTGAGCTAGTGCTCGAATTTGTTCGTCGCCTGCAAGGTCGTAAACCCGGCGCAGCACCATCAGAATGTCATATCGAATTAGCGTGCAGTTCTTCTCAGTCGCGCATTCCTTGAATCGGCCACCCAGGCCCTTCAGCAATGCCTTGCGCTGAGGTTCGCCCGCGACGCCGACTTTCCATAGAGATTGCAAGCAATGCCGCGCGGTGACAAAGCGCTCATCTTTCGTGACCTCGAGCAGCGCTGCCAGATCCTTGACCATGCGCCGCCTGGGATCGCTCTTGGCGAGATTGGAGAGCACCTGCGAAGCGATTGACCTCTGACGATTGTCGCCGTCCACTAGCGTGCGCAGCAGGTCGTCCCAGATTTCGTACGCCCAGTCGACTGGGCTGTCGGTCGCTTTGACCAACGCTTGAAATGCATTATTCTGTCGGCCTTGGTCCGGCGAGCGCAGCTCATCCAACAGCTGTTTGTATGGCACGGAAGCGGTTGGCGGCATGATCGGTTTACCCTCTTTGGGCAAGTTGAATCAGATTGCCACAAGTGTCGTCCAGGACGGCAGTGGTCACGGGCCCCATTGTGGTCGGCGGTTGTGTGAATACGACACCAGCAGCACGAAGACGTTCGTACTCTGCACAAACGTTTTCAACGCCAAAAGAGGTAACCGGAATGCCATCCTTCATAAGGGCCGTCTTGAACGGACCAACGGCGGGGTGGGAATCGGGTTCAAGCACGAGTTCTGTGCCGTCCGGGGCACTAGGCGAAACTACCGTCAACCATCTCATGGTTCCGAGCGGAATCTCGGTCTTCTTGATGAATCCCAGCTTCTTGGTATAGAAATCCAATGCCTTGTCCTGATCGTCCACAAAAATGCTGGTGACAACAATTTTCATCGGCGCTTTCCTTTCTTGGCAAGCTTCAGCCAGCGATCTGCAATCTCCTGAAGCGGTGCGGTATGCAGGTAATGAAGCTTGTACCTCCCTTGCCGCTCCGTGGTCACCAGTCCCGCCGCCTCCAGGACCTCTAGATGCTGGGAGATCGCCTGTCGCGTAAGTCCAATTCGATGTTTCATCGCTAAACGTGTACAAAGCTCGAAGAGGGTCTGACCGTCCCGGTCGACCAGTTCATCCAGAATTGCCCGGCGCGCCGGAACAGCGATGGCCTCGAAAACATCGTCCACGATCGATGATAGGCAAGTCACGGCTTGCCTGTCAAGCGAAATGTCCGATAGAATTCCAGCCGGAGTCGGCGGTTGAACATCGTGCTGAGGGGCCGAATGACAATGTCAGGCTTGTGCGCCTCACGAATGGCGGCAATGACCTGGAGAAGCTGCGTCAGACCAAGCAAGGCAAAGCTGCTGGAGTCGACTGGAATTACGATCGTGTCTGCCACAGCCAAGGCATTGGCGCATGGCGGGAGGTGTGTCGATGACGACGATATCGAATTCTCGCAGGACGGGCCGGAGTTTCTTTCTCAGTAGCAGTTCTCGGTTGACCTTGACAGCCTCGAGCAGGTCATCGGCCTGAATGTCGAGAGTATTGGGGAGCAGTCTTAATCTCGGTCGGGGTTCAATCAGGCAGGAGGAGATGTCGGCTTCATCATTAATAAGGAGCCAGTGAGCGGTGAACTTCAGTTCGTTGAGATCGACTCCGAGGGCGGCAGAGAGATTGCCCTGCTGGTCCAAATCGACTGCTAGCGTCTGACCGTTGAACGTCAGGCGACCCAAAACCACGGGCTTTCCTTTCGACCGTCTCTCATCGTGCGGGCCAGATTCCGCTTTCGCCGAACTGCTTGGCTTGCTTTCTTCAATCAATAGGCGACTTGTAGTTAGTAATCTCGGGCTGGGAACGCCGTTATTGATGTCCGTGTACGAGAGTGTCAAGAACCAATTATCGACTTAGTGACTGAGCAAAGGGAGGAGAAAGCAAACTTTGAAACCATGAAAGCCAACCATGCGAAGGAAAGTGCTTCAGACCTATTCCTTAATTCTGCCTTGCCTTGTTCTGATGTCTCGCACTGCGTCATAATACGGCGTCTGCACGAAGCGCAGCTTCGGTGCCCGCTCACACTCTTTACGCATAGATTCCATCTTGTATGCTTGCTGCATCGCGGACCGGCAAAATGGGCATTTTCCTGGCAATGATTTGTGATTCGGCAGGAGAACTTCCGTTTCATGCTTCCTGTGGTCGCATAGTCGCAGTTTCTTCTCTTAACATGGGCAAGTTCTCGTCGGATGCGGCCAGTTCCTTACTTTTTGTCCTTGACCATAAACTGAAGGTACCAATCCGGGGCGGACCCGGGAACGAAAGATTGGGGACGGCCAAAGACTTTGTTGTTTTCCTCCGACGGGACGACTCGAATCGGAATACCAATCTGCTCCCAGCTCACTGCGCCGCCGGTGCAACCACGACGCCTGACGGTCGGCGCATGTCAGTCAATGTCGAAATACTAAGCGGAAGCCTGATGGTGCAGCACTACGTGGAGGAGATTGGCGAACCCGATCACCTAAGACTCGTCTCCATCTCAGACTTATTGACGCCTACGGGCCGTACAAAGGTAGGCGTGATCTGGGACTTGAGCGTCAAGAAGATCGACGACCAAACGTGTGAGTTCACAAATACGGTTCACAGCGTTACCACGCCGGAATTCATGGACTTTCTCGGCAAACAAGGAATTCCCTTCGAGGTCTTCCAAACCGCCCGTAAACCCATTTCAGAGGCTCATAACAGGCTTGAGACGCTCACTACGCAAAAAGCATCGAACGTCACGCCTTAAAGGACAAGTGATTCTGTTGATTGACGCTCGCATTCAACAAATCTGACTTCCGACTTAGGTGAACGCATGGAAGGACAAAACATGGCAAATCCCATTCTGGTCACCGGCGCGGCGGGCCGCGTCGGCGGGGTAGGGCGCACGGTCACCAAACTGCTGTTGAAGCAAGGCAAAGCGGTGCGTGCGATGGTGCGAAATGAAGACGAACGCGCGCAGGCATTGCGCGACATGGGTGCGGAAGTCGTGGTCGGCAATCTGCTCGATCTCGATTCGATGCATAGGGTGATTGCCGGCTGCGAGACGATGTACTTCGGCATGTCGGTTTCGGATGCCTATCTGGCCGCGACGGTCAATGCGGCGGCGGTGGCGAAGCATCACGGCGTGAAGGCGTTCATCAATATGTCGCAGATGACGCTCTCACAGATGAGCATTACCGAAACCACCGCGAGCCCGCAGCACAAGCTGCACTGGCTCGCCGAGCAGGCGCTGAACTGGTCCGGTCTGCCGGTCGTGCACGTGCGGCCGACAGTGCTTCTGGAAGGCTTCTTCCTGATTTTCACTTCGGATTCGGTCAGGGAATCAAATCAGATCAGACTACCGTTCGGCGACGGCAAGACTTCGCCGGTCGCAGTGGAAGATGTAGCACGTGTGATCGCCGCGCTGCTTGCCAATCCGCAGCCGCACATCGGCAAGATCTATCACCTGACCGGTCCGCAGTCCGAGAACATGCATTTCTATGCACAGGAGTATTCGAAGGCGCTTGGCCGCACGATCACGTTTCAGGACATTCCGGTCGAGCCGTGGCTGGACGGGCTGCTCGAGCGCGGCTTGCCGGTTCACCTGGTGAACCACCTCGCGACGATGGCCGACCTGCACCGCGCGGGACGCTACGACCGGATGTCGGACGACGTGCTCACGCTAACGGGGCAGGGACCGCTGAGCGTGCAGGAGTTCGTCAGGAAGAATGCGGCGACATTCACCGCGTCGGCAAAAGAGGCCTCAGTGTCTGCGGATGCTCGCATTCAACAAATCTGACTTTCGATTTCTTGCTCCGAAAGTTTATAGTCTGAAGTCGCAGGATCGGTGAAAGAGCTGTCGGTGGATAGATAGAAGGACACGAAAGTAGGAAGAGGTACTTTTCAACAATAGCTGGAAATTCATAGGAGGATTTATGGAAGCTACAAAACTCGCAAAAGCCAAATCGGTCGACACGAAACTCGAAGTCGTGATGATCGGCGTTTCCGACGTCGACCGCGCGAAGGCGTTCTACGAGAAGCTCGGCTGGCGGCTCGACGCCAACTTCGCTGCGGGCGACTTCCACGCCGTGCAAGTGACGCCGCACAACTCTCCAGCCTCGATCATCTTCGGCAAGGGAATCCCATCGCCCGAGCCCGGCTCAGCGCGGGGCCTGGTCCTCGCCGTGGACGACGTCGGCGCCGCCCGCGACGAATTGATTGCCCGCGGCGTTGACGTGAGCGAGGTCTTTCACTACGCCGGCGGCCCCTTCAACCTCACCGTGGGGGAGAACCCACGCGTCAGCGGGCGCGACCCGGAAGGCCGTTCCTACTACTCGTTTGCCTCGTTCGAGGATCCGGACGGGAACGGCTGGCTGCTCCAGGAGATCCAGACGCGGCTTCCCGGCCGCGAATGGAAGGAGACGCGAGCGCGAGACATGGACGTCGCAACCCTTGCAGAGCTTCTCCACGAGACGGAGCAGCACCATGGCAACTTCGAGAAGACGCACGCCGAGCACCACTGGTCGAACTGGTACGCGCCCTACCTTAGCGCCCGTCAGAACGGTAGCAGTCCCGAGGAGGCCACCGCCGCGGCCGATCGCTACATGGAGGAGGTCCTTCATGTTCTTCCCCGATGACGCCGTTCGAGCGGCCGCACTCTCCGAGTGGACTCGGAAGTAGCAATAAGTGCTATTCAACAATGGCTAGAAATTTATAGTAGGATTTATGGCAACGACAAAAGCCGCAGTAGCGCCAATGAAGGCGGCGCAGATCCCTATGGATTGCAGATCATGTGCCCGAGAAAAGCATGGGCGTCTTCGGCATTGGCTTGATTCCTACTGATGACGGTTTTCTCGAACGGAGACGGAACCGATTTCCTCGTTAGGGAGGTACTTATGGCTGGCAAATTTATTTCACGCGGCTTCAAATCGTCTGTCGGTGGCATTCCGGGCTGTGCCTGGCGAATATCAGCCGGCGGCACGGAAAGTACAAGGAGGAAAGCAATGACGAAGGTGCTGATCGCATTATGCCTGGCGGCGGCTACCGCCGCGGCTCAAGAGGCCAAGGTGACGCCGCTAATGACGCATGAACTGGCGGGAATAGACGGCAAAGAGGGCACGATGGTCATGGTGGAGTACGCGCCGGGCGGGTCGGACGCTGAGCACCGGCACAATGCTTATGCGTTTGTCTATGTGCTGGAAGGGGCAGTGGTGATGCAGGTGAAGGGTGGGAAGGAAGTGACACTGGGGCCGGGCCAGACATTCTATGAGTCGCCGGAACACGTGCACACGGTTTCCCGGAATGCCAGCACTACAAAGCCTGCCAAGTTCCTAGTGTTCTTTGTGAAGCAGAAGGGGGCCCCGATTACCGTGCCGGCTAAGTGATCGGCCGGCGAAGCATAGTGGCTGTCCGACCTGTGCCGCTGGAGGCGTTTTACGTCGCCGAGGACTATCACCACGACTACGCGGCGCGGAACCCGGATCAGCCCTATATCCACGCCGTGGCCCAGCCCAAGATCGAGACGATTCAGGCGTATAAGGAGCATTAGGACGAGGAGGTGCAGTAATGGCCGCACATTCCGGCTCGGGATTTGACTTGACCCCTCCGTCCCCGGGGCAGCGCAAGCTCTTAGAAGCGGATCTGACGGCCGAAGAAGCCAATGTGCTGCTCCGTCACGCCACGGAGGCGCCGTTCTGTGGCACATTCCTGGACGAGAAGCGCCCGGGGGTCTTCACCTGTCGGCTCTGCGGCCTGCCACTGTTCCTGGGCGGGCAAAAGTTCGAAAGCGGCACCGGCTGGCCGAGCTTCACGGCGCCCTTCGACGACGATCACTTGCGTGAAGAGCGTGACTCAAGTTACGGCATGGCGCGTACGGAGCTTCTCTGCGCCCGCTGCGGCAGCCACCAGGGGCACGTGTTCCCCGACGGCCCGCCGCCCACGGGCCTGCGCTACTGCATCAACTCCGTGTCTCTGGACTTTACGCCCGAGGGCGAGCCGCTGCCCGACAAGCTCGGCCGCAGTGCCCCGGAGGGCGAGCCCTGGCGAGGGGGATAGGCTGCGTGGCGGTTTGCGCTCCACGCCATGCATGCCTCGCCGCGCGACTCACCTAGAGAGCCTCGAGGCTCGGGCGTCACCGGCGAGTGAGCGCTGACGCGGTCAAAGTGGCTTTCCAGCAGGAGACATAAAGATGGCGAAGACGGAAACGGCGATTCTCGCGGGCGGGTGCTTTTGGGGCATGCAGGATTTGATCCGCAAACTGCCGGGCGTAACGGCCACGCGCGTAGGCTACAGCGGCGGCGACGTACAGAATGCTACATACCGCAATCACGGTTCGCACGCGGAAGCGATCGAAGTGGTCTGCGAGCCGCCAAGCTCTCTTACCGGGAGCTTCTCGAGTTCTTCTTCCAGATCCATGACCCGACGACCAAGAACCAGCAGGGGCAACGATATCGGCACATCATATCGCTCCGGCATCTACTACCTGTCGGACGAGCAGCGCCGAGTCGCCGAGGAGACGGTCGCCGACGTGAACGCCTCCGGCCTCTGGCCGGGCCCCGTCGTTACCGAGGTGCGGCCGGCCAGTCCGTTCTGGGAGGCCGAGCCGGAGCGTCAGGATTACCTGCTGCGTTATCCCGGCGGCTACACGTGCCACTATCCGCGGCCGGACTGGAAGCTGCCGCGGCGCGCGAGCAGCCGACGGTGCTGCGTTGGGATGACGTCGTCGAGCTCGTCCGTCGCGGTAACGTTGCGCCGCCGCGGCGCGTCACCTTTCCATTCCCGCAGAAAGGCAGGCCAGCCGGAGCTTATGGATGTGGGGGCCGGACTGAGTGCCAACCTCATACGAGCGCGGCCAAGCCCGGCTCGGCGCACAGCCTGGTCCTCGCCGTCGACGACATCGACGCCGCCCGCGACGACTTGATCGCCCGCGGCGTCGAGGTGAGCGAGGTCTTCCACTACGCCGGCGGCCCCTTCAACAACGCCGTGGAGAACCCGCGCGTCGGCGGGCGCGACCCGCAAGGTCGTTCCTACTTCTCGTTTGCCTCGTTCGAGGATCCGGGCGGGAACGGCTGGCTGCTCCAGGAGATCAAGTCGCGGCTTCCCGGCCGCGAATGGAAGTCGACGCGAGCAATAGCCGTGGACGTCGCGACCCTTGCAGAGCTCCTCCGCGAGACGTCGGAGCACCACGACCGCTACGAGAAGACGCACGCCAAGCACCACTGGTGGGACTGGTACGCGCCCTACCTGAGCGCCCGTCAGAACGGCAGCAGTCCGGAGGAGGCAGCAGCCGCCGCCGACCGCTACATGGAGGAGGTTCTTCATGTTCTTCCCCAATGACGCCGTTCGAGTGGCCGCTGCTGGCGCATCTACTTCGGCATGTCCGTATCCGCCGCTTACCTGGAAGCGACCGTAACCATGGCGGCGGTCGCTCGGGAACTTGGAATCAACGCTCTGGTCAACATGTCGCAAATGACAGTCTCCCAGATGAGCGTCCAGAACACCACGCCGAGCCCTCAGCAGCGGCAGCATTGGCTCAGCGGCAATGTTTGTCTTATTCATCGATAGTTCCTTACTTCAATGGGAGGTTCACAGATGAAGATTTTTGTTGTCAGGCACCGGAAGTTCCTCGCACTCGCCGTCTGCGTCGCCATCGGGGTCGTCGGCGGGATGACCCTGGCCCAACACACCGGGAAGGGCGAGGTGAAGTCGACCCAGCTGTCCCAGCGGGACATCATCGAGAAGCTGGACGGGAAGGACGCCAGTGCGACGGTGCGAGAAGTGACCTTCGAGCCCGGCCAGAAGGATTCGTCGCACCGCCACGCCGGCCCGGTCTTCGGCTACGTCCTGGAGGGCGAATACGAGCACGCTATCGACGACGAGCCGGTCGAGACCTATAAGGCCGGGGAAACGTTCTACGAACCGTCGGGGTCTCTGCACCGGGTGGCCCGGAACCCGAGCGACAAGACCAAGACCCGCCTCCTGGCGGTGATCCTGCACCCACGCGACGCCAAGAACGTTACGGTCCCGGAGAAGGGCAAGAAATAGGGATCGTGGGGCGTAACCGATCGGCTGCACTTCGAACGCCCGGAGGGTGCTCCATGAAAGCCATTCGACTTCGGGCCCGCGGCGGGCCCGAGTCACTCGGCCTTCGAGGACGCACCGACACCCTGTCCGGGGCCGGGCGAGGTCCTGGTCCGCGGGCTTTCACCTGGCGGCCAAGCACCCGGTTTGTCTTATTCAACAATAGTTCCATACTTCAACAGGAGGTTCACAGATGAAGATTTTTGTTGCAGGGGGAACGGGAGCGATCGGTCGTCCGCTGATCGCGGAATTGCTTGCCAAAGGACACGCTCTAGTTGCTCTGACGCGTTCTCCAGAAAAAGCTCAGGCTTTAGCGGAACAAGGCATAGAACCTGCGATCGCCGATGTATTTGATACCGATGCGGTCAAAGCGGTTGTCAGTCGCGCTCAGCCGGAAGTCGTGATTGAACAACTCACCGCCCTACCCAGAACCTACACCCGTGAGTCAATGAGTGCCGCCGCCGCCTTCAACACTCGCATCCGTTTAGAAGGGGGTGCCAATGTGCTGGCAGCCGCACAAGCGGCGGGTGTGCGGCGTTACCTGAGGCAGTCGATCGCATTCTGGGCGGTTCCTGGTCCTGGATTGGCAGATGAAGAAACGCCTCTAGCCTTTGATGCCTCGCCTGCGGTTGCAGCAGATGCCCGCGTAGTAACTGAGCTTGAGCATCGCTTACTAGGAAATCCCAACATAGAAGGGATTGCCCTGCGTTATGGCTTCTTCTATGGACCCGGCACCTATTTCACCCCCGATGGCGATGTTGCCCGACAGGTGCGACAGCAACAGTTCCCGATCGTCGGGAATGGCGAAGGCGTCTGGTCGTGGTTACACATTGAGGACGCGGCGATTGCCACCGTTGCAGCAGCAGAGCAAGGCAATCCTGGGATTTATCTGATTGCGAATGATCAACCTTTAGCGGTGCGCGAATGGCTCCCTGCGTTTGCTCAATGGCTGAATGCTCCACCACCGCCGCAGATATCGGTTGAGGATGCTCTGAAAGCGAGTGGTGCGGATGCGGTTTACTACGGGACTCAGATGCGAGGCGTATCGAATGCCAAGGCAAAACGCGAACTGAATTTTCAGCCGCGACCGTTGGAGTGGATCGTTGACACCGCCGTGGCTCATGCCAGTTAACAAGTTAACCCACATTCGTCATATGAAGGGCGAAAAGGGGATCACAGTGCTCGCGCCCATCGTTGTGTCGCGCAAGAAAGAGCAGGCTGAAGTTGAAGATCAAAGAGAGGAGCAGCAGGCAGTGGCAGGCTTTCGCCCGGTAACGGTCTTCGATATCTCGCAGACAGAGGGTCAGCCGTTGCCAGAAGTCGCAAAGGTCGCCGGTGACCCGAAGAGCTACACGGATCGGCTCAAAGAGTATGTTGAACGCCTTGGAATCGAGCTGGAGTATTCGTCCGAGATCCAACCGGCGAAGGGTGTCTCCTGCGGTGGCAAGATTGTCCTGCTGCCCGACCTCAATCCGGCCGAGGCTTTTGCGACGCTAGTCCATGAGACCGCTCACGAAGCTCTCCACAAAGCTGACCGACGAGCTCAAACGAATCGCAGCATCCGCGAAACCGAGGCTGAAGCGATTGCTTTCGTCGTCTCTCATGCGATCGGTCTTGATTGCCTCGCCGCGTCCGCCGATTACATCCAGCTCTGGAACGGTGATCGCGCCACGCTGATCGAATCCCTTCAGTTCATTCAGAAGACTGCCACCCAGATCCTCAGCGCAATCTCTCCTGGCGAATAGCCAGGAATTCTGTGGCAGGCCGCCAGGCGCGTCTGTTTTTTTCCACATGGCCAGGAGCAATCCGCAAACCGCGCAGATACCTCCCAAGCGATCCCCAGGAAGCGCGCGTTCGCTCATTGCCCCGTGAGGGCCCTGCACCACGATTAGTCCGAGTGCTTCAGATTTCCCTTGACGCGGAGCTGTCAAAACCACGCGCCGAGCGAACCACGCCTGTCGGGCTCGACTGCCCTTTTGCCAGCGGAAGCACCGACACGAAACAGGCGAGTGCGTCTACGGGCGCGACAGGTCAATTACTTGTTAGCAATGGGGTGGAGTCTACTCCTCCTTAACCTGTGTAGCGCGGCCTTGAGTTTCCCCTCGCAGCCAGACGTAGAGGGGAGCTCGAGGTGAGGGAGACGGCCAGGGAAGAGCAATCTTGAGCGTTTGTTTCGTCGTTTCTCCCGGAACGGGCGTGGGAATACCCACGACCGGAAATCCCTGGTGAGGATTCCAGCCCGCTTTCTCAATCGTCTGTAATTCTCTCCCTGTAAGGATCCCAAGGTACGAGGACTTGCCAACGCTTTCTTCGGTCAAGCGGAAACGTTCAATGCGCGGGACCCGAATGACCTCTCCCAGGACATAGGGATCAGAACGTCCCGCGGCTTCGGTAACCACCGATGCGCTCAATTTACACCCACTAAACCCAAACAAGCCTGGATCCAACGAAAGGAAGAGGAGGCCATCTCGGGCCAGATCCAGCTTGGCATTCTCACGACGGTCGCCAGGCTTCAACACGAGAGAGGAGGATTCTCCGCTGGCGCTGCAGGTTAGATCCAGAGAGAGCGCCGATTCCACTTGTTCCGCTTGAATCCCGAAGCTGACAGCAAATCCACCGGGAATCTCGCCGTTGCGAAGCGAGGCGCTGGACTCCGCGGGAAACGAACGATTGACGGCTACAATTCTAGGCCGAGGTCCGGCGACGGTTAGGCCAGCCGGCAACTGGAGCGGTTCGTTGATCCCCTCTATCTTTATGGAGAGGGCGATGGCTTCGCCCTTCTGAAATACCTGCTTCAGTCGGAGCAATCCGTCACGTTTGGAGGAAGCCGCCTGTCCTGGCAAGATTTTCTGCGGCAGGAATTCCCATTCAATCCCTTCTGCTTTGATCCATTCAATCCGCTCCAGGTCAGAACCTTCCAACGAGACGGGTTGCTGATCCTCACCCAGGTTGACCCTCAAGGGCAGATTGCGAATCTTCGGGTGAGCGGGATGCAGGGTCAGCGGCAAGGTCTCGCTCTGACCGTTCAATTGCGTGATCTGTAATTGATAAGGACCCGGGAGCAGCTTCTCAGTGTCAATCTCTGTTTCCATATGAGACTGTGGACCTGCCTGTTTTCCGAGAGGCAAGGCAAACCAAAGATCAACGGCAGGGCCGTTTCGGCGGTTGGTTTTCAGGAGCGAAAGCTTCTCAACAAATTCGAAGTCGGCACCCGTCAACTGAACGGGCACCAGGCCCCTCGCTGCCAAAAGCCGATCTTGAGACGCGGATGTGAGCTGAGCCTTGCTAAGTTCGCCAAAGGGATGAAGATGAATCAGTCCCTGGGTTGGCACCGGATCCCAGTCCCACTTTCCAGTGAGCCGGTAGCCTCCTGGCGGCAGAGAACCCTGGCTCAAGTCCAGATCAAGAGCCGCGGGGATTGTTCCACTCGGTGTCACACTCACAGGATAGCTTTCGTTTCCGTTGTCCGATTTCAGTTGCCACTCTCGAAAACGAGACAATCGCTTGAGCTGCGAGGGATGCTCCAGAGACACCCGCACCACGGATTTCCATCCCAATGGCAAATGCAGATTCTCAGACAGGGTGAGCCTGGGTGGGACTGCACCCGGGAGTCGAATTGCCCAGAGATAGGCTGTGCGTGTTCGCGATCGAGCGGGTTGAGGTTTCGAGCAGAGCGCCACAGTTTCGGAGACTTTGAAGTGGACGTAAGCCGAGCGGAAATCAGTATCCGGAAACATCAGAGTTCGGAGATTCTGAAACAAAACGGCTCCACCTGCTGCCACCGCTACCGGCGTTCCGAAGAACAGAGAGGCTACGGATGCCGCAAGTCCAGCCGACTGTTGCACCTTGACCGAAGGATCGATGGTCAGCGGATCATAAGTACCTAATGACGGAAGAACCGCTCGCAAGAGCAAGGCGGCTTGTTGGTCCGCAGGGGCATTGGGGTCGAGTTTGGGAAGTCCCACACCATAGCGTGAGAAGAATCCCGACAGTGCTGCCTCAACGCTGCGATGACCGGTTGGAGCCTGTTCCCAAGCCATCAAGGTTTCCACCAAAGCACCGACCTGAGTGGTTTGCTCGGCATAATCGGCCAGCTGGGTCACAAGTTGGTGATTCTTGCGCACCAGGGAGTTGACCTTCTTGACATCCAGCCCTTGAGGGCCAAAGACGACCCCGACGATCGAAGTATCAAAAGGAACAACCCACTCGGCACTCTTGTCTGCTGAGTGCGAATCCAGGACTTCTACCTGTCCTGCATCACCTTCCGCGCCGTTCACCAGCAGAAGGGTGATCTTGGCTTTCTCTTTGACTTCCGGGGCCAACTCAACAGGGATGTACTTCAACTTCTGGTGAGCGCGGAGTGCATTGACCGAGGACAGTGGAAGGTCTTTATCCCCGCGGCCGTTCCTAGGCGATTCAACCAGAATGCGAAAACTTCCCAGAGAGGCTCCTCCGACACAATCCTGAGGAGACACGGCAGCGAACGTCTGCTGCCATGAGGTGGCCAGAGTGAAGACAATCATGATTGAAGAAAACTTCATTGCCCCTCGACTTTCTTTTGAAAATTACTAAGTGTCGTGACGAAACCCTCTGTCGCTCGTCGAGGTCTCGACAATTTTCCTGTGCCCAACGGTCAGGAGGCAAACACGGCGAGGAAGAACCTCCTGAAGCCCCTCTTGTTGAAGGGCGGACGACGCTTGCGACTGTAGTGTATCAAAACGCTTGTAGAAATTGGCACTAAGGCTCTCTTGGACATCAACAAGAAGACGCGAAAGCTTGGCAGAAAGACGAATCAGCAGGCGAAAGTTGGGGTCACACGTCACCAGCGGTTGGACACTTTCAGGGGAATTCTTGGTCAGCTCTCAAAGCTTGGTTAGGTATGTAGAGGTCGGACTGAAACAAGAAACCACGGAGCCAAGTCTACTGATTGCGATTTGTGAGGGCCGCCGCCATGCCGGCCCTGCACCTAGGCCGGTCACTAGTGGAGGGAGGTGCGGGCGTAGTAGCCAGACCTGGACACTGACATTCCTCGCTTACTTCTCCAGTAGTAACTGCTCGATCTTGGCTTTCAGCGCTCTATGATCGTCGTCTCCCTGAACATACTGTCCACCAGGATGAATATATTGAATGATTCCCGTGCGATCCATTAGGAAACTGACACTTGTCCAATTCGATTTGGAGCTGTCCAGCCACCAACTTCGCAGAGTTTGCCAATCATAGTCGATAGCTATCGGAAACTTGAACCTGAGCTGTTTCGCAAGTCGATAAACTCTTTCTGCATCCAAGGACTCGTTGGACTTGTGGTGATAGAATCCGATGACTTCCAGCCCCCGGGAGTGATATTGCTCATAAAATTCGTTCAGCGAGGTCCGGTCAGTCAAAGAAGAGTGTCTCGGGAAGTTGATTCTCTTCGGAGAGTCTTCGCTGAGGCGAGCCCTACAGGCATACGAACTTCATTATCATCAGGAAAGAAATCATCAAGGGAAGGGGAATAGGCTTCTGTTTCCTCGGCAGACTCAACCGGTGGATGGTAATCAGGCATCGGTTCAATGTCGGGAGCGATTGGGAGGACTACTCAAGTACTACTATCGGCAGGCGGCATGAGGCAGAGCCGACAAGCCGATTCAGACCGCAGGATTCTACCTGGCTGGGTTTCTCTCGTTGGTCTTGGCTGTGCTCAAGCTGACGGCCATCGCTTATTGGTCTTGGTGGCGGGTTATGCTGCCTTTATGGGTGTTCTCAGTTCATAACGCCGCCTACATCCTGGTCGGTTTCATTTGCCTGTTGTTGGCAAAATATGGAGAGGAGGAGGAAGAGGAGGAGCAGCCCATCGACCAAACCAATCTCTTAGTGGGTTACCAGTTCGCAGCGCTGCTACTTTCTCTCATCTTCGTAGATAACCTACTGAGATGGATAGAGGGAAGAGGAGATTCGAATTGGCTTTGCTCGGGGAAGTCAGAGATGCTGGTATTGTTTGGAGTTCTCGGCCTGGTCGCCCACGTCTTCTACTGGTCAGCGATTGTAGCTGAAGTTAATGAGCGGCGATCCCGAGGTTAAATGGGCACCGTTTCGCTGGGCTGGCTGTGATCGACTCGGCTGTCGCCTTAACACGACCAGGTAAAGCCAACGAAGGAGCTGGACTCGGCTCGGCTTCGTTTGCATCGCCGCTGAACTCCTCGTCAAGCTTGGGATTAAGGTCTCACCTCGCACGATCCAGAAATATTTACCGGAAGATGCGAAGGGCGGTCGACGTCAGACAGTACCCACGCAGCGATGGATGACCTTTGTTCGCAATCATGCGAAGGGCATGCTGGCTTGTGATTTTTTCGTCTCGGTGACCGTCCGCTTTCGGTTCATCTATGTGTTTGTGGTGATGGAGGTCGGCAGCCGACGCCTCGTGCATTTCAATATCACCTCCCATCCCACCGCCGCCTGGACCTTACAGCAATTTCGAGAGGTGATGGACAACGAACACGCTTACCGCTTTGTGATTCACGATCGGGACAAGATCTACTCCCAAGAACTGGATATTGCGGTCAGAGCCATGGGAGTGAGAGTGCTCAAAACACCGTTCCGATCGCCACAGGCGAATTCCCATTGCGAACGCCTAGTCGGAACAGTGCGCCGGAGCTGTCTAAATTATTTGATTCCCATCAATGAGCGTCATCTCAGGGCAGTTCTACAAGAGTGGAAAACCCACTACTGCCAGGCACGGCCCCATGCGAGCCTGGGACCAGGGCTTCCAGAGCCGGCAAACGGCCTGCCGGTGCCACGGCAAAAGCAACGACATCAGATTCCGGCGGGATATCGGGTGAGCGCCAGGGCGATCCTCGGTGGGCTTCATCATGAGTATCGGCTGGAAAAGATGGCTGCCTGAGGAAAGAGACAAAGATGGAGGCCGTCTTTCAGAGAGCAGTAGTGTCTTCCGAAGCGGTCGCAAACGGAATCGATGAATCAGACTGATACATTCTCAGCCTTCGCCAAATGGAGAGTTGGGGAACATTGCCCGATTTGGTTGCCAAGGTGTTTTTGCGCACCACACCTGACCTCGGTGCTCACTGGCCGTCGACCGGCACTTTTCTGCTTCGAAATCTTGGCCCAATAAATTCTGAAGCCTTGGCGCTGCCAGCCGACGACGGTGTCAGCTTCAATCAGATGCAAGACCTTTCGCCACTGGGGCCAGACTCGGGAGAGCACGACCCAAAACACTCGGTCTTTCCGCTTAAGTCTCGGAACCCCCTCCGTTTAAGCACTCCCAACTGTTGGCGCAAAGCCAAGTTCTCTAGAGCCAGATCCCGCTGTTCTCTGAAGGCTCCAACCATCAAAATTCCTAGCCATCGAAGTGTCTCTATCATGGGCCGGAGTGTGGAAGGAACGGGCTAAACAGTCAATGCTTTTCAAACCGATGAAATATTGGCGAGGGACAACCTTCTTGCCTGGCAAAAAGGCCAGCCTAAGCTGGGACTGTCCCTACAACGGTCTAACGATCGACTGGCTCCGCAGGTAGTCGAACAGTGTGTCTGGACCTAAGACGCCTCCTCCAAGACCGCTCAGATTGACGCCGCCGTAGGGTATGCCATGCACGAACACATTGTGCGCGTTGATCCAGCCGTTGCCTGCCACTAGCGACTCCGCAACACGGTTGGCCCGATCCAGATTCTGACTCCAGACGCTGTTCGCCAGGCCATAGGTCGAGCGGTTTACCAGCTCGATAGCTTCCTCCTCGGCCTTGAATTTCAAAACGTAAGGAACCGGCCCGAAGATCTCTTCACGCGCCGCCACGTTATCGGGCGCGCCTGCCAACACCGCAGGCTTGACATAGAAGCCTTCCGGCTTGCCCGGAACTTCGGCTGCCCCACCCGGAACAACGGCTTCTGCGCCTTGCTGTCGTGCTTTTTCCAGATAGCCCAGAACCCGATCTTTCTGCTTCTGGCTGACCACTGGACCCATCTGCGTTTGCGGATCGTTCCAGTAGCCAATCTGGACGGCCGCCATGCGCGATCGGGTGCGTTCTACAAACTGATCGTAGATGGACTCATGAACCAACCAGCGCGTCGCCGTGCAACACACCTGGCCTGCATTCAAGGTGACTGCACCACAAAGCGCGTCCACGGTCTTATCCACATCGATATCGTCGAAAATAACGGCAGCACCCTTGCCACCCAGCTCCAGCTTCACCGGAATCAGATTTCGGCCGCAGGACTCGGCCACGAGTTTCCCCACCTCGGGAGATCCCGTGAAGGACATCCGGTTCAGCCCTGGATGATTCGCCAATGCCTGTCCAGCCGTGGTTCCCAGCCCCGTCACCACGTTCACAACACCATCGGGGATTCCGGCCTCCTTTACGAGCTTCGTCAGGTAAAGGGTCGAAAGCGGCGTGTCTTCGGCTGGCTTGATGACGACGGTATTGCCCGCCGCCAGAGCCGGGGAGATTCCCCAGCCCACTAAGAGGAAGGGGAAGTTCCAGGGAAAGATGAAGCCGCATACACCGTAGGGCTGCCTGACCACTCGCGCCTCATGCTTGGATACGGCAATCGGTGTCCGGTACTGAACGTGAACGGCCAGATCCGTGTAATAGCGGAGCGTCGCTGAGAAGTTTTCGATGTCCCCAGTGGCCTGTGGCTGCGGTTTCCCGACGTCCAACGATTCGATCTCCGCCAACGTGGCTTTGTTTTTCTCCACCAGGTCTGCCAAACGATGAAGATATACACCGCGCGCGTTCGGTGTCATCCGGGCCCAGCCTGAGTTTCGAAACGCTTCTCTTGCCGTCTGCACTGCAAAATCGACGTCTTCCTTTTGCGCGTCATGGACCACGCTCAAGACAGAACCAACGCCGGGGTCGACGGTCTGAAAGGTCAGGCCCTGTCTCGATGGCAACCATCTGCCACCGATAAACAAGCGGTGCGGCGCTTCCGAAAGAAACGTTTCGACTGCGGACGAATACTTGCTAGTTTGAGTTGCTGGCATATCTCCTCCTTGGCGTTTTGAGATTCGAATTCTATTTGGTGGAACAAACTTTTTGACGCGAGCGTTAGTAGCCAATCGACCCACATATGGTGCGGTTAGCCAGGAGTGCGAGAAAGAACGTAGACATCGCTCGAAATCCGATGTCTGCGCCACCCGGCGAAAGTGCCCTCCAGATGTGGATTTCAGCCCCTGAAGGGGGCTGCGGTCTCCGCCGTCGCGTTTCTCGTGTCGACCGGCGTGGGTGTCGTGTGGCCTTTTTGAACTTCTACACCTGTCGCAAAGCGCGAGTGGGTGACTGGTAACGGATCTGGCGTAGCCGGCCGGAGGCAACGTCTTCGGCGGATAGGCGGAACAAAGAGTCATTTTCAGCTCAAGGCGCGGTGAGTCAAGTTCGGAGAATAGGGCTTATGTCAACTCGACGCCGCTGGAAGTTCCCGTGCCGCGCCGACGACTGCCATCTTAGATCAACCGGATGCAATGAGACAAGAATCTTGGCACACCCTTGCCTTCAGGCTCGAATCTCGATTGTCCCCGTCCTCGTCCGTTCAGAATATTATCGGCTCCTCGATTGGGCCGTCCGGTGAGGGCTTGGCAATCGGCGGCGCCCTCACAGGCAGGCCGAGGCAGTCAAGGATCTTTCGAATGGCCTCGGAAGAATGGATGGCGGCAACGATTTTCATGCGCCAAAACAACGGGGACATTCCAACACATCCAAGGACCAGACTCGCCGCATCAGCTCGGCCCACGAATAATTGCGCGGCCGGATGCTCCGTCTGTGCAGAGCGACCTTCCGTCTGTTCCCTGTTCAACGACGAAGCTCCACGCCCAGAATGCCGAGGGCTATCGGCTGCTGTCCCAACCCGTGCTTGAGGAACAACGAACGTCTCTAGTAGTGTTCAAAAACTCGATCTCATTGATTCACTGGAGGCGCGTGACTCGCTACCAAGTGATAGTCTTCACGCATGCGCTCCGTTTTGGACCCATTTCAATTTGTGGTTATTGCCATTGCTGGACGCAATCATCGAGGGCAAAGCAGTTCGTTCATCAGTTGGCTCTTCTTTGCTGTTCCTGCGGGCTCGGATTCGTGAACGGAGGCTGTTCGAAGGTCCTGCCGCCGCCTGACACGCGCGGATCTCCCGCATCGGTCAGGATCTTCATTAACTTCGCCGCCAGCTTCGTGCGGTCCTTTTCATAAGCCGGATCGGCGGCAACGTTTCTCATCTGATATGGGTCTTTCACGAGGTCGTACAACTCTTCACCGGGTCGCCTGGCGAAGGCAATCTCGTAAAAACGTCTCCATTGTACGTCGTTGCGATGCAGCACCAGCCAGGCCTTGGTCGGGCTGGCATCCATGTCGGCAAAGGCCACGTAAGTATTGTTTTCCAACTCGTCCTGTGAGGGAGCCTCGGTGGCCGTAACACGAAAAGGAATGCCGAGCGGCCAGCGTTCCGGCACGAAATTGCGAACGTACAGATACTCCTGAATCCGCAACGCGCGCTGCGGATAAGGAAGGTTGTTTTCGTTGGCAAAGGCGACGTGGCGTTCGCGTCCGCTGATGACCCAGCTGCGACTTGCATCTACCTCACCGTTCTTATCGGAGCGCAGTACGTTTAAGAAACTGCGCGCGTTCATCCCTGCTGGTAGGGCTACACCGGCCGCTTCCAAAAACGTGGGCGCAAGATCGGGCAGACCGATCAGATCATCCACAACGCGCCCGCGCCTGACGCCCATGCCCTTCGGCAACCGCATCGCCAGCGCCACGCCCGTCCCAAAGTCATAGAGATTGCATTTGCCGTTCGTAACGCCGGGCATGCCGTGATCGCCGCTGACGACGATCAACGTGTTTTCAAGCTCACCGGTCGCTTCCAGCTTCTTCAGCAACAATCCGACGTAGGCGTCCCAAGCCTGCACTTCGCCGAGGTAATCGGCGAGGTCTTCGCGGACTTCGGGCACATCGGGCAGAAACGGCGGCAACCTACCTTTCAATGCGTCAGCTTCGATACCCCACAGTTTTTTGCCCGAGCCCTTGATCCAACGGCGATGCGTCGTCGTCGGGCCGAACCAGTAATGCCACGGTTGTCCCGGTTTGCGATCTGCCAGAAACGCATCGAAGTTGCCGCGCACTTGATCGAAGATCTTTTCGCGTGCCGCTTTGAGCGATTGGCCTTCGCCCATCATCTTCGTCATGTTCTCCGAGAAATCATTCGGCAGCGCGCCCGCCTTTTCATAAGCGTATTTACCGGCACCGAACGGCGCATCCACAGGAGAACCGGGACTCCAGACCTTGTACGTTTCGCCGATGTGATAACCGGCGTCGCGCAACAAATGCGGATAGCTTGGAATCGCCGGGTCCCATTCCGCGGTCTGCAAGATCGCGCCGCGCCCGGTATTAAAGAAATAACGCCCCGAAAGCAACGCGCTGCGGCACGGTGTGCAAGACGGAGCGTTGACGAACGCACGCCGGAACAGGACACCCTCCCGGGCAATGCGATCAACATTCGGCGTTTTGACGACCTGATTCAGCGAAGGCTGTTTTTCCAGCGTGGAATAGATGCTGGCATAACGGCCCCAGTCATCGGCAAAACAGAACAGGATGTTGGGCTGCGACGCGACCTTGCGTTGCGCCGTGCCAGCGGGTGACTGGAAGGCAAGGATCAGAAAAAAGAAGCTGAACAGGGTGCGTTGAATTGTCATGAGCTTTGTTCGGGGAGATGGGGTCTGTAATCAGGGTGGGCGTCATCATCTGGGCCTTGATTGTCCGGCGCTGCCTTACCAAATGGAAGGTTCACGAGTTTCTCGAATCCCGAAGCACATCGAGCGGCAGATCATTTTGCCCGCGCTTTCAGTTCTGCGAAACGTAAGCGCAGACTGGCGAGCGTTTTCGCATGCGCAACGTCTTGCGCCAGGTTGCGTTCTTCAAGCGAATCACCTGTCAGATCGTACAACTCTTCGTGCCGGAAATCCGGCCAGTAAATGTATTTCAGGTCTTGGCGCACCAGTTGTAGGTAGCCAAAACTCGGTCACGTTCTGCAATCTGCAGCTTGCGATTCTGCGGTTCCGGCGGAATCAACCTTTGAGGATGAAGCTACGCGTGCTACAAACTAGGCTTCATGCTCCAATTGATCCTCGCTCTCCTGGTCGCTCTCCGAGTTTTCTTCCGCAGTCGGAATGACACCGCCCTGGAGATCCTCGCTTTGCGGCAGCAACTCATCCTTCTCAAGCGGAAACGGCCCCATCCGCGGTTGAATCGGTTGGATCGGCTGTTCTGGATTACCCTGCACTGCATCTGGTCCCGATGCGCCGAGGTCCTGGTAGCAGTGAAACCGGAGACCGTCGTCAGCTGGCACCGGGCGGGGTTTCGGCTCTTCTGGAAGTGGCAATCACGAACACGCGCCGGCCGACCGAAAGCTATTGCCGAAATTCAGGGGCTCATCCGCCGCCTGGCCGAAGAGAATCCGACCTGGGGAGCGCCCAGGATCCATGGAGAACTCCAGAAGCTGGGCTTCGCCGTCTCCGAACGAACCGTAGCCCGGTATCTGCAATGTGTGGGGCGCCGCGGTCATCCAGGCAAAGGTTGGCTGACCTTCCTCGCCAATCACCGGGAGGTGATCGCTGCTTTCGACTTTTTCACCGTGCCCACGCTGACCTTCCAGGTGTTGTATTGCTTCTTCGTCATCGAGCACCGCCGCCGGAAGATTCTGCACTTCAACGTGACCCGACGCCCGACTGCGGAGTGGGTTGTCCAGCAACTGCGCGAGGCCTTTCCCGAAGCGGGCCCGTATCGTTACGTCATCCTGGATCGTGATGCGAAGTTCGATGCCGACGTGGTCGGCTTCCTAAGAGCAACAGGTCTGAAACCCAAGCGGACGAGCGTCCGATCACCCTGGCAAAATGGCATTGCGGAGCGTTTTGTGGGGAGTTGCCGACGTGAGCTGTTGGACCATGTGATCCCGCTGAACGAACAACACTTGCGCCGCCTTGTTCGCGACTACAGGAGGTACCATCAGGAGGACCGCATTCACGACGCCCTCGGCAAAGACACACCCAATCTGCGGCCAGTCGAAAAGAAGCCGTCTCCGGAGGCGAGGGTGATTTCTAGCGCGCGCTTGGGTGGTCTCCATCATCGCTACTCATGGTGTGAAGCAGCGTAGGAGGTTCGCTCCGGTAGTCTTCGCTCTTGCAATCTGCCATCGTCAACCGAAGCGGCGCGCGTCGGACTAAAAGTCTGCCTCAGGGGTTTACAGAGCGCAGGATCCTAAGGGCAGGGAAGCCTTGGGTCCAGACGGCGCCACCTGCCCACTCGGAGTCCGCTCATACCAAGCCGCCACGTCTTTTAATGCCTGCCATGTCCCGGACCCAGTATTGGCTACACTCTGGGCGTGGGAACGACTGCAGATCCTCGGTAACGCCGTAGCGGCAACGTACTGCAGCTACTAGAGCATGGGTAAATGCTGGGCGAGTGATCGTTAGCATCCTGGCGTTCACAGGCATCTTTTTTCGACACATCCTTACGTGTATTCGCAAACCTGCCATTGATGAATCTGATCATTCAAAAAGCAACTTAAGCCTCGATACCTCCCAACTTGCGCTCTGAGATTGGTGTTTCTGCGAGGCCAACCCGGGAACGCCTATCAAACAGACGATTGAAGGTAGATAGTCCGTCGTTTCTCTCCCGACTCCAGTCTTCACGAAGCTGCCGGGCACAAGCCTTACAGGACAGGGCTGGACGTCGATCTGTGGAAGACTCTCGCTAGACACGATATTTCACGGATCATTCCCAACGGTTTCTGCGAAAAGCTAAAAATATGGCAATAAGCAATTTGTTTAGAGAAGGTTGCTACTATGGTCATTTCATGTGCAATTCGCTGTTTCTGCAAATTTGACTGAAGTTTTGGGGTACAAAAGAACAGTTTTGCACAAGCTTTTACCTTCCATCGGGCCGCAAGTTATGCTTGAAGAACGGCAAAGGGGTATGATCGCGCAAAGACAGGCTCGAATCGAGTTCTGGCTGCAAATCCGCTGGATGTTTTGTGGCTCAGAAGGTCTGCACCACGTTCTCGCGTGACTATCATGGCAGGATCCACCGCCGCTTCTGGCAAAGCAGCTCTTTGCCATACCAGAAAGCAAATATCCGCAAAAGTTCACTCCGATTTGACTTACATTTCACACGGACCTATCAGCATTTGGGCGAGATGATGAAATGATTTCTCGACAGATGAAGCGCCGATACACCGTCACGCGGCCTTTTAAGGCCACGGCGAAACAGTCTGGTGAGTTGACGACTATAGTTCTGATCCGGTCACGTTTGAATCAGACTTTCCGAATGGCATGCCGAGCGAAACGAGTTCCTAGCGAGTGTTGAACCATTTTCACGGGAAGCAACACTCCGACGGTGAACGATTCTGGCCCAATCGAACGCACTACTAAGTCATCCCTAGAGTTGCTCCTCGCTAGGAGCACTAGTTTGCCGCGCCACCCGTCAGGAGTAACGAGCATATTCGCGGACCCGCGTCGCCACTCAAAAAACTGGCAAGTTTTCGACCGGAATGGTCTGCCCCCTAAAGCGTCGCCATGCCGCCATCAATGATGAGTTCCGCGCCCAACACGAAAGCGGATTCCGGCGACGTCAAATAAAGAACTCCGGCAGCAATCTCCTGCGGCGTACCAAAGCGTTTGATCGGGACCTGGCTTTGAATCCAATCCTTGGTTTCTTGAATTTTTTCCGGGGATCCATCTCGCAGAAGCGCTGAGCTGATTGGGCCAGGGCTGACGGCATTCACCCGAATCCCTTTTTCCAATAGCTCGGCTGAGAGGGTCTTGGCCATGTTGAGCACGCCCGCTTTGGTCGCGCCGTACACCGTTGTCCCCGGCATGCCCAGGTGCGCGTTAATCGACGCATTGAGCACGATGGCGGAACCTTTGGACATCAGCGGGATTGCTTTCTGGACGGTGAAAAAGACTCCTTTCATATTGATATCGACCGTCTCATCAAATAACTCTTCCGTGACCTGTTCGAAAGGGACGAGCTTCGCGACTCCCGCGTTAACGAACAGTGCATCGATTCGCCCGAAGCGTTCCTTGATTTTCTTCATTGCCGCTTCGATTTCCGCCACTTTGCCGGCGTCCGATTGAATGGCGAGGGTTCCATCGCCGATTTCTTTCGCCGCCTCCTCCAAAGTCTTCCCGTTCCGTCCGGTGATTGCCACCTGCGCGCCCTCCTGGGCATAGGCTTTAGCAACACCTAAACCAATTCCACTGTTGCCGCCGGTGACAACGGCAACTTTGCCCTGAAATCGTTGTGCGCTCATAAAGCTCCTTCTACGCTAGTTCAGCGTGAAATGGACAATTAGCAAGCATAACGCCATATTCAGCGGTCCACTTTGCACTTTTGTACCGCCCAACACGGGGCGGTGGCGACTGGCGGAACGGGCAGCCGTTGAAAGTGCAACTGGGGTTGAGATCACGTGGCCCCCTCACCCGGGGTGCTGGGCAACGACTGTGTAACGCAGCGGGCGAACCGCCAAGACTGGGAACACGGGCCACCCGGAAGTTGAAACAGGGCGGAATCCGCTAAGCAGCCGCCCGAGGGAACTAATGAACCGGCCTGATACCGCTCCCCAATCCTGACCATACGTTGTTCCGCAAGGGCAGCGGGCAATGCTGTGGCCAGGCGAAACCAATGGTCAGGACAGCCCGCTATGTGGAGGCGCATGTCAAACATTTTGACACCGCTTTTCGGGGATTCTTCCCGTTCGTCCGCGGACTCTGCACGCTGTTCCGCCCGTCTAAGCTTCGCTCGCCTGAGCCGAAGAAGTAGAACCGTGGCGAATCATGAGTAGTCGCTGAGCATTAACCGATTCCGCCCGGATCACGGCGTAACCGTACATTGACACGAGAGCGGAGGTCAGCAGTTCCCAGTTTCCACTTACCGGACTTACCGGCCAAGTGAAAGTCCATCAGTTCGTACCCTGCGTTCCAGTGACCGGCGATGGGGCAAGACATTGCGTACCTTCATCATATTGCGTCACCGGAAGTTCTCTACCAACATCAGATCGTTGCCTACTTGGTCCCACTGCGAATACAAAATCCATCGACCATCAGGAGAGATGGAAAGGCCATACGACACTGGCTTCTCGATCGCGGCAATGGGCCTGATTTTTTCGGTGGCGAAGTTGAAAAACTGAATGGACGACCCGGCAGCCGATTCGGATCCCGCAATGAAATAGACCCCCTGGGCCACCACCGCGAAATTGGCCCAAAGCCCAAGGGATGCGAAAACCTGATGCTCCTCACTGAGGCCGAGCTTGCGGTTCACGGCTTCGAGTCCCGAAATCCAAAGCCGCGCGGCCTCGTTGTTCTTTTCAGCTTCCTTCTTCTCATCCCCTTTCAAGTCCTCATCGTCGCCGGCTTGTGGTTTTTCCCGGTAGCAGTGGTGGGCCTCGTCGTTGATGACGAGGATGTTCTTCATGCCCATGAGGTCGGGCATCACCCTCTGAAGCATCTGGCCCTCAGTCTCCTGCGTCTTGAGTTCATCACCCGTTCGGCCTTGAAGCAGGGCGCGACCACCGGAGGAAAGTTCGATGCGCTCGCGGAGCTTGAAGGCGTGGTAATTGGTGATGACGATCTTGGCGCGATTCACGTCGTCGAGCATGTCGCTGGGAACGAGTTCACGGCTGGCGTAGTAGCTATCGGGATCGTTGGGCTGGAGGACGCGCAAGCGGTCTTTGATCGTCAAGCCGGGAGCACAAACCAGAAAGCCGCGGGTGAAGTGTTTGCTGGCAGGTCGGCGCACGGCATTGATCGTTTGCCACGCGATGAGCATCGCCATGACCGTCGTCTTGCCAGCGCCGGTTGCCAGCTTCATCGCCAAACGTGTCAGCTCGGGATTGGCGTCCCGGTTCGCAGAAGCGAGGTGATCGAGCAGCCTCTTTCGCGTTCTTCGATTGGGGTGCAACCTCGGTTAGCCAGATGGCGGTTTCGACGGCCTCAACCTGGCAGAAGAATGGACGGAGACTACTGAGCTGGTGGTGGCGCCAATGCTGGAGCAAGCGAGCCGTCTCTGGCGTGACCTGCCACTGACTGGGACTCGGCAGGGAGCGCCAGGCGTCCACATGTCCTCGAACTTCCTTAATGAGGGAGGTGATGTCGTATTGCTGCTCCTTCGTGGAAAGCCCATTGCCTTCGTCGAAAACAAATGCCTCTTGTGCGGCAGACTTCTTCCGCTTCTTTGGTTTCGGGATCGGCGTAATGAATTCGGCCCGGCGTCGGCTCTCGATGGTCTTCTGAGTCGGCTGGCCACTCGCATCGAGTTCCCAGTGGCGAGCCGGGTATTCGTACGGAGAATTGAGGATGGGATGGTCGAAAAACGAATTGGCCATCTTCAGATCTTGCTTTCCAAACGGACGGCTAGCGGAGCCAAGGTTTTGCGGAAAAGCTGTTCTCCCACTTCTTCGGCCGGAGATGTTTTATCGCGCTGGGGCACACACTTCCTCATGGATGGGTTTCAACATACTGTTTGGGAAAAGGAGAAGGTGTAACACTATCTGCACAAACTGAGCACATCCTAGCAAAAACTCGAACAGATCAGAAGAATTTTTGAAACCGTCCTGGAGTCCACTTGGTACACGGCTTTGAGATGCGTCCTCCTCTGGTGGATCAAAGTTTCGGAAGTTCACGCTTTCTGATTAACATTTTCACCCGCTGAATACTTATTACTAGTGAAGGACACAAGATCACGGCTCAGAGCATTTTCAAGCACGGTGTCGACAGCGATCAGAAATTGGCAGTTGGACTCTCACAATCGGGGGGAAGTTCATGAAAGAAAATGTTTTGTGGAAGATTCATGACGTTGCGGAGTACCTTGGCGTTCCTTTGAGCAGTATTTACAAAATGACAGCGCCCAAATCATCGCTTCGAATTCCACACGTACGGATTTCAGGCAGGGTAAGATTTCGCAAGGCGGATATTGATCAATGGCTAGAGTTGTTGACCGTGTCCAGCAACGATATTCTCGTCAAGATTAACAGCAGCATCCAGCAGAAGACCCTGAGAAATGGCCTCCATCCATAAGAGAGAACTGCGGAGCGGAAAGGTCATCTGGGAGCTCACCCACGGCAGGGAACCCGACCGTATTCGGATGAAGGCTGGTGAGACGAGACAAGAGGCTGAAGCTACTCTTGCTTTGTTCAGGCGCCAATTGGCTCTTCAAGGAGCGGCCCCGGTCGAGATTTCGCTGGAGAAGAGCGAGTGCCTCCTATGAAGAGTACCTCAAAGTCAACCGGCGCAGGGGTACTGCACGCCGATACGTGCGCGTCTTAAAGACACTCACCACCTTCCTCCGCGAGTTCCATCCAGCAATGCCTGCTGAGAGATATCCGCACACCCCACCTTGAGGATTACAAGCGCAGGCGATTTGATGGAGAAATTGCCGACACCAAGACCGAGGAAGAGATCGAGAGAGAACTAACGTTGCGCAAGGAACTGGAGAGCAGAACGAAAAAGACTCCAGAGGACAATGGCCGTTTTGGTTGGCTCGGACGATGGCAGTTGCACCAGAAAGTCACTCAAAGGACCATCAATTACGAGCTTCAGTGCATTCACACTTTCCTCCAGTGGGCCATTAAGCAAAACTACCTGTTTTCCAATCCTGCAACCGCCGTCGAAAAATTCCGGTTGCCCAAGAAGACTATTCCGAAGTTCATGACCTCGGAAGAGCTGACCAAGTTTTTCGCCGCCTGCAACCCAGAGCAGCGGGCTGTCTTTTCCACGATGTTGCTCACCGGCATGCGAAAGGGGGAGCTGAAGAATTTGACCTGGAATGATGTCAACTTCCAGCTCGGCATCATTTTCATCCAAGCCAAAGACGGTTGGAATCCGAAGACCGACGAGAGGATCATTCCGATCTCCCCAGTACTAAACCAGATTCTTGTGAAGCAATACGAAGACCGGCGGAGTGACCAGTGGGTATTTGCCAATCAATACGGCAAGCGTCTCTCCCATTTGCTCGATCGCTTGAAGGGAATCTGCAGGAGGGCGGGCATCCGGCAAGCAACACTACACAGCCTTCGTCACTCCTTCGGCGCCCATTTGCGAATGGCGGGAGTGAGCCTGGCCGATATTGCCGATCTGATGGGGCACAAGGACCTAGCCACAACTCAGATTTATGCGAAGGTGGAGCAGCAGCATCTAAGGTCTGTCGTAACCAAGTTGACACCCTTGGTTCCGACCGATGCGTCACTCAAATGTGTCACTCGGAGGACTAACGAGCAGGTCGACGACGGGAAACTATTGAAGGGAAAAGACTTTGTGGAAGGCGGAATGGAACTGGCGGAGAGAGAGGGATTCGAACCCTCGATAGAGTTTCCCCTATACACGCTTTCCAAGCGTGCGCCTTCAGCCACTCGGCCATCTCTCCTTCAGTGAAGCTGCACGATTCTAGTGAAAACTCTCCGGAGGAGTCTAGACAATTCAGTTGTCAGGATCGTGACCGATCACCCATCTTCCAAGAATAGCGCACGTCAAAATGAGACTCTGGCTCGGCGCTTTTGCGCCGCGCCCAGCGCGTGGGGCACCTAGGGTTCCTGGCGTCGTTCCTGGTTCTTAGCTGGCTCCGTTTTGTCAATCTCGCCACTCCCTTCAACCGACCAGCTCTTGCGGGAACCCTCAGATTCTTCCGTCTGTCCGATGCTTCTGATCGACTTCAGCCGGACCAGCCACACAATTTGTAATGGTCCTCAAAAGCAAGTAAGACCACACGCTTATCAGAGGTGTTCGCCCTTGGGACATCGCTGTCCCACCTCCGGACAGACCAACGGAGGTCAGCAGTTCTGTGGCTACAAGGAAGTCTAGCGATTTCAGTTGCTTGCTGACACTAACAATGATGGTCTAGAATTTGCCTTTCTTCAGTTGGATCATTTCAGGTCGCCGAGTCGCGCGAAAGAGAACTGACGACTGACGAGCGAGCCGCTGTTTCCGTTCCTTCTAATTGTCGAGCGCCAAGCCAGAAGATCCACCGCCGAGTTCGCACGATTGTTGTCTATCGCTCAAGGCTCGTTGACTGAAGTGCAAACCCAACTCATCGGGAGCATCGAGCTGAGCTTTTGCAGTCAGGAGCGCACCAGCGACAATTCGATGTCATCCATCCCCTTCAAATGATGCTCCATTCCCTTCGGCGGTAACTAGCCACCAGCCGCGCTATGCTTAACGACCTTCGCTACGCAATTCGACTCCTTCGCAAGAACCCGGGCTTCACCACGGCGGCGGTGCTGACGCTTGCGCTGGGCATCGGTGCCAATACGGCGATTTTCAGCGTCCTTCATGCTGTCTTGCTGCGGGCGCTGCCTTATCGCGAGCCTGATCGGCTCGTCGCCGCCTGGCAAATGAATCTGGAGCGCCAACAAAGAGACAAAGTTACCTGCGGTGACTACAGCGACTGGAAGGAGCGGAACCACGTTTTCGAGGACATGGCTTATTCCATGGATGAGCCCTACACGCTCACTGGCATGGGTAGTCCCCTCTCCGTGGCGGGTTTTCAGTTTTCGACAAATCTCTTCTCGCTGCTGGGTGCACAGCCCTTCCTCGGCCGTACCTTTCTGCCCGAAGATGGTCAACCCGGCAAAGATCGTGTCGTCGTGTTGAGCCATAGGCTTTGGGAGAAACTGTTCGGGTCGGATCGAGAAGTGGTCGGTCGTTCCGTCCAGCTGAACGGGAACGTCTATACGATTATCGGTGTGATGCCGGCGGAGTTCGCTCACCCCGGCACTTTCGTCGATCTCTGGACTCCTCTTTTGCTTCCTACAGACTGGCTGCATAGCAGGCGACTGCACCTGCTGCACGTCGTGGCGCGCCTCAGAGCAGGAGTGAGCCCGGCCCAAGCGCAACGGGAGTTGGAATTGTTGGCTGCCGAACTGGCACAGCAATACCCGGAAACAAACAAGCACTGGAGCGTCCAGCTACAGCCAATCCGAGATTTCTATACCGGAAATCTACGCCAGGCACTTTGGGTACTCCAGGTGTCGGTGCTGTTCATGCTCGTCATCGCCTGTGCCAATGTCGCCAACATGCTGCTCGCGCAGGCGAGCACTCGTGAACGAGAGGTTGCTATTCGATTGGCACTGGGAGCGGGAAGACGCCATCTATTCAGTCAGTTCCTAACGCAGGGCTTAATCCTGGCTTCTTTGGGCGCGTCAGGGGGTGTGCTCCTCGCGTTTTGGGGAGTGCAATTGCTGCCTCAGTTGTTCTCGGCTCAGCTGGCACGTATACCTCTGCCTGCGCACGCCTCGGATTGGATTGTCTGGCCGGTGCTCATCTTTACGCTCTCAATCGCGGTCGTGGCTGGAGCTATCTTCGGTTTGGTGCCGGCACTTCGTGCGCCTGCCCTGCCACAAGAGACGCTCCAAGCACCGTGTCCGGGGCTTTACCAGGCACGTGTCTTGCTTCCGCCTGCGCGATTCGCTGATTATCTGCCAGGTTGCACTCTCCTTGATGTTACTGGTGGGTTCTGGCCTGCTCATCCGCAGTTTTCTGCGCCTTCAGGAGCAAGCCCTTGGATTTCAAACTAAACGAGTGCTTGCCTGTTTCCTGCTTCTGGCCCCGAACCGATACCCGAGTGGAACTGCCACGACCTCTTTCCTGGAAGACGTGCTCGCTCGTCTAAGCGCTGCGCCTGGCGTGGAGTCTGTTGGAGCGATTAGTACCCTGCCGTTGAGCGGCAATGATGCCCGCCGCCCGTTTACCGTTCCGGGTCAGCCCGAGCAGCCCGGCCAGCAGAACATCGCGCAGTTTCGGCTCGTGACACCCGACTACTTCCGAGCTATGCGGATCCCTTTGCGGCGAGGTCGGCTTTTTGACTCCAGAGACCGGAAAGGCGCCGCTGAAGTGGTAATCGTCAGTCAGAAGCTGGCAGACCGCTTGTGGCCGAACGAGAACCCGATTGGAAAGGGCCTGCTTGTTCCGGACGGGTTAACGCCAGAGCTTCGACAAGTTGTCGGCGTCGTGGGGGATGTGCGCCACGACGGATTGGCCGAGGAAGCACCGATTGAAATCTATCGCCCCTTCTATCAAGCTTACTGGCCGTTCTTTACCCTCGTGGTCAGAAGCAGTATCGACCCAATGCAACTCGCCAACGCGGTTCGGCAGGCAGTTTCGTCGGTAGACAAGGATCAACCCGTTCAGTCCATTCGCACGATGGATGAGCTGGCGGCCGACTCCGTAGCTTTGCGTCGCGCCAGCATGGTGCTTGTTGCCACGTTCGCGTGGATTGCTTTGCTCCTGGCGGCGCTCGGAATCTACAGCGTGATGTCTTACGCAGTGGCACAGCGCACACAAGAGATTGGTTTGCGCATGGCGCTCGGTGCTCAGCCAAGCGACGTGCTGAAACTTGTGACCGGCGAAGCGATGCTGCTTGCGCTGATGGGAATTGGTCTCGGCCTCGTGGGTGCCTTTCTGCTGACACGGTTTCTGGTGAGCTTGCTTTATAGCGTGCAGCCGACGGACCCGACAACGTTCGCAGCGGTCTCAATGATGCTCACTGCCGTGGCCCTGTTAGCCAGCTACATCCCGGCGTGGCGCGCTACAAAGGTGGACCCGGTGGAGGCGTTGCGGTGTGAATAGCGGCGAGTGGTGTAGGCAAGTTTTGCGATATGGCTGAGAAGGTCAGAATCGAGAGTGCGATCCTCACCAACACGAACCCTAACCACGATGCTCAACGACCTCCGCTACGGCATTCGTCAGCTTCGTAAGGACCCCGGCTTCACGACCGTGGCCGTGCTCACGCTCGCGCTCGGCATTGGCGCCAACACGGCGATCTTCAGTTTGGTGGATGCAGTCCTGCTTCGACCGTTGCCCTTCAAAGAACCGGACCGTCTCGTTATGATCTGGGAAGATGCTTCTCGGACTGGATTTCCTCGAAACAATCCAACTCCGGCAACGTACATGGATTGGAAATCGCAGAACACCGTTTTCGAGGATGTGGCCGCTCTTTCGTGGAGCGACTTCAACCTTACGGGCGACGGTGAACCGGAAAAGATCGAAGGGAACGCAGTAACAGCCAATTTCTTTTCGTTGCTGGGAGTTCAACCGGTCCTGGGGCGCCCTTTCGTTTCAGAGGAAGATCGGGCCGGGGGCCGGAAGGTCGTGATCCTGAGTCATGGATTGTGGCAGCGGCGCTTTGGCGGCGACCCGAATGTCATTGCGATGGACATCCTGCTCAACGGCGATAAGTTCGCCATCGTTGGCGTCATGCCTGCCAGCTTCCAATTTCTAGGCAGAGAACTCTGGGTACCCATAGCGTTCAGCCAGCAGCAGCTGTCGAAGCGAGACGCGCATTACCTGGGTGTGGTGGCTCGGCTAAAAGTGGGTGTGAGTCTGGCGCAAGCACAGGCTGAGATTCAGGCCATCACAGCACGGATTGCTCAAGACCATCCCGTCGACGCCCAAGACCTCAGGGCTTATTTGCTTCCGTTACGAGAGCAGCTGGCTGGCACGGTTCGCCCCGCACTCCTCGTTCTGCTGATCGCCGTGGGCTGTGTTTTATTGATTGCCTGTAGCAACATTGCCAATTTGCTGCTTTCTCGCGCGGCCGTTCGAAAGAAGGAGATGGCTATCCGCGCCAGCCTGGGAGCCAGCCGGTGGCGACTGGTGAGACAACTGCTCACGGAAAGCCTCTTGCTGGCGGGATGTGGCGGTCTCCTTGGCCTTTTTTTGGCTGGTTGGAGTATTGCCTTTCTGACACAGCTCATCCCTGAGGATATGAAGTTGTCGGCAATCGTCGGTATTGACGCCGAAGTCTTTGGCTACACACTGCTATTGTCCATTTTCACCGGGCTTCTTTTCGGAATCGCGCCTGCGCTACAAACCGCAGGCCTGGACTTGAATGCCTGCTTGAAACAGGGTGGCAGTGGTAGAGTCTCGGATAGAAGTCGTCGCCGTTTGAGGAGCGCTCTGGTAGTTGGAGAGGTCTCTCTGGCATTAGTACTTCTCACCGGCGCCGGATTGATGGTCCAGACCTTCGTGTATCTGCAGCGATTGGATTTGGGGATTCGGCCTGAGAACGTGCTCACCGTGTCAGCCACGCTGCCGTGGAACAGGTATGGCGAAATAGCCAAGCGCTCTGCTTTTTACGACCAAGTACTGCGGCGCGTCAAGGCGCTGCCTGGAGTCGTCTCGGCCGGATTCACAACTGCCATCCCTCTCACTTGGAAAGGAGGTACCAGCGACCTCACAATTGAGGGCCAAGCGCCTGAACCGGGTCGCGATGCGATTCATCGGCAGATCAGCGCGGATTATTTCAGAACGATGGGCATTCAACTGCGCCAGGGGCGCGCGCTCACCGAACACGACGGGCCACGGTCGCTGCCCGTGGCCGTCGTCAATGAGACGATGGCCCGCCAGTTCTGGCCGAATGAAACCGCTGTGGGCAAGCGATTCAAGCTTGGGCCGCTTGAGTCATCAACCCCCTGGTTGACCATTGTCGGCGTCACAGCAGATATCAGACAAATGGGACTGGATGTTCCCGTCAAGGCAGAAATGTACCTCCCCTACCCGCAAGTCTCTTACAACTTCGTTTTTGCCCCACGCGCTTTGGCCGTGCGCAGCACGACTGATCCGATGCAACTCGCGGCAGCGGTGCGCCGAGAAATCTGGGCGGTAGACCCGCAACAACCGGTTTCGAACATCCGAACGATGAAAGAAATCCTTGCCAGCGAAGTCTCGCAACGGAGCATTGCAATGACTCTCTTGGCTGCTTTTGCGGCTTTGGCCCTGCTGCTGGCTGGCTTGGGAATCTACGGAGTTCTCTCTTACCTCGTGGCACAGCGCAGGCAAGAGATCGGCATTCGCATGGCCCTGGGTGCTCGCCGGATGGATATTCTGCGGATGGTGGTAGGCGAAGGAATGCGGTGGTCGATCGTGGGTGTGGCGATTGGATTGTCGGCGGCCTTTGCGCTCACACGGGTGATGTCCAGCGTACTCTACGGCGTCAGCGCCACTGATCCAGTAACGTTTGCTTTCGTGTCGCTTCTACTGATCGCCATTTCGTTCATCGCCTGCTATGTGCCTGCGCGTCGAGCCGCCAGGGTCGATCCGATGACAACTCTGAGGTGTGAATAACCTGATTTGCGGTTCGGGATCGTTCAAGGATGGAGTTGATAGGTCCCACCTACTCGTGTCGCAAGGCTTCCATAGGATCCACGCGAGCCGCACGACGTGCCGGCACGTAGGCCGCAAGCAGCGCAACTGCAATCATTGCTAAGACGCCGAAGACGATCGGCACGGCGCTCTGTACCGGCAGGTCCTGGATCAGACTCGCGGCGAAACTGTTGCTCCAATACGCGATGAGAGCTCCGATGGCCAAGCCGCCGCAAACCATCCCCAGCGCGTCTCCGAGCACCAGCCGGATCACATCGTTCCGTGTCGCGCCCAGCGCCATACGAATGCCAATCTCGTTGACGCGCCGCGCCACGGTGTACGCCAACAGCCCGTAGATGCCGATGGCCGTAAGTACCGACCCGAGCACGCCGAATAACCCGGACAGTAGGGCAATGAGCCGCTCCGAAACGATGGATGCGTCCACTTGGTCAGCTAGCGTGGTGAAACGCTCCACTGCTATCGTCTTCAGCGATTCCCTCACAATGCGCCGGACTTCGGGAACCACTGAATTCGGGTTGCCATAAGTTCGTAACGCGAACTGCGAGAACACCTGCCCTTCCTGGAACATGTTGAAGTAGACAGTGCGCGGCGGGGCTTCGCGAATCTCGTAGTACTTCGCGTCGGCTACCATCCCCACGATTTCGTAAGGTTTGTCGTCGCCGTCGAGCGTGACCTGCCTTCCGATGGGATTGCCGTCGGCGAAGTAGTAGCGCGCCATTGACTGGTTGACGATTGCCACGCGGGAGCGGCCCTGGTCCTGAAAGTTGAAGTCGCGACCGGCGAGGAACGGCGTTCCAAAGGTCTCGAAGTACTTTGGCGCAACCCAGTTCAACGAAACGTAGCGACGATCTTCGGGCCTTTCCTGGTGGCCCGCTACGGTTATGAAGCGACTAGCACCTGCGCCGGAGATTGGGGTAGCCCCGCTGATCGTCGCAGAGCGCACGCCCGGAATCGCCTCGAGGCGTCCCAGCAGTTCCTGGTAAGAGCGGGACAATCGCTCTCGGCTGTATCCGCTGCGGGCCGGATCGAGGGTGGCCAGCAATACATGGTCGCGCTGGAAGCCGAGTTCGAGGTTGCGGAGATTCGATAGGTAGCGGACAAACAGGCCGGCAGCGCTCAACAGTACCACCGACAAGGTTACCTGTGCCACCACCAGGCCTTTTCCGAAAAGGCGCCGGGACCGCGTCTGGTCAACCCTCCCCATCTCCCGCAGCGCAGACACCGGGGCGGAAGCGAACGCGTTCCAAGCCGGAGCCAATCCGAAGAGCACTCCGGTCAACAAGGCGACTCCGGCAGTGAAAAGCAACACGTGGCCATCAGGCTGCACCTGAATCTCGAGGTGCTGGGGCAATCCCACAATCGGCCGTCCAGACGCCAGAATCCGCACCAGCGCGTCAGCGCCGAAATACCCCAGGCAGATACCGGGCAGACTGCCGCCCGCTGACAGTATCAGAGATTCGGTCAATGCCTGGCGCACCAGGCGAAAGCGGCTGGCGCCCAGCGAGACGCGAACCGCCATTTCGCGCTGGCGGGCGGCTCCACGCGCGAGCAGCATACCGGCCACATTCGTGCACGCGATCAACAGGAGCAGGCCCACCACGGCCATCAGCACCAGCAACGGCTTGGCGAAATGGTCGCGCAGCACTGAGAAGCCCGCGCCCGCCGATTCCACTTCAATCCTCCACTGGCGAGCCAACGGATCTTTGCTGCCCCTGGCTCTTTCCTCGATGGTGAATTGGAACAGCGCGGTCATTTCCGCACGCGCCTGCTCGATGGACACGCCGGGCTTCAACCGCGCCATCAGTTTCAGCCCGCTGGGGCTGGATGGCATGCGCGGCAGCCAAACGTCAGTTTTGGACCCTACCTCGAGACCTAAGAATGCACGCGGCGTTACGCCGATAATCGTCACCGGCATGTTTTCCACAACAATTTGCTTGCCCACAATTGCCGGATCCAAATCGAACCTGCTCTTCCAGTAGGACCAGCTCACCACAGCCACTGCGGAACCGGCCCCCATGGGGTCGTCTTCGTGCCCGATCAGCCGGCCGATTGCGGGCTTGATGCCGAGGACGGGGAAGAAATTGCTGACCACATATTCGCCATTCAGCGTTTCCGGTTCCAGGCCCTCTACACGCACGTTCAGACGGGAGGGCCCCGAGGTACCGATCAGCCCTGAGAAGACGTGGTTGTGATTGCGATAGTGCTCGTAACTCTGCCAGGAGAAGGCGTTCACGCGGGGATCGCCCGGATACCTGCTCAGCAGTTCCACAAGTTGGTCCGGGTTCTCCACGAGTAGCCTGCGCAGCATTAACGTGTTGATCAGGCTGAAGATCGCTGTGTTAGCGCCGATGCCTAACGAGAGCGACAGCACAGCAACGGCAGTGAACCCAGGACTGCGGCGCATGAGCCTCAGCGCATAACGAGTGTCTTGCCAGAGCGTTTCCAACGAGACCAATCTCCACATAATGGTTTATATTTACTACTCTAAGTGACTGATATTAATATATTTTTACGGCTAAGATTATTTGGGCTTTGTTCCGCCGAGCGCGCCAGTCCACTAGCCTTCCGCTCAAGCCATCATTCAGATAACCCTGTCGATAGGCGTGCCTGTGTCCAGGAGCATGCGCGATCATAAACAATCTCCTGGCCTGATGTCGATTCGGGCATTGACCGTTCGACTTAGTGATGGAGGCAAGCAGATGCGATGTAGGTTGCTGACTCACCCGGGGCGAGCAAGTGGGCCGACCGAACAAAGCGTGTCGCAGAGTCCGGGCAGCAGAGATCAGTTCAAGCGCCGTTACATGCTCCGCCTGCTACACCCAACGTCGACCGCAACCGGCGTCCGACTAATCATAATTCGTTGCAAAGAGGACAAGAGGGAAATGCAATGATTCACAATTTCAGACACCGTGAATTTCGAGAAAGGGTAACGGAATCCATTCTGGAAATGCTGACGCACTTACCCGAAAGCCAGAGGAACATCTTCGTATGGAGCCACTACCGCGGTTACCCGGCAAGGCGGATTGCAGAGATCCTAAGGTGCAGTCCTTCTGAAGTCGAAGCCGCGCTCGATGCGATCAATTCCATTCTCTATCAGAAAACTCACAGTTTGCTTGAAGAAGATCTGGCCCACGGCCGCGACATTGTCGGCAAACGGGTCTATCGCGAAAGCGCAGAGCTGGAGCGGCAGAATCCCGAGGGTACGGCAAGCCAGCGACGCTGCCAATCATTCGAAAATTTGGCTTCTTGCGGACGGGTATCACGGGCCGCACATGCACTGTTTACGTGCCAGTCTGGCGCACTCTCTCCAGGATGAGTTCACCGATCTTCGGATGTAAACCCAGCGGTTCCGTGATGCGATAGCGAACCCCAGGATGCCTGGCGGCAGCTTCAGCTACCATGCGAGGAATGTCCAAGGTTGAATGGCGCCCAGGGCTGAGAAAGTAGGGATGGACAATGACCTCTGCAGCACCCTCCGCCACACACGCGTCGAAACCCTGTAGGATGGTGGGTTCCGCCAGCTCCAGGTGGGCATAATAGACGATGTCGAAATCAGACATCGCCTTCAGCATGCCTGCCACCTCAGGCAGTAGGTCGTTCGCCTCCTGCTTGCGGCTGCCATGATCGATGAGAAGCAACGCTCTCCGATGTTTCATCTGCTAGACCGTTGTGTGGTCTGACACAAGAATCTTATTCTATTTCTCCTTCTTGTTTTCTTCTGTCTTTCGCCTGGCTCTGAGTCTCAGTGTCTCCGTAGTCTATTTCTCCCCCAGAACGATTTTTGCAATTGTCTGGAGCTGCATGAACGAAGTCCCTTCGTAGATCTTGCCGATTTTGGAATCGCGGAAATATTTCTCCGCCGGGTAGTCCTTCGTGTATCCGTAGCCCCCCAGGATTTCAACCACTTGAGAGGTCACTTTTTCTGCAACCTGAGAAGCGAAGTACTTGGCCATGGCCGCTTCTTTGACGAAAGCCATCCGAGCGTCTTTCAGGCGGGCCGCGTTATAGGTCATTAGCCGGGCGGCCTCCAGCAAAGTCGCCAACTCAGCGATCTGAAACTGCATGGCCTGAAACTTGCCGATTGGCTGACCGAACTGTTCGCGTTGTTTCGCGTATTGAATTCCATAGCTCAGAGCCCCACCGGCCAGGCCGACCATCTGGGCGCCAATGCCGATGCGACCTTCGTTCAGGGTCTCAATGGAGACTTTGTATCCTTTGCCCACCTCACCCAAGACATTTTCACGCGGTACCGTGCAATCTTCCAGGAGTAGCTCGCAAGTGCTGCTGGCACGGATGCCTAACTTGTCTTCCTTCTTTCCGACCTGAAATCCCGTAAACCCTTTCTCGACGACAAAAGCCGTAATCCCTTTGTAGCCTAGACTGCGGTCAACCGTGGCAAACAGAATGAAGATGTTCGCTTCGACCGCGTTCGTGATCCACAGCTTCCGCCCGTTGAGAACGTAGCGGTCTCCCTTGAGCTCGGCGCGCGTGTTCAGTGCGAAAGCATCGCTGCCGGAATCGGCTTCAGACAAGGCATAGGCGCCAACCGTCCCAGAAGCCAGTTGTGGAAGGTATCTTTTCCTTTGATCCTCGTTGCCCCAACGCAGAATGGCATTGTTCACCAACGTGTTTTGCACGTCGACGATCACCCCCGCCGAGGCATCCACACGGGAGAGTTCTTCGACAGCCAGAATCGACATAAAGAAGCTGGAACCGGCGCCACCCAAATCCTCTGGAATCTCAATTCCCATGAGGTGCAGGTCCGCAAACTCGCGAAGCAGGCTGGGATCAAACTTCCCCTCTTCGTCCATGGAACGGACCAACGGACGAATTCTGGCATCGGCAAACCCGCGAACCGAATCGCGAAACATTTGCTCTTCTTCAGAGAGCTGCGTCAGCGGCAGGTATGGGGAGAAATCGGTACTATTACTCATCACTCATGACTGACTAACTTTCGAACGTCGCTGGCCCGAGCTTCAAACTCAGCGGGTGATAAGACAGGCTCGGCACCTCGCGTCGGCAGCGCATCTCGCAGATCGACCCAGGATACACATCCATCATATTCTGGCTGGTTTTCCACCAAGTGGGGGGTCGGCAACCGATAGACCTGAAGGAGCACGAGATGCAAACCAGGCCGATTGCGGTAATGAAAGCGCCGTTCGGCCGCCTCCCAGTTCAGTGTATGGCGGCCATCCAGTCTACGCAGCGCCTCTGAGTCAGTGACCCAAATCGCCTCCTTGACTTGGGCGTAGGTGTCAAAACGGATCACGTTCCCGGACGGCTTCTCTGCTTCCAGCCGCCTAAACTCGAGGTGCGTCATCGGATGCAAGTCGTGCAGATTTTCATGAAGGTAAGTCGGAAGGAGGAAGCATTCCTGGTATTCGACGCTGAAGCCGTCACGTTGTTCGTGCATACCTCCCTTGCGCAGCAGCAGTATCTGCCGGCCTGTCCTTAGGAACTCAATCGTGATTGCCCATTCTTTCAGTGCCTGTGAGTTTCTGGCAGCGATCATGCAGCGTTGCGTTTTTGCTTGCAGGTCAGGATTGCCTCCGAGGCCAATTGCGTGCGTTCGCCCTCTCAACGAGTGTTCTGACGCCGTTCGCCGGCTTCTAGTCAGCCACTGGTGGGATTTTACAACTGATTTACAAGAATGTTTGAACTTTTCCATCAGGGTCATCGTCTAATACCTCGTGTCTGGAAAGTATTCTCCAGATGGATTGTGCACCCCACCGGTTACATGCGAAGGCCTCTTTCGGTGTAGGGTCTACTCGGGAGTAGTTCGAAGCGTCGGGAACTTTTAGGGATCACGGTCGGAGCGACATATCAGTCGTGGGGAATGGGTGGGGGGGAAACGTTCCTCACTCAAACCAGGAAATTCTCTCCTCGAAGAAAAATCTATGGAAAATCGAAACAAACCAGCAGCCCAATCCAGTTGCGAATCGGAAGACTTTCGCTGTTTGTGCGGCAGTCTTATGGCGAAGATTACGCCTTTGGGTGTGGAGGTGAAGTGTCGCAAGTGCAAGCGAATTCAGATCATCCCCAACTCGCAGATCACTTACGAACTGGCTGAAAGCCGGAGCAAGGCCGCAGGCAGCGTGTTCTAGAGAGAGTCTTGAGGCACACTCTGTTACCAGGCACGTCGAAACCCGTCAATTGATCAGGTGTCCGCTCTTGACTGCCAAGAGCCCCGCAGCATCTGGCAAGGAGCTTCTGAGGGCTCCTTTGTGCAGGCTTGCCAAAGATCATGTGGTAGAAAGGGTTCAATGGTGCCCAGATCACGGGCGTTTGTTGCTCCGGGCGAGGCGAGGTGACACCGAACTGCTGGTCGGTCAATGCGCAACGGTCGCGCCATCGAGGTCACTCCGTGGTTGAAGTTTTCATGACACTCGTGAACTGAGGTTCCTCATCCGCTTTCCCCATCGAGATCCATGTACGGCATGAGCCGCTGAAGGAGAGCAAGAGTAGAATCAAACGACTTCGAGGAATTCAGCGGCCTGGATATCGGCTGCGGATTGGTGAGATCAGGGTTTTCTACGATGTGTCGGAAAACACCGTCGCAGTTCTGGCCGTCGTTTCGAAATCCAAAGCCAATGAGTGGCTGGAGAGATTGGGAGAAAAAACATGAAGAAGGTGGCACTGTCTGAAGCAAAGGACGACCTATCGAGGTTTCTGCGAGTGGCAGAGAGGGAAGAGGTGCTTATTACCCGGCACGGGAAGCCGGGCGGTATTTTGATCGGTTTCGGATCGGAAGAGGATTGGTTTGACTACCGTCTAGAGAATGACCCTCGATTTCTGCAACGCATCGAATCTGCCAGAGTAAGCCTCCGTTCCGGTCGAGGTGTTCCCCTGGAGGACATTGACAAAGCGCCCAACCCATCGCTTCACCGGACGCCGCAGAAAGCGCGGCGACGGTGAACTTCCATCTGTTCCTCGGCGAGCACGCGCCGAGAAATGGCTCGGATGCGCAAACGTAGATCAGCGGGTCACCGTCACCCTGCCCGCCGCTGCGCCCAATAGCACTTTGCGCCATTTCAAAATCGAATCCGCCAGAATGATGATCACACACGTCATCATGATGATGGTCAGCACAACATTCAGGTTTCCCTGGAAACTAGCCGAGGGGTCCGCGCTGCGCGCCAAGGGTATGAAGTTGTCCGTAATGCTTTTATAGCCTGCAGTCAGAGTCGTGGTGGCCACAAATGACAAAGGCAGTAGCGTGACCCAGGCCCAGCGGGCCCGGCCCAGATTCAGAATGAAAGTGGTGCCGACACAGAGTGCAATAGCGGCAAGCAGCTGGTTGGCAATTCCGAACATGGGCCAGATCGTGCTGATGTTCCCAGTGAAAATGAAATAGGACCAACTCGCCACCACCAGAAGGCTCGAGATCACTGTTCCCGGCATCCAGTCCGTCCTTTCCATTGGCTTGTAGAACCTTCCCAGAAACTCCTGCACCAGAAAACGGGCCACGCGCGTTCCTGTGTCAATCGTTGTCAGAATGAACAAAGCCTCGAACATGATGGCGAAGTGATACCAGTAGGACATTAAACCCTTCATACCAGGTATGGCTGTAAAGATTTGGGCCATTCCGACGGCCAGCGACACGGCTCCTCCTGGTCTCCCTGTAACAGTCTCTCCGACCTCCCGCTCCAGCTCGGGCAAATTGACAATCGTCATCCCCAACTGCGAGAACTTTTCCGGTGCGACGTTGATCGCGAAGTAGTCCCCTGGAAAGAGCGCTGAGGCGGCAATGAGCGATGTGACCCCGACGATCCCTTCCATCAGCATGGCCCCATAGCCGATGGGCCGGATGTGCGACTCCTGTGAAATCATTTTGGGAGTCGTTCCTGAGCCAACCAAAGCGTGAAATCCGGAAATGGCGCCACAGGCAATGGTAATGAAGACGAACGGAAAGAGCTTTCCCGGAATGATGGGACCACCACCGTCGACAAACTGGCTGAAGGCCGGCATTTTCAGGTCAGGGTGAACCACCAGGACCCCGATGATCAGGAAGGCAATGGTACCGAGCTTCATGAACGAAGACAGATAGTCGCGGGGGCAGAGCAACATCCAGACCGGAAGAATGGAAGCGGCCAGCCCATAGATCGCGATGGCGAGAGTAATGCCGTCTTTCGAAAGATTGAAGTAAGGTCCGAGCGGAGAGTTTGGAATGAACTTCCCAAGAATCACCGCCGCGATCAATGCAATCACTCCGATCACCGTCGCCTCGCGAATCTTCCCCTTACGGAAGCGATACATGTACAGCCCCATGAACAAGGCAATCGGAATCGTGGTGGCGATGGTGAATGCCCCCCAGGCACTTTCACGGAGCGCGTTAACCACAGCCAGTCCTAAACCGGCCAGGGCGATGATCACAATGAACAAGATGGCCACGGCGGTGGTGAAACCCGCTACCGGGCTGATCTCATTGCGGGCGATTTCGGCCAGCGACTTCCCATTGCTGCGCACGGAGGCAAACAAAATGATGAAGTCGTGGACGGCGCCAGCCAAACAGACACCCACGACCAGCCACAAGAGACCTGGCAGGAAACCAAACTGCGTGGCCAGGACGGGTCCTATCAAGGGTCCGGCGCCTGTGATAGCGGCGAAATGATGTCCGAACAAAACCCATTTGTTAGTAGGGAAATAGTTGTGCCCATCGTAAAGCCGATGCGCTGGGGTCTCACGCGAGTCGTCCAGCACCAGCACCTTCGTGGCGATGAAGGCGCTATAGTAGCGATAGGCAATCGCGATAACACACAGCGCTCCCAGCATCAGGGGTAATGCGTTCATTCAATTCTCCAGACGGCCAGTTTCCTCTGGCGAGACGTCTTGTCCCACTCGGGCGGCTCAAGGACAAGACCCGACCCTGCCTGCTATTGTAACGGACGCCCAGGGATTCTAATACAGCAGAAACTACATGGGAACGCAGGCAAGATATCAATTGCGAAACCGAAGTATTCCGGCTAAGATTCAGCTCCCTGACGAGGGAATTCGTCTTCTGATCCTGCTCTCCTGACCCTCGAATCAAAACTCGACACAACTTGGAATATCCGTCCAGGGTGGAGTGATGACCTATGCTGGCCCACCAAATTACTGTCGCCCATAGCCCAGATTCGGACGATGCCTTCATGTTTTATGCGCTGGCAACTAACAAAATCAAAACAGGCGATTTGAAATTCAGACACGTTTTGAGTGATATTGAGACGCTCAACCACAAAGCACTGACCGGCGAGTATGAGGTGACGGCGGTTTCGTTCCATGCCTATGCGTACCTGTCTGAGAAATACGCGTTGCTAAGGAGTGGAGCGAGCATGGGCGACCGCTATGGACCGTTGGTTGTCTCCGACACGGCAATGAAGCCGCAGGAGCTGGAAGGGAAGGTGATTGCCGTCCCGGGCGAAATGACAACAGCCTTCTTGATCCTCAAACTCTTCGAGCCCGACTTCACCCCATTGGTTGTTCCGTTCGACAAGATTTTCGACGCTGTCAGGCGAAAGAAAGCCAGCGCGGGACTCATCATTCACGAAGGGCAACTCACCTTCTCCTCCCTCGGGCTACACAAAGTCATCGATCTGGGAGAATGGTGGCACAAGAAAACTCAGCTGCCGCTTCCCCTGGGCGGCAACGCGGTCCGCAAGGATCTGGGACCGGAATTGATCTCCCAGGTCTCCAGGATTCTACGGCAGAGTATCGAATACGCACTGGAACACCGGGAGCAGGCGCTGAATTACGCCATGCAGTTTGCCCGCGACATGGAGCAGGAACTGGCTGACAAATTTGTGGGGATGTACGTCAACGATCGGACGTTGAACTACGGCGAGGCCGAACGAAAAGCCGTTCAACTACTCCTGGATATGGGCCACCAGCGGAAGATCATCAACCGGCCGGTTCAAGTGGAGTTCGCCGAGTAGCGTGGTTGGGAAGCGACGAGCGAACGACGACGCATACGAGGCAGAGTGACCTTCCTCAGAACACCACGAACAATTTCTACTGGTATTGGAGATTTCTTTCGAAGTCTGCCGGACTGGTTGCAGCGCTCTTAGCAGTTTCCAGAGAGATGAGTTCCTTTAAGTAGAGTTCTGTCACGTGCTGGTCGAAGGTCTGCATCCCGTATTGCTCCCGCCCTTTTTCCATATGGTCCTTGATCGCTGCTGTTTTCTCGGGATTCTCTATGCAATCTTGGATCGTTTTGGTCTGACGCATCACCTCCACCGCAACCACACGGCCTCGACTATCCTTTCTGGCCAACAGTCTTTGTGAGATAGCCGCCTTCAGGGTTTCTGCCAATCGCATCCGGGTCGAATATTGTTCGGATGCTTCAAAGACGCTGACAAGCCGCGAAATGGTTTTTGGCGCGTCGGTTGTGTGGACAGTGCTAAAGACAAGATGTCCAGTCTCGGCAGCCTTCAGCGCGATATCAATGGTTTCTTTGTCTCTCATCTCGCCCACCAGGATGATATCCGGGTCTTGTCGCAGGGCAGCCCGTAGAGCTCTTGCAAAACTCTCAGTGTCGCCTCCGAGCTCCCTCTGGACGACAGTGGATTTCACATCGCGATGGAGAAATTCAATGGGATCCTCAATCGTCACAATTTTGCTGGACCGGTTCTGATTGACGCAGGAAATCATCGCTGCAAGTGTCGAAGATTTTCCACTGCCAGTGATTCCTGTCACAAGAACCAATCCGCGAGGTTCCAAGGCAATGTCTCTGAGCACTGCTGGCAGACCCAAATTTTCGAAATCCGGTATGGTGAACGAAATGGTACGCAACACCAACGCCAAGGACCCGCGCTGGCTGCAGATGTTCACCCGAAACCGGCTGACCTGCGCCAATGAATAAGAGCAGTCGAAATCGGTCAGCGATTCGACGTGCTTTTGCACATTCTCTCGGTCGCACTTCTTTGCAGCAATCAGGATTTCTGCCGCAATGGTGGCAGTGTCTTGAGGCTTCAGCATCTCCGTCTTCAGTGGAACTATCTCGCCTTTGATGCGCAGACGAAAAGGCCCACCGGCGCTGATGTGAATATCAGAGGCGTTCAGTTCGACAGCTTTTTTTATAACTGCGTTGAATACATCAAAGACAGGCATCTGTGGCATGGTCGTTTTGATCGGCGCACCCTTTCAACGAATTTAGGAAAATGTGCAGAGTTTGGACCACGTAGATGAAGCCACGCACCGCAAATCTATTTCTCCTGGTAGATCGGGGTTTGCGACCAGGAAAACCCTAACGGGGCGACCCGGAACGAAGGAAGGAAACGTGAAAGACTGGGGAGACAAGCGCGACGGAACGCAAATTGTCTAAGAAAGTTGAAACTCTATGGCTTCATCTCTTCAAAGACTTGCTTGCGATCTTTGGCAAGGCTGCTATGATTGCCTTCCAAGTTGGCGTCACTCCCGCATTCAGGCCTCCGAGCATTGCTGGAAGGGCAGCCCTCGTGCAGTCTTCGGCAGTGGAAATCGTCTCCATCAAGATTGACCCATACGTCTACCACACGAGCGAGGTCAAACCGTGAAATCAAAAATCGCCGCAGCTCTGCTAACCGCCATTCTAGGTGGTCAAACGATGTTGCAGGCCCAAGGCTATCGGGCCCTGATCAGGGGTCGCCTGACCGACGCGAACAATCTGCCGTTGGCGGGAGCACAGCTCCGGTTATTACACAAGTCGACGAACGAAACCCGTTTAGCCAGTTCAGGCCGCGACGGCGAGTATGCCTTTGCCTTTCTGCCGCCAGGAGCTTACCGCCTGGAAATCGAGCACCCGGGGCACAGGAAGGATGTCCGCGATTTTGATCTCTTCGTAAACCAGGAGCTGCGCCTGGACATCGAGCTGAAAATTGGAGCGCTGCAGGAAGCGATCGTCGTCAGCGCGCCGTTCACTCCGTTGCGAAAGGACTCGATGACAGTCGGAACCGTCATCGAGAACCGCCAGATTGTGGGGCTGCCCCTGGATGGCCGTAATTTTCTCGAGCTAAGTTTGCTAGTTCCTGGAACAGCGCCTGCTGCGCAAGGCTCGGCCGGCTCGGTCCGTGGCGACTTCGCCTTCAACGTCAACGGAGCCCGTGAGGACGGCAACAACTTCCTGCTGGACGGCGCTTACAACGTCGATCCCAAATTGAATACCTTCGGCGTCAAGCCGCCGGTCGACGCCATTCAGGAGTTTGAGGTGCTGACCAGCACGTATGACGCGGCGTTTGGCAGGAACGGTGGGGGGCAGGTGAACGTTGTCTTGAAGTCCGGCACAAATCTGTTTCATGGGACTGTCTACGAATTCTTTCGCAATGGGGCGTTGGATGCGCGCAACTTCTTCGCGCCGTCGAGCGAGCCTAAGCCGAAGTATCAGCGGAACCAGTTTGGGTTTTCTCTGGGAGGTCCCATTGCGCAGGATCGGACTTTTTTCTTTGCCGATTACGAAGGCACGCGCGCTCGCGAGGGAATTACCCGCATCACCAACGTGCCCACGATGCTGGAACGCTCTGGCGATTTCTCCCAGAGTGCGTTTGCGCAGCCAATTGACCCGTTCACCCAGCAACCCTTTCCCCAAGGCAGAATTCCTCCGGAACAGCAACACCCGGTCGGACGGGCGATTGCGGCGCTCTATCCGCAGCCCAATCGTTCGGTTCCGTTCGAGAACTTTGTTGCTTCACCTTCGTTGCGGGATCGAGTGGATCAGTTTGATGCCCGAATCGACCATCAGCTGAGCGGCCGGTCTCAGTTGGCAGTTCGCTACAGTTTCAGTGACCGCTTTCTATACGAGCCGTTTTCGGGGCGAGGGTTTTCGGCCGTTCCGGGGTTTGGGACCAACATTCCTCGCCGCTACCAGAATGCCACCGTAAGCGAGACCCATACCTTCTCGCCCGCGTTTATCAACGAAATCCGATTCGCGTATGGGCGGGTAAGCAGTGGCTCACTCCATGAAAACCAGGGAAACAGCCTGAACGAGGCAGTTGGCTTGCCGGAACTTTCGAGCAATCCGCGCGACTGGGGGCTGAGCTTCATCACTCTAACGGGCTATTCGCCTCTGGGTGATGAATACAACAATCCACAGCATAGTGTGACCAATAGCTTTCAAGCGCTGGATCAAGCCACCTACGTGCGTGGTCGGCATCTTTTGAAGTTTGGCGGCGATCTCCGGGCTGTCCAACAGAATGCCTACCGGGATGTGCAGTCACGGGGCTTCTTAACGTTCTCGAGCCAGGTTCCGGTTATTGGCCAAATTACCGGCAATGCGTTGGCCGATCTGCTCGTGGGTCTGCCCTATTTGACTGGCGGAGCGCACATTGACAACTATCAGCATCTGCGCACCGAAAGCGTCAATTTCTTTGTCCATGATAATTTCCGAATTCTTCCACGGCTGACTCTATCAGCAGGACTGCGTTACGAATTCAACTCGCCGCCCGTGGATGTCGACGACCGGGCTACTCTTTATGATCTGGACCAGCAAACCCTGGTGCCCGTCGGAACGAACGGAATGCCCCGCAGCGGCTATCTAGCGGATAAGAACAACTGGGCTCCCCGCCTCGGTCTCGCCTGGACGCCCGGGAGTCGCGAAAGTACCGTGCTGCGGGCTGGCTATGGGATCTACTACGATCAGTCGGCTCTGGCGCCGGGAGAGGGCCTCTACTTTAATGTGCCCTACTACGACTTGGGCCTTTACTTTTCGCTGCCAGGTTTGCCGCTCACTCTCAGCAATCCGTTTCCCAGCTTCTTTCCTTTTCCCTTGCCGGACTCTGCCCAGGCTTTCGACCGCAACTTGAGAACAGCCTATATGCAGCATTGGAATTTTGGCTGGCAGCAGCAACTGGGGAGGAGCCGTGTTTTGGAAGCTGCCTACATTGGGTCGAAAGGCACAAAGCTCATTGCCGGGCGAGACATCAACCAACCGCGGCCCAGCCCACAGCCGCTGAATCCACGCCCGGTGACGCAATTCGAAGACATCAACCAAGTGGAATCGCGCGTCAATTCCAATTACCACAGTCTGCAGTTCCGATTGCAACAGCGCTTGGATTTTGGGCTGAGCCTGCTTTCATCCTATACCTGGTCGAAGTCTCTGGATAACGCCTCCGGCTTCTTCTCCAGCGCCGGCGACGCCAACTATCCTCAGGACAGCTTCAACGTGAGTGCCGAACGCGGCCGCTCGAACTTTGACGTGCGCAATCGGTTTTCTTTCAGCTACTCCTACGATCTACCCATCGGGCGCGGTCACTCGTTCCTGGGCGATCTGGGATGGATTTCCAGTTTCCTGGCCGGCTGGCAAACCCATGGAATCTTGACTCTGCAGAGTGGACGCCCCTTCACCGTGGCCTTGCTTCCCGAGATCGATTGGAGCAATACCGGGCGCTCCAATCTTGGCTTTGGCGCCAATGACCGGCCGAATATGGTAGGAGACCCGCGGCTGGACCGACGCGATCCGGAGCGGTGGTTTAACACGGCCGCATTCGCCTTTCAGGCTTTCGGTAGCTTCGGCAACTCTGGCAGGAACATTCTCGATGGACCCGGATTCCAGAACTTTAACTTCTCTCTCGTGAAACAGGCTACGTTGCGCGAGGGGCTAACTCTGCAGTTTCGAACCGAGTTCTTCAATCTTTTCAACCGGCCCAATTTCGATTTGCCCGACATCTTCCTCGGTTCGCCCACCTTTGGCAGAATCCTCTCGGCCCAAAGTCCCCGTCACATTCAGTTCGGCCTGAAGCTGGTGTTTTAGGAGGTTCGGGGAGAGTGAACAGGGGACAGAGCATAGGGGACAGGGAACAGACAACAGGGAACAGGTGTTAGGTGGGAGGCTGCATACTCATTCCAGGGTGTCGCCAGAAATCCCCACCTTCCTTCATCAGCCGGCGTTGTGGAAGTGGCAACGACCACTCAGCACCTAACAGGTGGCACCTGTCCACTGAAACCTGGAACCTGAGACCTGAACCTAACAACTCAGATCTGCCTTCACGGTGAAATCTTAAAGCAGGCCATCTGGGTTGTGTTCCTCACCAGTAGCCGTCCGCTGGCTATGGCTGGGTGGTTCCAGGTTTTCCCCTCAATAGCGGAAAAGCGCGCCAGTTCAATATGCTGGTCGGGAATGGCCTTCACTAGCGCCAGATCTCCCGACTCGGTTAGCACAATAATATGTCCGCTGGCGAGGAGCAGTTGGCCATAGCCATAGCGGCCTCCCTTCCATTTTCGTTCCCCAGTGGCCACGTCGATGCAAGTAAGAATAGCCTCGTCCAATCCGTAAGCGTGTCCCTGGTAGAGCACTGAGCTGTTGAACTTGTTCTTCAGCGAGACATTCTGCCAGATGGCGCGTGCCGAGAAGCCGCCGCCGGATGAGGTCACTTCAACCAGGGCCGCGCCGTGTCCGTAGCCAGCAGAAATCAAGAATCGGTTCTCGCTCACGATCAGCGGCTGGGCGCTATTGATGTCGTAACTGGTTTCCCACGGAAAATCCCACAGCAGTTTGCCGTCTTCAATGGTAAGACCCATCACACGCTTAGCACTTACCACGAGGAGTTGCCGCTGTCCGGCGAGTGTAACGACCATGGGAGACGTGTAAGCTTGTTTGTCATCCAGTGCTTTCCAGATCGGTTCGCCAGTGACTTTGTCGTAAGCCACGATGGATTTTCCTGAGCGCCCACCGGGAAGCACGATGACTTTGTCATCAACAACTAACGGAGCTGCAGACATGCCCCACTGCAGGTTTTCTGCGTCATTGTCTCTGAGAATATTGCGCGACCAAATTACCTTGCCGGTTCGAGCGTCAAGGCAGCGAAATTCTCCCAGAGCACCCAGACTATAGACCCGTCCCTCATTCCAGGTCGGCGTGGCGCGCGGGCCATCTCCACCCATCGACTCGCGAAATTCTGCGTTCCAGCTCTCAGTCCAGAGTTCGCGGCCCGTCTCCAGATCGTACGCAGCCACGACCTCCTGTTGCCGCCGCTGTTCAATCGTGAAAGCGCGCCCATTGGCAACAACAAACGAGGCATATCCACCACCAATAGGCTGTCGCCACAGCAGGGGAGGGCCGTCGGCAGGCCAATTGGCTAGGACTTCCATCTCATCATAGTGGCCGTCTCGACGCGGACCACGGAAATCTGTCCAGTAAACGCCGCCGAGCTTTGAGGTAACCCGAGGCGTCTCCATGGGTGTCCGTGGCTTCCGGGGAGCCGATTCTTCAGGCACTTCGGCTTTGGCTTCAGGTGTATCCGTCTTGCGCGTGAAGGGCACATCCTCGATCGAGCTTGCAACTGGGGGTAACTGCCCCTGTCTCGCGCGGTGGCGTTCGAGGTCCGCGTAGTGAGCCTCATCCTTCCTCTGAAAAGAGAACATCGGAAAGATTCCGCTGCCGTCGATTTCCGCACGCAGCCCGAAGAACCGATAGAGATAGAAGACTCCGAGAGCTGAAATGTAGACGGAATTCAGGATTTTTCGCGAGAGCCTTGTCGAGGGCCGCATCCAAAGGAGCACAAGCCCGAGTGGTGGGAATAGCAGTGCTGCGAGGATTATCGCCTGCCAGGAGTAGAGCCAATGAGCCTTTTGCATGGAGTGTGTGTCTTTCGCTCGTTGATCTGGCAAACCAAGGATCAGTATACACTCGTGGTGATAATGAGCCACGGAGAACAGCGGGAACGCAGCTGTCATTTGTCATTCGACCCGATCCTTGGAAGACGTGCCACAGCCCGCCAAAAATCGAAAACGAGTGATCAGTGACAAAATCTCTTCAAGTCTATGTCAAAATGAGAGCGCATGAGTGGCCAGTAGTCATAGGCCTATTGGCTTGCAGGGAGAACCGCCGCCCGGGACTGAGCGAATGAATGAAGTATCGTACCTGTACCCACTTGTCATCTTCGCCTTTTCGATTACGAGTACGAAGACGACGAAGCCGATTTTTCCCTCGATAAGGTAACGAGGACGCCGCAGCCTTTGCGGCAGGGGAGCCACCCTTCCCAAGAGGGCTATTTTTAGAGGAAAATAAACTGATGTCTATTGCTGACTTGAATCGTCTTGTCCTGATTCCGTTGAGCGTGGTTCTCGTCACGAGGCTGTCTGCGGCCGATTGGCCACAGTGGCGCGGCCCAAACCGCGACGGAATTACTCGGGATTTCTCAGCTCCTTCAAATTGGCCCGCCAGCTTGAAGGAAGACTGGCGAATCACAGTCGGCGAGGGGCATTCTTCTCCCGTTGCCGCTGAAGATCGAGTTTATCTTCTGACGCGGCAAGAAGAGGATGAGGTTGTCCTTTGCCTCGATTCCGCCAGCGGCAAGGAAATCTGGAAAGCCAGCTACCCAGCCGCTTACACAATGAATCCAGCCGCGACAGGTCATGGAAAAGGACCGAAATCTACGCCCGTCCTGTCCGGCGGAAAACTATTTACCTTTGGAATCAATGGAGTGCTGTCCTGCTTTGACACGAAGACTGGAAAGGTGAAATGGCGCCGTGAATTCTCCAAGGAGTACCCTAGTACTTCTCCCCTTTATGGCACGGCAATGTCTCCGATCATCGTAAATGACGCCTGCATTGCCCACGTGGGAGGACACAACAAGGGAGGGCTTGCGGCCTTCGACCTGGAAACAGGCAACACCAGGTGGATCTACAAAGGTGATGGGCCGGCGTATTCATCCCCGGTCTTCGCGACTTTGGCCGGCGTCCCACAATTGGTCACCTACACCCAAAACGACGTGATTGGAGTTTCTCCAGCGACTGGGAAGTTGCTGTGGAAGGTTGCTGCCAAGCGCGCATACGATACGAATTCTGTCACGCCGCTGGTTTACAAAGACCTAATCATTTTCTCGTTAGACCAGAAGGGAATTGGCGCATTCCGTCTCGCGAAGCAGGGTGAGAATCTGGTGCCGCAAGAAGTTTGGCGAAACCCAGCCGTGGAGTCCGACATGAACACGCCCGTACTCCAAGGAAACCGCCTCATTGGCTTCTCCTATCGAAAGGAAGGTCAGTTTTTCTGCCTGGATGCGGACTCTGGGAAAACCGTTTGGGAGGGACCTGGCCGAAGCGGAGAAAATGCAGCGATCTTGAATGCAGGAGGTTTCTTCTTCCTCCTGACTGACGAGGCGAAGTTGATTGTGTTGAAGGCCGATGCACGAAGTTATGCGCCGCTGAAGGAATATCAGGTGGCCAGTAGCCCCACCTGGGCTCATCCGCTGCTGCTGGGAAATCGGATTCTTGTGAAGGATAAGACAACGCTGGCGTCGCTGAGCTTCTAAGTCTAGGAAATGGAGGACTAGGAGTGGTGTTCTTGTGACGTCGGCTAGCGCAAGAACAGCATCTGATCGATTCATGACTGCGTCGCCAGCAAAAGGGACGTGACGTTTGGCTTATGTTCGGGGGAGCTAGCTTCGTGCGAAACCTCCAGGGCTTGAAAAACGTCTCTTGACGTGGTGGATTCGTATGGGTAACTTCAAAATGAGTGGAGTGCCTGAGCTGTTCAACGCATTCGAGGAGTGCCCCGGAGAGAATTCTGGTCAGATGTCGATTCCGCAGCCATTGTGAGGCGTCATGTTCAAAGTGATTGACAGTCATTGTTGCAAATCTCTTGCTCTCTTCGTGGTTGGACTTCTTGTCGCGGTATTTGGTGGCTTGGCTGGAGACTGGCCTGAATGGCGCGGACCCGCACGGGACGGGATTTCCACGGAAACCAAGCTCCCTGAGAAATGGTCACCTGCGGGAGAGAACCTTGCTTGGAAAGCAGCATACGGCGGTCGTTCGGGGCCAGTAGTCTTCGGCGATCGCGTTTACCTGAACGATACGGCTGGTATGGGGGACGCGGCGCAGGAGCGCCTGCTCGCGCTGGACGCGAACACGGGCAAGCTCATCTGGGAGCAGCGCTTCAACGTCTTCCTGAGCGATGTGCCGCCGCATCGGACGGGCTGGGCATCGCCGTCGGTCGATCCCGTGACGGGCAACATTTACGTGTTCGGCGTGGGTGGTCTCCTCAGCGCCATCACACCGGCCGGGAAGCAGATCTGGCAGCGCTCGCTAACGGAGGAGTATGGCATCGTCACGACGCACGGAGGGCGCACGGTGTCGCCTATCATCGAAGGTGACCTGGTTATCCTTAACGGCTTAAATGTCGGCTGGGGAGACCTTGGCCGTGGAGGTAATCGCTGGTTTGCGTTCGATAAGGCGACCGGGCAAACTGTGTGGGTGTCGTCACCTCAGAAGAGGCACTATGATACGAACCTATCTCCCGGTGTCGTCGCGACAATCGACGGCACGCGAATGCTCATCGTCGGCGGATCCGACGGAGCGTTCTACTGCATGAAGGCGGCCACGGGCGAGCCAGTCTGGCGCTACGAGATCAGCAAGCGCGCGATCCTGACCGGAGCCGTCATGAAGGGTGCCACTGCGATCGTCACGCACAGCGAAGAGAACCTGGACACCAGCGAGATGGGCATGACCGCTGCGGTCGATGCGACAGCCAAGGGCGAGCTTGGCAAGACTAACGTCAAATGGTTCATACACGGCTTCCAGGGCGGGTTTTCCTCGCCCGTGCTGGATGGCGACCGGCTATACCAGGTAGACAACGGCGCGGTGCTGGCCGCGTTCGATGCGTCCAGCGGCAAGAAATTGTGGGATAAGGTGCTCGGGACAATCCAGAAGGGCTCACCCGTCTTCGCGGATGGTAAGCTGTATGTGGGGACAGAAAACGGAAGGTTCTACATCCTGAGGCCCAGTGCGTCAGGTGTCGAGATACTGGACGAGGACTGGCTCGGCTCGGAAACCAACCCGGAGCCGATAACGGGATCGCCCGCGGTTTCGGGTGGACGGGTGTTTGTGACTTCTTTCGAAGCCACTTACGCCATCGGGAAGGCGGCGCCCAAGGCCCTTCCGGCGAAACTTCGCAAGCCTGGGCCGGCTCAGAACACAGCAGTCGGCGAGCCCGCTTATGTTCAAGTCCAGCCCTACGAGGTCTTGTTGAAGCCCGGCGAGAAAGTCCACTTCAAAGCGCGGTTGTTCGATACTCACGGACGCCTTGTCAGGGAAAGCACGGCGACATGGGCCCTCGACCAGGTGGGAGGCGTGATCTCTGCCGACGGAACGTATGCGGCGCCCGCAACGGCTGACGCGGGTTATGTTAAGGCCACGGTGAACGGACTCACAGGGACAGGTCGGTTGCGTGTGCTGCCCCCGCTTCCCTGGAGTGCCGATTTCGACCAGTCGACCGGTGAAGCGCCGCCAAAATACTGGATCAATGCCGCCAACAAGTTTTTCGTGCGGGAACTCGAGGGCAACAAGGTGCTGGTGCGCGTGCCTGACGCAACGCCTCAGCGCCGCACGCGGTTGTTTATAGGGGCGGCCACCTTGTCAAACTACATGCTGGAAGCCGATGTGCGCTCGACCGAACGGCGGCGGCAGCTTTGCGATGTCGGCGTGATCGTGCAACGTTACTGCCTCATGCTGTTTGGTAACAGCCAGAAGCTCGAGCTGCAGCCCTGGCAGGCTGCCGCAGAACGAACCGTGTCCGTGCCCTTTACGTGGAAACCCGACACCTGGTATCGCATGAAGCTGCGTGTTGAGAACCAGCCAGGGGCGACCACCAAGGTGCAAGGCAAGGTGTGGCCTCGTGGCGAGACTGAGCCGCAGGCTTGGACTGTGGAAAAGGTCGATGCGATTGGTCACCGCGAAGGCGCTCCTGGCCTCTATGCCGACCCGAGTTCTGAAATTTATTTTGACAATCTGAAAGTGACGGCAAACCAATGACCTCTAAAACGCAATCAATCTGGATGTTGAGTGGAGTGAGTAGCTTATTAGCCGCGGTGGCAGTGGCCATGGCCGGCCCCTCAGGGAGTGGAGACTGGCCTATGTGGGGTGGTACACCCACTCGCAACATGGTTTCTTCGATGAAGGGACTGCCCACGACGTGGGACATCGCTAGTAGCAAGAACCTGAAGTGGGTCGCCAAACTCGGCTCGCAGAGCTACGGCAACCCGGTCGTCTCCAAAGGAGTGGTGCTCGTCGGAACAAACAACGAACTGGTCCGTGATCCAAAGCAGCCAGGCGATCGTGGCGTCGTCATGGCTTTCCGCGAATCCGATGGCGAGTTTCTTTGGCAGGCAACGCACGAAAAGCTGTCATCCGGCAGGGTGAACGACTGGCCCTTTCAGGGAGTGGCCAGCTCGCCCCTGGTTGAAGGCGAACGGGTCTACTACGTGAGCAATCGGGCTGAATTGGTCTGTGCCGATCTGCAGGGTTTCCGGGATGGCGAAAACGACGGCCCGTTCAAGGAAGAGAAATTCACCAGCCAGACCGACGTGGATATCCTGTGGAAGCTCGACATGATGGAGGAAGTCGGGTCATTCCCGCATAACCTCGCGAATTCATCGCCGGTAGCGTGGGGCGATCTGATTTATGTGAGCACCTCAAACGGCCAGGACGAGAGCCACGTGAACATTCCATCACCGCGAGCCCCCGCCATCATCGCGGTGAACAAGAATACGGCGAAGGTCGTCTGGGAAGACGCCTCACCCGGCGACAAAATCCTGCACGGACAGTGGTCCACACCTGCCGTGGGGACAGTCGGTGGCGTCGATATGGTAGTGCACGGCCAGGGTGATGGGTGGCTGAGAAGCTACGAAGCCGCAACGGGCAAGAAGCTCTGGGAGTTCGACCTCAATCCAAAGGATTCGGTGTGGCCGAAGACGCGCAACGAGATCATTAGCACCCCGGTGATTGTCGAGAATGTCGTCTACATCGCAAACGGGCAGGACCCGGAGCACGGAGAAGGTGTCGGCCATGCCTATGCAATCGATGCCACGAAGCGAGGAGACATCACACAATCGGGGCGTATTTGGCACTACGACAAGATCCGCCGGTCCATTTCGACTGCCGCGGTCCAGGATGGCCTTGTTTACCTAGCCGATTTCAGCGGATTCTTCCATTGCCTTGATGCCAAGACCGGACAAGCTCTTTGGGTACACGACATGTTGGCTGCCATGTGGGGTTCGCCGCTGCTCGCGGATGGGAAGATCTACCTTGGAGACGAAGATGGCGACGTGGTGGTGTTTCAGGCCGGTAGAGAAAAGAAGATCGTAACGGAAATGAACATGGGCAGTTCTGTTTATTCGACACCCGTACCCGCGAATGGTGTGCTTTTCATCAACAACCGGAACCAGTTGTTTGCCTTGGCGAACATACAGAACGTTTCGGGCAGCCGATGAGACCACCGAGACACCCATGCGTCATTCTGGACGGAGACACGCAGATGAGTGGAGATCGGGATAGGGGCCGAGGAACCTGAAGGCCATGCTATGAGAGCCGGCAGGCCGTCTAACCCGCTTGAGAGAGAATTGACGGATCCTCTCCGCGTGTTTGTTTGCCTTCGGGTTGCCATCCTGGTCGTACTGGCTCAGTGGAACCCTCGTTCAATTCGCGTTTTTCATGATTCTTTCCTTTGACTTCCAGCCTCGTACTCGCGTCGTTTTTGGCCAACACTCTTTCCGACAGCTGGGAACCCTGGCGAAAGAACTGAGCTTTCGCCGCACGTTGCTCGTGGCCGATCCCGGCATCGTGAGCGCGGGCTACGTCGAGCAAGCCCTGCAATTGTTACGCGAAACAGGTATCGACGTCTTTCCATTTCACGATTTCGATGAGAATCCGGATGACCTGATGGTTGAGGCTGGAAGAGCGTTCGCCGCTCCACTGGGGGTTGATTCCATCGTCGGGCTAGGCGGTGGCAGCTCGCTCGATTGCGCCAAGGGCATTAACTTTGGACTCACCAATGGCGGGAGAATTCAGGACTACTGGGGATATGGGAAGGCTTCCTTGCCCATGCTGCCGATGATCGGAATTCCCACCACCGCCGGCACGGGCAGCGAAGCCCAATCTTATGCATTGATCTCGGATACCGAGACGCACGTCAAGATGGCCTGCGGTGACCCGAAGGCCGCCTTTCGAGTGGCGATCATCGACCCGATCCTCACCCTGTCTCAGCCGCCCGTGGTAACGGCGCTGTCGGGTTACGATGCTTTGTCCCATGCTGTGGAAAGCTATGTCTGCACGAAAAGGAATCCCCAGTCTGATTTGTTTGCCCGTGAAGCCTTTCGCCTATTGGAGGGGAATTATGAGCGCGTGATTGCTCATCCGAACGACCTGGAAGCGCGCGCGGCGATGCACTTGGGTGCTTACTGCGCGGGCGTGGCGATCGAGAACTCGATGCTGGGCGCCACCCATGCTTGTGCGAACCCGCTCACCGCACGTTACGGGACGGCTCATGGGAGGGCAATCGCGTTGCTTTTGCCCTCGGTGGTTCGCTGGAACAATTCTGTTTCCGGCGACCAGTATCATGAACTACTGAAGGTGGGTGGCGCAACGGTTGACGGCAATCATGCGGGCGAAGTGCTCGCAACGCGGCTGGCGGAGCTCGCGGGAAAGGGTGGTCTGCGGGGCAGCCTGCGAACGGCTGGGGTTCGCCAGCAGGATCTCCCCTCGCTTGCGGATGAAGCTGCCCAACAGTGGACCGGCCGGTTCAATCCACGAAGGTTCGATGCACAGGCGGCTTTGGAGGTATACGAATGGGCGTTTTGATGGCGCGAACCGGAGAACCCAGGGAACGGAAAAACCGCGATTCTCCATTCCATCTGCGCTCTTCCGGTTCCTGGCTCCTGCGGTTCGTCGCAGGTGGACTCTGTCTAGTGGCTTGCTTCTCTATCGTAATTCAATCTCAACAGAGTTCGGTTCCCGAAGCCTGGCCACAGTTTCGGGGCAACGCAGGATTGACAGGTGTCGGGAGCTCGGCCGTGCCTGGCACTCTGAAGGTCCAGTGGACGTTTGAAGCAGGAGAACCGATTGAATCGTCGGCTGCCATTGCCGAAGGCACGGTCTACGTGGGATCTTCGGCCGGCGAGCTTCTGGCGTTGCATCTCAAGGACGGATCGCTTCGGTGGAGATACAAGACGAACGAAGCCATCGGGGAGTCGTCCCCTTGTGTGGCTAACGGCATTGTCTATGTCGGGGACCTGTCTGGAATGGTGCACGCAGTCAACGCTCAAACCGGCAAGGGGCTCTGGACGTTTAAGACAGGAAGCGAGATCAAGGCTTCGCCGGTGGTGGATGGTGACAAGATGCTCATCGGGTCGTACGATGAAACTCTCTATTGCCTTGCTGCGAAAACCGGCGCCGAGATTTGGAGGTTCCGAATCAACGGGCCGGTGCACTGTACCGTCAGCATCTCGGCAGGGTTCACTTACGTTTCGGGATGTGACGAAGTGTTTCGAGCGATCCGTGTGGCCGATGGCAAAGAGGTCTTTCAGATCTCCTCAGGCGCCTACACGGGTGCGTCGCCGGCGCTGAAGGGCCAGCTGGCCTACTTCGGCACGTTCAGTAATGAGGTCTTGGGCGTCGATTTGCAAGCGAAGAAGATTCTCTGGCGCTACGAGAATAAGGAGCGTCAATTTCCTTTTTACTCTTCGGCAGCTCTGGCAGACGGCAAGGTGGTTCTGGGGGGACGAGATAAGCTCGTGCATTGCCTCAGCGCTGCCTCGGGCAAGCTGCTTTGGACGTTCGCCACGAAGGCCCGCGTGGACTCGTCTCCGGCCATTGCCGGCGGTCGTGTCTACATCGGTTCGAACGACGGTCGTTTTTACGTCCTCGACCTGGCTACCGGCGCCAAGCAGTGGGAATTCGAAGCAGGAGCTCCCCTTTCGGCCTCGCCCGCCATTGCTGGCGGCCGTGTCGTCATTGGCTCGCAGGATGGACGGTTGTATTGTTTTGGCTGAAGGTTGAAGAACAGACTACGGAAACACAGAGAGGCAGGGTTCGGTAGCGCCCGAGCATGCGGATGAGCACGTCGCAGATGCCCATTTCCAGCCGAGCGTTCCCCAGTCCCGACACGCCGATTCGAACAAGCCGCACGCTTCTTCTGCCGTGGCGTCCGATTTTGCTAGGGTCTATACCCGTCCGGCAGAACCAGTTCATTAGCCTTGCTGGCAGCGACTTGGGGTGAAGTGCCTGAATCCCAGGTTGGAGGTGGCGCCTTGCCTTCCTGGTAGAGGGACTCCATGGGCTGCCAGACGCTGTCCACGCGGTCCTCAAACAGATCGCCGATGAGCAAGTCGGTGACCGTACCGTTGAGGTGAGGGTAGGTGCGGACAAACTGCCCGAAACTGAAGCCGTTGTAATATTCGCAGACGAGGCGGCGCATCCGGTCCACTCCCTGGTTGAAGACCGGTCCCCACTTGCCAAGCTGGCTCGCGGAAACGTCTCCGCGCTGAAGTCCCTCCACGATCGCGTCAGCAGCCATCTCGCCGGACCGCAGGGCTAGCAGGACTCCCGAAGAATAGAGTGGATCGAGGAATCCGAATGCGTCGCCAACCAGTACCCAGCCATCGCCCGCCACCTGCTTTGAGCGATAGGAGTAGTCCTTGGTCGCGAAATAGCCGGCCACCCGCTGGCCCTGCGACACACGTTTTTTTATCGCCGGACACTGATCCACTTCCTCCAAATAGGTTTGTTCCAGGCTTTCTCTCTTCTTGAAGAGGTAGTCGAACGGTGCGACCACGCCGACGCTCACACGATCCTCGTGCAGCGGAATGTACCAGAACCAGCCGTTGCGGTTTCCTGTCTGCAGGACGAGAGTGGCCCCCTCGTCCCGACCGGTGTCGCGATAGGCTCCTTGCCAATAGGTCCAGATGGCGCCTTTGTTGAGCACCGGATCCCAAACGCGGAGGTTCAATTTGTGCATCAGCAAGCCGTTTTGCCCGCTGGCGTCGGCAACCACTCGCGCCCGCACGTCCTGTTGCGAACCGTCCGCCCGCTGAATCTTCACTCCCACTGCATACCCGTTGTCGAAGATCACCTCAAGGACGCGCACGCCCTCCTGCGCCTCGACGCCGTGTTCCCGGGCATTGTTCAGCATCATCAGGTCAAACTCGCTGCGGACAACCTGCCACGTTTGCGAGCATTCATGGGGCTTATTGTCCCAGAAGTAGAAGGGAGCGGACTGCCTACCGTTGGCAGAGACGAACTGGACGCTGTGCTTCTTGACGAAGGGGCTCTTTCTCAACTTTTCGAGCATGCCCAGCCGCTTGAGCACCCAATAGGTTTCCGGAATGAGCGATTCGCCGATGTGGAATCGAGGGAAACGTTCGCGTTCGAAGAGGTGTACGCGGTAACCCTGTTGGGCGACGAGAGCCGAGACAGTGGAACCGGCCGGCCCACCGCCAATGACAACAACATCCGGATCAGTTGCGCGATTGGTAGCGGACATTCTGTATCGACTCCTTGAAACAAAAACCACAACCCCAAGGGGGTTGCGTCACAACGAACCCCTTAACTCAAGCCAGTCGCACTCTTGCAAATTCATAAGCGTACCCAGCGCCTGGCCTTCATTTCAAAGCGCGGCAGACTCCCGGGTGGAACGATAGAGGCCGAGATTCGCAGCGCGAAGGCCTTTTCCAGCCGCTTTCTCAGCCGGTCGGCCAGTTTTGCGGGATCAAGGTTGTGGGAAGAAGGCTCAACCTCCAGGGTCAGCTCGGCAAGTTCACGCTGGGTCCGGATCACCACCCGATATTCTCCCACCTCATCGTAGGCCCGCACGACCTCGTCGACTGCACTTGGATAGAGATTCACGCCACGCACCGTCACCATGTCGTCGGTTCGTCCCAGTATCCCACCCTGCAGCGCCATTTCGTAGCTCCCACACTCGCAAGGCTGGACCGGCCGCCAGTTTGACCAGGTCGCCCGTGCGGTAGCGCAGAAGCGGCGATCCCAACCGTCCTAAGTTGGTGAGGACGAGTTCGCCGGTCTGGCTCGGTTCAGCAGGCTGGCTGCTTTGTGGATCGATGAGTTCGGCGATGTAGTCCGATTCCAGGATGTGAAGCACATCCGATCGGTTCGGGCATTGGTAGCTGACCGGGCCGATCTCAGTCATGCCATGATGATCAACGACACGAGCCCCGCCCCAGAGCGTCTCGATCTTCGAGCGAACACTCGGGACACTCCCGCCTGGCTCCCCAGCCACAAGGATCTTCTCAACCTCGGTTCCGGTGAGATCGACCTCTTCTTCCTTTGCGACTTCTGCCAGGCGCAGAGCGTAAGTCGGAGTGCAGCAGAGCACCGTGACGCCATTGTCCATCATCATCGCCAGGCGTGCAGCACTGCTCAAGCCGCCACCGGGGATACACAGGCAGCCCAGGCTGGCTGCCGCTTCAAATGCTGTCCAGAACCCCAAGAATGGCGCAAAGGAGAAAGCAAAAAACAGACGGTCCTGATTCGGTGATACCGGCGGCCTCAAAGACCTGGACCCAACAATTCAGCATCCAGTTCCAGCTTTCCTGTGTGTCCAGCCACCGCAGAGGGCGGCCGCTGGTTGCGCTAGTTTGGGAGAAGCGTTTGTAGTGCGCCAGTGGATAGGTGAGATTGGTGCCATAGGGAGAATAGCGACGCTGGTCCTCGACAATTTCCTGCTTTAGTGTGAAAGGCACCGTCCTTTGGAAATCTTTCAGGGTCGAGATCTCAGACGGGGTTCCGGCATCTCTGAACTTGTTTGTGTAAAAGCGGTTTCCGCGAGCAAGAGTGGCTAAAAGAGTGCGGAGTTTCGCCAACTGCTTGTCCTTGATGCTAATGCGATTTTCCAAGCGATCTGAGTTCATCAGGGAGTCGGTTGTCCGGAATCACTTCCGTACAGACCTAGGGCAGCGTCAGGAGCTCACTGGGAGCCACTTCAATAACCTCAGCAATCTCTCGGGGTATGGGAACAGCCGTCATCTTTCCGCTCACCTTGTCGCGAGTCACACACGCTGTCACCACGCTCCCGCGGGCAACTTCCCGAATCGGCTTTTCGTTGAGCTTGCGGAAGATGAAAGTGTAAGCGATGGATTTCTCTCTCTTTTCACGCACGAGAAGATGAATCTCGACCAAGTCCTCAAACCGTAGCGGATGTCTGAAATCGCAGTCAGCATGCACTCTTGGCCAGCCAACTGTGTCGGTAGGATTTTCCGGAAAAATCGAAAGGCTCAAGGACCGGAAAAATGCAGTTTCTGTCGCTTCCATGAAACGGAAGAAATTAGAAAAATGCATGATTCCCGCCATGTCGGTCTCCGCAAAATCGACGTGGCGGGTTAGCTTGAATTCGTAAGCCATGTGCCTTTCCGGTTAGGCGCGGATCTCAACTTGAAGCCTCTCTTGAAGGCGGCAGGATTTCCACGACTTCTGCCAGAACCTCGCCCGAAGGTATGAAAAGCCTATTCCGCCGTCCGTAGAGGCGTTGGGCACTTTTGAGGTTGAGCGCCGCGCAAATCTGCGGATCTGGCTCAACGTGAAAATAGGCCGCCGGCCGACTCCTGTGCTCAATGCCAGAATCTTGAAGAACTCTGCCCAGGGGAAGTCTCCCTTCAAGAATCTGCTGCCGGGCCTCGGGGGACAACGGCTTCAGTTGAATCCGAATAGCGCCAAATTCCACTGGCTGGTCGTCACTGTCGAGGACCAGCACGACTTGACGTAGCACGACGTCTCCGGAAACTATGCGTTTCAACAACCGGAGGTAGATGCGCTGTTGATAGGCAGCCTCCAGCGTTGGTGTCATGTCATGCTGGTGAACCAGGAGGCTTCGGTAGGGTTCAGGAACGCCTGCTGCCGTCAACTTCTACAGCCGAAGGGAGAGGCAAGCCCGACTCAGGGTAAAACTGAGCTAATGGATCGAGCAGCTTCGCTCGCTGGCTTATGGGTTCGTGACAGCTCTCAATGTGCAATTGACCAACCACCTCTCGCGCTGCCATGAATGATTCTGCATACCTCCTTGGGATCGCCATGGATCTCAGGCATAGCGTGCGTTGCGATGTTCGGGCAGGAAGAACTCATGCAAGAGCTTGTCCACCTGCAGGAGACCTTCACGGTTGAGCTGCAGGCTGCCATTGTCGAGGTCGAGGAATCCCTGGTCCTGCAGCTTGTGCAAGCCCTGGAGCAAATCGCTCCTTTGGGTCTACTCCGAACTTGGTCTGAAAGTAGTCTCGGCTGACGTGGCCAAGTTTCATTTGCAGGATGAATTCCCGGATCATGCGCTCGTCAGGAGTGGGAGTGAGGGCTCGGTAGATTGGAAGGGTTCCTTCCTCAAGTTGGGCGAGGTAAGGTCCCCAGTCGTGTTGATTTTGGAAGTGAGTGCCTCCGATATGGGAGAACGAAGCGACCCCTAGCCCGATCAGGTCTGCTCCAGTCCACAACAGGTCTCGATAGAGGAAACGCGTCTTCGACGGGTCTCTCACCGCTGTGTAAGCGCTGCCCACGTGGTAACCGGCCCGTTCCAGCTCTTCGAAGGCACGCTTTACCCACTGGCGCTTGGTCGCCCAGTCGGCCACCGGATGCAACCGTTTGTCCGCTGGCCTTCATTTCTTTGAAGATGGTCGTATTGTAGGGAATCTCCATCTGATAGATCGTGACGCTATCGGCTCCGAGCTCGGATCGTTTTCCGCACCGATTCAAGCCATTTGTCGGTAGTCTCACCCACCATCCCGGCGATCAGATCAATATTGATTTGCGGGAATCCGATGATCGTGCGAAACGATACGCTGCAATCGATCTCCTTTGATCCGTGAGCCCGTCCGTTGATCTCGAGGATACGATCATCAAAGTTTTCAATACCCAGACTCAGCCGAGTAACACCGATGTTCTTGATGACTCGGAGCTTGCTCTCGGTGAGGGTTCCAGGCTCGCATTCAAACGTGACCTCCTCTGCTTCGTCCCAGGGCATCAGCGCTTTCATGCTGTCCGTCAATCGCGTCAACTGGCGCGAAGAGATGTAGGAGGGCGTTCCCCCGCCGAAATAGAGGAACTCTGGCTTTCGTCCACCGATGAAGGGTTTCGATGAATAGATCTCGAGTTCACGGATCGCAGCTTTCAGGTAACTCTCTATCTCGTTCGCATCTTTCTCCGTGTAGACTTTGAAGTAACAGAAGCGGCACCGCTTCCGGCAGAAGGGAATATGCAGGTAAACCCCTAGGGGGTGCCGGGACGCAGGCTTGCGCTCCAGCGCTTCGTAGGCCTGGCCTACGTGATCTTGAGTCCAGAAGGAGTATGGAGGGTAGTTGGAGACGAAGTAGTTACCCACTTCAGTCTTCGTCGCGTCCATTGCCTGCGGATCCTTTGTTACTTCGGTGTTCATGCCATCAACAAGTTCACAGTCCTGCCTTCAGGCGAAATAGAACGCCATTTTCTCCGACTGAAGCCGGGACTACAGATGACGGTGCTACTCTGCACCGTTCAAAACCACGCTCGAACAGGAGTTGTACCGCTGCAAGCGGCAGCGGACAGCAACTCCATCTTACCTAACCAGGATAGTCTCTGAAAGCTGGCTGAGTCAATAAGAGACTCCCAAGATCATGACTCTGTCTCGTCTTCAGCTGGTACGGGATTCCATTCCGGTGACCTCAGGCGGGTTTTCATGCAGCTTCCGAAGGGGTGTGTGGCATCAAGAACCGCAGCACTGGCGCAGTGACCATAGTGGTTGCCAGCGCCATCAAGACCATCATGGCAAACAGCGTAGGCGAGATGACGTGGAGATCAAGCCCGATATTGAGAACGATTAACTCCATGAGCCCGCGCGTGTTCATGAGGGTACCGAGAGCTGCCGCGCGGCGCCAGTCCAGACCCGCGAAGCGAGCAGCACTGACTGTCCCGCCAAATTTGCCCAGCCGTCGCCACGAGAATGATCAGGCCGCACAGGAGCCACTGTTCTAGGCCTGAGACCAGGTCAATTCGAGTCCGCATGCCAGTGAAGGCAAAGAAGGCTGGCAGGAGCAAGACAGTGACTACCGATTCCAATTGACGCGTGAAGGTGCGGGCCACTGCGCTGTCATGAGGGATGATTGCGCCGAGCAGGAAAGCACCGAAGAGTGCGTGGATGCCGATATATTCGGTGACAAAAGCCGACAGCAACAGAGCGACAAAGACAAAGGCGATGGCACTTCGCGGAAGAGGCTCCGTCTGCCACCGCGCCACAACACGGCGCAGGATCGGTCGAATAAGCAGGACCATCAGAGACAGGTAAGTCAGGGTTGCTGCTGCCACGACGAGTCCCTCACTGGCTTGGGTTTTTGCGACACCGACGACGAAGGCGAGAAGGCACCAGGCTGTCACGTCGTCGGTTGCGGCACAACTCACAGCGATTATCGCCCAGCTCAGTTTGAATCATGCCGCGATCGGCCAGAATCCGCACGAGGACAGGGAAGGCCGTGATCGACATGGCGACGCCCATGAACAGGGCGAAACTGGTGAACGAGACGTCGTCTGTGGAGAGCCGAGGATACAAAGCCAGGGCCAGAAGTGCCCCAAGCAAAAGAGGCACCAGGATGCTCGTATGCGAAATGGCCACGACTGCCCGGGCTCGATGTCTGATTCGGTCGGCATGGAGTGACAATCCGATCGTGAACATGTAGAGGAGCACACCCAGCTGCGCAATGACGCCCAGATAGGGAGCGACAGTGGGAGGGAGGACAAAGGCGGAGATCTTTGGGCCAAGCAGGGACGGCCCCAGCAGAATTCCGGCGAGCACTTCTCCGATGACCGGCGGCTGCCCCAGGTAGGCAAGCCACTTTGCCAAGATGAGGCCCGTGACAATAACTGCAGTCAAAGCAACCAGAAGGTGTAAGAGAACGTTGGGTTGGTCAGGTGGTGTCTGGGCAAACGACGCTACAGGCTGGGTCGACGGGGCAGTGAGAGTTTCCCCATAGTTGCAGACGAGGAACAGAGCGCCGACGGCGCCTAATATCATCAGGCCATACCCGACCGTCGTCCAGAAGACCCCTTGCCGGGAGGTGTCAGGGGCCATTGATGTCGACATGAATCTTGTCCTGCTGATCTGGAGTACTGCGGCCGGTATGCCAGACAACCAAAGTGTGGGAGTCTCCAACGAACCCTGCACTCGCGATACGCTCTGTGACCTACTCGGGCAGCTCATCCTCCCGGGGTTCAGGTAGCCAGAAGCTGGCAATCAGTCCCACTGCGTAAACCAGTGCGGCTACGGCCGCCGCTGCGTAGGCCAGTCGGGTCGCTGGCGGACCTGCAGGCATCAAGCTGGTCATCTGCGTGGTGAGCACTGCCGCCGAAGTTCCAATCATGCGCCCGCCGATGTTGGCCGCAAAACTCTCACCCGTGCCTCGCAGATAGGTCGGGTAAAGGCGCGGCAGGTAATTACCCCAGAAACTGAGTTGCCCCACCGTGAACAACCCTCCAAGAAAAATGCCCCATTTCAACAGTGTGAGGTTGTGCACCGCCGGATACAGAAAAACCAGCGGCAGGACAATCAACCCGGGAATCTGGAAAACACGCAGTAGAGAGCGACGCGAGACAATGCGCACGGCTAGAAAGGCGAGAAGCATTCGTCCTGCCAGACCGCCCATCTCCTGAATGGTCTGGACGCCGGCAACCGTGGATTGAACAATTTGCTGGCGCTGCGGCGCCGGCACACTGGCATCCACTTTAACCAGGGCAGGCACAATCTGTGGCAATTGCTGAATCGCGCCGAAGGCGGCACCCAGGCTGCAAGCGAAGATGAGCGCTGTGACCAGCGTGGTCCGGCGAAACTCAGGTTTGAACAGTTGCCCAAGTCCCGGACGCTTCAAGGTTCCTGCCAGCTTCTTCTGCTTCCACGTGGGTGATTCAGGTAGGAAGGGGCGAATGACAATCAGCGGAATCGCGGGAATCAATCCTGAGATCAGCAGGTAGCGCCAGTTGTCGTGTCGTCCATGAATGGCGGGAAGAGACATCGCTGTCTTTGCGATGATGAGCGCCATCAGGCTGACCAAAAAGCCGCCGAGCGACGAAAAGGCCTGAGTCCAGCCAATGACGGACTCGCGACGCCTCGGTTCGGTAAACAACTCAGCCAGCCATGCTGTGGCGGCGACAAACTCCACGCAGACTCCAATGAATGTTGTCGTGCGGAACAGCAGAAGCATCGGCAGAGAAGTAGAAAAGCCCGCCGCAAAAGCCGAGAACGCATACAGCAGAATGCTCCAGGTTAGAATCCTGCGGCGTCCTAACAGGTCGGTTAGATATCCGCCGAGCAGTCCAAAGATGCCGCCACACACCGCCGGCACATAAAACATCAGGTCACGCCAGCGAGCAAACTCGGTGCTTCCGAACTGCAGACCACCCAATTGCTCCAGCGCGGGCCGGACAATCAGTGGGAGCATCAGTAACTCGTAGGTGTCGAAGGCAAAACCAATGGCGGCGATGATACAGATCAGCCACTGCACCTGGGTCAAGCGCGGAAGAGTTTCAGTCGAGACTTGTTTGCTCATCCTTTTCTCAGGCGCTGCAGGCAGTAAGCGCAGGCTGCGGAAAGTAACGGCACAGCGTCTGCTCGCCTGGCTTCCTGGTCAGCAAGGAAACCCCAATCATCAGGCCTAAGGAAATCAAAGTCATTGGAACCACCGGCATCAACCCAAAGATGGTTGTGCCGCCAGAAGTGCGGCTCAAAGCCGCCAGCTCTCCGATTGCCCAGATGACTTTCTGCGAACCGACTGAAGGCGGGGGAACTGTTGCCTGAAAGATCGCCACCGCGCCGACCGCAAGAACCGTCCACAACGTGGAAGCCAGCGCGCCCCACTTGGTACTGCCTCTCCAGAACAGCCCCGCAAACAACAGAATAGAGAGTGCGGCATATCCCGAGAAAGCATACTGGACAGCCAATTCGAAGATCGTAGCCGGCGCTTCCAGTGCGATCAGATAAGCCAGAACCGTCAGCACGATGACAAAGATTCTTCCCGTGTGCACCTGGACTGCAGGTCCGAAGCGTTCCTTGCCTCCATAGAAGGCAAAGATGTCTTCGGTGAACATGGTCGAAAGGGCCAGGATCTGCGAGTCACTCGCCATGACAGCGGCCATGATTCCCGCGCCGAGAATCCCCGCAAGCCACAGCGGTGCGTAGTGCTCAAGCAACAGGACGATCACGTCATCACCTGCAGCCGCCTGGCGCAAGCGAGCGCGCTCTTCCGCAGGCAACGCGGCTCCTTGGCTTGTCAGTTGCCGGCGTGCTTCCAGTTTGTTCGCAATCTGAGGGACGTCGGTCGCACGATTTGCCATCACACCCAGAAAAACGCTGGGTAGCCAGATGGCGAGAAGGCAAAGGGGATAGAGGATCAGGGTCGGCTTGAACTGACCCATTCGTCTCGCAGTCAGACAGAAGATGCCGATGTGCGGGAAAGCAATGGTTGAAAGCGGGATGAAGGTGTAACTCAGAAAGAACAGGGGTGGAATTCGCTCCCGCGTGAGCAGGGGTGCTGTTGCCGGGGAGCTCAGCAGGTCGGCGGCTGCCTGCTGGAAGCCGCCCATGCCTCTGCCAATCACGCCGAAGGCGATGGCGCCAAAAGAAAGAAAGAGCAGAGTCTGAAGTGTGTTCACCCAGGCTGTTCCACGCATCCCGCCGAAGAACACATAACCCATCACCACCAGAGCCACTACCGCCCCACCGAGCCAGTAGGGAACCCAGCCGCCACTGATGGCAGACAAGGTGGCACCGCCACCCATGACGCCGATGATGATGTAAGGCACTAACAGGGCTGCCTGCACCGCAAAGATCACCGTGCCGATGTGGCCGCACTCCCAGCGGTCCCGGAAGAACTGCACCGGAGTCATAAAGCCAAAGCGCTTACCGAGGGCCCAAAGGCGGGTTCCGATCAGGAACAAGGTGAGCGGAATGATCAATGCCGAGGAGGAAGCCATCAGTCCGAACGTCAGCACGCCATTCGAGAACGCATGCCCGGAAGCACCCAGAATGGTGAAAGCCGTCATATTCGTTCCGAAGAGCGAGAACAGAAAGACGAGGGGCCCCAGAGAGCGGCTCGCCAGGAAGTAGTCCTCGGCACTGTCGCGTCCGGATCTCCGCAAAGCGAAAATGCCGATGTAGAGGACAATGGCCAGATAGGCGAAGACGAAGAGCGCAGGAATCAATGGGCTTCGTCCTCCGTGGGATAACGTGGAGAGGTGGGCACCTCAAGGTGGGTCGGCCAGGCGCGTTTCACCAGCAACAACATCAAAAGTGATGCCAATAGAGTGTAACAAACGTGATAGAAGAGTCCGATGGGCATGAAGCCGAAGACCAACGGATACGGCGTGCTCCAAAACCAGATGTCCTGGTGCAGCAGATAGACAATGATGACGATGACTGGCAAAGCAATGCGCATGGGCTCCTCGCTGACGCGCCGACAGCGTACTATCACATAGAGGTTTGCCGATTGCAACCCGCAAGAGAGATGCTAGAATACGACGCGTACTTCGAGTGAGTCATCACGCGAAAGCAGGGAATTCAGCCTGGATTCCGGTCGCGCTGCGCGTGGCACGAATCACACAGGTTCCTATCTTTCCCCAAAAAGAGGTACACCTGGCGCCGCCAGTGGAATCGTTCCAACTCTGAAAGGAAAGTCGATGAGTCAGTTACTCTGGTTCTGGTGTGCACTAGCCTTTTTGGTCGTAGGGAACACGACGTCACTCACTTCCGATTGGGCACAGTTTCGAGGACCAAATGGGTCGGGTCTGGCAGATACCCTGGACCTGCCGGTTGAGTTCGGTCCGGCCAAGAATGTCGTGTGGAAGACGCCGCTTCCTCCCGGACACTCGTCGCCAGTCTTGACGAAGGACCGTATTTTCTTGACAGGCTATGGAGAGAACGAGCTTCTGGTGCTCTGCCTGGACCGAACGACCGGCAAGATCTTGTGGCAACGGAAGCTCGACAGGCCCCGCAAAGAGGAGTTGCACAAGGCGAACAGTCCAGCGTCGCCCAGCGCTGTCACTGACGGGAAGCAGGTGTATGCCTTCTTCACCGACTTTGGACTGGTCGCGTTTGACCTGGAAGGCAGGGAACGATGGCGATTACCGTTGGGGCCATTCAACAACCCTTTCGGTTTGAGCGCGTCTCCCGTTCTTGCCGAAGACAAAGTGTTGATGATCTGCGACCAGGAAAGCGGATCATTCTTTGTGGCCGTGGACAAGAACACAGGCAAGGTGAAATGGCGCGTAGAGCGGCCTGAGTACTCGCGTGGATTTGCGACTCCAGTCCTCTACCAGCCTAAGAATGGGGCGCTACAAGTGATCATCTCCGGGTCGCTGCAGTTGACTGCCTATTCGGTGGAGACCGGCAAAGAAGTCTGGTGGGTTCGGGGCTTGACCTGGCAGATGAAGTCAACACCAGTGCTAGGCGACGACATCATCTACGTCCACGGCTGGGCTGGCGGAGCGGATGAGGGACAGCAAGAAAATGTGCAGCCGTTTGAAGAGGCATTGAAGAAGCTCGACACCAACCAGGATAAGAAATTGTCGCAGGAAGAAGTGGCGGACGAGAAAATGAAGAAGGACTGGAAGTCGTTCGATCTGGATCGCGACAATGTTCTGGGCGAACGGGATTGGCGCTTCTATCGCTCTCGCAGGGCTGCGCAGAATGCCGTACTGGCGTATCGCCTGGGCGGAGAGGGCGACTTGACGGAGAAGAATTTTCTGTGGCGCTATACGAAGACGTTGCCGAATGTCCCGTCGCCGGTCTTACACGAAAAGGTTCTCTATCTGATGAAAGAAGGCGGTATCCTGACGGCCCTGGATGGGTCGACCGGCAGCGTCCTAAAGCAAGCGCGGTTGCATGGCGCGCTGGGCGACTATTTTGCGTCGCCCGTCGCCGCCGATGGCAAGCTATACGCAGTGAGTCATGAAGGCAAGGTGTCGGTCTTGAAACCGGGCAAAAACTGGGAAGTTCTCGCCGTCAATGAATTGGGTGAGGAATGTAATGCGACGCCTGCGATTGCGGATGGACGTATCTATTTGAGAACTCATCAGACATTGTACTGCTTCGGAAAACCCTGAGAGGACGATACGATCTCGCCACCAGCCTTCGCAATTCATTCGGCGACAGATTGCTGAACAAGTAGAACCGCAACTATTGCGAGTGGATTGCTTCCCGTGCCGCTTTTGCATCCAGGACATCTGCATGGTCCGTTTGGTGCTTCAGGTCTGCTAACACTAATCTTAAGGAGACCGTAAGCCATGGTCTGGATTCTTTTCGTCTTGGGAGCTGTGATTTCATGGGGAATGTATGGCCCAGTCTTGCACAAGGGGCAAGTTCAGCTCGGGAATCCGCTGAGAGCGCTGTTGTGTGTGGGGTTTGCCTACTTTCTGATTGGAGTCCTCGTGCCGGCAATTTCCCTGGCGGGACAAGGCCAGCTCAAAGGCTTCACTATGGGAGGGACCCTCTCCGCCGGGCTCGGGGGAGCACTGGGAGCGCTCGGCGCAGTTTGCATCATCTGGTCATTTCGGCACGGAGGCATCCCGACTTACGTGATGCCCCTGGTTTTTGGGGGAGCTCCTTTGGTCAATGTGCTCGTTTCGATGTGGCTGCATCCTCCGAAGACAGCACCCAACCCCTTGCTGTACGCCGGATTCCTGCTCGTGGCTGTGGGAGCAGGAATGGTGCTGTATTTCAAGCCGTCGTCGTAGATGTGAGGTAAAGCGTTGCGAGCCGCGACCTTCGCGGATCTTACAGCGACTTGATCGCCTGTTCGCTACTTCTTTTCTCGCACATCAAACGCGTACAAATTGTCCTGATCCCTCAGATACAACCGTCCCCCGCTGACTACCGGATGGCTCCAGGTAGGCAGCGACTCTTGTGGAATGGTGAAACGGCTTTTCTCGACATAGCCTTTGGGTGTGGCTTCTACAAGTCCGACCACTCCCTTTTCGCTGTAGCAGTAAAGGTGCCCATCGGCATACACAAGTGATCCTTTTCCGACGCTGCGATCCTTCCACACTACTTCGCCGTTATCAAAACGCATGGCCGTCAGAATGGCGCTGGAGAAACCATAAAGCGTGTCGCCGACCAGCACTGACGAGCTGTGATGGTTCTTCATATCTCTGTTGAAGTAAACTTCCTGGGCCGTCACACCCTTTCCGTTCGGTTTGATTTCCAGCAGTGCACAGCCCGTGCCGTAGTCGGAGGACAGAAAGACGCGGTTGCCTTTCACAATCGGTGTGGCGACGTTAGCTGTTCGATTTGCCACCTGGGAATAGTCCCAAAGCAGATTGCCGTTGCGAATATCAACGCCGACGACCCGTTGATGCGTAAAGAACACGGCTTGCGGAATTCCACCGACTTCGAAAGGAATCGCGGAAGAATAACCCGCCTGGTCGCTCTGGGTTTTCCAAAGAACGGAGCCGTCCTTCTTATTCAAAGCCACGATTGAAGCGCTCGGCCCGCCGGCGTTCACTAGCAAGCGGTCACCCAGGATCAGGGGAGACTCGCTGAGTCCCCAGTGAATATTCGAGCCGCCGAATTTTTCCAGGACATTCATAGTCCAGACAATCTTGCCGCTGGAGACGTCCATACAACTGAGATCGCCCTTGCCGCCCAGCGCATAGAGCCGGTCGCCGTCGATCGTGGGCGTTCCTCGCGGCCCGTCTCCCCGGTCATTCGAGAAACGTGCGCCGTGGACCTGTACCCAAAGAGGCCTGCCATCGCCCACATCGAGGGCAATGACGAACTCTCGGTCTCCCTTAACCCCCATTGTGAAGATGCGGCCTTTGGAAATGGAAACCGTGGAGTACCCATTTCCGAGGCCATTGGTCTTCCAAATCCGCGCAGGTCCGGCGGCGGGCCATTCCTTCATCAGACCGGTTTCTTTGGAAATCCCGTCGCGATTCGGGCCGCGCCATTGCGGCCATTCCCCAGGACTTCCTGTGTTGGCTTTCGCCCACAACCCACACAGGACTGCTCCGAGTGTTGCGACTGGCAATGATTTCCAGTTGAGGAAAGTTTTCATTCCGAGTCTCCTTTCCGGCAGACGGTACGGCTCAATGGCCCTTCCCGCCATTATAGACTGTGGAGTCCGAATCGCAAGACCCAATGGGCATTCAGAACCACAGCGCGACTCGCTGAAGCAACCCAGGGCAAACCGCAGTGACTCTGAGCGGGAGATTGACAAGGCCTGATGAGCAGGCATGGCCGTCGCGCTTGCTTGCCAGAAACACGTCCGTTTTCTGTCAGGAAGATTCTGGACCAGAAGAACGGGTGCGGTTGGAAGGTCGGCCCAACGTTGCCTTTACTTTCTCATTGGGTGAGATCAGCGGATTGTTCTTAGTGAAGTCAATACCAACAATGCCAAAGAGCCAGGCGGGCATTTGAGCCTTCTCGATAATCAATGGGACCAGTCTCTGTCTTCGTTCCTCCATATCCAGAACCTTGCAGACGACGGCTTCTTCCTGACAATTGCCGCTTTCCAGATATCGAGTCGAAACGACTGCTAGAGTAAACCGGCTGTCCCGGATACAGCGCTCCATTTCATCCAGAAAGTTGGCACTGGCGTCGAAGTCCCGTTCATCGATAGCGACGATGTATCCCGATTGTTCCAGCTCCCGGAGCAACTTGCGGGCAAAACGCTTGTCACGATCGCTATGGCGATAGCTGATGAAAGCGTCGTAACGATAGGCCTTCTGGTTCTTCTCGAGTGGTAATAGCGTTGACTGATGTTCATGCGAGGGGGCTGGCTGGAATGCCGCGCTGGCCTAGTCACAACCGAAGGCTTTTTCGGAGGCTCAATAATCTCCGGAACTCGGCTGCGAGTGCCTTTTCGATCGGCGCAGTACACGGCCTGAGCCAGTGAAACGAGGAAGATCGCAAAGGCTGGCAAACTGGCAATATAAAGCCCGGCCAGGATATGACGGTGAGTCCTGATCGAGTCAGGGGTCCAGACCAGCGATGAATTGCCCGCTGCATCTTCCAGCAACTGAAGATCGGAATACTGAGGATTCTCCCTCTTGTAGTCCAGTACCGACCGAACATACGTGCTGCCAGTGATCACAGTTTTTCCGGCGTATTGCAGACTCCAGGAATCTTTCAAATAGGCATAGGAAAGGAAAACGACAAGAACGAGAGCCAGGGAAAGTATTGCGAAGCCTCCCCAGAGCCGGAGATGTTTCCTTTGATGCCATAGGCGAACCGGTATCGCCATGAGACCGACCACGGCTGCGCCAGCCAAACCTGCCAGTCCGAAGCTGGCCTTCTCATTGCTCTCCAAGATACCCGTGGCGGCAGGAAGCAGAAAGCTTCCGAGCACAGTCGCCAAACACACCAGCGACCCAGACGAGAAGGTTCCAAGACTCGCGAACAAATCGAAGCGGCTGACGAAATTCCATGACCTCACTGAGGCAAGCGACCTCATCGGGCTAGCTGCTGGCCCGCGCTTCGAGCTCGCCTGGCATGCTGGCCCTTTGGCACTGCACCGACTCTTGAAGTTTTGCAACCGACTCAGGGGGCGGGGAGGTCCCATTCAATGGTGTCTTTGCCATCACCCACACGAACAACCGTTCGCTCGCCGGTTCGATTCGACTGCGGTTCTCTCGTCCACATGACATATCTTCCGGGAGGCAGCGGACAACTAGTGGGACTGCTGAACTTCGGAAAAAGATCGGGCCTTGGCGTCTTTGACGACTTCCAATATTTTCGGTATATAGAGCACCTGTAAGTCTCGCAGTTCCTGGCCTCCTCGCTTCGTTCGAACGACGAGCGTCACCAGTCCTCCCAAACCAACGCCCGTCTTTCTGCAATGATCTGCCTTGATTTTCAGGTCGTCGGCTACTCGCCGGAGAATAGGATAGGGTGCGTCTTCAACCGGACTCCCGAGCGTTTTCTCAAGCACCTGAAGGTCGAGCGTAAGACTCATCGCGTAGGCATCAGGGATCTTCGTCCCAGGTTTCCAGCCTCGAATCATGAAGTCGACCTCGGGCAGGGCGCTGGCCACGATAGTGTTCGTTTCTGGATGTGCGGTTCCGAACTTGTGCACAATTTGATTGAGCCGTGTCTGAATCCTTTGCAGCGCCTGACCGGGAGGCAGAGGCTTCAAGAGTAGTTCCTGGCCTTCCAGAGGAATAGTTGCTGGGAGGCTCGCGGCTCCGATAACTGTCTGGTCTGGCACCTTCTTTGGTTCCTCCCGGCGGTCCTCGTTCGCCGCGATCGAGATCAGCAACACCACAATCCCGCCAGATATCGACTGAAACCTGATTCCTTGCCACAGAGACATGCGCTAACCTCATGGATCAAATCGGAGAGAACGAAATGTAGAACAGCGGTTTGTGACGCGTCAAGCGGCATCTGGCGAGCATCTGCAAACGATACCTCAGATCCCGCGAGGCTCTCAGGGAAATTCATTCTCGACCGGAGCGGGTTGTGAGGCGTCATACCGCGACTTATGTCCGCTTGCTGCACCCTTGTCTCTACCAGCGGCGCGCTGTGACAATGCCTTGGAGGCGCAACTCCTGAATCCTTGCGGCAAGGCAGAGCAGCCGGGCCTGAAGCCCTGGCGAAACACAGGTGACAAAGGGAGAACCGGTTCCGGCAGCCTAGTTGACCGCTCGGGTATTCTTGACGTCATAGCACCAGAGGACACCGAAATCGCGGATGTAGAACCGCCCGTTGGCCACTACCGGGTACGCCCAGGCCTTGGATTGGCCGCGGTCCGGCTGGTCGGGCGGGATGAAACGGCCCTTCTCACGGTAACCCTCCGGCGTCGCCTCCACCAGTGCCAACTCCCCGCTCTCGCCATGGAGGTATAGCCGGCCGTCTGCGTAGCAGAGGGAGCCAGCCCCAACACCTCGATCCGTCCATTTGATGTCACCGGTCTTGAAGTCGGCACAGACCAGCGCCTGGCTGGTCGTGCCGTATAGGTAGTCGCCCACCAGTACTGCACCGCCGATCGCAGTGGGCAATCTCGGGGAGGAATAGACTTGTTCCGGCTCCGCTCGATTCTGGTTAACGTTGAGCTTGATGAGGCCACCGCCTCCTCGGCCGGTGGCGCTGTAGATGTAGTTATCGCGGCCGACCGGCGTTGGGATGTTGGCTGGGCTGCCTTGGGCCGTCTTGTCGTAGCGCCAGAGGAACTTGCCGCTCTTCGCATCGACGCCGACGAGGCCTTTCTGAAGGAACTGGACATACTGCCTAACCCCGGCCACCGTGGCGACGATAGCCGAGGCGTAGGCTGCCTGGTCGCCACCTGGCACAGGTGATTTCCAGAGGAGTTGGCCGGTCCTCTTGTTGAGGGCCACAAGCGTGGCCTCAGCCCCGCCCGGTGTGCAGACGAGGACATCGCCATCGATCAGCGGCGATTCGGCATAGGCCCAGATGCCGGGCTGCCCGCCGAAATCAGTACGGAGATTTTTCTGCCAGCGCACCTGACCCGTAGCCCTCTCCAGGCAGACAAGGTCGCCGTCGGAACCGAGGGCGTACAGCAGTTCTCCGTCTACTGTGGGCGTGGATCGAGCCGCGGGGTAGCTGGGCTCCTGGTTCGGGTTTCCCACCTTGCCGATGCGGGTGGACCAGGCTTGCTTGCCATCCTTAACTTCCAGTGCCCTGACGAACTCTTCCTCCATGCCCTTGTTGGTCAGCAGGTAGAGTCGCTCGCCAACTACGGCTGGCGTCGAGTAGCCGGAGCCGATATCCCGGACTTGCCAGAGGAGCTTCGGTCCGTCTTTGGGCCACTCTTTGAGCAAGCCCGTTTCAGACGAGATCCCGTTGCGCTGAGGCCCCCGCCATTGGGGCCAATTGGCAGCGCCAGCCGCCAGGGCGAATGAACTCAGGCAGACAGCAAGAAGTGACAACCGTTTTTTCATCTTATACCTCTTTTCCAAGAATGGCCCAGCCGAGGCCGGGTCTCGAGTCTCTATTCTACCTTGTTCTCCTTCTACAAGCGGGACACCGCGTCTTTTGCTGCAGAGAGTTTCGTTGTAGCATAGGCCCTTTGTCGCTGGACAAAGCTCTGGCCCTCGACCAGGTTTGCCCCGCTGAAGCCGGGTGCCATGCCCCGAAAAGAACCCGCTACTTTCCGGCTGACTCTAACCGCGATGTCGCTCCTCGATAACTTTGGCCAGCCTGCGCATTCCTTCCGGAATACCTCTGGCCAGTTGTGATTCGGCCAGGCCGATATAGTCGCCCGCCTGCGGGCCTGACAGCATCACCTGCTGCGTGATGCGAGTACAGCCAGGTGTGGAGGGAAGGAAAGACCAGTGAAAGGCGACGACTGCTCCAGGAAATGTCATTTCGATCGTGGCGTGTCCGTCCGCCACGTCGCGGATGCACCACGCAACTGGATCGGCTCCCCGCGGCTTTGTGACGCCCTTTGCTCCGGTAACGAAGGCTGGCTCAAGCGCGACCCATTCGAGAGACGTATCGAAGGTCCAGTTGGAGACGGTTGTCCAGAAGCGCCAAGCAGTGTCGGGCGCGACGGTAGCTTCGACAGAGTGCTCGAACGACCAGACGCTCATCAATCATCCTTTCGAATCTTCCGAAGCTATCTCGGCGTGGGCCCTTGTTTCACTGAACAGTCGCACCTCGCCCGATCGTGTCGTCGGTACCGTCGCAACGCATCTTCGCGTCAGTCCTCAAGCAACGAGGTGCCTTCAGTCAAAATTTTCCACGGGATTCTTCGCGTTTCGCCACTCTTCGCTTGAATTCAGGGGCACGCGTGGCGCGCCACTCGAAATCGGCTAGTCTGCATGGATGCACTCGGTCAAAAATATCATCCCACTCAATGTCAGGACAAACCAGGATACCGATTCAAATAGATCAAGAGGAGCGCCAAGGTGTTCGATACGCCATGAGCAATGATAGGTACGGTCAAGTTGCGGCCACTTGCGAGAAATAACACGCCAAGCCAGAAGCCGGAGAGCGACTCTTGCACGATGCCGGTGATGCCCTGAGTACTGTGGCCAATTCCGAAATAGATACTCACCAAAACCAGACTGGCGACCCATGCACCACGCGTGCCATTCAACGTTTCGGCGAAACGGTTCATGAGATAGCCCCTGAATGCCAGCTCTTCGCCCACTGCGGCCAGGATCCAGCTTACGAAAAGAAGCAGCAACAATAGTTGGAGGTTTCCGATGAGATCCCGGAAATCGGAGAGGTCAGGCGGCGTTCCGGTAATGGAAGCTATCCACGGGGTAGTGATGTTGATTGCCAAGAGTTCGATGGCGAGGCCCACCAGGATTCCCAAAGTGATGGCACGCGCAAGCCGGGCCGCGCGCCTCAATCCAATATCGCGCCATGCGAGTCGCCGGAACCTCAGAGAGGCCCAGCAGAGCAAGAGCAAGAACGGCGTCCGGCTTAGTGGCACAAGACCGAACGCATCGGCAATCGTCAGCGCGATCAGAGCGCTTAGTTCGACAAGAAAAAGCCAGTTTCTCCGGAGGGCCTGGCCTGAAGCCGTACCCGATGGATCCGAATCGTCGATCTTGAAACTAATCGGGTTTGTACCTCCTTAACCACGTGCGGGCGATCCTAATCCAGCCGAACGCCTCGCATAGCCGAGCGAGGTGCAGGGAAGACTGGAATCCAGCCAATCCGCCAAACGCACGGTCCAGCGCCCATTGGCGATGACGAGCAGGCCTACGCCACTACAGTAGTTTGGGTGAGTATACAAACCAGGTTGACCTCACCGCGTTTGTATGGGTCTGCTGACTTTCCGTTTGCATCAACCGCCGTTCTCCGCGATCCGAGCCTTTACCAGCTTCCGCACAAGGGCGGCCGGCAGCGGCTTGTCGGCTTGAAAGCGGATGGTGCCCTTGCTGGTGTCATAGTCCTTGAGCTCGTCCTTGTGGGCTTCCACGGTGGTAGAACTCATCAGGTAGAAGGCGCAGTGGTTCGCGGTCGCACCGAAGGCTACAAGCATTCCGTTTTGACGGAAAGCGGCGAGCCCGTAGCTGATGCACTCTTCAGCCTTCGGCGCTGCAGCCCTGATGGTCTTTCGAAGTTTCTCGAGCGCGGCTCGCTTGTCATCGCTCAAGGCTGCGAGGTACTCGTCGATGGTCTTGGGTTTACCTGCCATGGCTTGTGCTCCTTGGAGATCAACGATAACACGAAGAAATAATTCATGATTCTCTTCATCTCATGCGGGAGGCCGAGGAACGTTCAAGTATAAGCCGTCCGTCGCTGCTTTTGGTGGCAGGTCGGATTAGATGCGGTGCTAACTGCGGTGTCTGCTCAGACGCTTGGTCGTATGCGTTCTTTAAGGAAAACGAATGACCGCATTGTCCAGCGGCATTTCTTCCTGACGCCTGTTAGGGACAGTATCAGATTGCGGTTTCCAGCCATCCTCGCTATTTTCCAACCCGAGGGTTTCCAACAGCTTTGCTTCTCCCAGCACATCGAACGATTCAAACACACATGGCAATCCTTCCCCTTCAGAGAGCGATTGAGCGTTGCTTATTTGAAAGTGCAAGTGCGGCGCATCGGAGTTGCCGGAGTTTCCCAGTAGGCCGAGAACCTCTCCGCGGTGCACCCGATCGCCGACTTTGAATCGGATACTTTTCGGTTGCATGTGTGCATAGAAAGCAAAGTTACTCTTGCCCAAGTCGAGAATCAGATAATTGCCGCCGACGGCTTTGGCCGAAGGGATTGGTATAGGCCGTTTGGGCGTGAGCGGGGTATTTTCTGGGATGTCGTCCTGAGCTTCGGAGATGATCCCATCAGCCACGGCGAGAACTTCTGACCCATGCCCGAACCAATTCTCATTCTTGGACGGGTCCCCTCGCATCGCCTTTCCATCTTTTCCAAGCTTCATGAAGTCATAAGCGAAGCGTTGAGAAATAGTGACCCGGCCATTAAGCGCCAACAGCATACGACGATGGTGGCCCGCATTAGAGGGTCCATTGCCGGCAATCCAAGGCCCACCCCGCAGCGGCGCTGCCAGCACGAGAGGCAACTCTTTACGAACGGTCACTTCCGCGCCGTCCAGCACTTCCTCCTCATCATTTCCGGCGGGACTGGTGGCGGTAAAGAACAGTCTGTGACGTAGGGAGCTAGGAACCGGGTTACCCACTTTGACCATCAGCCAGAGATAGACCACCGCTCGCATGCCGCCGCCAATTACTCTCTTGTCCACCAGATTCGAAGGCGCACCCGGGCGAGCTAGAAGATTGCTGAGTTCAATGTCGCGGTAGCTTGCCAGAGGTGTAGGGCCACTTCCTTGGGTAAGAACTTCGATGCGATTGAGCGTCAGATTTCTGGCATCGAAATTAGTAACGTGCAACTCATAAGCGAGATGTATTTGGCCATTGCTTTTCACTGGCATCGGTGCAGTGGGAATGGTCGCCTCTGTTGGAGCACCAGCAGTCAATTGAGCCTGTGCCGACATCGTACCAGAGCTGGCTACGAGGAACATTACCATCAGTACTGCCAATGCAAACATGCTTGTTCACCGTTAGTCCAGTGCACGTTCTCGACGACCTTCATTAGACCGCCATCCGGAGCGACGTCGCGAGGGCGAGGTCAGCTTCAGCTGGTGTTAGATGCAGGACTCGTTAGGGATGCCGGATCTCCCACTGGCTTGGCAGCGCGCGGCATCTCCAAGCCGACACGGGATTCATGCTGCCCCATCCGATTTAGCTCCCACACAGCTTACTCTCGCGGGCGTGCGTTCAGACCGAAGTCGTGGTCAACGTTTCGGTACCACGTGTCGTCGTCAGAAGCGCCCCAGTCCACCCATTGTTCGTCGGTCATGGAGGCACGCCACTGAAGGAAGGGCTCGGCATCAGGGCCCACTGGATGCCGCAGTTGCCAGGTACCACTTTCGATAATGTCGCGAATCTTCTGCCCGACCAGCATAGGGGATGCCGGGTTTTGCAGCGAAGCGTTGAACAGACCAGCCATGCGGTTCATCTGTGGGTAAAGCGAGGCTTTGGGCTGGTCCGCCATGCGTCTGGCCATTGCTGTGCTGATTATGCCTGGTTGGACGACGGCCACCCGGATATTGAACATCTTGGTCTCTTGCGCGAGCGACTCGCTGAGCGCCTCCAGCGCAAACTTGGCCGCCGCGTAGCAGCCTAGCGGGGAAGCCGAGATACGGCCAGCGACTGAAGTGATATTGATGATGCAGCCGCTTTTGCGCTCACGCATTTGCGGTAACACTCCCTTGATGCAGCGCACCGCGCCGAAGTAGTTCGTCTCCATCACCGCCCGGAAATCGGAAAGATCGAGTTCCTCGGTGGAGCCTCTGCGCTCGATCCCGGCGTTATTGACCAGGACATCGATGGCCTCCTGCTCCTTGTGGATTGCGCGGATGGACTCTGTGACAGAGTCGTCGGAGTCCACATCCATTCTCGAGACTGTGATCGGTAGGGCTTCCTGCATCGCTATCTGCCCGAGTTCTGGTGCGCGACTCGGGTTGCGCATCGTTGCATAGACTCTGTGGCCGGCGCGGCCTAGGACCAATGCGGTCGCCATGCCGATGCCCTGGCTGGCGCCAGTGATTAGTATGGATGCCATGGTTATCTCTCCTCTCTATACTCGATCAATGTCTTGGGGTGTCACACCTGTCATGCCTGACAACTCTCGCATCAGCGGCACCGCTGTTTGGTGTCGGCTAAATGCATGTGGGGTAGGCAGCCGCCTAGTTAATCACATGCCCCACGATGAAATGAGTCGCGTTCCGAAAATGACGTGGGCCGTCGCCGTTCGGGTACATTGCTGCCATAATGGCGTCCTTGGCTTCTCGCTGACGCTCAGGAGGTAGCTGCGCCGCTGTTACCCCCGCCAAGGTGTCCCAGGCCGACGTGAAATCGGGAAAATCGAAGCCGAGCGTTTCGGTCTCCACATGAGCCGAAATCCCAGCGGCGTCGAGTTGCCGGAGAAAGCCGCTGGCGTCGGCGAGCGCTCCGGGCCCTACGCCGGGCACAGGCGGCGGACCAGCAAAGCGCCCGGCGGTCTGCTGAAACAGCACGATGTCACACTGTTCCGGCCCCGCCCAGACCGCCGCAATAAAGCGTCCACCTGACTTTAGGACGCGGGCGATCTGAAGAGCCGCGGTCTCGCGGTCGATGACGTACATCATGCTGAGGCAGGCCAGCACGACATCGAACGCAGCGTCTTCGGCGGGAATGGCTTCTGCTCGTCCCTCGAGAAACTTGAGATTGCGAAGACCCAGGCTGGCGGCGCTGTGCCGCGCGAGACCGAGCATTTCAGGGCTAATATCCACCCCCAGGACATAGCCGCTCGCCCCTACGATCGTAGCGGCCCGTTTCGCGACAGCGCCGGTACCCGTGCCGAGGTCCAGTACCTGCTCGCCGGGACGCAGGCCGGCGCGGCCGATCAAAGCCTCGACGACAGGCGCGAACCGCTGGTCAATCTCACGAAGGTAAATGTCCGCGATCCGATTCCAGACGCCGGTCTGCCAGGCGAGACCTTCTCGATCCTGACTCGGATCAGTCATTTGTCCATCCTCGGTGGCCATTCCTCGGCGCGCGTCCAGGCCGAGGAGCGATTCCGGTCCCGGCCGCACCTTTCAGACGGAAATCCCACATCACGAAGCGCTGCGAGACTCATACGGCTCCGTTGAGCTTTGATTTTCGGTCCCGCCCTAACTCGAGGTCGATAGGAGGCTCTTACAAGACGACTCGACGCAAGTTGTCGTTCACGTCGGAGCCTCCGGGGCAGTGCCTGCCCTTTGAGGCGCTTGTTCCACAGCAAGGCAACGGGCGTCCCACGCGCTGTCGCGGGACATGAAAGCCCAGGAGAAGCCCCTGTGGTGGCTGAGTTCGGCAGGAACTGGGGACGAGAGCGGCGTAGGCGGCGCGCAGGGCGAGTTGAGGTGCATTGAGGCACATCGCCGGGGGTGGTCTCACTTGCGCTTGAAGGCTGCCGCCGGCGCGAACCCCAGGGCCTCAGCCCGCCGGGATCCGGAACAGGTGAATGGACTGGTCCTTCTCGGCGCAGCGGCCGGGCTGCCGCGCCTTCTTCCGGTCGGAGACGGCGACTAAGGTGTCCCGCGACAGCCAAGCGATTCCCTCGATGTTGCCGTAGCTCTTGCTCGGGAAGCGATATCGGGCCTCCGATCCCGGCACCAGGGCACGCGCCTCCTCATCGACCCGGGCCACCCACAAGCGCGCCGACGCTTGCGAGACGACGGCAAGTTGCCGGTCGCGATAGGCGAGCGCGGCATAGTCCTCGAACTCCGCTCGCTTCGGCAGGCGGATCCGATGCGAGGCCTCCCAGCCCCCGTCTCCCGCGCGAGTGAACACGTCGACACGACCGCGTCCCCGCTTGGCGGCCTTGCCGAGGTTGCCTTCGCACAGGGCATACAGGTACTCACGGTCTCCGAGCCACACGTGGGCGAGACCCTCAAAGCCCTTGTTCGCCTGTTGGAACTCGGTCTGCAGCCGCGTGCAACGGAGAAAACGGCCGGCGGGGTCGTACTCGGCGACGAAGCCGTAGAGGAGCCCGTCGAAGTCCTCCAGCGCCTCGATCAGGCAGAAGAAGCGACCATGCCTGGGGTCGATGGCGATGTCCTCGAAACCCGATCCCAAGCTCGGCGTGGGGAAAAACCGGTTGCCGTCCCTGCCCTTGAGGGAGAGATTGATGCTCGCGACCTGATTGAGGTTGTCGAAGACCACCAGTGCCGTCGTGTCGTCGAGCACTGCGACCCCGCTGGCCTCCAGCCGGCTGCTCTCCTTCCTGCCCGGGAGCAGGCGGAACAGTTTCTCCTCGCGGACCAACTCGAGTTTCCGGCTCATACGCCTGTGCGTGCCTCCTGTGAATTCGCCTCGTTGCAGCCCGGGAATCGCGACCTCGACTGCTTAGTCACAATCGCCCCCTCCGCACGCCTCACTTTGAAATCAACGTACGAAAAAGCAAGTGAATCTTACGCCCCATTGGTACAGCTAATCAAGCTAGGCTTCCTGGTTAGTTTGAGCGCCCAACGGCCTGTTGAGCCACTGCGTTTGGCAGGCGTACGCCAAGCGTCTGCTATGCCGTTTTTGGTTCTGGGATCTCTGGATCATTACAAATCCTTACGCGGGGTTTCCCCCTCTTGCTCTGAGAACTCGGTCTCCTCGGGCACGTCCGTGTAACTCTCGAACTCAATCCGGTAACCGTCCGGGTCCAACAGAGACGTGACCCACATCCCGTTCCCAACGAACGGTCTTGAGGCCTTTATGCCTCGTGAGGTGACCTCTCGGTAAATCGACAGGGCGTCTTTGCAGATGAAACAGATCGATACTCCTTCGCCCAACTTTCCCTGTGGAACCCAGGAATCGTGCCCCTCCTTGCGGAACTCCTGGAGCATCAGTGCCGCTTTCCCGTGTTGAAGCCAGCACCAGCGGAGTTTGCCTTCGTCTATCCATTTATTGGTCATCTCGAAGCCGAGGCCGTTGACATAATAGCGGACAGACTCTTCGATATTCGATACTCCGAAAAACGGCACGGCCTGCTCGACGTTGGGTTCGGTCTCCGTTTTGGGTTTCATTGTTCGAGCTCTCCCCGATCTAAGATCGGCATACCGGACAACGAGTCGCAGCTGCGAAGGCCTGCCCCTCGCATCTTTCATCGGAGCGCAAGCGTTACTTCTACCGAGGGCGCCAATAAGGTAACCGAGCTCGACAAGCACGTTCTGACGAGCCCGAGTTTCAGTTGATTTCGCTCCGCCCGCTGTCGGCTCCAGTTGCTGTTAGACCGCGCTTGTGGCTTGACAAGAGCCAGCTCGTGATGCTTGGACTGGTTCGGGTGCATCTTTGAATTTGGCGTATTTTCCGAGAATGGTACCGACAGCCAGGAGGACCGGAAAAGCCAGCTTCTGCACCACCGCCGGAATCTCGAGCATGCCCATTTCTGTCCGGTAGCGAGTCAGTAGGAACGCCGCGTCGAAGAAGTCCGGGCGTTTGCGCCCACTCCGCTTCATCGACGCGAAGAGGGCGGAGAGGAAGTACTCCACGTTGTGCGGCGGTTTGGCCCAGCCCGTGCAATGCAGCTCGGTTGTACCGGCGTTCCACCACCGGTGCCCAACGCCCGGAGCAAAGATCATCGTTTCGCCGGGCGAGGCGTAGCGCGGTTGCTCTCCGTTAATCTGAAACCCCAGCTTGCCGGCCACGACGGTCATAGCCTCTTCCTGCAGATAATGCACGTGCATCGGAGGACCGGCGCCAGGCTGAGCGCGCACCTCGACCTCGAGACGATCGCCACCCTGATCGGGCACGACACCCAGAAAGACGAGCGCTTCACCCGAACCGTTTTCAATCGTGCGCGGATATCTATGCATCAGGCCTCTCTGATCCTCCACGTCTTCTTCTGCGGTCTAAGGCTTCCGGCGTCACACCGCCGCGCTTTTGCGGCGGGCGGGTGACGCTGCGATTAGGCTCCCCGTTTTGGTTTATGCTAGGTACTGCCCTACTACTCTTGACTGCTATTCCTCAAAATTGAGATTCAACGGTGTTTTCGCCGCTCCAGATGCTCCAGCCGTTGTCCTGCCAGTCGTGGGGACATCCTTTCCAACAACTTCAAATTGCAAATCGTCCATCCACACTTGCCCTTTGCCACTCAACAGTAAACCAAATGCAACCATCTCGCTGTTCTCAGGAACATCTAAAACAATCTCGTATTTCTTCCAATCAATTGTTCCCTTAATCGCTCTGTCTTGCATATTGTCAAAAGCCAGCATCTCGTCCTTTCTTGCACCGTCTACGCGCATCCATAGCCCCGCCCAATCACTCGCATCTTTGGCCTTGACATATCCTGACATCCGGACTCGCTTACCGCGATACTCGTCGGCTTTGAACGTCTGCATCAGTGTTCCAAAACCCCCGGTTTCTGCCACGACGGACTTCAAGGAGGCACATGCGTTTCCACCATGGGCACCGGTACGGTCACGAGACATTTCGTAGTCTTTCGGGTGACTCCCTGCTGCAAACCAACCTTTTGGAGTTTCGCCATTGCTAGCAACCGTGCTGGACAACACGACAGTTGCAAATATCAGTGTCTTCAAAATCTTGTGTTTCATACAATAATCCTCCATTTGATTCGGTAATGATTGAGACGCCTCTCGAGGCTGGACGTAAGCTGGCCCACACTCTCGGTAGGAGTCAGAAGCCCCATGGTTCCGCCTAGTCCGCTTAACCGGTTGTTGGGCGTCACGGGGTGGATTGGTGCCCGAGCGGTCTAGATTGACTGGTACGGCGAGTAGATCCGCACGGGCGAGCCTTCGAGTGCCTTCATTAGTTCCGGGCTGGGCGTTCCGCAGATCTCGCCAGAGGCAGAGCATGTCTCAAAAAGTGCGGCCATCGTTTCCCCGAGGTTCGCGGTGTGCTCAAGAAGGGCCTCGGAGTCACGATATCTCTCGTATACCAAACACTCGGAATAGTCGCTGCTGAAGAACCAGTCGTACTGCAACGTTCCGGTGTCCCTGGTGCGAACCGATTCCATGCACTTGGCGGCGAGACGCTTGAATTCCTCAAGCTTGCCATGGTGGATCTTGAGCCTAGCAATGCCCTGAAGCTCGCTCATAGCTTTTTTGCCCCTGGAAAGGTGTCGTAACGCGCGCATGACCAGACGCAGCCAAACGATCAAGAACATCGAAGACCAGATCTTCAGCGCTGAAACCTTCCTCGATCGCTCCCATCGCGCACACGGAAGCACCACTGAGATCGAATGCGTGGAAGGCGCTCGCGCTGTAGCACGGACCACCGCCGTTATGGCCCACAACCAGGCCCCACGGTGATCCCGGGTCGCCCATGAGACCAAGTCCATAACTCGGCTTCCCGCGACGGGAAGGGACATCCTGCTCGGACGATGCCTCTGGATCCGTCGGGACAGGGACCAAATCCGCCATCTGGGCGAGAGAATGCCGCGATAGCAACTCGCCGCGAAAGAGACCGTCGAGGAAGCTAACCAACTCGGCAGCAGTGGACGCGACGACGCCGTGCGCGACCCAGCCGGGATGGTAGTGCTTGCGCACCTCGCGCGGAGAGCCGTCCGGTGAGAGCGCGGAGGATGTGCCCGGAGCAAGCCCGGCGAGATCGTTGATTGACTCAGCGACGAAAGTTCTCTGCAATCCCAAGGGCCGAGCGATGCGCTCCAAAATGAGCGCACTAAAGGAAGTTCCAGTCACTTCCTCCGCGACTCGTTTGAGGAGCATGTATCCGGGATTGGAATAGGCCCAGCCCTGGCCAGGTTCGAACCAGAGTCCCTTGTCGAATGTCTCGGCGGCGAACCGCTGGAACCGCCACGGTGTCGCCGGTGCGGATTTCACGCCCTCGTGATACGCGCGAATACCACCGTAATCAGGAATGCCGCCGGTGTGGTTGAGGAGCTGGCGAAGGATGATTCGATCCGCGTGGGGGATGCGCGGAAACCATCTCACCAGCCGATCATCGAGGCGGAGCCGCCCTTCTTCGCAGAGCTTGAGCATCAACGCAGCAGTGAAAGTCTTCGTGATGCTGTACGCAAGGAACGCTGGTTCCTGCTCGGATTCTGGAGTCCAGGATACTTGGGCTGCTGCTCCGGCTCTCTGGATGACGGCCACACTTGCGACGCCGCGGCCTCTCGCCGCCGCTGTGAGCACCTCGGGTAATTGACTCAGGTCTGTCACCGGTCTCATGTCCATATCCGCCCAACGATTAGGCTAAGCTGCCCCGCCTCCCACTGCCGGGTTTAGCGGAGACGGATGTGGAAACGTCAATCGCCGTTTCCAAAAAGAACGCGAGGGCGGGGTCAGCTTGAGCCGCAGACTGTGCGAAAACTCATCGGGCAAAGAGTCGAAGAGGTGTGACGATGAGCTTGGGAGCCCTACTGTTGCTGGAACCGCTGAGGGTCGAGTGGGTCGACCAAGAAATCACCCTTCGCTGTTTGCGGCTGGGAGGGACTTTCCGGTATGGGATCGAGTCACCGGGTCTTGGCTGCGCGGCTAGCTCAGCGCGGCCATGAGCTTCTGGGTTCCCATCAGATTCAACACCCGTTTCAGATTGTAGGCCAACACGGTCAGGCTCATTTCCGTCGCCACTTTCTCTTTGCGCCGCATCAGAAAGTAGCCTTGATCCATCCAGCGCTTCATGCTCCCGAACGGATGCTCCACCAATTGCTTGCGTTTCCGCATCTTCTCAGGTTGTTGGTCCACCCGCTGTTGCATCCGCTCCAGCACGTCTTCGTACTCCCAACGGGTGATCCGTCGATTGTCCTGGTTACGCGTGCACTGTGACTTGAGCGCGCAACCGCCGCACGCTGAAGTCGAGTAGTAGCGAATCGCGCGGCCTTTCTCGACCGTTGCAAACCGATAGGTCAACTCCTGGCCAGCCGGGCAGCGGTAGACGTCTTTGTCGGCCTCGTAGTGGAATCGCTCCTTCCCAAACAGGCCCAGCTTCGTGTTGGCCGAGGTGTTGGGTTTGGGAATGTAGACTGTGATGCCTTGCGCCTCGCACTTCTTGACTTCGGCCCCGTCGTAGTAACCCATGTCGGCCACGACTTCCAGTTGGTCCACTCCTAAGCTCGCTTTGGCCCGCTCCGCCATGGGAGTCAATTGGTCCTGGTCGGTGACCGCATTGGTCACCTCGTGCTCGACAATCAGCTTGTGCTTCTCATCCACCGCCAGCTGTACGTTGTAGCCCACCTGGCTGCCCTGTCCCCTCGACATGCGCCGGCTGTCGGGGTCGGTCAGCGAGATCTGCTGGTCGCCGCTCTGCTCGAGTTGTTGCTGGTAGCTCTGGTAGCGTTGCTTCCGCTCTTGCCAGCGCCGCAGTTTCTGTTGAAACTCGTCGGACTTTCCTGTCTCGAGGCTCGCTTCTTCCCTGTCTTGACCGTCCAACTGCTTCAGGTACGCTTCGATCTTGGCGTCGATGTCCGCGATCCGTTCCTCGAGCCGCTTGCGACTGAAGTTCCGGCTCGGACTGTTGACCCCCTCGAACTTGCTCCCGTCGATGGCCACCAGCTCTCCGCCAAATAGATCTAGATCTTTGCAGACCAGCGTGAACTCTCGACAGACTTGCTGGATCGCTCGCCCATTGTCCCTGCGGAAATCGGCAATGGTCTTGAAGTCCGGCCGTAGCCTCCTCAGCAGCCACATCAGTTCCAGGTTCCGACTGGCTTCCCGTTCCAACCGCCGACTGGACCGAATCCGGTTCAGGTAGCCATACAAATAGAGCCGCAGCAAATCCCCAGGATCATAGCCAGGTCGTCCGGTCTCGGCAGCCACCGCACGCTCGAAGCCCAGCTGTTCCAAATCGAGCTTCTCCACAAAGGCGTCGACAAATCGCACCGGATTGTCTGCGCCAATGTAGTCGTCTATCGTTTCCGGTAACAGATATCGCTGATTCCGACTCTCCCCGCCTATGTAGCCCATCTGCGCGCCTCCACTTTGATTGGCTTTGGCGCTCATTTTAGCTATCCTGCTCCTGGACTCAAGGAGTTTTCACACAGTCTGGCCGAGGGTTAGGCCCGTGCTCATCACCATGCTTTCGGCGGTTCCAAAGGTAAATCCATGTTGTGCATCACGGAGATGGCCCACACGCCGCGCTCCTTGGTCACGACCCACATCAGCAATCCCTTGCGGAGACCCCAATCCTTGCCGTTGAGCACAGCTCCGGTCTGGCTCCACGCCACATCCACCGCCGCGACATCAGGACGCACGAAGCGAATGTTCGTGTCCAAAACCTTGAATACGGCGTGCTTGAAAGACGGAGGCCCCTGCAAACCGTCGCCCTCAAAAAGCGGACGGTGAAAGTCCTCGATCGGCTTGCGTCCGCGTGAGCGCATCCCCCAGACGTTGGTGAAGTCAGCGTCTTCATGGAAGACCATCGAAAAGGCGTGAGCGTCAAGCTTGACGGCGGCCTCCTTGAAAGCTGCGACCACCTTTCGTATGGCCTCCTCATCCTGAGCCTGGTGTTTGGAGTCTGCTGAATGGACTGGTAAAGCCCAAATGCAAACGGTGATGACATATGCAACCACGGACAAGAGAACTGAACGCTTCATGGTTTTGTATCCTTTCTTCTGTTTCGCACTTTCTTTCGTGTTGGTGTTGATGACTCCGAGACGACGGGATGTCCTGTCGCCTAACAATCAGGCATCAGCCGCCCGCCGCTGCTTTTGGCGGCGGGTCGGCTGGATGCCCCGGTTAGGCCTTCGGGAGGAAGGTCGGGACTCGACTTTCCGATCTGCCAGCCATCGCTTGAACGACTGCTGACTCTCGCCTGATGGGTTTCCTGAAAGCAGGTTCTCGACACTGATGTCCTCATCTAATCCAGGCCAGTGGATTCCTTCCCCTCTGCCAATCAGACGCCAGCGCGTTCCTTGACGCTTCCATGTTGGAGACGGGGATACCAAGCCAACGGCACTGACACGGTACGACCATCCGCAAGGTGCACAGTGAGAGTATCCTTGGTAACCGTAACACTCTCAGCTGTGGCCTCCCGCTTCTCAATTGCCAAAGTATTCATGCCAACTCCTCAGCAGTTCCTCCTTCTTATCCTCCACCAACTTCTGAATCCGGCGGATCTCACTCCGGCCAAAACCACGACTTCCCTGCAGTCGCACCTCATCCAGCCAGAACTTCGCAGCATGTTCGTCCCGCTCGACATGAATATGAGGCGGCTCTTCACGGTCGCCTGCGTAGGAAGAATCGGTACGGACCAACCCGGAAAACCGTCGGCATGTGCCAACTCTATCCTGTGTAAAGGAGAAGGAAGACCAATGGTCTCTGAGGGCGTTCCCTACTCGACTGTCTGGGACCTTGGCTGACCTACACTAGCCTGGCCCGAAAAGCTCTTGGCAGTGCTCCCAACGCCGGCGAACTTCTGCCAGGATACCTTGATATTCTGGGTCGCCGCGCAGCCTGTCATAGTTCTTGTCCCGCTGGAACCAGGGGTAGTTGTGATTGCCAAGCCCGACGGCCCGCCGCAACCAGGTAAGGGTTTGCTCTTTCTCGCCCAGCAGCGCGTACACCCCTCCTACCCCGTAGGCTACATCACTGTCGGTGACCACTTCCGGCCTCAGCTTGAGTAGTTGCGGGTCGATCTTGTTTCGCTCACCCCGCGAGGCGTACAGAAAGGCCGAGAAATATAGTGCATCGTAGGTGATGGCCGACCCTTTCAGCTCCACGGCCCGGACGAGCAGGGCTTCGGCTTCCTCGAGCTTCCCCTGGTAGTACAGGACTTCCCCGAGATAGGATCTCGGGTGGTACTCCTCATCAGAGCTCCTGGCCAGCAGCCCCCGTAATTCCTGTTCGGCCTGTCGGTCCTGCCCTTGATATAGCATCACTTGTGCGTGCCACCAGTAACTGAAATGGGTGGTGGGACTCAGCTCAATGCTGCGGCGCAAGCTTTGCGAGGCCAGCTCTAGCAGGCCGCACCATCTGTAAGAGTGACCAAGCATCAACCAGGCCCATTCCAAGTTGGGGGCAAGCCCCAGCGCCTGCCGGTGGTCGTTTACAGCTTCCACGTTTCGGCCCTGCATTTGATGTGCTACTCCCAGTGCCAAGTAGCCGTCGGCTAAGTGCGGGTTTACCTCCACAGCCCTCTGAGCCGCTTGCTCGGCCCGGTTGAGGTTTTCGAGGGGATTCTGTGGGCCGGTTCCCCACTCCATGTGGTAGGAAAATGAGTAAAGAATGCTCATCCAGGCATAGGCCTGGGCAAAGGCCGGGTCCTTGGCAACGGCACGTTCGAGCAGGCGCTGGCCTTGATGGAGGCTTTCCGCTTTGAAGCGCAGGACGTAGTCGTTCTAGTAGAACCGGGCGTCGAGGTAGAGCCTGTAAGCTTCAGGCGAGCTGGTCATCGGCGCCGTCATGGACTCGTGCTCGGCAGCCGAGACCTGGACCTGCAACCCCTCCACGACTTTCTGCGCCACTTCGTCCTGGAACTTGAGCATATCTTGGGCACGCAAGTCATAGCGGTCCGCCCATTGCGCCCGCTTGTCACGGTTGACCAGTTGCACCGAGACGCGGATCACCTCCCCGACACGTTGGAACGTCCCGTCCAGCACCGACTCGACTTCGAGCTCCCGGGCCACCTGGGAGGGGTCAGCAGGCGTCTGCACGTATTTTAGAACTGAGCTGGTGGGCCGCACGGCTAGATTGCGCAGCGAAGTCAACCGGCTGATGACGGCATCGGCCATGCCCACACCCCAAGACTGATCCCTTTCTGAACCTGATAAGTTACGGAACGGCAATACGGCCAAAGTGCGCAAGGCAGGCTGCGAAGTAGTCTGCGCAGGCGGCGACAGTGTCGCCGTTCTCCTGAATCGACTCTGCCAAAACGAAAGGGCTACCAGCAGGGCGAGCACAGCCATCGCCACGACGACCAGCTCGCCTGACCTCCGACGGAGCGAAGAATCACGTGTCACAGCCACGCCGCTAGCTGCAGGAGCCCGTGCCGAATCGAGATCACGTTTGAGTCGCTGCAAATCGGCCCTTAGGTCAGAGGCAGTCTGATAGCGCAGTTTGCGATCTTTCTCCAATGCCTTGGCGGTGATCTCTTCTAATTTGGGCGGGAGTTCCGGATTGATCCGTAGAGAAGAAGTAGGCGCTTGGTTGAGAATCGCATTGAAAATAACCGCCGACGTATTGCCTTTAAACGGCAGGGTGCCGGTAGCCATTTCGTAGAGAACTACACCGAAGGAGAACAAATCAGTACGTGCATCGAGTTCTTCTCCCCGGGCCTGCTCGGGCGACATGTAAGCTACCGTTCCCAATGCTGTCCCTGGGCTGGTCAGATGCTCTTCAGTGATGGTGGTTGTGGGCAGGTCGGTGGCACCTATCATTTGTGCTGCGCGCTTTCGTTCAGCAGAAACTTTGGCCAGACCGAAGTCCAATAGTTTGGCTCGCCCGCGCTCGGTGATGAAAATATTGGCAGGCTTAATATCGCGATGCACAATGCCCTTTGAGTGAGCAGCGTCTAGCGCGTCTGTGATCTGAATGGCCAGCTCCAGCAGGTGCTCTGTTTTTAGGGGCTTCCCTTCAACGCGGTGCTTGAGCGTTTTCCCTTCCAGCAACTCCATGGCAATGAAGGGCTGGCCTTCGTGCTCGTCGATGTCATGAATGGTGCAGATGTTGGGGTGGTTGAGGGCCGAAGCAGCTCGGGCTTCCCGCCGGAACCGCTCCAGTGCTTGGCGATCTTTGGAAAGCTCGTCGGGCAGAAACTTTAGGGCCACACTACGGCCTAGCTTGATGTCTTCCGCCTTGTAGACCACGCCCATGCCGCCACCACCCAGCTTTTCCAGAATGCGGTAGTGAGAAATTGTCTTGCCAATCATCTTCGGGAAATCTGCTAACACCGTAACTCCGTCGTCCAGTTGAGTACGACCGTAATCGGGGGCATTACCCTAATGGCGAAGGTGCGATCTAGGAGGTGTCCTTGGTGCGGTCGACCTCGCCCATAATACTTCTGGCACTGAGTTGAGAGACAATCTCAAAGATGCCTACTCTAAATGGGTTCCGGGGACTGTTATGCGTTTCTGCTCCTGCAGTCACCCCCGGTTAGTATGCCCTCTACTGGGGCATTGTCGGAAGGACCACCTGTGTACCAAGGTTGGGCCTAACCATTGATTGACAAGCGAGTTTGCCCTGATATCTTCATATTCATCGCATTTTCAGGCAACTTTGCCCGGTGTCAGTATCAGGGTAAGAGTCTCAATAGGCCCGATCTAAACAACTTTTCGATGCCGCGTCAAGACTCAAGAATCAAGCTCCTGGATCAGATCCGCCAGGTGCTGCGCCTCCACCATTACTCCATTCATACCGAACGGATCTATCTTGACTGGATCAAGCGCTATATTGCTTTCCACCGTAAAGTCGCGCGACGATTTGGCTGCGGGCGAAAAGAAGATCGGCCTTCCTCACTCATTCGGCCGTCGATGAACATCTGGCTGCCGTCACATCAGCCCAGCTATGAGTTTGCTGCGGGAGTCCGGTTTGACGAACTGTCGCTCATCGAGTTTCGTTGGACAAGAGCGAGGAAGCATCTCACGGTCGAAGAACTATCCGACGGAGTAGAGGCGATTTTCGAGAAGGTTACCGTGCAACAATTCCACGGAGATTTCACTCGCGAGTTCGTTCTGGATGAGCCGCGTTGGCTCCGGCGTTTCCTGACAAGCAGTGTGGGTGCAGCCCATCTGGCAGGGAGCAGCAAGAGCTTCACGCGTTTCTCATTTGGACTCGGGACGGGACTGAAGCTATTTCCCCATTCACGGTTTGGTGTTCGCCTCCAGGCCCAGTGGCTGCCCGTCTGGGTGTCGCCGGAAGTGAAAGGTTTCGCCTGCGTCAGCGGCAACTGCCTCGTCATCCTGGGCGGCCAGCTTTCACACCAGTGTGAAGTCAGTGTTGGCCCGATCTTTCGCTTTTGAGGGCAAGGGTGGTTCTACTTTTCAGTTAGTTGGTCGGCGATCTTTGGCAGGGACTTGACGTGAAGCTCAGACTTCAGGCCGGCGGCGGTTTCCTCTCCCAGAAAGTCTTTCAGATTGCCCTTCGTCCCTTTGTCCTTCCAAACTTTTTCGTAAACCTTTTCCAAACTCTCTCGTGTCACGACCTTCAAGGCGATCTGGTTTGCCAGGAGTTCCGTTTGCAGGTAAGGGTGATGGGTAAAAATCCAGACGTGTCCTAACTCATGAGCGATAGCCGCAGTTAACTCCGTATCATTCAAAGTGCTGAGAAAGTTCTCGTCAACAGATAGCACGAACGCGCTTCGCTGTTTCTTGCACCGTTCGACTGAGACGAGTCGCTTGTTGTCGGAAACGACTGAAATCAAGACGTCTTCTTGAATCGAAAGATCCTGGCGAAGGCGATCCACAATAATCTTGATTCTCTTGTTTCCACGCTTCGCTTCAAGCTTTTGGCTTGCAAGAGGTTTAACTGTTGGGAACAGCAGGAACAGCGGCAAGAAGACCATTCCTGTGGACAGGAATCGTGCCAGTAGCCCACGCAGTCTTGGTTTCAACACGAACACTGTTCTTCGATTCGCAGGGAGAAACCGGCGGCAGGACCTCATTGTTGTAGTCTCCGTTCCTTTTTTAACTGTGCCCCGCGGACAGCTCGGTTGTAAGTACCCCATTTCGAGCGTGTTGTCCTCGAGCCGAGCTCGGGTAAGCTGCACCACAACCTGGCTGCGACCCCTATCTCGTCAGGTTCTCATCAGCCTATTCGCTTGTCTTGGGAGCGTTGTCTGCGGAACAACAATTACCTGCTCTCTGAGCTGGCCCACAGAGCACAGAACGAGTATACGGCAGGTTCCACGTGCGCTCTAGGAAAAATTTTCACGAGAGCAGGTAAAATTTCGTTGGTTCAGGAAGGTCGAGCAGCGCTCCGAGGAGCTGGAATGTGCCAGGCAGCAACTCTTTTTCGCTGTTCCTTTGGGCCGTTGTGACGTAGCAGGGATTGATGGTACCGATCTTGCACCCATTGCACTCAGGAAAGGAGGTGAGGGAATCGAATTATTCAGAGAAGTAAATATCCCACCTATGTACTGAAAGGAGCTACGGCATGAAGAAGCTATATCCTACCTTAGCAGTCCTGTCCCTTTTCCTTCTCTGCACCGGAATGATTTTGGCCCAAGGTGAGCAACCTCCTGCAGCGCAGGGTCAAGACAAAGTGTACATGTTTGAAGGAGAGCTGACGAAAGTGGATGCCACTGACAAGACAATATCCGTCAAAAGCTCCAAGGGAAAGGAAGTGGCATTCCGATACACCGATGAGACTCAAGTCAGTGGGGCCGAGGGCGGTATCGAAGGACTCGCCACCAAGAGTGGAACTCACGTGAGGGTCCACTTTGACGCCGCAACCAAGACTGCCTCCCAAATCGAAGTAATGCAACGGACCCAGTAGGGCCTCGCGTTGGTTACTCTTTAGTCTCGGGGCCAGACGCGGGAACGCTCTGGCCTCTTTGTGCATGCTGCAACTAACCCGTCAAATAGCCGCCGGTAGGGAACACCTTCTTGGTCAGTGATCCAGCCTCCTACACGGGCCTGTCACAACAGGGTCTTCATCTACCGGCGCCTCCTCCGCAGTTGGCCCGCTGACCTTCCTTGGTTTATGCTTCCCATCATCGTTAACAACACCGAGAGGGAACGATGTTCGCACACGGTCTCTTGATCCTTCTGCTTTCCTCGTACGCAGTGGCGCAGGGGCTGGAGATCGGGAAAGGCCTGGTAACGCGCGACGACACATTGAAGGGGATTTTCCGATCCTCTTCACCGCTAACCGGAAGAGAAACGCTCACTCTGACGTGGACTGATAGCTACGGCCGGATTGTGGCTGTTCAATCCTTCAGGGCGACATCGAACGAGCGAACCATACCGTTCGAGTTGCCGCTGAAACCGGCGGTCGCGCTGCTGAATTACCTGGAGGCAGAGCTCAATCTCGGAAACACCGTAGAGAAGACGCAGCGCGCGGAGTTCGTCGTCACTCCCAGCGAGCCTTGGGACGACTACCAAGTGATCATGTACTACCCCTACAAAGCTGAGCAGCAGGCCGCCCTCAGGAAACTGGGGATTACGGCCGGCCAGATTCAAAATGTAGCCAGCAGGAGGCCTGACGGTGCTGCCATCTGGTGGAAAAACGACTTCCGCTACTACTGCGACCAGATGGCTTACGAGTTCTTTGCTCCCTACCATTCGCCAGCCATACCTGGGAAAGAGCGACTGATGCGCGAGGCCAAGGCGCTTTACAAGGCCGACCGCAGCAGCAAGGAGGCGTTTTTCCGCCAGCCTTGCCTTCACGATGCCGAGGCTGAAGCCAAAGCAATGGAGAAGATCCGGCAGGTCGTCAGAGCTCAGATGCGTTTCAAGCCTTTCTTTCACTCGACGGATGAAACTGGCGTAGCGAATCTGATCGAAGCCTGGGATTTCTGTTTCCATCCATTGACGCTGAAGGCCATGCGGCAATGGCTGCTGGGGCAATACGGATCGCTAGAGGGTATCAACCAGCAATGGGGCACTCAGTTCGCGAGCTTGCAAGATGTGGCTCCCTTGACCACCGATGAAATGATGAAACGAGGGGCCGACAACTGGTCGGCCTGGGCCGACCATCGCACCTTCATGAATCTGACGTTCGCGGAGGCAGCGCGCAAAGCCAGCGAGACCGTGAAATCAGTGGATCCTACGGCGATTGGCGGACTCGTCGGTGCCCAGGCGCCCAGCGCCTTTGGCGGGTACGACTACTGGTTGCTTTCCAACGCGATCGATGTGATTGAGCCTTACAATATCGGTGTCAACCGGGAGATCTGGCGCTCTTTTGCGCCTCATAAGCCGGCCGTGACAACTGGATTTGGCGCTGAGACCATTGAGATCTGGCGGCTCTGGTACCAGGCACTGCACGGCGATCGAGGCGTCATTATCTACGATGAGCAAAACCGCTACCTCAACGCGTCAGGTAACCTTACAGAGCTGGGAGCGCGGATTGCCCCAACTTATCGTGAACTGACGGGTGGCATTGTGAAGCAGTTCCAGCAGATGGAGCGGGTCAATGATCCGATTGCCATTCACTATTCCCACCCTTCGATTACTGCGCACTGGATGATCGAGCACCGCCCGCTGGGTGAGGCCTGGATTGATCACCAGTCGCGCCCGGAGTATATGCAGTCGGACTTTCTCCGCTTGCGTCAGTCTGTCCAGTACCTGCTCGAGGACAACCTGCAACAATACTATTTCGTTTCCTACGCCCAGTTGGAGAATGGGGCCTTCGACTCGATGGACGCCAAGATCATGATCCTGCCGCAATCGGTGGCTATGTCGAGCCAGGAAGCAGGTGCGCTGCGCCGCTTTGTGGAAGCGGGCGGCTGGCTGGTGGCAGATTGCCGAACGGCACTGATGGATGCGCACTGCCGGCGGCTGCCAAGAGGACAACTGGACGACTTGTTCGGCATTCAGCGAACCACCATGGAGTTTGCGCCCGGCCCGCGAGGATTGAAGCGCGTAGGGACGCCTACAGAACTCGCAAAAGACTCGGATCTCGGGAGCCTGTCCGCCGCCGAGCCCGGAGTCCGGCTCGCCAGCGGCGCCCAGGCACGCTATCAAGACTCGCGGGGCACACCCGCGGTCATTGTGAAGCAGCACGGCAAAGGTAAAGCGGTCTATCTCAACCTGCTGATGACACCCTACTATTTGCAGCGGACCGAATCCCAGGCTGGCGAAGGCCTGCGCCGACTCCTGGCTGGGCTGCTCCAGGAAGCCGGAGTCTCAAGACCGTATAACGTCACAAAGCCCGATGGTCGGCCGATCGCTGGGGTCGAGATCCATCCCTGGCGCAGCGGAAATCTTCGCCTATTGGGTCTGCATCGCAACTACAGCCTGAATGTTGGCACGGCGAATGATGATGACTCCTGGGAGCAAAAAGCGCTCCGGGGTCCGCTTGAACTGAAGTTGGATTTGGAGAATCCGGCGGCGCTGTATGACGCACGCCGTGGCAGGTTTCTTGGAAAACAAACCCAATGGGTCATGACCTTGAACGACATCGAGCCCGTCGTTCTCTCTTTGCTGCCAGAACCGGTCAAAGGCCTGTCTATTCTAGCCCCCGAACGTGCGAGGGGCGGAGAGCTTCTGAAAGTATCCCTTCGTCTGGAGGGCGCGAAGCTGGGGGATACCCATACCTTTCGGGTACAACTCTTCGATCCCGATGGTCAGGAGCTGTCGATGCTGACTCGTAACCTGACCGCACCGCAAGGAGCGTGTGTCTGGGAACTTCCGCTGGCCGTCAATCTGCCGAAAGGCTCTTACGTGCTGCGGTTTCGCGAAATCGCGACCGGAACGCAAGCTGAACGGCGTTTGAAGGTTTACTGAAAGAGCCAGGCGCTTCATTGGTCTTGACCCGTCCAGGTTAGGTCCTACTCTACTCAAAGCTCGCTGGAAACTCCCGAGCAGGTTTAGACATTCTTTGGCGCCAGGGGTTCCAGGCGGTCTCCTGTCCACTTCAGAACTCAGGAGCGTTTCAGTGGCATTTTCGATGAGGCTTTTGCCGCCAAAGTTCAACAACAGCCTATTTTAGTGCCCATTTGGGGGTGCCGTCCGTCACTTCTGATTCCGACCTTGGATATGGACAAAGGTTGAAAAGGTCAGGAATCTGTGTAGAATAGGTTTGCCCCTACTGGTTAACACAAGGCTGTCAGGCGCTTCGGCAAGAGAAGTGCTGAACAGGACTCTTGTACCCGACCCAATCCTCCAGGAAAGAAGGTATTCCTCATGAATGTTTCAGTTCTTGGACCACCCGGTTGTGGCAAAGGAACCCAAGCGAAACTGCTCGCGGCCCACTTCGGACTGAAGCATTTTTCTCTTGGGGAGACTCTGAGGGCTGAGATCGAGCGAGGCTCGGAGCTCGGAAAAAGAACGACCTCCTTCGTCAAAGAAGGCAATCTGGTACCCGACGATCTGGTAGAAGAAATCTTCGAGTCTTTCGTTAAGAGAAACCCTGGAAAGGGCTTTGTGCTGGATGGTTATCCACGTACCCTTGCTCAAGCCATCGCTCTGGAGAACATCCTAAGACTGTCCGCCGTTCTGATCTTCGAGGTCTCAGAGGAGGAGATTCTGTCACGGGTCGAGGGACGCGTTATCGACGACCAAGGGCATTCGTACCATATCCCTAGGAATCCGCCACCTCCTGGGGTGGCTGTTCGCAAGCGGGAGGACGACCAACCGGAAATCGTCCACAAGCGGTATCGGGAATACACCCGGGATATCCGGCCCATCGCTGACCTCTATCGTCAACACGGAATCCTGGTTAATGTGAACGCCGGGGGCAGTATTGGAGCGGTCCTGGATCAACTGCTCCATCGGTTGCTAGAGGCTGAATCAAACAATGGGACTCGGTCGAAAGGTTCCAAGGGAGTCATGGGAACCGCGCTGCCGTAGCGCATTTCGATCCTGGCAGGAAGTCAAAAGCAAGCATTGACCCTCCCTGGGCTCGAGTTCGATTCCTGCTCTTGGACGTCGAATCGCGAGTTCTGGAACTCCGACCGTTCACTCCTCTCGTCGAGCAATCCTGCTGGTTTTCACCGGGCCTCTCCTTGTCCAACGCCTCTTCTGGGTCTATGAAGCTTCAAGAATCCACTCTGCGCGAATTGCCAAAGGTTTTGCTACACGAACATCTGGACGGTGTGCTGCGGCCATCCACGATCATTGAATTGGCCCGGGAAGCGAACTACTCAAAGCTACCGACGAAAGATCCACAGGCGCTGGCGGCCTGGTTCTTGCAGGGTGCCAACCATGGGAATCTGCCGAAATACCTGGAAGGCTTTGTGCACACGATTGCCGTGCTGCAAACTCCCGAAGCTCTGGAGCGAGCGGCCTACGAGCAAGTGGAAGACCTGAAGAACGACGGCGTCGTTTACTTTGAGACACGTTTCGCCCCGGTGTTTCATACGGCGAAGGGGCTGACGCACGAACAGGTTGTCATGGCGGTGCTCAAGGGCTTGGAGCGCGGGAGGAAGGAGTTGGGTGTGCCTTCTGGATTGATCCTTTGCGCCATGCGCAACATGAAGGTCTCTTTGGAACTGGCTGAGCTCGCGGTGGATTTTCGCGACCGAGGGGTGGTGGGGTTCGATCTAGCGGGCGAGGAAGGCGGGTTTCCTCCCAAGAAGCATATCGATGCCTTCCACTACATTCAGCGTCAGAACTTCAACATCACAGTCCATGCTGGAGAAGGCTTTGGCAAGGAATCCATCTGGCAGGCCATTCAGTATTGTGGCGCGCATCGAATCGGGCACGGAACCCGCTTAGTCGAAGATATGGCTGTTGTCGAGGGCAAAGCTGTCAAGCTGGGCGAGTTGGCCCAGTATGTGCTCGACAAGCGGATTCCCTTGGAGATCTGTCTGATCAGCAACGTCCACACCGGCGCGGCGCCCAGTCTGGCTGAACATCCTTTCAGGATTTTCTTTCGCGAAAAGTTCCGAGTGACCCTCAACACAGACAACCGGCTAATGAGTGATACGAGCATGGTCAAAGAGTTTCAAGCTGCCATCGACGCGTTTGGATTGGGCATTGATGATTTAGAAAAGCTTACGATCAATGCGATGAAGAGTGCTTTTATTCCTTATAACGAGCGCTGCCGCATCATCTACGATGTGATCAAGCCCGGCTACGCCCGCGTGCGCGCAAGACTCGCTGATAAGTGATGAGTGATGACCTTCCCCGTTTGCCTTTGACCCGCCTTAGTGAACGGAACCATCTAATTTCCTGCTGTCAATTGTGAAAAAGTCGCCGTCCGCAGGGCGCAGTTGTACTGCGGCTCCAAAGGTTCGCTCCAATGCCGCATTAATGGCAGTCAGCACATCCTCCAATTGATGCGAGTTTTCAACCATACCGCGATAGACTTTTTCTCGACGACCGTCTGCCCTTTGAACGAAGTGAGCCCACTCGCAGCTGCCATTTGCCGTTTGTTTGGCTATGAGCTTGTAGATGCCGATCTCCGGGATTTCAGGTGCAATCCAGATTCCGGCGATGGTTTCTCCACGTTCGACACTCATTACAGCAGACCGCTTGGCTTCTTGCGGCTTCATCAGCGTCCTCCTGGTAGTTTGGGCGAGAGGCACCCTCAGACGAGGTTCATTCCGGTTCGTAGGCGAAGCTCAAACGCTTTTTCAGGAGCCTAGCACAGGGTGGCTAAGACCTAAAGGTTTTTCCAAAGCCCGTAGAAATGGTGCACCGGACCCTTTCCGTGGCCCACCGCAAACGCACTCCGCAGCGCTCCGGTCAAATACTGCCGCGCCTGCAGAACGGCCGCGTGGAGGTCCAGTCCCTTGGCCAGCTCGGCGGCGATCGCAGCGGCAAAAGTGCACCCGGTGCCATGAGTATGCGGGGTATCGATCCAAGGTCCGGCGATGGGGTAGACAGAGTGTTGATCGCAGAAGAGGTCCACGACTTGAGGAACGTCAGAAGTCGCTGGAGGGAGGGATCGATGCCCGCCCTTCAAAACAACGGCTCTGGCACCCATGCCGAGGATGGTTCGCGCGGCGTCGAGACATGCCTCTTGCCCGTTGATCTTCCTTCCGGTCAGGACTTCAGCTTCCGGGAGGTTTGGAGTGACCACATCAGCCAACGGTATGAGTTGTTGTCGCAACACGTCCACTGCGTCAGTGGCGAGCAGGATGTTGCCACTTTTGGCGACCATCACCGGGTCGACGACGAGTGGCACCTTCGGAAAGCATCGCAAGGTCTGCGCGACCGTCTGGACGATCTCCGCGTTGGCCAGCATGCCTGTCTTGATTGCATCCGGGTGGATGTCAGAGAGCACCGCTTCGAGCTGCTGGCGCACCACCTGTGGTGAGATCGCTTCGATGCCAGTCACTTGGTGCGTGTTCTGAGCCGTGACAGCAGTAATCACCGAACAACCATAGACTCCCAGCGCCGCGAAGGTTTTCAGATCGGCTTGAATGCCAGCACCCCCGCCCGAATCGGAGCCGGCAATGGTCAGAGCCTTAAAAATCGCCATGAGGAAAATACCTTAGCTTGATGGAGTCGATGCAATAGGATGCGATCGAAGGGAGGCAAAGAGCTGGACACCTATGCGACCCGATTCAGTATTACAAAAGCGGCGAGTTCTTCCCAGCAGCAAGTGACTTTAGAGGAATTCCTGGCAGGGTGCGGTGAGGACGCTTGGGCAGAGTGGGTCGCGGGGAGGTCACTACAATGGGACTGCCTCATTCCAAGACTTTGGCGGTTATCACCAGAATCAATGCGTTGTTTGTCCCGCCAATTGCGGCCTTACCCACCACCACCTTCTGACCCTCACGCACATCGATGTCGGTGTTGAAGCCGGCATCAACGGTCTGGTACGACACTGTAGAAGGGCCAGCCTGTTCCTGCGTTCTCACAAGTAGGTCCGCGTCCAGCTTAAGTCCATCAATCCGAATCAAGCGGCCCCTTTCATCGGAGAGAATATTCGCTGCCTGATAGGAGAAGGTGAACGTCGAGGGAGGCGCGTCCGCATCCAATCGCGCCAATCCCTTGACCACTCCGTTTCCCTTTTCTCGGCTGCGAACGACCAAAGTGTCGAGTGTTCGGAAGCTCTTGAGAGCAAACGTGGTCTTCAGCTGCTTGACCACACCCTCCAGGTCAGCCGGCACGGGGCTCGTGCTGGCCTCCTGATCCGAAGCTAACAGCAGGTATACGGTGAGTTCTATGTTCTGCGGGATGGGGGGTGGCACATCGAGCCGCTTGACAGTGTCTTCAACGGTTGGCAACACACCAGGCGCAACTTGTATCGCGATGACCCTGAGGTCGCGGTCGGCCCTGACATGGCCGAAAATCCGGAGAACCTCAGCCAGTTTGTCCACATTGGCATGCTTGATTTGGAAAACCTTCTGAACAACGCCGGCCGTGCTGCCAACCGCAACAGCGTCTGACTTCGTTGTAGCGGACTTCGTAGCTGGCTTGGCTGGTGTCTTGGCCTGAGCCAAAACGGATGGACTTTCCGCGAAGAGGATTATCGCACAACCAAAGCATCCACCATTTCTTCCTGCGCCTTTGGGTCACAGTTTCCAGGCCCTCCTTTAGTCTCCCCTTGGCATGGAGTGCCTTGCCTTGCGATGCTGCAAAGGAATACTTCATTGGTTTCTTCATGCGACTCTCCGTTCTTTACTTGGGTTCTTCAGCAAGGTCAACATTCTGGTCTATAAGCCAAATAATGACGATGTTTGGATCATCTGTAACCAACTTGACGACCAGGGGTGTCGGCTCCTCAGGCGGCACATCTACTGGTGGAATCTCCGGTTCCAGAATCGCGCCTTGGTCAAGTTCCTGAGGCGTTTGTGCCTCTAAGTCAACGTTCGGGAGTGGACGACGTAGGCTCGACGCCTGATGGAGGTTGAGGAACTCGATGGCTGCGCATCCTCAAAACGGGCGGTTTCTTGGCGACGGCAGCCGCCTGAGACCGTGCCGTGCCACTAGTGTCCGTTTCCGTCTTGCCTGTGCCCAGATCTCGTGAAGGCTTTGGCTGAACGCTCGGTCCCGAGGTGGCTGTGTCGCCCGATTGGCCGGACCCCGCCGGCGTTTGCAGGAACCGCCTCAGCGAGAGGAATCCAACCAGGAATAGCAAGGCGAAACCAGCTGCCCAGAGCGGCCGCCAGTGCCACAGCTCTGTAACAGCAACCGACCACGAACTGCCTGCTTTCGGTCGCGAAAGTTGTTCCTTCACCCGCTGGGCCACGGTGGTGAAACTGCTGGCGTCTAGAGTCTCGCCGGCCAGACTCTTTATCATCGACTGACTCTCTCTAAGCGCCTCCAGGAAGCTGCGGCAGGTGGAGCAGTTTTCCAGGTGAGCTTCCACGTCTCGGGTTTTGGATGGAGTCAAATCGCCCTCGACGTACAAAGCAAGCCGTGTTTCATATTGGTCGCACTTCATGGCCGCCTCTTACAGAGTCTACAGTCTTTAGAAGGGCTTGGTCCCAAGGGCCACCGTCTCTGTAGCCCCGGCTGTTGCCCGGAAAGCAGCGGTCGCTTTCGCCCAAAGGCGCGACTACGAACCAGAGGGCGCCTTCTTGAATCCCCTCCTAGCCTGTCGTTCGATCAATTTCTTGATCTTCAGCCGCGCACTGCTCACTTGAGAACGTACCGTCACCTCGGAGGATCCGAGAATATCTGCCACTTCGCGAGTCGACAGGCCTTCGATGTCTCTGAGCACCACGGCGGCTCTCTCCTTTTCAGGTAGCCGCTTCAGGGCATCAGCGACGAGACGGCGCTTTTCGGCCAGAGTGAGCTCAGCATCCAAATCGGTCGCACTTGACGGTTCCTGGAAATCACGCCTCTCCCGAAGCTCATCGAGTGAGAGTAGGGAAGTGCCCTGGCGTTTTCTTTGCAAGTCGCGGCAGACATTCACGGTAATGCGATAGAGCCACGGCGGGAAGGCGCGGCTGTCGTCGAAACGATGCAGGTACTTGTGGAGCCTGAGAAAGACTTCTTGAGCTGCATCTTGAGCATCCTTCAGTTCGGCCAGGAGGCGGAGACAGGTCATCAAGACCTGCCGCTGATGGAGCAGGATGATCTGCTCAAAGGCAGTCACATCACCCGATTTGGCCTGCTTGAGCAACCGGGCCAACTGTTGAGCTTCGGATAGAGAGTCGGAGTCAAATGGAGGACTCGCTATCATGAACGTGAATTCTCCGGGCTGCGCTGGCACGGTCGTATCTCCACTGATATCTGTGGCCTCATAACGGCATTACTCTAGCCGGGACTGAATCGTTGAGGAATAGTTGTCGAGGAGCCTTGGGGTGCGAGAAATGGAAGCATTTTCGATCAGACGGGGTGCTGTTGCGTGCTGTCAAAGGATGAATGCCAGATGTGCGACATTTCGAAGGAGATTTTTGGCTCCGCACTCCTTCGTCGAGGGGAAACAGCGAGAGGAGACTCCAAGAGTCACTATTCGGTGACCATCCAGCCATCCTTGAGCTGGATGACCCGGCTGCCGTAGCTGGCGTTGACTTCGGAGTGCGTGACCTGAACTATGGTCGTACCTTCATAATTCAAACGCTTAAAGAGGTCCATGATCTCTTTGCCTTGGCTGGAGTGCAGGTTGCCAGTGGGTTCGTCGGCTAGGATCACTTTGGGATTGGCGATCACGGCCCTGGCTACGGCAACCAGCTGCTGCTGGCCGCCCGAAAGCTGGTTGGGATAAAGATCCTTCTTTCCCACAATCTGAAATCGGTCCAGCGTATCGCACACGATGCTCTCCCGCTCGGACTTCCTGAAATTCCGGTACGACAAAGGAATGTCCAGGTTCTCAAAGACTGTCAACTGGTCCAGCAAGTGATAACTTTGGAAGACAAAACCCATGTACTTTTTGTGAAGTTCAGCACGATCCTTTTTTCCCAGGTTGTGCACCGGCTGGTCCAGGAAGAAGTACTCGCCGCTCCAGGCCGCATCGTACATCGCGATGAGGTGAAGCAATGTCGATTTGCCCGCTCCGGAGGGACCCATGATCGACACGAATTCTCCTTCTTTGATGTCGAGCGTGATGCGCCGCAACACATAGGTTCTGGTCGGCCCTTGTTGGTAGAACCTCTCGATATTCTTGAGACCGATCATTCCGAAACTCCACTCTGGTGAAAGAAAATTGCGCCGCCCTTCGGGCGGGCTGCTGATCTCAAAGTTGTCGGTCAATCCTAGGGCAGACCCCTGGTGCGCCTGAATAGGGTGGGTACGCTGAGAAGCAAGCTGGCTGCCATTCGATTAGATCCACTGGTTAGCTCGGGGCTGGAAGCTTGTGGGCGAAGCAGGGCCGTCGCAACAGCCCGTTTGTTCGATATCGGGACGGAAACATTCCAAAGCCGCACAGTCTAGAGAAACGCCACGGTCTGCAGGCTGGTAATCTCGAAACGCTTGCGGCAACGCGGATTGCTGCAATTGATGTGGTCGTCAACGCGGACCAGGTACGATCGGGCCTTGGCAAACTTCATGCGATCCTCCTGGGTAGCGTGTCCAGGCAGGGAAGCTTTCTTGGTGCGCCGGCGCCAGCGAACGTCGTAACTGGCCGCCTGGCGGCAGAATGGGCAAGAGAGATTGGCAGGTTTGAGCTCGTCCTTTTCGCTGAAAAAATCGCGTTCTTCCATGCACGATCCTCACTTGAAGATCTGAACGCCACTGGCCTCTAACGTGACCACTTGCTGTGGGCCCCTGATTTGAGAGGGTGTGACATCTTTCGACTGTTCCGAAGCATAATGGCGAGCCATCTCTTCGGAAACGATTTCCTGCATCAGTGTACCTTCCACCCTGGCCCTTTTGCCGCGCGAGTTTTTGGGAACAAAAAACGAGTAGCCTTCGAACTTGATCCGGATTACCTCATCTCCTTGGGAAAGCATCAACCAGCAGCCTTTCATCTGGCAGACATCCTTGATCTTCCCTTCCAAAAGGATCTTTTCATCCTTGTATTTCTCCGGCTGCTTCATTGCCTCGTGCAGTGAAAGCACTTTCCTCAGAGTGATTGCTTTGCCGAAAGTTTGAACAGTCGGGGATTCAGACCAGGATGGAAAGACGGAAAACGCCAAGAGCAGAAAGCTCAGACAGGCAACGATCCGGGTCTTCCTTGGTCGGTCGGTGATCATAGAATCAATCCTTGACTTAAAGTATGATTCACCTCTGGAGAGGCGCGCAGCCAGTATAGCACAAGGAGACTTCTCGGTCGAAAGGCGACACCCCTTCTTGGCGGAAGGGGCAGCTCTGACGTTGCCGCCTTGGCAAGGGTCGCTGTGTTGTTGCGGCAGGGTCTCAACTCGCGGCGATGAGGATCAATTTGCTACGGGGTCCGGTCTGGAGGTCGATTCCAGTGCAGGAGTAGCGAAGACCGCTGCGTCTAGAGGTTCGCGCCTTTCCGGAAACCTTTGGACTGTCGCTGACCTGACAAGAAGCGGCTGCACCGCACTAGATGTGGGCACGCCACTCCTTGGGAGGGGATTTTCGGAGGAGCGACTATGAAAATCAAACTTGCCTACGGGAAGTCCGGTCTGGAGGTCGATTTTCCAGAGTCGGGTATCGATGTCATCGAGCCTCGATTTGTTAGAGGGCTTCCAGACGAGATTGCGGCTCTGCGTGAGGCTCTCCGAAACCCGATTGGCAGCCGTCCGCTGCGGGAAATCGTGAAGCCGGACGATACGGTCGCTATCATCTTTTCTGACCGCACGCGGCCGATGCCAAGCGATCGAGTCTTGCCCGTGATTCTGTCTGAACTGGAGAATGTTCCCCGTGGCAGGATCACCTTGATCAATGCCGTCGGCACGCATCGCCACAACACGCCAGAAGAACTTGAGGCCATGCTGGGGAGGAGAATCGTTGAGAATTTCCAGATCGTCCAGCATCGCCCGAAGGATCGAGAGAGCATGGTGCGGCTAGGCGTGAGTCGCTTTGGGAATGAAGTGTGGGTCAACCGAGAGTTCATGCTGGCCAAAGTGAAGATCCTTACCGGCTTCATCGAGCCTCACTTCTTCGCAGGATTTTCTGGCGGCCCGAAGTCAGTGCTGCTTGGTGTCGGCGCCTTTGAAAGCATCTTAAGGAATCACTCGGCCAAGATGATCGACAATCCGAATGCCACTTGGGGGATTACGGGGGAGAATCCAATTCATCAGGAGATGTCGGAAATCGCGGCCTTGGTGCGGCCCGATTTCATCGTCAACGTGACCCTGAATCGACGCCGTGAGATTACTGGCGTGTTTGCCGGAGATTGGCTTGAGGCACACGCGCGCGGATGCGCCTTCGCCAAGGAATGCGTCATGCAGCCTGTCGAGCGGCCCTACGACATTGTGGTGACGACCAATTCCGGATTTCCGCTGGACATGAATCTTTATCAAGCTGTGAAAGGAATGTCAGCTGCCGCCCGAATCGTGAAAAACAGGGGGGCTATCATTGCAGCCGCGGAGTGCAGCGACGGAGTTCCAACTCACGGGAACTTCCGAGATCTCTTGCTGCAAGGGAAATCGCCGGAAGAATGGCTCCACATCATCTATGGCGCGAAGGAGCCGATCCCAGACCAGTGGCAGGTTCAGATTCTGGCGAAGATTCTGCAGCAGGCGGAGGTTTATCTTTTCTCGACTTTGCCGGAGCCAGAAGCTCGGTTGGCTCAGCTGAAGCCCATCAGCGACATTACTTCCTGTGTCCGCCAGCTGCTTGAGGCACGACAGGCAAGCCGCGGGACTCGTGTGGCTGTCTTGCCCGAAGGCCCACAAACAGTGCCCTATCTTGTCTGAAAGGTCATGCGCCACTCGACCACATTCTCTCGGTACGTGCGGACATGCGGGAGCGACCATTTCCAGGGGGTCGGGAAGGCTGCGCGCCAGGGCGGTTGGTCCGTGCACCGCGCCTGTAAGAGAAGCATTGCTTCGATGAGAATAACTTCTTGCAGCCGCGGCAAGGAGTAATATAATGAATGTCAATCACTCTCGTTGAGCTAGAGTAAACGCACGCAAACCGCGGGCGGCACATGACATTCCTATTTCACTGGTAAGGAGGGTATCCGTATGAGCGGCTATCCGTCTGTTCGTTATTGGCGGAAACTCCTGCTGCGGGCAGCCATAGCCTTGAGCTTCGTCCCATGCGCGTTTTCTGTTTATGCGAGCCAGGGAAAAGGTCAGCAGGAAAAGGGAAAAGGACAGCAGGCCCAGCCAGCTCAGCAGGCGCAGCAGGAAGAAAGAACGGATCAAGAAGTTCCCAAGGCTCCCAAAGATGACTTCACGGTTGGGATTTACAGGGCACTGGATGAAAAGAAGATCACGACGCTCAAGACAAAGGATAAGTACAAGCAAGACAAGATGGAAGAGGATGTGGAGGTTGTGCTCTCGTATTTCAACTGGGCTGTCGCTGAGGAAGACTATTGGAATCGCCAGATCACTATCGACACGAAGACTACCGACGGTTTCGTGATCGAGAAAATCGTAAAAAGTGGTTTCGGTGACCTGGGTTACGTGAAGCCGGGAGAGACCAAGACTCAAGATGTGTATCGCAAGGAGAAAGTCACGGTCACCGGGGGTCAGGCCACCGCCACCATGGCCGACGCTGAAATTGGTGCTTCAGAAAAAGCGCGTTTCCGAAACCTGCTGGAAAAACTGGTTCTGAAGAAGTAGGCTGCCAGAGCGATGACGTCCGTCACGGCGATTCAAACCGGGTTGTGCCATCCTGGTATCTTCGCGACCGGGTGGCGGGGTTGTCTTTTCCTGGTATTGTGCAGCGTCCAGGCCGGGCAAGGTGCCGCCCCGCCTGACATCAGCCGCTATGTTGTCAGGAGGACCTTGGGGCCAATTGTGATCGACGGTGTCCTCGACGAGCTTTCCTGGAAGGGAGCGCCGAGTACGGGTCCGTTTGGACTGAATGACGCCGCGAGTCTCCCTCAAAGCCGCGTTGAGGCCAGGATCCTCTGGGACGACGAGCACCTGTACTTCGCGTTTGATTGCGACGACTCTGATCTCTTCGCCACCATGAAGCAAAGGGACCAGCATTTGTGGGAAGAGGAAGCTGTGGAGATGTTCATCGATCCTGATGGGGACGGGAAGAACTATCTGGAGCTTCAGGTGAACCCGCTCGGCACCTTTCTCGATATTTTTATTCTAACCCCGGTGGTGCCGATCCCTTACGAAAGCTATACAGTCGCTGCCAAATGGGCGGTGAAGGTCAACGGCTCGGTGAATGACTCCTCGGACAGGGACAGGGGCTGGAGCGCAGAAATCCGGTTGCCACTGAAAGAAGCCGTCACGGCGCCCCACCTGCCGCCGAAGGAAGGCGATAAGTGGCGCTTGGCACTCTACCGGATTGAGCAGCGCCCGGTGCAGCAGCTGATTGCCTGGTCACCGACGCTGAAACCCTCCTTCCATACCCCTTCGCGCTTTGGCGAGATTACGTTTTCGCTGAAGAAGGCTGGCGAATAGTCTGCCAATCGCGATTCCCGGGTTTCCAGCTTTTCTTTGCCTTATGTTGCGGAATGTTTTATAGTTCCCGCACGGCAACGAATCGAGGTTGGAACGTTCCAAGAGTAAATCTTACCGAGACAGGGAGGAGGGGCAATGCCAGTTTCTTTTCAAACCAAAATTTCAGGTGATGTTTGTGTCTTGAGCCCTGATGGTAAAATCGTCATCGGCGATGAGGTGGCAGCGTTGCGAGAGAAAATCAAGGAGTTGTTGGGTGCCGGCCATAAGAACATCCTTGTTAACCTGAAGGATGTGAGCTATATCGACAGCACGGGAGTTGGTGCGCTGGTCGGTACATTTACGACCATCCGCAATCAGGGCGGCCAGATGAAGCTCTCGAACTTGAGTCAGCGGGTGAGAGACATCCTACTGGTAACCAAGCTGCTAACTGTCTTCGATGTCTACGAAAACGAGACCGAAGGCACCAAGAGTTTTGCAGCCAAGAAGTAAATTGACGGTCGCTGGTGTTTTATACCTCTGAAGGGAAAAGCAAGCCTGGTCAAGAGCCAGGCTTTTTTGTTGGTCGGAACGCGAACCGCGTTCGGTTTTCTCGAGGAGTTGCATTCATTGGCGGCCCGTTTTATCCCCGTGTTGCTCGTGGTTCCCCTTTTGGTTCTGCTTGTCCAGGTTAGAGAGCAGATGGCGCAACTGTTTCACCGCCGGCAAGGTGCCTTTGGTCCCCGAGCAATGATAAGGCAGTCTTGCGTATCGTTTTTAATAGCATGCAGCCTCGCAAACACGATCGCAGCTCAAGTCAGCTCCTCCCAAAGGAGGGAAAACGCCCGCGTGATGGGTCTGGTGGAGCTCTACGGAGTGACTTCGTCCATCATGTACGGCGAAGAAGATGAATACGCCGCCAGTGTCCTATTGGAATTTCTAAAACCTCATTTGAAAAGCATTAAGACTGTTCCCGCCAAGGGCAACAAGCCGCGAAATGATGATCTGGTTATCTATGTCGGGAGTTTTCGATCCAATCCTGCTAGCAAGACGGTCTTCAAGTCACTTGGATACAGTCTCAATTGGGACAATCTGACGGAGGGTAGCTTTCTGCTGAAAACGTTTCGTAAAGAGGGCAAAACCGTCGTCTTTGCGGCGGGAAAGGACCGGCTGGGCACTCTTTACGCGGCTTCTGATCTGAAGAACTACTATTTGCGGGTTGAGCTGGATCGGGTGCTTCTGAACGAGCTGAACCTTGTCGAAAGGGCGCACCTCAAGTACCGCTGGTTTCGAAACTGGGACAACCGAACTAACTGGGACCTGACGGATAGCGATAGTCGCTTCGCGGCCGAGTTCACAACGGCGCTTCGGACAAGCCCCTACGAGAACAGTCCCGAGGCCCATTTGCGGGATTTGAAGAAAACCATCGACTTCATGAGTGAGCATCGACTCAACGGTCTGGTCCTTTGGGGGTTCCTGCGCGACTCACATGGTGGAGTCGCCGCCGCCCAGGAACTCTGCCGCTACGCTCAAGAGCGCGGGGTCCGCATTCTGCCGGGAGTCGGCCTCGGCGGCTACGGCGGATTCTTTTATGATGGCAATCACCAGTTCAACCTCCGGAGCTGGACAGAGGCTCACCCGGAATTACGCGCAGTGGATGAAAAGGGGAATTTCCGCGACAACGCCATTTGTCCTGAGAAGCCAGAAAACCGCCGTTGGTTCCGAGAGGGTCTCGAGTGGCTCTATCAGACCTTTCAGATTGGTGGCCTCAGTCTGGAGGCAGGCGAATTCTTCGTGTGTCACTCGGAGGACTGCAAGCAGGCCCGGCAAGCTATGGGAGGCGGCGACCCGGACTACTTGAAAGACATGGCCAGGATCGTGAGCTTCGCGGCTCAAGAGGCGCGCAAACTGGATCCGAACACCTGGGTGTCTTACTTCACCAATGTGGGATTCGATTTCGATTCCCTTCGGAACCCTCGTGGCGCTCCTTTGTCAAGCAAGCAGAGTGTTCCACCTTTTCCGCCGGAGTTCGTACAGCGAATTCCCGAATACGCCATTTGCCAATGGGATCTCACTCCGATGATCCAAAGCGGTGCTTGGCCATCGCCTTTCAAGGCGTCGGCCAAGTCCAGCGTCGGCTTTCTGCGCTGGAGCAATGTGCCAACGAAATCGCAGCAGGAGCTCTATCCCAAGCGCCTGGAAGAGGTGACGCATCACGCCATCTCCAGCAATCTGGAGGGACTCGGCATGTACGGTGAGTTATCTCCAGAAAATCCCAATGTAGAGCTTAACTATCTGATCTTTGGCGAATTCGCCTTCAACCCAGCCACAGACTTGGGTGACTTCTTTCGCTTCAAAATCTCACGCCTTTACGGTGGTGAGGAACCAGCGCGCAAGGTGATGAAAATCCTGGACCTCGTGGAAGGCGAGAAGGGGCTGGTGGAAGCGAACGTTCCGCAAGCCGTTCAGCTGGCCCGTCAAGGCCTGGAACAGTCAGAGCGCAGCGGAAAGGAACGTTGGGGTCGCCTAGTTCACTATCTGGAGGGACTAGAGAGGAACTGAGGGTGTCCAAGGGTTGAGCCTGCGGTTCAAGAGCAGCTCGCGGTCTTGAACAAAAATTCCAGGCACACGATTGATTTTGCCTCCTGATTTCGCAGGACAGAATGGGGGAATGCGCGCCACGTTTCTTTTCGAACCAGTTCAGGAATAAATCGTGCCGTTTCGCTCCATCAGGATTGATTCTTTCGCTCTTCTTGATGATTCTACTGTTCCTGAACCTGTCAAGTGAATAGAATAGCCGGGGTAGGCGTTCTCACGATGGTTCAGTCGAGAGGCGGCTATTGGTTCTGAAGTTAGTCAGGGCGTTTCTATCGTACTTCTAAAAAGGAGGTCTCTATTATGGCTGATTATGTGCACCCCGAATTGTTGGTGACCACCGACTGGGTCGCCGGCAATACGAATAACTCCAAGGTCAGGATCGTCGAAGTGGATGTCGACACCAAAGCTTACACCGAAGGCCACGTCCCGAACGCGCTGGGGTGGGCCTGGAACACCCAGTTGTGCGATACAGTGCAGCGCGACATCATCCCGCGAGCCCAGTTTGAGTCCCTTATGAAGAGTTCGGGGATTGGCAATGACACGACGATCGTCCTGTATGGCGATAACAACAACTGGTTTGCCGCCTGGGCGTTCTGGCAACTGAAAATCTACGGACATTCTGATGTTCGCATCATGAATGGAGGCCGAAAGAAGTGGCTTGCCGAAGGGAGAGAGTTGAGCACGGAAACTCCCAAGTTCGCTCCCACCAATTACAAGGCTTCCCAACCCGATCTCTCCATTCGAGCATTCCTACCTCAAGTTCAAGAGGCAGTCAAGCAGCGGTCCGTCGAGTTGGTGGATGTTCGCAGTCCTCAGGAATTCACAGGGGAGATCCTTTCTCCTCCAGGATTGCCCGAGACATGCCAGCGTGGGGGCCACATTCCAGGAGCCCGGAGTATCACGTGGTCCAAAGCCTGCAATGATGACGGCACGTTTAAGAGTTTTGACGAGTTGAAGGCCCTCTATCAAAAGGAGGGAATCACTGGGTCGAAACCCATCATTGCGTACTGCCGCATTGGCGAACGATCCAGCCATTCCTGGTTCGTTCTGAAGTATCTGCTGGGTTGCCAGGACGTCAAGAACTACGACGGATCATGGACCGAATGGGGTAACCTGGTCGGAGCTCCGGTTGAAACGGGAGCCGCCTCGGGAACAGCGGCTTAGCGCTGGATTTGCTTGGTTCAAACTCACCCGAAGCACGACAGACCCTGCAGTCTACGCTGACCAGCGAGGAGACTCATTAGCTGCGAGCGACCTCAATCCGAGGGCGGCGGGCATTCTTATCAGTTCCAGTTTGCGGCTCTCTCCTTGATGGGCGAGGGAGCACAGAAATTTGGCTGTTGTGTGACTCGGTGGCATGGATGCAGCTGCGGCCCTGGGAGCGTGGCGCAATCCCTGGAGGCGGGCGCTCTCAAGCTTGTGCCGTGCAGGTAGTGTAAACTATCTCGTCAGAAGTCGCGGATTATGATCCTCAAGCAGTACTATTTGGGTTGTCTCGCTCATGCTTCCTATTTAATTGGGGACGAGGAAAGTCGAACCGCCGTAGTCGTTGATCCGCAGCGGGACATCGATCAGTACCTCGAGGATGCCCTTAAGTTTGGATTACAGATCGGCCACGTGGTGTTAACGCATTTCCACGCCGATTTTCTGGCCGGCCACCTCGAACTAAGAGACCGTACAGGAGCCAGGATTTGCCTGGGCTCAAGGGCCAAAGCCGAATATGCCTTTACTGCTATTCAAGACGAAGCGCTGCTCGAGTTTGGCCAGGTTCGTCTGCGCGTTCTCGAGACTCCGGGGCATTCGCCTGAATCGATCTGCCTTGTGGTTTATGATCTCAGCCAGGATCCAGTGCGACCCTATGCCGTCTTGACCGGCGACACGCTCTTCGTTGGAGACGTGGGACGGCCCGATCTGAGAGCCTCATTAGGTTATTCGGCGACTGAGCTCGCCAGCGCGCTGTATGAGTCGCTTCATCAGAAACTCCTGAAGCTTCCCGATGAGACCCTCGTTTATCCGGCCCATGGAGCCGGCTCACTCTGCGGGAAGAGTTTGAGCTCGGAAACGGTTTCCACTGTCGGAGTCCAGCGCCAATACAACTATGCGCTGCAACCCATGAGCAAAGAGGAATTCATCCGAATCGTAACCGCTGAGCAGCCGGAGGCTCCGGCCTATTTCACTTACGATGCCATCCTGAACACCCAAGAACATCCAGTCCTCGACAAGACCTTGGAGGAGGTCCTCAAGCCGCTTTCGCTGGAACAAGTCTTGCAAAAGCGCAGCGCTGGGGGGCAGATTCTGGATGTTCGCGACCCTTCGGAATTCTGTGGAGCTCATCTGCTTGGCAGTGTGAACATCGGACTGGGCGGGCAGTTCGCCAGCTGGGCAGGAACTCTGCTTGAACGCGACAGGCCCATTGTGCTGATTGCGTCTCCCGGACAGGAAAAGCAGGCGGCCATGCGCCTTGGGCGAATCGGGTTTGACCATGTGGCAGGATATCTCCAAGGAGGGATGGCTACCGTTGAGGCTCGTCCCGAGCTGCTTGGCAGGACGCCCCGTTTGGCGGCGACCGCGCTCGCGGAGCAGCTGGCTTCTTCAGAACCGCCGTTGGTTGTTGATGTTCGAAACGACAGAGAAAGAAGGGAAAAGTCGATCGAGGGAAGCCTGCACTTTCCCCTGAATCACTTGAAAGAGCGAATCGGGGAACTGTCCAGCGGTCGAAAAACAGTGGTCCACTGCGCTGGGGGCTATCGTTCCTCGATCGCAGCCAGTATCATGAACCAATCCGGCGTAACCGATGCTTGCGACCTGCTGGGCGGTATTGCCGCCTGGGAGAAATCGGGGCTGCCCGTGGCCGGAGCGTTTGTCCGCAGGAGTGATGCTATGAAGCCTACCGGCTATTCGGAGAAAATCTTGGAAGCCGCCGGATGGAAAGTCCGGCTCACCTCATACGGACTTGGCGATAAGTACTATTGCAAAGCCGATAACGTTGAACCAGGAGCTTGTATCGTCAGGACCGAAGGTGCTACCCGCGAAGAGGCCGAACAAAAGGCTCTCAGTAAGGCCGAAGAATACCTTTCCCGCACCCGGCGGTTCGAGGTCTGAAGGGTAGGGCGGAGTGTCTTCATGCCGCCGCTTTCCCTCCTGCGGCACCCGAACTACCGCCCTACTGCCTCGACACGGCTCTCATGTGGAGCTGCATTGAGAACCTTTTCGATTGCGGAATTCATTCAGGGGCTGGCGGAAATTCCTGAGCGCGATTTCACCTTAGACCGGGTTCACGGGTTCGTGACCGACCATCCCATCGAGCCCCACAGCCTGGAGCCCTACCTTATCTTCCGCACCTCGCATTACACGCGCAATCTCCTGGAGAGAACCAATCTCTACGAGATTCTGGCAATCTGCTGGGAAGTTGGCCAGCAAAGTCGGATCCACAACCATCGCGGACAGAATTGTTGGATGGCCGTTCCCATTGGCAGGCTCTTGGTGCAAAACTATCGCCTGATTTCCGGGACTGGTGAAACTGGACCGTGCGAGTTGGCCGAGTCGAGCCGCTATTGGATGGACGTGGCTCACCCGGGCAGGGTTGATCCGCTCGAACCAATCCATTCCGTCGCCAATCCTCCCGAGCTGGCGCAGCGGGCGGTTTCGATCCACATTTATTCTCATCCTTACGACTCCTGCCAAGTGTATTTTCTGGAACAAAAACGTTCGCTGGAAGTCCCTCTGCATTACACTTCGAAGTTTGGAGTGCTGGAGAAGGAAGGGCAGGGGAGTGATTCGCACGGCTCGAGTAGCTCCAGCAGGTGAAGACGATGGGAGACTCTATCGGCGTCTGAGGTATCTTCGTTCTCGGAGATCGGAGGAGCCAAGCCTGTCTTGTACGGGAATTGGCAGCGCTCTCTTGAGGAGACCAGCTTGACGCATCGGCGATCTACAATCCTCATGGCAACGGTTTTGTGGCTAGCCCTTCCAGCCACGAGTCTGTTTTCGGCAAAAATCTTCGACAAAGCCGCTAAGAAACAGCTCACGGCTTATCTGGATGATATCTGTCAGTGGATCCTGGCTCGAGACCAGGCATCTGAAAGCGGAGAAATCCGTTCGGTGGCGAGCGACCCGTTCTTTCTGCAGGGGAACCTGGCTCGTGTCCTGATGGCCGGATCTGAGCTAACCAAGAACAACGCGCGGTACCTGGAGGAAGCGCTGCGTTGGTGCGACCGTTTTGTGAGCCAGCAACAGCGAGTTTCAACTTCGCTGGGAAACGAAGGGGGCTATTGGGCGAACGCGGCAACGCCGGAGAGTCTCGACCTCAGTGGCAACAGCTTGGCTGCCGTGGCTCTGGCTCGTGGCTACACCTACGCGGACGGCACCCGAAGGAAGAGCTACCAGCAAGCGCTGGAGCGTTATGCCCGGTTTCTTTTGGAAGGAGCGAAAGCGGATTCGACTCAGGCATTGCCAGCAAGTCCGGGTTGGCTCGCAACGCAAGGTGAAGCCTCAGGCGCAATGGGCTTTGGCTACGCGAAGGGAAAGGTTCTGCTCAAACCGTCGACGTCAGCCACAGCGGCTGGGGCAGCCTTCTTTGCCCAACTTTACGGAATTGCGCGCAACAAACAATATCGGGACGTGAGCCTCGGCGCCGTCGATTGGATTCTCAAGAAGCGGCGCCCCAACGGAGAGATTCCCAATCTCTTCGAAGGTGAGGAGTCACAAGATGCTCCGTTCACAATGATCACGCTTTGTGCCGAGGCGATTCAGGCGGCGTCGTATCTGCTGGAGGATTCTGCGTTGCAAGAGCGGCTCGGTACTGAGCTGGACAACACGGTCCGGCAAGTCATGCGCGTTCAGGGGGAGAATGGGACTTGGGGCGAAGGCCAGGACCGGCAGGGTTGCTCCGGCGTAGTTACCCTGCTGGCATGGTACTACTTGAGCTTCAAGGGCGATGAAAGCATTCCGCAGTCTCTGGACAAGTTTTGGCAGTACGTGTCCAATCCTGTCCACTCCCAATCCTTCGGTGTGCTACTCAATCCCGTCGCCACCGGCTGGATGGGGCTGACGACTGCGGAAATGATCAAGCCTGGAATCACATTCAAGAAGGTCTAGCGGGTGCGGAATAGCCCTCTGTTGCAAACTCTGAGGGTCGTGCGACGAGACCGGTTGACTCCCTGCCGCAAAAACTGCGGGCAAGGTGGACAAATTCATGTGGGTGGCACGCCCAATGTGGTTTCTGACTTCACATCGTGCCCGTCGCGATGTCGAGGCTGCTAAGACGTCACCACCCAAGCGCCATCTTGATATTTTCGCTTAAAGACGTCTTCGCGAAGGATGACCCCACAGCCTGGCAGATCGGGAACGCGAATCTTTCCTTCTTTGAAAGTGAAGGCAGAGGTGTCGAACAGATCGCTGGAACTGCGGTCCTCTTCAACCATCAGGACATTGGGAACGCCGCGCGCAAAAATGAGCTGCATATAAAGCCCAAGGAAGGAGCCCCAGTTGTGAGGGGCGAGTTTGATGTGTGGCTTGGCTGCAATATTCTTGGACAGCTCCCACTCCAGAGTAAAACCAAACGCGCGCATGTCCGGCTGCAGAACGTCCAGCGCGTCGCCCTGGACATAGGGGTCGAAATGGCTGACCTCTCGGGCCGATTCGCCGTCCGCGACCAGAGTTTTCCACCCCTTACGTTTGATATGGGCCTTTAGCTCCAAGTCTTGATCCACCTGCTCCGGAAACATTTCTTCTATGAAGTAGAGTTCATCACCCAAAGCGTCGAGCCACTTTCTTGTGGTCTCCAGATCAAAACCATTATTAGCATCCACCGCTAGCTTCACTTCTTTTCCCACCGTCTTTCGAATCGCCTTGAGCACCTCGACGTCCCGTTGGAATCCAGCTTCTTTCTCCATCCACTTGAAGCCTCTGCCGACTTTGATTTTGAAGGCTCGATGCCCGGTCTTGAGGCTTTCTTCGACCTCTTCTACCAGCCGCGCGACGCCGTGCTGCTGGTATTGGGGCAGGAGATCGTTGAAGTAGATCCCCCCATCATAAACGGGCACCCACTCCGGGCCTTCGCCGCCCATGAGCTTCCAGCTTGGCACGTTCAAAGCCTTGCCCACGAGATCAAAGAACACATGGTCCGCGCGGCCCATGGGGCTGACCACCCCCACTCCGGGCTGCCAAAACTCATCGAGACTATGACCCAGAAGACGTCGGGCCGTTTCCGGAGTGGTACTACCAGCCCATCCAAATCCTTCTACTCCCTGGTCCGTCCGGATGCGTATGACATTGTCTCGAGTTTCGGCGCCATGGACCTCGAGGTGTGAGTTCTTCCCAACCAGCCTGGGCCTTGGACCTACATGCTGGAAACCGGTCACGTGGGTAATCTTGAACTTCTTAAGGTCCCCAGGAGACGGTGTGCGCTCGCCTGCCGAAAGCACTCGCACTCCAGCTAGTAAGCAGGCAGCATTCTTTAGAAATGAGCGACGATGCATGATCGACTCCTTGAGTTCTTGAGTCCTATTGATGGCCGTCTGTAGAGCCGCAGGCGCAAAGCAACCTGGATGCACTCTCGGCGTTACTAACCGACTGTCAAACCCGATGATTACCTAGCCGGGACCGAGCAAGAACGATGCTGGAGGTCGTTGTCCACGGAGCCGCGGCGGCTCCAGCCGGCCTCGAAGCAGGCTATTTCGAATAAGCTCTCACTCATCTCAGTATCACTACCTGTTGAGTTCTGTCTAGCGAAGACTAGGGAGAACCTTGGAAAGTCAGCAAGCCATGGAGACATTTCAGAAATCGGAACCCGAAAACTGCCGAGTTTGAGAAAAGAGGGTCTGAGTTGAGGAAGCGTGAGGGCTAGCAGTTCGTCCGCTGCCGGGAGTGAGCAAAACAGGGCTCGGTGAGACATTTTATGTCAAGCCCTAATTGTACGTGCCGGGTTTGTCAGACTGGTTTAAGTAATCCGAAGGCCGTTTTTTCAGGACTCATCGGCACTAACGAGGACACGTCGGTTCTCAACCGTCATTCTCGGACTGTCAGTTTCCGGTTAGCCCGTCATACGTCAACTAAGCCTGGATCTAGGGGGCTCCTCGGATGGCGATTACCTTCTCGGGTTCGCACGGGTGAAGGGACGAGGGGATCACACTTTGGCCCGAGTGCCACCTAAGCCGAGCTGAGCCACGAGCACGTCGGCCTAATCCGCTCGCCGGGGTACAGACCGGCGCAGACGGTCCAGCATCCGGTTAGCTGGTGAACCCTCCTCACTCGCCAAAGGCGTAGAGATGCTTCTCGGTGCGGACGTAGAGCTTGCCGTCCACAAGCGCGGGCGTGGCTGCGATCGACTCGTCCAGATCGTTCCGTGCGAGGATCTTCAATTCATCGCCGGCAGCGAAGACCACCACAACACCATCCAACGAGGCGGCATATACCTTGCCGTCGCCCGCCACCGGAGAGGCGAAATACGGCCCGCCGGCCCCCAATCGCCCCCGATACAACAAGCGGCCGGTCTTCGCCGCCAGACAAGTGACGATGCCACCGTCCCGGACTAGGTAGATCCGCTCCCGGTAGTGCAGGGGTGAGGGCACTTCCGGCAGGGCTTGTTTCTCCCGCCACAGAACGTGCGTCGCGGTCACGTTGCCCTTCCCCCCAGGCTTGATGGCCAGAAGCCCGTTTTCCAGCTTGCCTGAAATCTCGCGGTTGTCCTGGAGGAACTTGTCCCACTCCGCTCGGCTAGCCTGGCCGTCTCCGCAGAAGACGCGCCAACCAAGTGATTCCAAAACGTGTCTGCACCGGGAGCGCAGCCATCCAGGCTGCAGTCGCGGCCTGAGCTGCGTATCCTGGAGCCTGCCCGGAGCAGCCAGCCAAAGCTGCCATTTCGTCTCAGCTCAGGAGGAAGGAAATTTGGGCGTGCCCAGGAGCCTGGTATTTTCTTCGAGGGGTTCCCCTGGCTTGTTGCCAGGACTTGAGCAATCTGGTTCCAGTGGCCTGGAGGCTGAAGTAGATCTTGTCGTCAGTTACGTAGCTGTGGATCCACCGAAGCTCTGGACTCTGTCTTATTACGATTTGTTATGTCAGTCCCGCAAACGCGGGAATCCAGCCGCTGGGGTGAAGTTCTTTCGCGGGAACCTCAGCCACCAGGAACGCCACCCGCGTTCCGCAACGCTCGTCAATAAGCGAGAGCGCTCCGCTGATCACTGTCCTGACGGCAGGAAGTAGTGTTTGGCGACCCAGTGGGCAACCTTCTTTCCAATCACCGAACCGTGGACGCCCGAGGTACGATAGTGCATTCCGCCATAGATGCGCGCGACGATGATCTCTTTGATGATGTCGTCGGTGCTGTGGAATGTGTGGGCCGTTCCCGTGATGGTGCTGGTCAGAGTGATAGTGACTTTCTTGGTGCCAAAGAAGTGGCGTAAGGCCTCCGCGTAGGCTGTGCTAACGACACCGTGGGCTGCCGGATACTCCGGATGATTCGGTGTTGGTACTAGCGACAGCCAGCCGGGATCTGGCTCCGTGGCTTCATTGTCATCCGTGTCGGCGGCGCGGATAGCCGTCACAGGCCGCCAGAAGTTGAAGAAATACTTGGAATCAAAACAGGCGATGACCGCGTCGGCGGTTGTGATGTGGAGCGCGGCCAAGAGGCGAGCACGGTCCGCCAGGCTTAGCGGCTGGGCGGCGGCAAAGTTCCGGAAGTTTCGAATGAGTTGGGCTGCGGGATTCTCCTGATAGAAACGGCCGATCTCAGTTTGGTTGGTAGTGCGCTCCGAGTCGTTCAATGCACCCATAACCTTCACTTCATTGAAGTCCTCTGCCCACTGTGCGCTCGTGAGATGAGGTGGTCCGTCGGCACGAAATTGCGAGGGACTGATCAGCGTGAAGGGTTTCATTTGAGCGATCCAGGGGGTTAACGGCGAAGCTGGCGGTTCGGGCGCTCCAGGAGTCAGTTGATAGACTCCTGGACCGCTGCCGAAAGTATAGGCAACCACCGCGTTACGGCCATCATTGGCTCGCAGGGCCAGAAATGCTGTGGCAACCTCCACTCCAATAGCGACACCTTGGTCCCGGGTGCTGCCTAGCGGAATACGGGCAAGCGAGGCGGCATAGGCGGTGTCCAAGAATGCCTGCTGACTTGGGAAGAACGTTTTCAGGACATGGTGGGCGGCAGCGACAACGGCCGCTTCCTGAGAAGCTTGCGGTGAAGCGTTGGACGGGCTGACAGCGAACACGGAAAAGCGGCCGTCGATCGCATTCACCGCGTCATAAACGGTGGCAAAGACGTATGCCGCGTCAACAACTGCGGCCGGGGCCGGCCTTCCGGCGTTGGTCACAATGGCAGTTTGAGCGATGTCACTCCAGTCGGTGACGGCATCGGCGCCGGCTACGCCAGGCCAGCGAAGCGAGCACATCGTGATCAAGAGCACCGTTTGCATGTAGCGGCGAACGATGTGTTGTGTTTGGGTTAGCATTTATTCTCCTTTTCTGGTTTTGGAATCGAAACCAGGCCGACCTTTGACGAGCTCACGTTAAAAAGCCTGGAATGAGGAGACAGCGGCGCTGCCTCCCCACGACACACTGGCGACGGCTTATTTGACAGCTTTGACAGCAGCCACCGCTGTGGCAGCAGGTTTCACCCTGCTCTGGGCGGCCACTTCGCGCTCGAGGCGGGACTCGGTCAATTCGCGACCGGTGTTGGAAAAAGGGGTCCAGATCTTGGAGAGGAAGTACTGGTCGCCGTAGCGATTGAAAACCAGCTTGCTAACATCGCTGGGCTTTCCGGCCTGCCCCACTATTGTCATCGCATAGGCTGAGGAGCGCGCATCCTGGCCCTGAATCAATATGACTCCAGAGTTAGACTTAGGCTTGACCTCGTATTCGCCGGCGGGGAGCCGTGTGTTCCCCACGGCGAAGTCAAAAGGAATCTCTGCCTTCCAGATGGACTGCGCTTGAGTCGCCGGAACCATCAGCACGGCAAAGAGAGTGAGTGCTATCAGCACTCGATAGGCATGCTTGTACATAGGACCTCCTAACGGTCTTTGTTGGGCGGCGGCAGAAGCTCACCGACAGCCTGACTTTAATCTGGTGGGTTGGCTGCGCAACCAACTGCCTCACACCATCAAATGGAATCGATCCTGTCTTGCCGCTCACGTTTTGAATGTTCGTGAGGTGCTTGTTCGCATCGGGACGCGTAATGCGCGTGACCTCTTTTGGCAGGTCACCCATATTGGACCCTGCTTTCCAGCTGCTGTAGTCACCCATTTGGGGTATTTTTCTGTTCTTTTCGTCTCTGACGGATCTTCCTCCTTGGATTTTTGACAAGTGACGGCATGGGAAAGAGTTGGAGTTGTTTGGGCAGCTATTTGTACCCATGTAAGGCAGCATTTCTACTTGCATTGGTACGGGATGTGTGGATGGCCCATGCATATCGACATCGTGCCCAATCGCAACTCCCCGCCCGCCGTCCTGCTGCGCGAGTCGGTCCGGGAAGGGACCAGGATCCGCAAACAGACGCTGGCCAATCTGCCCCACTGGGACCCGGCTCGGGTCGAGCTGTTGCGGCGTCTGCTGCGCGGCGAGTTGGATCGGGCTGCTTGGGGAGGAGAGCCCGTGTCGGGACCGGTGTTCGGCCTGTTGTTTGTACTGCGGAAGGTGGCTGAGGAACTTGGCATCGTGGAGGCTTTGGGTCGACAGCGGTGGGGGAAATTGGGGCTGTTTTTGACTCTGGCCCGAGTGGCGCATCAGGGCTCGCGATTGTCGGCGGTCCGGTGGAGCCAAGACCAGGCGGTGGAAGAGATCCTGGCCGTGGGCCGGTTCGATGAGGATGACCTCTATGCGGCTTTAGAAGAACTGGCCCGGCTTCAGACCGAGATTGAGAGTCGGCTCTCGAACAAGGGGTAAGGTCGAAAACCCGTGGCGGCAGCCTCTCTTAACCACCTTGAAGGTCAAGGCGATTGAATTCACCGCTGCTCGCCTCGGTGTTGAAACCAGGCCGACCTTTGACGAGGTCACGTTACAAAGCCTGGAATGGGGAGACAGCGGCGCTGCCTCCCCACGACACACTGGCGACGGCTTATTTGACAGCTTTGACAGCAGCCACCGCTGTGGCAGCAGGTTTCACCCTGCTCTGGGCGGCCACTTCGCGCTCGAGGCGGCACTTGCTCAGTTCGCGACCGATGTCGGACCCAGGGGCCCAGATCTTGGAGAGAAAGTACTGCTCGCCGTAGCGATTGAAAACCAGCTTGCCAACATGGCCAGTCTTTTCGGCCTGCCCCCCTATTGTCGTCGCAAGAGCTGAGGAGCGCGCATCCTGGCTCTGAATCAACGTACCTCGCTCACTGACGTGCTTGACTTCGTATTTGCCAGCGGGGAGCCATTTGTTCCCCACGGCGAAGTCAAAAGGAATCTCTGCCTGCAGGATGATGGACTGCGCTTGAGTCGCCGGAACCATCAGCACGGCAAACAGAGTGAGTGCTATCAGCACTCGATAGACATGCTTGTACATAGGACCTCCTAACGGTCTTTGTTGGGCGGCGGCAGAAGCTCACCGACAGCCTGACTTTAATCTGGTGGGTTGGCTGCGCAACCAACTGCCTCACACCATCAAATGGAATCGATCCTGTCTTGCCGCTCACGTTTTGAATGTTCGTGAGGTGCTTGTTCGCATCGGGACGCGTAATGCGCGTGACCTCTTTTGGCAGGTCACCCATATTGGACCCTGCTTTCCAGCTGCTGTAGTCACCCATTTGGGGTATTTTTCTGTTCTTTTCGTCTCTGACGGATCTTCCTCCTTGGATTTTTGACAAGTGACGGCATGGGAAAGAGTTGGAGTTGTTTGGGCAGCTATTTGTACCCATGTAAGGCAGCATTTCTACTTGCATTGGTACGGGATGTGTGGATGGCCCATGCATATCGACATCGTGCCCAATCGCAACTCCCCGCCCGCCGTCCTGCTGCGCGAGTCGGTCCGGGAAGGGACCAGGATCCGCAAACAGACGCTGGCCAATCTGTCCCACTGGGACCCGGCTCGGGTCGAGCTGTTGCGGCGTCTGCTGCGCGGCGAGTTGGATCGGGCTGCTTGGGGAGAGCCCGTGTCGGGACCGGTGTTCGGCCTGTTGTTTGTACTGCGGAAGGTGGCTGAGGAACTTGGCATCGTGGAGGCTTTGGGTCGACAGCGGTGGGGGAAATTGGGGCTGTTTTTGACTCTGGCCCGAGTGGCGCATCAGGGCTCGCGATTGTCGGCGGTCCGGTGGAGCCAAGACCAGGCGGTGGAAGAGATCCTGGCCGTGGGCCGGTTCGATGAGGATGACCTCTATGCGGCTTTAGAAGAGCTGGCCCGGCTTCAGACCGAGATTGAGAGTCGGCTCTCGAACAAGGGGTAAGGTCGAAAACCCGTGGCGGCAGCCTCTCTTAACCACCTTGAAGGTCAAGGCGATTGAATTCACCGCTGCTCGCCTCGGTGTTGAAACCAGGCCGACCTTTGACGAGGTCACGTTACAAAGCCTGGAATGGGGAGACAGCGGCGCTGCCTCCCCACGACACACTGGCGACGGCTTATTTGACACTTTGACAGCAGCCACCGCTGTGGCAGCAGGTTTCACCCTGCTCTGGGCGGCCACTTCGCGCTCGAGGCGGGACTTGGTCAGTTCGCGACCGGTGTCGGAAAAAGGGGCCCAGATCTTGGAGAGAAAGTACTGCTCGCCGTAGCGATTGAAAACCAGCTTGCCAACATGGCCAGTCTTTCCGGCCTGCCCCCCTATTGTCATCGCATGTGCTGAGGAGCGCGCATCCTGGCTCTGAATCAATATGACTCCATGAGAGTTAGGCTTAGTAACCTGGTATTCGCCGGCGGGGAACCAATTGTTCCCCACGGCGAAGTCAAAAGGAATCTCTGCCTGCAGGATGATGGACTGCGCTTGAGTCGCCGGAACCATCAGCACGGCAAACAGAGTGAGTGCTATCAGCACTCGATAGACATGCTTGTACATAGGACCTCCTAACGGTCTTTGTTGGGCGGCGGCAGAAGCTCACCGACAGCCTGACTTTAATCTGGTGGGTTGGCTGCGCAACCAACTGCCTCACACCATCAAATGGAATCGATCCTGTCTTGCCGCTCACGTTTTGAATGTTCGTGAGGTGCTTGTTCGCATCGGGACGCGTAATGCGCGTGACCTCTTTTGGCAGGTCACCCATATTGGACCCTGCTTTCCAGCTGCTGTAGTCACCCATTTGGGGTATTTTTCTGTTCTTTTCGTCTCTGACGGATCTTCCTCCTTGGATTTTTGACAAGTGACGGCATGGGAAAGAGTTGGAGTTGTTTGGGCAGCTATTTGTACCCATGTAAGGCAGCATTTCTACTTGCATTGGTACGGGATGTGTGGATGGCCCATGCATATCGACATCGTGCCCAATCGCAACTCCCCGCCCGCCGTCCTGCTGCGCGAGTCGGTCCGGGAAGGGACCAGGATCCGCAAACAGACGCTGGCCAATCTGTCCCACTGGGACCCGGCTCGGGTCGAGCTGTTGCGGCGTCTGCTGCGCGGCGAGTTGGATCGGGCTGCTTGGGGAGGAGAGCCCGTGTCGGGACCGGTGTTCGGCCTGTTGTTTGTGCTGCGGAAGGTGGCTGAGGAACTTGGCATCGTGGAGGCTTTGGGTCGACAGCGGTGGGGGAAATTGGGGCTGTTTTTGACTCTGGCCCGAGTGGCGCATCAGGGCTCGCGATTGTCGGCGGTCCGGTGGAGCCAAGACCAGGCGGTGGAAGAGATCCTGGCCGTGGGCCGGTTCGATGAGGATGACCTCTATGCGGCTTTAGAAGAGCTGGCCCGGCTTCAGACCGAGATTGAGAGTCGGCTCTACCGGCACTATATGAAGCGGCGGGGCCAGGCTCCGGTGCTGTTTCTCTACGACGTGACCAGCAGCTATCTGGAGGGCGAGCACAATGAGCTGGCGGTCTATGGGTACAATCGCGATGGCAAAGCGGGCAAAAAGCAGATGGTGATTGGGCTGCTGAGCGATGACCAGGGAGAGCCGATGGGAGTGCGGGTGTTTGCCGGCAATACTGTTGATCCCACGACGCTGCCCGAGCAGATCAAGATTCTCAAGCAACAGTTTCGGGTCGAACAAGTCGTCTTGGTGGGAGATCGCGGGATGGTGAAGTTCCGGCCAAGCAGCAGCTGAGCCAGCAAGGGATGCGCTATATCACGGCTCTGACCGATCCCCAGATCCGCAAGCTGCTCAAGCGCGAGATCATTCAACTGGGGCTGTTTGAGGAAAAGGTGTATGAAGTGGAGGTTGCCGTCATCCTGTATTTGTTGAGGAAGAACCAGGCCGAGGCGCACCGCCTGGAACATCGCGTCGCCGACAAGCTGGACAAGCTGGAGCAAAAGGTCGAGGCGCACAATCAGCAGCTGCTGGGCTCACCGCGTTGTCAACCGGAGGCCGGTTGGCGTCAACTCCAACAGTGGGTCGCGCGTCACCAGTTGTTGCATTTTGTCCACCTCCTCTGTCTCGACGCAAAAGGAAGATCCGTCAGAGATGAAGCCGACCCCCGGCCGCAGCCACGGACTTTGCGAAGGCGGTGGAGGGGCTGGACATTTCAGGATCAGCCGAATCAGCTCGCCTTGACGGCTAGTTTCGGTTTTGGAAAAGATTCGTTTCAGATGAGTCCGGCCAGTTTCGCAGCTGACAAACAACTCTTCGCAGGCCTGTTGCAGGCTCTTGCCTTGAGCCAGGAGCGCGGCGACCTTCGATTCTGCCCGGGTCAGCCCGAAGACACTGCGTAGGACCTCGTCGAGTGGCTCGGTTTGTGCGTCCAAATCTGCAATGAACACGGCCACCTTTCCCTCTCTCATTCCAAACAAGGAATAATCCAGTGACAATGGGCTCACCAAGAGAGCATAAGGGCGCCGCAATGAAGGCCGGGAAATAGGCATGGCTCCACCCGATCCCAGCCCCGTTCCAAGGCTCGTTTGACAGGCCTCCGCGATCATAGCCTGTAGTTTTTGGTCTTCCTGCTTGGTGAGAGCCTTCAACCCGTGGCCGTTGACGCTGAGTCCATCCTTCTGACCGAGAATAGCCCGAGCCGCCCAATTCATAGAAATGATCCTGCCGCCGCTGTTCTGCACAATGACCCCCATGGGCAACCGGTCGATCGCGTCTTCGCTCGCTTTCTGGTCACCTTCCAGCGTAGAGATGCGCTGATGCAGAGACAGCGCTCGCCGAAGATGCGGTATTAGGGTCTTCAACAGGTCGAGATCCTGATCGTCAAACGATTCCGCAGATCTTGGCCGAAAGACATCGATATGCGAGGAGGTCGATTCCCGATGAAAGATGAGGCCGTTCAGTGAGTGGAATACGTCCAGATGACGAAGGAAATCGCTGTAGTACTCCATCTTGAACAGCTCTTCGTCCGAACAGACGATGAGGCGGCGGGTCGCCGCTCCACCTTCCGGAATCACTTTGAGCGATCTTGGCGTCAGCGCGTTGACCTTGACGTAGTGCTTCTCATACAAAGACAAGTAGTGAGGATCGAGTTTTATGGCTGCCGCAACGTTACTTGCCTTGAAACCGACATTCATATAAATGACCGCCGAGGCTCCCAGAGCCACGTCCGCCAGCCGTGTGAGGAAACTCGGCCACTGCTCGGGATCGAGGCCGGCATCGTATATCCGGCCAACGAGTTCCAAAATCACTTTCTGGTCGTACATCCCTTCCTTTCCATGCCCCGTTGCTTCAGAAGGCGCAGCAATGGCTGTAGGAGCTGTAGGACCTGTGTGGGCATTCCCCGACAGCCCCTATCAACAGTACTCCCAGCATCAAGGCGCACATCCGATCCTTTTGGATCTCTGGCGCCAGCCGACCTTTTCTAACTATGAGGTGGGGGACCTGATAGAAGTAAAACTGAGCCACATTTAAGCAAAAAATTGTGCAAGTGTAAAGAAAGAGAAACTTACACCCGGCGACGGCATTACCACAACTCCAAGATGTCGATCTTCAGCTACCTTGGGCAGTCCGAGACGTCCCGTCGGGCAAATGCTTTGAACGCTTTCTGCGAGCGCCCTCAGCTTTCCCCGTCCGACGCCGCGAGCTATTACGATCATTTCTGCTCCTATTACACTACGCGGAAACGCCGGCAATTCGACGCCATGAATTTCTGATTGGCTGCGCAAAAGCTTTTGGCATAAAATCGAGCCTTCCAGAAACGTCCCCCTTTTGCAGCTTGGCAGAGCGAGCATGGAGTTTGAACAGCCGGAAGTATCTAGGGGTGAAGTAACCAAAATACTGAATGAACTAAAGGGCGGAAGAAAGGATTCGTTTCCTCTTCTGATCTCGCTCGTTTACGAAGAACTGCGAAGGCTGGCGAGCGACTTCATGCGGAGAGAACCTGCCAATCATACGCTGCAGACTACCGCACTGGTTCACGACGCCTACCTTCGCCTCGTCGATCAGCGAAAAGTGAAGTGGGAAAACCGGGCACACTTTTTCGCCGTTGCGGCTCAAGCGATGCGCCGTATTCTGGTGGATCGTGCGCGCGCGCATCAGACCGCCAAGCGAGGCGGTGAAATGGATAGGGTCCCTCTCGAAGAGGAACTGCTTCCAGTTTCTCTACCGCGATCTGCCATGCTCTTGGCGCTGGATGAGGCGCTCACCCGCCTTGCTACGATGTCACCTCGGCAAGCCCAGATTGTGGAGTTCCTTTTTTTTGCAGGGATGACCGTGGAAGAGACGGCTCAAGTTCTACGAGTCTCTCCCAGGACTGTGAACCGCGATTGGGCTGTGGCCCGAGCGTGGCTTCGTTGCGAGATTGGAGGTACTAGTACTTAGCGTCATTAGTCAGAGTAATAATATATACTGTCGGCATGAGCCAACCGGTGACTCCAATTACTCTGACTAATGACACTAAGTACTAGTCAGTTCCTGGTGCTTCCGTCATCAATTGTTGCTAAGCCGCCAGAGGGAGACTCCCCACATGGGGGAACTGATCGGCCGGGCCGTTTCGAAGAGCGCGAATATGACTTTCGTTCGACACCACAAAAAGCTCCCTCGATGAGAAGATTTCCCTTAACGTCAGCGCCCTGTGAGGCTTCACGAAATTGTAATGGCAGCGAAATAACTCCCGATGATCGTCGAGACATTGCTTCTAGTCAACTTTCTCAATTTTTCACACCTTCGTAGTGTTTACTGATCCGGCTCACTCCCGTATTGTCGGCTAACCGGAAACTGAACGACTCACAAAGAACCTCTGCTCACCGCGAAGACAGTCGGAATGCCTCCAGTGAGAGCTGAATGATTAGTGAGGCAAACATCATGATGGTCAATCGATCCCGACATACAACATGTGCGAAGTCCTCCTCTTCTGTTTCGATGTGAGAGAATTTCCGAACAATGCTGATGGCCCCATATGGGTTCTCGAAGAACCGCATTCCATCAATCACTCGTTGTCCTGAAGATTCATGGAAGAGGAGCAGGTCTCACGCGAGTCATCTCGGTGACCAGGAGAGGGTGGCTCTGTCTTCCATGCTCTCTACATAATAATAGAGAAAGCCCGACACATAAGGGGGGTCTCGTGGGGGTTGGTGACGCGGAGGTCCTTGGCACTCGGGCCAGTGGGTACCATTTTGAGGAATAGTTTTCTCTATTGAAGGCAGCTGATTCGGGTTGACTCACCCCTCTCTGATGGGGTGCTGGGCGCTCTCCATCTCCTAAGTCTTCATAGGTTCCCTGCCTTTTCTCTTCTCCTTCTTCAGAGCCTCAGCTTAGGTTCTGCAACCTGGTTAAAAAGTTGCAGAGTCACTTGAGAGGCTTCTAATCTACGTACGTACCATGATTCGCTTGTTCGAGGTACGTGCTTCGAAGGAAACAAAACATGAGCTGCGGGCTTGCCATTCAAACGAAGAAGTACGGAGCGATCACGCTCTTCGATCTAAACCACGAAGGACGCCTGATCGCCACGCTGATCAAAGAGGGTACGAACCTTGTCGACTACTCCCGCCGGCGGGTGTTTCGGGATTTTGAGGCCGCCATTGAATTCTATCAGACTCAAATGGCTCCTCGAAAAGACCGCGGGTTATTGACGATAGGTTCTTTACAGGCTGAAAACGCATTTGTTCTTCATGATTGCTGTCTTTCCTTCCCGCTGTAGTGCCGGCACAGTTCGGTTCGGTGAGAGTGCCGTTAGCAGCGGCTGTGCCGAGCCAAACAAGGTGAGACCGAGCAACACTCCCATTCCTTCCATCTTGGCCAGCGGCCTCCTAGCGTCCAGGTTTGGTCTCCGTTGGCGACTGCCCTCCTCAGCCGGCCTTCGCGGCGACAGGTATGGCGCCCGCCGGTGCCTGGTACCGCCCGCCTAAGGCCCCTACCTGCCGATACGTCCAGAAAGCAGTCAAGAATAGCCTATTCAAAGAGATACGGTGTCGGTGGGCCTTCAGCAGCCAACCCCCGAGGCTTGACCGGCATCTTTACACCCGTATATCTGGCTCGAGGAACCACCCCGCGGCAAGCGGCGGGCCATTCCGAAAGAATTTGTCGGATTTAGCTGGTTACTGACCGATAAGACTAAGAGGACCACCAAATCAGGCAAAGGGGAAGATCATGAAGACTATAGGTTTGACGAAGACTTGGTTGAGCATTGTGGTTGCTACATTCTGTCTATTTTTGGCAGGGGTTGGCATCAATTGGCCAGGATCTTTCATGTCGGGCAACTCTGCATTGCTCCTTGCCCACGACGACAGAGATAGGGATCGAGACGACCGGGACCGAGACGAGCGACACCGAGACGAACGATACGACGAACGATACTATGAACAGGGCTTTCAGTTTGGCAGGCAGGATGCGAGAAGGAGCTTGAGCTGCAACTACCGCCGCTATAAGAGAGAGTACAACGATAGGTGGCAATCGGACTTCCGGCGAGGCTACGAGGACGGATACTACAACCGATCTTACCGGAACGGGTCCTATCGTTCCCGTGGTTACGATGGCCCAGGCTACGATGGCAGGCATGGAGATTACGGATATGCTGGCCCAGGAACGATGATGTGGAGAGGGCGCGTTGACGACTATGTCGAGTTGAGAATTCAAGGCAGTCGAGTAGTGTCTCGAGAACGGCAAGGTGCACCCACATTCAATGAGCGATACGACTTTTCAAGCCCGCTGCCCCGAGCCGAAGTTCAGATGTCAGTGAAGAAACGCGATGGAAGGGGGCGGGCCCAACTCATTCAATCACCGAGCCGGTCGAATGGTTATACTGCCGTGGTTGCGATTGACGACGACAAGGGGGGTGCGGACAACTACGAAATCGAAGTGCGATGGAATTGAGGAGCTTGGAACCGACCTTAGCACTCTTCTTTAAGAGGCCATCAACCCTGACGGTTGATGGCCTTTTTTTGTTTGGACAGAAAAGTCCAACGCTCAGTGGCCATGCGACAAAAACCACGAATCATGTTCTGAGCTGTTCCCGGAACGCGAATAGACGGGAATGGCGTCGGAGTTGGCCCCTTTGAACAGAATATCCACCATTCTCGGTTTTCGTTGGCAGCAACACGAAACACAGGAAAGGACACGAAGGCGAGGCGAGAAGAGCCGGTCAGTCGAAGTATCATGATTCGAACAGGTCGTTGACCGGCAGGGTCCAGCCTCGGACGGCTGGCCCGGCTTCAGCCATCTCGCTGTGGCGGTAGATAGCGGGTTCTGCGGGCAACCTGTGGAAGTGGGCGTCCCTGACGATCGCGGTTCTGTGGCAGCGCTGTCCGCTCCCGCCCAGCGAGCCTCGAGGTGGCATTGTTCTTGACTGTTGCTACCGTTTCCGCGAAAAATTGGTTCCCGCTAACTGGCCCGTGACCCCAAGAACCGAAGGTTGGCGTGCCGAGGTGCCGGTCATGGGTCCCGAGAAAGGAGGAAGTTGCGCTAATGAGGTTTCGAGAATCGCTTGTAAAGATTCTCCGCAACGGAGGAATTGTTCTGTGTCTTCACCTCAGCACGTCATTGGGTTGGGTTTGGGCCCAGCACGGACCCCACGGTCCTGACAACGGCCTCAAGACGCCGCCGAACGCCCAGGGCCAAATTGCTCCCCGGCTGCAGAACCTGGGTAGTCACACTTTCCGCGTCAAGACGAGTTCACGCCGCGCCCAGGAGTTTTTCAACCAGGGGATCAATCTCACCTACGGGTTCAATCATGCTGAAGCGATGAGAGCCTTCCGAGAGGTAGCCCGCCTGGACCCCAAGTGTGCGATGGCGTACTGGGGGCAGGCGCTGGCGTTGGGGACCAACATCAACATGCCGATGGCGCCGGAAGCCGAGCCCGAGGCGCACAAACTCGTCCAGAGGGCTCTCGAACTGAAACCCCAGGCCAGTCCAAAGGAACGGGCCTACATCGATGCTTTGGCGAAGCGATATTCGGGAGAAGCCAAACCGGATCGGAAAGCACGTGACCGCGCCTATGCGAACGCCATGAGGGAGGTGTCCCGTCGTTATCCCGACGATCTGGATGCGGCTACCTTGTATGCCGAGGCGCTTATGGACTTGCGGCCTTGGGACTACTGGACCCGTGACGGCCAACCCTACCCGGACACGCTCGAAATCGTCTCGGTGCTGGAATCGGTCATGAAGCGCAATCCCAACCATCCCGGTGCCTGCCATTACTACATTCACGCCGTGGAGGCCACCAAGAGTCCGGAGAGAGCGGAAGCTGCGGCTGACCGGCTCTCCAAGCTGATGCCTGGCGCGGGTCATATGGTGCATATGCCTTCCCATATTTATTTTCGAGTGGGACGCTATGCGGACGCCTCGAGCATCAATGCCCAGGCGTCTGCCGTAGACGAGGACTACATCGCGCAATGCCGGACCCAGGGCATCTACCCACTGGCCTATTATCCTCACAACCTCCACTTTCTCTATGCGGTCTCCGGCTTTGAAGGCAACAGCGAGCTGACGATCCTGGCTGCGGAAAAAGTCGCTGCAGCCATTCCGCATCATGCTTTGAAGGACTTCCCATTGCTGCAGGGTTTTCTCGCCATTCCAGATTTCGCCCTGGCGCGCTTTGGACGCTGGGAACAGATCCTGAAGCTGCCGGCGCCCGCGCACGATACGCTGTTCCTGAAGGGCGTGCGGCACTATGTGCGTGGTACCGCCTTTGCGGCCACGGGACGGCTGGAAGAAGCCTCCCGGGAGCTGGATGCGCTGAAAGGGATCGTGGCTGATAAGGCTTTAGATGAGACGCCCGCCTCCTTTTCGAATAACACTCCAAGCGCGATTCTTGGCATCGCCCCTGAAGTTCTGGCGGGTGAAATGGCGGCTCGCCGAGGCGACTTCAGCCAGGCCATCGCACATTTGGAAACTGGAGTTCGCCTCGAGGACGCGCTGGTCTACATCGAGCCGCCTGATTGGTACCTTCCAGTGCGCCAGGTGCTGGGCGCCGTCCTGCTGCAGGCCAAGCGGCCCAGGGAAGCCGAGATTGTTTACTGGGAAGACTTGAAGCGTTATCCTCACAATGGTTGGTCCCTGTTCGGATTGACCCAGAGCCTCCGCGCGCAGGGAAAGACTGAGCAGGCGGCTACCGTCGAACAGCGGTTCCAGAAGGCCTGGGCCCAAGCCGATGTGAAGCTCACGGCGTCACGGTTCTAGACTCTGCTTTGTTCTTCGGCCTGTGTCACCGGTTCTACACCCGGACGCTACAAGTCGTTTGTTGTTGGGGTATCTAGAGGCCAGGCAACTCTGCAATCACCTGATCCCGATTCACCCGGAAGAATGCTTCGGCCGCCTTGATGCCCGCTTCTCGTCCTCGCCAGCTCGCAATAATCTCGTGATAATTCTTCCAGATACCCTCACCATTCTGGCTCCGATGGGCAAACAAGGAGGTCTTCTTCTTCTCCACCGTCTCGGTGATGTCCACGTAGGTGTTCGGTGAGAACCCCAACGTCTGGCTGCCGGTATTGACCTCAAAGAAGTAGAGCTGCGGACGAGCCTTCAGCCCAAGGCAGGCGCGCATTGTGCAAAGGCTGGCGACCTGATGGTCCATGTGAGTATCCATAGGCCAGTGCGTAAAGACCACATCGGGGTTTTCAGCGGTCAGCAGCTTCTGCATCTCGTCAACACGCGTTCGTGTGAATTCGGCTGAGCCGTCGAGCTGGCCTGCAAACGCGGCCGCGGCTCCGATGATCTTGCAGGCTGCTTCGCACTCAGCCGTGCGAATGGTGGCGGCTTCCTGGTTCGACTTCCCTGTGATCCCTCGTTCCCCTCGAGTCAGGTAAACAATCGTCACGCGGTGGCCGGACTGCGCATATCGCGCCAAGGTTCCAGCGCAGCCGGACTCGGGATCGTCCGGATGTCCGCCGACGCAGACGACTTTCAACGGGCGCGCCGGCGCCGCGGTTTGCGATTGCTGGGCGACCAATGGAACGCCCAGCATCGACGGCGCAGCCAATGTCCAGGATTCCTTGATGAACTTCCGCCGTGACAATTCAGAAGGTCTCATCGCCATCTCTTTACACCTCTCAGTCTTTTGGGTAGGACGGCTCCCATCACCGGAGCTTTCCGCGCCCCTCGATTTTCCAGGAGCCTTCCACGATCCCCTTGCGATGATAGTAGATCTGGTCGTGCATGTTGACGCAGGTACAGACGTGATTCGGAATGATCGTGAGTTTGTCTCCGATGTGTGGCTGATAGTTAGACTCGCCCAGGTCCAGATGACCGTGTTCCTCCGACATGGACACAAACTGCACCTCGGGATGTTCCGTAACGCAGCCGAAGCCTTGCTTGTCGCCGGAAATCAGGCGGTCTCCTGAGAACGTCTTGGATCCACCATCGATGATGGCTCGCCCTTTCACCGCATTGCTGACGACCGTAACCAGAACTTTCAAAGCGCACTCAGCCATCCGACTATAACCCGCTTTCGTCTCATTCATGTCATAAAAGACATACGTTCCGGCCCGAATCTCAGTCAGGCCGGGCACCTGGTGGCTATTGTAAGCAGTCGGAGTGCTGCCTCCGCTGACGACCTCACAGCCTATTTTGTGCTTTTGGAGCGCTGACTGGATTTCTTCAATCGTCTGGCTGAGCCGCTTGAGCGCAGGTCCCTGATCCTCCGGCAGGTCCCAGATGTGTCCTGGATAAAACATGAGTCCGGCGAAATGGACGCCTGGCAGGCGGTCCACGGCCTGTGCGAGCTTGAGCCAGTCGTCAACTGACTGAATGCCGCAGCGATGCATCCCCACATCAAACTCGATAAGTAGGTTAACCCGGCAGCCCGCGCGGTTTGCGGCTTCCGAAATGCCTTGAGCGACCGGCAACGAATCCAGACTGACCGTGATCTTGCGGTCTTGCGCCAGCTTCGTCAGGCGCTCCAGCTTGGTGGCGCCCCACAGCGGATAGGCAATCAGGATGTCGTTCAGCCCTGCGTTCGCCATCACCTCGGCTTCGCCTACTTTTGCGACCGTGATCCCATGGCAACCCGACTCGATCTGCATCTTTGCAATCGCAGGAATCTTGTGCGTCTTGGTATGCGGCCGCAGACCAATACCATGCTTCCGGCAGTAACTGGCTAAGGACTGCAGGTTGGTGTCGAGAATATCCAAATCGACAATGACTGCCGGGGTATCCAATTCTTCGATTTTCATAGATTCCTCGCTTTGTGGATTGCCGATTGACGATGGTCGATTCAAAAGTGAGAAGTGACATTCTAATCGGAAATCGGCAGTCAGCAATTCTAATCGATTCCCGTTTGCCGATGTGATCTGAAAAAGCCGTGCGAATGTGCGACAAATCCCTGGCAGGTTCGCGACGAGTGACGAACGGCAAAAAAAAGATCCGGGGCTGAAGCAGTGAACAAGCTGGGCCCAGAGTGTGAGACGGCTTTCGAGCCACTGGTTCAGCAGGCTTTCCAGCTCGCTGAACTCTGGAGTCCTGCATTTCAAATTCAAAGCACGGCGGGACGCTGGCCACATCGCATGGGTTTGGTCAGTCGTCAAGGCTGACCTTGAACAGCCTCCCTCAAGAACGAAGGCTTTACCTCTCTCCTCATTTTCCGGTTTACAGCCGCGACCTGCTGCGCTAAAAAGAAGCGCATTTACAATCCAGCCCGCAAGAGGAGCTCCTCATGTTGAACTCACGATTGTCGTTTCGGCTTGCAGTCGGCCTGTTGCTCTTTGCGCTTGGCACAAACGGTTTCCAGTTGGCATTGCCACAAGAAGAGAGTCGTATGAAGGTCATTCTCGACACGGACATTGGCGACGACATCGACGATGCCTGGGCCCTTGCCTTTGTGCTGGCACACAAAAGCTTCGAGCCGCTTGGCATTACAGTGAGCCACGGCAACACTCCGGCGAGAGCCAAGATGGCTTGCAAGATGTTGCATCTTACGGGTCGTGGAAATCTTGGAGTTTTCGTGGGTCGCCAGACCGAACAGAAAGAGTACAGTCATCAGTTCACTTGGGCGGAAGACTTCGAAGGAAAGAAGCCAGAAAAACAGCCTGCTGCCGATTTCATCGTGCAGACGATCAAAAGATATCCCGGGCAGGTAACACTTATTGCCGTTGGCCCTCTCGAGAATGTCGCGGATGCTCTGCGCCGGGAACCGCAGCTGGGTAAGTATGTGAAGCGTGTCGTCTTGATGAGCGGATGCATTTACGGCACCGCAGAAAAGCCTTCGGCCGCGGTTCGCGAGTACAATGTTTATGCCTCGACCTCGGATGCCCAGCTAGTCTATGCGGCAGGTCTGCCGCTGACGACTGTGCCACTGGATTCGACAACCCATGTTCGCCTGAGCGATGCTGAGCGTGAGCAATTACGAAAGGTTTCCTCTCCCTTAACGTTTGCGCTGGAGTCGCTCTACCGCCTTTGGCTGGAAAGGCCAGAGTCGCGCATGACGCTGCACGACCAGCTGGCGGTGGCTGAAACAGCCAGACCGAAGACCTTCTTCGGCAAGATTGAGACATTGCCGCTCTGGGTCGACGATGAAGGCTTTACCCGAATCAATTCACAGAAGGGAAAGCCGGCCGCCGTGTGTCTGGAACCAAAGCGTGATGCGTTCATGCAATACTACATTGGCGAGCTGATCGGGCAGCGACTGGGCATGAAGCCGTAAGGACAAGCGATCAGCCGATCAGCCATGTAGGTGTAGCGCAGACCACTGCTTCGTTCGGTCTGGGGCTTTCCGTGTCAGAAGCAGCGAGCTGCCGCGGACCTGCCAAAGAGCGGCTGGTCCGCGCTACGGACGACGCGCTTTTTTGCGGCAGGGGTCAAACGGTCTCGTCGTGCGCCCCCCGGAGATTTTCTGAGGAGAGGAATCTTGTCAAAAGCTCTAGTGTTGGTGGATGTACCTCTGCTGCCATTCATGCAACAGCAAGTGACAGCCTTTTGCGAAACCCGTGCGTGGAACGTGTTGGAAAGTGGCGATGCGAACCAACTGCAAGAGATCCAGGGCATTTACAGCTGCGCGCATCCAAGAGTGGATGGGCCCTTGATGGATCGGTTGCCATCACTCAAAGTCATCAGCAACTTTGGTGTCGGAGTGGACCACATCGATCTGCGTGCCGCAGCAGCTCGGAAGATTCCCGTAGGCAACACACCCGGAGCTGTCGATGGTGCTACCGCTGATCTGACCATGGCACTGCTTCTGGCAGCAGCACGCAATGTGGTGGCCGGTGATCGCTATGCCCGCGGCCCGGAGTTTACCCGCTATGATCCTGGCCATTTGCTCGGGTGGGAGGTTTTTGGGAGCATTCTCGGGATCGTGGGAATGGGACGGGTCGGCCGGCAGGTGGCCAAGCGGGCGCGCGCTTTTGACATGCGTGTTCTCTATCACAACCGCAGGCGAAACCCTGAGGCTGAAGCGGCGCTGGAGGTGGAGTATGCAAGCCTGGACGCGTTACTTGCGCAGTCTCACTTCGTGACTTTGAACGTTCCTTTGACTCCGGAAACAACTCATCTGATCGGAAAAGCGGAGCTTCGCAAAATGCGTCCCGACGGCATTCTGATTAACGTGGCTCGAGGTCCGGTGGTGGATCACGAAGCGTTACACCGCGCTTTGAAGGAGAAATGGATCGCGGCGGCGGCGTTGGATGTCACTGAACCTGAGCCTTTGCCGAGGGATCATCCTCTTTTGAGTCTTGACAATATTGTGGTCACACCACACCTGGGCAGCGCCACAACGCGAACGCGAATTCGGATGGGAGAAATGGCTGCTGCCAATCTGGCCGCCGGTCTGCAGGGAACGGTGTTGCCGCATCAGGTGTCTGTTTAGCGTGCAAAGTCTAAAGCCGAAAGACTGTGTTGAAAGCATGCACGCTTCGAGTGACTGATGACGTGTCTTCGATCTCAGAGAGATTTACCTTGTGCCTTCGACTTGAACCCGGGAGGGAAGTTCCGTACGGCTCTGGGATCCCGAGGCTGCGGGACCCGGGAGTGCAGGTGGGCAATCCTCTTCATTCTGAAGCCGGTCTGTCAAGCGATCTAGGCGTCAATCAATAGCGACTCGCGGCTTGTTTCAGCGGGTTCACGGGAGAAAAGCAGCCAATGATTCCTGATCAGAAGAAAAGGCTTTAGCGAACAAGAGAAGTCATGCGCGGAGTCGTTTTCACCTCAGCGTCACACGACTATTCACTAACATTCACATCGACTTCACCGGAGCCGATTCAGTGCGGTCGATCCCGTTTTGGCTTGAAGGTCATCTTCTGAGGCACCCGTATTACTGTGATGAAGCAAGTCGGACATATTGTTGATGGAAAAGAAGTGGAGTCGGTGACCGGGAAGAAGTTCGTCACCCTCAACCCGTCCACCGAAGAGCCTCTCGCCGAGGTGGCAGAAGCCGGATCTGAAGACGTCGATCGTGCCGTGCGCAGTGCGAGGCGCGCCTTCGATGAAGGGCCCTGGACGCGCATGTCTCCGTGGGAACGAGGTAAGCTCCTCCAACGTGTGGCCGAAATCATTCAGCGCCGAAGCGACGAACTCGCCCTGCTTGATGCCCTGGACTGCGGCAAGCCGCTCAAGGACAACAAGTACGGCGACCTGCCACTTTGCGTTCGCATCTTCGATTACTACGCGGGTGTGCCTGACAAGGTCGCTGGAAAGGTTTTTCCTTCCGAACAGTCTCTCTTCAACTATTCTCTTCGGGAACCCTATGGCGTGGTCGCTGGAATCGTGCCTTGGAACTATCCTTTTCTCAATTCCTGCATCAAGCTGGCTCCAGCTTTGGCGGCGGGCAACACCATGGTATTGAAGATGGCGGAGCAGACACCGCTGAGTACTGTGGAACTCGGCAGGATCTGCCTGGAAGCTGGTATCCCACCGGGCGTCGTCAACGTTCTCAACGGGGGACCTGAAACGGGTGCGGCGTTGGCGAGCCATCCTCTGATTGACAAGATTTCGTTTACCGGCAGCACCGAAACGGGCAAGAAGATCCTGCATGCTGCTGCGGAACGAATTGTGGCGACCACCCTGGAGCTGGGTGGCAAAAGTCCAAGCGTCGTCTTTGCGGATGCCGACCAGGACCAAGCCGTCGCCGGAGTACTTTTCAGTGGATTCTTCAACGCGGGCCAGATCTGCACAACGGGTTCACGTCTTCTAATCGAGCATTCCATAGTCGAGCCGTTTCTAGAGAAGCTGGCGAAGAGAGCTGCTGCCCTAAGAATCGGTGATCCCACCAGCGAAGAAACCGATCTGGGCCCCCTGGTGGACAACGTCCAGTACGAGAGGGTCAAGAAGTATATTGAGGTTGGACGAGCGGAAGGGGCCTACCCCTACTTCGTCGGTGACGGTTCAAAGCCGAGTCGTGGGTACTTTGTCTCGCCGCTGATCTTCACCCAGGTTACTCCCAGCATGCGCATTGCCCAGGAGGAAATCTTCGGGCCTGTGCTTTCGGTCCTGACCTTCCGCGAAGAGTCCGAGGCGATCGCTTTGGCCAACAGCGTCGCCTATGGCTTGGCAGCTTCTGTCTGGACCCGCGATCTGGGCCGGGGATTGCGAATGGCCAAGGCGATTCAAGCAGGTATGATCTGGACCAACACGGTCGAATATTGGGAACCCTCCGTCCCCTATGGCGGCCAAAAGCGGAGCGGTCTTGGAGAAGACTTCGGTTTGGAGGCGTTTCACACTTACACCAAGGCCAAGTCTGTTTTTGTCAACCTGACAAACAGCAAGCTGGTTTGGGGACCCTGACTCACCTACACAAGACTCCCGCTTGGCCGGCGGCGCCGCCAGCGCGCCACTGCCCGCCGGGAACAAAGAGACCAAGACCTCCGCCATGTGCCGGAGTGAAAGGGTTGAACGGCGACCGAACGATCTGGGCAACACGGAAACCCTTAGCAGCCGCTCGTAGAAGACCCAGAACGGATTAACCGTTATGCCAATAGCTGGATTCATCGGGTCAGAGTCACAGTGGTCGAGCGGCAAGTGGCCCAGGGCTCAAGCATCAGAAACCCATGACTATTGCCAATCGTCCAGTTGAGGCCAAGAACCGCTCTTCCTGGACCCTGCCGGTAGTGGCGTTCCTGCTTATGTTCGGGATCGCCATCATCGTCAACGTCTTGCAGGGTCACAACATTCACTGGGGTGGGCTGGCGGCCATGATCGTCTTCTATGCCGTTACATTCTACGTGGGCTTCGCCGCGGCGGATATCACAGCCGGAAGCCTCGAACAAATGATCGTTGCCGACCGCACACTCCCCCTGTGGGTGGGTACGTTCACCATGGCAGCCACCTGGATTGACGGAGGCTATATCAATGGCACTGCGGAGTACACCTATTCGGAAGGCTTAGTCTGGGTGCAGGCGCCTTGGTGCTTTGCGCTGAGTCTCGTGATTGGCGGACTCATTTATGCGCCAATTATGCGGCGGCATGAATTCATGACTATGCTGGATCCGCTCGAGCAGCGCTACGGACAGAAGGTGACTGCCTGGCTCTATCTCACGTCCCTGATGGGAGACGTATTTTGGAGTGCCGCCATTCTGACGGCTTTAGGCACGACCTTTGGCACCATCCTGGGGATGGATTTTTCCAGCTCGATTCTTCTCTCAGCTGGAGTTTCCATTGCCTACACGATGGCTGGGGGGATGTGGTCAGTCGCCCTTACCAACGTCCTCCAGCTTGTCATTATCCTGGTGGGGCTATTTGCAGTCCTTTTCTTCGTGTTCCCTGGCCTGGGAAGCCTGACAACAGCTTTACAGACTTACTACGCGGGGATGGGAGACAAAGCCTCGCTCTTTCCGCCCGCTGCTGCATGGAAGGATCCGCATTGGAGTCTGCGTTACTTCGACTGGTGGGATCGAACGCTGCTCCTGGTTCTTGGAGGGATTCCCTGGCAGGGCTACTTTCAGAGGGTGCTATCCGCCAAGAACGCGAAGACGGCCACCTGGCTTTCCATACTGGCCGGCGGCGTTTGTATTCTGGTCGCTGTGCCCGCCGCGCTGATCGGGATTAAGGCCTATAGCACAGACTGGGCGAGTTCAGGACTTCCTGCGCCTGCCAACGCTTCGATGATTCTCCCTCATGTGCTGCGCTACATGACTCCTTCCATCGTCGCTGCTATTGGGCTAGGTGCGGTGGCAGCGGCAGTGATGTCCTCGGTGGCATCGTCCGTCCTCTCCAGTTCTTCGATGGCCGCCTGGAACGTCTATCGGACGCTCATCAAGCCTTCTGCCACTAAAGACGAACTACTGAACGTCGTCAAACGGAGCATCATCATTATTGGCGCGGCGGCAACGCTCATCGCATTGAATGTCGGCAGCATCTATGCTCTGTGGTACCTTTGCGCGGATTTCGTTTACTGCATTCTCTTCCCCCAACTCACCACGGCCCTGTTCTTCAAACGCGCCAATCGTTACGGAGCCATCGCGGGCCTTATCGTCTCCTTCGTTCTGCGGATAGGCGGCGGAGAGTCGATGCTGAAGATTCCTGCGATCATCCCCTACCCGATGGTCGAGAATGGAACCAGCTATTTTCCTTTCCGATCACTGGCAATGATTTCAGGGTTTATCGCAATCATCCTGGTTTCTCTCTTCACCCAACGGGCCTGCCCACCACAGCCATTAACTCAGCAGAGCCAAATCAAGCAGCCAGTAGCGTCTTAGAGATTTGCTGAAGGAGTCGGCGAAATTGTGAGAGTTGGTCCTGAGACGGGTCGTTGAAGGAAGAGTGAGGTTGACTGCCGCGTTCCAGGTTCGAGAATGAAGATTCGGCTGCCTTTCGGTTTAAGCGTCTGTCTGTTCACCGCCCTATCGGCCAGAGCACCAATTGGGGGCCCGGTTGCACAAAGAGCCAGTCTGCAGGACCGTCTTGTGGAACGACTTCAAAGCAGCCTTGTGAGTCAAACCTACGGCGACGCTTTGGCGGCACTCGATCAGTTGCTTCAGCTTCATCCCAAAGAATACCAGTTCCACAACCTCCGCGGGGTCGTGAAAGAAAGAATGATGCGCTACGCTGAGGCGACACCATCCTACACAACGGCGCTCGAACTTCAGCCCAGTTCTTCGACCGTCCGACTCAATCTGGCGCTCAATTATTTACGTGTAGATAGGTTCAGCGACGCAGCGCGAGAGTTTGCCTGGCTGGTTGACCAAGCGGCGCCTCAAACAACGGAAGCAGCGCCAAACCGTTACCAGCAGGCTCCGGTGACTGCCGAGCTGGAACGATTTGCTCGCTCTCTTAGGCCTGAGGAGAGCCAGTATTTTTCATTGGGCCGCCTTTTTCTTAGGCATCGGCTCGCCCAAGCAGCGCTGACTGTCTTCTTTACCGGTACCCAAGTGCTGCCGCAGTCGAGCGTTCTATACTATGGCTTGAGGTGGTCGTTTCAAGAACTGGGCAAACCCGAGGAGGCTCAGGCTGCCTTTCGCAGGGCCCTCCAGTTGCGCCCCGACTATTTCGAATGCTGCCTGCGCCTCGGTCATTCATTTCTCAGTGTCAACAATACTGAGAAGGCAGTCGAGACATATCAGCATTGTGTTCAAATGAACGAGGAGAGCTATGCAGGCCACTATTTTCTGGGAATAGCCCTTGTTCAGCAGAAGACACCCAAAATGGTCGAGGCAATCTCTCATCTGGAACGAGCTGTAAAACTGAACCCTTAGAGGTACGTAGCGGTGGAAGCTGGGCATCTCAAAGTGATCTGCGCGTACATTTTGGGTTGGGATCTGCCACCAAGATCGATCGCATAGAGGTTCGCTGGCCAAGCGGGGCGACCAACAATCTTTACAATGTTGGAGTTGATCAATTAGTGATAGTGCGAGAGGGCCAGCAAGAGAAGCCTGAAGCGAAACGAGGCAAGGCTCGATGAAAGTGATCCGAGGTGAGCCAACACTCATCCGGAAGGAGCCAATCGCTGCTCTGAGGGCAGGGTCTCGTTTGGTGCGTTTTTCCCGGACGGAAAATACTCGGCGTTGCGGAAAAAATGGACTCTACTGGGAGACCTATCGGCACCGGGAGGAGAAACTCGCCTACGTTGCTGGCGAGGCTCAGCTGCCTCACCGAGCCTATCTTCCTGACGGAACCAAGTTAGTAGCCACCCGGAGAATAATAGGCCATTGCGCCTCGATTTTCGACCAGACGGAGGAAGCGGAAGCCCCAAGGCGGCAGTCTCCCAACAAATTGAAGGGCAGCAAGCTCACACCCGTGCATGGGGACGCGCTGATTTCCATTACCCACCAAAGCATTTCGATTGAACCCCGAGGCTGTCCGCTACGTAAGAAAGGACACGATCTTCTCTAGGAGGATTCCATGCGATTTCGCACAAACTTTCTTGCCTCCGCCAGTCTTTTGTTCTCGTCTTCTCTGTTGATGGCAACGGAGAAGCCTCTGATCGAACAGATCATGGAAAAGGTCGCTGCGAATCAGGATCGGGCCGAGCAGATGCGCCGAGAGTTTGTCTACAGGCAAAAGGTGGTCATCCGCGTGACTCGTGCCAACGGCCGGCTGGCGCGCGAAGAACTGCGCGAACTTCAGGTGACCCCGACGCCGGAGCAAACTGAAAAGACGTTGCTTCGCTTTCTCGGAAAATACGAGAAAGACGGGAAGCTGCTGGAGTACGCTGAGCCTGGATTTCATCACAAAGAACTCGATCTGGATGGTGAACTCATTGAGCTGGCAGAGGAACTCACCAACGACAAGCAGTCACGCGACGGTATCGCTCGAGACCTCTTCCCTTTGACTAGCCATCAACAAAGCAGATACCGCTTCAATCTGAAGGGAGACGAAGTGCATCGGGGCAGGACGGTTTACCGAATAGCGTTTGAGCCTCGAGGCAATGGCTGGGAGGAGAACGAGGGTGCTCCCTGGGCTGGCGAGGTCCTGGTCGATCAGGTTGAATATCAGCCCGTGCTGGTAACGACACGGCTAGCAAAAGATTTTCCCTTAGCCGTCAAGGTGTTTCTCGGAACCGATGTACAGCGGCTGGGTTTCAAGGTGGCCTACGAAAAATTGGGCGAGGGCATCTGGTTCCCTGTCAGCTATGGAGGCGAGTTCAAACTAAAAGTGATCTTTTTTTACAAACGCAACATTGCGATCGCTCTGAGCAACAGTGATTTTGAGCGAACCGCTGTCTCAACCCGACTGGTGTTTGACAATCTCTTAGAGATCGCCCAGCCACTCAGGCTACCAGAAATGCCCTCGGGATCCGAGATCAGCACTAAGTCCAAATGAGTCCGGCATGAATCTTCAAATTGAAGATCTGACTGCAGCAAAGACTTTGAAGGGTTCTGACAAAAACTGTTCTCCGCTAGATCAGTCTGGGAGAAGAACTGTCGGCAACGGCGCACACGCAAAAGTGATTCCTGCCCTTGAGCGAATAGGTCCTCCCTTGCTGTACGCAGGGACAAAAAGCCAATTCTCCCCAATAAGTTTGAGCAGTTCTTCCTTGAGAAAAACCGTGCCCTGGTTAGAGGGACTCAAGATCCGTCCGCCTTCGTCAACCGAGGCGATAACGATGAAAGTGTGCGGTGCGGGAGGATTGATCGGATACCGAGCCCCTTAGCTGAAATCACCACTCCTGCTCTAGCCTGAATCTCCGCTTTGCCTTCCGGAGTAATCAAAACAACTTGAAATTTTGCGGATCCAGACACTGGGACTGGTGCATCAGCACAGCGTTCACCAGCTCGATAGCCAGGCGCGACTCCAACGTGACGCCGGCGCGCACGCCGACGCAGGGGTCGTGACGTCCCGATTTGAGCTGGAATTCGACCTCTTCCAGATTCTTGCGCACGGACTGTTGAGGCAGGGCGATCGTTGACGTGGGTTTGAATCCGACTCTGCATACCAGCGGCATGCCAGTCGTAATCCCGCCGATGATCCCGCCTTGACGATTGGTTTGATAGCCGCTGCGGCGAATGGGATCGTTGTTCTGGCTGCCGGTGCGTGAGACCACTTCCTGGCCTGAACCCACTTCACACGATTGCACGGCGTGCAGACCTCCCAGCGTCCCCATCAGTCGCACTTTCAAACTGTTATAAATTGGCTCTCCTGCGAGTGGCGGCACATTCACAGCTACAACTTCGATGGCTGCTCCCAGGGAATCGCCTTGTTTGCGAGTTTCTCGGATTAACTCGCCGGCCTTGCGGGCGAATTCGTCATCTACAGAATAGATCTCGGCACTCTCCATCTTCTGTTCCAGCCGTCTGATGGATTCGGCCGGTACGATCTGACTCGGATTCTCCCGAATGAGAGCTTCGATGGTGCTCGTGAGACTTTCTTGGGCTCTCAAGGGGCCGACCTGGCAAATCGATGACAGGATCAGCGTCTGAAAGTGCTCTCGCAGAAAGATGCGGGCAATGGATCCGCCGATGACATCGGAAATGGTAGATCGATAGCTGGAGCGGCCGCCACCTCGTGGATCAGCGAATCCCCTGGACTGATAGAATTTGACGAGGTCTGTATGTCCGGGCCGCACTTCTCCCATCGGGCCGGCGAGCTGTTCGTAGTCTTTGGATTTCTTTGCTGATGACAGAACGATGGCTGCAATGGGTTCGCCGGTGGAGAAACCTTCCTCGTAGCTAGCGGTTCGAGTTTCCTTGCGATCTACCTGAAGACTTAGCTCGGGACCTGCCAGCAGTCGTTCTGCATTCTCAGAGTAAATTCCTGAAAGAAGGATGAGCCGATCATCTTCGTGCCGCGGCGTGCCGTGCTTGTTGCTGCCGGGACGGCGCCGGTCGAGATAACGCTGCACCTCGCGCCTCGAAAGCTTCAGTCCTGGCGGACAGCCGAAGACAATCGTGGCAATGGCAGGGCCGTGCGACTCTCCGGCACCGGCAACTCCAAAGAGAGGTCCACCTAGGACTTCCATGGTTCATTCCCCCTGGGTTCCACGTACTTTCAACGCTCATTTATATCATAGCGGCGAGATTTCGGTTACAGAGCCTGTGGTCTCCTTGTGCAAGAGATGTGCCAGCTCGCTCCGAGTGTGTCTGAAAACCCCAGACGAAAGTCACTGCAGCTACCGGCACCCGGCGTGCCTCGCTTCGTCATTGCGCTCGCAAGCACGAATTCAGGCTGGAGGCTCGCGTTGCGCTGGGCCGAAATGAGATGCGTTCCTGCTGACCCCTCAGGCGGCGCCAACGCGCACTGACCGGAAAGGATGAAGTACGAGCGCCTTGGATCCGGACACCTTACGGATTTTCAAGTTGAACCGCGAAGCTATTTATGTATCATGTGGCTTTGCCCAGCGCAGTCCAATTCTCGGCTATCACGTCGAATACTGCCTTTGAAGCTGAGTCATTCACCCGTCAAAAAGCACCTGCACTCAACCTGGAGGAAGCATGAACGTTTCCTGGAAGAAGTATATGAAAGTGGGTTTGGTCCAATTCATGGCATTTCCACAGACTCTGAAAGGGGAAGGGCCGATCCTCGAGACGCTGGAAACGGTTCTGACCGACGACTTCTTTGACGTTGTAGAAATCACCACGATCAAAGATAGGGAAGTTCGTCAAAGGGCCAAGGCAATGCTCGAAAGCAGCAAGGTCACCTGGACATACGGCAGTCAGCCCGTGCAACTGGTGAACAAGCTGAACCTCAACAGCTTCGATCCAGCCGAGCGCAACCAGGCGCTGGCGCGCTGCAAGGCCAGCATTGATGAGGCCGTCGAGATGGGTGCGCTTGGCGTGGCGTTTTTGAGCGGTGCCCACCCCGGGTCGTCAAAACGCCAAGAGGCCACGGAACTGCTTTTTGACTCGTTGAGCCAGCTTTGCACTCATGCGGCCAGACAAAGTGACATCAAGGTTGTGGTCGAAACCTTTGATTACGATATCGACAAGAAGGCGCTGGTTGGGCCCAACGCCGAGGCGGCAGCGCTTTCGGCGAGGCTGCGCGAGAGGCACAAGAATTTCGGGTTAATGCTCGACTTGAGTCACATACCGCTCCAGCATGAATCCATCGATCATGCGCTTAACGCCACCAAAGATCATCTTGTCCACGCGCACATGGGTAACTGCGTGATGCGAGACACAAATCATCCGGCTTACGGCGATCAACATCCACGGTTTGGCGTCGCTGGCGGCGAGAACGACGTGCCTCAGGTGGCTGAATACATCAGAACACTGATGAAGATCGGTTATCTGAAAGAAAACCGGCCCCAGATTCTTAGTTTCGAAGTCAAGCCGATGGCGGAAGAGTCCAGCAAGGTTGTCCTGGCCAATGCTAAGCGCACTCTACGCGACGCCTGGGAGCTGGTGTGAAGAGATAGCGGGTGTCTCTTCTCGGAATCCCTCGAGGCCAGCGGGACCGGGTGAGTCATCGTAGGTCGGATCGACCCCCTGCCGCGCAAAAGCGCGGCGTCCCCCTTGGCACGGGACATTCGTAGGCACCGCATTGATAGCCAAGGGCAACCCGCTCTCGGCCAGTTACCAGCTTCCCGCAACAGAATCAATGACCCGATGAATCAATCGTTCAACTGAAAGGAGTGCGAAGCTTGAGCAAGAAAAACATCTTCGTGACCCGGCGAATCCCTCAGCCAGGGTTAGACATGCTGAAAGATTTCGACATGACCATGAACCCCGAAGATCGCGTGCTGACTAAAGACGAATTGATCGCTGGCAGCAAGGGGCGAGACGGAGTTTTGTGTCTGCTGACCGACCCGATCACGGCGGAAATTATGGACGCGTTGCCGACGGTGAAGATCTTCGCGAACTACGCCGTCGGTTTTAACAACATCGACGTTGAAGCAGCCACAAAGCGAAAGGTGGCGATCACAAATACACCCGGCGTTCTGACCGACACCACAGCCGATTTTGCCTGGACGCTGCTGATGGCGGCAGGGCGCCGTTTGGTTGAAGCTGACAAGTTTTGCCGGGCAGGCAAATTTGACGGCTGGGGACCGATGATGCTACTAGGACACGATATTCATCATAAGACTTTGGGCATCGTCGGAATGGGCCGGATCGGTCAAGCCGTAGCACAGCGGGCTCGCGGTTTCGAGATGAAGGTGCTCTATACAGATGAAGTACGCCTTGCTCCCGAACGCGAAAAGGAGCTCAATGCGACCTTCACGAGCCTGGAGCAACTGCTCAAGGAGTCCGACTTCGTCTCTCTGCATGTGCCTTTGATGCCTTCAACAAAGCATTTGATCAGCAGGAAGCAGTTGGGAATGATGAAACCGAATGCTGTGCTCGTCAACACGTCGCGTGGACCTGTGGTGGATGAGAAAGCGCTGGTTGACGCTCTAAGGAGTAAAGTCATCTTTGCAGCAGGCCTGGATGTTTACGAAGCAGAACCTGCTCTGGCTCCCGGATTGGCCGAATTGGACAACGTGATCATCCCACCGCACATCGCCAGTGCAACCACTGACACGCGGACGAAGATGGCCACCATGGCGGCAGGGAATCTGGTGGCTTTCTTCAAAGGCGAGCGTCCGCCGAATATCGTGAATCCCGAAGTGCTGGGGTAGAGGCGGTGGATCAGCTTCTCAGGAAAGGACTCCGCTGCTCGATATCCTGGACGGTACGACATGCTCAAGGAGCGCATGGTAATCGAAGAATCCCACAGCCGGAAACTCTCCTCCTTTTTCTTATAAGACTTAGATTTCGGAGCCCTCGCGATGAATATGGGTAAACCAGTGGCTGCTCGCTTGTGGATCTATCTCGTTTGCGTAGGACTGATCGGGCTCGGGCATCTTGGCTGCTCCCAGAAGACGACAGGGAGCAAGACGATTGGCGTGACGCTGCTCACCAAGGAGCATGTGTTCTATCGCGATCTGGAAAGCGGGCTGCGCGATACGGCCCGAGAAAAGGGCTTCGACCTGCTGATTACTTCAGGCGATTGGGATTTGGCCAAACAGCAAGGGCAGATTGAGAACTTCATCGTCCAGAAGGTTGCTGCAATCATTGTTTGCCCAGTCAACTCCAAGGGAATCGGCCCGGCCATTGAAAAGGCCAGCCAGGCCAAGATTCCTGTTTTCACCGCCGACATCAAGTCCGACAGTGGCCCTGTCGTGTCGCACATCGCTTCGGACAACTATCTGGGTGGCAAACTGGCCGGTGATTACATGATCAAAGCCTTAGACGGTAAGGGCAAAGTAGCTATCATCGACCAACCCATCGTGGAATCGACTATTGAGCGGGTCCGAGGGTTTGAAGAGGTTCTGCGCCAATACCCGGCAATCCGCATTGTGGCCAAGCCTAACGGCGACGGTGTGCGCGACAAGGCTATGAAGGCAGCGGAAGATTTGCTGCAGGGATATCCGGATCTGAACGGGATCTTCGGAATCAATGACGACAGCGCTCTGGGCGCGCTGTCAGCCATCGAGTCGGCCGGACGGAGAGGGATCGTCGTCATCGGCTTTGACGCTATCCCCGAGGCGCGCGCGGCGATCCTGCGCGAGAGTTCACTGAAGGCAGATGTGGTCCAGAATCCGAAGGAAATTGGCCAGAAGACCATCGAAATCATTGATCGCTACTTAAAGGGCGAGACGGTTCCGGCGGTCATTCCAGTGGAAGTAAAGGTCGTTGACAAAGCGATTTTGGAGAAGAAGTGAATTCTCAGCCTTGCCTCCATTGCCAAGGGGACGCCGCGCTTTCTGTGGCAGGGGGTCAACCAGCTCGTCCCACCAGCCTTGCGGTTTTCAGGAGATACCATGCCGCCGCTGCTTGAAATGATTGACATCACTAAGCGGTTTCCGGGGGTGCTTGCTCTAGACAAGGCGCACGTCTCGGTTGAGGCCGGCGAATGTCATGCGCTGGTGGGCGAGAATGGTGCGGGGAAGTCAACGCTGATGAAGGTTCTTTCTGGAGCCTATCAACAGGATTCCGGCTTGATCCGCCTGGACGGTGAACAAAAACACATCAGTTCGCCGATCGTGGCGCGAAACCTGGGCATCACCATGATTCACCAGGAACTCAATCTTCTTCCGGAAATGACCGTTGCTGAAAATATCTTTCTTGGGCACGAAATCGTGCGCAGCCGCCTGGGATGGCTGGACAAACGAACAATGGAGAATAGGGCCGAAGAGTTGCTCGAAAGCTTTGGTCAAAAGCTCAGTGGTCGAGCTGTAGTCAAGAAAATCAGTTTGGCTCAGCAACAGATGGTCGAGATTGCCAAGGCGATCTCGGTGAAATCGAAGATCATCATTATGGACGAGCCTTCGGCCATCCTGACGGATCGCGAACTTGCAGAGTTGTTTGAGCTCATCGGCCGATTGAAGAAGCAGAACGTGGCCATCGTCTACATCTCGCATCGTCTGGAGGAAATCTTCAAAGTCTGCGACCGGGTGACCGTGATGCGTGACGGAAAGACCATCCAGACGGATGTCACCAGCAGACTGAATCAGGATCAAATCATCCAATGGATGGTGGGGCGGGAGATTGAACAGTTCTTTCCTTCAGACCGTTCAATCCCTGGTGAAGAAGTCCTGCGTCTCGAGTCGATCGAGCAGGCAGGAAAACTCCACAACATCAATCTGAGCCTGCGCAGAGGGGAGATTGTTGGACTCACCGGACTGGTTGGAGCAGGAAGGACTGAGCTCGCCAGGGTGATCTTTGGCGCCGAGCCTGCGGACAGTGGGAAGATTTATCTGGGCGGCAAGCCCGTCAGATTTCGGTCTCCGCGGCAGGCCATCGATGCTGGCATCGGTCTCCTGACCGAAGATCGAAAGTCTCAGGGGCTTGTGCTTGGCATGATGGTAAGGGAAAACACCACCATGGCCAATCTCAGCCGCTTGGTTCGGCGCGGTTTTGTTGACGTTCGATCGGAGAGAGAAGTGACGCTAGGCTACATCCGCAATCTGCTCATTAAGACACCCTCCACAGAACAGAAGGTGCGAAATCTGAGCGGCGGCACCCAGCAGAAGGTCGTTTTGTCCAAGTGGTTGTTTACCCAAAGCAAGGTTCTAATCTTTGATGAGCCGACTCGGGGCATTGACGTTGGTGCCAAGGCCGAGATCTATCAGTTGATGTGGAAACTGGTGGCCCAGGGCATTGCGATCCTGATGATCTCTTCGGAGCTGCTAGAGGTCTTGAAGATGTGCGACCGCATTCTAGTGATGCACGAAGGCGAGATCACCGGAGAATTGAGGCGTGAGGAGGCCACCCAGGAAAAGATCATGGCCCTGGCCATGGGGCTCCAGCAGCCTGTGAACTTGTGATGAAACCTCGGTTGGCTGCAAGGCTCAGCTCGCTCCCGCAGTTTCTCATTGTGATTGCCGTGGTCGGTGAGTGCCTGGTCTTTGCGCTGCTCTCCCCCAGCTTTCTTACTCTCAACAACTTCGTCAACGTTGCGCTGCAGATTGCCATCTACGGCATTCTGGCCGTGGGCATGACTCTGGTCATTATCACCGGGGGAATCGATCTGTCGATCGGCTCGATTGTTGCGCTCTCGGGTGTCCTGGCGGCAGGCGTGCTGGAGAAAATGTCAGGGCAGTCTGGGCTCGGAACCTTACTGGCCATTGCGGCGGGCGTCGGAACGGGGATCGTTTCCGGCAGTTTTTCCGGGCTCATGATAACCCGCTTACGGGTGCCAGCGTTTATCGTCACGCTCGCATTGATGACGGTCTGCCGTGGTTTGGCGTTTATTTTCACCGGCGGTTTCTCGATAGGCAATCTCCCGCTGGGGTTTGGTTTTCTTGGAAGAGGGCACGTTGGTCCAGTGCCCGTCCCCGTCGTGATGATGATACTGGTTTTTCTTGGCGGACACCTGCTTTTGTCCAAGAGTGCGTATGGACGCTACATCTACGCGATCGGTGGAAATGAAGAAGCAAGCCGTCTCTCCGGGATCCACACGAAACACGTTGTCCAGGGGGTCTATATTCTGAACGGAGCGCTGGCGGGTTTAGCCGGTATCAGTCTGGCTTCCCGGTTGAGCGCAGGCGTTCCAAACTCAGGTCTGCAGTATGAGTTGGACGTGATCGCAGCCGTGGTCGTGGGTGGTACGAGCTTGATGGGTGGCGTAGGCAGCGTGGGAGGAACCTTCTGGGGTACAGTCTTCATTGGCATTTTGAACAACGGACTGAACCTCGCCAACGTAGATCCATACACTCAGAAAGTCGCGCTGGGAGTCGTGATCCTGCTAGCGGTTCTGCTGGACCGGATCAAGAAATGAAGGAGCGTTCCAGTGTCGTTTCTGAGGGACGTGTGAAAGAATTGCGAATGTGCTGTAGAGAAGCCGTGACGTTCTGTGTCCCGGGCCGCGTCTTCGTGGGGCAACACCGTCACCCAGTGGGAAACGGCTCAGCGGCCGTTCTCTGCGTAGGGAGGGTATTTCACAGGAGGAGGAAAGAATGACGAATTCCGAATGACGGACGCGGAAGGCTAGAGTTGTATGATATCGCCTTTCGCGCGCTTCGTTCGTCATTCGAACGTTCATCATTCGACATTTCTTATGAGCTGCTATCTTGGCATCGACGTTGGAACCACGGCTACGCGTGCGGTGGTGATTAACGGCCAGGGAAAGGTGGTGGGTGGCCAATCGGCAGAGCACGAGCCAATCAGCTCGCCATTTCCCCAGTGGGCGGAACAGAATCCAGAGAACTGGTGGGCGGCGGTGCAGCAGGCGACCCGGGCAGTACTGCAGGCAGCCCAGGTCAAGGGCGAAGAGATTCACGGTGTCGGCTTGTCAGGACAGATGCATGGCCTGGTGCTGCTGGATAGGAACAATGCAGTTCTGCGGCCGTCGATCATTTGGTGCGATCAGCGATGTCAGGCGGAAGCCGACGACATCACCCGAACGGTAGGTTACGACCGGCTCATCGAGATTACGTGCAATCCCGCCCTGACGGGATTCACGGCGCCGAAGTTGGCCTGGGTAAGGAGCCACGAACCCAGGATCTACGATCAGATCCATAAAGTTCTTCTACCCAAGGACTATATCCGCTTCCGCCTGACCGGCCAGTTCGCCTCCGAAGTCTCCGATGCTTCAGGCACCACATTGCTCGACGTGGTCGAGCGGCGCTGGTCTTCTGAGCTTGTTCAGAAGCTGAATTTCAACCTGGACTGGTTACCTGAGGTTCATGAGTCGACGGTCATCTCTGGTCAACTGAGTGCCTCGGTGGCTCAAGAGTTGGGGCTGAAAACCGGCACGCCGGTGGCTGGCGGCGGTGGAGACCAGGCTTCGGGCGGCGTCGGTAACGGCATCGTCTCTGAAGGTATCGTTTCTTCCACCATCGGCACGTCGGGTGTCGTGTTTGCCTTCATGGAAAAGCCGGCCCGCGACCGAAAGGGCAGGGTACACACGTTCTGCCACGCGGTGCCGGAGAAGTGGCATGTAATGGGGGTGACGCAGGGTGCCGGTCTTTCACTCCGCTGGTTCCGCGACCAATTTGGTGGACAGGAAGTCAACCTGAGCTCCTTCCTGAAGCAGGACAGCTATGAGCTCTTGACTCAGCAGGCCGCCCAGGCCAAGCCAGGCTGTGAAGGACTGATCTTCTTGCCGTACCTGATGGGCGAGCGAACGCCCCATCTCGACGCGAACGCCAGGGGTGTTCTGTTTGGCTTGACAGGAAGGCATACCCGCGCAGATGTCCTGCGCGCGGTGCTGGAAGGAGTTGCCTATAGTTTGAAGGACTCGTTCATGATCTTCGACGAGATGCAGGTGAGGATAACTCAGGTGAGGGCTTCCGGCGGAGGCGGTCGCAGTGCGCTCTGGCGGCAGATTCAGGCAGATGTCTTCGGCAAAGAAATCTGTACGGTTGCGGCCGACGAGGGCGCCGCCTTTGGGGCTGCTCTTGATAGCGGCAGTGGGCGCAGGAGAATTTTCATCGGTCGAAGAGGCCTGCAGACGGTCGATTCGGCTGACTAACCACACGCAGCCAATTCCCGACAACGTCCGTCGCTATCAGGAATTCTATCAGGTCTACCGTTCCCTGTATGGCGCGCTGAAGCCGGGTTTTGATAGAGTAACCGAGATTGTTCGGGGTAATCAGCCATGACTCTTGGGTGGGCATCGGAGTATCGGGAGAGTCGGAGGATTCAGAGAATCGAGGAGGCAGTAAGACTGAAAGGGGAATCTCGCCGTTTCCATGATCCCTCGTTTCCCGATCCGCTGGGTCGCAAGCGCTCAGCGAAACTCGTGGATCAGAGCAGGCATATGACGGCCGCGTGACTTTGAAGTGGGAGAGAGGATGGTCCGATTTGCGATCGGTGTCGATCTCGGTGGCACGAACCTGAGGGTTGCTGCGGTTAACGAAAACGGAGGTCTTTTCGATCACCTGAACCTGGAAACCCTGGTCGAGAGGGGCCGGGAGGACGTGGTAGACCGGTTGACGAACGGAATCCTGGAGCTGGTGAATCGCTGGAAGGACCGCTACCAGCTGGCCGGTATCGGGATCGGTATACCGGGTATCCTCAGGTTGAGGGAAGGTATTCTGGTGGCATCCCCGAATCTGCCGGGATGGGAAAACTTCAACGTTCGCGCTCAGATTGCCAGGCGGCTGAATGCTCCGTTCTTGCTGGAGAACGACGCCAATGCTGCAGCTTTGGGCGAAAAGTGGATTGGCTCGGGCAGGAATGTCAATCACCTCTGCTTCCTCACCATGGGAACCGGCATCGGTGGCGGCTTGATTTTTGACGGGAAGATCTGGCATGGGGCTTCGGGAATGGGTGCAGAGCTGGGTCACGTTACGCTGTACCCGGAGGGCCGGCTGTGCGCCTGCGGAAACAAAGGATGTCTCGAGGCCTATGCAGCGGCTTCGGCCGTAGTTAAGGCGGCTCAGGAGATGCTGCAGGCAGGCACGGCTAGCGAGGGTCTTCGGAAGCTGGCGGCTTCCGGTTTGAAGTTGACATCTGCGCGCGTCTACGAGTTGGCCAAGGAGAACGATGTCTCTGCACAAGAGATCTACCGCCAAGTCGGGCGTGCCCTGGGAATTGCCATCGCCAACTTCATCGCCATCTTTGATATCGACACGTTTGTCTTGGGTGGAGGAGCCGTGGACGCTTGGGACATGTTCGAAAAGAGCATGTTTGAAGAGGTTGCCACGCGTTCCTACGTATGGCGCAACGATCCCCGCAAGATCCTCAAGTCAAGCCTTGGTAGCCAGGCAGGAGTCTTCGGAGCAGCCTATCTGGCATTGCAGTAAAGCAGCATTCTGCGATCAGCGTTCAGCAGTCAGCTGAATGCGAAGCCAGAAGGCAAATGGGTCTCCGCAGGGGAGTTCGCGACGAATGCCCCAAGAGCGTTTTCATTGTCCCTGCTCCTCTCTGCAACCAGCGAAAGCTGATCGCTGAGAGCTGACCGCTGGACGCAGAGCTTCTTTACTTTCCATGAGCCAATTTGAACGAATCCAGAGATTACCGCCTTACGTCTTCAGCATTGTTAACGATCTCAAGATGAAGGCCCGTCGGGCGGGCACAGACATTATTGATCTGGGCATGGGCAATCCGGACATGGGCACGCCGCCACACATTGTGAACAAGCTTGTGGAAGCGGCTCACAATCCTCGCAACCACAGGTATTCTGCATCCAAAGGCATTCAGCAACTGCGTCTGGCCATCTGTGAATGGTACAAGCGAAATTACAATGTGGACCTCGATCCCGATTCGGAAGCCATAGTCACTATGGGTGCCAAGGAAGGCCTGGCGCATCTGGTGCTGGCGATCGTTGGGCGAGGCGACACGGCGTTCGTGCCCAACCCCACCTATCCGATTCATCTTTACTCTGTGCTTATTGCCGGAGGCGATGTTCAAAGTATCCCCATGCTGCCGGGACGTGACTTTTTCGAAGAGATGCAGCGACGCATCAAACTGGTATGGCCGCAACCGAAGCTCCTGATCATCTCCTTTCCGCACAATCCGACGACGCAAGTCGTCGACAAGGCGTTTTTTCAACGCGTGATTGAATTCGCCGAAGAGCATCAGATGGTTGTCATCCACGATCTGGCCTATGCCGATCTGGTCTTCGACGGGTACAAGGCACCAAGTATCCTGGAGACCGCAGGGGCTCGCGAGCGAGCCGTTGAGTTTTTTTCTCTCTCGAAGAGCTATAACATGGCGGGCTGGCGCGTCGGCTTTTGCGTCGGAAACCGAGAGTTGATACACGCGCTGACGCGAATCAAGAGTTACCTTGACTACGGCATGTTTCAGCCGGTCCAAATTGGTGCCATCTCGGCCCTGCGCGGCCCTCAAAATTGTGTGCAGGAGATTGTCAACGTGTACCAAAGCCGCCGCGATGCGTTGTGCGAGGGACTTGATCGGATGGGCTGGAGAATTGAGAAACCGAAGGCAACGATGTTTATCTGGGCCGAAATCCCAGAGAAGTTCAAGGCGCTCGGCTCTCTGGAGTTTGCCAAGCAACTTTTGCAGGAAGCCAAAGTGGCTGTCAGTCCCGGGATTGGCTTCGGTGAGTACGGTAACGAGTTCGTCCGCTTTGCGCTAGTGGAGAACGAGCAGCGCATCCATCAAGCAGTTCGTGGCATCCGGCGATTTTTACGCTAACATGGGTCTAAGGACCGATAGAGCTAACGACGCGATATATCCACACTCGGTTCGAGGTATTGAAGTGAGCCGCTTCCATCGATTCGCTGTTTTGTTAGGCATCATCCTTCTGGCGGTGTCCGGTTCTTCAGCTCTGGCGCAAACTCCGGCTCCCATCCACGAAGAGGTGACTTTCAAGAGTATCGACGGCCTGAAAGTCTATGGAAATCTGTATCGGCCCAAGGGCGAGGGACCATTTCCTGCGATCGTGCGTGTCCACGGCGGACTTCACGGGCAGGCGCAGTTGAGAAATCAGGATTACTTTGTAGACAATCGATATATCGTGCTCGATGTAGACTATCGCGGCAGCGAGGGACACGGCAAAGACTACCGAAACAAGCTTACCATGGGTGGTCAGGAATTAGACGACGTCGTTGCCGCTGGGAAGTTCCTGCAGAACCTGCCGTATGTTCAAAAAGACAAGCTTGCTATTACCGGTGACAGCCGCGGTGCCTACATTACCTATTCCGTGATTGCCCGTCCTAACCCCTTCAAGGTTGCCGCGGCGGTGAGTGGATTTACAGATCTGGTTACGCAATACGAGTACGAGTCGGAAATTGCGCCCAACTTCATGGGTATTCAGAAGCTGATGCGCGGCTCGCCTTATACGATGGAAGACAAATTCAAGAATATGTCGCCAGTCAATTTTGCAAACAGAATCGACGTGCCGGTGCTAATCCTGCACGGAGACAACGATCGGCTGGTGCTGCCCGCGCATGCTTGGAAGATGGCGGAGGCGCTCTTCGCGCATATGAAGGAGCACGATATCATCGTCCTATACTCCCCACAAGAAGACACCGGTCACAATCTAAAGGGCAAGGCCTTGGACCAAGCGCACGAACAAATGCTCAAGTGGTTTAACAAGTATCTCTTCCCTGAAAACACAAAATAGCCTGATACCGGTTCGGTTCAAGTTACGACGATTCAGTATCCAAGTCGCCCGACTCCCTAAACGATCTACTATTAAGGAGCTATGGCTCGGTGCAGTCGCTCAGCCACGCGAAGGAATCCTGGGGCATCATTGGAGTGCACGTTCCAGCCGGACTAAAGCTAGAGGGTAGTGAGGGACCTCGGACTGCAGGGAAGGGAAGTGGTTTCGTCGAAATTCCTGGCCCGATGGCTGTGGTGGAATTGAAATGTCGACTCCCCTTGACTCCCAGTCATTGTTGAAGTAACAGAACCAAGACAGTAAATTGCCTTCATGCGACCGTCGGCTGCCACAGGAAAATCTCAGCCTGCAATCCAGAAACATGCTCCTTTTGAGGCGATCCGAAAACTGACGGTAGCTTGGATCCGAAAGAATGGTGCTGAGATGGCCAAGTGCCTCACTGACGATGTCACCGAGATTGGCCCGGCCTTCACGTCGCCTCTTGTCGGAAAGAAACAGTTCCTCAGCAAATACGAAGCGTATCTTAGCGGTCCTCTTCACATCGAGCACTACAGGATTCTTCGCCCTCGCTTGATTCGTCTTACGGCTCGCCTGGTCTTGGTTCATTTTTCTTATCAGATGACCACTTGTGATGGTGCCATTACTGACAGCTCTCGGGGCCAGGAGAGTATGCTCGTCGAGAAGGCCGGTAGACACTGGAAAGTGAAATTCATTCACTGGCACCGGATGCCATAGGTCTTACGCAGGCATGGGGTGGAGATATATGCTCCGGGCTCAGGTGCGCAGTTCGGCTGTGTCGACAACGTGCGGGATGAACTGCACCTGAGAAGCGTCCGCGTAGTTGATGCCCGATTTAAGGATTCCCAACTACTTTGAAGTGTCTCTTTCCTCGTAACGGCTTACTCATGGTCTGGAATTCATCAAGCTGTGAAGAACAAACTTGTCACCGGAAGTACAGTTCTTGTGGTGTTTAGTGGCTTCAACCTGCTCCGAATACCAACTGTTCCTTCGTCTACAAGAAGATGGCGATTATCAGGTCATGGGTCCTGCGATATCGAAACGACGGCCTTCCTCTGCGTTCTTGGCGGTTCGATTTGGGTGTCCGGCCCTACTTTGTGACCCTGGATTAGACTGTGCCAATCTGTGCGTATCTCTCCTTGCCAAGCTATCCAGCCCCTTGATACTTTAACTCCTCTCCTCCAATCTCAGAAAATCGTCTAAGAAGATTTGAGCACACTGCTGCAACACAAGGCTTCCAACCACTCAGGCTTAGGTGGGCCCGAATCGACTTGCGCAGGCTCTTCGCGTCTGCACCTCGTTCTTCCTTCCTCTGAACCCGATTACAAAACTATCTAAAGGGTTTGAGAATTGTGGAACGAGTATTGCCCTAAGCGTGTCGGGGATAAAAGCAAGGTCTGTTCCCAAGACTCGCAAGAAAATTTGGCGGTTGTCTAGTGTCTTTGCGGTCGGTGAGTTTGTGACTTGGAGTAACGCTGGGCTCTGTCCTGTTTCTGTCCTAGGTCTCCTGTCTGGCGGTTTTGGTGTGTGCGGCTTCAACACAGCAGGCAATCATTCTTAGAGTAGCCAGTTTCCCAAACATAGTCAGAAATCAAACTTAGTGACACTGTCCGTGTGAGCTGAAGTTGCTCCTGGCGGCCGGTTTTCGATTCGACCCTTCCGGGAAGTTGACACAGCCAGCCAGTCCAGTCCAGTTGCTAGACGTCCCGTATTTAGTCCCTGTGGCGGTCAAGTTCACAAATCGCTCAATACGTCGTTCTTCTTTCCGTTCGTCAAGGGAAGGCGAGGGCGTCAGTAGAAATCTTTGCCGGTCGGCGGTGTGACGGCGCTCGGTACAGCTAGGCGCCAGTTGCCTCGTCGAGCTATGCAGTCGAACGGTTAGGCCTTCCAATGGAGCGAAGCCGTCCGCTCGACCTCTACATTCGGCAGAGGCGGAGTAGAGTCGTCGTCAGCCAGGGCCTCAGGCGCTGTTGGTCGGCTGATTTTATGGTCTCGAAGGGAGACCCGGCAGTAACTTCAGCTAGTTCGGGCCAGGTAAGGTCGAACCTTCCAAGGCTCGAAAACCCTCCTCTGCTGTGCACGACACGCAGGGCTAGCTGGAGTCCCGTTAGCACCACTCCGGCGCTGGCCGCCGCCAGCGTCACCCCTCCTCATCCGAGGTAGGGAAGAAATGTTCAAATTTCCAGGGTTTGCTCCGCTTCGCGGCGCGAACCACAGGCCTGGGCTGCCCTAGAACCATCATATGCTCTAGAAAGCAATACCTGAGGCCTTGGCTTGGTCATATTCATAGACATGCAGTCATTTTTATGGGAGGCGTAAAAACATCATGCAACAGGGTCTTATCCGAAGTACACTCGCATTGCTTGGCCATCGTCTGCGGTCTCTTGCTACCTCGCGACTACACACGTATTTTCGCAGCCGACGCTCGGCTCTCCTGGAATGCTAACAGCGAGCCGGAGTTGGCTGGGTACAAGGTCCACTATGGAACCAGTTTCCGGACTTACGGAACATCTATCGACGTGGGCAAGAAGACGACCTACACGGTGACCGGCCTCACTGCTGGAACGTATTACTTCGCGGTAACAGCTGTCGACACCGCCGGGAACGAAACTGGATTCTCTAACGAAGTGACGAAAACCGTTACCGGTGGCGCCGACACCACGCCACTGGTGCTCTCTTCCATTCAGGCGACAAACATCACCCGCAACGGAACTACCGTCACCTCGGATAGCAATCAGTCAGTCACAGAGAAGTTAAGTTTCAAGACGACCGAGGAGCCCGGCAAATCTGCCACTCCCTCCTCTGACGCAACGTTCATTTCTCAAGTGATCGAAAGCAACGATTTCCGGACCAACCTGGGAGTTAACAACCTGTCTAACTCGACGGCCAACGTCAGCGTCACCCTGGTGGATGTCGATGGCATGGAGTTAGCCACCAAAACGATGCAGGTCGAACCACAGGGACTGACGCAGCTCAATGCGATAGCTCCATACCTCTATGAGGAGAACCTCGGCAATGAAATTCGGGGGAGTCTCTATCTAGAGAGCGACCAGCCCATCAGTGCCTGGGCTTCGCAAATTGAGAATAGCACCAACGACCCCAGCCTGCTGCTCAGCAAGCGGAGTGGGGCGACGCAGATACTGATCCCTTCAGCTGCCAATACCGGCGCCTTCACGTCCTCTCTGGTACTGATGAATGTGGGAGTGAACACGGGCAACGTGGCCATTAAAGCCTACGGCGTCGATGGGACGGTACTGGGACAGACGGCTACTCCCCTTTCGGTTCCTGCCAACGGGACTCTGTCGTTCGACAATATCCTGGAGACATTAGGCGTCAAGGATAACTATGGTCCCTTGGAGATTACGTCTCTGGACAACGTGCCCCTGGTCGCGGCTTCGCGAGTCTCAAGCACCTCCAAGGCCGGGGGGTTCTTTGAGGGCATCAGCTACTCAGACGCTTCTCAGGTGCAGTTCATCCCGCACGTTGTCGACACGGCCGAACTGCGCACCAACATTGGCATCAACAATGTCAGCGACACCCTGGCCAGCGTCACGGTGCGGCTGATGAGTCCGCAGGGCAGCGAACTGGGAGCTCTGCCGGTCATGGTGATGCCCCGGGGTATGACCCAACTGAACCAGATAGTTCGGCAACTGCTGAATCGCGAGGAGGTGACCAACGTGGAGGGTTATGTGCGGCTGGAATCCAGTCAGCCCATTCTGGGGTGGGCTTCCCAGATTGACAATACCACCCATGATCCTGGCTTTGCGGTGAGCAAAGGGGGTGGGGCCAGTAAGCTACTGGTGCAATCGACGGCCAACGTGGGCAACTTCAAATCCAGCCTGGCGGTGGTGAATCTGGGAGAGGCGGCAGCGGCCGTGGATATTGTCGCTCACAACGTCCAAGGAACGGTTCAGGGAGAGCTGAGAGGGCAGGTCATTCCGCCGAGGGGGTTTATCAGCGTTGCCAACCTTCTGGAAGGGCTGGGCACAGTCAACGATTTCGGTCCCGTGGAGATCGTGTCGACCAACGGGCAACCTCTGCTGGCGGCCTCACGAGTCTACAGCCTTTCCCACACGAGCGGCTTTTTTGAGGCCCGAGTTCTGGAATAGTCTCTTGACCGAGGTGTTGGGCGCGGCACGCATCTCGTAGGACCTCGTAACGTAAACTTCCTTGGGGTGCCGTTGGCGTACCAAACGCCGGGCGGCACCAATGCAAACTGAGGGAATGCCCGTTGGAGCTTCCATTCCCTCTCTCAGTGGCCGCTATTTACACACAAACATCCGCTCGAACCCTACCGACTCGGTAGCAGCTATCTCCAAGAGTTAAATTTCGCTGAAAATTCATGCTACAGGGTTTCCTGACTCTGGAGAGTGGCCGACAACGGTGAAGGAACAAGTGCGGGCTTTGCCTAAGGCCGCAAGAAATGGTTAACGAATTTGTGAGATTGATATGTAAAGTGATACCAACCTTTTCCCATCGATTACCATTCCTACCCGACTGAATTCGGTGACACCAGCCGCCTAGCGCAACCCAATCTCTGCTAATAGGAGAGTGTCTGGCCAGTACTTAGCTAGGTCAGGCTTTCGCTGGCAGTCGGTGGGCACTAGAGTTTGGCCTGATTCTTGCCTGTGGTTTGCCGTTAGCTCCCTCCTTCCAAGGTCTCGAAGCTAAAGCTTATATATTTATATTTCGTGAGTAGTTCTAAAGCTGCACCTCGGCTAGGGGAAGGGCAGGTTCTAGTCTGGACAGCGGCACTGTAACAAAACTGCTGACGAGTGTCTTTGCAAGTTATGGGATTGCTTTCGCGAGACCATGCTAAAGGGCAGTTCGCTTCCATTTCCAGAGAGACCGGAAACGCTTCTTTGCGTGTCGCGGAGTGCCCAGAGCGATCCTCGGAGCCTGTTGGAGATAGATCCTAAGCGAATCGGGTTCAATTATGGCCGACGTATAACCAAAAGGTGTGTAAATAAGGAAAGGCGGTGTAGCCTTTTGTTGGTCAAAAAGGCTTCTGAGAAGAAGTCAATTTCAAAAGGAGACACTACCCATGAAGAAGAGAATCACGAAAAGCTCGGAAGGGTCAAGAGCCGTCTATTCGGAACTGGAAGGATACGCTCGCAGGAATGTTCAAGAATTCATTCAGGCCCTCTTGGAGGAAGAAGTCACGGAGTTTCTAGGGCGGCCGAAGTCGGAACGCCGGGCGCAGGCCGTGGATGGGGTGAGAGGATATCGCAATGGCTATGGCAGCCGCGTCAGCTAGCGATGAGCAACGGCACGATCAGGCTGAGACGGCCGCGGGTGCGGGACTGCGAGGAGAAATTCGAGAGCCAGGTATTACCGCTGTTCAAGCGGCAGAGCGCAGAAGTGGGACAGTTGTTGCCGGAGCTGTATTTGCATGGGCTGGCGAAAGGAGACTTTGAGCTGGCGCTGAGAGGGTTACTGGGAGAGGGAGCCCCGCTGTCGGCCAGTTCCATTGGGCGACTGAAGGCCAAATGGCAGCTGGAGTATGAAGCTTGGAAACAGCAAGACCTGTCGGAGTTGCAGCTAGTCTATGCCTGGGCCGATGGGATCTATGTGAAGGCGGGGCTGGACAAAGAGAAAGCGGCTCTGCTGGTCATCATTGGCGCGACGGTGGAAGGCCGCAAGGTGTTGTTAGCTTGTGAGAGCGGGCAGCGAGAAAGCAAGCTTTCGTGGGCTGCCCTCCTGCGCGATTTAAAGGCACGTGGCTTGAAGGTGCCCCGGCTGATGATTGCCGACGGCCATCTGGGGATCTGGTCAGCACTGAGTGAGATCCTGCCGGAAAGCCAACAACAGCGCTGCTGGAATCACAAGATCCTGAATGTGCTGGACGCCCTGCCGAAGAAAGAGCAGCCGACGGCTAAAGAGCTGCTGAGACGGATGGCTGCCTCGCCAACCCAGGCGGAATGCGAGAAGCAGCGGGATGCGTTTGTGAAGCGTTATCAGAACCGTTACCTAAAGGCCACTGAGAGGCTGGTGCGAGATTGGGAACGGATGATCACCTTTTACGCGTTTCCGAAAGAGCACTGGCCCCATTTGCGGACGAGCAACGTCGTGGAGTCACCCTTTGCAGCGATTCGATTGCGCACCGATGCTGCCAAGCGCTACAAGTCTGTTTCCAATGCCACCGCGATGATCTGGAAACTCCTTCGGGTCGCAGAGAAATCGTTTCGAAGACTCAAGGGCCATGACCTGTTGCCAGAGGTCCTTCAAGGAAAACAGTGCATGGACGGCTTTTCTCTAAAGGCCAAGAACAAATTCGAGAGGGCCGCCGCCTGATCTGAATTTACACACCTATTGACAAGACCTCGTGAAGATTTCGTGCGTCGCACAAGGATTCGAAAATCTGAGAGCCAAAGAGGATTCCAGTCTGATGTATCCAGCATCGGAGGGTTTTCGAGTGGGACTGGCTTCAGCCTGGCTACGACGTCCCCGAACCTGAAACAGTTCATGCCTTGGAACGGTCTTGAGAATGTACCCGGACTCGTGGATGGACGAATCTTGGTATGGATGGCAGCACTCGACGCCACCTCGGAGAGACGTTTCGAACAACTTGCCCGGCTCCTTTCACAGGACGAGAACCAAAGGGCTCTTCGCTTCCGCTTTGAGAGCGATCGGAAGCGGTTCGTTGTCTGTCGTGGAGTGCTGCGAGAAATCCTTGCGACCTACCTAGGAAGCCATCCTGAAGCAATCCATTTCAACTATGGACCGCAAGGTAAGCCCTATTTGAAGGTCCCAGAAGGACAGAATGCTCGATCACTCTACTTCAATGTATCACATTCTTCGGGCTGGGCAATTTATGCGCTGGGCTTGAGCGAGGTTGGAGTGGACCTGGAATTTGTCAGGCCCGTTCCCGAAATGCAAGCTCTCGTCGAGCAATACTTTTCAGTCGCCGAACGCGGCGCCCTCGGCTCCATTGCCCCCGATCTAAAACGGAGGGCCTTCTTCAATTGTTGGACTCGCAAGGAGGCCTATGTGAAGGCGTGCGGAGGCGGCCTCCTGATGTCTCTCGACCAGTTCGACGTGTCAGTCGATCCCGAGTCGCCTGCCCGCCTGATCCGCGTTCAGGGGATACCAGGCGATCGATTGCCGTGGTCTCTTCATAGCTTTGATCTTTCAACGGAAGCAGTGGCTGCTCTGGTTTGTCCAAGGGACAATGAACCGTGCCTCTGCGGTTGGTGGCCCGCTTAGAGGCGAGTCGGCACAAGAAATGATCCGGGCCATTCAGAGCATAGAAAGAAACTCACGATCGAAGGCTATCTTCTCTCGGACGCAGAAGCCTATGCACCTGATCTTCCGGTGAGAGGTCCCTGTTGAAAAAGCAAGGCAACAGGCACTGGTTTGGTCCCCGACTCACTACCCTCACAAATGTTTGTGTTGTGTGATCCCCGCTTCCCAGCGCAAGAGGGGAGCGGGAGGACGGGCGGGTCAAGATTCTCGACTTCGGCTTGGCGAAGATAGAATGACCATAAATTGAAGATCATAAATGTAGACACCGCGTAGGCATTTGTCTATAATTGATGTGTTGGTTTCTTTTCCTCGATTCACTAGATAGTTTGCCAGACAAATCATGGTGCAAAGAGCGCGCCTGAAAGCCGCATCGGGTGCGCTGCCCATGGCAGGCTGCCATTCTTTTGTGACCAAGCCGCCAACGGGATCGCCACGCCAGCTATGTCGCCTGGGGGCCGGGGGGCGTACGTCACCGTTCCCGAAGAGTTGGCTTCGAATGGCCAGCAGGCTGGCGCCCACGGCGCCGGTTGCAGAAGTTGATACGAGACGAGCCAGCGCTACCTTCCCAGCCTGAAAGCCAATGCAGCCTGGGCCGGACGTTCCGGAGAAGGTAAAGAAGGGATGAGCTGTTTCATTAATTGGATGGATGAGTGGTGCTGCATGAACGTCATCGGCATAAGCGGGCTCCATAACAGCCTACTATTCAAGAAAGGGAGTTGCCCAATCTATCGCCGCGCGATCACCGGATTGTTCAGGGCCTGGACTCCGTCCAAAGGACAACAAGCGGTTTTTCGGCAGCTGGCCCCGTTTAGGCGAGCCAGCGCAAAAGTCGCCGACCAATCCGATCCAATAAGGACCGACAATGGAAACCTATCCTCTCTCTCCAATGCAGATGGGGATGCTGTACCACTGGGTATCGGCTCCACACAGTGGTGTCGATGTCGAACAGATGGTATGCGCGCTGCACGAAGCACTTGACCTACGGCGTTTGAGCAAGCATGGAAAGACATCGTAGAGCGGCACGCTCCTTTGCGCACGAGATTCCGTTGGGAGGGACTAAAAGAGCCATTGCAGGACGCGCTTCAATATGTTGCCTTGCCCTTTGAGAAGCATGACTGGCGGGAACTTTCGCTAGATCAGCAGAGAGTTGAACATCGAAACCTACCTTCGCATTGATCGCGAACGAGGCTTCGACCTAACAGAGGCCCCACTGGCCCGTGTCGCACTTTTCCGACTAGGTGCAGCCGACTATCAGTGCGTGTGGACATTCCACCATATCGTAGTAGACGGACGGTCCCAGATTCTAATCCTGAGAGAAGTGTTTGCTCTTTACGAGGCAATCTGCAGAGGCGAAGAACTGAAATTACAGCAACGCCGTCCTTATCGTGACCATATTGGGAGTTGAGCCGAAAGGATCTGTCCAACGCTGAGGGATTCTGGAGGCAGTTGTTGAAGGGGTTTAGGGCTCCGACCCCGCTAGTTGTGGACCGTGCTGGGGACAACCTCGATGGGCAGGAATTCGGCCACGACGAGCAGGAGATGAGGCTGTCGGAGGCGGTAACTTCCGCCCTGGGATTCGTGGCAACGAAGTACCAGATCACCCTGAATACCCTGTTTCAGGGTGCCTGGGCCCTCCTATTAAACCGCTACAGCGGCGAGGAGGATGTCGTCTTCGGAGCGATACGAGCATGTCGCCATTCGACGCTAGAGGCTGCCGACTCCATGGTGGGCGTCTTTATCAACAACCTTCCGATACGAGCATCCGTTTCCGCTGAAAGTTTTCTAGTGCCTTGGCTCAAAGAGCTCCGGGCTCAAGATATCGCCCTGCGCGAATTTGAGCAAACACCGCTGGTGAATGTCCAGAGCTGGAGCGATAGGCCCGCCGGAGTTCCGTTGTATGAGAGCCTGCTTATCTTTGACAACTACCTGTTGGATGCTGAACTGAAACGGCAAGGCGAAAGCTGGCAGAACCGTGATGTGCATCTCGTGGAACAGACAAGCTATCCTCTCAACATTTACGGATACGCTGAGCCGGAGCTTATCCTGAAGATCGCCTACGATCGGCGGCGCTTTGATGCTGATACCATTGCGCGAATGCTTGGTCACTTGAAGATTTTGCTCGAAGGCATGGCTGCCGACGCAGCGCAACGGCTATCGGACCTACAGCTCTTGACCGAGGCCGAACGGCATCAGATCCTCACCGAATGGAACGACACTCGGATGGACTATCCCAAGGACCTCTGTCTCCATCAACTCTTCGAAGCCCAAGTCAAACGCACGCCCGACGCGGTCGCGGTGGTGCATGAAGGATCGCACCTAACCTACCGGGACCTGAACGCTCGAGCCAATCAGCTCGCCCATTACCTGCAGCGCTTCGGCGTCGGACCCGACGTCCTCGTCGGAGTGGCCATGGAGCGCTCGCTCGAGATGGTGGTCGGGCTGCTTGGCATCCTCAAAGCCGGCGGCGCCTACGTCCCGCTGGACCCGGCGTATCCGCAAGAGCGTATTGCCTTCATTTTGGAAGATGCTAAGGCGCAGGTGCTTGTAACCGAGCAACAGCTGGGCGGAGACCTTTCTGGGCATACGGCCCGGCTGCTTTTTATGGACACTGAATGGGAGGCGATCGGGAAGGAAAGCACAAGAAATCCGGCTGCCCACGTTACCGCTACAAACTTGGCCTACGTCATCTACACGTCGGGCTCCACCGGGAAACCCAAAGGGGTGGCAATTGAGCATCGGAGCGCGGTCGCTCTGCTTAGCTGGGCCAAGACCGTCTACACGGCTGAGGACCTCGCCGGGGTTCTTGCCTCGACCTCAATTTGCTTCGACCTCTCGGTCTTTGAGCTCTTCGCTCCGTTAACTTCCGGCGGCCGGGTCATCCTGGTAAAGGACGCGTTGGAACTCCCAACCCTGCCTGCCAAGACTGGCGTCACTCTTGTCAACACGGTTCCGTCAGCCATAGCCGAATTGCTGCGAGCCGACAGGGGGCTGCCATCCTCCGTGCAAACCGTCAATCTGGCGGGCGAACCCCTCTCCGGCACCCTGGTACAGCAGCTTTACCAGCGACAAACAATCCAACAGGTTTTCGACCTCTATGGCCCCTCTGAAGATACAACGTACTCCACCTATGCACTAAGAAAGAGCGGTGGACCTGCCACCATTGGCCGGCCCATCGCCAACACCCAGATCTATATCCTTGACCCCCATCTGCAGCCGGTGCCGCTCGGTGTCCCAGCAGAGCTGTACATAGGAGGAGCTGGGTTGGCCAGGGGCTACCTCAACCGTCCTGAGCTGACAGCAGAAAAGTTCATCCCTGACCCCTTGAGCAATGAGCCTGGCGCTCGGCTCTTCCAGACCAGGGATCTGGCGCGCTACCTACCCGATGGCAACATAGAATTCCTCGGTCGCCTGGACCACCAGGTCAAGATCCGCGGCTTCCGCATCGAGTTGGGGGAGGTCGAGACCGCCTTGAACACCTACCCAACCGTACGGGGGGCCGTCGTCGTCGCTCGGGAGGACAACCCAGGCGACAAGCGCCTAGTGGCCTACGTGGTCCCTGGCGAAGAGCAGACGCTCACCATCAGTGACCTGCGGGGCTTCTTGAGGCAGAAGCTACCCGACTACATGGTCCCTTCCGCTTTCGTCGCCCTGGATGCCATTCCACTGACCCCCAACGGCAAAGTCGACCGCCGGGCGCTTCCAGCCCCTGATCTATCCGAGCTTGAGTCGGACGGGGTCTATGTGCCTCCGCAAAACGAGCTGGAGAAATCGATCGCCGAGATCTGGCAGCAAGTGCTCAATATCGAGAAGGTTGGCGCGCAGGACAACTTTTTTGACTTGGGCGGACACTCGCTGCTGCTGATGCAGGTTAATCAGAAGCTCAGGAACGTCATTGGCCGGAACATTCCCATCCTCCAACTGTTTCGGTATCCGACTGTAGCCACGCTGGCTCGATCCTTGTGCCAGGGCGACCAGGACGCCCAGCCATCATTGCAGCGAAGCGCCAGCCGCGGCCAGGCTCGCCGAAAGTTAATACTGCGACAGCGACAGCGCCGGGAAAGTAATCGATCGCTTCGCAACACTTAGGGGGGCAGAATGACTATCTCGGAAACCCTTGACCAATTCGACGGGACGGAAATAGCCGTCATCGGCATGGCCGGGCGATTCCCCGGTGCCAAGGACGTGGCAACCTTTTGGGAAAACCTCCGTAATGGCGTTGAGTCCATCGAATTTTTCACCGATGCGAAGCTGAAGGCGTCGGGCGTGGACCCGGCGAAGGCCCAGGAAGTGAACTTCGTGAAGGCGGGCGGCGATCTGGAAGGCTCAGACCTGTTCGATGCCGCCTTCTTCGGCTTCAGCCCCTTGGATGCGGCTATTATGAGCCCCCAACACCGCGTCTTCCTGGAATGCGCCTGGGAAGCCCTGGAGGATGCTGGCTATGCCCCGGAGACCTACTCCGGCGCGGATGACGGAAAGCATCATTGCTTTTGTGCCAGGCCAACATGTCGCGATAATTCATTTTGTAAATCTGATCTCCGGAGAGAATGAGGCTGAACTCGCAACCCTCGGCGGCGACCGCCTCGCTGTTCTGAAAGACGGCGTCGGCGGTTCCCAGGTACCAGTCGTCCCGGAGACGTTTCATGGGCGGAATCATCTCGATGTATTCGCCAACCTCTGGGGGAGAGGATGTTCCAGCCATTCCGGATATGGCGGATTAGCTCCAGAGACTTGTATTGTGTAAGGATAAAGATACGACGGATGAGGGAGTTGATACAATTGGAAAGGGTAAAATCAATAATTCGGTATGCGCCGCCAAAGGGTACTGCCGGTTTGGCGGTGTCCCGCGTTAAGGGATGAAGGCGTTCACCAACCCCGCCAGCCAGCAAAATTGCTAAAACATTATTCATCGGGAAGGTTTTTGATTAGCGAAATATTACTAAAAGTGCTTTATTATTAGCGAGATACCGGCATCCTGGCGGTACGCCGCAACGCTCGTTGAAAAATTGGGCTTGACTTTATCCGTCAAGCACCTATGATATCAGTACCTTGCCTATTCGGGTAGAGGCATACTGGGGTTGAGAAAATTTTCGCCAGTTGGGAGGTGTTTTACTTTTGGCAGAGATCAGATTTCAGGAGGGTGAGACTTTAGAGAACGCCCTCCGCCGGTTCAAGAGGAAAGTCCAGCAAGAGGACATTATTAAGGAAGTGAAGAAACACTCCTTTTACTTGAAGCCGGGAGAGCGGAAACGGGTCAAGCAGGCGTTGGCCCGAAAACGAAACCGGAAAAAGAGTCGCCGGGATTTCGAATAACCAGAGTTGACAGCTAATAGGGCGGGTCAAAGAGGCCTTCTCCTGAGGTAGTGCGGTACCTACGGGAAGGCAGGAGCCAGGTAAATGCCAGAGTTTCAGGATCGAGTACTCAAGTGCGTCGACTGCAACGCCGATTTCGTGTTCACTGCGGGAGAGCAGCAGTTTTTCGCCGATAAGAATTTCAGGAATGAGCCTAAGCGCTGCAAAGCGTGTAAGGGCAAGCGTCAGGAGGGGGGCTCCGGCGGTCATGCGAAAGTAGAGACCACAGCGAATTGCTCCCAATGCGGGCGGGAAACAACCGTTCCGTTTCGCCCCACTCAGGGGCGTCCGGTTTTTTGCCGGGAATGCTTTCAGGCTAGAAAAACAAGCGCGGCGGGCGCTAATTAAGGGCGCGGCCATCTAGTGCGTCGGGCTGGAGCCGCGATGCGGAACTGGAGTTGTGTTCTGGCGGGTGTGCGCCGTCTCCTGCGGGGAGATGGGGTCGGCGGAAACCGTCCCCGCTCAGCCCGTGGTCCGGCGGCCGGATCTAATGGTCGAAGAAGCTTGGCTCCGCCTTGGGCGCAACGGTCGCATTCAAAGTGACGACCTATGTGGGGCGGACTTCAGTCTGCGCGGGACTTCAGTCCCGCCGTTCCGCTTGTGTCGCGCGCCGCAAAGCGGGGCTGAAGCCCCGCGCAGACTGAAGTCCGCCCCACATGAATCGCAGCCATCAAAGAAGCTTCCGGAGAGGGCTATCCGGGAAGCCACGGCGATATACTTGAACCAGTAATGTATCTCAAAATCCTAGCCCATCCCGTTTTCGTAAATCTGAACTTCCACATGCCGATGATCGTGGATCTTTCCCATCCACTGATCATGCTGACAGGCGAGAACGGGTCCGGCAAATCGACGCTGCTGCACTCGATTCATTACGCCCTCCAGGGCGAGAAGGTGGACGGGTTCATCTACCGACTGGATCCGGGCAAGGCTGCGTTCAAGAAGGTTTTCCTGTTCGACGCCGAACAGCACAATCCGCGCACGCAGCTCGATTTTTTTGACGACGATCCGCGCATGAAGGAGTTCCTGCAAATGGCCAGCCATGGGCAGGTGATGCTGGCAATGTTTCGCGAAAATTTTCCCAACCTGCCCGATCAGACCGTGCTGCTGCTCGACGAGCCGGAGATGGCGCTCTCCCAATCCAACCAGCGGCGGATCCTGAAGATGATGATGGAACTGGTGGACCAGAAAAGGTTTCGCGTCATAGCGGCCACGCACTCGCCCATCCTGACCGAAGCCGCCGAGACCTACGTCATCAACCTGGATAACCACATCAACAAGAACATCGCTGCCTCGGACCTGGGGATTGAAGGACAGAGTACGATTCAGTAAGTGCACCAGACTCTCCTTGATTTCTTCGCCGGGTTTGAGCGGAACGCGGGCGAATTCCTGGTCTATGACGATGGGTATCGTACACGGAGCTATCGTTACGCCGATGTAGTGCGCGCCGCGGGTGTCTTTGCAGCGCGGCTGCGCGAAACGGGGGTCGGCAAGGGCGACAAAGTTCTGTTCTGGAGCGAGAACCGTCCGGAATGGGTGGCGGCGCTGTGGGGATGCCTGATCGAAGGCGTGATCGCGGTTCCGATCGACTATCGTTCTTCGGCCGATCTGGTGCGGAGGGTGAATGACATTGTCCGCGCGCGAGTGCTGCTCGTTGGCGATGAAGTGGCCCCTCCGGACGACATCGTTTCCTGGAAGCTGGCGGACCTGGCGTGGACCGGGAGTCCAGTCTCCGGGCCACTCATCTCCCGCGATGACGTGGCGGAGATTCTGTTCACCTCCGGGACTACCGCCGAGCCCAAGGGCGTCATCATCACGCATCGCAACGTGCTGGCAAACATCTTGCCCGTGGAGGGCGAAGTGCGCAAGTACCGCCAGTATGGCCGGCCGTTCTTTCCGATTCGCTTTCTGAACCTGCTGCCGTTGAGCCACCTGTTCGGCCAGGCCATGGCAACGTTCATTCCGCCGATGCTGCCCGGCGTAGTGGTATTCATGCATGGCTACAGCCCGCGCGAGATCCTGAGGCAGATCCGCAAGCGGCGAATTTCGGCTCTGGTGTCGGTTCCTAAGATCCTGGAGGTGCTGCGGGAGTACGTCCTGCAAGTGGAGCCGGAGGCGGGGCGTCCGGCTGCGGACAAACCGCATTGGCTGGTGCGCTGGTGGCGGTACCGCCGGGTGCATCGGCTGTTCGGATGGAAGTTCTGGACCTTTATCGTGGGGGCAGCGCCGCTCGATCCGGAATTGGAGGATTTCTGGTCGCGGCTGGGTTTTCTGGTGATCCAGGGCTATGGGCTCACCGAAACCGCGCCGATTGTGACGCTCAACCATCCGTTTCATGCGCGCCGCGGGACGGTGGGGAAGCCGATCGCGGGGGTCGAAGTACGGATCGCGGAGGATGGGGAGATCCTGGTGCGCGGCGAGAATGTGACGTCCGGATACTTCAACACCCCGGGTGACAGTCCATTCGAGGACGGATGGTTCCACACCGGCGATATCGGCGCGA